>JBBAJS010000014.1:0-93580 GCA_040403975.1 Sediminibacterium sp.
ACCAAATGGATGTATTGTAAATTTCTTGTTACACCAGCTTTAAAAGAAGCAGTTTCATTTAAAGCATATCTGAATGTAGCTCTTGGCTCAATACCACCATAACTTTTTACCAATTGTCCGCTACCATAAATAGTGCTATCTGTTTTATTACCATTGGCATCTCTTTGATAAGCAGCATACTTACCCACTTGTTGAAACAAACTAAATCGAAGCCCTACATTTAATTTGAGCTTTGAATTGATCTCCCAATCATCTTGCAGATAGGCAGCATATTCGTTGGCATATTTTTTACTCGCATTAGATGGAGAAAAAACAACACTGTCTTGATTACCACTTAAAATATTGGGCAAGAAAGTATGAAACGTATATTGTACACCGAATTTTAATTTATGTTCGGGAGTTGGATAAAAATCAAAATCGGTTTTAACATTTAAATCTTTGATACCGGACGAAAGATTGATCTTGAAATTATTTTGAGTTCCATCTAAACTGAATTTATAATCATTGTACACCAATGTAGTATTGGAGAATAATTTTTTATTAAACACATGATTCCATCTTAATGTTGCTGTTGAATTGCCCCAATCGATCAATGTTTTAAATGATCTAGCAGCATTATTGAAATTGAATTTATCTCTTCCAAAATAGCCACTTAAATAAATATGGTCTTTTTCAGAAAATTCATAATTGAATTTGGCATTTAAATCATAGAAATAATAACCAGAACCATAAAAATCGCTGGTCTTCTTTATTAAGGGCTTGGCCAAAGCATCTACATAAGTTCTTCTGGCAGAGATGATATACGAAGCTTTGTTTTTAAACATAGGTCCTTGTACACTAAACCTGGAGGCAATCAATCCGATACCAGCATCCACTTGAGTTTTATTTCGATTGCCTTCCTTCATGGCAACGTCTACAACAGAAGATAATCTCCCGCCGTATTGGGCTGGCATACCTCCTTTAATCAATGTTACATTTTTGATAGCATCTGCATTGAATACAGAGAAAAAGCCAAACAGATGACCCGTATTGTACACAACCGCATCATCCAACAAAATTAAATTTTGATCTGGTCCGCCTCCTCTAACATAAAACCCTGCATTTCCTTCTCCCGCGTTTCTCACACCTGGCAATAATTGTAAGGTCTTTAAAATATCCACTTCTCCAAAAAATGCAGGCAAAGCTTTTGCAGTATTCACATTCATTTCAAACTTACCCATTTGTGCCGTCTTTACATTATTGTCTCTTCTTCTAGAAACAACGGTCACATTATTGATGACAGCAGAGTTGGGTAATAAAAGCATATTAAACACTTTATTTTCATTCAACTCTATATAAATTTCTTTGGATTGATACCCAATAAATGAACCTGATAATTGATAATTACCCTTTGGCAATGTGATAGAAAAAAAACCATAGCCATTACTAACAATCGACTTTCCTGCAGATTTGATTCCCAAATTAGCTCCAATCAGTGTTTCTCCACTAAGTGTATCTTTAATGTACCCGCTGATGGTGTATTTTTCTTGCGAAACCCCTTTTACAACAAATCCAAAAAAAATCAAACCCAAAATCAGTTGTTTCATATTATTTATTCAAACAATAAAAAAAATGCTTAGTTCTCTAAAATGGTTATTTTTTGCTAAAATCAATTGAATCTCGAACTTCACCACAATTCAACATTGTTTTTGGAAGATAAGGATTCCGAATAGTCGAAGAATTACTCAACCAGCTTGCTCCATCATTATTAAATGCCATTGGACAATATGTTAGATAGATCTTATCCTGATCGTATTGCACGGTTCTAATAAGATCATATAACTGCTCGCTAATCATTTGCAGCGATTTTCTTTTAGCTTCTACCTCTTTCTCTCCCAAAAGCCCTTTAATTTCAGCTGATATTCCGTCTATATATGATTGGGCAGTACTAACAACTGCCGTATCTCCTTTTAATTCTTTAGTGGGCAAACTATCAATTTCCTTTAACAATTGATTAGCACTTAATTGAATGGCAGACTCATTTTCGGCGACAAACTGGTCTTTTAAATCGTAATAAGCATGTAACACCATTTTGAAAGATTGATTAAATGCTTCAGATTGTCCAGCTTTTCCTGTTAAAACCGTTGATTCAAAGGCCAAAGGAGCTTTTTGATCGGTACTATTACAAGCGTATAAGAACAATAATAAAATAGGTAAAGCAAGGTTTTTCATAAAAAAGTATTGAACAAAATTAAAGCAATTTATTTTGGCAGCAGATTAGAATTACCTTTGCCAACTTAAATTATTGATTGACATGTTGATTGGATTACAGAATGTAACTTTTGAGTTTGGTGCACGCGTGATTGTTGAAGATGCCACTTGGCATATCCAGCCAGGTGATAGAATAGGTTTAGTGGGTTATAATGGTACTGGAAAGTCTACCTTATTAAAGGTTTTAGTGGGCGAATATCAACCATCAAAGGGTACATTAGAAAAAGGAAGAGAAACCACCATCGGTTATCTCCATCAAGATCTATTGAGTTTTGACACCAATGATAATATTACGGAAGTAGCATTAGGCGCTTTTGAAAGAGTAAGGGCTTTGGAAAAAGAAATTGAAGCCTTGGGAAATGCATTGGAAAAAAATTCAGAAGATGAGGCTTTGTTAATTCAATATACAGATGCTTTGCATGAATTAGATGTTTTAGATGGTTACAATATTCATCATAAGGCAGAAGAAGTTTTACATGGCTTAGGTTTTAGCAATGAAGATTTAGTTAGGTCCTATAAAGAATTTAGCGGAGGATGGAGAATGAGGGTATTGTTGGCAAAAATGATTCTACAACAACCAGATGTATTGTTGATGGATGAACCTACCAACCACTTAGACTTACCTTCAATCGAATGGCTGGAGAAATACCTGATTCATTATAAAGGAAGTGTAGTAATTGTTAGTCACGATAAATTTTTCCTCAACAGAATGGTGAATAAAATTGTTGAATTGTACCAGCAACAATTACATATTTATTCTGGTGATTTTGATTTTTATGAACAAGAGAAATTGATTCGTATTGATATGCAACAAAAGGCATTCGAGAATCAACAAGATTATATCAGACAACAAGAAAGATTCATCGAAAGATTTAAAGCCAAAGCCAGTAAAGCTGCTCAAGCACAGAGTGTTCAAAAGCGCTTAGATAAATTAGATAAAATAGAAGACGTTCAATTAGAAAGACCCGATTTAAGAATCAATTTCCAATTGGATAAAGTACCCGGAAAAGTGCTGGTAACCTTAAAAGATATTGGTAAGCAATTTGGCAACAATCATATTGTGACCAATGCTTCTGCCGAAATTGAAAGAGGAGATAAAATTGCCTTGATTGGAGCGAATGGTAAAGGAAAGTCAACCCTTCTAAGGATTGTAGCCGGTACGGAGAAATTTACAGGAGCAAGAGAATGGGGGCATAATGTAGACCAGAGCTTTTATGCACAGCATCAATTAGAAGCATTGGGAATGGGCCATACCATTTTAGAGGAATTGCAGCATTGTGGTAGCAAAAAAACTGATCCAGAATTAAGAAGTTTATTAGGTGCATTTTTATTTGGTGGCGATGACGTCGATAAAAAAATCAAAGTATTAAGTGGAGGAGAAAAAGCAAGGGTTGCATTAGCAAAAACCATTGTTAGTAAAGCCAACTTCTTAATACTGGATGAACCTACCAACCACTTGGACATGCATTCAGTTGAATTATTGGCTGAAGCATTGAATAAATACGAAGGAAGTTATATTTTAGTGAGTCACGACAGGTATTTCATTTCTAAAACGGCCAATAAAATCTGGGAAATTGTTGATCAACAAATCAAAGAATTTAAAGGCACTTATCAGGAATGGGTAGAATGGAATGAGCGAATGGAGAAGCAGAGAAAAATAGCTGAGCAAGAAGAAAAGAAATTGCCCATTGTAAAAGAAGTAAAGCAAGCCGTTAATAAGCCTGAAGTTAACAACACTCCTATTAATAAAGAAGCCCAAAAAGAATTACAAAAAGCCCAAAGAAAATTATCGGCTTTAGAAGAAGAAATAGAAAAAATAAAAGCCGTAAAATTAAGCATTGAAGCAGATATGGGAAACCCTTCGAGTTATGCTGATAAAAATGCATTTACTTCTTTGGAAGCTTCTTACAAAAAAGCAGATATTCAATTAAAGGAATTACTGGTTCAATACGAAAACCAATTTGAGCAATTAATGGCGATGGAAGAAACTAAAAATTAGAACAAATCGTTCAATAATTGATCGTCTACTAAATTGGGAATGGTTACTTTTAATGCTGGGGTTCTTTCCATTTCTCTTTTAATGGCAAAAATAGCTTCGTCATTTCTGGCCCAGGATCTTCGGGCAATTCCATTGTTCACATCAAAGAACAACATATTCTTGATTCGATTTTCTGCGTCATCTGAACCATCTAAAACCATTCCAAATCCACCGTTGATCACTTCACCCCATCCTACTCCACCTCCATTATGAATGGATACCCAGCTAGCACCCCTGAAGCTATCTCCAATTACATTATGAATGGCCATATCGGCTGTAAATTTGCTGCCATCATAAATATTACTGGTTTCTCTATATGGAGAATCTGTACCACTTACATCGTGATGGTCTCTACCTAAAACAATTGGTGTTGAAATAATACCCCTGGCTATGGCTTGATTAAATGCAATGGCAATTTTCATTCTACCTTCTGCATCCGCATACAAAATTCTGGCTTGAGAACCTACCACCAGTTTATTCTTGGCAGCTTCTTCAATCCATTTAATATTATCACTTAACTGTTGTTGAATTTCAACTGGGGCAGTTTCTTTTATATTCATTAATACTTCTCTGGCAATTTGATCTGTAATGGCTAAATCAGCTGAATTGCTTGATGTACAAACCCATCGAAAAGGACCAAAACCATAATCAAAACAAAGTGGCCCTAAAATATCTTGTACATAGGAAGGATACTTGAAATCAATTCCATTGGAATTCATGATATCAGCACCCGCTCTGGAAGCTTCTAACAAAAATGCATTGCCGTAATCAAAAAAATAAGTCCCTCTTGCTACATGTTTATTGATTGCATTGACCTGTCTGATTAAAGATTGAGTTACTTCATTTTTAAATGATGATGGATCTGACCGCATCATTTCATTAGCCGATTCAAAACTCAATCCAACAGGATAATATCCTCCACTCCATGGATTATGCAGAGAAGTTTGATCAGACCCAATATCAATTACAATTTGCTGTTCATAAAATGCTTCCCAAACATCTACAATATTTCCTACAAAAGCGATTGAAACGATTTCTTTATGATCAATTGCCTTTTTTACTCTTGCGACTAAACCAGGCATGTCCTGGATTAATTCGTCTACCCAACCCTGGTCGTATCTTTTTTTTGCGGCAGCTTCATTCACTTCTGCACAAACAGAAATACATCCGGTAATATTTCCAGCTTTGGGTTGAGCACCACTCATTCCTCCTAGACCAGCTGTAACAAAAAGTTTTCCTGCAAGATCAGCATTCATGCCTAATTTTTTACGAAAGGCATTCATGAGTGTAATGGTTGTTCCATGTACAATTCCTTGTGGTCCTATATACATATAAGATCCTGCAGTCATTTGACCATATTGGGTTACACCCAGGGCATTGAATTTTTCCCAATCATCTGGCTTGGAATAATTTGGAATCATCATACCATTAGTTACAACAACTCTTGGCGCGAATGGTGAGGATGGAAAGAGTCCCATGGGATGCCCTGAATAAATATGCAGGGTTTGGTGATCATTCATCTCAGACAAATATTTCATTGTCAACAGATACTGGGCCCAATTCTGAAACACTGCACCATTTCCTCCATATGTAATTAACTCATTCGGATGTTGTGCTACAGCAGGATCCAAATTATTTTGAATCATTAACATGATGGCTGCTGCTTCTTTAATTACCGAAGGATAATCATTGATTGGTCTGGCGAAAATTTCATAATCGGGCTTAAACCGATACATATAAATTCGGCCGTATTCATTCAACTCCTGCAAAAATTCATTGGCCAATTGAGTATGCCATTCTTTGGGGAAATAGCGAAGTGCATTTTTTAAAGCTAATTTCTTTTCTTCCGGACTCAATATATCCTTTCGCTTTGGAGCACTGCTTGCATTTCTATTAAATGTCTTCTGAGTTGGAAGGCTCGTAGGGATGCCTTGAATAATTTGTTCTTTGAAATTCATCATAACAATAAATCGTTTCAAACCATTCTGCATCTATTCGGAGAGAATGCTAAAGATTATTTTTCTGTTGGATTTCTTTTGCCTGCCAATAATTTTTCTAATGCAGTTTCTAAACGGCGCTGACGAGTTTCTTCTTTTTTAGCTCCTTGAATCCAGGTAACATACTCTTTCTGATTGGTAAAAGACAAAGAAGTAAAAAACTCTTTGGCTTCTTCATGAGTAGTAAACAATCGGTCCAGTTCAATTGGTGCTTTTACCAATCTCTTTTCAAAATCGATAGTATTTACAGCCATTGGCTTATTATCAGCAAAACTTCTTGATTTGTTAGGGATTTGATCAGATTTTTTAAATCGCATAGCACTCCACACATGATCTAGGGCAACCTGACGTACACATTCATATCCTTTTTTACTTAAACATTCCCAGCTGCAATCGCGGTTTAAATCGCTTACGATTTTGCTGGTTGTTTTAGGATAGGCAATCCATAATTTGGTTTCTTCATGTAAAGCAGGAAAAACTTCAGCTAAAACATTGTTCAATTGGTGTTGACTAAGTGCAAATACCAATACAAAGTCTACTTTTCTACTTTTTAGCAAAGGAGTTACGTTTTTGGCGTAAGTAAGCTTTGCAAATTGTTTTTCTACGGAAGATGGCAAACCTTGAATAAGCAGGTTCTTTTCGTCTTTTAATTGTAATTTTTCGAGTAAAGTTTGATTAGACATGCCTTAAAGGGAGTTTAATACGCTTTCAAAAGAGTGCAAAGTTAAAAAATTGTTACGTCTTTTTGTAATAATTTTTATAAATACCCTCTATTATCTTCTCTAATTCCGCAATTCTCGTCTCATCACTCGGGTGAGTGCTGAACAAACCGGGTGAAGCAGCAGAATTGGCCATTTTACTCATTCTCTGCCAAAACGGGATAGCTTCCCTTGGGTCATATCCTGCCAATGCAGAAAATTGTAAGCCAAACCGATCTGCTTCCAACTCATTACTCCTGCTAAAAGCAGAAATACCAGCTTCTGAACCAATTCCATAAGCCGAATTAAAAATATCCCTAGTTTCTGTTGGTTTAGTTGATAAGGCAATGGATAAGCCTATACCAAGTCCTTGTTGTACCATTGCCTGACTCATTCTTTCACTGCCATGCTTTGCTAGTGCGTGAGCAATTTCATGCCCCATTACAACAGCTAATGATGCCTCTGTTTGAGTAACAGGCAGAAGACCAGTGTATACAACTATTTTGCCCCCTGGCATACACCAGGCATTCATTTCTTTATTCTCCACTAAATTCACATCCCAGTTATACCCTTCTAATTCTTTACTGAGTCCTTTTCTTTGATAATAGGTTGTGATAGCGTTGATAATTCTACTACCTACCCTTTTAACCATTTCCGCATCTTTATTTCCAGAAGCAACTACTTTACTGGTAGCTAAAAAAGATTTGTATTGCGAAGATGCCAGGGATTGTACTTCAGACTCAGAAACAATTGCCAACTGATTTCTTCCAGTGAATAAATTACGCTGACAGGCATAAAATAAAAAACAACTGCCAAAAAACAAAATGAAAAGAAAAGTATTCTTCATATCATAGTAGCGGGGAAAATCGTGCCAATACCTATAATGACAGTTACTACTTTTTGTTCCTTCTTCTATCTCGATGCTTGAAAATAGGCACTTTGCTTTCGGTACCCTTCAGAATTCGAGTGATATTCTTTTGATGGGTCAGAATGACCATTAACGCAACTAACACTGCGAAAATTCGATATAATGTTTCTTTTTCATTAAAAATGAAAAGAATAAAAACCATAAATGATACTCCTGCCAAAATAGAACTTAAGGACACAAAACGGGTTAGGTATAATACCAATAGGAAAACACCTACACAACAAACAGCCACCAGTGGTTGAATAGCTACTGCCATACCCAATAAAGTAGCAACACCCTTTCCTCCTCTAAAATTGGCCCAAATGGGGAAAATATGACCTAATACAGCAGCCAAGCCTAAACCGATCATAAAATTGGTACGATCCCACTCATCAGTTAAATAATAAGGAAGCAAAATATAGAGTGAAGTAGCTAATACACCTTTTAATACATCGACGGACATTACTATTGTGCCCCATTTAGATCCAAGCACTCTGAAAGTGTTGGTGGCGCCGGCATTTCCACTTCCATAATCTCTAATATCGATATTAAAGAAATACTTGCTGACCCATACAGCTGTTGGAATTGAACCAATCAGGTAAGCAGAAAGTATTAATAAGACTTCGTTCATTCAATAAAAATAAGGTGAGCAAAGATACTAAAACGCTTTAAATTAATAATTATTTAACCTAAGCCATTTATTGTTTAGTTAAATATAGTGCAATCCAACCGTCTTTCTCCACCGTTTTTTGGTGTTTGAAGCCCAACTGAATCGTTTGGTCTATAATAGCTGATTCATCGGTATGCAGCAACCCGCTGAGTATCAAGTCTCCATTATTATGCAAAGAATGGTAGATCGACACTAAATTAGCTTCAATAATGTGTCGATTGATATTGGCAATTACAATGTCAAATTTCCAATCATTACTTAATGAGTCAACTAATTGAATATCAATATATTTACAGTAATTAATTAATATATTTTCAGAAGCATTCTCAATACACCAGGCATCATTATCTACTGCTAGAATCTTTGTTGACCCTAATTTTTCAGCTAAAATGGCTAGTATTCCGGTTCCAGTTCCAAAATCAAAAACGGTCTTCTCATTAAAATCAATTTGCTTCATTAATTGAATGACTGAAAATGTTGTTGCGTGATGGCCGGTTCCAAAACTCATTTTAGGAGTAATGATCAATTCATGTTCAAAACCCAGCATTGGCTCATGAAAAAAAGCACGGATCCCCACGAAATCATCTACCATTACAGGATTAAAATTAGACTCCCACAATGCATTCCAATTTTGCTCATTAATATATGATAATGAATATTTTAATTCATGTTTATTAATTAAAATATTTAATTCATCTTCATTAAAATCAGTTGAAACCATATAGGCTTTTAATAGATTTTCTTCCTCCAAAAATCCATCATAACCAATATCGGACAATTCTGCAATCAACAATTCAGCTTGAGTTGGCTCAATAGATTGGATAATGATCTCAATATATTTTTTCATAGGTATATAATATAAAAATGCCTGCACCAAATGGTAACAGGCATTAAATTTATTCAATTAATCGCAGGATTTACTCCTGTGGCTTATTATCTTTTTCTGGTCTTGGCATTAATACCTTACGGCTTAATTTAAATTTACCCGTTTTAGGGTCAACTCCTACCAATTTCACTTTCACCATATCGCCTTCCTTAAACAATCCATCCATGGTTTCTAAACGGCTCCAGCTAATTTCACTGATATGCAATAACCCTTGTTTACCTGGCATGAACTCCACAAAAGCACCAAATTCTTTAATGCCTTTGATTGGCCCTTCATACACATCTCCTACTTCAGGAACTGCAGTAATACCTTTCACCCAATTCACTGCTTTGTCTAAACTTTCTTTAGAAGCAGAGAAAATGCTTACCTCACCAGTATTACCCACTTCTTCAATATTTACAGTTGCTCCTGTTTCACGCTGAATCTCCTGAATCACTTTACCACCTGGTCCGATCACCGCACCGATGAATTCTTTGTCAATGATCAATTTAACCATTCTAGGTGCATGAGGTTTTACTTCAGCACGGTGAGCTGGCATACATTCGTACATCGCATCCAAAATATGTAAACGACCAGCACGGGCTTGTGTTAACGCTTCCATCATCACTTCCATACTTAATCCGTCCACTTTAATATCCATCTGTACACCACAAATACCATCTTTAGTACCGGTAACTTTAAAGTCCATATCACCTAAATGATCTTCATCACCTAAGATATCAGTAAGAATTGCATATTTACCATCTTCTCTTGTGATTAATCCCATTGCTACACCACTTACATGTTTTGGAACAGGAACACCTGCATCCATTAATGCTAATGAGCCTGCGCAAACAGTGGCCATAGAAGAAGAACCATTACTTTCTAAAATATCACTAACCACACGTACCGTGTATGCAAATGAAGTTGAAGGCGGCATCATTTGTTTTAAAGAACGTTGTGCCAAATTTCCATGTCCAACTTCTCTTCTACCAACACCACGCATCATTTTTACTTCACCAGTAGAAAAAGGAGGGAAATTATAGTGCAAGAAAAACTTGCTATATTCCGACTTAGCAGCAGTTTCTGCCAACAACTCATCTAATTTAGTTCCGAAAGTAACCGTTGTAAGTGATTGAGTTTCACCTCTTGTGAACAATGCAGAACCATGTGGAGATGGTAATGGAGATACTTCCATTGCCAAAGGACGAACTTCATCCAATTTACGGCCATCTAAACGAATACGGTCTTCCAGCATCATATTTCGTACTACTTCCCATTTAAGGTCTTCGTAATATTTTTTGGCTAATTTCTTTTCTCCATCGGTAATTTCTTCACCTAAGCTAGCAATTACTTCTGCTTTCAATAGATCATACCCTTCACTTCTTTCATGTTTAGCAGATCCTTTTCTAGAAATTTCATACACACGGTCTTTTGCAAATGCGTATACTTTTTCTTTGATCGCTTCATTCTGCTCAGGCTTTTTGTAATCGCGTTTAGTAGTAACTCCTACTTTAGCTCTTAATTCGGCCTGTGCTTTAATTTGAATTCGAATGGCATCATGTGCAATTTCCAAAGCTTTTACTAGATCAGCTTCAGCACATTCTTTTGCTTCTCCTTCAACCATCATCAAATTCTTCTCAGTAGCTGCAATTAAGAATTCCAAATCGGAAGCTGCTAATTGAGCACGGGTAGGATTTACAATGAATTCTCCGTTGATACGGGCTATTCTTACTTCAGAAATAATTTCTTTGATAGGAATATCAGAAACAGCTAAAGCTGCAGATGCAGCTAAACATGCCAATGAATCTGGCAATATATCTGCATCACTTGAAATAAGGCTGATCAATACTTGAACATCGCATAAATAATCTTCAGGAAACAAAGGACGCAAAGCACGATCAATCAAACGACTGGTCAATATCTCATAGTCATTTAAACGTGCTTCTCTTTTAAAGAATGAACCAGGAACGCGTCCGGCAGAAGCAAATTTTTCTTGATAATCTACGCTTAAAGGGAAGAAATCTTGCCCTTCTTTTGGGTCTTTATTAGCCACTACTGTAGCCATAATAATGCAGTTTCCCTGTTGTACGGTAACCGCTCCATCAGCCTGACGAGCTAATTTACCAGTACCCAAAGTTACCTGACGATTTCCGCCAAGGTCGAAGCTTACGCTTATAGGTTGTGTTAACATAATGAATGTTGAATGAAGGTTGAAAAAATGAATCGAAAACTGTTAGGATAAAACAACTATTCCCAACTACAATAAAATGTGAGTTGGGAATGGTTTTATAACATAGCTGATCAATTATTTTCTCAGACCTAATTTTTCGATTAATGCGCGATAACCAGTTAGGTTATGCTTTTGCATATAAGTAAGTAAACGCTTACGTTGACCTACCATTTGCATCAAACCACGTTGTGTAGAATGATCTTTCTTGTTGGCTTGCAAGTGCTTAGAAATGTGCGCAATACGCTCAGTTAAAATGGCTACTTGTGCTTCAATTGAACCAGTATTGGTTGCTTTTCCACCGAATTCAGCAAAAATGCTGGCTTTTTTTTCTGTTGTTAAATGGGACATCTTTAATTTTTTTTACTCCAGAATTGGAGGCTTTTCTTTTTTTTATTCGCGCAAAGGTACAATTTTAACTGAAAAAAGCACCTTTTTATTGATTTTTTTTATGGGATAAAATAGCCCTCGGCAGTTGAGCCGAAATTAACTCATAAATTATTGAAAAAAAGTACAGTTATGCAGCATAAAAAAACATAATTTGTCGTTATAATGGAGACTAACTCCATTCTTTCAACAAATACATTTTGGCCATGTTCGCAGTAACTATTTTGGGCAACAATTCGGCACTACCTGCATACGACAGGCACCCTACTGCACAAATAGTCACCCTGAACGACCAGGTATTATTAATTGATTGTGGAGAAGGAACTCAAATGCAATTGTCTCGATATAAAATAAAAAGAGGCAAACTCAACCATATTTTTATATCACATTTACATGGAGACCATTATTTTGGTTTAATTGGATTGGTGACGAGCATGGGTTTATTGGGAAGAGAGCAACCCTTGCATTTATACGCACCTCCCGGATTAGATGCAATCATTCAATTGCAACTGGAAGTGGCAGCTACTTCCCTACCTTTCGAACTGGTATATCATGCATTAACAAAAGAAGAACTCATTTTAGATGGTCCAAAATTTTCAGTTGAATGCTTTAGCACCAAACATCGAATTCCTTGTTGGGGATTCATTGTTCGGGAAAAAAAATTACCTCGCAAAGTAGACAAGGATAAAGCCATTGAATTCATGATTCCTGCTTCTTTTTATAATTCGTTAAAAGAGGGCTTAGATTATATTGCAAAAGACGGCTCGATCGTTTTTAATGACCAAGTTACCATTCCCAATTCGGCCCCAAGAAGTTATGCCTTTTGCGCAGATACCATTTATGATGAACGCATTGCAGACATTGCCAAAGATGTTACCCTATTATACCACGAAGCCACTTATTTGAAAGACTTGGAAGAAAGAGCTGCTGCTCGTTTTCATTCAACTACTATTCAAGCTGCTATGATTGCAAAGAAGGCTAATGCCAATCAATTATTGTTAGGACACTTCAGTAGTAAATACGAATTACTGGATGATTATTTAACAGAAGCTACGGCTGTTTTTCCTAATACTCAATTAGCGATTGAAGGAGTTACTTTCTTAATTAAGAAAGATGAAAGATAAAAGATACTTTAAATAATCTGCGCAAAGAATCTCTTAATTCTTAATTTTTTTTTCTTCTCTCTTAATTCTTAATTGTTTTTAAAACGCTCTTAGCGTTTTAAAAACCGGCAAGCCTTTAGACTCTAGTACAACAATGGCCACTTCTGATGCATTGATCGGTTGAGGAAAAAGAATGATTCTCTTATTACCAACTGTGGTGATTTTTTGTTGCAACTTTGTTTCACCACTCATACTAATGGTAATATTTACAGCAGCAATTTTTTGACCATATTTCAAATCCTCTTCTAATATCAACCCATTCATTAAAACAGGTTTCTTTAAAATATAATACCAACTATATGGTTTTTTAATATTGTTTCTATCAGGTTCTCCGATACTGATCGAGGCATTTTTTAATAAATTGGGGCCATCCAATTGATTTCTTTTATTGTAGAAATTCATCAATGCGATTGAATCATTTGGGCTGATTAAACCACGATCATCTGGTGGAACATTCAATAACAAATTAGCGCCACGACCCACTGAATTCAAATAGATATTCATCAAGTCATCTGCAGATTTTACCTGGCTATTTTCTGATTGATGATAAAACCATCCTGGCCGAATGCTTACGTCTGCTTCAGCTGGAATATAATTGGCTCCTCTATAATTACCTTGTTGCAGCGTATCATTGGGCGGCGCTCCTAATCCTCTTTTAAATCCAATTGTATCTAATAAATTCCAATTGGTGGTGGAGGCTTTCCCATTTTCATTTCCTATCCATCTGATATCTGGCCCAATATCACTGAATATAACTGTTTGAGGAGATAAATTTCGAACTGTATTTTCAAATCTTTCCCAATCATAGATTTGTTTTTTTCCATTGGGGCCTTCCCCATTTGCACCGTCCCACCAGAGTTCCCAGATAGGTCCATAGTTTTGGAAAATTTCTTTTAACATATTTACAAATACAGTATTGTATTGCTCCGTGCCATAATCTGGATGATTCCGATCCCATGGTGAAATATACACACCAAATAAGAGTCCGTATTTTTTACAGGCTGCCGACAATTCAGCCAAGACATCTCTTTTAAAAATGCTTTGAGCTACCGTATGACTGGAATATTTACTTGGCCATAAACAAAAACCATCGTGGTGTTTTGCAGTGATGATAATACCTTTTGCGCCTGCTGCTTTAGCAATTTTACACCATTGATCACAATCCATTTGAGAAGGATTGAAAACAGTTGTTTTTTCTTTACCATCTCCCCATTCTTTATCAGTAAAAGTATTGGGGCCAAAATGCATGAACAAATAGTAATTGTTTTCATGCCATCTTAATTGATAAGGAGACGGCAATGGATTACGAAGTGATTGTTGATTTGATGTTGGCAAGAATTGCGCGTGCATTGATTGAATCAAGAAGATCAATAAACAAAACAGAATTATTTTTTTCATTATTACCAATTATTGGCCATCCATTTATAAAAATCAGCGAACTCTTGGCGCCAATAGGTTTCATTGTGTTTGCCCAATGGATTCACTACAGTTCTGGTGATAAACTGTGGTTTCTTTTGCATGATGCCAGCCATTTTTTGCATATTCGAAACCATTGATACATCTTCCTGAGCCCCTGCATAAAAATACATTTTGGGTATTGCATTTGTTGGAGCAAATTTTTCTGCGTCTACAAAAACCTGTGGCGAAACCCAAAAGGAAGGAGAAAAAATACCAGCACCTCCAAAGATATTCGGGTATTGCAACAATGCATACCAACTGATCAACCCACCCATGCTGGATCCAGCCAAATAAGTATAGTCTGGCCCTTTTCGAGTTCGGTATTTACTATCAATGAAAGGCTTCAATGTATTGGCAATAAAATCGACATATAACTTGCCCTCGCCTTTTCCAAACTGAATCAAATCATAAGGGCTATACTCATTCATTCTTTTAGCTCCATCATTATCAATTCCAACAACAATACATTCTTTACCTAATTTAGCTTGCAATGTATCTAAGCATTCATCTACTCCCCATTCACCAGCAAATGAAGTTTTCTCATTGAATAGATTTTGCCCATCATGCATATACAAAACAGGATAAGCCTTTCCAACAGATGCATACCCTTTTGGCAAATACATCCAAACCCTTCTTTTGCGATTGAGTTGAGGAATAAAAAAAGCAGTATCGATGATTCTAACTTGAGGGCTTGCAGAATAGGACTTTGGCCTTTCAGGATAATCGTCTTTCCAGCCTGCAATGGTGTATTCGGCTGATACATCTCCATTCACTTCGATCATTCTATCTGCAATATCTCTACCATCTGCTGAAGATTCTAATTTATCTTGTCCTCTGGTAAATTTAAATGCATAATTGCCTGCAGGCAAGTCTTTGAGCACAATTACTTTTCTTCCTCCTGCAAATAATTTGAGTTTATAATTTTCATCTTTGGGATTCCAATTATTAAAATTACCTGTCAAATAAATATCATCATTCTTTTTGGTAGCAATATCAGTTACCACAAATCGAGCAGAAAACTGGGCATAAGATGCAGTACTTATTGCCATCAGATTGATAGCTAAAATAATAATCGATTGTACAATACGCATATGCTAAAATACGGAAAATAAAAAAGCCTTTCTTTTTTAACAAGAAGGCTTTGATTGAATATAGTTCGATTAATCTAAAATTTCTACGTCTTTTGGATACTTTGCTTTATTAAAAACAAATAAATTATCATTCAAAGAAGAAGCCATGTTAAAGCTATTTACTTTCAACTCAGTTACATTATTGCTTTTATCGAGGATTCGGGCTTTTAACAATGAGTTCTTAGCCTTATCAAAAAACAAGTTCACTTTCACGAAATTCTTGCGCTTGTCGATTGGAAGCATTTCTATTTCATTATAGGCTCCTGTAGAGGGTAATAATTTATAAGTGAAATCTTTTTCGTAAGATCCGGCCAATAATTTTTGCGGACTCAATGTCTGGCTTCCTTCTTCTACAGAAGATTTAGTAATGGTTTTATTCCCATCAAAATTGTAGACATTTTTTCCATCACAGATAATCTCTGTTTTGCCTTGTTTCAATAAATACTTTTCTCCATGCATAGAAATACTCAATGCTTTTGAACCTGCAGCTCTGCCTTTACTGGTAATAGAATTGAGTGTGAAACTAGCTACTATTCCATTAGAGGCTTTTACTTTTGAACCAAAGGCATCAATTACTTTTTTTGCGGCAGGGTCATTCTGAGCATTAGATATTAAAGAAGTGAATATGATGGCAAAAAGAATCGAGTAGAATTTACGCATTGTGCTATTTTACTTTACAAATATATGTATTAGAATCATTTTGACTATGAAAGTCAATAATAGTTTAATATATATAAGTTTATTGATCGATTTATCGGTGAAACTGCTCTAAATCAAGGTATTAAAGAACTCCAATAATTCCGCCTCTGTTTTAAAAATGACTTCTCTTGCCTTACTGCCCTGGTTAGGGCCTACTACGCCGGCTGCTTCTAACTGGTCCATCAATCTACCAGCTCGGTTATAACCCAATTTCATTCTTCTTTGAATAAGTGAGGTAGATCCCATCTGACTTCCAACAATTAAGCGTGCAGCATCCTCAAACAAAGGATCTCTGTCATTGGCATCAAAATCCCTGCCTTCCATTTCTTTTTCATCTACATATTCTGGCAATAAAAATGCTTGAGGATATCCGCGTTGATCTCCAATAAATTCACATACACCCTCCACTTCAGGCGTATCTACAAAAGCACATTGCAAACGGGTGATTTCTCCATTATAACTCACCAACATGTCTCCTTTACCAATTAACTGTTCTGCACCACCTGCATCGAGAATAGTTCTGCTATCAATTTTACTGGACACTTTAAAGGCGATCCTCGCAGGGAAATTGGCTTTAATGGTTCCTGTAATGATATTCACTGATGGTCTTTGTGTTGCAATGATCAAATGGATTCCGATGGCGCGGGCGAGCTGTGCGAGCCGCGCGATAGGCATTTCCACTTCTTTGCCCGCTGTCATAATCAAATCTGCAAACTCATCTACTACCAACACTATGAATGGAAGATATTGATGCCCTTTTTCAGGATTGAGTTTTCTAGCGGTGAACTTTTCATTGTATTCGCGAATATTTCTACAGCCAGCTTCTTTAAGCAGATCATAACGGTTATCCATTTCAATGCAAAGCGCATTCAACGTATTCACTACTTTCTTGGTATCCGTAATAATGGACTCATCTTCACCTGGCAATTTTGCTAAGAAATGTTTTTCGATAACCCTATACAAACTCAACTCTACTTTCTTAGGATCTACTAAAACAAATTTTAATTGAGAAGGGTGTTTTTTATACAATAAAGAAACAAGTATTGCATTTAATCCTACAGACTTACCTTGTCCAGTTGCACCAGCCATCAATAAATGCGGCATGGCTGCTAAATCAACAATGAAATTTTCGTTATCGATTTTTTTACCAATGGCAATTGGTAGTGAATAGGCACTCGATTGAAATTTTTCACTCGCCAGCAATGTTTTCATGCTTACAATCGACTTACGTACATTGGGCACTTCAATACCAATCGTTCCTTTACCCGGTATTGGTGCAATGATGCGAATGCCGAGCGCAGCGAGGCTGAGTGCTATATCATCTTCTAAATTTTTAATCCTACTTATTCTTACTCCAGGTGCTGGAACAATTTCATATAAAGTAACTGTAGGCCCAACGGTTGCCGCAATCCGCTGAATGGCAATATCATAATTTTTCAGTGTGGCAATGATCTGATTCTTATTGGTTTCTAATTCATTGGGATCATGTACAATTTTTTCACTGCCATGTGTTTCCAATAAATTTAATCCTGGATATTTATAGTCTTTAAGATCGAGTGTAACATCATATTTAGTAGCCAAAGACCCAATAGTTGCAGCCACTTCTGCCAATTCTTCCTCAGGTATTTCTGGCGTTTCTTTTATTTCTAATTCTAAATTGGGAGCAGTTGGAGCTGTATGAGCCGTTATTGGTTTTACAATTGGTTGAATAGGTTCAATAAATGCAGGCTCCTCTTCAATTAATTCTTCTTCATCCAATTCATCTTCCTCAATCTCTTCCTCCAAATCTTCCTCCATCTCTTCTTTTTCAATTACATCAAATTCATTCATAGGATTGGATGCATCAGCAGCTGGAAGAATTACGGATACTAATGAACTGTCATTTTTTAATTTATTATTACTAACAGGCAATGTTTCTTCCTCCGAATCTTCTATAGGTGCTTCATTATTTTCATCGATCGTTGAAACTGACATTTCAGCTTGTTCATCAAAACCTAAATTAGGAGACAATTCTGCTTCTTGTTTTTTCAACCAATCAAAGTTCCAATTAGGTATCTTAAAAGTTGGATTAAACCTCCATATGATATAACTAAAAAACACTACCCCAATCAATGCACCAGTTCCAATATTTCCAATCCATTTAATGAGCCATTCACTTGACAATTCGCCTACTGCCCCACCCCAAGAAAATTCAGCCCCCTTTGTTGCAAAAGAAAAGCTTACACTAAAAACCAATAATCCAACTAATACATATTTTACATTTCTTAAAAGTTTAAAAACTTTCTTACCAAATAACAAATTAACACCCAACACAAAAAAGAAAGTACAAAACAAATAAGATGCTAAACCAAAACCATTGTACCAAAAAGTATGCGCACAATATGCTCCGAGTACACCCAATAAATTATTTACTCTTACATCATTGGTGGCGAAAATTCTTATACCAAATTGTTGCACTTTATCCTGGTCTTCTTGCCAGGTAAATAAGTAAGAAGTAAATGCAATGAAAAGAAATAGAGTGAACAATAAACTAATGGAGCCAATGATTTTTGCTGTTCGCTCATCCTTAACCACTTCGGTTACGGTAATTTCAGCTTCTTTATCTGGAGCTAATGCTTCAGGATCCGGAGGAGGTGGCGATTTCTTTTTTAAGCTATTTGCCATGAAAACAAATATAAGCTATGGAGAGGCAGAATTTACTTAATCAGACCAATGTGCAAAACTGATTTTAAACCAAACAGTTTTCCACTTAATCTTTATTTCTATATACGGTTATGGCTAATAATACCCAGCCCGAAATAAATAAAAGCCCTCCAATTGGAGTAATTGCTCCTATCCATTTGATTTGACCAATTTGAGTAAGGGCGAGTAAAGTCATTAAATAGAGTGATCCTGAAAAAACAATGATTCCGGCAACAAATAATTTACCAGCTACTAATACATTTTTAGCAGGAATAGATTGATAAATAACCCCAGTTAATGCAATGGCAAAAACATGATAAAACTGATACCGAACAGCCGTTTCATATGTAATCAATTGTTGGGCATCAACCAATGTTTTTAACCCGTGGGCGCCAAATGCACCTAAAAAAACTGCTAATGCACCCAATACTAATGCGGTAACAATGAATGGCTTATGCATATTGCTTGATTATTTTTTTGAAACTATTCAGTGAAATTTCATTGCCTTGTAATTGGTGTTTTGCTTTAGCATAAAAAGGCAACCGTTCTGTATATTTCTGGCTTAGAAATGCATGAATGCCTTCTTTGTCTAAATGACTAATCAATGGTCGATGGTCTTTTTCTGGAATTAACCGTTGTACCAAATCATCAATTGATTCATCCAGCCAAATGGTAATGCCTTCTTGATTCATCCATTCCATATTTTCATGAAAACATGGAGTACCGCCTCCAGTAGCTAAAACAAATGATTTTTTTTCGCCAAACCAACGCAATAATTTGGCCTCTGTTTTCCTGAAATAAGCTTCCCCATCTTCTTTAAAAATCTCACTGATGGATCTTTCTTCCTGCGATTCAATAATAAAATCCAAATCATATCCACCGGTTTTTAATTGCTTGGCCAACAACTGTTTCCAATAAGATTTTCCAGACCCCATCATTCCAATTAAAAAAATTTTCACAATTAAGCTATTAAGTGAATGATTGATTTATTGAAATTATTTAAAAGCATTGTACCCGGTAATATCCATTCCTGTAATCAACAAATGAATATCATGAGTACCTTCATAAGTGATTACACTTTCTAAATTCATCATGTGTCGCATGATGCTGTATTCTCCAGTAATACCCATCCCGCCCAACATTTGACGTGCCTCACGGGCAATATTGGTTGCTATTTCACAACTGTTTCTTTTGGCCATACTAACCTGTTGTGGCGTTGCTTTCCCTTCATTCATCAAAACGGCTACCCTCCAAACTAATAACTGCGCTTTAGTAATTTCGGTGATCATTTCAGCCAGTTTCTTTTGTTGTAATTGAAAGCCACCGATGGGTTTACCAAATTGAATTCTTTCCTGACTATATCTTAAAGCTGTATCATAACAATCCATTGCAGCCCCCAAAGCTCCCCAAGCAATTCCAAACCTTGCTTTGGTCAAACAACCCAATGGTCCTTTTAATCCCTTAACATTCGGTAAAATATTTTCTTTAGGCACTTTTACATTATCAAAAACCAATTCCCCTGTTGCGCTAGCTCTCAAACTCCATTTTCCATGAGTTGTTGGGGTAGAAAATCCTTCCATTCCCCTCTCTACAATAACTCCTTGAATTTCCCCAACTTCATTTTTTGCCCAAACAACGGCAATCTGTGCAAATGGGGCATTACTGATCCACATTTTGGCGCCGTTCAAAATAATATGATCACCGGCATCTTTGAAATTAGTGAGCATGCCTGCAGGGTCACTTCCATGATTGGGTTCAGTTAGTCCAAAACAACCCAACCATTCTCCTGAAGCCAATTTGGGTAAATATTTATTACGCTGTTCTTCGTTTCCATAAGCATAAATGGGATGCATTACCAGACTACCTTGTACACTTGCCGTACTTCTTACCCCACTATCTCCCCTTTCTAGTTCTTGCATCATTAAACCATAACTGATATAATCCAACCCGCCGCCCCCATACTGAGTAGGAACTGTTGGCCCAAAACAACCTAAATCTCCCATTTGTTTCACTATTTGTATAGGAAATTCAGCCCTTTGAGCATAATCTTCAATGATTGGAGAGATAGCGGTTTTTACATAAGTTCTTACAGATTCTCTGATGAGCTTGTGTTCTTCTGTAAGCAAATCATCTATCAATAAATAATCGGGTGATTGAAACAAATCGGTTCTGGCAGCCATTTTTCTTGTTTTTACAAATTATTGTATACAAAAATACATTTAAGCCAACTGCTATAAGCCATTTGTTTGATTTTTTTTGTTTAACTAAAAAAAAGCCTTCCCAATTCCAACTTTTTTAGAACACTCATCTCTTATTAAAGTAAATCAACCAACATGAATAAATCAATCATACTCATTGCCAAGTTGCTTCTTTTAGCATTAGCCATTTCAGGAGCTCAATTGTGTTTTGCACAAAGTAAAGAACAGGACATAAAATGGCCTATCAAATTGAACAATACTTGGGAAAAATCAATCCCCTTAGGAAATGAGCAAATAATTGTAAACAATAAATTCGGGAAACTAAATATCAATACCTGGGATAAAAAAGAAATTAAAGTATCAGTCACTTATTCTGTAGGCGCAAAAAACAAAGAAGCTGCAGAAGAAATGTTGAGCAATATTATCATTGACTTTCAACAAAAAAATGATCAGCTCAGTTTTAAAACTGTTTTTAATGAAGCAAATAACAGCAATAACAATTGGAATAATCAGGGTTATGAAATACATATTGATTACACCGTTTTTATACCAAACGGTTCAAATGTATTAGCAGAAAATAGTTTTGGTGAACTATCGATTGGAGATTTTTCCGGTAAGGCAGAGTTGATTAGTAAACATGGAAGTTTGGTTACAGGTAAGCTAAGCAATCAACCCAATATCAAAGTTGAATTCGGGAAAGCGAATATTGAAAGTCTTAACAATCCTAATTTGATCTTAAAATATTCCAAAGCAGAAATTCAATCGATCAATGGAAAAATCAAAGCGGTATTTGATTATTGCAATAATATAGACCTGCCTATAACAAACAGTATCCAAGATGCCGATATTCGATCCAACTACACTTCATTGTATTTGGTAACAGACAAATCCATTGATGCTGATTATGACATCACCACTAACTATAGTAAAGCAAGTGGAAAAGCAGAGTATAAATTGATTGAAGTGGGTAACACGAATACCAATGCATTTAGTCAAACTAAAAAATATAAAGGAAGTTTGGGCAAAGGCGGAAAAACCAATTTAAAATTGGTTTGTAACTATGGGAGTTTGCGAATAATATAACTTCTATCAGAATAGAAAAACATAGCACCCTAAACAATCAAGTTTAGGGTGCTATACTTTCAACACAATTATTTATTTTTTTCGTTCAATCTCTCTATTCATTTCTTCTTCGTCAACAGGTCGCTCGGTAGTATCCCCCATTAACCAACGAGAAAAATAGTCAGCCATTCCCCAGAAAAAATATTCATTCATATCTCCAAAACCATGTCTTTGAGTAGGCAATAATTTCATATCGAATCTTTTATTCGATTTAATTAATGCATTTACTACTCTCATGGTATTTGCAGGATGAACATTGTTGTCTATTTCTCCATGAAATAACATCAATCTTCCCTTTAAATTTTTAGCTATATCTGGATTTTTATCAATGTTGTATTGAAAACTGGTATCTCCTTTATCACTAATAATTTCTTTTACCCCATGGTGTTTTTCGCTCCACCATCTGTTGTAAACAGAATTGTCATGGTTGCCTGCTGAAGACACGGCCACTTTAAAAAAATCAGGATAAACCAACATGGCAGCTGTGCTCATAAATCCACCACCTGAATGTCCGTGAATTCCAACTTTATTAATGTCTAAATATTTATACCGATCTGCTAATTGTTCAGCAACTGCTTTTTTATCAGCCAATCCATAATCACGCAAGTTTCCATATCCATATGTATGGTACCATTTGCTTCTGTTGGGATGACCTCCTCTGTTTCCTAAA
Organism: Sediminibacterium sp.; assembly: GCA_040403975.1. Taxonomy (GTDB): domain Bacteria; phylum Bacteroidota; class Bacteroidia; order Chitinophagales; family Chitinophagaceae; genus Sediminibacterium. The sequence goes on from JBBAJS010000014.1 coordinate 23,165, forward strand.
GTAATCACCACTATACCCAATTGAGCCAATCGATCTGTTCTATCAAAGCCTCTGCTAAATGAAGTATTTACAGATTCAGTTTGAGGTCCTGGATAAACATATTCTACGATGGGATATTTTTTAGTACTATCGAAATCAAATGGTTTGTACATCACACCATACAAATCGGTAATACCATCATCAGCTTTGGCTTTAAATATCTCTGGGAACTTATAGCCAGCAGCCATTAAAGAAGATAAATCTGCTGTTTCTAAATCCATAATTTTTCTACCATCAGCGGCATATAATACTGACTTAGGAACCGTATTAACTCTTGAAAAATTACTTACCATGAATTTTTTGCCATCATCCATTGTTGTATTAAAATCAAAATCTCCTGGGCTTAATAATTTTAAACCTGAACCATCAAAATTCACACGATAAGCATGTAAGTAATATGGATTTTCGCCTACTTCTTTTCCATTAGCAGAGAAATACAATACACGCGCTTTATCATCAATACCCAATATTTCTTCCGCATGCCATGCACCAGAAGTAATTTGATTTTTCAATTTGCCATTTTCGTCGTAAAGATAAAAATGTCCCCAACCATCATCTTCACTCCATTGTATTAATTCTTTTCCTTCATTCACTAATCCTAAACGGCGTATTTCTACATAGGTATTCAATTTTTCTTGAATCAAGGTTTTGGCGGTAGCCGTTTTTACATCCACCATTCCTATATCAATTCTTTTTAAATCCCTGCTGGTTCTACTGAAGTAAAACCTTTCTGCAGTACCTAACCAAATCGAAGGCCTGAATTCATCATCACGTGTATTCATTTTTGCAGGCTGGCTCCATACATTCACCGACTGATCTTTATACATTCCCGTAACAATTTCCTTGCTGGTTTTTGAACTCCAATCAAATAATAATAAATGCTCTACTGGCGATTCTTTTTCACCTGGCATCCAATATTTATAAGTTTCTAAAGTAGGGCGTGGATCAGCAATGCTATTGATTACCCATAAATCTTTCACTTTTCTATTATCTGTAAAATCTACTGTAAAGTATTTCGAATCGGGAGACCATAAAATGAAAGCAGATTTTCGTTTATTCTTGTTTTTCTCCTTATCCACATTGGTTTCTCCATTGCCATCACTATGATAACTGAAGTTTTCCATACCATCTTTGGTAAGTTGAAATTGTACAATGGTACTATCATCTTCATTCTTTAAAGCCTTGTTGTAATTGGCTTTATCCATCCACCATAAATTGTAATTTTTACCAAAAACAATTATACTACTGTCCGGAGAAATATTGGCCCATGATGGTCTACGTTTTGGTTTAGTAAACTCATCTAACTGAACCAATTCGCCTGTAACGATATTGTAATTGAAGAAGAATATTTTTTTCTCTTTTACAGGAGGTGTTCCTTTTTTAGCCGTTGTATCTTTTTTCTCTACATCGATGCTACTTTTTACTTCAAAATGAATCCAGTTCTCATCTTTGATAAAACGCATACTGTCGATATTCAAATGTTGCGCGTCCATTGCATCATCTGTAATACGAGTAAGTTTTGCCGCTAATGCCGCATTATCGAACAATAATTTCTTCTCCCCTTTTAAAGCATCCACTATATACCATTTTTTCCCTTCAGTGGTTTCATACATATACCAAAACCGATCCGACTTTTTTAACCAATGTGGATCCACATTCAAACTAAACACCATTTTCTCTACTTTTTTTGGGGAGAAACGGGCAGCAAGTGCATAATTGGCTTTATTAACAGGTGCTTGCTGTGCAATTATGGTTTCAACTGTTATTGTAATCAATAACAGAAAAAAGAAAATTCTTTTTATTCGCATTTTCAATAGATTTAAGATGAAAATAATAGATAATCATGAAAATCATACATTGTAATAAAAAGAAGATGAAAAAACTTGTTTTAGGCGCTTTATTTTTAATGTGTACTTTAAACATTTTAGCACAACAAAAAGAGCAAAAAAATACTGAAATGAATATAAAGCATGATATACAGAACCAAGTGGTAGCTTTAAGCCCGGAAAGCCTTCAATAAAATAAACAAGTAAATACTGATGAATAACCAAAAAGATTTTGCTTTAGAAGCAGACAAAAATGACCCACTAGCCAGCTATAAAGACCAGTTTTATTTTCCACAACACAATGGTAAAAATGCCATTTATTTTTGCGGTAACTCTTTAGGACTTCAACCCAAAAAACTGGCAGCATCTATTCAAACAGAACTGGATACTTGGAAGGAGATTGCTGTTGGGGGCTATTTTGGAGGAAAAAATCCCTGGCTCTATTATCCAGACCAATGCAAACCCGCTTTGGCAAAAATGATTGGATCTAAGGATTCAGAAGTAACGGTTATGAATGCTTTGACCGTTAATCTGCATTTAATGATGTTGAGTTTCTACAAACCTTCTCCTACTCGTTTTAAAATAATGATGGAAGCTGGTGCTTTCCCTTCCGATCAATATGCTGTAGAAACTTTGGTGAAGCATTTTGGATTAAATCCATCAGAAGCTATTATAGAAATTACACCGAAAGAAGGCGAAAAAATCCTACACACTCAAGACATACTCGATGCAATTGAAGTTGCAGGAGATTCTTTAGCATTAGTTATGTTTGGTGGAATCAACTATTATACTGGTCAGTTTTTTGATATAGCTGCTATTACAGCAAAAACACAAGCCGTTGGAGCAATTGCAGGTTTTGATTTGGCACATGTGGTTGGCAATATTCCTTTGCAATTACATGACTGGAAAGTAGATTTTGCAGTTTGGTGTAGTTATAAATATTTAAATGCTGGCCCAGGGGCTGTAGGGGGCGCATTTGTTCATGAAAAACATGCGAGCAATATTGATACTCCTCGTTTAGCAGGATGGTGGGGAAATGAAGAAAAAGAAAGATTTAAGATGGAAAAAGGGTTTATCCCAAAGGCCAATGCAAGTGGATGGAACCTCAGCACATCTCAAGTATTTAATACAGCCGGATTAAATGCTTCATTGACATTGTTTGATGAAATTGGCATCGAAGCAATTCGTAAAAAAAGTATTGCGCTAACAGGATACTTAGAATATTTACTTAACCAATTAACCAATATTTCTTTCGAAATAATCACCCCAATAAATCCATCAGAAAGAGGAGCTCAATTATCATTGTATTTCAAAAAAGAAGGAAAAGCAATACATACAAAATTGATTGAAAGCGGAGTGATCGTTGATTTTAGAGAACCTGGTGTAATTAGAGTAGCCCCTGCCCCTTTATATTGCAGCTTTGAAGACGTATTTCGGTTTTATGAAATTATAAAAGACAATTTTTAATATGGTACATCATAATAGTTATTTGGCATTAGGAGATTCATATACAATCGGCGAATCGGTACCATTGCATGAAAGTTTTCCTTACCAAACAGTTCAATTACTTAGAAATGCTAAACAACATTTTTACGCGCCTGAAATTATAGCCAAAACGGGTTGGACAAGTGCTGAATTGGCTGAGCATTTATTGCATACCAAATTAAATGAGCAATACGATTACGTAAGTTTATTGATTGGAGTCAATAATCAATATAGAGGATTAACCCTTTCCGATTTTGAGACAGATTTTGAATTTCTATTACATAAAGCGATACATCTAGCAGCAAATAAGCCAGATCGAGTAATAGTATTATCGATTCCAGACTGGGGCTTCACTCCATTCGCCAAAGACAAAGATCAATTGCAGATCAGTAAAGAAATTGACAGTTTTAATAAAGTCTGCGCTAATGCTGCGATTAAAGCAAAAACCCATTTTATTAATATAACGGACGAAACAAGAGCAGAAAAAAATAATCTTAAGGCAGTGGCAAAAGACCTTTTGCACTATTCGGGGGCTACCCATTTAAGGTGGGCTGAAAAACTAACAGCAACTATCATCAATCTTTAAAATTATATTTTTACTGGGCAGTCTTTTTTGCATCTGCTTTCATTTTTTCATTTGCAGTAATTACAATATTAACCCTTCTATTCAATGATTTATTTTCTGAACTGTTATTTTCTGCGATTGGCTGAGACTCTCCGTACCATTTAGTTGTAATGCGAGAAGATGCAACACCTTCGTTTTTCAATGCATTACTTACGGCATTTGCTCTTCTTTCAGATAATACCATATTAGAAGACTCTGAACCAACATTATCAGTATGACCTTCAATTAATATATCGGTATCGGGATAATCAGCAAATATTTTTTTAAAGTTTTCTACAGTCAGCTGGGCATTTGAACTGATATTGTATTGATTGTTTGCAAAAAACAAACCAGCTTTAGAACCATCTGGGTTCTTGTCATCAAATGAAACTGCAATTCCCTCACCTACTCTTTGAACATTTGCATCAGGAATTTCAGCCTTTATTTTTTCTGCCTGTTTATCCATGTTGTTACCGATAAGTCCACCTGCAACTCCTCCAATTGCTGCTCCGAGTATTGCCCCCAATGCAGTATTGTTTTTATTTCCTACATTATTTCCCAGAACTCCTCCTATCACTGCTCCACTGGTGGCACCAACAGCAATTCCTTTATTTTTATTACTGGTATTCTTAATCGTTTCGCAACTATTAATCATTAAAAAAACGCTGGTAAAAAACATCGATTGAATTAAAATGAATTTTTTCATAAACACAAAATTCATTCAATCGATTCATCCAATTGTTACACGATTCTTACTAAAGTTTGCAATATTCGGCAATATCATTATTACATCGAGCCTGCTCTTGGTTTTACTTACCCATAGAAAAACGACTTCTCCACTTTTCCTTCATTTCCAACTTTTCTTCTTCGGTCATATTCATGCACTTTTCCTTCCATTCTTTAGAAAATCCGCGGCTTTTATTTCTTCCTCCACCGCCAGACCCAAAACCACCAAACAGAATTCTTGACAATGCAAACAATCCAATTGCTTGCCAAAAACTAATTACCGGCAAATGAAAAAGCTGGGGCAATAATGTATTCCATAAATACATTACGAGTGTTCCAAAAAGAAAGATAGCCAATGGTGCGACTACTATAAAAAATAAAAACCTAAAAGGGCGCATTCTTTGCTTAAATGATTGTTCCATTGTATTAATTGTTTTATTGATTTATGAATTCGTGATAAAAAAAAGATAACTTTTTTTGCAAATGCATCACTGCATAACGTTTTCTACTTATGATGGTTTTTAAATTTTCACCAGTCTGATTAGCAATTTCTTGCAATGTAAGATCCTCCAACTCATTGCCTATAAATACTTGTTTTTGATTTTCAGGAAGTTCATCGAGCGCTAAAAACATTTCTTCCCAAAATAATTTCACCATATCTTTTGTTGCAGGATCATTGTCTTTGGCGAATAATAAATGACTTAATGAAAAAGTGATTGCCTCAAAATCTTCATCTTCAAATAGTTCGTCAACTAATTCAGGTTCTTTTTTTCGGTATTGATCAACAATCTTATTTTTCGCAACACGGTATAACCATGCACTTACTTGTTCGATAGGCTGAGAGCCAGAAACCCTGATAAACTGATACCATACTTCTTGTAATATATCTTCTGCATCCTCGTCAGAATTAACCTTTTTACGGATAAAACCTAAAAGTTTAGTGCCATAAGCCTTAACTGTATTGCCAATATTTAGGTTGTTTTCCGTTGCCATATCTACTGCATGAGCCAGATTCATACTAAGGTAGACGGATTGTTGGGAGAATTACTTTAAAGTTTGGGGATTATATTATTTAGTTTCTAAAATCGACTAAATATGATTGCATCTCTTCGTGATAACTTTGAGCGATCTTTTGGGCCTGGTTTGCAAAATCCTCATTTCCTCCAGCAAAAATGATTGCTCTACTTGCATTAACTAATAAGCCAGCATCTTTATTTAACCCAAATTTCGAAACCTCTTCTAAGCTTCCTCCTTGAGCACCAACTCCAGGAACCAATAAAAAATGATCTGGAATGATGGAACGGATATTTTCTAAATCACTGGCCCTTGTTGCGCCTACAACAAACATTAAATTGTCAATGGTTCCCCAAGAACAAACCCTTTCTAAAACATGTTCATACAATCGCTTTTCAGTGTTCCCCTGGGTGATATGGGGAACCATACTTAATGATTCATTATATGGGCTAACCAATAATTGCTGAAAATCATTGCTCCCTGCATTGGAAGTTAAACCCAAAACAATCGTTACTTTATTATCGTATTCTAAAAAAGGTCGAACACTGTCTTCTCCCATATAAGGAGCTACCGTAATTGAATCAAATGGCAATACTTCAAAAAATGTTTTTGCATATTGTGCAGATGTATTTCCTATGTCGCCTCGCTTTGCATCAGCAATAGTAAAATGGGTGCTCGGAATATAAGCCAATGTTTCTTGCATGGCTTCCCAACCCTTTAAACCTTGTGGTTCATAAAAAGCAGTATTTATTTTATAGCTTACACAATGAGCTTTGGTTGCATCAATAATGGCTTTATTAAATTCTACTACGCCATTGCTTTTACCTTTTAAATGGGCTGGTAATTTATCTATATCTGTATCTAACCCTACGCATAGATAGGATTTCTTCAGGTTGATCTGTTCGACTAATTGTTGACGGGTCATAATGCAAAAATAGTGAAATAAGCTAATTATTAATCATTGATGGCTATTGCTGAATTATCGTAAACACTCAATTCATTTTGCAATTGCACCACTTGTTGCTGAAGGGATTCGATTCTATCGAGGAGATAGACAATTGCTTCTATTCCTTCAACATTAATATCCATTTCTTGATATAGGCGAATCAATTTTTCTGTTTTACCAATTTCCGAAACTGGTAGAAATACAGTTTGCTCATTAATGATAATGTTAATTAGGCCAGATTCATGCAAAGACAGTATGAATGAGAGTTCAATTTGATGAAACAAACAAAAATCAGCCACTGGCATTATTGATTTGGTTTCCATAAAATGATTATTCAAGATCTCTTAATTGTGTAAATAGTTCTTTTTGCTTATCTGAGATATTGCTAGGTATTTTTATTTGATAAGTAACATAGAGATCCCCAAATGCTCCTTCTTTTTTATATACTGGAAAGCCCTTTCCTTTTAATCTGATTTTTGATCCACTTTGAGTAGATGGCTTCACAGTGAGTTTTACTTTCCCTTTTAAAGTATCAATCATCATTTCTCCGCCCAAAATAGCAGTATACAAGTCTACTTCTGCTTGAACATACAAATCATTGCCAGATCGCTTAAACACCGGATCTGAGGCAATTACAAATGTGATGAAAAGATCACCAGCAGGGCCACCATTCACTCCAGGTTCCCCATATTCCTTTAACTTAATGGTTTGTCCGTTTTCAACTCCTGCAGGTATTGTTATCCGAATGTTTTTCCCATTTACTGTTAAAGTATGTTGATGAGTTTCCTGCGCTTCCATTAAATCGAGATGTAATTCAGCATTATAGTCCCTTCCCTTAAATTTAGATTGTCTTTGACTTTTGCCACCACCGAATATTGATTCAAAAAAATTAGAATAATCTGCTCCCGAATCATTCGTAAAGGATTGTTCATTAAAATGATTGGATTGTTGGTTGCTCTTTTGTTGTTCAAACTGGTCTGCATGCTTCCAGTCCTTCCCGTAAGCATCGTATTTTTTCCGATTCTCCGGATCACTTAGCACTTCATTGGCTTCGTTGATTTGCTGAAATTTTTTATGTGCATCTTTATCATTCGGATTTAGATCTGGATGATATTTTCTAGCTAATTTTCTGTAAGCTGCCTTAATATCAGATTCAGTGGCTTTTTGATCAATGCCTAGCACAGTATAATAATCGATAAAATCCACTTATTAAGTAAGTTATTCTCAAAAGGTAACTCTTTATATCTTAATAGTAATATACTTTACTCTCCCAAGGGCCAAGATTCAATTGGCCGACAGGAATAGATTGCAATGAAGTGCCTGACAACAACTCTCTAACTCCTATCTGATTTATATCCTTAACGTCTTTTGGATTGATTAAAAATGACTGTTGTTTTGCGCTTAGATTAACCATTACAAGAACAAACTGTTTCCCTTTCTTACGATAAAAAGCATAAATAGTCCGATCATTATCGGTAATTAATTTTTTCATTTGAACATTAGCTGCTAATGCGGAATTACTCATTCTTAGATGAAGCAATTTTGAATAGAAATTGCTTCGTTGAAATTGCTCAAAATTCATCGGATCTTTTTCAAAGAAAGCAATTGGTCTCAAAATGGGTTCTTCCTGACCTCCATAGATCATCGGTATACTTCTAGGCAATGTTTGGGTAAGCACTGCAAATGGTTCATGGATTTTTCCTGGCATTGTTCCATAATCGGCTTTATTCCAACTATTTTCATCGTGATTACTGGTAAAATACAATAATGAAGCACCAGGTGTAAAACTATTGTCAATTACCTGTTGAACTGAATCCAATGCTAATGCATTTTTAGACTGATTGGCAATATCAACCATAATATGAAAAGCTTTCCATGGATAGCTAATATCAAAGCCAGCCCTATGCACCCAAGCATCTTCCGATTCAGCAATCATCAAAAGGTTTTTATTGGACTTTAATATAGGTATAGCTTTGTACCAAAAATTACTATCAACCAAATGTGCTTGATCACATCTAAAGCCATCAATTCCAGACTCTTTAACCCAATACATCATTGCAGCAATCATACTATCGCTGACAGCAGGATTTTGATAATTCAACTTTCTGGTATCTGTCCAATCAAACTGACTGATTGCATTTCCAGCACTATCTTTTACATAAAAATCTGGATGTGATTGTAGCCAAGGATGGTCTGCTCCTGTATGATTTGGCACCCAATCAATAATAACTTTAAATCCTTTTTCATGTGCTTCCTTTACCAGACTATTCCAATCCTTTAAATTTCCATATTCTGGATTAATAGCCGTATAATTTGAAACAGCATAATAGCTGCCCAATGTTCCTTTTCTTTCAATTTTACTGATTGGATTAATGGGCATAAACCACAAAGTTTGAATTCCCATTTTTTTGAGCCGATCCAAGCTTTTTGCAAATGCATTAAAACTACCCTCTTTGGTATATTGACGTGTATTTACTTCGTAAACATTTCCTTGCAAAGCCCAGGATGGAATGGATAGCTTTTTATTCTGAGCTGTTACTATTCCAATATTTGCAATAAAAAAGCAACCTAATAAAAAAGAGCTAACTACAGTTTTCATAACCAATTAATTGATATTTATTGAGTAACTTATTTCCCAAATATACCAAAAAGATCATAAGGCTTAACAGTGAAAAAATCATTGAAGAAATAGCCTATCAAAATTGCAAAAGCAATAAATGCTATAACAATGATTAATTGAATAACTGATGTTTTTTGAATCTCCTGTTTGGCCTTTACATCACAAATTTCACCAGGGCAATATTGGGCTTTTTCTTTATAAAAGATTTTATAAAAGATACAACCTAAGCAAATTCCAAATGCAGTTTCGAAGAATAAGAATATCAGGCATATCAAACAAATTATTCCTGTTATTGGACTATAGGAATTAACGATGACCATAAAAACGAGCATAGTCCCTGATAGGATCACTCCTATGACCCACGCAAATAACTTCTGCTTAGCACCAACATATTCAGGATTTTGCCTGCTTACTATTAATCTTCCAATAATTAATGTTGGAGCATATTTAGGATTTATAAAAACCCTGATTAGAAAATCTGTAAAGAAGAGTGAGATCACATATTTAATTGGCACAAAATTATTTTCAAACATGATAAACATCAACGAAATAAATGTGGCCAAAAAAAGGACCCCTGCGGCCGCCCTGATCTCTCTTTCATTTAATACTGGAATGGAGTATCCTTCAACATCTTATCCAAATTTGAATATCTTATTCATCTCATTTGATTTTAAAATACAGTTAAAAGAAATATGCATCTTTATCTATTTAAAATTATAGCAAATTATTCCGCATCAATTACCTTTCATCCGCCTATATTTGCCGTATAAGGATTGCATATGGAAAAGAGCCCCATGTATTATGGCAGTTACCTGCATTTAGACAAAATCTTAGAAAGTCAACACCCTGTGAGTTTTGAAACAGGAAATAAACCTGCTCATGATGAAATGCTTTTTATTGTAATTCATCAAGCATATGAATTATGGTTCAAGCAGATATTGTTTGAATTAGATTATACAATGGGTGTTTTTCAAAAAGAATCCATCAATGATAATTCCGAAGATTTAAATTTGGTTAGGCATCGATTAAGAAGAGTCATCAAAATTTTAGAATTACTTAATCAACAAGTGAATGTATTAGACACAATGACTCCGATGGATTTCTTAGCTTTTCGCAACCTCCTCACTCCTTCATCGGGATTTCAAAGCAAACAGTTTAGATTAATTGAAGCAAAATTAGGTTTACAGATAGACAATCGACATCAAAAAGAATATTACAAAAGAACCAATGAAGGTGGATTTACGCAACCCGATTTTCAAGACATTAACCAAACAGAAACTTCAAAGAATTTACAACAATTGATTAATGACTGGCTAGAACGTATGCCATTTTTTGATGCTACATATTGGGATTACGAAACCAGCGAAACTACTATTGAACACCCATTCTGGAAACAATATAGAGCAATATATAAAGCAGGTCTATCTGAAAGGGAAATACCCAAATTGCAGGATTTTGATTTTGTTTTTTTTGAAATAGCATCAAAAGAAATTAAACCCGAAGAATTGAACTTACTTAAAAGTAGCTTCAGTGTAAAAGCCATGAGAGCAGCTTTATTTATAATGTTGTATAGAGATTTCCCTGTATTTCAAAGTTCTTATCAAATTCTCGATTCGTTAATTGAAATAGATCATTTAATGAGTAATTGGAGGCATAAGCATTTGATCATGGTAAGAAGAATGATTGGCATGAGAGTGGGAACCGGCAATACTTCTGGAGCAGGATATTTAGAAGGTGCTTTAAACAAGCATTACGTTTACAAAGATCTATCGGGCTTGAGCACTTATTTAATTGAAAGAAGGAAATTACCTAAGCTACCAGAATCACTAACCAGGTTCCTTGGTTTTAACGCTCAATAATTTATTTTTTTCTCGCTAAAATGATCAATCTGGGTGAGTTTTTAATGTCGTAGTTACCCAATTGATAATTACCAAATACTTCTTCGATCTGCATACCTTGATAGGTTAGCATATCATTAAAATCGCCTAACGAAAATTTAGCGACTCTTTCTGTATATAAATGTCTGGGTGTTTTATTTTCGGAATCAGTTATTTGAATTTGCTTAAAAAAATGTGCTTCATCCTGCCATTTAGTGATATGAAAATTAACATCCTCTATAGTAGTGGTAAATGTTTTTTCTTCATGTTGCTCTGCAAAATGAACATTTAAATAATCGATTACAAACAAACCATTTTTTTGTAAACTTTGAGCAATGGTTCTGATGGTATTATCATGCTCTCTTCTCGTTTTAAAATAACCAAAACTGGTAAAAAAATTAAATGCGTACTGGTAATAATTCACCCAGAAAGGCAAACGCATATCATGTTGATAAAAATGTAATTGATCAGTTTCTTGTAATTTTGCAGCTGTGATAGAAGCCGCGGATAAATCAATACCAGTTACTTCAAATCCCATATCAGCCATGGCAATGCTGTGCCTCCCCTTCCCACAAGCCACATCTAACATCAAACTGCCTTTTTGAGGCTTTAAATAACTGATCAATGTTTGAATGAATTGATTGGCTTCATCTTCATCTCTATGTTGATATAATAGGTGATAATAAGGAGAATTGAACCAGTCTTTGTACCAAGCTTTGTCAGCCATATTGTTTATTTCGACACAAAAATACAACCTAAGCTCCAACAAATATTTTTGAATTATATTTGCAGGCATTTTAAAAGCAATACATGGCATTAATTAAAAGCATTTCTGGCATTCGTGGAACAATTGGCGGTTTACCTGGAGACACATTAAGTCCTTTAGACATAGTAAAATTTACCTCTGCATATGGAACCTGGCTTAAACAGCAGCAACATACCAATAAGAAGGTGGTGATTGGCAGAGATGGAAGGATTAGTGGTGCAATGGTTCAAGGTTTGGTTGTAAATACATTGATCGCCCTTGGGATAGATGTAATTGACTTAGGGTTGAGCACAACACCAACCGTAGAAATGGCCGTGGTTTTTGAAAATGCAGCTGGAGGAATTATTCTAACAGCCAGTCATAACCCTAAAGAATGGAATGCCCTTAAATTATTGAATAATAAAGGGGAATTCATTAGTGGCGCAGATGGCGCTGCTTTATTAGCTATTGCTGCAAATGAAGCTTTTGATTATGTTACTGTTGATCAATTAGGGGCTTATTCAGAAGATCATAAATCCTTAGACAAGCATATTCAAGCGGTGGTTCAGTATCCTTTGGTTGATATAGAAGCCATTAAAAAGGGGAATTTTAAAATAGTAATCGATGCAATTAATAGCACTGGCGCAATTGCTGTCCCTGCATTATTAAAAGTGTTAGGGGTTACCAATTTTACCGTTTTAAATAGCAATGTAGATGGACAATTTGCTCATAATCCTGAGCCATTGCCAGAAAACTTAAGAGAATTGTGTAACGAAGTGAAAGCACAAAAAGCAAGCTTAGGTATAGCAGTAGATCCAGATGTAGATAGACTTTGTTTTGTTTGTGAAGATGGCTCTCTTTTTGGAGAAGAATATACTCTTGTAGCAGTTGCAGATTATATTTTACAAAACCGAAAAGGCAATACGGTGAGCAATATGAGTAGCACTCGTGCATTGAAAGATGTAACGCTGAAATATGGTGGGGAATACTTTGCCAGTGCTGTAGGTGAAGTAAATGTAGTAACTAAAATGAAATCGGTTAACGCAGTTATTGGAGGGGAAGGAAATGGTGGCATTATTGTTCCAGACTTACATTACGGAAGAGATGCTTTAATAGGCATTGCTTTATTTCTTACCCATTTAGCCAAATCTGGCAAATCCATTAAACAACTGAGAAGCAGTTACCCAGACTATATCATCAGTAAAAATAAAATTGAATTAACCAAAGGAGTTGATCTGACTAAAGTCTTTAAGCGTATTCAAGAAAAATACAAAAAGAACCCAATCAATACCGATGATGGTCTTAAAATTGAATTTGATAATGACTGGGTGCATTTGAGAAGCAGCAATACCGAACCAATCATTCGTATTTATGCTGAAAGCAATAGCGAAACAGTAGCAGATAACATTGCCAAAAGATTGATGGGTGATATTCAGGAAGCGGCTTTATAGACTTATAAATTGTAAATTGCAAACATGGAGAGAATTTATTTAGATAATGCAGCAACTACAGCGTTGGACCCTGCTGTATTAAACGCTATGATGCCTTATCTTACTACACATTTTGGCAATCCTTCATCAATTTATAGTTATGGTAGAGAGACCAGAATGGCCATTGAAAACGCACGTAAATCTGTTGCAAAAATATTGAATGCACATCCAGCTGAGATTTTTTTTACTAGCGGAGGAACAGAAAGTAGCAATACTGCAATACGAGCTGCGGTAAGAGATTTAGGCTGCAAACATATTATCAGTTCTGTTATTGAACACCATGCTACCACTCACACTATTGAACATTTAAACCATACTGGAGAAGCCGAATTGAGTTATGTAAAATTGTTACCCAATGGGCATATAGATTTAATTGACTTAGAACAATTATTAGCTCAGAGTAAGGAAAAATGTTTGGTTACACTCATGCACGCCAATAATGAAATTGGCAATATGATCAATATTCAAACAGTTGGGGAGATTTGTAAAAAATACAATGCCATTTTTCACAGTGACACAGTTCAAACTGTAGGTCATTTTCCTTTTGATTTAAGAAACACTCCTGTGCATTTTATTACTGGTGCTGGTCATAAATTTCATGGACCTAAAGGAGTTGGGATTTTATACATCAACGAAAACATTAAGATCACTCCATTTGTGCATGGCGGCAGTCAGGAAAGAAATATGCGTGCTGGCACTGAAAACTTATATGGAATTATTGGATTTGCAAAAGCTCTTGAAATAGCAACAGCTGAATACGAAAAAGAAAGCGTTTTTATTAAAGGATTGAAATTATACATGATGGAACAATTGCAATCTGCAATTGAAGGTGTGAGCTTTAATGGAGACCCATTGGGATCATCATTATATGCTGTATTGAGTGCGAGTTTTCCGAAAACAGAGAAGAGTGAAATGATATTGTTCAATATGGATATTAATAATATCTGTGCAAGTGGAGGCAGTGCTTGCACCAGTGGCGCTGATCAAGGATCGCATGTTATTAGAGCCATTAATAATAATCCCAATCAAATAACTGTACGTTTTTCTTTTTCTAAAAACAACACCAAGGCCGAAATAGATTACGTTGTAGAGAAACTAAAAGAATTAATTTAAGCATCATGAAGTCAATCAAATTGTTTTTTTCATTATTGAGTCTTTACCTATTGATAGCAGCTTGCTCTTCTACTAAACAAACTGTTATTGCTGTTTGGAGCAATAAAGACAAGATTGTATATGGGGCTAAAAAAAGTGTTTTTATTATGGTGCTTACAGCCAACGTTCAGGCTAGAAACGAATTGGAATCTTCATTAAAAGAAGCTGCAATTGCTAGAGGCTTAAAAGTTACCACAAGTATTGATGCACTAGGGCCAATGAATGTTGGAAAGAATTTTCCAGCAGAAGCTATTCTTAATAAGGTGAAGGAATTGAATTATGAAACCATTTTTACTGTTGCGGTAAAAGATGTAAAGAAAGAAACCACTTTTGTTCAGGCATCTGATAATTTCTACAACCCAATGGGAATGTACGGCGGGGCCTATGGAAGCTTTGGCAGTTATTATAATAACTATTGGGCTTATCCTGGCGTTAGTTTTGGATTTGGAGGTAGATTCTCTTCTAGTTATACAACTGAAAAAGTGACTGTATATTTAGAAAGCAATCTCTACGAAACCGCTACTCAAGATTTATTGTTATCAATTAAATCAAAGGCGGTCAATCCAGAAAACCTTGCGAAAGAAAGTAAAATATTTACTAAAAACATTGTTGCCGAATTAAATGAAGGCAAAAAAATGTATTCGATCAAATAGGTTTATTGATAATCATCCTCGTTGATTTCTTCATCATCCTCCCCTGCTGATAATGACCCTAGATTCATTATACTGCCCATTAAATCTTTGAAAACAATTTTACCGTCTAAAGATTTTTTACTGATCAATGAATAGGAAGACAACCCATGCAAAACAAATTCCATCAATAAGGCGTTTTCTTTGTCATTGGCTTGAGGATAATACTTTTTAACCACTCCAAATAGTCCATCTACTTTATATAAAGTTTGTGTTCTTAATTCGTCTTTCATATCCATCAGCAAATCAAGGTGATTTCCTGCATCAAACCATCTTGTAATGACTTTATAAGGATTTTCAGGTTCTTTTTCTTCTGCTGATTTTTTACCACTGCTTCTCCTCTTTTTAAATGTATCCGGATTAGGAAAATAAGCAGCAAACTGAGTTCGAATAGATTTATCCAATAAATTAACCGCAACTTGATAAGGTCCTTCTTGTTCACCTTCATACACCAATTCAATTTTACCAGTAATTGCAGGTATAATTCCAGATAGATCACTTACCCATACCTGGGTTTGTTTCTCATCATGAATAATGGCTCTTCTTTCTGCACTGCTTACTGCGTTTTCGAAAGCAGCAATGGTTAATCTTGCACTTACCCCACTTTTTTTATCAACGTACTCATTGGACCTTGCTTCGAAAGATACTTGCTCAATGATTCTTTTGATCAAATCACTTACTAGCACTCGATCTTTTTGAACCGATAAAATATCGGCTTCTTGTTCAGTAATTGACAAGGAAGTTTCAATATCCTTCGGATAGTGAGTGAGAATCTGACTTTGAATACGATCTTTCAAAGGAGTTACAATACTTCCTCGATTGGTGTAATCTTCGGGGTTTGCTGTAAAAACAAATAAAATATCCAGTGGCATCCTTAATTTAAATCCACGAATTTGTATATCACCCTCTTGTAGAATATTGAATAAAGCCACTTGTATTCTTGCTTGCAAATCGGGCAATTCATTGATCACAAAAATGCCACGATTACTTCTTGGAATGATTCCGTAATGGATCACTTTTTCATCTGCAAAACTGAGCTTTAGATTGGCTGCTTTGATTGGATCTATATCTCCAATCAAGTCTGCAACACTCACGTCAGGAGTAGCCAATTTTTCTCCATAGCGTTCTTTTCTATGCACCCAATGAATAGGGGTTTCATCTTGTAATTCTGCCACAAGGTCTTTAGCAAATTTACTCATCGGATTAAGCGGGTCGTCATTGACTTCACTACCAGCAATTATGGGAATATATTCATCCAACAGATCGATCATTTGACGAGCCATTCTTGTTTTGGCCTGACCTCTTAAGCCAAGGAATAAGATATTATGCCTACTCAACAAAGCCCTTTCTGTATCTGGTATTACAGTGTCTTCATATCCCAGAATTCCTTCAAATGGGTTTTCTTTATTTCGAATCGTATTAATTAAATTATCCCTGACTTCTTCATGAACCGATTTGGATTGATAACCTGATTTCTTTAATTGTCCTAATGTAATGATCTTACTAATCTTCATCATTTTCTTGTTACTGTTTTGATACAATTAGAAAACGGTTTTTCTTTTACCGCTTTCAAAGTCTTTAAAAATAAATGCGCCCAATTTATCCAATGAGGCAAAGAATGCTTTACCATTATTCATCTCTGTAAATTCTTGAACAAATTTTTGAAGATAGGGATCTGAAGCAATCATAAAAGTAGTGATCGGTATCTTTAACTTCTTACATTGAGCCGCCAGATTAATGCATCGATTGACTACTTTTCTATCCAGGCCAAAGCTGTTCTTATAATATTGTTTACCGATTTTTAAACAGGTAGGCTTACCATCGGTAATCATGAAAATTTGTTTGTTGGGGTTTTTCCTTCTCCTTAAAATATCCATTGCCAATTCTAATCCTGCAACCGTATTGGTATGGAATGGGCCTACCTGTAAATAGGGAAGGTCTTTAATTTCAATACTCCATGCATCATTCCCGAAAACAACAATATCGATGGTATCTTTTGGATATTTAGTAGTGATCAATTCGCTCAATGCCATAGCTACTTTTTTTGCAGGCGTAATTCGATCTTCTCCGTACAAAATCATGGAATGAGAAATATCAATCATTAACACCGTAGAGGTCTGTGTTTTGAAATCACTTTCTCTGATCTGCAAATCGTCTTCTTGCATGGAGAAACTTTCTACTCCCCTATTAATTTGCGCATTGCGAATACTTTCAGTAAAATCAATTTGTTCTAACATGTCACCAAATTGAAATGGCCTGGTATCCGGATTTACTTCATCCCCTTGACCTTGCTTGAAAGTTTGATGATTGCCTTGTCGAGATTTTTTGAGTTTGCCGAATATTTCTTCTAGACTTTTCTTTCGAATGGTTTGTTCAGATTTTCCGGTTATTTTAAATGAGCCATCGGCCTCATTTTCTTTCATGTAACCATTTTGTTTGAGGTCTTCTATAAAATCCCCCATTCCATATTCGTCGTTGGTAAACTTATACTTGTTATCTAACTCATTCATCCAGCTCAAAGCCTCGGATGCATCCCCATTGGTGTATCCAAGCAATTGCATGAAAATATCCAGCATTTGCTCAAATTTGGTTTTCCCTTCTTCATTGGGGTTGAATTGCAAAAAACGATGACCGATCATGAATGTAAATTAGCTAAATTAGTAACAGATATAAAAGAGAATAGTTCAAGTGAAGTTTCCCAGACTCACTTTCACCAAATACCTAAAAATTGGCTGATTCAGCTACAATGAAAGAACTCACCCCAACAAGTTGGGTCTCAAACAGCTTTCATTGTTTACACTTCATCAGCCAATTTTCTTAACAGTATTTGCTATATGTTCGTCTAGAAAATCTTCCCTTGAACTATATCCCTATTTAATCGAATCTCTTGGCGCCATTAATTTACCAGGAATTTGAATAGCAGGATTGTAAATGGTTTTCATTTTTTCCATTCCATCCATATAACTTTCAGCCATTCTTTTCTCATCTTCCATCATTTCAGCTTTGAAACCAGTTAAAGTATTGTAATACTTCACTTGTTGTTGCAAGTCTTTCTTAACAGAATTGGAAACTTTTTCAATCATGGCTTTATCGTCAGCTAAATAACAGGCCTCTAAGAACATTAAAGAATTGCGATTATGCATATTTCCTCTACTCACCATACCGTATGGCATATTTTCTTCTAGCATCATCTTATCCACTTTCTCCAATACTTTACGAGCTTCTTCTTTTCTTCCTGAATTAGCCAAATCAATAGCTAAATCTGCATATGCCGACCTAATACTATTTAAGTGTCTTCTATTCTCTTCATCGAAATACACCCCTTTCTTGTCTGCATTTCCCCCAACAAATACATTGAGTGCTTTTTCTTTCATCCAATCAGCATTTACACGTGAGTTTTCAACTGGTACTAAACGAAAACTCAACCCATCTCTGCGCAAAAATTGATCAAAGCCTAAATCAACACTTGAATTAGTGAAATAGATTGGTCTATTCCATTTAGCAGCAGCAATGATATTTAAAACAGCCATATCATTCTTCAACAAAGATGACTTTGGCAATTCGAAACGCAATTCACTAACCACGCTATCTGAAGGGTTAACCGTTTTATTGGCAATTACAGCAGCTTTATTTACAGGCACTGCGAATTTGCGAACCGGGAAAGTACTTAAAGCATCGCCATTACCACGATCTTCCATTTTAGTAGGATCATCACTACCTACATAGTTTTTCATCAGATCGTATAAATCATAATATTGATTTTCTGGAATACCTGGCTTAGGACGGTACAATGCATAATCGCGTTTTCCGCCTTCAATTTGTTCAGCAGTCCAAATAACATCAATTGGTCCACTTTGATTAACCTTATAACGGAGTTCATTGATATACCAATCAATACCTAATAAACTATAGTTGATCACTCTAATATCCGGACGTATCCCTTCTACTTCCTGAGCATACCATAACGGATAGGTGTCGTTATCACCAAATGTAAATAGAATGGCATTGGGCGCACAACTTTCTAAATAGTCTTTTGCTAAATCTCTTGATAAGACTTTATTACTTCTATCATGATCATTCCATTCTTGCTGAGCCATGATTGCAGGAACAGCCAATAGGCATACAATAGTTGAAACACTAGCAGCCAACCCTGGCTTTAATTTTCTTTGTAATAAAGATGCAACGCCTAAAACACCTAAGCCGATCCACACTGCGAATGCATAAAAACTTCCTACGTATGCATAATCTCGTTCACGTGGTTGATTACCTGCTTGATTCAAATAAATCACAATGGCGAAACCAGTCATGAAGAACATTAAAAAATTAGTCAACGCATCGTCTCCTTTCCTTTTGAATTGATAGAACAATCCGATCAATCCTAAGATCAATGGCAATGCAAATAGTTTATTGTTGGCTTTATTATTTTTAATGGAGTCAGGTAATGCAGATTGATCTCCTAAAATAATATTATCAATAAAAGAAATCCCAGTAATCCAATTACCATCTCTTACATTTCCATTATACACTCCTTGTAAATCATTTTGTTTGCCAGAAAAGTTCCACATAAAATAGCGCAGGTACATCCAAGAAATTTGATACCCCACAAAAAACTTTATATTGTCTACTTGATTAGGAGAACGATCATACCCCCCATCTTTTAATTTAGGAATATTTAAAAACTGGGCATAATAATATGCATGGTATTGATCGTCACTGGCATCCCAAACACGTGGGAAAACCATTTTATCTTCAGGAGCATATACATATTTCTTATCCTGTCCTTGCTCAATGTATTTATCCTTTGATTTTTGGTACTTCATTCCTGTACTCTTTAAATCAACAGGATTAGCAGTAAATTTCTGTCCGTATAAAAGCGGGAAATCACCATACTGTTCACGACCCAAATAACCTACTAAACTCATTGGATTATCTACATTGTACATATCAACTGATGGATTTGCACTACTGCGGATCATGGTAGTTAAATAAGTACTATATCCTATAAACATGAATGTAATACACCATATAGACAATGTTAAATAAGGCCAAGCTTTCTTTGCAGCAATTTTAAGACCATACCAAAGTAGACCTCCAATTAAAACAAAGAAAAATGCAAACCCAGAAAAGAATGGCAACCCAGCTCCGTTTACAAACCAACGATCGAAATTACCCGCCATCTTTACAGAATATTGAATGATACCAACTTGGATCAATCCGGTAATCATGCAGCCTAAAAGAAAAAATATATAAATACCACCTGCATAATTTTTTTGAGTTGGTTTCCATTTTTCAATCAAGAATAATAAACCAACTGCAATAATAGTTCCTAAAATGACTAAGCCACTCATTGTACCATCCATCGGCACATTATCAGTTGCATCTGCACTTGCCATGATGAGTGATCCAACAAAAGCCAGTATTCCACCAACAACTGCTAACTTAATAAACCAACTACGAATCAATGTATAATTGAATGTATCTCTCCTTCTGAAATAATACACCATTACAATTGCAGGAATGGTCAATAGATTTAATAAGTGAACACCGATAGATAATCCCATCATAAAGAATATGAAAACGATCCAACGATCGGCACCGGGTTCATCTGCAGCGTGCTCCCATTTAAGAATAGCCCAAAATACAATTGCTGTAAAAAAACTAGACAAAGCATATACTTCACCCTCTACTGCACTGTACCAAAAAGAGTCACTAAATGTATAAGCCAAAGCTCCTACCACTCCAGCACCCATAATGCTCCATAATTGATAAGCATTTAAAGATTCAGTAGTTTTTACATCCACCAACCTGCGTGCAAAATGGGTAATTGTCCAAAACAAGAATAAAATGGTGAATGAGCTGGCCAAAGCGCTCATAATATTTACTGCTTTTGCAGCATTCAATGGATTATCTCCAAATAAAATGATAAATACCCTTCCCAGGATAACAAATAAAGGAGCTCCTGGCGGATGCGGTATTTGTAACTTAAAACAGCTACTTACAAACTCTCCACAATCCCAGAAACTTCCACCCGACTCGGCAGTTAAAATATATACAGTACTAGCTATTAAAAAAACAAGCCAACCCGTAATGTTATTGATCTTTTTGAATTGCATATTCGCTTTGGTTTTTAAGACGGGCAAACATAGTTTATTATACGTAAAAATTGAAAAAGAAGGGGCTATTTGGGGAGATTTAAGAAAGTTTTTACAGATTCTCCACAACCAATAACCATTACCCCAATAACCAATAACAAATAACGAATAACTGATTTTTATTACCTTTGCCGCCCGATGGGCAATAAACAGACAGTCGCTTTTCATACATTAGGATGTAAACTCAATTTTTCAGAAACTTCTACTATTTCCAGAATGTTGGAAAAAGAAGGATTTGAAAAAAGAGATTTTACTGATTTGGCAGATGTATATGTGATCAATACCTGTTCTGTAACCGACAATGCCGATAAGGAATGCAGGCAATTAGTAAGAAGAATACAAAGAAAATCTCCAGAAAGCTTTGTAGTGATTACTGGATGTTATGCTCAATTAAAACCAAAAGAGATTTCAGCTATCCCAGGAGTAGATTTAGTGCTAGGTGCTGCTGAAAAATTCAACATAGTCCAACATATCAGTGAACTAACTAAATCCACTGATGTAGCAAAAATTTGCAGTTGCGATATTGAAGAAGTGACCGGATTCAATGCTTCTTTTTCGCAAAATGACAGAACTCGAACATTTCTGAAAGTGCAGGATGGTTGTGACTACAATTGTTCCTTTTGTACCATTCCGATGGCAAGAGGTAAAAGTAGAAGCGATTCCATAGAAAATGTATTGAAGCATGCAAAAACATTAGCAGAGGAAGGGGTGAAAGAAATAGTGCTTACCGGAGTCAATTTGGGAGATTTTGGCAAAGGGCCTAATGGAGACTTAGCACATGAGTCTAATTTCACTGATTTGGTAAAAGCATTGGACCAATTAAAAGGAATAGATCGATACAGAATTTCTTCTATAGAACCCAATTTACTTACCAATGAATTGATTGAACATGTAGCCAATAGCAATCATTTCATGCCTCATTTTCATATCCCATTACAAAGTGGTTCAAACGAAATTTTGGGATTAATGCGCAGAAGATATAAACGTGAATTGTATGCCGAAAGAGTTCAGCTCATCAAAACCTTAATGCCACATGCATCAATTGGAGTAGACGTCATTGTAGGTTTTCCGGGAGAAACAGAAGTTCATTTTACAGAAACATTCGAATTTTTACATTCATTGGATGTATCCTATTTGCATGTATTTACATATTCGGAAAGGGATAATACCAAAGCAGTAGAATTTAAACCAATTGTGCCTATCTCCATTCGCCACGAAAGAAATAAACAATTGCGCAATTTATCATTTATGAAATTGCAGTATTTTACCAATTTACACCAGGGTCAAACAAGAAAAGTATTATTTGAAGCCTTTGATAAAGATGGAATGATGGAAGGCTATACGGATAATTATATCCGCGTTTCTACCCCATACCGAGCAGAATGGGCCAATCAATTAGTAGATTGGAAATTATAAAGTATTATTTATAATTGAAATCTGATTGGCAAGATCATAAAATTCTTTAGTAATAGTAAATGCTTTGATTGCATCTACATGATTATGATGATGCAAATCGGTGCCGATTAGTTTAAAGAAATTGCCTTTGATTAATTTCAATGCCACTTTTTTTACATGCAACCCGTAGTACCCACTTAAAGAAAGCAGATTACACTGAAAAATGCATCCCATTTCTAATAATCGCTCATATTGAGCAAAATTATCATAGTAATAGCCATAGCGTTCAGGATGAGCCAATATTGGCTTATACCCTTTGATATTTAACTCAAAAATAGCCCGCTCAATAAATGGAGATGGTGCCGCATAGGACATTTCGATCAATACATTGTTTTTTCCGATTGTTAGTAATGGTTGGTCTGCAGAAAGCAATTCCATGAAATGTTCATCTACCATATATTCTGCAGCCGCTTCTATTTCAATACCAACATCAGCTAAGACTAATTCTTGCTTCATTCTTTCCAGAACTGGCAGTATGGTGGAAGGAGTATTATTGTGAACTCCATTAAAAATATGTGGAGTTAGAATGCATTTTCGATACCCCCATTCTTTCATTAACCCGAAATAATGCAAAGACTCTTCAATGGTTGCAGCCCCATCATCTAAGCCTGGTAAGAGATGCGAATGCATATCAACACCAAGGAAAGAAAGATCTCTTTCAATTCGAGAAGAACGAAAAAAAGAATTGAACATGATTGTTTATAATAAAGTGGGAGACAAACTTTCCGCCGGAAACTCAACTACCATAACTTGCCCTAAACTTTGTAATTGTACATACACTTTTTTCTTACCGCCACGCAATACAGTTCCTTCCTTATCCATAAATACACCAAAGTTGACTCTTACTTTTTCACCTGGAGTAAAGCCTTCTTCTGAAATCACAGTAATTCGCGCATCTTTTTCTGCCAGATACATTTTTATACTATTCACTTCTTCATCTTTGATGATTGCAGGCTTACCCAAATAATAAACGAAGTTTAAAACGCCATCTGTCATTAATACATTGCTCCTCTCAGAAGTATCTATTCTTACAAATACATAAGATTTAAACAAAGGATCTTCAACCACTTTTTTACGATCACTCCATTGCCTTTCTACTTTTTGGAGTGGGCACCAGCTATCAATCCCTTTCTTTAACAAACGGGCATCAATCTTTTTCTCCCAACGTGGTTTGGTATACAGCGCATACCATTTTTTTTCAAGAATCTTATCCATCAGCAAGTAATACTAATTATGTTCTTCAGGCAATCTAATTAATTTTTAACAACAGATGTTTGCGACTTGGCAATTTCTCCTATCACTTTTACACTGGCATCAATATACATATCCGTTTTTAAAAACTTTAGCCATTCCTGGTAGCGCAAGCCTTTAACTTTATCTGGATTATTATAAAATTTATCCTTATCAGCTTCCAACGCTACTACGGTTAAATCATCTTTGAGTTTTAATAAACTGCTGTTTTGATTAACTGTTGTAACAATCTGCTTTTGTTGATCCTTATACTTATCCAATTTTAGATTAACAGCACTTTCATTGTTTTTCGACAACCACTTCAAATTTTCTTGCAACAAATTTAAATTTGGATCTGCCTGAATTTTTTGTTGCATTTGCTTACTGATTACCGATAAATCTGTTGAAACTGTGCTTGTCCAAGGCTGATAGTTTGTTTTAGCAATTGCATCCCATGGTAATGCATTTGGATTGTCTTTTTCGCGCAATTTTAAGTATTCATATGAATCTGGTATGATCACATCAGGCACAACTCCATTGAGTTGAGTAGATCCACCGTTTACTCTATAAAATTTTTGAAAAGTAAGCGCAACTGCACCGTACTCTGTTCTTCCACTATACATATCAATTGGCTTACCAAAAGGTATAGGTCTTTGAACAGTTCCTTTCCCATAGGTAGAAGTACTTCCTATGATTATTCCTCTTTTATAATCCTGAATAGCTGCTGCAAATATTTCACTCGCTGAAGCACTTAATTCATTTACTAAAACCGTAAGAGGTCCATCATACAAAACAGATTCATCATTATCTCTCCATGTAAAATTGTCTACATTACCACCTCTTTCTTTTACTTGAACAACTGTTCCACTTTTAATAAATAAACCAACCATTTTAACCACTTCAACTAAAGAGCCTCCCCCATTATTTCTTAGATCTATTACAATACCTTTTACATTTTCTGCTTTTAATTTGGTTACTTCTTTGGCCACATCATCAGAACAACGGTAACCATTTTTATCTTCAAAATTGGCATAGAAATCTGGCAAAGAAATATACCCAATCTTATCTTTTCCATTTTGAACAATTGCGCTTCTTGCCAGGCCTTCGTCCTGTTCAATTTTTTCACGAATCATTGCTACTGTAATAATTGTTCCATCTTGTTTTTTTATAGTAAGCCTTACTTCAGTATCTTTATTTCCTCTGATTAATTTAACTGCGTCAGTCACTTCATATCCAGTAACATCTACTGGTTCTGCACTACCTTGGGCAACTTTGATAATCAGGTCCCCAACAACAATCTTCCCTGATTTTGAAGCAGGCCAACCATTAACAACACTTGCAATTTTAATTCCATTATCATCTTGTTGCAATTGAGCTCCAATCCCATAAAACTGATTACTCATCTTCTCGTCGAAACCACGTTTTTCTACTGGAGGAAAATAATCTGTATGTGGATCCATTAAATTAGTAACCACATTTACAAATGCATTGAAGCGTTGCTCTTCAGTGTATGAAGTTTTTATTCTGTTGAAACTTCTTTCAATGGATTTCATCACTTTAGTTCTAGCTTCTACTTCTAAACTATCATCTGGTTTTGAAATGTATCCTTCTTTCCCTTTATTTTTTTCGCGCTCATCAACTAAATCGATGTAACGTTCTAATGTATAATATTTAATTTTTTTTCTCCATCGATCTTTTCTATCTGCCTCATTTAATGAAAATCCTAATTTCTCTCCATCCATTTGAATTGTTTCATCTACATTAAAATCAAATGGCTTCGATAAAATATCTTTGTATAATTGAATCGCTTCATTGACCCTTTTTTCATAAATGGCACTAACCGCTGGTTGAAACTGAATAGTTGCTCCATGAATTTCATCATCAATTGTGGATTCATATTTTTTTAATTCAGCAATATCTGATTGTAAAAACAAAGACTTATCTCCGTCTAATTGATCTAAATATGCAGTAAACACCTGTTTAGAAAAAGCATCATTGATTGGCTTAGGGCTATAATGTTCTTGTTCTAATAATGCACCAACAGCATTAAGCAATCGCTGTTGAAGCGTAACTAAATTATTGGTTTCTTTATGGCCAATGGTTCTAAAAGCAAAAAACAGACCACCAAATAATACGATGGCCATTAGTATTAATCCTTTTCTTGTCTTCATAAAATGCTTCAATTTTTGCATGATCTGCTCAAAAATAACTTAAAATGAATTTACATTATAATAAATCAATTCAATTAACAAAGCTTTGGAAGGATTGTTTTTTAAAGAAAATATACTATTTTCGCACCCCACTAAAACGGAGGGCGTAGCTCAGTTGGTTAGAGCGTCAGTTTGTGGCACTGAAGGCCGGGGGTTCGAGACCCCTCGTTCTCCCATCATAAAACCTATAAGACTCGTGTTTTATAGGTTTTTTAAATTTATTACATGAATTTAATCTACCTAATACCCTTTATTTCGGCTTTTATTGGCTGGTTTACCAATTGGATTGCCATTAAAATGCTTTTTCACCCAAAAGAGCCAAAAAAGATCTTAGGAATCACTTTCCATGGAATTTTCCCCAAAAGACAAAAACAATTTGCAGAGAAATTGGGCAAATTGGTTAGCAACGAATTGTTGTCATTTAAGGACATTGAAGAGAAAATCAGCAATCCGGCCAATATCGGCAAGTTGATGCCCTTTGTAGAAGCGCATATTGACCATTTTTTACGAGTTAAATTGACAGAGCAAATGCCAGTTATCAGCATGTTTATTGGTGATAAAACCATCAATCAGCTTAAAGAGGTCTTTATTACTGAATTAACGGAACTTTTCCCTGTTATTATGAAAAATTACATGAATAACCTACAGGAAGACCTTGATCTGGAGAAAATTGTAACGCAAAAAGTAGCTGGTTTCTCATCAGATAAGCTGGAACAAATTTTGAACGATATTATGGCTAAAGAATTCCGTTTTGTTGAGATAATAGGTGGTGTTTTAGGGTTTTTAATCGGTCTTTTACAAGTTCTATTGACCCTTTTAGCGTAGTCACCGAATTAAAATCAGCAAGCAATACAAATTCATTCAAACTTTATCCATTCAAATCTGTCTTATTACCGTTTGTGTAATGCAAATGACATTCATCCAATTCCTGATGCAATTTTGCATCTATTAACAAAGTTTATTATGCGTAATTTTTTGATTCTAGTAAGTATGTTTATGGTATGTTTAACTGCAACAGCGCAGTTTCCTGGTATGGGAGGACGCCCAGGTGGAGCGGCAGGTGGAAGCCAGAATACCAATATTGGTCATTTTTATGGAAAAATTGCAGATTCGAAGACAAATAAAGGAGTCGAAGGTGTAACTGTTCAATTAAAGGGAAACAAGTTTGATACGGCTACTAAAAAAATGAAAGAAGCCATTTTAGGAACTATAATTACCAAATCTAATGGTGATTTTACTTTCGAAGGTCTTTCCTTATTTGGTAATTTCAAATTAAGCATGAGTGCAATTGGGTATAAAAACCTAGAACAACAAATTAGCTTTGGCATCAAATTTCCTCAGGCCGGCGCTCCAATGGATTTTCAAAAAATGTTGGGTCAGGCTGATAAAGATTTAGGGAATATTAAACTGGAAGAAGATGCAACCAATTTAGGTAATGTAACTGTTACTTCTTCAAGCAAACCTCAATTTGAACTCGGAATTGATCGAAAGATTTTTAATGTAGATAAAAACTTGATGGGATCTGGACAAACAGCTACAGAATTAATGAGAAATATTCCAGCTCTAAATGTTGATATCGATGGAAATGTAACTTTAAGGAATGCAGCACCAACTATTTTTATAGATGGCAGACCAACCACTATTACATTGGATCAAATTCCTTCAGACATTATTGATAAAGTTGAATTGATTACAAACCCTTCTGCAAAATATGATGCGTCTGGGGGTAATGCGGGTATATTAAATATCGTTTTAAAGAAAAACAAAAAATCTGGTTATAATGGCGGAATAAGAGCTGGTATTGATTCACGAGGTATGCCAAATTTAGGAGCGGATATTAATTTGCGTCAAAATAAAATCAACTTTACCGGAAGCGGCAATTATAATCAGCGTAAATCTATTTCTGAAGGAATTACAGATCGTAATAATATAGTAACTCCTCCTAGTAATGTTTATAACGTTACCAATTCTACCAATACCGGATATTTTGCCTTTGCTAGAGCCGGTATAGATTATTTTGTTGACAATAGAAATACCATTTCATTGTCAGGAAATTATGTGAATGGAGAATTTGATAATGATCAATTTCAACGTGTAGATTCGACCATCAATAAAGTTCCAAAATCGTATACAAATATTGGAACAAACAGTATTTCCAATTTTAAAAACTGGGGAACACAATTAAGTTATAAACACAATTTTGCCAAGAGTGGCCATAGTATTTCTTCTGATTATAATTACAATAGCAGTAAGAATAACAATAATTCGGACATCAATAACTATACTTATAATTTAAGTAATATTCAAGTTGGATTGCCGATCATTCAAAGAGGCCTTGGAGGTGGCAATAGCACCAATAATACTATTCAGGTTGATTACGAGAACCCATTAACAGACGATTCAAAATTTGAAGCTGGCGCTAGAGCAGCCATCAGAGATTTCTCCAATATTTTAGATCAATATCGTTTTTTCCCTACTTTAGGAACATATGTATTGGTTCCTTCAATCAGCAGTAGATATAAGTACAACGATCAGGTTTATGCCGCTTATACTACCTATAGCTTTAAAGTGAAAAAATGGAGCTACCAATTGGGATTAAGAGCAGAGAGTTCTAATTACACTGGAACATTGATCAATTCTAAAGGTGCAGACTCTGCCAACTTTAAAGTAACCTATCCATTGAGTTTATTTCCAAGTGCATTCCTTACTTACAAATTGAACGATAAAGTAGATTATCAAATTAACTATTCTAGAAGAATTAACAGACCGAATTTCTTCCAGTTGATGCCTTTCCCTGATTATACCGATCCGCAAAATATCAGTTTAGGTAATGCTGCATTAAGGCCTGAATTTACCAATTCATTTGAAATGTCTTGGAACAATGCATACAAGAAAGGTTCAAATTTATTAGCCACTGTCTTCTTTAAATATTCTACAGATTTAATTACACGCTATGTGTATCGCGATAAAAACGCATTGGTCCCAACTGATAGCGCTTTCTTCAGCACCTATATTAACGCAAATAGCGCCACTAGTTTTGGATTAGAATTAACGGAGAAAACATCTCTTACCAAGTGGTGGGAAATCACTGTTAACTTCAATTTGTTTAATTCTAAAATCAATGCTTCAGTACCAGGGCAACCTGACTTAGTACAACAACAATGGAGCTTTTTCACCAAGTTCAACAATACATTTAAAGTATCAAAAGGATTATCTATTCAATTGAGTGGAGATTATCAAGGTCAAACAGTATTGCCACAAAGTTCTGGTGGTGGTGGCCGTGGTGGTGGATTTGGTGGCGGTGGTGGTATGATGTTTGGAGGTGGTCCACAATCTGGAGCTCAAGGATATAATTTACCAAGATACGGCGTTGACCTAGCTATTAGAAAAGATTTTACCTGGAAGAACGGCAGAACTGGAAACCTTACTTTAAGCATGAATGATGTTTTCAGAACCCAATTGTTTCAATCTTATTCAGAAAGTTCATTCTTCAATCAAACCAGTCAACGTAGAAGAGATCCTCAAGTATTGCGTTTGAACTTCAGTTACCGTTTTGGTAAATTTGATGCAAGCTTATTCAAAAGAAAGAATACTAAAGCCGATCAAGGTGGTGGAATGGATATGATGCAGCAATAACGATAACAGTTATTGGTTATTATGTAAAATAGTAAACGGGGTAGTTAAAAACTACTCCGTTTTTTTATTGATTTTTTCCAGTGAGCATTGGCACAAAAGAAAATTCTTCAAATGTTTCTTCTTTAACAGAACCATCCTCCAACTTACTTAATCTTAACATTCGTTGAGCCTCCCCTTCATCTACAGGAATGACCATGATTCCGCCAGGCTTTAATTGTTCGATTAATTTTGGTGGAATAAATGGGGCAGCAGCAGTAATTATAATTTTATCAAAGGGCCCATAAGTAGGCAAACCTTGAAATCCGTCTCCATAAAAGAATTTAATATTAGGATATTGATTGCGGAAAAAATAAAATAGTTTTTGTTCTTCGTATAATTTCTTTTGGCGTTCAATAGTAAACACAAATTGGGCTCCTAATTCTGCAAGAATGGTTGTTTGATAAATACTGCCAGTGCCAATTTCTAAAACCTTCTCCCCTTTTTTAACTTGCAATAATTGAGTTTGATACGCCACTGTATAAGGATGAGAAATGGTTTGATCCGCTGCAATAGGGAAAGCCCTATTCTCATATGCAATTTTATCAAATGCAGAATCTAAAAAGAAATGACGAGGTATCTTATTCATAGCATCCAATACCCCTTCATCGGTAATACCCTTTTCTCTTAATACTTCTATCAACTTACGGCGCATGCCTTTATGTTGAAAATCATCTTTGTAATCTCTATTGGGCGACATGGCGCGAATATAGTTAATCTAATTGCATACTTTTTATGATCCCTTTAATTCTGTTTTCCAATTCGAGTTGTTTTGCATCAAATTCAGCTTTTGAATTCAGCGTGGTTTTTACACTGAAATAGAATTTTATTTTCGGTTCGGTGCCAGAAGGACGAGCAGAAATCTTACTTCCATCAGCAGTAATAAACTGCAATACATTACTCTTTGGCAAACTTATAGGCCAGGTTTCTCCAGTTTGTAAATTCTTACCGGTTTGTAATTGATAATCTAATAAAGTAATAACCGCAGAATCATTAATAGTGGATGGTGGATTGGTTCTGTATCCATCCATCATATCAGCAATTTCTTTCTGCCCATTCATTCCTTTTTTAGTAACGCTAATTAAGGTTTCATAATAAAAACCATACTGCAAATACAATTCGATCATTTTATCGAATAAACTTTTTCCATTATTCTTTTCATAAGCAGCCATCTCACACATTAATCCAACAGCACTAACAGCATCCTTATCTCTAATTTGATCACCAATCATTAATCCAAAACTTTCTTCCCCTCCTATTACATAATTTTCTTTCCCTTCTAGTTCTTTGATTTTTTCTGCAATCCATTTAAACCCAGTTAACACATTGTAACAGGCCACATTGTTTTGCTTGGCTACTTCATTGATCATTTCGGTAGTTACAATGGTTGAAACAACCATGTCATTGGGCTGTGCAATCCCTTTAGCTTTTCTCGCTTCCATCATATAGGCAAAAGCCAAAACTGCGGTTTGATTGCCATTCATCAACACCCATTCACCTTTGTGATTTTTAACACCAATACCAACTCTATCTGCATCAGGATCTGTACCTAATAGAATATCTGCATTAATGGATTGTGCTTTTTTCAAACCAATACTCATGGTTTCACTTTCTTCCGGATTTGGATAAGCAACTGTAGGAAAATTACCATCTGGTGTTGCTTGTTCTTCAACGATTGTTACATTGGTAAACCCAAAACGAGTTAACATCTGAGGAACCAAAGTGATACCAGTGCCATGAATGGGTGTATACACAATTTTTAAATCATGTTGTTTTGCAATAACGTCTGGATAAACACTTAAGCCAGCAACCATCGTTAAATAAGCATCATCCATTTCTTTACCCATAATGGTGATATTCGATTCTCCACCAGTCCATTTTACTGCATCAACACTATCAATTGCCTCTACTTCAATAATTACATTTTTATCATGCGGAGGAACCAATTGTCCGCCATCATTCCAATACGCTTTGTACCCATTGTATTCTTTAGGGTTATGAGATGCTGTGCAAACCACACCCGCTTTACAACCTAAATATCGTATAGCAAAACTCAATTCTGGTGTAGGACGTAAAGCATCAAACAAATAAACTTTTATACCATTTGCTGCAAAAACATTTGCTGTAGTTTCAGCAAAGAATCGACTATTGTTTCTGCTATCATGCGCTACGGCTACTTTTATTTCTTCGCTACCATATGTCTTTTTAAGGTAATTGGCAAACCCTTGGGTGGCCATTCCAATGGTATATTTGTTTACTCGATTAGTTCCTACACCCATTAAACCACGTAAACCACCTGTTCCAAACTCTAAATTTCTGTAAAAAGCATCCGCTAATTCATCGGGATTGTCTTTTTGCAAATCAGCTATGATTGCTTTTGTTTGCGAGTCGTAATTTCCATTTACCCAGATATTCACTCTTTCTTGTATGGCAGCGTTCATGTTAGGTTGTATTTTATTTAGATAACAATTTTAGTGATAAATTCTTATAATTCAATGAAAGGTTGAAGTTATTACACATACTGTTCAAACCATTGAAAATGTTTGGAAATAATGGCCGATTTTTCTTTCCTGATATAATCTAGATAAGCTGCAGCAACTGGAGAAAAATGTTTATCCTTCAACCAAATTAAATTCCAGGTAGATTGAATAGGAAACCCTTTAACTGGAATAATTTGAAGGTCTTTATTTTGCAATTCATTTTTTATACCAATCAATGGCATGATTGAACAACCAAGGCCAGCTATTACCGCTTGCTTTACTGCTTCATTGGTAGTTAATTCCATTTTCTTTTGAACTGGCAATTTATTTTGATGAATATACCGCTCCATTACCACCCTGGTTCCTGATCCATTTTCTCTATATATTAACGGGATAGATCTAAAAATATTTTTATCATAGGCCTTTTTATTTACCCTCATATCAGCATTTGTCACCAGAAACAATTTATTCTGCATTAAGGCAACTTTGTCGATTTTAATTTGCTCTGGTAAAACCGAAACCAATGCAAAGTCAATTTCATTTTTTTCCAAGCATTCAATGACTTTTGATTTATTGGTTACATCCATGATCAATTCAACACTTGTATGTTTTTGCAGAAAATCACTTAAAAAAAAGGGCATTACATATTTGCCTGTTGATACCACCGATAATTTTAACCGCCCAGTAAGCTGTCCCTTAAAGGCCATTGTTTTATGTTGAATGGCGGCTACTTCATTCAAAATATTTTGAGCAGCCAATGCAATTTCTTTGCCAAAATCGGTTATGTACAGTTTCCTTCCGATCACTTCAGTAAGAGGAATCTCAAATTGGTCTTGAAAATTTTTTAATTGAATTGATACAGCTGGCTGAGATAAATGCATTTCATCTGCTGCTTTAGTAATACTTTCTTTTTGAGCAACCGTTAAGAACACTTGTAATTGATGAAGGGTGTAATTCATAAAATATATTTATGTATATTATAATAAAGTTAAATAAAAATATATGAATTAATCCCCCCATTTTTGCATTATCAAAAATCAGAGGAAACTCAGGATTTTAATGCGAACAGGGACAATAAAAACAAAAACAATAAAAATGAATCTATCTATTTTAAACGGCCACTTTAACAAGCAGGATGCTATTTCACTACTCACTCAAATGGTTCACATTAAGATTGAATTCCATGAAAGTAGTATTACCCAAACAAGCATGATGGAAGATATTAAAATGCATGAAAATCGTATTAAGCAATTACAAAATGAATTACATGCGGTTAGAAACGAAATCAATGCTGTAGAAGGGCATATCGATCTAAAAGGATTGATTGAAATTGGAATAGCATAAAAAATCCGAGATCAGTAATGAACTAAATTACATAGGCCCCAACAATCTCCCCATTAACCACTTCCACTTGAATATGGTCTTCTTTGGTG
Source organism: Sediminibacterium sp. (assembly GCA_040403975.1). Classification (GTDB taxonomy): domain Bacteria; phylum Bacteroidota; class Bacteroidia; order Chitinophagales; family Chitinophagaceae; genus Sediminibacterium. The sequence goes on from JBBAJS010000014.1 coordinate 57,010, forward strand.
GTAGCTAATGAAATCCCCACATAATCGGGCTTTACAGGGAACAGTTGATGCATTCTCTCCACCAAAACCATCGTCTGTATACTTTTCGGATGTCCTTCTAAAATGGGCTTCAATGCGTACACTAGCGTACGTCCGCTATTAGAAACATCATCTATAATAACAATATTTTTCCCATTTAAATCTACTTGCTCACTCAATACCACGTCAGTTGGATAATCCTTATCTAATTGCATTGAAACGATTTGCATTGAATTAGCAATATACTGGTGCAGTAATTTCCCAAGTTTTTCTGCAACTGTTGTACCACTATTTCGAATTCCAATCAAAACAACTGGCGCATCATTTCCGCTCAGATTTTCTGCCAGTTCTAGACTCATTCGATGTATTTTTTGAGCAGCTTGGTCTTGGTTTAGAATGTATCTTTTTTCTGGCATAACCTTGTTTTATAGTCCAAATTAACAACATTAAATGCATTCAACAATTGGCAAGTGAAAGTACTAATTAACTATCTTAGCAGTATAATCAATTTCTATGCAGTACATTCCTCAGATCGGATTCCTCCTTTTAGCAGTTTTGGGCATTGGCTTATTCACCAAAAAAGCCTTTGAAATCAAAAGAAATATTTTTTTGGGGAAGGATGAAGATTTATCTGATCAACCTGGTAAAAGATGGAAAAATCTGATCTTATTGGCACTTGGGCAAAAGAAAATGTTCAAGAACCCATTAGTTGCTATTATGCACTTGATTATCTATGCCGGATTTATCATCATCAATTTAGAAGTACTGGAAATTGTATTAGATGGTTTACTCGGAACGCATCGATTGTTTCTTCCTTTTTTAGGAGGATTCTATTCCTTTCTGATCAACTTTTTTGAATTGTTGGCATTTGGAGTAATTATCGTTTGTGTAATCTTTTTAGCTCGTAGAAATATTATTCGTTTGAAAAGATTTATGTCGAAAGATTTGAATGGCTGGGCTCGATCTGACGCCAATTATATATTATTTGTTGAAATTATCCTGATGAGCTTATTTCTTACAATGAATGCTACGGATCAGGTATTGCAAGGTTTAGGGGCTGAACATTATCACACAACATCTTCTTTTATTATTTCTTCCAAGCTTACTCCAATTTTTAATGGATTGAGTTTAGATTCACTAATTGCAATTGAAAGAACCGCCTGGTGGTTGCATATTGCAGGCATTTTTGCTTTCTTAAACTACCTACCCTATTCTAAACATTTACATATAATGCTAGCATTTCCAAATGCATATTTTGCCCGTTTAGATGCACCTGGAAAAATGAAAAACATGCCTGCTGTACAAAATGAAGTATTGTATGCCATGCAACCAGAATTAGCTCCAGCTGATGCTGCACCTCCTGCTAGTTTTGGGGCGAAAGATATTTTTGATTTGAGTTGGAAAAATTTATTGGATGCTTATAGTTGCACCGAGTGCGGAAGATGCACTGCAGCTTGCCCTGCAAACAGTACTGGAAAACTATTAAGTCCTAGAAAAATCATGATGGCTACCAGAGACAGAATGGAAGATGTTGGCATAAACATCAATGCCAATAAAGAATTTAAATCGGATGGGAAATCTTTGCTGCATGATTATATTAGCGTAGAAGAATTAAGAGCCTGTACTACTTGCAATGCATGTGTTGAAGAATGCCCTGTAAGTATCTCACCACTAGATATCATTACAGAATTAAGAAGATCGCTAATTATGGAAGAAAGCAATGCCCCTCAAGAATGGAACGGCACATTTAGCAATATCGAAAACAATTTTGCGCCTTGGAAGTTTTCTCCAGATGATAGAGACAAATGGGCAACTGAAATGGCGTAATTTATATTTATACAAAAGGCTTATAAACGATTCTCCACAATTGAAGCAAGGCTGTGAGAATAAAAATGATTCCCATTACTTGATTAAGGGTCTTATTGCTGGTATTGAGTTTATTCACCAACCAGTTTCCACCATGTATATAAACCGCTAATCCTGCAATGGTTCCTGTTCCTGCACCTATAGTAAATAAATTAAAAGCTAAAGCAGACGATGGCAACAATCCCATCTGAAATAAAGTAGTAGTCCATAAAAACCAAAATGGTATTTGTACAGGGTTTAATGCACTCATCATTAGACCTAATAAAAATCGATGCAGTTTATTCTTCAAAACCAATGATTTGGATTCGCCATGTTGTTTCTTAGCTGTAACAAAAGCCATTATTCCCAAAATCAGAAATAAAACAACAGTTAACCAGCCCAAAGCAAGAAACCAGTTTCGATGTTTTGTAACCCAATCCATTCCTGTTAAAGCAAATCGCAAATAAATCATTTCTACAATTGCAACACCTATTGCAAATTCCCAGGCTTTTTTAAACCCCTCCTGTAAGCCAATTTGAGTACTGGTAAAACTCATGTTACCTAACGGTAATTGGCCTAAAAAACTCACTGTAAAGCCCAATAAAATAAATACCAACTGCTGCATAAGCGCAATTTAAGCCATACTAATCATTCAATTGTTACAGAATTCCGGTCAGACACGAATGGTCTGACCGTTTTATATGTAAGAATTTTAAACAAGGCCAATTCAATGGCAATATTCACTTAATTTTGAACCACTAAAATCAGATTCATGAAGATTAATACAATGGCGGATATGATGGCAGCGGGAGAAATGCCTGAAGTGTTGTTTTGGGTAGGCTGTGCTGGTAGTTTTGATCAACGAGCACAAAAAATCACCAAAGCATTTGCCACCATATTAGATAAAGTTGGGATCAAATTCGCCATTTTAGGAAAAGAAGAAGCTTGTACAGGGGATCCTGCACGTAGAGCTGGCAATGAATTTTTATTTCAGATGATGGCTTATCAAAATATACAGGTGCTCAATGGATATGGGATTAAAAAGATTGTGACTACCTGCCCTCATTGTTTCAATACTTTGAAAAATGAATATCCCGAATTAGGGGGCAATTATGAAGTAATTCATCACACTACTTTATTACAAGAACTAATTAACGAAGGCAGGATCAAGATGAAAGAGGGTGGCGAATTCAAAGGAAAGAAAATTTCTTACCACGACAGTTGTTATTTAGGAAGAGCAAATGATATTTATGAGGCACCTCGTAAAGTTTTAGAAGCATTAGATGCTGAATTAGTAGAAATGAAAAGATGCCGAACCAATGGACTTTGCTGTGGAGCAGGTGGAGCTCAAATGTTCAAAGAAGATGAACCAGGAGATTCAAGAATTAATATGGATAGAGCTGATGAAGCTTTAGCAACTGGAGCTACATTTATTGCTTCTGCTTGCCCTTTTTGCAATACCATGATGACCGATGGTGTAAAAAACAGAGAAAAAGAAAATGAAGTGGGCGTTTTAGATGTAGCTGAAATGATCGCTGCAAGTATGCAATAAAATGTACAATAATGGATTTAAACTATCAACAACATATACCGGATAATTTTTCCGATGACTCAAAGGTATGGGTATACCAAAGTAGTCGATTATTTAGCATGAGTGAGGCTTTTGAGATAGAAGATATTTTGACAGAATTCACCAATAACTGGAAATCTCATGGAGTTCCTGTAAAAGGGTATTCAAATTTATTTTTTGGACAATTTATTGTGTTAATGGCCGATGAATCTGCTGCAAAAGTAGGTGGTTGCAGCACAGACAGTTCTGTTCATGCAATTCAAGCTATAGAACAAAAATGCAAGGTCAATTTAATGGATCGTCAAACTTTGGCATTTATCATACATGATAAATTACAAATGTTACCACTCTCCCAAATCAATTATGCTTTTGAAAATAATTTTTTAGACGAGCATACTTTGTATTTCAATAATCTTGTTGCTACAAAAAAAATGCTGATGAATGAGTGGCTAGTACCGGTTAAAAACAGCTGGTTAAAATCTAAAATAAAATCCTTAGAAATAGGCTAAGCAATTAACGTTTTAATTTATCCAGGATCTCCTTTTTTTGTTTATCACTCAATGTGCTTTTTTGTACCAATTTATTTAATTGGTAACTAATCGTCAACCGATAATTTCTTGTTGAAGTTGCATTGACACTTTCAATATTAAACTGCATACCTGTAGTAACCGTAATATATTGTTGTGGAGTAAATGGATCAATCACATTCAAACCTACTATCAACCTACGATCAAAGAATTTTCTTTGCACCCCTAAATTTAAACTAAGGTTACTCCTACTCCTTCCTTGTGGATCTGCGAAACTATTGAACCTGGTTGACCCTTCGATATTCCAGACATTGGTTGGAGTATAGGTGTAATTTAAACTAGAATAAAAAGTTCCACCATCCTGATAGAGGTATAATTGCTTTTCTTTTTCACTATACATATTATATGTATAACCAGCACTTGCATTCATTCGAAATTGCTTATTAAATGTATAGCCCCCAAACACACTTGCTTCATATTCTTTTCTAGCAGCAATATTCAAATATGTAACATCTGTTTTTCCTCCATCAATTAAATTACGAATAGTATTAAAAACATTGTCCACTTTATTAAATCCTAATGATGTATTGATATAGTATTTTCCCTTTACCCAACTAACATTCCAATCGAAATTATGAGAAAGTGTTGGCACTAAATATGGATTACCAAATCGAAGGTTATATGGGTCGCTATAGTCGACGTTTGGATTTAACTCTCCAATTCCCGGCCTTCGAATGGTGGCTCTATACACTAATGACGTATTCAATGTTTTATCAAACTCTTTACGTAATGTGAGGTTCGGCAATACATTCCAGTAATTATTAGACACATCGGATACATTGGCTTTGATAAAATTAAATCCCATGATTGTCTGTTCAGCTTGAGCACCAAATGTTAATCGAATATTCTGCTTAAACAAAAAACTAAGTCCTGCACGAATGGTGAAAATATTTTGTTTAAACAAGAAATCATTACTCAACAAATCATTAGGCACATACACTCCATCAGATTTTCTCAGGAAAGCGGTATTCAATGTATTGTGATAATCGGATAATAAATAATTAAAGCCACCGGAGAAACTACTTCCTTTCATTTTTAATGGCTTGGTGTATTCTAACCTGCTGGTGAGTGAACGATTGCTATTATTAAAATATTGAGTTTGAGTTGAGTCCACTCCAGTTGGAACAAACACAGGATTTAAAAATTGTTGAAAGAAATCTCTATCATTGTCATTCTTACTGGTATTGCCAATTACAAAAATGCGCAATACTTCAGCTAAATTTTTTCCCTTATGAGTATATGAAAAAGTGATGTTATGCGTATACCCTTCGCCTATACTTTGGTTCTCCCGAGTGCTAATTTTATATACTTCATTAAACCGATTGATATTGGTATAACTGTTATTGCTCAGATTATCGAAATAATTTAGATTACCTTGATACACAAAACCAAATTGGTTATTCTTATTCATTTCATAATCAATTTGTGTTCGCCAATTCGGACGGGTATTTTTATTGGTAAACCTACCAGTTGTTTTAAAATAATTAGTTGAATCGGTATATATATTGGTTCGCGTACTATAACTATTGCCAGTAATTTGGCTAACGCCAGTGCCAATGGTTTGATTAATGGAAAGTTTTTTGTTCCGATAACTTAGATTACCTGAGAAATTCCCTTCCCCCCTTGTACCAGCACTAATATTTACTCTACCCACCCAACCAATTTTCCCTTTTTTGGTTACGATATTGATTACACCACCAGTTTCGGTAGCATATTGTGGAGGCGGATTGGTCATCACTTCAATTTTCTCAATACTACTGCCTGGCAAACTTTCTAAAAGATCTTGTAATTGTTGTGGAGTTAGGTCTGTTGGTTTATCATCTATCAAAATTTTCGGCTCTTTGCCTTTCAATAAGATTTTACCAGTAGGGTCGTTATTAATTAATGGAATATTCTTTAGTATTTCTGCAGTACTCGACCCATTGCTTAATGCACTTTCTCCAACATTATAAGTAAGTTTATCATCTTTGACTTCTATTAAAGGTTTTTCTGAATATACAATCACTTCATTCAAAACATTGCTCTCTTCTTTCAACCTTACATCTCCTATATTAAAATCGTATCGATCTGCCCTTAAATAAATACTATCGATTTGAGTATTGGCAAAACCCATTGCTCTTGCACGAAGTGTAAAATACCCGAATCCTAAATGATTGAATTCAAAAGCACCATTCTTATCTGTAATGGTTGAATAAAGTAATGAATCAGTTGAAGTTTTATATAAATCAATCCTTGCCAAAGAAATGGATTTACCTTTTGTTGCTTCAACTAAATTTCCAATGATTATACCAAATTTTGTTTTATCAGGAGTTGCAGACTGCTGTGCAGAAGATTGGCCTGCGAATAAAACTATAATAATTAGTAAGTAGTACCTCATCGGGCTCTATTGAGCATATACAACATTATTTAAAAATAGTCTTCAAAGTATTGATCAAATCCTCACCACGTAAATCTTTAGCTACAATAATTCCATTAGGATCTACTAAAAAGTTAGCAGGAATTGATCCTATTTTATATAATCTGGCTACTTCATTATCAAAATACTTTAAATCGCTTAATTGAGTCCAAGCCAATTTATCTTTTCGAATAGCTTGAATCCAACCGGCTCTTTCTTGATCCAATGAAATTCCTAACACTGTAAACCCTTTAGATTTATAGGTATTAAATGCTTCCACAACCGTTGGATTCTCCGCTCTACAAGGCCCGCACCAACTAGCCCAGAAATCAATTAATACATACTTACCTTTAAATGATGCCAATGTTACAAGTTTACCTGCTGTATCTTTTTGGCTAAACCCTAATGCAGGAGTTCCTAATGCATTTACTTTTGAATCTGCAATTGTTTTTTCTATAACTCTAGCAAATGAACCTTGCTTAGCAGTTGCATCCAGCGCATTGTATCTATTTTCAAGATCTTTAGGCCCGTTTAATAAAGGGCTCACTACATATAAAACAAAAGGACTTACTGGAGATGCTTTTTTTGATTGGGTAAACAATGTGGCTTCCTGAACTACCCTACCTTTAGTTGCTTCAAAAACTGCAATCATGGAGTCTCTTTTTCGTTGGTCTTTTTCTGCATTTATTTTTGGCACTAAAACATTCAACTCATCCCGAATAGGATTAAACCTAGATTTGAACAAAACATAATCGTCTTCCACAGTACTTCCTTTAACAACCACTTTTGAAAGTTCATTAAAATTACCGTCGATAGTTACTATATTATTGCTAAGGAATAAATCAATCCCTTCATTGTAACCAACAAACCCAATTTGAAAAATATCTGGCTCTGTTAATACTCCTTTAAAATAAAAACTACCATTACGCACAGTATCGGTTGCGATGGTTTTGCCATTTGAGCCATTCATTAAAAAAACCAGCATATTGGGCTTGGTGTTTTTAATAGTACCCTTAATTTCAAAAAAAATTTGTGCGTGTAATTGGTTACTTATAAAAATCAATAAAAAAGCAAAGGAATAGAATAGCTTATTCATATTATTTTGAATGACGTTTTTGTAATATAGTCAGAACATCTGCTAATGTATGTCCTTTGGCGTTTAATAAAAGTAAATAATGAAACAAAAGGTCTGCAGACTCATTCAAAAACAATTCCGGGTTATTGTCTTTGGCTTCGATCACCATTTCCACAGCTTCCTCTCCAACTTTCTGAGCAATCTTATTGATCCCTTTTGCAAACATTTTTGCTACATAGGAATCCTCAACGGGTGCTTTTTTTCTGATATTAATAATTTCTTCTAAATATTGTAAGAAATCATCTGTATGATTAGGTTCGCTCCAGCAGGTATCTGCACCTGTATGGCATGTTGGCCCATTCGGATGAGCTTTGATCAATAGTGTATCATTATCACAATCAACAGCAATAGACTTCAACTCTAAGAAAAGTCCACTCTCTTCTCCCTTTGTCCATAACCTATTTTTACTTCTACTGTAAAAAGTTACTTTACCTAAACTAAGCGTTTGATTATATGCTGCTTCATTCATAAACCCTAGCATCAATACTTTATGAGTTTGATGATCTTGAATAATGGCCGGAACCAATCCATCTGGATATTTTTCAAAATTGATTGTCATGTTGCAAATTTCGGGTTTTATAATCGCATCGCGATGCCTTTTTCGGCGAGGAACTGCTTTAATTCGGGTATTGCTATTTCTTTGTAGTGAAAAATACTGGCCGCCAAAGCTGCATCGGCTCCTGCTAATTGAAAAACATCGCTAAAATGTTCCATTTTACCTGCACCACCAGAAGCGATTATAGGAACAGGAAGATTTGCAGATAATTCTTGTGTTATATCCAAAGCAAATCCTTGTTTAGTTCCATCATTGTTCATAGAAGTAAGTAAAATCTCTCCGACGCCTAAATCTACTGCTTGTTTAGCCCAATCAAAACAAAGCATATCTGTTTTGACCCTTCCACCATTCAAATAAACATACCAGTTACCATCTGCTTCCTTTTTGGTATCAATGGCTAGAACAACACATTGACTTCCAAATTCTTTAGCTAATTCCTTGATTAATGTGGGTTGTTTAAAAGCTGATGTATTCACGGAAATTTTATCAGCACCATTTTGAAGTAAAACACTTACATCATCAACGGATGAAATTCCTCCACCAACAGTAAAAGGTATATTAATATGGTGGGCAATTTTATTTACTAGTTCGCTTAAAGTTTTTCTGCGTTCATTGGTAGCAGTAATATCTAAAAACACCAGCTCATCTGCTCCTTGCGCTGCATATAATGCACCCAATTCTACAGGATCTCCCGCATCGCGAATTTGTTCAAAGTTGACTCCTTTAACAGTTCGGCCATCTTTGATGTCTAAGCAGGCTATTATTCTTTTAGTAAGCAAAGTAAAATGTTGAATTGAGGGTTATTAATGAGGAATTAAGAAAGATGAATTAAGAATTAAGAAAGATTAATTAAGAGATATGAATTAAGAATTATGAGTTATGAATGAAATTAGTTCTTTTAAGGCTATTCTTCCCTCGTAAATAGCTTTGCCAATGATCACTCCACTACATCCGATTCTTTTTAATTCGTGCAGATCTTCCATGCTACTCACTCCACCAGAAGCAACAAAAAAAAGTTGGGGGAACTGATGAATTATTTTTTCATACAAAGGTATAGAAGGCCCTTCTAGCTTGCCGTCTTTACTAATATCAGTACAAAAAACTTGATTCAATCCTTCATCCAAATAAGATTGAATAAAATCAAAAACGTTTTTATTAGTCGTCTCCAACCATCCTCCCACTGCAATCAATTCATCTTTTACATCGGCTCCTAAAAAGAATTTATTCGCCCCATACTGTTGTATCCATTGTTTAAATAATGTTTCATTTTTTACAGCCAGGCTTCCAATAGTTGCCATTTGCGCCCCTGATTGAAAAACAATATCTAGATCAGCCGCTTGTTTGATTCCTCCACCAAAATCAATGATCAATTGAGTTTGAGACGCAATTAATTCCAGCACTTTCCAGTTCTGCACTTTCCCCGCTTTCGCTCCATCAAGATCAACTAAATGCAAGCGCTTGATACCCGCCCCTTCAAACTCTTTGGCTACTTCTAATGGAAACTCATTATACATTTTTTGCTGCGCATAATCACCCTGAGTTAGACGAACACACTTTCCATCAATGATATCTATTGCTGGTATTATTTGCATTGATATTATAAATTAATAAAGTTTTTTAAAATTTGCTCTCCAATATCTGCGCTTTTTTCCGGATGAAACTGAGTTCCATAAAAATTATTAGCATGTAATGCAGAACTATATTCTTTCCCATAATTGGTAGTAGCTATACTATGTTCTCCAAGTGAAGCATAATATCCGTGTACAAAATAGCAATAACTATTTTCTTTTATCTGAGTGAATAAAGGTGTTTGCAAATGATAAATAGTATTCCATCCTATTTGAGGAATCTTGATACTATCTTCAGCATCATTTATAAACCCTTTTACATTGGAATTAAAAATTCCTAAACAGTTGGTATCGTTCTCTTCGCTGTGCTTACACATCAATTGCATACCTAAACAGATGCCCAAAACAGGTTGTTTTAACTGTATAATTAATTGATCCAATTTTCTTTCTTGGAGATATTGCATTGCTGTACTCGCTTCTCCAACTCCAGGAAAAATGACTTTATCAGCACCCATAATTTCATCTGGAGAGTCTGTAACCAATGCAGTAGCCCCAATTCGTTCTAAAGCATATAGAACTGATTGAATATTCCCTGCATTGTATTTTATGATGACCAATTTCATTTATCCTATTTAATTTGAAATGATTGGTTGTAAAAATTGTTTCGTAGTCTCATCAATATCATTCATTTTGCCTAATTCCTTAATGTAAGCAGAACCTATAATAGCACCATTGGCATTTTTGCATGCTGCGTCAAAGCTCTCTTTGTCCTTGATACCAAAACCAACCATTAATGGATTCTTCAGTTGCATAGACTGAAGACGAAGTAAATATTTTTGAACCATTTCAAAATTAGTTGCTCCACCCGTTGTTGCAGAAGCACTTACTGCATATAAAAAACCTTCACTTAATTGGTCTAAATGCTTGATTCGTTCAGAGGATGTTTCTGGTGTAACTAAGAATATAAAATTCAATCCATATTTACGAATGATTGCTCCATATTCTTGCTCAAATTCAAACTCAGGTAAATCTGGTAAAATCAAGCCATCCACACCTACTGATGCAGCATCTGCACAAAATTGTTCAAAACCGTATTGCAAAACAGGATTCATATACCCCATCAACACTATTCCAGTATTAGCCAATAATCCATTTTTACGGCAGTCAGCTAACTGATTAAACAATAGTTTCATGTTCATCCCATTCATTAAAGCTTTACTACTACTCTCTTGAATAATGGGTCCGTCAGCTAATGGATCGGAATAAGGCATTCCTATTTCAATAATATCAGCTCCATTTTTAGCCAAAGATTCCATAATAGTTAATGTATCATTCAATGCTGGGTAACCTGCAGTGAAATACACATTCAATATTTTATGTTTCTTTTGTTCGAATATTTTTTGAAGTCTAGTCATTCAATTGATCATTTATTAATACAAACCTTCATTCATGGCCATCATATAAGTGGAAAGATCTTTATCTCCTCTTCCACTTAAACAAATCACAACCACATCAGATGGTTGTAAATTCATTTTTCCCAAAACTGCAAATGCATGAGCTGTTTCTAATGCAGGAATAATTCCTTCTGTTTTACTAACATGAAATGCTGCTTCCATGGCTTCATCATCCGTAGCACTTAAAAAAACGCCTCTGCCAGACTGAAATAAATTGGCATGCAATGGTCCAACTCCCGGATAATCCAATCCTGCAGAAATACTATGAGGTTCGACTACTTGTCCATCATCAGTTTGCATGACTAAACTTTTACTGCCATGTAAAATTCCTGGTTTGCCTAATTGAGTTGTTGCAGCACTCATTCCACTATGCACCCCATGTCCAGCAGCTTCAACAGCTACAAGCTGAACAGTTGGCTCATTCAAATAATGATAGAAAGCACCTGCAGCATTGCTTCCACCTCCTACACAAGCGATAACATGAGTAGGCAATTCTGATCCGGTTTTAGCATTCAATTGTATTCGAATTTCTTCACTGATGATACTTTGAAAACGAGCTACCATATCAGGGTAAGGATGAGGTCCTACAACACTTCCAATGATATAATGGGTGTCGTTTGGATGATTGATCCAATCACGTATTGCTTCATTGGTAGCGTCTTTTAATGTTTTACTCCCACTGGTTGCAGGGATAACTTTAGCTCCAAGCATTTTCATCCTGGCTACATTGGGCGCCTGTCTTTCAATATCTTTCTCCCCCATGTAAACAATACATTCCATTCCCTTGAGCGCACATACAGTTGCGGTTGCAACACCATGTTGACCAGCTCCTGTCTCGGCAATGATACGCGTCTTTCCTAATCTTCTTGCCAGCAAAATTTGCCCTATTGTGTTATTAATTTTATGTGCTCCAGTATGACATAGGTCTTCTCGTTTTAAATAAATGGTCGTATTGAACTCGGCACTTAATCTTTCTGCATAAAACAATGGGGTTGGCCTTCCAACATAATCTTTCAATAATAATTTAACCTCTTCAACAAATGAAGGCTCCTTCATGATGGAAAGATATTGCTGATTTAATTCAGCAACATTTCCGTGCAACATTTCAGGAATATAGGCGCCCCCGAATTGACCATAGTAACCTTGCTCAGTTGGGTTTTGGTAATTCATAGTACTATTTTTACTTGTCATAATTTAATTGTAAAACAATCAGTCCTTTACTATCATCAATTCTTTGTATCAATTTATTATAGTTATAGGTTATTTTAAATTGATCAAATTGATCTATTCGATTATCGGAATTGTACATCACTTTTTGACCACCTACATCAGATAAATAACCATTATAATTATATCGGAATGCAATATTCCCAATTCGATCTACTCTGCCTGAGAAATCATACAAAACAGAAGCCGATCCAATTGTATTTACAAGCCCTTGGTAATTAAACCCAATTCTCACATCTCCTATCTGTTCCACTCTCTTTGAAACACTGTATACTATGGTTCCATTGGCATCCGTTTTTATTTCTAATAATTTTCCTTTATCAGTTAATTCCAAATAAATATTATTAATGGCAAAACGATAAGAGGCCCTTCCATCTTGACTAACAAATACATTGGTCAATTGTTGCGCTTTCGCAACTTGAGAGATAAAAAAAGCTCCGAAAAATAAAAAAATAAATTGAATTATCTGTTTCATTAAATGACTTTTACTGTTTGCATGAAAGATTGTACCATCTCCATATTCTTCACTCCTGGTGATGTTTCAAATTTACTATTGATATCGATTGAAAAAAGATCCTTTGCAACAGGCATTCTGGCAAATTCTTGTAATGACGAAACATCGTCTGGCCCTATTCCACCACTTAGAAAAAAAGGTTTGTTTATGGCTAAATTTTGAAGGATTGTCCAATCAAATTTTTCTCCGGTTCCACCATAAGCCGCTCCAGCCGTATCAAACAAAAACATATCTACAACATCCTGGTAATCTTTTATCTTCCAAAGAACATCATCATCATTTCTTATTCTAAAAGCTTTAATAACGGTTACATAGTCGGCAATTTTTTCGCAATACTTTGGTGTTTCATCTCCATGTAATTGAACCAGGTATAAACCACAGTCATCTACCTGCTTTAACACTTGATCAGGTGTTTCATTAACGAATACACCCACTTTATTAATTTTTTGCCCCTTTGCTCTTTTCAAATCTGCTGGTTGAACATGCTTTAGAATATACCGAGGAGACTTTGGATAGAAAATAAATCCACCAAACTCTACTCCCATGGCATCCAGTTGCATCAACTGATTAACACTATTTAAACCACATACTTTAGACCTCATTTTGTTTTTCTTTTAAAGCCTGAACAAAATTGGCAAAAGCAATCGAAGGACTGGTTTCTTTCATAAAGTGTTCCCCAATCAAAAAACCTTTAAAACCAGCACGTTGTAAAGTTACAATGCTATCTACATTATTAATACCACTTTCTGCAATGGCTGGCTTAGATTGGGGTATTTGATCGATTAAATCAAGCGAATTAGCAATACTGACTTCAAAATTCTTTAAATTTCGATTATTTACACCTACCAGGTCTACATCATCGCAAATATGCTCCAGTTCTTCTTTGTTATGAATTTCTAATAACACTTCCAATCCAAGTCCTTTAGCCAGTTTTGCCATAGTTTGCACTTCATGTTTAGATAAACAAGCAGCAATCAGGAGAATCACTTCAGCTCCAAAAGCTTTAGCTTCAATCAGCTGGTATTCATCAATCATAAAGTCTTTGCGAAGTATGGGAACTTCGTTTACAGTGGCAATTACTAAATCTTTGATTGAACCTCCAAAGAATTGCTCGTCAGTCAATACAGACAATCCAGACGCTCCATGTTCGGCATAAGCCATTGTAACTTCTTCAACTGTTGAATGACCGTTAATGATTCCTTTGCTAGGACTTTTTCTTTTAAACTCAGCAATAATACCAGTTTTTGAAGGGTCGGTAATAAATTGTTTTAATGATAGCGTTTCTTTATTGAAAAAATATTCCTTTTCCAAATCGGCAATGGACATTTCAATTTTTCGATTGGCTACTTCAATCTTTTTTTGGGCAATTATTTGGTCTAAAATATTCATCAGTATGATTGTAGTTCTAATAATTTTTTTAATCCATTATATGCTTTTCCGGATTCTAAACTATCTACAGCTTTTAAATATGCCATTTCATAATTAGCATATAATCCAGTTGAAAAAAGTGCCATAGAAGCATTGGCAAGCACTACTGCATTTTGAGACCATGTTCCTTCTCCTTTAATGATCTTCATAAATATTTTAGCAGACTCTTCTACAGAATTACCTCCATAGATATCTTCGGGTTGTACCATTCGCTTACCTAATTGTTCAGGAGTAAAAATTTGCTCCCCTTTATTAGTAATTACTTTCGTATCAGCTGTGAGCGAAATTTCGTCATATCCGTCTAAACTATGAATGATGGTAAATGCTTTTCCGGTTTGTTGTAATAAATAATTATAAATTCTAGCCATTTCTAAATTATACACTCCCACTAGTTGAAAGTCGGGGTTTGCAGGATTAACCATGGGTCCTAGCATATTAAAAAAGGTTCTTACTCCTAAATTTTTTCTGATTGGCCCAACAATTTTTAATGCTGGATGAAAAAGCGGGGCATGCAAGAAGCAAATATTAGCTTCATCCAACTCTTTTTGCAATGCATCATTGTTGTTTTTAAAACGATACCCCATTTGTTCCATCACATTGGATGCACCACTGATGGTGGATGCCCCATAATTGCCATGTTTGGCTATTTTTTGTCCGGCACCAGCAACAATAAAACAGGCCAGTGTTGAAATATTGAAGGAATTTTTACCATCGCCACCAGTGCCTACTATATCCATTATTGTACCGCCACTAAGCTTCACTTTAACAGATAATTGCAAAAGTGCATCTCTGAAACCCAATAGTTCATCAATGGTGATACTGCGCATTAAATATACGGTTATGAATGCAGTGATTTCTGCATCATTGTACTCTCCATTAGAAATATTCAATAACACTTCTGTTGCCTTATCTCGCGATAAAGATTTGTGTTCAAATAAATATTGTAGTATTTTTTTCATTGAACTTTTTTTATTTTTTTAACCAGTTTTGTATTATTCTTTCTCCATCTGGTGTTAATATACTTTCAGGATGAAATTGAACACCCTGCACATCAAATTTTCTATGTTGAAGCGCCATGACATATCCATTCTTGTCTTTTGCAGTGATGATTAAATCAGATGGGAACGACTCATCACTAACAACCCAACTATGATATCTGCCAACAGTAATTTCATTGGGTAGCTCATCAAATAAATAACTGCTGGATTCAATCGATGATGATTGCAAAAATATAGGTGTTGCAACGCCATGATAAACTGATGTAAGATTCACCAATGTTCCACCAAATGACTGACCAATTGCCTGATGACCTAAACAAACGCCTAAAATAGATTTACTTGAGGCATATTCTTTAATTAAATCTAATAACATGCCAGCTTCAGAAGGAATACCAGGGCCAGGTGATAAAATAATTTTATCATAGGCCGCAACTGCTTCTAATGGAATTTCATCATTGCGAACTACATCTACGGCCACATCATTAAACTTGGCCACCAAATGCACCAGGTTGTAGGTGAAAGAATCATAATTATCAAAAACCAATATTTTTTGCATCGTTTTATTTTATCTTTTATCTCTTAATTCATCTTTCTGCTTTCATCTTTCATCTTTCTTCTTTCATAAAATCTTGCGCAGCAATTGCCGCCATTTTCAAAGCATTCAACTTATTATTCACTTCCTGCAATTCACTTTCTGGAATACTTGCTGCAACAACACCTGCCCCAGCTTGATAAATCAATGTGTTGTTCTTGCAACAAAAAGTACGAATCATTATTGCATGATTACATGAGCCATTAAAACCAATGAATCCAATTCCTCCTCCATAATAAGATCGATTGGTTGGTTCTGCTTGATCAATCAAATCCAACGCTTTAATTTTTGGCGCACCACTCAAAGTGCCTGCTGGAAAAGTATTGGCCAATAATTCAAAAGGATTCTGATCAGGCTTTACCATACCAGTTACTTCACTTACTAAATGAATTACATGACTATAGTATTGAACCTGTCTATAATGTGCTACTTTAACTTCAGAACAAACCCTGCTTAAATCGTTACGGGCTAAATCTACCAACATTACATGCTCGGCATTTTCTTTCACATCATTCAATAATCTTTCAGCAGCTGCTTGATCGATTGTATCATCTCCAGTTCGTTTAAAAGTTCCTGCGATAGGATGAACAATTGCTTTTCCGTTTTCAATGATTAATTGCGCTTCAGGCGAAGAGCCCATTAATTTATAATCACCATAATCAAAAAAGAATAAATAAGGGCTAGGATTTATACTACGCAATGCTCTATACACATTGAATTCATCCCCCATATAACTCTGTTCAAAACGTCTACTTAAAACAATTTGAAAAACATCTCCTCTTAAACAACTTTTTATTCCCTGTTGCACCATTTCCAAATAAGCTTCATTGCTCATATTGGATCTTTCCGCATCCACTAGTTTAAAAGGGAAAACAGGAACATCTTTATTCTTGATCAGTGATTCAACCAAGGAAAAATCGGATTCAAGTCCATTTATTTTGTTTTCACAAAGTATCAATTCATCTTTAAAATGATTGAATGCAATTACATATTGATACAAGCGATAACGCATTAATGGAATAGCGTCATTCCCTTTTTGTGTAAATGGAACTTTATCAAAAAACTGAACAGCATCGAATGTGGTATAACCATACAAGCCTTGTGCAAACTTCAATGACTTATCAGTAGAAGCAGATAATTCAAATTGTTGCATGAACTCCCAAACCAATGTAGGAACTTCTTTTCCAGCTTCTATTTTTATACGTTCAGGTTGTTCTCCTGGAAGTTTAAATTCTACACTTTTTGCTGAACTGATTTCAATTCCTGCAATGGCATTGATACAGATAAAAGAATAGCTATTTTCTGAAGCATGATGATCCGTACTCTCTAATAAAATGGTATCCCTAAATCGATCCCGCAAGCGGAGATAAATTCCAACAGGTGTAAAAATATCTCCCAACATTCTCTTTCCAACTGTTTCTATGATAATTTTCTTCATGTTCGTATTGCGCTTAATATAATTAATAAAAAAACCCCGAAATTTTCGGGGCTTTGAATATATTCAATCAGTATTGGCTATGCCATTACAGTCCCCGTTTGGAATCTGAATGCCACCACCAATATTTGTTATTCATCATCATTTTCTTGCAAAGATGTGGGATTGAAAGCAGATTTCAAAAAAAATTAACAGTATTTACAACTTTTAGGACTAAAAAATCGCATTAAATATGCCGAATTCAATATTTGATTCCGAAATTTGAAAAAAATAATCAAAATGAAACTACTGCTTGGACTTTTTTTAACTTTTGCGCTTTCTACCACGTCTGTTTTTGCTGCAGAAAATAACCCAGACGCCATCCTTGGATTTTGGAAAACTGGAGAAGGCAATGCAGTTGTACAAATTTACAAGCAAGAGGATAAATATTTTGGGAAAATTGTTTGGCTAAAGGAACCCAATGATCCTGCAACTGGAAAACCAAAAGTAGATGTAAAAAATGAAGACCCTAAATTAAAAGGTCGTGCCATTATGGGAATGATTAATCTGCGAGACTTTAAGTTTGCAAAAGCCAATCTTTGGGATGATGGAAAAATTTACGACCCTAAAAGCGGAGAAGATTATAGTTCAAAAATAACCTTCATAGATGCTAATACGATCGAAGTAAGAGGTTATGTAGGCATATCCATGTTTGGAAGAACAGATACCTGGAAGCGCCAACAAGTAAAATAAATTACAAGCTAACTAAGTTCAAACTTACATTAAAGAAGAACGCATTGCCTAGAGTTGATGTAACAACTTGATTAGTTTTACGTCCGTTATATTCATCAACCACATTAAATCTTCCATTTACTCTTAACCCAGTTTGAATACTCAACCACCAAAAACCAAACAGACTCCTTTCGTAGGTAAACTTGGTTTTTATTTCCCCTCTTTGTAAAAAAGTAGTTCTTAAATTACCATTGTTTAACGCATATTGATTTCCTTCTAATTCATACCCAGCAAAAAGCATTGATTTCTTGTTGATATTCCTTCTAACAGCAACTTTAGCAGGAAAAACTGATTCAATCCCCCATTGCTCATTGAATGTTTGGTTATACAATAGAACTGGAATTATTATGGGACGGCCCAATCGATAAGTTCTTGAAACCCCCAAACCCCACATCAAATTCTCTGTAGGTTTAAAGCCATAAATAGCAGATGCACTATAAGTCATTGCGTCACTTGAAATAGAACCACCAGATTGACTTTGCCAATTGGCATCTCCGATCACTTGAAACAACAAAAACTTTTTCTCATTCAATGGCTTGAAAACAGTAGCGGATAGTCCTGCACTATGTAACCCATTGTTATTTAAAGATTGATATAATGGATAAGGAAATGTATAGCTAGCTCCATCATAATTTGTTTGCCAATAATTGGCTGCTAAATTAACAATGAGATTGTTTTTAGAAACGATTGGAGTGAACAAACCCAACCTCAATCCTTGAGCATTATTGAACCGTAAAGTTTCATTTCGCGTAGTAGGGCTTGCCTTAAAATCATGTGCCCCCTGGTATTCATAACCTATGGAAATAAATCGATTGGGTGTTTGGTTCAATACTTTTTGGGTGCAATACCTTTTAACAGGTTTTTCATCAACATCAGAAAAACTGAAAGTATTTGAAATTACTGCTGATGAATCTGTTTGGGCAAATGATAATTTAGCAACAACAAAAAATCCCAATAAAATAATGAATCGAATCTGCATAAATAGAATTATGTCACAAAAAAACAAAAATTCATCAATAATTCCATTTTAGCTTTACAACCTATGTCTATAAAACCCCTTTTGTAGAAGGTAAATAGTTGGAAAATGGATCACGCTTTACGGCCATCCTTATTGCTTTGGCAAATGCTTTAAAAATAGCTTCTATTTTATGGTGTTCATTATCCCCTTTACATTCTATATTCAAATTGCATTTAGCCCCATCACTGAATGACTTGAAAAAATGGAAAAACATTTCAGTAGGCATTTCTCCAACTTTCTCTCTGTTGAATTCGGCATTCCAAACAATCCAGTTTCTTCCACCGAAATCAATCAATACTTTGGCTTCAGATTCATCCATAGGCAAAGCAAACCCATAACGTTCCATACCTCGCTTGTCTGCTAAGGCAAGAGCGAAGGCTTCGCCTAATGCAATACCAGTATCTTCTATGGTATGATGTTCATCTATATGAAGGTCTCCGATGGTTTGAATGGAAAGATCCATTTTACCATGTCGGGCAATTTGCTCTAACATATGATCAAAAAAACCTAACCCCGTGTGAATATGTGATTTACCTGAACCATCTATATTTAAATTGATACTGATCTTGGTTTCATTGGTGTTGCGTTCATGTTTTACTTGCCTAAGTCCTAATCGAAGAAAAGAATAAATAGCTTTCCAATCATTGGTTTCTAATGCAATCGTAGAATCATAACTAGCTACCTGTTCATTGGTAAGTTCATGCAAACCCGATTTGAAATAAATGGCTTTGCAGCCTAGATTTTTTGCCAATGCTATATCACTCCATCGATCTCCAATAACAAATGAATTTGCTACATCAAATGATTCATTATTCATTAAATGCGTTAACAAAGCAGTTCCTGGTTTTCTAGTGGGTAAGTTTTCAGCAGCAAAACTTTTGTCGATAACCATTTCATCAAAAACGAATCCCTCCCCTGCTAGAGTTCTGATCATCAAATCATGATAGG
The DNA here is from genome assembly GCA_040403975.1 of Sediminibacterium sp. Taxonomy (GTDB): domain Bacteria; phylum Bacteroidota; class Bacteroidia; order Chitinophagales; family Chitinophagaceae; genus Sediminibacterium. The sequence goes on from JBBAJS010000014.1 coordinate 77,069, forward strand.
GTTGAAATTGTTCGGTTGGGTAACTATTAGTACCCAATCCATCTTGATTGGTTACCATCACTTTATAAAAATCAAAATCAGCTGCAATTTGAGACAATGCAGTAATAGCCCCATTAACAAAACTTGTTTTATCAATGGAATCAACCTGAAAATCACTCGGAGGTTCTTGCAATACTACTCCGTCCCTATCAATGAATAATATTCTGCGCATTATTTAATTTTTGCCCTAACAGCTTTTACTTCAGCGACTGTAACTGCAGAAGATTTATTTCCAAATGAACTTCTTATATAAGTTAGTACATCTGCAATTTGCTGATCCTTTAAAAAAGCATGGGAAGCCATCGGATTCTCATATGAATCACCATTTATTTCCAGAGGAACATTCATACCATTTAAAACAATTCCTATTAAACGCTGCTTGCTTCCGTTTACATAATCTGTTTTAATTAATGGAGGATTCATTCTTGGAACACCACCACCATCTGCCTGATGACAGGTAAGGCAATAACGCTCATATACAACTTTACCATTTGCTTTACTAGAAGTGGATCCAGTTTGAGAATTCAATAAAAAACCTAACCCACCAATTAATAAAAAGCATATAAAAACTTGCTTCATCAATAATTATTTTTTGTTGTAACTAATTTTCCAAACATAGCCTTTATTATCATCAGATACATATAAACTACCATCCGCTCCCTGCGCTAATCCGCATGGGCGATGTTTAGCTGCGCTTAAATTCACTACTGATTCCATGCCAGAAAATCCGTTTGCAAATACCTCCCATTTACCAGTTGGCTTGCCGTTTTTCATAGGCACAAATACCACATAAAATCCCTCTTGTGGTTCTGGAGATCTATTCCAACTTCCATGGAAAGCGACAAATGCACCATTCTTGTATTTTGCAGGGAATTGGTTTCCTAAATAAATCAATAATGCATTAGGAGCAAGATGTCCAGGGAATCCAACCAACGGACTGATTGCATTATCTGCACCGGTTTTAGCTCTATCTCCTCCATATTCAGGATTCAATATTTTTTTATTTTGTAAATGATCCCAATGCGCATAAGGCCAGCCACAATCATCCCCTTTTTTTACCATGTACATGGTTTCTGAAGGCAATTCTGCACCTGATTTTTGATCGTAATACTCAGGGTAAGCTTGAAACAAATCATCTCTTCCATGAACAGTGATAAATAATTCATTCACTTCATTATTCCAATCCAATCCCACACAATTTCTAATACCAGTGGCATATCTAACGCCTTCTGCATAAGACTGGTTGAGTTTATCTGCTTTGAATTTCCATATACCACCAGCACTATCTAATATGAAACAAGGAGTTCTCCCTTTTGATTTTCTCTGGCGATCTTGTTCCTGACAAACATTACTAGGTGCTCCAATATTTACATAAATATTCCCTGCATTGTCCAATGCTATCGATTTTGAATTGTGCTGGCGTTTATCCCATAAACCAGTTACAATTTTTTGAACTGAGGTAGTATCTATTCCCAGTTTACTATTGTTTAATGGATATCTAAAAACACCACTATTATTAGAAGCATATAAATAGCCATTCTTAATAGCAATACCAGTTCCCACATAATTACCAAAACTTAAGGTATCGTCCATTATACCGTCTTTATTAGTATCACGTAAACGTACGATTCCACACCCTTTATTAAGGCGTTCCAATTTCATGTATAGATCTCCATTACTATTCAATGCAATATGTCTAACCCTGCCAAAATTGGCGGCTACAGTGGTAGTGGAAAACCCATCAGGCGTTTTAATAGTAACATCTGATTGCTGAGCCATACATGACATCAGGGACAAAGAAAAACCTAGGATAAGTGCTGTAAATTTCATTTGAATGATTTAATAGCCATAAAATTAAGGATTCAACTGATACCAATCTTGCATTACATCAACTAAAAAAGTATTCTCCTGTTCTGTTCCAATGGTTATACGTAAACAGTCGGAACAAAGTTGCACATTGCTCCTATCTCTCAGCACAATACCCTTGGTGAGTAAAAAGTCATACACTTTTTTGGCTTCTTTGATTTTAACCAGAATAAAGTTTGCATCTGAAGGATAGACTTTTTCTACTGTTGGCATAGATAAAAACACATCAGCAAGTGCAATTCGCATTTCAACTAATAGTTTTATCATATCATTTACTTGCCCGATTTCTTCTAAAGCTTTTAACACCAATTCTTGAGTTGCTTGATTGATATTATATGGGGGCTTCACTTTATTCATAATTTCAATGATAGAAAGTGAAGCAAATGCCATCCCCAATCTTAATCCAGCCAAACCCCAGGCTTTGCTAAATGTCTGCATTACTACCAAATTGGGATAATCTGCCAATTCCTGCACAAACGACTTTTGTTGCGCAAAATTAATATATGCTTCATCTATTACCACAATGCCATTGAAATTGTTTAGCACCGTTTCTATATCAATTCTATCGATCGAATTACCAGTGGGATTATTGGGAGAACAGATCCAGATAATTTTCGTGTTGACGTCTATTTGATCTTCTAAATGGATTAAGTCTAGTTGAAAATTATCCAACAATGGAACTTTCTTCAAAGCAATATTATTGATATTGGCACTTACCTCATACATCCCATATGTAGGCGGGCATATGATCACATTGTCTTTTCCTGGCTCACAAAAACTGCGAAACAAAATATCAATACATTCATCACTGCCATTCCCTAAAAAAATATGTTCGGCTCCAATTCCTTTAATGAAAGATAATTTTTCTTTAATAGCTACTTGGTGTGGATCGGGATATCGATTGTACCATTTTTTTAATGGCGAACCTAAACTATTCTCATTAGCATCTAAGAATACTTTTGCGTCTCCACTAAATTCATCCCTCGCAGATGAATAAGGCACCAATGCCGAAATATTTGGTCTAACTAATTTATTAATATCAAAACTCATAACTATTAATTCTTATCTCTTAATTCATCATTCTTAATTAATCATTCTTAATTCCTAATTCTTATGGCGTTAGCATGCGCCTCCAATCCCTCAGCTTCAGCCATTAATTCAACAGCTTGTGCAATAGTGGATAATCCTTTTTTGGTAAGCTGTTGAAAAGTAATCTTCTTCACAAAGCTATCTACACTTACACCACTATAAGCCCTTGCATAACCATTGGTAGGCAAGGTATGATTGGTACCGCTGGCATAATCTCCAACCGACTCAGGAGAATAATTTCCTAAAAATACAGAACCAGCATTTACAATTCGTTCAGCAATACCGGATTCATTTTCACAAGCAATAATTAAATGTTCAGCTGCATATTCATTCACTAAATCAATGGCTTCATCCATTTGATCAAGAACAATTGCTTTACTATTTGCCAATGCTTTAAGGGCAATCTCCTTTCTCGGTAATGCTTGAACCTGTTTGTCTAATTCAATATTTACTTTTTCTACCAAAGCATTGGAATCGCTTACTAATAAAACTTGACTATCCGACCCATGCTCAGCCTGACTTAATAGATCAGCAGCTACAAATGCAGGATTAGCCGAATCATCAGCTAATACACAAACTTCAGATGGCCCTGCAGGCATGTCGATTGCTATTCCTTCTTGTTGAATCAATTGTTTGGCTGCAGTAACATATTGATTGCCTGGCCCAAAAATTTTATCCATTTTAGGAATTGACTGGGTTCCATATGCCATTGCTGCAATTGCTTGAACACCACCAATTTTATATATTTTCTTGATCCCAACCAGTTGAGCTGTATATAAAATCGCAGGATGCAATTGTCCATTTTTATTTGGAGGAGAACAAAGAATAATTTCTTTACAACCCGCGATAGAAGCAGGTATGCCCAGCATTAAAATGGTAGAAAACAAAGGAGCCGTTCCTCCGGGAATATACAAACCCACTTTTTCGATTCCTACGGATTTGCGCCAGCAACTAATCCCTGGCATAGTTTCTATTATTTCTACATCAGTAATTTGTTTCTCATGAAAGCAATGAATATTTTTAGCGGCCAATTGTATTGCTGCTTTTAGTTCATCTGTCACTTGATTGATAGCATTAACTATTTCTTCAATAGTAACTAAATTATTCTCCAGCTCAACGCCATCAAATTGTTTAGTAAATTTTGCAACTGCAATATCTCCATGAGCTTTCACTTCATTTAATACAATATTTACCTGATCTTTCAAGGAACTATTGTCTATTGCAGGTCGTTTAAGCAATGATGCCCAATCTTGTTTTAAAATATTATTATAAACTCTCATCGTTTTGATTTTATAAGTAATCGGCTCTATTATTCAGCTTATATGATCATCTTTTCAATTGGAATTACTAAAATACCCTGAGCCCCTGCAGCTTTTAACTGTTCAATGATATTCCAAAAATCATTTTCATCTAAAACACTATGAACACTACTCCATCCTTCTTCTGCCAAAGGCAATACTGTCGGGCTTTTCATTCCTGGCAATAGTCCTATAATTTCCTTTAATTTATTATTGGGCGCATTGAGTAAAATATATTTATTGTTCTTTGCTTTTTTTACTGATTGAATTCGAAACAACAAACGCTCTAATAGAATTGTTTTATCGGCATCTATTTCATTGTTCTTGATCAACACTGCTTGTGATTGCAAAATCACTTCAGCTTCTTTAAGCCCATTCATAAATAATGTTGATCCACTACTTACCAGATCGCAAATAGCATCTGCCAATCCAATACCTGGAGCAATTTCCACGCTTCCACTGATTTCATGAATTTCAGCTTGTACATTTTTTGATTTTAAAAAATCAGCTACAATAACAGGATAACTGGTGGCTATTTTTTTACCGGCCAAGAATTGAACTCCAGTATATTGTTCGTTTCGTTGAACTGCAATACTCAATCGACATTTCCCAAAACCTAATTTTTCGGTAATGGCTACTTTTTTCTTTTTTTCAAAAACCACATTTTCTCCTACAAATCCAATATCTGCTACTCCATCTTCTACATATTGAGGAATATCGTCGTCGCGAAGAAAGAACACTTCGATCGGAAAATTATTGGCTTCCGCTTTTAGTTTGTTTACACCATTACTGATGTCAATGCCACATTCCTTCAACAATTTGATAGAATCATCATGTAAACGGCCAGATTTTTGAATAGCTAGCTTTAATTTGGTGTTTGTTGTTGTATTGCTCATAGTCTTAAAATAAAAAAGCCTACCTATTGGTAAGCTCACTGATTTGTATAATGTTCATACACACCAACGCCTACCCGATGGGCAAGAAATGATGATGAATGTGAGTGTTTTTATTCATTTACAGTGCGAAGCTACAATCAAACCCCAAAATGAGCAAATTATTTTCACCCGTTTGTCATTTCAATCATAGTTTTTTTTGATTAATGCTTACTTTAGAGCTTCTAACGAATTGCAATGCCTAGAATCTATTATACGCTTATTGGCTTATTAATGATGCTTTCTCCAAGAGCCACTCAGGCCCAACAGTATAAAAAAATGGTTTGGTCGGATGAATTCAATTACAAAGGTTTGCCTAGTGCTCAAAAATGGAGCTACGATACAGGAGGCCATGGCTGGGGTAATAATGAGTTACAATATTATACTGCCAAACAATCAAAGAATGCAAGAGTAGAAAATGGAGTTTTAATCATTGAAGCCCACAAAGAATCCATTGGGCAAAATAAATACAGTTCAGCCAGATTAGTAACCAAAGGAAAAGGGCAATGGTCATTTGGAAGAATTGATGTTCGCGCCAAAATTCCTACAGGCTTAGGTACTTGGCCGGCTATTTGGATGCTAGGCAGTTCCACCCCACTCAAATGGCCTGATGACGGAGAAATTGATATTATGGAACACGTTGGATACGACCAAGGAAATATTCATGCTTCAGTTCATACAAAAAAATACAACCATATACAGCGTACCCAAAAAACGGATTCCATTTTAGTGAAAGATTGCAGTAAAAGTTTTCACATTTATTCAGTTGAATGGAATGCCAATCATTTAACCATTTTAGTAGACAATCAAGTATATTTCCATTTCAATAATGATCATACAGGCAATGATGCCTGGCCTTTTAATGCACCCATGCATTTATTATTAAATATTGCAGTTGGGGGCTTTTGGGGAGGATTAAAAGGGATTGATGATTCCATTTTTCCGAAAAGAATGGAAATAGATTATGTAAGAGTATATCAATAATTTTTATTCATAAATCAACCAAACATGCAAAAATTCAAATTTATTTTACCCCTGATGGTTGTCTTGCTTACTGTAGCAACAATCAACGCGCAAGACGCGGTATCTTATATGACACCGCCTAAAGACATTGCTGACTTACTATTAGCTAAACCTACACCGGGAGTAAGTGTAGACGGCAAAGCAGACTGGATGTTATTAAGTGAAAGAAATTCTTATCCAACTGTGGAAGAATTAGGTCAGCCTGAATTTAAGGTTGCAGGATTAAGATTAAATCCCAATAATTTTTCTCCTAGTCGTCAGAACTTTGTCAACAATTTTTTATTGAAGCGAATTAAAGAAGGAAAGGAATATAAAATTGCTGGGTTGCCTGCCAATTTATTAGCTGGCAATGTTAGCTGGAGTCCATCAGAAACAAAAATCGCTTTCACCAATACTACCAATAACCAAGTTGATCTATATGTAATTGATGTGGCTACACAAAAAGCAACCAGAATTAGCAAGAAGCCAGTGAATACTGTTTTAGGCAACCCTTATACTTGGGTGGATGATAATACCATTTTATACAAAGCCGCTGTTAGTATTGGGGCTAATGCGCCCAAAAAACCAATTACACCAAAGGGGCCTACTGTTCAACAAAATTTAGGCAAAGCAGCTCCTAGCCCAACGTTTCAGGACTTAATAAAAAGTCCTTACGATGAAGCGATTTTTGAGTTCTATGCAACTGCTCAATTGATTCAAAATAAAAATGGAGTTGAAGTTAACATAGGCAAACCATGTATTTTAAGCAGCTTTAGCTTATCTCCGGATAAGAAATACATGATGCAAAGACAAATACAAAAGCCATTCTCTTATTTAGTAACTGCAAATGGTTTTCCATCGATTGTAAGCATTACCGATTTAAGTGGAAAAACGTTGAAAGTATTAGCAGAACTTCCATCTTCTGAAGGAACGCCTTCTGGATATGACAATACACAAAATGTACCTAGAGCTTTCGATTGGAGAGATGACGAAGCAGCAACTGTTACTTGGGCTATGCCTTTAGACAGTGGATTGATAAAGAAACAAGTGGAATTCCACGATGCCATTTATGCTTTAAGTGCTCCATTTACTGGAACAGCAAAAGAATTATTTAAAACTAAAATGCGTTATCAAGGAACCAATTGGGGAAATGCTTCATTAGCATTGGTACAGGAAGTTTCCAGAGCTAAGCAAACAGGTAAAATTAGCAGATATAACAGCACAACAGGAGCATTAGAATTATTATACGAGCGCAATCAAACTGATGCATATAATAATCCAGGAACACCAGTAACTGCAAAAAATAACTTTGGAAGAAATGTGATTATTACTGTAGACAATGGCAGTAAAATGCTCATGAATAATACAACTGGATCATCTCCAAAAGGAGATCTCCCTTTCTTGGCTAAGTTTGATTTAAGTACCAAACAAAATGAAATTATCTGGAGAGCATCAGAAGGTAGCTTTGAATCAATTGTAGAAGTATTGGATGCCAATAAATTGACTTTAATTAGCAGAAAGGAATCACAAAAAGATGTGCCTAATTATTTTATTAAAGATTTAATGCTTCGCATCGCTGATAGACCAATCACCAATTTTACTAACCCTTATCCAGCATTGGAAGGAGTTACCAAAGAAAAAGTAAAATACAAAAGAGCAGATGGGGTTGACTTAACTGGAGACTTGTATTTGCCAAAAGGTTATAACAGAGAGAAAGATGGTCCATTGCCATTGATTATGTGGGCTTACCCTCGTGAATTTAATTCTGCTGCTGATGCGGCGCAAGTTCGCGGAAGCAAAGACAGATTTACAACCTTAAGTTGGGGCACACCTATTTACTATGTTACACAAGGTTATGCAGTTTTAGAAAATGCCGAAATGCCTATTGTTGCTGCCAGTGCCGACAAAAAACCAAATGACGATTTTGTTGCTCAATTAAAATTGAATGCGGAAGCGGCTATTAATTATTTAAGCAATATGGGTGTGGCGGACAAAAAAAGAGTTGCAGTTGGAGGACATAGTTATGGAGCATTTATGACAGCCAATTTATTAGCGCATACCAATTTATTTAAGGCAGGAATTGCACGCAGTGGAGCTTATAACAGAACACTTACTCCATTCGGATTTCAAAATGAAGACAGAACTTACTGGCAAGCTCCGCAGTTGTATTATGAAATGAGTCCATTTAGTTATGCTGATAAAATCAAAACACCGATTTTATTGATTCATGGAGAAATGGATGATAATACAGGAACATTCCCTATTAACTCAGAGCGTTTATTCGCAGCTATAAAAGGAAATGGAGGAACAGTTCGTTTTGTATATCTTCCTTATGAAGCACATGGATACAGAGGTAAAGAAAACTTACTTCATTTATTATGGGAGCAGTTTCAGTGGGTAGAAAAGTACGTGAAGAACGCGAAATAAATAATAGTTCTGTGAAATAAAGTAAAGTTAAAATTAAACCGCATCGACAAATAAGCAACCTTTAGACGAATTGCGCGCTTTGAATTTTCGAAAGAAAATTCAGCAATTCGGATGCAGTTGCGCTTTGTTGATGCGGTTTATATTATTATTGAACCTTTATTGAATTAACCTCTTCTCCCTCTTCCAGCTCCACCTCCACCGCCTGAAGGCCTTGAAGTTGGCATTCTATTAGATGGTGAACTTTGTCGATTGTTTTGATAATTATTAAAATTTCTATCACGTGTATTACTCCTATCTCTGGCTTTAGATTCTCGGTCTAAATCTTTCATCCGATTATTATCAGTTGATGGTTTCCATTGATTGGTTTTATTATCACGCTGATTCCAATTATTGGTTTTATTATCTTTTTGAAATACGTTTCCGTCTCTATCAGAAAAAACATTATTCGGTCTGCTATTATTACTAGTAGGTTTGTTATTAGGTCTATTATTATTCCCAATGTTATTATTGGAAATTTTACTGTTGTTATTTCCTATAGAAGTACGATCTATATTTCTGGTACTAACACCCCCTCTTTTATTATTGTAAATATTTCCATTACCCGTGTTAATATTAATGTTTCCATTATTTACAAAAGTGTTGCCACCTCCAGGTCTTCTGTTTCCATAGTATCCTCCACCATAATAAGGTGGGCGATAAGGAGGACGATACATGGGAGGTCCAAACCATCCACCACCATATCCATAACCACCACCAAATCCAATTCCAACATGCATAAATCCTACATTAAATCCAATACCCATACTCCATCCAGTCCAGGGATTGTATCCAAATCCAAAGCCCCAAGTAATTGGTCTAGGATAATATACTGAACCATACCAAGGATTATAATAGAAACCAGTTCCGTAAACTATGGTAGGTCCATAAACATATCCACCCATGTACCCAGAAGTATATCCAACATAAACTACTTCAGGGGTATGATCATATACATAAACATATTTAGTGTTATAAGCAGGGCTACTTGCAGGAATATTCTCAACATCTTTAGGACGGTCATTGGCAACTTCCCAGGGTCCATTGCTATTATTGGATGTAAACCAAATACCATTATCTAAAGCGAAATATTTTCCTGACTGTTCTTGCATGACAGTTACATTACTATTTTCTGCTACTTTCAATGTTGTTCCTTGTATAGCTGAAAACTTTGGAGCTCCATCATATTCCACTTTTACACTGGCAGTTTTACGATCTACTTTAGCAGTTTGTGGAATTTCTGCATCAATTTTGGCTTCTTCAGCAGCATCAGTTCCCGCGATGTTAGCAAGTACACCATCTTTTTCAGACCCTTCAGGAATTTTAGCAAAATCCGCAGGTAATTTATCAGCTGCAATATAGTTCCAAGGGCCATTTAAATTGTTTGAATTATACCATCTTCCTGCTAATAAAACATAGGTCTTTTGGGTATTGATATCTTTAAAAATTTCATTGGATGAATTCCCTACATATAGCAAAGAAGTACCCTGAATGTTTTTATAATCTGCAGCACCTTTTGATTGAAGCAGCTCAGTAGGTTCAGTAGCAACTATAATAGCAGTAGCTACAGGCTCTGCAGTTATGGCCTTTCCGCCGTTAGCTTCTGTCTCTTGCTTTTTAATTTGATCATTTACTGATTGTAACTTTTTACTTAAACTAGTATTTGGTTTCCACCCCTCTGTTACAGAAGAAGATTTGTACCAAATACCCCCTAAGTAGAGGTTCCATTGATTGCCTTCTTTGAAAATCAAGTTTGGGCTATTAACTACTCTATCTGCATCAAGATCTTTGTCTTTTTGAATTTTAGGTTCACCGTCTAAAATCACCAATGTAGTTGGCTTTTCGGTATAGATGATTTTTGGAGGATCATTCTTAAATTGATCATTGGCTGCACTATTATTGTCTTTCTTGATAGAAGCTACCATATCATCAATAGAGAATTGCAAGTTCCATGTTGGCACTTCTTTTTCAATAGCAGCAGCTACTTTATCAATTTTATCTTTATCTGCATCCCCAGAAAATTTAGCGTTGGTAATAGTCAAGGTTTCTAATACAGCCATACGAGAATTCTTATCTGTAGTGAAAGTTCCCGAATAAAAGATTGCGCCAAAAACGGGCTCTGCACTAGGTGTTTTCTTTATTGAAATAGCCGACCTGCCAGTGATTTTATTTCCATTTAATGACTCAGGCTGAGGTTGATAAATGGTCAATGCAGTGCCATCAGCTAATTTCATTTCTTTGGGCCAAGTATTTTGGGCCATCAATGAAAATGTAGCAATAAACATTGACATCAAAAGAACTAAAAATTGTTTCATAATGATAAATTAGATTACAAATATAATAATGTAAGAGAGTTAAAAAAATTAGACGGTTAGGTTTGTATAAAGTTAAAAGCAAAAGGAAACATTAATAATCCTTTAACCTTTCAACTTGCAATTCTTTCCAAGGAGTGGTTCCATCTTCTTTCCTATTGAAATTAAACTCAGATGAACAAGCAATGACTATTTCTGCAGTAGTATAAATTTTACAACCATCCATTAAATGGCCGCCAATCGTTTTACCTGTAGAATCAGCAATTCCAATATGCAAATGAGACCCTTCTGTGGTAAGAGTACCTACCAAACTTATAATTTCAAAATGACCAATTCCATTGCTTCCGATGGGTTGATTGGCAAATCGAATAGAGTAATCCGTTAAACTGCCAACACAAGTAACAATCCAGCCTGCTTTATATCATTTGCTTTTATAACTGAATCCAAAGATTGCTTTAAATCGGTTCCAGGTTTTAATCGCAATGCTATATGGTTGGTCATATTTTTTGATTTACATGAGATAAGAAAAAAAACTCCAATTATTTATACCCATTTTTGCATATAAAGTTTGAATTGACTGATAAAGTTACTATTCTAACATAACTAAAGCTATAATTTCAAAACTAATGCCGAAAAAAGCATTTTCTGAATTCTTATTTGTACATTAACTTATTAAATATCGCCAATGAAGTTCTGGAAAATAAAAACAGTCTTATTCATCAACTATTTTGTGTTTGCCATTTTATTAAACAGTGTGGGCACTGTGATCTTGCAAGTACAAAATAATTATGGGATTAGTCAAGGGGAAGCTTCCATTTTAGAAGGGTTCAAAGACTTGAGTATTGCTCTGGTATCATTTTTAGTTTCAGCATATATAGTAAGGGTAGGCTATAAAAATGCCATGCTTTTTGCTTTAGGCTTTGTTGCAGTTATTTGTTTAATAATGCCAAGCTCTAATAGTTTTATGGCTACTAAATTATTATTCGCAGCCGTTGGAAGTAGTTTTGCATTAATCAAAATGTCGGTTTATAGTATTATCGGATTAGTAACCAAATCTGAAAAGGAACATATCAGCTTGATGAGCTTTTTAGAATCATTTTTCATGATTGGTATTTTAACCGGCTATTTTATATTTAGTTATTTTGTTGACAATAAAAACCCACAATCAACAGAATGGCTTAAAGTCTATTATTTGGTGGGAACATTGGCCGCTCTGGCATTTGTTTTATTAATTACCACACCACTAGATGAATCCGCAGTTCAGCAACCTGAGGGAGGTTCTTTATTAAATGATTTCAAACAAATGTTTAAACTATTGGCCAGCCCATTGGTGTTGATCTTTATTTCTTGTGCTTTTTTTTATGTGTTGATAGAACAAAGTATTATGAGCTGGTTGCCAACATTTAATAATCAGGTTTTATTATTGCCGCTGGCATTAAGCATTCAGATGGCCAGTATATTAGCGGGATCAACAGCATTAGGAAGATTTTTAGCTGGGCTTTTATTAAAACGATTTAATTGGTTAATAGTATTGAGTATTTGTTTGATAGCAGCAGGAGGCTTGGTAGTATTGGCAATTCCTTTAGCAAAAAATGTAGGAGGAGCTGAAGTTACAGGCTGGGCAAATGCACCAATTGCTGCATTTATTTTTCCAATGATTGGATTGTTACTTGCTCCAATATACCCTGCCGTAAATTCCGTCATCCTAAGTACATTGCCAAAAGCCAAGCACGGAATGATGTCGGGGCTGATCATTATTTTTTCTGCATTAGGCGGTACAACAGGATCGATAATTACAGGAAATATTTTTGAGAAATACGGCGGGCAAAACGCATTTTATTTTTCATTAATTCCAATGACTATTTTAATTATCTGCTTATTCTTTTTTAGAAAGTTACAATTGAAACAACCCTTAATATAATTAAGAAATAAGAATTATGAAATAAGGAGAACCTATAATTAATAATTTTTCATGATTTATCTTTCTTAATTCTTCTTTCATCATTCTTAATTCTTTAGTATGCACATCGAATCCCTCTCTCCTCTTTACGAAGACGTACAGCAAAGTGGCATATTTGCTGACTCCAAATTTTTTGTTGATTGCATACCAAAATCGTCAGCAGAAACAATTTTGATGTTGTATGAATTAGAAAGAGAAGAGAATGAATTTAGTTTAATACATTTTATTGAAACACATTTTACCTATCCTTCGGAAAGTAAAAGCATTTATAGTTCTGACAACAAACCAATCACAGAACATTTAAATGATTTATGGAATGAATTAACCCGTCAACCAGATACTGCATCGGGCACTTTAATTCCATTGCCATTTCCTTATATTGTTCCTGGAGGAAGGTTTCGCGAAATTTATTACTGGGACAGTTATTTTACCATGTTGGGTTTAAAAGAAAGTGGAAGAATAGATTTGATCGAAAATATGGTGAATAATTTCGCCTACTTAATTAATCAATTTGGCTTTATTCCAAATGGCAATAGAACCTATTATTTAAGCAGGTCTCAACCACCTTTTTTCGCTTTAATGGTTTCTGTATTAATGGACACAAAGGGACCTCATATTTTGCAAGACTATTTGGCACCACTAGAAAAGGAATATCAATTCTGGATGGATGGAGTAGAAAAACTAGGTCCACAGAATCTAACACACCGAAGGGTTGTTAGACTTTCGAATGGAATGATTTTGAACAGATATTGGGACGATAAAGATACTCCCCGACCAGAAGCATTTATTGAAGACAAACATATAGTAAGCCTTTCTAATAGGCCAGCTGAAGAAGTTTATCGAGATATTAGAGCTGCGGCAGAATCGGGCTGGGATTTCAGCAGCAGATGGTTTGCCGATGGAATCAATATGCATAGTATCGAAACAACTAAAATTATTCCAATCGATTTAAACTGTTTGATGTTTTTTATGGAAGTGATGATTTCTTCAGCCTATTTTAATCAAAATGATCAGGCAAAAGGAAAATCCTATTTAATAAAATCAGAAGAAAGAAAAAAAGCCATTCAGCATTATTGTTGGAATGAGGAACAACAATTTTTCTTTGATTATCAATTTGAAAAAAGAGCGCATACCCCACATTATACTTTAGCAGCTGCATTCCCTTTGTTCTTTCACATTTCTACACTTGAACAACATACATTAGTAGAACAAACCATTCAAGAAAAATTCCTCCGAGCGGGCGGATTAATGACAACTACCCAAAATACAGGTCAACAATGGGATGCCCCTAATGGCTGGGCCCCTTTACAATGGATCACTTATAAAGGGTTAATGGGAATAGGCACTAGAAATCGAACAGCAAAAAAAATTAGGGAAAACTGGTTATCGCTTAATCAAAAAACCTATTCGGAAACTGGAAAAATGATGGAGAAATACAATGTTTCCGACATTTCCATTTCAGCAGGCGGTGGTGAATATCCCAATCAGGATGGATTTGGATGGACCAATGGAGTTTATTTAGCTATGAAAAACAACTAATTTTTTGAGATTGGAATAGGTTTTAACACCTGTTTTTCCCAATTGGCATATTGCTCTTTTAGTTGATTAAAAATTGTTGGATTTTCAGTTTTAACATTATGATCTTCGTATGGATCTGTTTTTAAATTAAATAGATACTCTTCTTTTTCTGTTAGTAAATATTTCCAATCACCAGAACGAATGGCTTTTTGTTGGTTGCGTTGAAACACCCGCCAATAAAAGGTTCTAGCAATTGGCGTTTTGTTCTCTTTCAACAAAGGCAATAAATTAATTCCGTCCATCGGATAAGCAGGATCCTGAATACCTCCAGCAACTGCTAAAAATGTAGTCGTAAAATCCATATGTATGGTTGGCTGATCAGAAATAGTTCCTGCTTTAATTTTTTTAGGCCATACTACAATAGCAGGTTCACGGATTCCTCCTTCCCATAAAACAAATTTCTTTTCTTTAAATCCACCCATATCCGAAAATTTTTCACCCCCATTATCACTTGTAAACACGATCAAAGTGTTTCCTGCCTGACCAGAGCTTTTCACTGCAGCTAAAATTTTCCCAACAGCAATGTCCAAACTTTCAATCATGGCTTTGTAAATTTCAATAGAACCTCCTTGTTTGGCTTGTTTGTCTCCTAAAGGATAAACTGCAGCACCAGGTGCTTGCCATGGCCAATGAGGTGCATTGAATTGCACACTTAAAAAATAGGGCTGTTTGTGTTTTTGTTGGATAATACTCACAGCTCTTTCTGCAAATAAATCGGTTGAATAGCCTTTTTGATTTACTTGAGTTTCATTTTCATATAAGTCTAAATTACCATCAGGATCAGTATGGCTAATATAATCCACTCCCCCACCATGGTAACCAAAAAATGAATCGAAACCATTGGCTCTGGGGCTGAATTTAGGGATAAAGCCTAAATGCCATTTACCAATTAAATGAGTTGTATAACCTGCATTCTTTATTAAAGTTGGTAAAGAAGTAGTTGCTGAACTAAGACCAACCAAACTATCACTATGAGACCAATTTAATGGTTCATATAAACCAACTGTTGTTCTTGCAGGATAACGACCAGTCATGAATGCTGTTCTACTCGGTGTACAAACTGGGGCAGCTGAATAAGACTGATTAAGCCTAACTCCATCTTTAGCCATTTGATCGATAAAAGGAGTTTTATTGATCTTACTTCCATAGCATCCTAAATCTGCATAACCCATATCATCAACCATGATGAAAATAATATTGGGCTTTTTCTGGGCCGCCCCTACAAAAAAATTAAGGATAAATAATCCTGCTATGAAAAAATATTTTTTCATGAAAATAATTTCGAAATATGAATATCCTGGTTATACAAATATTATTTAATTCCTAACAACGTTACATTAGCCCTTCCATTTAAAATGCCTTTAGTATCGTACCAAAATTCAACTGATTTGATTTTACGCTTTCCTCCTATCAGATCGATGATCCTACTCTCCCCGCCTTGAGGAATATTATACCGAACATCAATATTTTCAGGCCTACCACCATCGTCGTATCTTACGATCATACGCTGCATATTTAATGAAGCATTGGTTACTTTAAATTTCAATTTTCTGAAATAATCATAAGGCCCCGCAACAACAATAACATCATGGTCTGCTTTCAGGTTTGCTTGAACAGAACCCAACATACGCCAAGATCCTGGGGCACCTGATCTAGGCTGACTAACTTGAACTTGCTGAGCATAAGTGGCATCTATAAAAATGAGGAAACTGAAAAGTGCAATTAATTTTTTCATTTAGCAGTTTTTATTTGGTTGACTAATTTTAAGTTTATAACTAATTGTAAATTATCCCATCCTTCATCACCCATACAAAATTTTTTGCTGGATTTGCAATGACATCGATGTCGTTTAAAGGATTCCCATTGATAAGAATCATGTCGGCATAAGCCCCTTCGGATATTTCGCCTAATTTACCTGCTTTATAAGGGTTTCTTTCCCCACTTAAATTAATTACTTTTGCATTATCAAAAGT
>JBBAJS010000015.1:0-5330 GCA_040403975.1 Sediminibacterium sp.
AACACTTAAAAGTACGCGTTCTCTAAAACATAAAAAAGTATAAATTAAGCCATTATAACCGCGCTTATTGGGGTATTTGAACTTATGATACTTAATATTATGCGGAGGGTAACTTAGAATTACGCGGAGCTTACCATTGTAGTTTATCCAAAGGACTTTCTATTTTAGCTATGGCAACTTTACTAACATGGGTATATAACATGGTGGTTCTGATACTGTTATGCCCTAATAGGGCTTGAATGATTCTGATATCGGTTCCTGCCTCCATTAAATGAGTTGCATAACTATGCCTCAACATATGAACCCCACCAATTTTGTTGGTAACTTTTTGTTTGGCTATTTGCATGATCTCTTGAACTGAACGAGTACTATATGCTCCTCCAAATTGCCCTTCAAATAAAAATTCTTTTGGTTGATATTCAATAAAATATTGCCTAAGTAATGCTAATAATACTTTAGAAAGGGGCACCATTCGATCTTTTTTTCCTTTTGCCCCTTGGATATGTATCATCATTCTTTTGCTATCAATATTTTTTAACTTTAATGCCACTATCTCGCTGACCCTAAGCCCTGCAGAATAACCAGCCATTATCATGGTTCTATGTTTTATATTTTCAATATTTTTTATTAGATCTAGCACTTCTTCTTCAGCAAGAATGGCTGGTAACTTAAATGGTTTTTTAGGCCTGGGAAGATCATAGAATTCTTTTCCTCTTCCTTTCACTTGTTCAAAATAAAATTTAATCGCGTTGACTGCTGTATGCGCTTTGGTTTCACTGCAACCTTGATCCTTCAATAGCCATAATAAATAAGATTGAATATGGTCTTTACTTAATTCATTGACTGATCTCTCTTTGAGTAATCTAAGCAATAAATGAAATTCATTTAAGTAATTTCTGATGGTATTAACACTATAACCTTTTACGATCAACTTATTACGCATTGCTTCCAAGGCCATTAAATTCTCATCGCACAAAGGATAACGCATAATTTTATTTACTGTAATTGACCTGATTGGCTTATCATTATGAAGCACTAAAACCTTTTTATGTTCTAAATATTGTTTCAGCTCAGATGTGTCTATTATAAATAAATGGGTAATTTGTTTTTTCAATAATTCATATGCTTCTCTGGTACATGGTATATACCAAAAACGCTCAATAGAATACCATTTTATTCCTGATATTTTTTTGATGCTAGTATAAAAACCAGCACCATCAGGTCCGTGCAATCCAATACATTCTTGGCCTTTAAAAAAAAATGGTTTTAGTTGAATGGTCATCATTCCACTAAAGCTCTATGAATTCAAGAATATGCAGTTGCGTACTAAACGCATATTTCTACCTTTTTTAACGGAGATTTTCTATAAATTTGACTGTATTTATTTCATATTTCCGATGCCTCCCAAAAAAAACGTAGATAAATTAAAATCGGTTCTCCCCAGTGGAGCAAAAGACATTTCTTTTTTCGAACAGGTTTTTGAAGTGGCTAAATTAATTCCAAAGGGTCGTGTAACTTCTTATGGCGCGATCGCCCATTTTCTTGGTACCAAATCGAGTGCGAGAATGGTGGGCTGGGCTATGAATGCAGCTCATACTATGCCCGATATACCTGCGCATAGGGTAGTGAATCGCAATGGAATGTTGTCTGGTAAAATGCATTTTGCTACTCCTACAAGAATGGAAGAATTACTCAAAAAAGAAAAGATAAAAGTAGTTGAAGATCAAATTGTAGATTTCAATGAAAAATTCTGGGATCCAGTAATCGAGTTATCTTAATTATATTTGCCGCCGATGAGCGCAAAACCTAACCTACACACCATTTTATCTCCGCGTCTTTTAGATATCTATGATGTTTCTGAAAGTATTGTAGTGATCATTGATGTATTCAGGGCCACTTCCACCATTGCTACAGCATTGTATAACGGTGCAACCAGAATCATTCCCGTTGATACAGTAGAAAAGTGCATAGAATTGGGCAATATCACTGGTGGCATTACTGCAGGTGAAAGAGATGGTAAAATCATAGCTGGTTTAAAGCATGGTAATTCTCCTGCGGAATATCCTAGAGATTTTATTGAAGGTAAAACCTTGGTGCTCACTACCACCAATGGAACAAAATTATTGCACATGGCATTACAAGCTGATGCATCAGAAGTAATTACTGGATCATTCCCCAATCTTTCGGCGGTATGCGACCATCTGATCAAGCAGCAAAAAAATGTTTTTCTGGGCTGCTCCGCCTGGAAAGATCGTTTCAATTTAGAAGATACATTATTTGCAGGTGCAGTAATTGATCGCATCAAAGAACATTTTACCATTCATTGCGATAGCAGTTTGATGGCTGAAAATATGTATTCTTTCCACAAGCAAGATCTCAAATCATTTATACGTCATACAACCCATTGGCATCGCCTTGCACAATATGGATTAGAAAAAGACCTTGAATATTGCGTAACGCCAGATCAGGCCAATATTTTACCATTTTATCAAAATGGAGACCTTATTGTTGCTTAAACCTTCAATTAACAAACATTTCATCCACAAAACGATTAAAAGGCTTCGATTATCGGCCTAGTTTCCTTTACTTTTGCAAATTGGTCTTTTTCGACTGATTGAACCTATGGCACTACCGTATTTAGTTAAACATATATATAACAACGCTACAGAAGAAGTAATTCGCAGAGGGAAAAAAATTCATGCTTTAGGGAATGTAGAGTTGATTGAACATGATGATCTGTTGGGCAATATCGTTTTCCGTGTAAAAGATGATGGCTATGCTACATTTTATAAAGTTCATATAACCCAATTCAAAGACCCTAAAACACTTTCACTTCGTTGTACTTGCCCTTATAATTTATCTGAAGTTTGCAGGCACAAAGCCGGTGCTCTTTTTCATCTCCAAGATATGTTGGACAAAAACCTATTAGGAGACAAAGAAACTTTGTATGACCAAAAGCATACAGTAGTAAAAATAAAACTACTTGATCTGAAGCTTTTCAGAATGCTTACCAGTACTGAAACCTACGAAAAGGCACAAGAATATATAAGAAGCAATACAGCTAATTTGATAGAGGCCAAAAATGAAAGAGTTGTTGCAGAAGTTGATTATGAAGGGGAGAAGTTCAGAGTTGTATTACAAAAAAATGAAGAAAGGAATTTCGATACAAGTTGCACCTGCAGTAGCGAAACAGATCACCCATTATGCATTCATAAAGCCATCGTTTTTCATCAATTATTGAAAAATCATGGGCCTGCTTATTTCGATAGCATTCGTAATTGGGATAAAGAGAAAAATAAGTTGTTGGCTTTATACGGATATTCTCTAGATGAAGATTTAACCAATAAGTTTGAGTTCACCTATACCGATGGAAAGCCCTTCCTGCGTGTATTAGACAATTCCATTAAAAGAGTTAGTTTAAATCCTACAGCCGATTTTAAACCAAAATTGGCTGAAACCATGGTAACTGCTGCGGATACTTTTGATGAGCCTGCAGCTGCAACCATGAAAATGGGCTTAGTTATAACCACCCAACAATTGCAATACCCCTATGTACAATTTGAAGTAGTGCAAGGAGAAGCGGATGATTCCAATACTAAATATGTTACAAAAACAGTTAAGCTAGACCTCACAAAATTTATCAATACCGAAGTGTTTTCGGAAGACGATAAAATGTTGCTTCAGCAATTAAGAAAATTAATGCCTTCTGAAGTGAGTAGGTATTTGAATAGGAATTCTCCTTTCAGTGGAATTTGGGAAAATATCATTCAACAACATGATGATGAATTGCCTGAAGAAACCAGGCATTTGATCAATGAATACTTACATCCCAAGTTCAAAAAGATCATTACTGAATTAAACAATAATCCATTTGTTTTTTACTTGCCCGATAATAAAACATTCACCACCGCAAATCTAGAACAGGCAAGCTTTTCGGACCATTTCATTAGTCCTGAATTGGAGATTAGTTATCTCAATAATCAATATATAGTTGATTGTAGAATTAAACTACCATTGGCCGATTTGAATATTACCGAAAATGGGTCCAGTTCTCATTTCTTATTTCAATACCTTCAGCAATTTTTTATTTGGAAAAAAGCGGAAGATATTTTGTTGGTAGAAAAATTTCTTCCTTCAGGAAAAATGGTGATTGAGGCAGAAGATTGGTCAAAACAATTACAAGATTTTATTTTACCGCTTTCTAAAGAGTATGGGGTTCATTTTACCAATGTTAAAAAGGAAGAAGTAAAAGATGCAAAGCCCGAACTTAAAATTCTATTGAAAGAGAAGGGCGATTATTTATTGTTCCAGCCAATTTTTAATTACAGAGGCTACGATGTTACGAATACCGATAAAGAAAAAATATTTTTCCCAATTGCCGACAAATTGTTGGTGATCCACAGAAATATTTTATTAGAGCAAGAGTTAATGCAAAGAATAGAATCTTTACATTCTGGCTTTGTAAAACCTGTTGATTCGAATATTTTAGCGTTGAAAGGCAAAGATGTTTTAAAGAACAACTGGTTTTTCTTATTCATTGATGCGGTGAAGGAAATGAATATTCCTGTATTTGGGTTTGACGCCTTAAAAAACTTCAGATTTAATACTGCTAAACCAACTACAAAGATTTTCATCAGCAGCAATACCGATTGGTTTGATGCAAAAGTGGAAATTCAATTTGGGGAGCAGAAAGTAACTGTTGACGATGTTAAAAAAGCATTATTGAATAAGCAACAGTTTGTTCAATTAACCGATGGAACCCTTGGTATATTGCCTGAAGAATGGATCAAGAAATATTCTTTGCTATTTAGGGTGGGCGACGGAAAAACGGGTGATATGAAGTTGAGTAAGTACCACTTCAGCGTTATCGAAGAATTGTATTTACAAAGAGATGAAGAAGAACTATTTTTTCAATTAGAAGAAAAATATGAACGAATAAAAGGAAATCATTCGATCAAACCAATTCCTGCACCTGCACATTTACAATCGGTACTAAGGCCTTACCAAGAAAGTGGTTTTCAATGGTTGAATTATTTGCGCGAAGTTCAATGGGGTGGAATTTTGGCGGATGATATGGGTTTAGGAAAAACCATTCAGGCTTTGAGTTTTTTGCATCATCTAAAAGTGGAGAATGGCAAATTAAAAGCATTGGTGGTCTGTCCTACAACCTTATTGTATAACTGGCAGAATGAAATAAAAAAATTCACTCCTTCGCTTACTTATTATATTCATCATGGTGGATTAAGGGTAAAAGAAGGAATTGCAGATAATGCCATTGATGTGATCATCACTACTTATGGAACACTCAGAAGTGATATCAAACAATTTGT
>JBBAJS010000015.1:5430-93096 GCA_040403975.1 Sediminibacterium sp.
GAAAATCAGGGAATTCAAAAATCTCAATTAACCATTTTACAAGGGTTGATGAAATTGAGGCAAATATGCGATAGCCCTGCTATTGTTAAAGAAGAAGAGAGGTTTCCGAATGTTTCTGTAAAATTAGAAGAGCTAGGAAGAGAAATAACAGAGAATATCAGCAATCATAAAGCTTTGGTGTTTTCTCAATTTTTAGGTATGCTCGCTTTGATCAAGGAGAAAATGAAAGAGTTGGGGGTAGATTATGAGTATTTTGATGGAAGCAGTACCATTAATGAAAGAGAACGTGCTATTCAACGTTTTCAAAACGACGACAATTGCAGGGTATTCTTGATCTCTTTAAAAGCTGGAGGAGTGGGGCTGAATTTAACAGCTGCAGATTATGTATACATTGTTGATCCTTGGTGGAATCCGGCTGTTGAGCAACAAGCTATTGATCGTACCCATCGAATAGGCCAAACTAAAAATATCTTTGCTTACAGAATGATCTGTACCGATACGGTGGAAGATAAAATTCTCAAATTACAAGAACGCAAAAGAAATTTAGCCAGAGAAGTGATTACCGATGATGAAGGATTTGTAAAAACCTTAACCAAAGAAGATGTGGAATACCTCTTCAGTTAAGGAATTATTTATTTGAACTTCATGTTAATCGAAATAATATCACTTTGCATTCCATAGCTCTTGCTATAATGTCCATACCTTATTTCAAGCATTTCGAAATGCTGCACTCCAAACACCCCTTTCGGTGGTGTTAAGCGTATTCCTGCCCCATAAAAACTGCTATTAAAATTGGACAAATCGTAGTTGCTTGTATAGTATTGAGCAGTTGGAACAGTTTGTTGATATGGTGCAAAATATTTTGTAGCTGTTTGTGTATAATATCTATAGAATGGACTCACCGAAAAAAATGAATTGATTTTGATGGGTGTTTCTAAGCTGGCTGTATGCGCTGTAATTCCCCAATCATCTGTATAAAACCGATAGTAGCCTCTAAGAATGATGTTGTCGCCAAAAAAATAATTTGCCCTGATACCTAATGGAATTTTTACTCTGGTGTCAGGAAGATTTTCTTGCACAACCTTTCCTGTTGTTAAATACACTCTATGAAATGGCAGCCCTAAATAGCCGTTCTGTGTAATGATATCGCCCAATAGCATAATTTGAAAATGCTGATTGATAATTTGCGAATAGGACAAAGCCAGGTCAAATGTATTTCTTGGGCTCGTAGGGTATATACTTCTATCATCACGCCTGCCAGGTGTAGGAATAAGCGTTCTTATTTCCAAAGGTTGTACCAAACTGACTTGATCTAAAAAAGTTTGAAATTTTGCACTGAACTCTCCACTTCTATTTTTTGTTTTTGCTGCAAAATTGATATTGCCACCATAAGAAACATAGTCAAACTCATTAGAATAAGAAAGACCTGTACCGATAGTAGTACCTTTTTTTTCATTCTCTCTGGTCCAGTTAATGGAAGGGTAAATTCTTGTATCGTTATAGGAAGCAGAAGAATTGGCTTTTAAATCGACCATATCAGAAGAAGCAGATGTATAATGATCAATACCTAATTCGAAATTGAATGAATTCTTTCTATATCGCTTATCGTACTTGTATAATTTCAACTCAAACGAATTGGACAAATCAGTTAATTTCTCCGTTCCAATTCCCCCAGTTACTGCAGAATTATTTCCATCCTGACTATAATAACTAGAAACAATATTGGCTTCCTCAAAACTTAATTTATGGTTTTTGTATTTGCTGGAATCGGCTTTGGATTGAGCAAAGCCTGCGAACAATCCAACATACAAACCAATCATTACTAGACTTATTTTTTTCATAATCGTTTTGTATTAATTACAACCACATCCTCCACCTGATTTTCCTCCGTTTGCACCAGATGCTCCTTCTCTATATGTTTGAAAACTTGTTTCTGTTTTTTCGATTTTTCGATTGGCCAATACCATTTCTCCATCATTCAATTTGTTTTTTTGGTATTCCTTTACAGAAGTACAAGAACTGGAGATGGCTGCAGCTACTACTACAGTGCCAATTTGTTTAAGTGTTTTCGTTTTGTTCATGAGAGATGTATGTTTTTTGAAGTAAAGACTTTATTATTATCGTCAATGATAACACAGCCAATTCCAACTAATTGATTGATCAAAAAAAGCCCAGCTTCTATTCCCATAATAGTTACTGGCGTAGCCAAAGCGTCTGCTATTTCTGCATTATTACATATAATGGTTACACTTTTAATTCCTGTTACGGGTAATCCTGTTCTAGGATCGATGGTATGGGAATATTTTTTGCCATTAATGATTGCATATTTCTCATAATTACCAGAAGTGGCTATTGCCTTATTGGTAATATTTAGATACGAGAATGGAGTATCAGCCATATCAGGATGGGCTATTCCCACTGTCCAAGGTTTTCCATCAGGTTGATTCCCCCATGTTGTTAGATCACCTGAAGCATTTACAATTCCATTTTCAACGCCTTCAGATAGTAGAATTTGTTTAGCTTTTTCGGCGGCATATCCTTTGCCAATTCCTCCAAAACCAATTCTCATTCCTTTTTGTGTTAAAAAAACCGTGCAATTTTCTTCATCGATAATGATGTTACGGTAGTTAATTAAACGAACTGATTTTTTAGCGGTTTCGGCATCAGGAAGACTTTTTAAATTGGTATCGAAGTTCCACAATTTTTTATCAATTGACCCGTAACTAATATCAAAAGCACCTTGCGTTAGCAATGATATTTTAATTGACCTTGCAATTAATTGAATAATTTCTTTGCTCACTTTTACGGGCTTAATACCTGCATTGGCATTGATTAAATTGGTTTCACTTTCTTCATTAAAAGTGGTCAATAAATTTTCGATTCTTTTTATTTCGTCAATTGCTTTCTGAATCAATGCTTCCCCTTTTTGAGGATCATCTACTACAACAGTAATTTCAAATCGATTCCCCATCAATTTAACAGATTGCTTATGAAGGGTTGATTCTGCTACCATATTATTTTGCAGTATTGATTGTTTGCTTTAGCTCGTTGATAAATGAAGATGAATTCATTTTAGGCAACCCTTCCCAAACTTTAATAATATCTCCATTTGAGTTTAACAATGCGGTGAAAGGGAAAATGCCATTTGGATTGTATTTTTCGGCAAGACTGTTATTGTTCTCTTGAGCTAATTTACTTAATTGATTCTTTTTTTGTCGAGGAAAATCAGCCCTAATAGGTATAAGTTGTTGTTGAGCAAAAGTTTCAAAATCTGGGGTATCAAAAATTTCCTTATGCATCCGAATGCATGGTCCGCACCAGTCACTTCCTGAAAAATTGAGTAAAATATATTTATGTTCAGCAACTGCTTTTTGTTTGGCTAAAGTCAAGTTACTCTCCCAATTCACTGTAAATGAACTTGCAAATAGTAAAATAGCAAAAAGGGTTGTTTTCATTTATCTAAGATACAGCATAAAGCAAAAATGTTGTTTGGTCTAAGTGATTCTTTTATTAATTCCTTTTTTCTCCTCTTCTGGTATAGGTTTCACCGATTTTTAACATCAAATTTCGGCTTATCCATTTAGCTTGCCATTCATCTATTTACTCAGATTAAGCTAATCAGACTGAGTAAATTTGTTTTACAATTAACAAAACTCACATGAAGTCAATTTTAACCTTCCTTTCGATCGTATTGGTTATTTCAGTCAATGCACAAAACACAGGAACGCTGAAAGGAAAACTAATTGATTCAATTGGTAAACAAGCGCTTAAGGATGCAACTGTTACTCTATTAGATGCCAAAGATTCTACTTTAGAAGTCTTTGGATTGGCTAAACAGGATGGGAGTTTTTCTTTAGAAAACATAGGATTTGGCGACATGTTGTTGCAAATTAAGTTTCAGGGATATGAATCATATTCTAAAAAATTAAGCTTTACCAAAACCAATAACAAAATTGATTTAGGCAATATTTATCTTCAAATAGCTGCCAATGATCTAGGCAACGTAACCGTAACGCAATCGCCTATTACAATTAAAAAAGATACTGTTGAGTTCAATGCATCCAGCTTTAAAACCAAGCCCAATGCAGTGATGGAAGATCTGCTTAAAAAATTACCAGGTGTTCAGGTAGATAAGGATGGGAATGTGAAAGCACAAGGAGAACAAGTTCAAAGAGTTTTAGTGGACGGCAAAAGATTTTTCGGGGATGATCCCAAATTAGCCACCAAAAATCTTCCTCCGGATATGATCGATAAAATTCAAGTTTTTGATGCATTAAGCGATCAAAGTGCTTTTACCGGATTTGATGATGGGAATCGTGTAAAAACCATCAATATCACTACTAAAAAAGACAAACGTAAAGGATATTTTGGAAGAGCAACAGTTGGAGCTGGTGCTGATAGTAAAGAAGGTGTATATGATAATAGCATTAATCTAAGTCATTTTAATGGAGATATGCAGTTGACCTTGACCGGTCAAGGAAATAATGTAAACAAACAGAATTTTAGTGTGCAAGACTTCTTGGGTTCATTAGGTGGAGGAGCGAGTTTTGGCGGTGGAGGTGCAGGCGGCGGAAGAGGTGGTGGCGGCATACCAACAGGTGCTGTTGGTTCTGGAACTGGCGGTGGAATTGTAAATACTTGGGCTGGAGGGTTAAATTACAAAGATGTTTGGGGCAAGAAAACCAATATTTCAGGAAGTTATTTTTACAATGATCAAAAAACCTATCGCGACCAAAATAGTTATACTCAAAATTTGATTCCAGGTGCTGTAGATTCTTCTATTTTCAATACACAAACGCAAAATTCAATTACACAAAACCAAAATCATCGAATTAATTTCAATATTGAACATCAGTTCGATTCTGCCAATTCATTGATAATACGACCTAACGTTAGCTTTCAACATACTGATTCACAGACTGATCAAATCACTTCCTCCACAAAAGGATCTTCTAAATTTTTGAATAGTTCAGTAGCAGCTTCTGATAGAGTGAGCAATGGCTATAATGCGGGATTAGAAGCTACTTTTCGCCATCGCTTTAAGAAAAAAGGAAGAACTTATTCTATTGCATTTAATCCTAGTATGAATACCAATGATGGCAATACATCGAATTATTCGATCAATAATTATTTTAATACCTCAACACCTTTTGCAGATACCATCAATCAACGTGGCATCACTAACAGAGATGGAAATACTTTTAATACAACTTTGTCTTATACCGAGCCAATTGGGAAAAATCAAATTTTAGAATTCAACTACAACTACAATAATAATGTCAATAATTCAGGCACCAAAACCTATGCATTTAATAAAGTCAATGGACAATACGATATTGTTGTTCCTAATTTGACCAATGTGTTTGAAAATACATTCAATTCAAATAGAGTTACAATGAATTATCGTATTCAAAATGCAAAATATAATTTAAGTATAGGTTCAGGAGTTCAGGTAGGAGATTTGACTTCTAAAAACATTACAAGAGATAGTTCTATCCTCCAACATTTTGTGAATTTCTTTCCTACCCTGAATTTTAGGTATGATTTTACAAAAACAAAAAACCTGCGTATTTTTTATAACGGAAGAACCGCTCAACCTAGCGCAACTCAATTACAGCCAGTGGTTGACAATTCTAATCCTTTAAATATTAGAACCGGAAACCCTGGATTAAAACAACAGTTCATTCATTCATTCAGAATATTGTATAACTCTTTCGATTTGTTTACTCAGAAACTTGTCTTCGCAACAATCAATGCCAATTTTATTGATAACGATATTCAAAATTCAACTGTATTCTTGCCTAATGGTGGTCAAATTACCAGACCCGTTAACTTAGGTGGAACCTATAATGTAAATGGTATTTTTAATTATGGATTTCCATTAAAAAAACCGAAGAGTAATATCAATTTAACGTTGAACTTATCTAATTCTCAAAGTCAAACCTTGGTAAATAATCAAAGTAACTACACAAGAAATACCATTGCCGGATTTAATGCTGGATGGACAACCAATTTGAAAGATAATTTTGATATGAACTTTTCTTCTAACTCTACTTTCAACTTTGCTCGCTATACTTTACAGCCCGAACAAAATGGTGACTTCTTTACTCAATCATTTACGGTTGAACCCACTTATTTTTCTAAAAGTGGTTGGGTTATATCCTCAGATTTTAGTTATGTAAAAAATATGGGAAGAACGGAAGGGTATAACACCAGTATCCCTTTATGGAGTGCTAGCATTGCTAAACAATTATTCAAGAAAAAAGAAGGTGAAATTAAATTCTACGTATTCGATTTGTTAAATCAAAACGTGAGCATTACTAGAAATGTAACAGGAAATACCATTCAAGACGTGTCTACAAGAGTGCTTACAAGGTACTTCATGGTGAGCTTTACTTACAATCTTCGCAGATTTGGTGCACAAGGCAATCAGCAAAGAGGCCCTATGGGAGACATGTTTAGAGGTATGCGACCTCCAGGAACGGGTGGCGGAATGAATAGAAATTTCAGGCAGTAAAAGCCCCGTTAATCAAATCTTAACCTATTTTTCAGGAATAATAGGCTTAAATAAGCAATAGATTCGTAAATTTGTTGTCTTATAAAGATGGCAACAATTAATACATATCATTTTTTTATAGAATTTGGTGCTTTTTCCAATCAGCCAAATATCAATCCTGTTGTTGTATCACCGCGACCTCGACGCGGTTTCTGATAGGACGAGCAACTGGCACTTGCCCCTATCAGTGAAAATTTCCCCGAAATAGTTTTGGCAAAAGTTCCTTGTTCATTTTTAATTTTCAATAAGTTGGATCAGCAAATAAATGTTCGCGTTGCAAATGGTAATGATACTCATTACGCTTCAATCATTACCAATGAAATGGAAGCCTCAGCAAAAGCTAGGGGAACTGGCATTGCTAAAAGAAGCCCAGATTATATTGCTCAAAAAATGGAAGAAGGCAAAGCAGTAATTGCTTTTGACTCCAATGGAAAATGGGTTGGGTTCTGTTATATTGAAGTGTGGGGACATGAGGAATTTGTAGCAAATAGCGGTTTAATTGTTTCTCCTGAATATAGAAAGAGCGGAGTTGCTAAACAGATCAAGCAAACCATTTTTAATTTATCCAGAAAAAAATATCCAGCTGCAAAAATATTTGGATTGACAACCGGATTAGCTGTAATGAAGATCAACAGCGATCTAGGATATGAACCTGTTACTTATAGCGAATTAACAGATGATGAAGAATTTTGGGCAGGATGCAAAAGCTGTGTGAATTATGATATTTTAATGAGTAAGGAGCGGAAAATTTGTATGTGTACGGCAATGTTGTATGATCCAGCTGACCATTTTGAACCAGCGGAAACATCTGCTGAGTTTAAACAGAATTCTAAGTTATATGAACGTTTCATGAAAATTAAGCAAAGTAAATTGATGAACTTTTTTAAAAAGAAAACTTTGTTTAATTATTTTTTCAATCTCTAATTGTAGCATAATGCAATCAAAAAAATTGGTATTGGGTTTTAGTGGTGGATTAGATACTACTTATTGTGCCTTGTATTTATCACAGGATAAAGGATATGAAGTACATAGTGTGATAGTAAATACAGGTGGTTTTAGTGAATCTGAGTTGGTTCAGGTAGAAAAACATGCTTACGCTTTAGGTGTTAAAACGCATACAACCATCAATGCAGTTCAAGGCTATTATGATCGTATTCTCAAATACCTGATCTTCGGAAATGTATTAAAAAATAATACTTACCCTTTGAGTGTTAGTGCCGAAAGATTGAGTCAGGCAGTACATATTGCAGAACATGCACAAAAATTAGGCGCTACTGCAGTTGCTCATGGAAGTACTGGGGCTGGAAATGACCAAGTACGTTTTGATATGATATTCAATATCATGATTCCTGGAGTAGAAATTATTACTCCAATCAGAGACCTTAAGTTAAGTAGAGAAGAAGAGATTGCTTATTTAAAAGCAAAAGGGGTTGAAATGAATTTTGAAAAAGCAGCATATTCCATTAACAAAGGACTATGGGGCACAAGTGTTGGCGGAAAAGAAACCCTACATTCTAAAGGATTATTACCAGAGTCTGCATGGCCTACTCAGGTTTCTAAAACGGAACCAGAAGAAATGGTAATCAGTTTTGAGAAGGGAGAAATAAAGAAAGTGAACGGGCAATTGTTTGATCATCCTTCAACAGCAATACAATTTATTCAATCGATAGCAGGTGCATTTGGAATTGGTAGAGATATACATGTAGGAGATACTATTATTGGAATAAAAGGCAGAGTAGGTTTTGAAGCTGCTGCTCCAATGGTTATATTAAAAGCCCATCATGCATTAGAAAAACATGTTTTGACCAAATGGCAATTGAGCTGGAAAGATCAGTTATCGCAGTTTTATGGAAACTGGTTACACGAAGGCCAGATTTTAGATCCTGTAATGCGTGATATTGAAGCTTATTTAATACAATCCCAAACTCAAGTTACTGGTGATGTTTTTATTCAATTAATGCCTTATCGTTTTCAAATTATAGGCATTGAATCGGCATATGATTTAATGAGCAGTAAGTTTGGAAAATACGGAGAAATGAATACAGGCTGGTCTGGAGATGATGTGAGAGGGTTTTCGAAAATATTTGGTAATCAAACTGCAATCTTTCATAATATTAAATCTGCTGCAAATGATTAAGGCGGGCATAATCGGAGGAGCTGGGTATACAGGTGGAGAATTGATTCGTTTATTGATCAATCATCCTTCAGTAGACTTATGCTTTGTACATAGCAGTAGCAATGCAGGAAATTATTTATATAAAGTACATGCCGATTTAATTGGAGAAACCAATTTACAATTTACCAATACGATCGATCAAACCGTAGATGTATTGTTTCTTTGCTTTGGTCATGGCGACGCCAAAAAATTGTTGAATGAAAATGAAATAACAGGAAGCATAAAATTAATTGATCTCTCTCAAGATTTCAGAATATCCAGTAATGCAAAAATTGGCAAAAGAACTTTTGTTTATGGTTTACCTGAATTAAACATGGGTGCCATAAAAGAAGCCAATAATATTGCCAATCCTGGTTGTTTTGCAACTGCTATACAGTTGGGTTTATTACCCCTTGCATCGATTGGAGTGCTAGGAGATGTTTATACCACAGGAATCACTGGATCAACTGGTGCAGGTCAGTCGCTAAGCAATACTTCGCATTTTAGCTGGAGAGCCAATAATATTCAAGCTTATAAAACATTAGCGCATCAACATATTTTCGAAATAACCCAATCGATCAATCAATTACAAAAAGATGATCCATTGTCTACAACAGGCGAAGGAAGAGGTGTGAGATTTGTTCCCTGGCGTGGAGATTTTACCAGAGGTATTTATGTAAGTTCTATCATCGATTGTGGGTTGCCATTAGAAGAAATAAAAATTGTCTATAAGACTTTTTATCAAAATGCTGCTTTTACCTATTTGAGTGATTCAATGATAGATTTAAAGCAAGTAGTGAATACCAACAAATGCTTGATTCATATAGAAAAACAAGGGGATAAATTAGTGGTACATAGTGCTATCGATAATTTATTAAAAGGGGCTAGCGGTCAAGCTGTGCAGAACATGAATATTTTATTTGGCTTATCAGAAAAAGAAGGGTTACAATTAAAAGCCAATTATTTTTAAAACAGTGTTATGAAATTATTTGATGTATATCCTTTAAATAATATAGCCATTACTCGGGCATTGGGTTCTTATGTTTGGGATGACAAGGGAGTTCAGTATTTAGATATGTATGGTGGGCATGCAGTGATTAGTATTGGTCACACCCATCCACATTGGGTAAAACGAATTGAAGAACAATTAGAAAAAATAGCATTTTATTCTAATTCAATCATTATTCCACTTCAACAACAATTAGCGGATAAATTAGCTTCTGTTAGCGGGAAAAATGATTTTCAACTTTTCCTTTGTAATAGCGGAGCTGAAGCCAATGAAAATGCATTAAAGCTGGCATCATTTCATACTGGCAGAAAAAAAATACTGGCTTTTAATAAAGGCTTTCATGGAAGAACATCTTTAGCAGTAGCTGCAACAGATAATCCAAGTATTGTTGCACCAGTGAATGAAACCGACAATGTAGATTTTCTGCCCTTCAATGATGAACATGCTTTGAATAACTATTTTCAATCAAATGGAAATAAACTTGCAGCTGTAATTATTGAAGGTATTCAAGGAGTAGGTGGAATTAATATTGCAACAGATTCTTTTTTACGTTTGATTCGAAATCTTTGTAATCAATACGGAGTAGTATTTATAGCGGATAGTGTTCAGTGTGGGTATGGAAGAAGTGGACAATTCTTTGCTCATGATGTAGATGGTGTTCAAGCAGATATTTATTCAATGGCAAAAGGTATGGGAAATGGATTTCCTATTGGAGGAATTTTAATTGCTCCACATATTCAGCCTAAGCATTTTATGCTGGGCACCACTTTCGGTGGAAATCATTTGGCTTGTGCTGCCGCTTTAGGGGTTCTAGAAGTGATGGACAATGAATCACTAATTCAAAATGCAAAAAATATTGGCACTTATTTAATGAATGAGTTGTCATCCATTGCTGGTATTGAAAATGTTCGTGGTAAAGGGTTGATGATCGGATTTGATGTGCCAGAACATTTAAAAGGCTTGAAGAAAAAATTATTAGACAATCATCAAGTATTTACTGGTGAAGCAAAGCCGAATGTAATTCGTTTGCTTCCGTCACTAGCTTTGAATCAGCAACAAGCTGATGAATTTTTAACTGCTTTAAAAAAATCCATTGCTGAATTGCAGGAAAACAAATCAATATGAAACAGTTTATTTCCGTTAAAGATGTAAGCAAAATCAATGATCTGGTAAAACAGGCGATCAATTATAAGCAGAATGCCTTAGTAGATCAAACTTTAGGGAAGGGGAAAAGAATAGGATTACTTTTTTTGAACCCAAGTCTTCGTACAAGATTAAGTACGCAAGTTGCTGCTGCCAATCTAGGAATGGAATCTATCGTATTTAATGTAGATAAAGAAGGTTGGGCTTTAGAATTTGAAGAAGGTGCCATCATGAGTGGAAATACTGTTGAGCATGTAAAAGACGCAGCACCTATTCTTGGGCAATACTTCGATGTGTTGGCCATTCGTACATTTCCTTCTTTAAAAAATAGAGATGATGATTATAGTGAAATGTATATTAATCAGTTTATTAAATATGCTGGTGTTCCAGTAATTAGTTTAGAGAGTGCTACCCTGCATCCATTGCAATCTTTTACAGATATAATCACTATTCAAGAAGAAATGAATAGCCGAGCGAATGAATTTGTAAATAGAAAACCAAAAATTGTTTTGACCTGGGCGCCACATATTAAACCTTTGCCACAATGTGTAGCCAATAGTTTTGCTCAATGGATGAATGCATGGGGAGAAGCCGAATTTGTAATTACTCATCCAGTTGATTATGAATTATCAACTGATTTCACCAAAGGGGCAACTATTACCAATAACCAAGATGAAGCTTTACAAAATGCAGATTTTGTTTATGTAAAAAACTGGAGCACTTTTACTGATTATGGAAAAGTGTATGAAAATGATCCTGCTTGGATGATGACCAATGAAAAATTACAGCATACCAATAATGCTAAAGTCATGCATTGTTTACCAGTTAGAAGAAATATAGAATTAAGTGATGAAATTTTGGATGGGCCAAATAGCTTGGTTACAAAGCAAGCAGGAAATAGGGTTTGGGCAGCACAAACAGTGTTGAGTAAAATTTTAAAAGGGTAGAGTAAAAAAGTAAATTAATAACATAGTGTAATAATGGAGCAACTGTATATCATAAAAATTGGAGGTAATATTGTTGACGATGAAGCTACATTGTTGCAATTCCTTCAAGCTTTTGCTCAATTAGAAGGGAATAAAATATTGGTACACGGTGGTGGAAAAATGGCTACTCGTTTGGCAGAATCAATGGGTTTGAATCAGCAACTTATTGATGGGAGAAGAATTACTGACGATGCTACTTTACGAGTTGTAACAATGGTCTATGCAGGGTTTATCAATAAAAATATTGTAGCACAGTTGCAAGGATATCAGGTGAATGCCATGGGTTTGAGTGGGGTAGATGGCAATCTGATCAATGCACATAAAAGAAATAGCATTAATACTGAAGGGGTGGCAATTGATTATGGTTTTGTGGGAGATATAGATATTGTAAATACCAATTTGCTTAAAGACTTACTGCAAAAAGACATCATTCCTGTGATTGCGCCAATTACGCATGATGGCGCGGGTCAATTACTCAATACAAATGCAGATACAATTGCTCAAGCAATAGCCACATCACTTAGTCAATTATACAAAACCGTTTTGATCTATTCTTTTGAAAAAGCAGGCGTTTTATTAGATGTAAATAATGATCAATCAGTTATTAAAACCATGGATTCGGCTTATTTTCAGTCATTAAAGGATCAACAATTAATTTTTGCTGGAATGATTCCTAAATTAGCCAATGCTTTTGAGGCTATTAATAAAGGGGTGGAAAAAGTAATTATTGGTAAAGCAGAAGATTTAAAAAACCTGATCGATGGAAATTCAGGTACAACAATTATACATGGATAAGGCTGATTTATATGAAATAGCAGTTGAATTACTGAAGCAACTGATTGCTACTCCTTCTTTTAGCAAAGAGGAAGATAAAACTGCGACAATACTTGAACAGTTTTTTACTCAGCAAAACATACCAGTACAAAAATTATTAAACAATATTTGGGCTACCAATCTGCACTTTGATATTGCAAAGCCTAGTATTTTATTCAATTCGCATCATGATACGGTTAAGCCGAACAAAGCTTATACACTAGATCCATTTAAGCCTGCCATTCAAGATGGAAAATTATTTGGTTTAGGCAGTAATGACGCAGGAGGTTGTTTGGTATCGTTGATAGCTGCATTTATACATTTCTATCCTCAAAAAAATCTGCCTTTCAATATTATTTTCGCTGCAAGTGCGGAGGAAGAAATTTCTGGATCCAATGGGATTGAAGCACTCTTGCCCCATTTGCCGCCTATTAGTTTTGGAATTGTTGGTGAACCAACACTTTTACAAATGGCAGTAGCCGAAAGAGGATTAATGGTATTGGATGCTTCTTCAATTGGTATTGCTGGCCATGCTGCCAGAAATGAAGGAGATAATGCTTTGTATAAAGCAGTAAAAGATATTCAATGGATTAGCTCTTATCGTTTTGATAAAGTGAGTGATTTGTTGGGAGAAGTAAAAATGACCGTAACTTCTTTGAATACGGATAATAAACAGCACAATGTGGTTCCAGCGCATGCTCAGTTTTTAATTGATGTACGTGTAAATGAATTGTATAGTTTCGATGAAGTGTTGAGTACTATCCAAAAAAATATTCAGTCTACAATCAGTCCTCGAAGTACCCGATTGCGTTCTACTTCAATTGCTTTGGATCATCCATTGGTAAAAGCCGGACTTAAATTAGGTTGTACTTATTATGGAAGTCCTACAACGAGCGATAAGGCGTTGATGCATTTCCCAACTTTAAAAATTGGACCAGGAGATAGTGCAAGAAGCCATACTGCAGACGAATTCATTTATTTAGTAGAAATCAAACAAGGGATTGAATTGTATATTCAGCTTATAAATAATATCATATGAAATTATGGAGTAAAGCCAATTCAAATACTGCCGAATTAGTAGAACAATTCACAGTTGGTAACGATAAAGTTTTTGATCAAGTATTGGCGCCTTATGATGTATTGGGTTCTATTGCACATACTAAAATGCTTGCTTCTGTTGGTTTGTTAAACTCCTATGAAGCCAATTTGCTTGTAAAAGAATTGCAAAAAATTTATCAAATAGTTATTGCTCCAGGTTTTGTAATTCCTGAAGGAGTAGAAGATATTCATTCATTTGTAGAATTCTTACTCACCAAAGAATTAGGTGAAGTAGGTAAAAAAATACACAGTGCTCGAAGTAGGAATGATCAGGTTTTAGTGGATATTAAATTATACCTCAGAGCAGAAATCCAGTCTTTGGTAGAGCAGGTAATTCCGTTATTTGAATTATTGCAACAACAAAGTGGTCAGTATAAAAATCATTTGTTACCTGGGTATACACATCTGCAATTAGCCATGCCATCTTCATTTGGTTTATGGTTTGGAGCATATGCAGAAAGTTTAGTAGATGATATGGTTCAATTAGAAGCTGTTTTCCAAATTGTCAATAAGAATCCTTTAGGATCTGCAGCCGGATTTGGCTCTTCATTCCCCATCAATCGTACACTTACTACTCAACTATTGGGTTTTGAGCATTTGAATTATAATGTTGTTTATGCGCAAATGGGTAGGGGCAAAACAGAAAGAATTGTTGCCAATGGTTTGGCCAATATTGCTGATACATTATCAAGATTGAGCATGGATATGTGTTTGTATTTAAATCAAAATTTCGATTTTATTGCTTTCCCTTCTCATTTAACAACGGGTTCCAGTATTATGCCGCATAAAAAAAATCCAGATGTTTTTGAATTAGTTAGATCTTATTGCAATCGATTAAAAGCATTGCCCAATGAAATTGCATTAATGACCACCAATTTACCTTCTGGATATCAAAGAGATTTGCAATTATTAAAAGAACATCTTTTTCCTGCATTTGGAAAGTTGAAAGAATGCGTACAAATGATTCACTTGATGCTATCTAATATTGAAATCAAAGCGGAAATCATCAACGACCCTAAATACAAATATCTCTTTAGTGTTGAAGAAGTTAATAAATTGGTTTTGGGTGGTATGGCATTCAGAGATGCGTACAAACTAATAGGAGAACAAATCGAGTCAGGGAATTTCACCTATTCAACTTCTATTAAACATACACATGAAGGAAGTATAGGTAATCTATGTAATGAAGAAATTTCCAGATTGATGCATCATGTAATTGATAAATTTAATTTTAACCAGTCTACAACTGCTTTCAAAGCCCTTTTATCTTAATATTGCAACTCATAATTATATATTTCAAATGAAAAAAGCACTTTTTACAATTATTTCTTGTTCGCTTTCATTGATGGTTTTATCACAAGCCAAACCTGCTGCAAAACCTGTAGCAAAGACCACTGCTCCTGCAATGGTTTTTAAAAATACAGCAGATAGTGCCAGTTATGCATTAGGCGTTAGAATTGCTCAAAACTTAAAATCTCAAGGGCTAAGTCCTTTGAATAGTGTTGCATTTCAAAAAGGAATGGCAGATGCATTACAAGCAAAGAAACCTTTAATTGCGGATGAATTATTAGATAATTGTATTGGCACCTATCAACAAAAAATCAGTTCTGAAAAATCGGCAGTAGCTAAAAAAGAAGGTCAAGCATATTTGGCTGCAAACGGTAAACGTCCAGGTGTAGTTACACTTCCATCTGGTTTGCAATACGAGATTATTAAAGCAGGGGCTGATACAGCAGCTAAACCAACATTAGCTAGTACCGTAAAATGTCATTATCATGGTACGACCATCAATGGAATTATTTTTGATAGTTCTGTTGACCGGGGTGAGCCAGTCAGCTTTCCTCTTGCTAATGTAATTGTAGGTTGGCAAGAAGCATTGCAATTAATGTCAGTTGGCAGTAAGTGGAAATTATACATTCCCTCAGAATTGGGATATGGAGACCGTCAACAAGGCGATAAAATTGCACCAGGTTCTACTTTGGTATTTATAGTTGAATTATTGGGTGTTGAAAACAAATAAATCATTAACCTTGATTAACTTTTGAATCATCTTGGTTAACTGGAGTTTTGAGATTTGCCAGCTATTTTCGTACCTAAATTGGTAATATGAAACTAGCTGGCTTTTTTTTGATGGTGATTTTAGGGGTTAGTAATCTGAATGCACAGTCTAATGCATCTGTTA
Organism: Sediminibacterium sp.; assembly: GCA_040403975.1. GTDB lineage: Bacteria > Bacteroidota > Bacteroidia > Chitinophagales > Chitinophagaceae > Sediminibacterium. The sequence goes on from JBBAJS010000015.1 coordinate 21,373, forward strand.
CAGGTGTTGTATTTGACACTTTAAGCAAGAAGGGCTTGGCTTATTCTACGGTTTCGATTGTACATCAGAAAGATTCAACCCTTGTAAGTTTTACAAGAGCCGATTCCTCTGGAAAATTTAAACTTTCTGCACTTCCCAAAGGAAATTACTTAGTTACTTTCTCCTATGTGGGTTATGTTCCTGTTTGGATTCCCATTAAATTAACTGTTACTGAACAATTAGATTTAGGAAAAGTAGCACTTACCGATTTATTGAATGCCAGCAATGTTACCGTTACTGCAAGAAGACCTCCTGTAACCATTAATAATGATACAGTTGAATTTAATACAGAAAATTTTAAAACTCAACCCAATGCAGTTGTAGAGGATTTATTGAAAAAGTTGCCTGGGGTTACCGTAGACAAAGACGGAACAGTTAAGGTTAATGGTCAAAAAGTAAATCGGTTTTTAGTAAATGGGAAAGAGTTTTTTACAGGTGATCCTAAAATTGCTACGAAGAATTTAGATGCAGATGCAGTTGATAAAGTACAAGTTTTCGATAAAAAATCTGATAGAGCTGAATTTACTGGTATGGAAGATGGACAATCGGAAAAAGCCATCAACCTCAAATTAAAAAAAGATCGGGACAATGCAACTTTTGGAAGAGTAACAGCTGGAGCGGGAACCAATAAAAGATTTGATGCTCAAGCTAATCTGAACAATTTCAAAGGAGATAAGCAAGTCTCTTTTATCGGTATGGCCAACAATACCAATAAACAAGGTTTTTCTATCAGTGATGTGATGAATTTTACGGGAGACTTGGCAAGGGGTATGCGCAATGGAGGTGGGGTAAATATTAAAGTTGGTGGAAGTGGAGATGATAATGGAGGCTTACCTATTTCAGGCATGGGTCCAAATCAGCAAGGTGTTGCTGATACTTATGCAGGTGGATTGAATTACAATAATATTTGGAATAAAAAAACCGATCTCAATATTAATGGAATTTTTTCTGATGTTAATTTAGTTACTGATAGAGATATTAATAGGAAGAATGTATTGCCTGGAAATAATTTTGACTATGTTTCTAAATCGAGCAATGCTAAACATAATCAACAACAAAGAATCAATGCTATTTTAGATCAAAAAATAGACAGTTTTACTTCAGTTCGATTTACTCCTCAGTTGACTTTTCAAAAAAATGAAAACAGAACCATTAGTAATTATGTTTCTACCAATGAGAAGGGTATAAAACTAAACGAAGGATCCTCCAATTCATCCAGCATTTCTGATGCGATTAATTTTAATAGCAATTTATTATTCAGGCATAAATTTAAAAAGAAAGGTAGAACCATTTCATCCACAACAAGTATGGCTTATAATTCAAGTAAGCAGGATGGAAATTTAAAAACGACCAATCGATTTTATTTTGCAGGCATTCCATTGCCCGACTCATTGGTTAATCAAACCAATTTAAGAGATGCAACTACCAGAAGTATCGGAACCAATTTACTATATACCGAACCTATTGGTTTAAAATCTTTATTAGAAGTAAATGGATTTTATAATACTAATAATGGTGAAAGCAAAAGAGATACTTATGATTATAATGGAAGCAGTGGAAAGTTCGATATTAAGAATGCTGCTTTAAGTAATGACTTTAGAAGCATTTATAACTATGGAGGCGGTGGCGCTAGTGTTAGATCTAATTTCAAGAAATTTAGTTTAACTGCCGGAACCAATATTCAATTTTCAGAATTAGAAAGTATTAATAATACCAACGGCTTTGTGATTAGACAAAAATTCACCGATTTATTGCCATTGGTAAATGTACAGTACAAGCGAAAAAACACGAGTTCAATTGGGTTCAATTATAATACATCTACTTCTCAGCCTTCAACTTTTCAATTACAGCCAGTAGCAGATATTAGTGACCCATTAAACACTTATATTGGTAATCCTAATTTAAAACGCAGCTATAGTCATAATCTATCACTTAATATGTCTTCTATAGACATCTATACTCAAAATAATCTTTTTGCATTTATCTCCTATAATCAAGTGAATGATGCGATCGTAACATCTGATGTGATTAAACAAAACGGAGCCAGGGTTTCTACACCTGTGAATGCAAATGGAAATTTCTATTTGATCGGAAATGTAAGTGCCGGATTTCCTATTAAAAAAATAAAATCGAGGGTAGATTTTGGAATAAGCGCTAATCTTTTTAGAAATATGAGTTTTGTAAATGGCGATCCAAATGCAATTGATAATTATAGTGTAACACCCAATCTAGGATATCAATTTGCGATTGATACAACCATTGATATTGCCTTATCCGCCAGAGTCAATTTTAATACTGCTAAATACTCTTTACAGCCCCAATTAAATAATAAGTATTTACAACAAGTCTATGGTTTTGATATGACCAATTATTTGCCGGGTGGTTTGATATTGAACAATCAATTAGATGTAACCATCAATTCTGGAAGATCAGATGGCTTTAATGCAACAGTTCCATTGTGGAATGTTTCTTTGGCCAAAAGTTTTTTGAAATACAAAAAAGGAGAGTTTAAATTGTCTGTTTTTGATTTATTGAATCAAAACCAAGGAATCAATAGAACAGCCAATCAAAACTTTATCCAAGACACGAGATACAATGTTTTACAACGTTATTTCATGTTGAGTTTTAGTTATCGATTGAACCGTTCAGCGGCTGGCAATAGCGGAGCAAGAGTAATGATCAGAACCTTCTAATATTTCAATTTGTGAAGTATCTATTTTTTCTTGTTAATGATTGTTTTCCAATCATATTTATCTTTATCTGCTGTATTGCGTTTTGCTAAATCAGCAAGCATCGCATTAATTTTTGTTTTGTCTAACCATTTGCCATTAACAAAAACACCAGCAATTTTACGCGTATTATTAATATTAGTTAAAGGGTTTTCTTCAAGTAAAACAAGGTCTGCTAATTTTCCTGTTTCAATTGTGCCAATTAATTTATCAATTCCAAGCCATTGGGCAGCAGTAGATGTTGATGACTGCAACGACTCTATAGGGGTTAATCCTGCTTGAACCAAGAGTGCTAATTCATCGTGTAATGCAAAGCCAGCTACAACTCCTGAAACACCAGCATCTGTAACCGCAACAATGGGTACACCCGCATCTTTAAATGCCTTTACCAATTGAAAATGAAATTGAATCATATTATCAAAATAGGTCGCATTTTCAATTGAAGCATTCTTAACATAATTGTTGGCTGTTAACCATTTACTCTGTAAAAGCGGATGTACATATTTAAGCGAATTCAAATTTTTAATGCTATCAATTGAATGGGTTTGTTTTGCTATCCATACCATTGTTGTTAAAGTGGGGGATAACCAAGTGCCGTTATCTTTTGAAAGTTTAGCAAAATTAGTTGCGTCTTGAGTACTAAAGTTTTTTGAATTTTTAGAATATTCTTCTGCATGGGCTACCATTCCAAAATGAGGAATAAATGCCTGCTCTATTTTTCCTTGAAATGCATTTGGAATATGCCCAATTGTTTTTAGACCTTGTTTGTAAGCTTCATCAACAATTGCATTATAAGTTTCAATATTTAATTTCGAATATACTTTAATGAAATCGTAACCTTCTGTTTTGGCAATTCTTACTATTATTCTTCCTTCTTCTGCTGTGTTAGCAATTCTTCCTTGACCATTACCTCCATTTATAAGAGCTGCCAAAGCAATACGCGGGCCGATGATATAACCTTTTTCTATAGCTTTTTTATGCCCAAATGTTTCCATTTTAGAATCGAGATCTAACACTGTAGTAACACCATTGGCTATTATTGGTGTCATAATATCTTGTGTGTTAAAAGTTAAGTCCGGATCTTTCGTTGGTATTTTTTGACCAAAATAAGCATCTATTGGTAAATGAACATGGGCATCGATAAGTCCTGGGATTAACCACTTCCCTTTACCATCAATGATTATTGCATTTTTAGGGATTGCTCCATTTATAGATTGAATGAGGTTATTGGCAATAACCACTGATGCATTTTCTACAACAGTATTGGAAGATGTCATAGTAATGACATTCACGTTTTTAATTGCGTAAACAATTTCCTTTGTCTTCTCCGCTTGAATCTGTTTTGGATTTTGAGCAAATAGAAGTGAAGCAATAGAACAAACACATAATGATACTGTAAATTTTATAAGTTTCATATTGAAGAAAATGGGTGATAAAAAAAAGAGACAGCTAAAACTGTACTCAATAGTAAATTAAGTATTTATTTTAACTCCCTCTTCTTTTATTATTACAGTATTAATACTGCTTAGTTATTCCCACTTCTCATCTGAAACATACCTGGTCCTTGTTGTTGCAACATGTCCATTTGTAATTTTTGAATTTCTTGCCTTCCAATTGGCTTTCCTTTTGTAGGCTCTTTTAGGTCTTTTTTATTGACTGAAGCTTTTACTTCTGTTGCTTTGAAAACAGTTGTTCCATTATCTACATCTATTTCTAAAATTAAGCCGGGTAATAAGCCATAGTTTTCTGGACCAGCAGGGGTAACGATATCATTGGTATACCAGGCAACTATTTCTATTTCTTTTGGTGCAACAGCACTTGATGATTTTACTGTATCTCCAGTAGAAGGCCCACCAATACTCATAGTCCTCATCGTCATTCTCGGAGCTGATGTTTTTCTAGTGGCTTTATAACAGGTATAACCTAAAATCTTTTTGGTTTCTTCTGTTAGCTTCCATGGCTGGGGCTTTAATGTATCTACAATTAAGAAGTTTTTACCACCCATTTCTGTAGATTGAAGCCCTTTTTGTTGAGCAAAATTTTTATACATATCGCCACCTGCTCCTCCACCTATATTAATGACTACACCTCCACCGCCTCCTCCAGCAAAAGGATCTGGCGCATCTACTTCAGGAATTAAACGGTAAACGGAAATACTGTCACTGAATAATAACATATGCTTGCTTGTTCTGAACTCCGGTATAAATGCCTTCATTTGTTCATTGGGTAGGGTCTTGTGCATATTCTGTTTTCTTTCAAATAGAATTGTCCCTTCTTTTTGCTGGGCGGAAATAGTAGTAATTGCCATTAAGGCTAATGAAGTAAACCAGATTTTCATTTTTGTATATTTTAGAATACAAATGTATAAGAATGAATATTAAGGATCCTTGCTCTAAGGTTAATTAAGGTTAATGAAGCCTAGTAACATCAATACTAGCTTTATATTTGTTGAGAATAATGCAAAAACTATTTATTTCTCGGTTAGTGATGATAAGCGCAATCTGTATGATTGTGGCCTTTCAAATCTATTGGGTAAATCGATTGTATAAAGAAGAAAATGATCGACTTCAAAAACAATCCGATGTACTTTTCAAAGAATTGGTTTACAAATTGCAATTAAACAGATTTAAGGCTGATACATTAATTTATAATACCGGCAAAGGGAACAATCTTTTTGCTTTAGAAGCCGTGAACTCTTTTTTAAAGGATAGAGATAGTATAAAAGGAAAAGTAATTGGTCATCCCAAATTAGAGAAGCTAATGATGAAGATGGCACAAGATACCATGATCAAGTCTTTTAGTTTTTCAAGTAGAATGCCTTATGACACAAAAAGCATTAAACTCTACTTTGATACAAGTATTAAGAAAAAGTTGAACAAAAAAGGAGTCAGTGTTGTAATCAATAGTATTTTTTCAAATCCGACTACTTTAGATTCATCTAAAACAGAAATCCTAGATAAACTAATTCAAGGCAATCCACGATCAGTACTTGTATTTAAATCCAATCCCAAAATTGAAACCACTAATCAAACGGATAGTCAAATCGTTAAAGCAGAAAAAGCAGCTAAACTAAGTTTTAAAAGAAATTTCACCAGCATTTTAACCAGGAGTAAACCAATTGCTGATTCATTGTCTTTGAAGGAATTAGACTCTGCTTTACAAGCAGATTTAAAAAAGTCAGGTATTTTATTGTCTTATAAAATAAAAACTGGTCTTTCTGATTCAATTCACTTAAAGGATACAGTGTCTAATACAGCATTTAAAACCAGTATTGCTACTGTTGGTTTCATCAACCCAAAATGGTATCAAATTGAATTTGAATCTCCTTCAAATTTTTTGTATAGAAAGATTTTCCCTCAAGTATTATTTTCTTTGCTCTTGATTGTTTTTACTACAATCGCATTTGTTTTTCTATATAGAAATCTATTAACCCAGCAAAAGCTGGCTGCATTTAAGAATGATTTTATTAGTAATATGACACATGAATTAAAAACTCCAATTGCCACTGTAAACGTTGCTATAGAAGCTTTACAAAGCTTTAATGTAATAGAAGACCCAAAAAGGACCAAAGAATATTTGCAAATTTCATCTGCAGAATTGCAAAGGTTAGGTTTGTTGGTAGATAAAGTACTAAAGCTTTCCATGTTTGAGTCTGATAGAATTGTTTTGGACAAAGAGTGGTTTAATGTCGACCAGTTAATTGCAGAAACCATTCATTCGATGCAGCCGTTGTTTGATAAGCAAAAAACGGAAATACATTTTGTAAATAGCGAGGGTCCAGTGAATATTTTTGCAGATAAATTACATATATCTAGCGTTGTTTATAATTTATTGGACAATGCATTAAAATACAGTGGATTAAACGCAATCATTAGTATAAGATTATCAACTCCTTTAAACAATATCGTTGAAATAAGTATTACAGATAATGGAATTGGAATTGAAAATACATTTCAGAAAAAAATATTTGAAAAGTTTTTCAGAGTTCCAACTGGAGATACTCATAATGTAAAAGGGTATGGATTAGGCCTCAGTTATGTAAGCCATATAGTTAAACAGCACCAGGGTCTAATTGAAGTAGAAAGTGGATTGGGTAAAGGAAGTACATTTACTGTTAGGTTTCCTATTCATGCAAAGAATCAAAGTAATATTTGATAAGACATACAAATTGCAATTCTTAATTTGAATATTAAAATATGGCTATTAAAATATTATATGTTGAGGATGAAATCTTTTTGGGAAAAATTGTTTTTGAAACACTTAGTTCAAGAGGTTTTGATGTGCATATGGAATCAGATGGCAATCAAGTATTGAATGCATTTGAAAGCTTTGCGCCTGATATTTGTGTGTTGGATATAATGCTTCCCAATAAAAACGGTTTTGAATTGGCAACCGACATTCGAAAGAAAAATGATCAAATTCCTATTATTTTCTTAACCGCAAAGACCCAAACTGAAGACGTGGTAAAAGGATTTAAATTAGGCGGTAATGATTATATCAGGAAACCATTTAGCATGGAGGAGCTGATTGTAAGAATTGAAAGTGCTTTAAAATTACCCGCTCCTGATTTAGGCCCAATCAAAGATGCAATGATCAATCTGGGTAAGTTTGTATTTGACTTCAATAAGCAATTATTGCTTTTTAATAATGAACCACTTAAATTATCATTTAGAGAAACAGAATTACTGCGTTATTTATCTTTAAGTAATAATACCATTATTCAGCGTAAGGATTTAATGAATCATATCTGGGGGAACGATTCATTTTTTAATAGCAGAAACCTAGATGTTTATATCACTAAATTACGCGGATATCTAAAAGATGATCCTTCCATTCAAATTATAACGATAAAAGGGGTAGGATACCGTTTTGTAATAGGGTAGAAGCATTATCTACCTTATCTTTGCCGTTCTAATGAAATAGCATTATGAACGAAAAATTTGTTGCCAGAATTGGCCAAGAACTAGCCGAAATAGAAAAAGCAGGTCTTTTTAAAAAAGAGCGTATTATTACTTCCGAACAAGGTCCTGAAATAACAGTAAATGGTAAGCAAGTGCTGAATTTCTGTGCCAACAATTATTTAGGGCTTTCCTCTCACCCAGCTGTTATTAAAGCCGCACATGCTGCCATCGATTCTCATGGATATGGAATGAGCAGTGTACGTTTTATTTGTGGTACTCAAGATATTCATAAAGAACTAGAAAAAAAGTTAGCTGATTTTTTAGGAACTGAAGACACAATACTCTATGCTGCAGCATTTGATGCAAACGGTGGTGTATTTGAACCATTATTTGGAGAAGAAGATGCAATAATTTCCGACGCATTAAACCATGCTTCCATTATTGATGGAGTTCGTTTGTGTAAAGCTCAACGTTTTCGTTATGAGCACAATAATATGGCTGATCTCGAAGCAAAATTGAAAGAAACTGCCAATTGCAGAAGTAGAATTATTGTTACAGATGGTTCATTTAGTATGGACGGAACCATTGCCCAATTGGATAAAATTTGTGACCTGGCAGATCAATATGACGCCATTGTAATGATCGATGAATGTCATTCTTCTGGCTTTTTAGGCAAAACTGGAAGAGGTACTCATGAATACAGAGGTGTTATGGGAAGAATTGATATCATCACTGGTACACTCGGAAAAGCATTAGGTGGCGCTAGCGGTGGTTTTACTTCAGGAAGAAAAGAAATTATTGAAATCTTGCGTCAAAGAAGTCGCCCTTATTTATTTTCCAATACTGTCGCCCCCAGCATTGTTGGGGCTTCTATTGCTGTATTGGATATGCTTACTTCTGCAACAACATTAAGGGATCGTTTAGAATACAATACCAATTATTTCCGAACAAAAATGACTGAAGCTGGTTTTGACATTAAACCAGGGGACCATCCTATTGTTCCTATTATGTTATATGATGCAGTGGTCGCGCAAAATTTCGCAGCAAAATTATTAGAAGAAGGTGTTTATGTAATTGGCTTCTTTTTTCCTGTTGTTGCAAAAGGATTGGCAAGAATCAGGGTTCAATTGAGTGCAGCACATGAACAGGCGCATTTGGACAAAACTATTGCGGCTTTTACTAAAGTTGGAAAGGAATTGGGAGTTATCAATTAATAAAGAAGAGATATAAGATTGGTGGTTATAAATAGAAAATAACATGAAAAATTTACTTGGTTACAAATTAAATACTGCGCTCATCATATGCTCAGTAATCTTTATAGGCGCTTGTTCACCCAATAATGTAAAAGAAGATAGTGCTATTAAAAAAATATTTGATGATCATCAGGTGAATGGATCTTTTGGAATTTATGATAATGGAACAGGACAATTTACTATCCATAACCTAAAACGTTATAAAGATTCTGCATTTCTTCCTGCGTCCACCTTTAAAATTATCAATTCTTTAATTGGGATTGAAACAGGAAGAATCGTTAACGAGAAAATGGTGATTAAATGGGATGGTGTGGTAAGAAACATTCCTGACTGGAATAAAGATCTTACTATGGAAGAAGCTTTTAAGGTTTCTGCTGTTCCATATTATCAAGAAGTTGCCAGACGTATAGGAAAAGACACCATGCAACAATGGTTGGATAGTCTTAAATATGGCAATCATTTAATTGGGAATAGGGTAGATAGTTTTTGGTTGAACAATACATTAAAGATCACTGCTGATGAGCAATTGGGCCTGGTGAAGAAATTGTATTTTGGTCAATTGCCTTTTCAGAAAAGAACACAGGAAATAGTTAAAAAAATATTGTTGCAGCAATCCAATGCTAATTTCCAATTGAGTTACAAAACTGGTTGGGGCTATTTACCAAATGGTAAAGCCCTAGGCTGGATGGTAGGTTGGATTGTAGAAAACAAACACCCTTATTTTTTTGTATTAAATGTGGAAGGCCCTGCTGATTTGAAAATGGTAGAACTAAGAGCAGAAATGCTCACCCAAATTTTAAAAGAACAAGGTTTTCTTGAAGGAAAACGATAATAAAGATTTAGCCAATGCAAGTTTATTGTAATTCATTAACACAATATAGCAGACTCAAAACAAGAGAAGTTAAAATTGGTAATCTATTATTAGGTAATGGACACCCAATTCGGGTTCAAACAATGACAACTACTGATACCATGGATACCATGGCAACGGTAGAGCAAACCATTAAATGTATTGAAGCTGGTGCAGAATTAGTTCGTATAACAGCTCCATCAAAGAAAGAGGCAGAGAATTTACAAAATATTAAAGACGAATTGCGTAGGAGAGGGTATACTACTCCGTTGGTTGCTGATATTCATTTCACTCCTAATGCTGCTGAAATAGCTGCCCGTATTGTTGAAAAAGTAAGGGTTAACCCTGGCAACTATGTTGACAAGAAAAAATTTGAACAAATAGATTATACTGATGCTGAATATGTAGAAGAAATAGAACGTATTCGCGAAAGATTCACCCCCTTGGTACTTATTTGTAAAGAATATGGAACAGCCATGCGAATAGGAACCAATCATGGTTCTTTAAGTGACCGTATCATGAGTCGTTATGGAGATACTGCTATTGGAATGGTAGAGAGCGCTATGGAATTCTTAAGAATTGCTCGTTCATTGGATTACCACAATATTGTGTTAAGTATGAAGTCGAGTAATCCTCAAGTGATGGTTCAAGCCTATCGTTTACTCATTCAGCAAATGGAAGCAGAATTTGGGGAGTGCTATCCTTTGCATTTAGGCGTTACAGAAGCCGGTGATGGAGAAGATGGTAGAGTTAAAAGTGCAGCAGGTATTGGAACTTTATTAGAAGATGGTATCGGAGATACCATTCGGGTTAGTTTAACCGAAGATCCTGAATTAGAGATTACGGTTTGTAAAGATTTAGTAAAACGCTATCAATTTAATCAAACTGAAAGCGATATTCAATTTACAAACGGGATGATTCCTGTAGTTGATCAACTAAACTATGACCCGTTTAATTATGCTAGAAGGAAAAGTTTTGAAGTTGGCAATATAGGAGGCAAACAAGTACCAGTTGTAATTGCCGATTTTAGTAAGGTTGAAAAAATTACACCAACCAATCTTGAAGCTATTGGGTATACTTATAATGCTGCAACTGATAAATGGAATATTGGAGATGCAGCAGCAGATTATTTATTCACTGGAAGTCAAGTGCTGAATTTTGCATTGCCAGGAACTCTAAAAGTAATTGTCTATCCTGCTACATGGGCAATTTGTTCAGATCAAAAAAAATACCTTCCTATTTTCGATTCAGCTGGTTATGCTTCAGAAGAAAATAAAAGTGATCTTATCAATTTTGTGATGTTCGATTGTTTTTCTGATAACAATGCGATCAATGATTATACCCATTTAGAAGCTATTGCCAATGACCCAACCGTAGTGTTGTGTTTGAGTAGTACAAACAAAAACGCAATGCCTTCCATTAGAAGAATGTTCATTGAGTTAAATGCAAAGGCAATACAAAATCCTGTAATTATCATTACTGATAGTCATTGGCAAACTGCTGATGAACATTTGATTCATTATTCTACTGAATGTGGAGCTTTATTGCTCGATGGTTTTGGGGATGGCATTTGTTTGGGGATGTCTTCAAAAAGCTATCAACAACAATCTTCAGCAGATAATAATGATACCAGCGGAAGAAATTATAGTATCAATAGTTCCGTAGAACAGTTTATTAATTCTTCAGCGTTCAGTATTTTACAAGCTACTCGTACCAGAATATCAAAAACCGAATATATCAGTTGTCCTAGTTGCGGAAGAACATTATTTGAATTACAGGAAACCACCGCAAAAATCAGAAGCGTTACCAATCATTTGAAAGGGCTCAAAATTGCTATTATGGGTTGCATAGTTAATGGTCCAGGGGAAATGGCCGATGCTGATTTTGGTTATGTAGGAAGCGGTGTAGGTAAAATTACTTTGTATAAAGGCAAAGAAATCATGAAGCGAAATATAGACAGCGAAATTGCTGTAACCGAACTGATTAATCTTTTAAAAGAACACAATGCCTGGATTGAGCCAGCATAATTGTTCTTTACTTTTAATTGTAAAAAATTCATGCAAACAGATTTTTTAGTAATCGGGTCGGGTATCGCAGGATTGACTTTTGCTTTAAAAACTGCTAAACAATTCCCCGATAAATCAATTACCATCATCACCAAGACCCAAGCAGATGAAACCAATACCAAATATGCGCAAGGAGGTATCGCTGGAGTTTGGGATGCTGCTAAAGACAGTTATGATAAGCATATTGAAGATACTTTGATTGCAGGAGATGGTTTGTGTAATAAGGATATTGTTGAAATTGTTGTAACCGAAGGGCCGGAGCGCATCAAAGAGATTATTGATTATGGTGCTCAATTCGATAAAAATGAAAGAGGTGATTACAGTTTAGGAAAAGAAGGAGGCCATAGTGAAAATAGAATTTTACATCATAAAGATGTAACTGGTAAAGAAATGGAGCGGGCATTATTATCTCAGTTAGCAGCTTTGCCCAATATTCATTTGCTCAATCATTGTTTTGTTTTGGATTTAATCACCCAGCATCATTTAGGGTATTTGGTTACAAAATCTACCTTGGACATTACATGCTATGGAGTATATGTGTTGGATTTACATAAAAATCAAATTGAGAAAATAGCAGCAAAAATTGTTTTACTGGCTTCCGGAGGTTGTGGTCAGGCATATAGAACCACTACTAATCCAAAAATTGCCACTGGAGATGGAATTGCCATGGTTTATCGTGCCAAAGGCAAGATAGAAAATATGGAATTCATTCAATTTCATCCAACAGCATTATATGAGCCAGGGGTATCGCCATCATTTTTAATCACAGAAGCTGTAAGGGGTGATGGAGGTATTTTAAGGAATAAATACGGCGAAGCATTTATGGAAAAATACGATGCCCGTAAAGACCTTGCACCCAGAGATATTGTGGCTCGTGCAATTGACAATGAAATGAAAAGAACTGGTACTGAACATGTTTATCTTGATTGTACCCATATGGATCAAGATAAATTTATTCATCATTTTCCGAATATTTATGATAAAGCCAAAAGCATCGGAATTGATGTAATGAAAAATTATATTCCTGTTGCACCTGCGGCTCATTATAGTTGTGGTGGCATAAAAACCGATGAGTTTGGAAGAACCTCCATCAAAAACTTATATGCCTGTGGTGAATGCGCCAGTACTGGTTTGCATGGAGCCAATCGTTTAGCAAGCAATAGTTTATTGGAAGCGATGGTTTTTGCACATCGATGTTATTTAGATTCTATTGAATTGATCGGTCATTTGGATTTTAATGCAATGCTTCCTGATTGGAATGCCAAAGGAACATCTGATCCAAGAGAAATGATTTTGATCACCCAAAGTTTAAAAGAATTGCAATTAATCATGAGTGATTATGTGGGAATTGTAAGAACCGATGTTCGTTTAGAAAGAGCAATGAAAAGATTAGACCTGTTATTTGAAGAAACAGAAGAATTGTATCGCTCTACCAAAGTATCTCCTCAACTTTGTGAGTTGAGAAATTTAATTACGGTAGCTTATTTAATTGTAAAAAGTGCAGAGTTTAGAAAAGAGAGCAGAGGATTACATTATAATACAGATCATTTAGAAAAGAGTGCTATTTTACAGAATGTAATTTTATAGTTTTTAACCTTTAAGTTTAAACATTTCTATGTACTATATCATTTATCCATTGTTATACGGTTTTTCTTTGCTGCCTTGGCGAGTTTTATATTTTATTGCTGATGGATTATACGGTCTTGTATATTATGTTTTTGGGTACAGAAAAGAAGTGGTGTTAAAAAATTTATTGATTGCTTTTCCTGAAAAAACCGAAGCAGAAAGAATTCGAATTGCCAAAGATTTCTATCACAATTTTATTGATACCATTATTGAAACAATTAAATTATTTTCTACCAGTAATGAAACACTGGCAAAAAGATTTACTTGCAATTTTGAAATATTGAATGAGCTCTATGATACTACCGATTTAAATGTACAATTGGAATGTGGCCATTTTTTTAATTGGGAGATCATCAATTTAAATGCCGCGAGAATCAGCAAATTTCCATTTGTAGGAGTTTACCAGCCACTTACCAATAAAGTGATGAATAAAATTATGCTGGATCTGCGCAAAAGAAATGGCACTATATTAGTGCCCGCCAATGATTTTAAAAATAATTTTCACGATTATGTAAAAGACCGATATGCATTGGGGTTAGCGGCGGATCAAAATCCTCCCAATCCTTTAAAAGCACATTGGGTACCCTTTTTTAATCGTTTAACCCCATTTGTAGTAGGGCCGGAAAAAGGAGCAAAACAAAAAAATACCATTGTTATGTTTGGCCATTTTTATAAAGTGAAAAGAGGGTACTATCATACTCAATTGGAATTGATCACCACCACTCCAAATGCATTTGCTGAGGGCGAACTCACTAAAGTATACGCAGAACATGTTGAAAGAGCTGTTAGGCTCAAGCCCGCCAATTATTTATGGAGCCATCGTAGATGGAAATGGGAATTCGATCAAGAAAAATTTGGTCACTTAGTGGTGTAATTAATTCATTACAGCAACATCTTTTTCAATATCAAATTTATCAGATAGTTCAGCAATTTTAGCAAAACCTCCCACCACATTTCTGATATTATGTATGCCTTGGCGTTTAATTAAAGAAGATGCAATGACGCTTCTGTAACCTCCTGCGCAATGAATATAAATATTGTGGTGATCATCCAGGTTAACCATGCTGCCAGGATCGGTTAGGTCATTTAAAGGAATATTGATGGCTTCTTTTACATGGCCATTTGCATATTCAGTTTCTTTTCTAACATCTACAATTACCATATTTGGATCGAAAGAAATATCCATGGCCATTTCATCGGCATCAATATCAATAATTAGATCAATTTTTTCTCCAGCATCTTTCCATGCTTCAAATCCGATAGCTAAAAAGCCTTCGATTTTATCAAACCCAACTCTTGCTAATCGAATAATACTTTCTTTTTCTTTGCCTTTTTCAGTTACTAAAATCATCGATTCATTAAATGGTAATAAGCTACCTGCCCATTCTGCAAATCTTCCATCCAATCCAATACTGATTGATCCTGGAATAAATCCTTGTGTAAATTCAGCTGAGTTTCTGGTATCTAAAATAATAGCGTTGGCAGCTACTTTTTGTTTAAAATCATCAATAGAAAGTGGCGTCATTCCTTTTGATAAAACAGCATCTAATGAATCATATCCCTCTTTATTGATCTTAGCATTAATTGGGAAATAATTGGGTGGTGCAGCCAAACCTTCTGTAACTGCTTTTATGAATTCTTCTTTGCTTTGGTCTTGTAAAGCATAGTTGGTTAATTTTTGTTCTCCAATTGTACTAAATGTTTCAGGGCCTAAATTTTTACCACAACTACTGCCTGCTCCATGCGCAGGATAAACAATCACTTCATTTGCCAATGGCATGATTCTTTTTTGTAGGCTTTCATATAACATGCCTGCCAGGTCTTCCATGGTAATTTCATTTCCTTTCTGTGCCAGATCTGGTCTTCCTACATCACCTACAAATAATGTATCTCCCGTAAAAATGGCATTGTCTTTTCCGTTTTCATCTTTTAATAAATAGCAACTGCTTTCTAAGGTATGACCTGGAGTATGTAAAACGGTAATAGATATTTTACCAATTTGAAATACTTCTTCATCCTTTGCTACATGTACCGGAAATTTAGTGACAGTTCCCGGGCCATATATAATGGTGGCGCCTGTAGAAGTAGCAAGGTCTAAATGACCACTTACGAAATCTGCATGAAAATGAGTTTCAAAAATATATTTGATGGTAGCATTTCTTTCCTTTGCTAAAACAAGGTATTCTTCAATATCACGAAGGGGATCAATAACGGCTGCAACTCCTTCACTCTCAATATAATACGCAGCTTCACTTAAACAGCCTGTATACAGTTGTTTGATAAACATATTCAACAATTTGATGCAAAGGTAATTTAATCAACCAAATTCTTAATAAAACCAATTACCTCGTTGAGTCGAGCATAATTTACAGCATAGAATATGAATTTGCCTTCTCTGGAGGTACTCACTATACCAGCTCTTCTTAAAATAGCCAAATGTTGGGATGCGACTGATTGTTCCAATCTCAGTTTAACGTATAACTCTGTAACGGTCATTTTAACTTGCTCATCAAGCAGTTTGATGATCTGTTGACGCAATTTATGGTTAATTGAACGTAAGATTAATGATGCTTTTTTTGCATGTATAAAGTCTACTTTGATTGGTTCTCCACCGTTGGTTAGAACAATCGATTGTATTGTTGGGTTCATGACGTAGAGTTAAAGGGGGGGTGATCAACTATGTCTTCGCTATAAAGTTAAACAATTTGTGAATCATCATAGTATGAATTTTAACAATATTTTTTATTCTTGTTGAATCTTACTGCTGATTATTGTAAAATTCTTTCACATAAATGGGTTCTGTATAGGCAATGTCGGAAAAATTTTGATCTAAAAAAGCCTTTTCTGACAACTCAATCATCTGATTAACAGTGTGTTGCGACTGAATTATTACATGAGTATCGCTTAATTGTAGCTTGTTTATTTTGACAGAACCATTCCCGCAAAATAGAATCAATTCATCTTTTTTTAAGGAAGAAAAAAAAGCATCATCTAAAATAAATGCCGCTGTTTCATGGGTTGCATACAACCCTGGGTTGTAAATTCCACCAAAAACCTCCATTCTTCTTGCATCAATCATTGGGTAAAGTAGAAAGTCAGTTTTGGGTAAAATGTTTTTCTTTACTGCTTCAGCAAGCGCAGCAGCTGCAATCACCTGTAGGGTATTGATCACTATTAAGGGTTTGTTGAGCGCATAACAAATTCCCTTTGCAGATGATAGGCCAACCCGAATACCAGTATAACTTCCAGGACCCCCAGTAACCGCAACTGCATCTATTTCATTCAATGTTATGTTGGCCTTTTTCAACACATTTTGTATGGCTATATGTAAAAAGCTAGCATGATTTTTTTGATTGATATCTTCTTCTTTGGATATAAGTTCGCCATCTTGACTCAAACCAACTCCTGCATATTCAGTTGCTGTATCTATTTGTAATATTAGAGGCATGGACGAATTATTGGTTAAGTTCTTTAATCATAGCCGGCGCAATCGCATATCTGGCGATGCTTTCATTGAGTTTCTGTAATAATGAATAGATGTTTTTTAGTCCTATCTTTTCGCTCCACTCAAAAGGGCCAAAAGGATAATTGGTACCAAGCTTCATTGCAGTATCAATATCTTTTTTTGAACTGATTGCTTCGCCCAATGCAAAATAAGCTTCATTGACAATCATAGCGACTACTCTGGCGCTTACCATTCCTGGTTGATCTGGAGCAATTAAAGCTTTCTTTTTTATTTTGGATAATAGTTGAACTCCCTGATCAAGTATAATTGAATTACTCGAAGCAATTTCTATTGACGATTCATGTAACAATCCTGACCATCCATTGAATCGAATACAATTGGAAGGGATTGAGTCACCAGATTGAACAACTGCGTTGATAAAAACGGGTTGTTGAGTAATTAATGGAAATGAATAGCCATCGCTTTCAAAGCAACAATCAAAATACAGATCTGCTTCAGGAATATGATCATTGCCTTCAATCCATATTAGTTGGGCATCCAGATTCGAAAAAAAGGAAGCTAAAGCGATTTGTTGATCTGGAGTTGATTTAATTACTATTTGCATTATTCAAAATAAATAACAAATTTACGTTGGCAAGTTGATCAAAATACATCAATTTGCCAGTTCTCAAAATAAACATATGTCTAAACAAGTAATCAAAACGAATAACGCACCTTCTCCAATTGGTCCGTATAACCAAGCGATCAAAGCCAATGGATTTATTTTTGCCAGTGGCCAAGTTGCTTTTGTACCAGCTACTGGTCAGTTAGAATTATCCAGTATTGAAGCAGAAACACATCAGGTAATGAAAAATGTGCTAGCAGTGTTGACCGAAGCTGGTGTAAGTTTTGAACATGTAGTAAAAACAACTATTTTTTTAAGTGATATGGCTTTGTTTTCTCAAGTGAATGAAGTTTATGGAACTTATTTCAAGGCAGATTTCCCTGCTCGTGAAACTGTTGCTGTGAAAGGTTTACCTCGTGGAGTGAATGTAGAAATTTCTGTTACTGCTGTGGCAGAATTGTAATACTAAGTTGCTTTATTCAATGAATTATTATATTGGAAGTATTGAATAAGAAGTAGTAAAAAAGTACTCTTTTTTGGGTTCTAATAGTAATAGTCCCATTCCATTATTAAAATTATCAGGAGCCCCTGTAAGGTTCTCTATGGCTATGCTCTTCCTAGAAAGAGGGGTATAAATTTGTAGGATAGGATAACTATTATCTGGTTCAACCACCAGTTTCAAATCTTTGTTTTGTAAGACACATTGATTGATTTGATTGGGAGTAAACTCAAAAGAGTTATCCAAAAAAATCCCCTTCAAACTAATTCCTTTTAAAAAACGGTTGTCTTTCTGTTTTTTGCCTGTTGGCAATAATGCCTGATCAAATACCAATTGTGTATTGCTATTAAACTGCAATTGGTAATTGTCTACTTTTCCTCCTAAAGTAAAATAGGGATGCCATCCATCGGCATAAGGAATGACTTCTCTATGTTGATGGACCACTTTAGTTGTAACACTTATTTTATTACCTATAGATAAGGTCCATAATAATTCAATGGAAAACAAAAAAGGATATCCTTGGTCGGCAGATTCATACGTATATGCTAATTGAACGCTGGCATTGGTTTCAGTAGCTTCCACTTCTTTTATTGCATATTGGGCATCATAAATTAATCCATGTATGGCATGTTCTCCCAAATAATGTTTATGCACTTTAAATTGTTGCTTATTAAATGAATAAGTTCCGTTTTTCATTCTGCAAACAAAAGGACTGAGTTTTGCGCTTTTAAAGCTATTTGAAATATTTTTTCGAGCGTCAGCAACAGAACTAAATCCATCAATACAATTGTGTATTTTCCCTTTTAATGGAAGCTTGAATCCATTAATGAAACCACCAAAAGCATAAATTTCTGCCAGACAACCAGTTTGCTTGTCTTTTAATTGAATAATTGGATGGGCTTGTTGATTATTTACACTTACCGAAAAACGCATATGACTGTTTATACTTCAAGATAAAGCAAAAATCAATTTTTTAACAAGTTTAAAAAACTAACAATTGTTAACCAACCGATTTATACATTATTTTTGGGTCTGAATCTTGGATTGCTATGGCTTATACACTTCAAAATAAGGTTAGAATTGTTACTGCAGCGAGTTTGTTTGATGGTCATGATGCTGCTATCAATATCATGAGAAGAATTCTTCAATCTAAAGGAGCAGAAATCATCCATTTAGGGCATAATAGAAGTGTGGCAGAGATTGTTGAATGTGCTATTGAAGAAGATGCTCAGGGAATTGCCATTACCAGTTATCAGGGTGGCCATCTTGAGTTCTTTAAATACATGAAGGATTTATTGGATCAAAATGGTTGTGGTCATATCAAAATATTTGGCGGTGGTGGTGGTACCATACTTCCTGAAGAAATAAGGGTCTTGCATAAATATGGCATCACTAGAATTTATAGCCCAGATGATGGTCGTAAAATGGGACTGGAAGGAATGATTGAAGATGTAATCAAGCAATGTGATTTTCCGCTGATTAAACAAGCCAATCATGTAAAATCGATGACCACGGGCGAAGTTAAAGATGTACGTAAGGTCGCTAGAATGATCACTTTAGCTGAAAACGGGATTGAAAAATGGGGTGAAAAAAATGCCCATTCAACAAGGCGAATTCCTGTGTTAGGAATTACAGGAACAGGAGGTGCAGGAAAGAGTTCTGTTACGGATGAAATTGTAAGAAGATACCTGCATTTATATGCCAATAAAACAATCGCTGTTATTTCTGTAGATCCTTCAAAGAAAAAAACTGGAGGGGCTTTATTGGGCGATCGAATTAGAATGAATGCCATTGCACATCCAAGAGCTTATATGCGAAGTCTTGCAACCAGAGACGACAATATTGCTTTGAGTGCTCATGTGCAAGATGCAATTGATATTTGCAAACAAGCCGATTTTGATTTCATCATCATTGAATCTGCAGGTGTTGGCCAAAGCGATGCTTCCATTTTAGATTTTTGTGATGTTAGCTTGTACATCATGACTCCAGAATATGGTGCTGCTTCTCAATTAGAGAAAATCAATATGCTTGATTATGCAGATGTTATTTGCATAAATAAATTTGATAAGGCAGGGGCATTAGATGCTTTACACGATGTGCGAAAACAATTTAAGAGAAGTCATGAACTATGGGATGCAAAAGACGATGAATTGCCAGTAATTGGAACTATTGCAGCACAGTTTAATGATACAGGAGTAAATCAATTATTCAGCAAAATTGTACAAGCAGTACAACAAAAAACAGGAATTAATTTTGATGAGGCAGGAAATGTTTCTGCTATTTTTTCTACTGATAGTACTACTACAAAATCAAAAATCATTCCTCCCAAAAGAGTTCGTTATTTGGCAGAAATCACCGAACAGAATAGAACCTATAATGAATGGGTTAATGAACAAAGTACGATTGCATCAAAATGGTATCAGATAACTGGCACAATTCAATCTATTAAAAACAATGATTCTCTTGTTGCAGAATTAAAAAAAATCGCCCAACAATTCGAATCTTCTTTAGATAAAGATTGCAAACAACTCATTGAAAATTGGCCAAGCCAGGTAAAAAAATACCAATCCGATTTTTTTGAATATACCGTTAGAGACAAAGTAATTAAGCAGCCATTATCAGTAAAATCTTTGAGTGGAACCAGAATTCCAAAAGTTATTTTACCCCGTTACAAAGATTGGGGGGATATACTTCGTTGGCAATTACAAGAAGGAATACCAGGAGAATTTCCTTACACTGCAGGCGTTTTTGAATTGAAGCGTCAGGGCGAAGATCCAACCAGAATGTTTGCAGGAGAGGGTGGTCCTGAGCGAACCAATAAAAGATTTCACTATGTTTCCTTAGGGCAACCTGCCATACGTTTGTCTACCGCATTCGATAGCGTTACATTGTATGGAGAAGATCCTGCCCATCGTCCTGATATATTTGGAAAAGTTGGCAATAGCGGAGTGAGTATTGCTACGGTCGATGACGCAAAAAAATTATACAGTGGCTTCGATTTGTGCGATCCAAAGACATCTGTGAGTATGACCATTAATGGGCCTGCTCCCATGGTATTGGCATTTTTTATGAATGCTGCAATTGATCAACTTTGTGAAAAATGGATCACGGAGAATAATGATTGGGATAGAGTAAATGCCATTATTGCGAAAAAATTTGATCGATTACCCAAACCAATTTATTATAATCCAGCATTACCAGAAAGATTGCCGGAAGGAAACAATGGATTAGGTATACAATTATTAGGACTAAGCGGAGATGAAGTATTACCTGAAGAAGTCTACTTAAAAATCAAGGCCGAAGCTTTGCAACAAGTTAGAGGAACAGTGCAGGCAGATATTTTAAAAGAAGACCAAGCTCAGAACACTTGCATTTTTTCTACAGAGTTTGCCTTGAAATTAATGGGAGATGTGCAAGCTTATTTCATTGATCATAAAGTTAGAAATTTTTATAGTGTAAGCATCAGTGGCTATCATATAGCAGAAGCTGGTGCCAACCCTATTACTCAATTGGCATTTACTTTGTCTAACGGATTTACTTATGTTGAATATTATTTGAGTAGAGGAATGAATGTAGATGATTTTGCTCCTAACTTATCTTTCTTCTTTAGCAATGGCATGGATCCTGAGTATTGTGTGATCGGACGAGTTGCCCGAAGAATTTGGGCAAAAGCGATGAAATATAAGTACAAAGCCAATGAGCGTTCACAGAAATTAAAGTACCATATACAAACTAGTGGCAGAAGTTTACATGCTCAGGAAATAGATTTCAATGATATCCGAACTACATTGCAAGCATTGTATGCAATCTATGATAACTGTAATAGCCTTCATACAAATGCCTATGACGAAGCTATTACCACTCCAACTGAAGAGAGCGTTAGAAGAGCAATGGCCATTCAATTAATTATCAATAGAGAATTAGGAACTGCCAATACCGAAAATTTTATCCAAGGAAGTTTTGCAGTAGAAGAATTAACTGATTTAGTTGAAGAAGCTGTATTAATAGAGTTTGAAAGAATTACCGATAGAGGGGGCGTGTTAGGCGCAATGGAAAGAATGTACCAAAGAAATAAGATCCAAGAAGAAAGTTTGTATTATGAAACTTTAAAGCATACTGGAGAATTACCTTTAATTGGGGTGAATACATTTTTAAATAAAAAAGGGAGCCCAACCATTTTGCCAGGAGAAGTAATTAGAAGTACCACAGAAGAAAAAGAACAACAGATTCAAAATCTGCAAGCTTTTCATCTGGTAAATAAAGAAAAAAGCACACAGGCTTTAGAAAAATTAAAGCAAGCTGCAATTAATAATGAAAACCTTTTTAATGAATTAATGGAGACCGTGAAATATTGTTCATTAGGGCAAATCACCACTGCTCTTTATTCAGTTGGCGGTCAATATCGAAGAAATATGTAACTTGTTTTTATGAAGCACCAACTACTCCTCCTATTTATAGGAATAATGACTTTAGGAACAGCTGTAAATGCCCAATTCAAAAAGATAGATACAACCATGAAAATTGGTAAAGCAGGCTATAAAGTACTTTGTAATAATAAGAGCGAAACAAAGAATACCGTTTCAATCACTCCAATTGGTTTCCAAAATGCAGCACGTGATGTAATGTTCGAAATTAAAGGGAGAATTTTAAAAGCTGAGGTAGATGATTTAAATAATGATGTATTTCCCGATCTGGTTTTATATGTTTACGAACCTGGCGATAAGGGAAAAGCAAGTGTAGTGGGAATATCTTCAGTAAACAATGAAACTTTTGCTCCAATTAGTTTCCCAGACATTGTGAATGATCCAAAATTGAGGAGTGGATATGCAGGTTTTGACAATTTTTTACTGATGGAGGGTACATTAATGCGCCGCTTCCCTGTACATACTATCGACTCTACAGGTGCAAAACCAACAGGTATGATGAGGCAAATTCAATATAAAGTCATCAAAGACGAAAAAGAAGGCCTCAAATTCAAGCCCGTTAGAAGTTATGAATATGCCAAGCAATAGATGATGTTTAATTAATTTACTTCCATTCATTTCTTTGTTCCAAAATGCTACCTTTAAGATTCTATAATCTTAAAGCTATGTACAAGGCTATCTTTTTTTGCTCGTTTGTATTAACTTCTTTCGTTTCATCGGCCCAAACGATAGAACAAGTTGAGAAAAACAAAATTACGTTGCCCAATGGTTGGGGTCTTACTCCGATTGGAAGAAATTTTCCTTTAGGTGATCTGCCTTTAAATTTAGTAGTAAGTAAATCTGCAAAATTGATGGCTGTGACCAATAATGGCCAAAGTGTTCAGAGTATACAATTGATCGATCCTAAAACAGAAACTGTTCTCGATACAAAAATAATTGGTAAAAGCTGGTATGGGTTGGCTTTTAGTGATGATGCTAAAAAGTTATACGCTTCAGGAGGGCATGATAATTTTATCTTAGTATATAGAATTGATCAAAATACATTATCTAATCCTGATACCATTGTATTAGGAAAGAAGTGGCCCAATAAAGTAGGCCCAGCCGGAATAGCGATTGATGATGATCGTCATCTGATGTATGTAGTTACCAAAGAAAACAATAAATTATACATTGTTGATTTGCTCACTAATAAAATCGAGTTAGAGTTTTCTTTAGACGGAGAAGGGTATGCATGTGTATTGTCTCCTGATAAAAAGCAATTGTATATTAGTTGTTGGGGATGCGATAAGCTTTACTTTTTTGATACTGAAAAAAGAAATGTAACTGTTGAAATACCAGTAGGAGATAATCCCAACGAAATTCTACTTACCAAAAAAGGGAAAACAGTATATGTTGCTAATTCAAATGACAATACCGTTTCTGTTGTTGATGTAGCTTCTCAAAAAGTAGTTGAAACTCTAAATGCTGCGCTCTATCCAGATGCTCCCAATGGATCTACCACCAATGGCCTTGCATTAAGTGCCGATGAAAAAACATTATATATAGCCAATGCAGATAATAATTGTCTGGCAGTATTCGATGTAAGTAAATCTGTGCAAAGTAAGAGCAAGGGATTTATTCCTGTTGGATGGTATCCAACCAATGTGAAAGTGGTCAATAAAAAAATATTTGTAACCAATGGAAAAGGATTTTCTTCTATGGCCAATCCTTATGGCCCGAATCCATTTGCCAATAAACAGATTGTAGTTTACCAAGAAGGAGATCCGAATAAACCCAAAGATGTACAATATATCGCGGGGCTTTTTAAAGGAACTATGAGTGTAATCGATGAACCAAAAGAAGCTGAACTAAGTGTATATTCTCAAGTAGTTTATAGAAATACTCCTTATAATAAAGTAAAAGAAATACTAGTACAAGGAGAAGAGGGCAATCCAATCCCAAGAAAAGTGGGCGCTCCTAGTCCTATTAAATATGTGTTTTATATAATCAAAGAAAATAGAACATATGATCAGGTGTTAGGGGATATGAAGGAAGGTAATGGCGACCCAAGGCTGACTTTATTTGGAGAAAAAATCACACCAAACCAACATGCATTGGCTAAAGAATTTGTTTTATTAGATAATTTTTATGTTGATGGAGAAGTAAGTGCCGATGGGCATAACTGGAGTACGGGTGCATATGCAACTGATTTTTTAGAAAAAAATTGGGTAAGTAGTTATGGTGGTAGAGGTGGAAATTATGATGCTGAGGGCAATCGTGCAGTTGCCAATAATAAAGGCGGATTTATTTGGGACCATTGTGCTAAAGCAGGCGTAAGCTATAGAACATATGGAGAATTTGCAGATAATTTCAAGCCCAATATTCCAGTATTAAAAAATCATTTCTGTCCTTATTTTACAGGATACAATAATGCAGTTCAGGATACTGTTCGATTCAATCAATGGAGAAGAGAATTTGATTCTTTATTACAGAAAAATGCAGTTCCTCAATTCAACTCTGTTCGATTTTGTAATGATCATACGGAAGGGTTGCGTTTAGGAAGACCCTCACCATATGCCCATGTTGCCGACAATGATTTAGCAGTAGGATTATTTGTAGAATATTTGAGTAAAAGTCCCATCTGGAATGAAACGGCTATTTTTATTTTAGAAGATGATGCTCAAAATGGAGCTGATCATGTGGATGCCCATAGAAGTACAGCTTATGTAGCAGGAGGATTTGTGAAAAGAGGTTTTGTAGATCATACAATGTATTCTACCTCATCTATGTTAAGAACCATTGAGCTTATCTTAGGAATACCACCTATGTCGCAATACGATGCTGCAGCAACAACTATGTGGCGTTCTTTCGCTAGTTCCGTCAATTCGAAACCATTTAATTCAATCATTCCTCAGATTAACTTAAATGAGAAAAATACTGCAATGAATGAATGGCAAAGAAGGTCTGAAAAATTTGATTTAAGTAAAGAAGATGCAGTGCCTGATCTGGAATTCAATGTTGTTCTCTGGCATGGATTGAAAGGAGATGCTACTCCATTTCCTGGCCCAAAGCGTGCAGCATTCTTTAAGCCAGTAAAAAAGGCTGATAAGGACGATGATTAATTCAGTTGTTTTTTAAAGAGCAAAAAATTGTCTTTGTTTGCAGGGAGTACTATTTTCTCTTGATAGCTCATGCCTATATTTTCTAGCACCTGAATAGATTTTCTATTGATTTCTGTGGTTATTGCGCATACTTCTGCCAGCAATAATGTTTCTTTTGCCCATAATAATACTGATTTTGCTGCTTCTGATGCAAAGCCATTCTTTTCATGTTCAGGCATTATGGCAAAACCTAAATCGGGAAATAATAACCCATCTCTTTTTACCAAACCACAAATGCCTATTGGCAATTTATTGGTTTTCAGAATAATCAAATACAATCCAAATCCATTATTCCGGTAACTACTAATTATTTTTTCACTTATATAATTACTGGCAGCAGTTTTGTACCGAACGTTTCTATCTCCAATGAAAGATAACCAACTTGGAGTATTCATTAATCGCAACATGAAGTCGGAATCTAAAATGGAGAGTTCTCTTAAATACAACCTGTCAGTTTCGAGTTTAAAAAAGGACTTCATTTTGCTATAGGTTGAATAAGGTCCCAAAGATTTCCATATAGATCTTCAAATACAGCTACTGTACCATATTCTTCCTGACTTGGGGGTCTGACAATCTTAATATGGTGCAACAATAAATTTGCATAGTCTCTGTTAAAATCATCGGTATATAAAAATAAAAATACTCTTCCACCTGTTTGATTGCCTACTCTTGTAGATTGTAATTCATTGGCAGCCTTAGCAAGTAGCAAGCAGCAATGACCATTTCCTTTTGGTTTTACTAGAACCCATCTTTTGGTTTCACTCAAAGGGGTATCTTCAATAAGATCAAAATCTAATTTTTTTGTATAAAATTCA
This sequence comes from Sediminibacterium sp., assembly GCA_040403975.1. GTDB lineage: Bacteria > Bacteroidota > Bacteroidia > Chitinophagales > Chitinophagaceae > Sediminibacterium. The sequence continues at coordinate 47,785 of JBBAJS010000015.1, forward strand.
ATTGCATCGTCATAGTCATTTACTACAAGGGCTATATGTGCTATTTGTTGATTCATCTTCCGCTGGTTATAATGATTTTTGAAACTAGTTTTTCTTCTCCTGTATCATTTTTAATAAACACAAGATACAAACCACTTGCAATTTTATTGCCATTATAATCTTTTCCATTCCAAACAGCCTGGCCTCCTAAACTCCTGGTTTGAAATATCAATCTTCCATTCAGCTCTGAGATTTTTACTATTGCATTTTCGGTTAAACCTTTTATAGCAATCGTTCCTTCATAACCAGCTGGCACCGGGTTAGGATAAACGAGCACATTGTTTAGTTTTTCCTGGGCTTCAATAGCTGTACTTCTATAACTACAGATGCCATTAAATGTAGCAAAATACACTTCACCTGTTTCAGGGTCAATTCCAATCTTTTTTACATCATTACTTAACAAAGGACTATTTGCAATGGTAAAATGATGGATAATTTTTTTTCCATCCGAACTAAGCATCCATACTCCATTTTGGGTACCTACCCATTTTCTGTTTGCCCCATCAATAGCAATGCATTGAACTTGCTCACCTTTAAATAAATATCCAGCAAATTGATCTTGTTGAATAATCGGTAGTATTGCATCACATCGCCTGTTTCCAAAAACATCATTGGTACAATTGATAATAGCAATTCCATCATCTGTACCTACCCAAATAGTATTATTTTTATCTTTTACTATACACAAAACATTGTTACTAGGAAGATTGCCATTGCCCATTCCTTGCTTAAACATTCTCCATTGATCGTCATTGGTATTGTCGATATTTTTTCCATATTGATAACAGATCAGCCCATTGTTTTTAGGAGAAACTATCCAAATCTGATCATTGTCATCTGCAACAATCTGTGCAACTGCATTTTCAGTTAAAGCAAATGGAATAGTAAATGACTTCCATGCCCCATCATTTTTTCTCAACTTCAATGCTTGGGGTGCGCCATAATTACTGATCCATAAATGGTTGTTATTGTCAAATGCAAGTCCACTAATTCTGTAACTATTAGGATCTCCAATGGCTGGCTCTAAAGGGCTATTTTTTTGCTTGTAAATGATGTTTTCATTATCTTTTATTTGCACCAATCCACCTCCATAGCTACCTGCCCATAGGCTTTCATTGTTTGGGTCTATGGCTAGGCTGATAAAATCAAGTGTAGAATCTAATTGAGGGGTATTAAATGCACCTTTACTTTTCCAGGTACCACTGTTATATTGAAAAATACCATTGCGATTAAATAAATAATTCCATGCTGTGTTGACCGATCCTGCTGCAGCATAGACAGTTGATTTTGTTATTGCGAATTCTCCATTCGCAACTCCAATTGGTCCATTTGGAATAAATCTGTTTACGCTGTTTGAAAATTGTGCAAGGCCACCAAACTGATCAGCAACCCAAACCGTATTATTATCGGTAATTGCAGAACGGGGTTGGGAAATTGTACCTGCCTGACTCAAGTTCTTTTCTATAACTGCATTCGCATTCAAAACGATTACCCTTGATCCACCATTTTTATTTTTTTGACAGAGGTGTAATTTATCTGCACTAATTGTTGCATTGATTATTTGCCAAGCCGTATCGGCATACAATAAACGCCAACTATTATTTGATTGCACAAATGCAGAATCGTTCTTTGTGATGAGTAATTGGTTATTAATGATGCCAGTAAATTGTATGGGTCCGGCTGATAATCCGTTCTGCCCACTTAGCAAAGTCCAAGAACTGTAATTGGCTAAATTAGTCCCATTTAATGAAGCTCTTTTTAATCCTTCGTTTGTAGCCGCATAAAAAAAATTATTATCGGAAATGACATTATTTACATTTACCTGGTTTCCCGAATTGCCAATAATCCAAGTGTCTTTTATTTCGTACTTGTTTAATTCGGCCAGAATAACCCCCAAACCGCTAGATAAATACGCAATTCCATTTTTACAATAAATATGATTAATGGTTTTATTGCCAACAATTTTTGATTGAAAAATAGCCGAAATATTTTTTACTATACTTCCTTTAAGTATATCTGTATTGCTGTTTCTATAAGCTATAATTAATTGTTGACTTTGGTCATCCCATCCTATAGCACTAACTCCAACGTCGTTTAGACCATTGACTTTGCTATATCTTGAGATCTCGCCTTTGTTATCAATCGAAAAAAGATTACTGTTAGTAGCACAGTAAATTTGGTCTCCTTTTACAACTTGTATACAGTTTTGATAATTTAAATGCTCTCGCCAATTGCCAATGGGTATTTGAGCAATAAGAGTTGATTTTACTAAAAGAAGAAAAACGCTAATCCCAATTAAAAATCGCTTCAGCATTCATTAAAGGTAACAATTAATGAACAATTTAAAGTTCAACTATTCCATGTTTCATGGCAAAAACAATCAAACCAACTCGGGTATTAATTTCTAATTTTCTGAATAAATTATCTCTATGAGTATCGATAGTTCTGACGCTAATAAACATTTCTTTGGCAATTTCTTTATAGCTTTTATCCATACATAGCCATTGCAAAAATTGAACTTCGCTCTCGGTAATATTGAGCAATTTAGTGGTGTTTAGGTCTGTATCCTGATCGTTAGTAATATAATTAACCAGCTTATCCTTTACCAATTCGTTTACATAAAAATCATTTTTAATGATCGATTCCATCGCTTGTTTTAAAATGGCGGGTTTACTTTCTTTAAGAATGTATCCTTTAACACCATTTCTTAGCATGCGAATAATGGCCATGTCGTTTGATAGCATACTGAGCACCAAAATCTTTGTATTGGGTAGTTCGTTCTTAATCCATAATGCTGTTTCATATCCATCCATTACTGGCATAGTGATATCCAATAAAACAATATCAGGTATTTCCTCTCTATTTAGGTTGTCGATAAATTCTTGACCATGACCGGCTTCGGAAATAACTTTGAAGTCAGGAAATGTGTTGATTAGCCCAGCAAGACCTGATCTAAGCATTTCATGATCATCCACTAGCGCAACTTTTGTCATGAGTTTAAATCTTAAGTTTTAAAATTACTGTAGTTCCAACGCCCAAGGAACTTTTTATTTCAACATCAGTATTAATCATTTTTGCCCTAGAATAAATATTTTCCAGCCCAATTCCTTGCCTCTCTTGTCTTATAGTTGATGTGTCAAAACCTATTCCATCATCGATTATGGTAATGCTAATAGTTTTATCGTCATTTTCAATTACAATATCTATATTTTTTGCAGAAGCGTGGTTAATGATATTGTTAATAATTTCCTGGATCATTCTAAAAATGATGATGTCTTTTCCTACTATAAACCCTTCGAAATCTTCGGCATGTGGGGCTTTAAAGCTCGTAGTATATTTTCCTGTTCTTTCAATCGTATGCAATAGTTGAATGACAGATTCGTGTAATCCTATTTGGTGAAAACGATTGTTTTTTAAGTTGTGGCTGATGCCCCTTAAATCTGAAACTGCTTTTCCCAATAATTCATCTATTAGATCTGTTCTGGATTCAAAGGTTTCTTTGGTTAATTGAATATTACTTATTTTGGCCAAGGAAAGTATTTGACCAACATTGTCATGAATTTCATAGGCAATATAGGAAAGTGTCTGGTCTTGTATTTCAATTTGAGTTTTCAACAAAGTTTGTTCAAAAAGATTTTTTAATTCTTCTTTTTCTTGTTGATTTTTTCTTTGTCTACGTAGAAATAAAAATACCAATATCAAAAGAAATACTCCTATTAATACTAAGAATACAGACGCAACAATAATGGTTATTAATATTTCTTGCTGTTGTTCCGGCATAGTATAAATGAGAAAATAAATGCTGAGTATAATATTACATTTAAACTCTGGTTAATAGTTCCATAAATTTTCTTCCCTTCAATTTGCATATCGAAACTACGTAAGTATTCAAAAAGGGCATTGATAATCACAGAACCAAGATAGAAAAGTAATAAACCAGTACAAACCCAGAAAAAAGGCTGTTTTGTAAGAGTGTTTTCCAAATATTCCGGCAAAACAGATTCATAAAAAAACAAGCAACAAAAAATGACTATAAAAAACGAGCCAAGTAAAAAAGTGTAGGTATGAAACTTTTCTATCCCTTGATAATACATTAGGTTAATAAAAACGGCTATAATATATAGCGGCATGAATGCCAGGCTTAATACTTTAAAGTTATGTTTCCTATAATGTTTGTAAAAAAGAAAAGAATAAAAAATAAATTCGAATGTGGTAAATATGTTGAATAGTAGATAGTTCTTAATTCCATGCTGGGTCATCCATAGACCAGTCAGTTCAACTACCAGGGTTAAAAACAAAAATGGGAGAAAGTATCTTAATTCAGTGTTTTTGAGAGAGTTATATAAGTATAAACAAACTAAAAAACTGCTGGTTTGCACCAGCAGGTAAACATAATATGAAATCATTAATGAAAATCTTTACTGAAAGATAGTAATTATTAAGGCCAAATACTACCATGGTTAAAATAGTTAGAACCATCGTCCATTACATCATCAATAGCCTGACTTTTGATATTTCCTGTTTTTGTTTTTAAATTTTTACCCATAAAAAACACAGTAACTCTACCTATATCAGATTTTTTTACGGCAGTTTGCTCATCGTAAACACCAAAACTAACGTAAACACTATCAGATTTGTATTTTCTTTTCAACTGGTCCAAATAATTGCCCATGTCTTTAATTGAAAATGCAACGTATTGAGAGGTATTCTTTGATTTATAAGTTTCATTGAATTTTTCGCCCATGCGTTCAGCAGCTTCTTTAGAAATTAAACCTCTAATAGTATTGCCTGCGGCCTGTGCAGAAATATTGCCTTCATCAACAGCATTTTCAACTGTAGGGTCTATAGCTTCTTCTTGAGCTTTCTCACAAGATACTAACGTTAAACTTGCTAGTACCATCGATATTGTTAGCAATCTGATGTTGAAATACTTTTTCATAGAAATAATTTTAATTGTGTGCTTGATAGTTGCTCTATAACGCAAATTACATCAAAGGAGTATAGTTTGTTGTGATTTCCATCACATTTAAATTAAAATACATTTATAATTAAATGTTATACAAGTACATACATTTAGCACTACAAAAAATACGGTGAAATAACGCCTAAAAAACTACCTGATTTTTGCGGTAATTTATTTATTTCAGTTTTATTTATAATAGACAATTGGCGAATGATCTTAAACTATTTGTTACTGGTAAATATGCTTTTTAATGGTACGGTCATTCACCCACCATGTTATCACCAATAAAAATAAAGCTGCTGAAGCAGTTATTGGTGAAATGAAAAAGTCAATAATAATAGACTGTCTCGTTAGAACGGATTTAAGCAAAAATTGGAGTATTAATACAATGAATAATGCTCCAAAAATTAGCCAACAATATATGGGAAAAAATTTCCTCATTAAGAATCTACTCAATTGTTTGGGCGAAGTTCCTAAAACGATCAAGCGCTTTATTTCAACTTTACTATTGGCAATGGTTATTTGAATAAATAAGGTAAAGACCATCAAAGCAAATAGAAATAAAACAATTCCTGTAAATCCTGCTATTCTTACAACTGCATCAACCACTTTTCTATATTTACTGAATCTTGTTTTATCGGAATCAGTAGTTAATTGATTTTCATGTAAAAATTGAGTGAGCATTGGATTTCCTGGATCCTTTGTTCTGATAACAAGCCTTGAAACTGTTTGACTGGTATCCGAAGCATATAAATTGTTCCCCCAGCTCATAAACTCATTTGGTACAATCATGGAAGAAATTCGATCACTAAATCCTACTATTTTACCATTGAAAGATTTACTTCCATTTTTTCCATAAATAGTTACTTTAAAGAGAATCATTTTTATTACAGCAGGAGTTAACTGAGGTAAGTTTTGGGATAATGAAAATTGAAAATTATAAAAATCCAAAAACATTGTTGGAATAATAATTGGAATATATGGAGATTGTTCATTCCATGTCCAATTAGTTCCATTCAAATCAATAAAATCGGCAGGTACACTTTCAAATGAAATATCAGTATAAAAGGGAAATCGTTCACTATTGCTTTCGATACTGGCTTTATACCGGCTTGGGGTTAAGAGGCCAACAGCATCAATAAAGGGTTGGGCTTGTATGCTTTTAATGATACTGTCCCCCAACAGGGTTTTACCCAAATTTGCATCTGTCATTTCTTTGTTGATCACCAGAAAATTAGCAATGCTATCTCTATTTGATTTGCTATTTAATAACTGATTATAGTTTACCTGAAGTTGAACGGAAATCAATAAAAGTAAAATTGCTACAAACAATCCAATGATAGCAGTGATCAATTTAGTTTTGCCAGAACTATCACGAATAATTTTTCCTAAAATAGTATTTAGCTGAGTCATTTATAAATACAATGTTCTTGAATAAATAAATGAATGATCATCGTTTAAATCTGTCAAAACGAAACCTGCATTTCGCTTATTGCATTCTTCGGTAATCAATTGAATCGCCAATTGCTGATTCACCAAATCTAAATGACTAAAAGGTTCATCCATTAACAGCCAGTCAAATGGCTGTATCAGTGCCCTAATAATGCAAATTCTCTGTTGTTCACCATAACTGCAGGTAGAAGCAGATTGGTCTAATATATCCTGAATTCCCAGCAATTGAGCCATTTCTTCAATTGTTGAAGATTCGTAAAATGGAGTTTGAAGTATTCTTTTTAATTCTATATTTTCTCGCGCTGTTAACTGTTCAAACAATTGTAAGTCTTGGAAAATAATACTTATGCTAGATTGCCTTTGAATGGCTGATTGGTCGGCATTGTATTGCTTAATGTCCTTTCCATCAAATTGAATTACACCATCATAATCTTTTCTAAGCCCGTAGAGCTGATGAATCAAGGTTGTTTTTCCGGTTCCACTTGGAGCAGTAATTTTTATTCTTTCTCCCGATTTGAATTGAACCTGTTTGTTCCAGATTTCAGAAGCTTTCTCCCTTTTTTTTTCTTTTAAAGGGAAGGGCATTACTTGATTTAGTTCAAACATCTGTATAGCATTAATTGGCTCTTATTACTGCTGGAACTCCTGTGGGGAATAATTTTTCCTCCATTTCTTTCTCACGCTTGGCTTGAAGTCTGGCATCCACTGCAATATTGGTAAACAAACTCATTAGTGTAACTAAACTATTTTGTTTTTCATTTTGCATCCTCACTTCAAAAATTGCTTTTATTGATCCTCCAGAAAAATTTTCAGAACTTCCAAGAATATCTTTTACCGTATTTTTTGCAGTGATCATCGATTGATGATAGCTATCAGTTGAATCCTTAATAAAACCATTTACAGTGTTTGCTACATCTATATAAATAACAGTAGACTTCCCCTTAAAATAATCCAAAGCCTCTTTATTTATCACTGATTTATTCGTGGAAGCAATATATTGAGCATAAGTAATGGAGTCACTAGCAATAATTAAATTTTTGTCATTTGCAACTAAGAATAGTCCCATGGTTCTTAATAAATCGGCTCCTTTATATTCATTTCCTTTTTTCTGAACAGTGCCCATTTCAACAGCCTTATCCATTAACTTTTTAAAGTTTTCTTTATTCCCAATTGGTATATTCATGATCATTTTTCCTATTTGTTTTTGTTTCGACAAAAACAACTCATCTTTTCTTTGTTGAGGTTCAGAAGCCCCAACTCCTAGATCTGAAACAATCACTGCAATGTCTCCCTTAACAGCACCGTAAAGATCTCCACTACTGATACCAGATTTTTTCAAAAATTCATTCACAATCCCTTCTATTTCTAATTGTTGTAAGACACCTCCAAAAATGGCGGGATTAAAGGAAGCCATCATAATGGCATTGATATTTTTTGAAGGATAATTTTCTAATAGGGAAAGATTTACTGTCGGACCTGCATATTTAGATAAAATACTTCCTAAAAAAGGGTTAGTATAGGTAGAGGACCTTACAACGATTTTACCATCCTCGAAAGCAAGCGTAGCAGTAGTGTAATTGTCCTTAGTTAGCTCTTCTAGTTTAGGAAGTTCTAAAGGCATTCCAGTTAAGTTGCCTAATAAATTATTGGATGAACTAAACAAATATCCTTCTGCATTGGTCTTAAACATTTCACCGAAACCCTTTACAGACATAATAGAAGCATCTTCTTTTTGCGTAAACAATCTTGTCGCTTCTGCTATCATTTCTTTGCTAGAATTGCCTTTGCTTGGAACAATAAACTTCATTTGGACAGAATCATAATAGGGCTTAACTGTTTGGTTGTAAAACATAGCAAGTACATGCTCTTTATCCCAGGCTAACAAAGAATTTTCTTTATTGTCAATATAGCTAAATGCTTTTTCTTCTTGAATATTTTTATTGGTTGAATAGTCACTTGATTTAATAAATGAAGCTAATTTATCTTTATCGCTAATACTAGCAAGTACATTCATGATAGTAACGTCAGCATTGTCCGGGGCTTTTTTTCTAACAACAAAAAAATGTATTTTTTCTTTCCAATTGATCCCTGCATTCACACGTAAGTCGTCAATGATTTTTCTATCTTTTTTACCCGAAGTATCTTTTTCAAAGATTTTACTTAAAATGGTATCAATAGATATACCATCATTTTGTAGTTTATCTTTTAAAGAATATGCGTTTAGTGAAACAACAGCTATTGCATCTTTAGGGATTAATCTCGTTTCTTTAGGGGCATTGTTTTTACAAGCAACTAAGCTTCCAGAAAGCAAAAACGCAAACACTACATATTGTAAAGACTTCTTCATAACTGTATTTTATACAGTGAAGTTAAACCTTTAGCAAGTTTAAGCGGGTTTTAAAGGATATAATTACAATAATGCCTGATAAATGGCTTCCTGAATGTTTGAACGAACATTCATTAGACTCAGTTTATTATTATTTCTAGTTGGCGTTACTCTATTAGATAGAAAAATGTAGACCAATTCTTTGTCTGGGTCGACCCAAACACAAGTTCCTGTAAATCCTGTATGACCAAAGGTATTCGATGAGACCGATTTAGAAGGGTAGGGTTCTTTTCTTGTTAAATTGTCTTTTTCAGGTTTGTCAAAGCCAAGACCTCTTCTACTTACTTCGCTGTTATACGCTGTAAATAATTGTATGGTTTCTTTCTTAAATAATTGAATACCATTTAAACTTCCTCCATTTAATAACAACTGGTACAATTGTGCTAGATCTTTAGCATTACTAAATAAACCAGCATGACCAGCTACACCACCAAATAACGACGCTCCTTCGTCATGCACATCTCCGCGTATTAATTGACCCCTAAAATGTTTTTCTTCTTCAGTAGGAACAATGGTGTTTAGTGTAAACCTTTCTCGTGGATTGAATCCAGTGGTGGTCATTTGCAAAGGCTTGTAAATATTTTTTTGAACATATTCATTCAATGGCAATCCACTTAATGCTTCCACTATTTTCCCTAAAAAAATAAAATCATTATCGCTGTAAACATATTTTCCTGCAGGGGTTAGTTTACTTTGTACAATTCTTTTATACAAACTATCCTGCCAATCATTTCTAAGGTATAAATTTTCAGCTACCCTACTTGTAAAGCCTTTGGTTGGATCAGCTGAAAAGTATGCAGGTAGCGGTTTTCCGGAAACCGAATCAATCAATTCTTTGTAAAAAGGGATGAATGGATTTAATCCTGCCTGGTGTAATAAAATATCTTTTATTTTCAATCCAGCCTTATCCGATCCTTTCACCCAAGGCAAGTAATCGCCTAAGGTTTTATCTAATGAAATTTTTCCTTCCTCATATAATTTCATAATAGAGACTGTAGTTGCAGAAACCTTTGTTACTGAAGCCAAGTCATAAATCATGTTTGTATTGATGGCTTCTTTCTGATCGAAATTGGTATAACCAAATGCTTTTTCATATGCTATCTTACCATTTCTAGCTACAAGTACAACACATCCTGGGAAAGCCCCTTTATTAATGGCGTCTGTAACAATGGCATCAATTTGCAGGAGTTTACTGCTATTCAATCCTGCAGCTTCTGGTGTTGAAGAGGTGAATTGAGGATTGAATGGAATACTTGTTCCAAATAACAAATTGGGTGCAACTGTTACGGGAAGAATTCCTTTTGCCTGATTTGTTCCTGTTAATACATCATAAGTGGCCAACTGTGTAAGGTCATCATCTTCATAACTCACCAGTAAATTTGGAGCATTGCTACAATTCGATATAGCATATGGGTTTCCGAAAAATACAGTGGTTGTTTTACTGCTTTGGAGCTGATTCAATAAGTATACAGTTGATGGACTTAATCCAAAATTATTCGCAGGTCTTCTACTGTAATTATGGAGCCCAATCACAATTGCGTCATAATTTTTTGATTGAATCAATTGAATGAGTTTGATCGCTGCATTACTATCAGACTTGTCAGCAGGAATAATATTGGCAGATTGATCATCCATTAATTGTTTTCCAATAACTGCTTTTGAAGCAAATTGATAAATAGTGGCATTCAACTCTGCTTCCAATTTTGTGGCAATGAAATTTTTTCCGGCTGCGCCGATAGAGATATAGGCAATCTTTTTTTGTTTGTCTAAAGGAAATGCAGTTCCATCATTTTTGCGTAGTAAAGTAATGGCATTCTTACTAAGTGATGCTCTGATAATATTGGTTTGAACATTCAGGTCATTCACTAAATTGGTTGTATCAATCGGTTGAAGATTATTCAATCCCAGATTGTATTTTGCAAGTAATACTTTTTTTACACGCTCATTGATTTCATCCCAGCTTAAACGACCTTCTTTTATGGCTGCTCTTATTTTTGCAATTGTGCCAGGAACATCGCCAGGCAAACAAAGCATATCGTTTCCTGCGATCAATGCTTGTACGGATGCTTCGCCAGCAGGGAAAAATTTGGTAATCCCTTTCATCTCTAAGGCATCAGTAAATGTGAGGCCTTTAAAACCCAATTCTGTTTTTAACAGATCAGTTACATTTTTTTTAGAAAGTGTTGTTGCTAAATTAGCAGTAGTATCTATTGAAGGAATATATAAATGAGCAATCATCATGCTTCCAATACCTGCTTTGATCAATTCTCTAAAAGGGTATAATTCTAATGAATCTAATTGAGCCCTTGTTTTATTGACTAGTGGAAGATCATAATGACTGTCTACTGCTACATCGCCATGTCCCGGAAAATGTTTGCCAGTGGCCATTACGCCCACTTCTTGCATCCCTTTCATATAAGCAGTTCCGAATAATGCTACTTTGTATTTGTCTTCACCAAAACTTCTATCATTAATCACCGGATTCATCGGATTATTATTGATATCTATATCTGGAGCATAATTAACTTGAATTCCTAATCGTTTGCATTGTTCCCCAACAGCTTTACCAAATGAATGGATCAATGAAGCATCATTGACAGCCCCCATCATTAACTGACGTGGATAATTAATAACACTGTCTAATCGCATTCCCAAACCCCACTCACCATCGATACTGATCATTAATGGCGTTTTGGCCATTTGTTGATATTGATTGGTTAAAAGCGCTTGTCTAACAGGTCCACCCTGAAAAAAACAGAGTCCACCTATATTATAATTTTTGATTAGTGCAGTTACTTCTGCAATATGATCTTGTCCTAAATTGCTGTGCGCCCTAATGATCATCAACTGGGCAATTCGCTGGTCTTTATTGAGTTTGCGAAACTGTTTTTTTACCCAACGTTTGGCTTCAGGACTTTGCGCATAAAATTGTTGAGCATTCAAAAATTGAATACTCGATATAAGTAGCAATAGTAAAAAAAATCGCTTAATCATTCTTGTGCATTTAGGACGCACAAGTTAGGGATTTAATAGCACCGTTGTGGCTATTCAGCAGGCGCTTCTTCTGCTTCTTCAGATAATTTAGCTTCGATATTATTGGCTTCTAAAACGCCAAACCATTTGACCATTTTCTTCATATCGCTTGCGTAAACTCGCTCGAAATCCATATCTGGATATACTTTTTGAAAATAGGCTTTCACTTTTGCAGGTTCTTTTTCTGAAGGAATGGTTTCTTTACTTTCCTTCATAGCTTTGAAAATATCCACCAAGTTTACGTTTTCTCTTATGGTAAATATTTCTATACTCTCTAAATGAGAGAAATTATGCACCCTACTGCTAACAAATTTGGTTGTTTTGTCTTCTAAAGATTTAAGGATAGCCCCGTCATTCTTACTGCTCACTAATTCAAACAAACCGCTCATTCCGGTAACTGATATCAATTTATTGTACTCCATAGTCTAGTTATTGAGGTGCAAAGTAAAGGAAATTGTAGCATGCAAAAGCCAATTATGTCAATGTTGCCAATAGGGTATCCAATCTTGGCTTTAATTGGTCATAGGGTGTAAATCCGCTGGCCAACAAATGAAACTTTGTTTCGCTCAATTGAAGCAATACACAGGGAAAACCAGTTACCTGTAACTGCTTTACTAAAGCAAATTCATAATAGGCTTGTTCTTTATACTGTTCACTCTTTAATCTTTCATAAAACAACTCAGGTTGAATGCTGTATTTTTCTAATAAGTGCTTATAGGATTCATCATCTGTTAGATCTCGCCCTTCTACATGCAAAGCTTCTTGTAAATCGGCGGCAAATGCCACTTGATTTTCTGGATAAATCTCTTTAAAAATGCACATGGCAATAGCTGGTTTCTCGGAATTTGGGTACCAATCGCTTAAATCTGGATTGTTGATATGCCATAAATAATCTTTACCAAATTCAACCCCTGCATATTCTTCAACGGTTTTATATGCTTTTTGGATATAACCAGCTGTGGTACTAATGTGTACAGGTGTTTCAGGCAAGATCATTCCACCTGAAAGCACTTCAATCTGTAAATTGGGAAATGCAGCTGCAATTTTTTTTATAACGGGGCTAAATCCAAAACACCAGCCACAATAGGCGTCATAACAGTAAAAAAGGATCGGGTTCATGATGCAAATATATTGATGAATCAAAAAGAAAGGAATATTAACAATACTGAATTATTCGATTATGGTGTTCATTCTCAAACTTTATTTAGCTTTGTCCTTTCCACTATTGGATTATTGGTCTATGAAGCATATCAACTTTATGGTCATAAAACTGTTATTCATTTTCAGATAACCCAATAACACTATAACTAAATTATATGCCAGGATTTGAACTTTTTGGAGCAGAAGAAAGAAAAGAAGTAAATGATGTGCTTGAAACTGGCATATTAATGCGTTATGGATTTGATGGACCTCGCAAAGGAATCTGGAAGGCACAGGAATTGGAAAAAGCCATTACTGAAACTTTTGGATGCAATTATGCGCAATTAACTTCTAGTGGAACTGCAGCATTAACTACTGCTATGTTTGCTTTAGGTATTGGAGCTGGTGATGAAGTAATCATGCCGGCTTTCACATTTGTTGCAAGTTTTGAAGCTGTTTTGAGTGTGGGTGCAATACCTGTACTAGTGGATATTGATGAAACACTTACACTAAACCCAGATGCAGTTCGAAAAGCCATTACTGCTAAAACTAAATGCATCATGCCAGTGCATATGTGTGGAAGTATGGCCAATTTAGATGCATTGTCTGCTATTTGTGCTGAGCACAATTTTATCTTGTTAGAAGATGCCTGTCAAAGTATTGGCGGAACCTATAAGGGGAAAGCTTTGGGAACCATTGGACACGCGGGTACATTTTCTTTTGACTTTGTAAAGATGATTACCTGTGCAGAAGGAGGTGTTGTAATGACGAATAATAAAGAAGTGTATACAAAGTCTGATGGTTATACCGATCATGGGCATGATCATTTAGGGGTTGATAGAGGAGCAGACTTACATCCATTTATTGGATATAATTTTAGAATTAGTGAACTGCATGCTGCAGTAGGGTTGGCTCAGATTAGAAAATTAGATACATTCCTTGCGTTGCAGAAAAAAAACAATCAATCATTGAGGGCTTATTTAGAAACGATTCCTGAAATCAGTTTTAGAGTTGTTCCTGATGGAGGAGTGGACAGTTGTAGCTTCTTGAGTTGGTTTTTACCAACTACAGAATTGACACAAGCGGTTATAACCGCTATGAAAGAAGAAGGAATTTTAGCAGGCAATTTTTATTGGTTTGCCAATAATTGGCATTATATCAGCAAATGGGATCATCTTAAAAACAGCACCACACTTGGTAGAGTTAGCCCAGAACAAGAAACAGCACTGCTTAATTTAAAATCAGCTTCTTTTGCACCAAGCGATGCAATTATGGGACGTTGTATTTCAACGGCTATTAGTTTGGTTTGGACAGAGGAACAAATTAAAGAGAAAGGTTCGAAAATGGTTAGTGTTATTCGAAAAGTGCTTGATAAGAATTAAGAGATAAAAGATATGAGATAAAGTTTCTCTATTGTTTCTTATTCTTACCCTCTAATTGATCTACATAATCCACACTCCCTAACCTAAACCGAAAAGGCACTTTAATAGCTTTTTCTAATTGCAATTCTTTTTTACAAAAAAAAGCTAAATTTTTGGTGTAATAGTTAGACGGGATGATTTGTATAGGTGCATTTCTTAAGCTATCAATTCTTTGCTGTGATTGAATTGACTGATTCTGCAATTGTTGCGCATCTGCATGAACTGCAGTTATTAGCAATAAAATCACAAACAAACAAATTCTTTTACTTTGATGCATCATTTGAATTCTATGTAAATTTACATTGTTATTGTATATAAAATGTCGTTAAGTCAATCGCTACAGCAAAAATTATTACAGAAACTGTCTCCTCAGCAGATACAGTTAATGAAATTATTGCAAGTACCTACTGCTAATTTAGAAGAAAGAATAAAGGAAGAGCTAGAAGAAAATCCTGCATTGGAACAAAGTGAAGAAGGTCATGAAGATGAATATACCGATGAATTAAAAGATGAGTTTGACAGTATGGGAGAAGAGGAGCCAGAACCAGATGGGAGCGAGGATGATTACGATAATGTAGACATAAGTGAATATGTGGCAGATGATGATGGCGAAATAGCGGATTACAAAACCAGGGACGACAATTATCCAGAGATGGATGATCAAAAAGTGATACCAATTCGGGTTGAAGTGAGTTTTCATGAATTGGTATTGAATCAATTGGGGATGCTTGAATTGGATGAAAGAAATTATAAAATCGCTGAGCAAATTGTAGGTAGCTTGGATGATGATGGATATTTAAGAAGAGAATTATCTTCTATTGCAGATGATCTGGCTTTCCGTCAAAGTTTAATAGTTGAATTAAAAGAAATTGAAAACATCATTCAACAAATTCAACAATTCGATCCACCAGGAATAGCTGCAAGAGACTTGCAAGAATGTTTATTGCTTCAATTAAAAAGAAAAACCGCAGAAGGTCAATCTGTGGAATTAGCGGTTCAAATCTTGAGCAAGTATTTCGATGAGTTTACCAAAAAACATTACGAAAAAATTCAACGAAGTTTAAATTTAACGGATGATCAGATTAAAGAAGTAATTAATCAAATCATCAAACTTAATCCAAAGCCTGGCGGTAATTTGGGCGAAACCAATAAAGGGGATAGCTATATTATTCCTGATTTTTTTGTGATCAATAATAATGGGTCCCTAGAATTAACGCTGAATTCTAAAAATGCACCTGACCTTAGAATCAGTGACGGTTATCGGGATATGCTGAAAGATTATGAGAAAGGAAGTAAAAAAGACAAACGTCAGAAAGAAGCAGTGCTTTTTATTAAACAAAAAATAGATGCTGCGAAATGGTTTATTGACATGATCAAACAAAGGCAAGATACTTTGATAGGAACCATGAGCGCTATTATAAAGCACCAGCAGGAGTTTTTTCTCACAGGAGATGAAACAACTATGCGTCCAATGATTTTAAAAGATATTGCAGAGATCACTGGATTGGATATATCAACTGTAAGTAGGGTAGCCAATAGTAAGTTTGTACAAACAGAATTTGGCACTTACCGATTAAAATTTTTCTTTAGTGAGTCATTGAGTACAGATAGTGGAGAAGAAGTAAGTACAAGAGAGGTTAAAAAAATTCTGAGTGATATGATTGAGGCCGAAGATAAGCGCAGACCTTTGAGCGATGAATTGTTGACCGAAATGCTTCAAGAAAAGGGTTATAATATTGCCAGAAGAACAGTAGCGAAGTATCGAGAACAATTGAATGTACCTGTAGCAAGATTACGCAAAGAATTATAAATATGAAGCAACTTATTGCTGAGCCTATGCAAACACAAATTGCGAGAAAAACGGGAACTTTTATAGCAAAAGTTGTTTCCTATATTGTTCACCCCATTTTTATACCCACTTATTTCTTTGTTTATTTAATGTGGCAATTCCCCTATGGTTTTGCGGGAATAACAGAATGGCAATTAAAAATGCGTTTGTTCGGAGTGTTTTGGCTAACTGCATTTTTTCCTTCATTTGCAGTATTCTTGTTGTGGAGATTAAAGTTTAGTGACAGTATTTTTTTGAGGACTCAAAAAGAAAGAATCGTACCCTATATAATCACCATGTTCTTTTATTGGTGGATGTATTATTTGAGTAGAAATTTTACCGATCAGCCAGAAGTATTGAAATTCTTTTTCATGGGAATATTTATTGCTACTGTTGCTGGGCTTATTCTCAATAACTATTTTAAAATCAGTATGCATGCAATGGGTGTTGGTGGATTTGCAACTGCGGTGCTGTTAACTTCTTTTTTCTACGAGACGGCAAATGGACTCCCTATAAGTATTGCATTGGTCATTACCGGGCTTGTTTGTACAGCAAGAATAGTGGTAAGCGATCATTCATTAAAGGAAATCTATACAGGATTAATCGTTGGGATTGCTTGTCAGCTGATTGCTTATAAGGTGGTGATGTAACATTAGAATCTGATACACCTCACTTTATCGAGTGAACTACTCCTGATTTTTAAAAAATTGGTATATGCCATGGAGATTTCCATACCACCTCTCCAATTGCTGCTTGTTTTCAATGATGAAATATTCACATCATAACTTACTCCTAATTTAAAATGATTAAAACTCAGTTTTACAACAGGTATTACTGCATCTCCCCATCTTAAAAAACTCCCTACATAAAAAATGGTAGGTTCCTCCTCACGATAATTTGTTGTTGTACTAAAGCCATATAATACGCCACCAATGATTTGACGATTGCCATTTTGAGAAATATAATCTGCAAAAGCAGTAATATAATCTCGATCATTGATTTTACCATTAATGCCTAAATTGAAATTATACCTTGGTAAGATGGCATCGTTTATTGTTGTTGCCAATGATTTAATAACCGGTTTGTTTACATGCGAAATACCGCCAGCAACATATAATCTTAACTCTTTTCCGAAAACAGTCGTGTAGGAAATTCCGGTAGATAAATCCCAATAATTGTATCCAGTTCCGCTCAACACTTGCATGGTAGGATTACTGGCACTAAACCCACCAGATTGATATTGATCTCCAAATTTAATTTGAGTAGGGTCGAATTGGCTAAATACAGGGCCACCCATGAATGCCAATGATAAATAACTGTCTTTATCTTCACTCAGCGATTTGTGATAATTTATGGCTGGTAAAATTTGAGTTCTTTTTAAACGAATATCTCCTGCACCATCCATGCTCATTTGTGATCCAATGGTTAGAAAATCATTTCCATTTCCAATACTGGTTTTATGCTCAATGCTTAATGAAGTTGTTCTAAATGGAACTGTAATGGAGCCCCATTGATCTCTGTATTGCATAGATACTCTTAAGTCTCCATTAAAAATTCCTGCCAAAGCCGGATTGCGTAATAATGGTTGTTCATAGAATTGCGAAAATGTAAAGTCCTGCGAAATCGAATCGAAACAAGTAAAAAGTAATAATATAGAAATTAGTCTTTTCATCATTTTAATATGGCTACATTTCCTTTTAACAATTGAACTGCACCTTTTTCGCAAACCACTTCACAGAGGTAAACATATACATCTAGGTTGGCTAAGATTCCTCTAACCCTTCCGTTCCATCCAAGTCCTTTGTCGTTTGGTAAAAAATTCAATTTTTCAAATACCAATTCACCCCATCTACTGTAGATGCGCATAGATTTTACCATACTGATACCTCTTGCTTGAACAAAGAACAGGTCATTCACTCCATCGCCATCAGGCGTAAATGCATTTGGAAGAAATACTTCGGTGTTCGGACAAAATGTTTTAAATCGAATTGTATCAGCACTAATACAGCCATATTGGTTGGTAGCCGTACAAACAATTGTTTCATCATTTACAATTTTTGCAATCGGATCTGAACATGCAACACAGGATAAATCGGCCCCGCCACTCCATTTCCACTTGATAATATCATTTTGTTGAGCGCTTGCTTTCAATTGTATTTTACTTCCTGCTACAAAGCTGCTGTCTTTGCCAATTTTAATAGGTGTTGATTTTCCTACAATGACTCTAACATATCCAGTATCTGCAAAACAATTATACGCGTCTCTGGCAATCACTTTATAAGTAGTAGTAGTTTGTGGATTAACTATTGGAGAAGCACTATTGTAATTGGTTAAACCATTTGCTGGTAACCATTGATAACTATTTGCACCGTTTGCCCATATCCGAATACTCGATCCTTCGCAGATGACCGTTTCTGGCGCAACCGATACTGGCGATCTGTTGATTACCTGTATGTTTGTTGCAGCCACTTGAGTACAACCAAATTCATTATAGCCAATTACTTTGTATTCGGTAGATCTCTGTGGTCTAACTTTTACTGTTAAACAATTATTGCAAATGATATTGTCTTGTTGATCTTTCCAGACATAACTGGTTGCCCCATCTGCTTTAAGTGTCAAACTATCACCATTACAAACTCTGCTATTACTTGCTATTTTGATAGTTGGTACCGGGTGAATCGTTAGTTGTTTAAAGGCAGAGTCGTAACAATTATTAACCGTCGCTGCTGTAAGTTTTATGGTATATTTTCCTTCGTCGAAATATAAAATTCTCACTGTAGAATCACTGATTTTACTACCATTCCCCAGATTCCAGATTCTATAAATAATAGAATCGATTGAACTGATTTCGGATTTCAATTCCATCAAATTATTTAAACAGGCTTCATTGATAGAATTGATATTCACCTGCGGAAAGCTATATATACTCACTTTGTAAGCTCCGCTGATACTATCTGTGCAGCCCCAGTTGCTGGTAATATACAGGTTGGTTTCGTTGGTGCCGGTTTGTTTGAAATCGATTGAAGCATTTTTTGAATTAGTGTATTTTACTTTATTGAGCATCCAGGTATATTGATTGATTCCACTCAGTGATGATGAACTGTCTTGAAAATCAAAAGTGGTTATGCCGCAATTAAAAATTGTTTTAACTGAAAAGCCCGCTTTTACATTTTCAATAAGGATAGAATCTTTTGCAGTAAGCCGAATTCTGCATCCAGCATTACTGATCAATGTGAAACTTGGAAAATAAATACCTGGCTTACTATATTGATGTTGGATCGATCTTGTATTGTTGGCGGTCATTTTATTTCCATCCCCAAAATCGTATTCAATCATATCTGTATCAAAAACAGAAGGAGTAAATTGCACTATATTATTACTGTTACAATATAGCCCCGATTTAAAATTGATTTTGCCTTTTGGAGATTTGATTTGAATGGTTGAACTATCTATGAACGTACAACCACCAGCATTTTTTGCAAACATTTTGATCTTGTAAATACCTGGTTGTTCATAAATATAATCAGTTGTATCTCCTACGATTGAATTGCCATCTCCCATGTCCCAGGTGGTAGATATTGTCTGATTAGTTTGATTGATGAGATGAACATTTATAGGGACACAATTTCCGCTCAATGGATTGATATTTGCTTTTCCGGATTTGGTTGATAGGATTGAAAAACTGGCATTCAACATATCGCTACAAGTTTTTCCAGGATTCAATTTGCTAATCAAAAGTTGAGATTGATAATTTCCAGCAATGGTAAAAGGTAGCTTGAAAGATGATTGCGTAGAATAGATGCTATCATTTATTTTCCATTGGTAATTTGCTGTTGAATCTCCAATGCCACTGAATAATATTGAATCTCCAATGCATTGATTGGAAGGGATTGCCAGCATACTGGCTTTTATGGAAGGATAAATTTGGATCTGTTTACTAATGCTGGTATCTCCACAAAAATGTTTGATTTGCTGACTGACTGTGTAGATCCCGCCTTGCAAATAAGTATGTTGTTGATTGATGGCTGTTTTTGTTATGCTCTTGTTTCCATCTCCCCAGTTCCATTCGTAAGAACTGCCTCCTGAACTATTATCGCTCACTGAAAAAGTAAATGGAGCTCCACAAACTGCAGTGTCTTTTATATTGGTGTTTATTTTAAATTGATTGGCAATTGCTTGAACAGTTGTAAAGGCAGTGTCTGTTCCGCAACTATTGGTTGCCATTAGTATTGGTTGAAATAATTGGGTTTTATTTCCAAAATAGGTATAATTGAAAACGCTATTTTGTTGAATGACCGAATCTTTTCCATCTCCAAATAGAATTTTATAAGTAGTGTTATATCCGCTGGATTCATTTCGTATAGATGTAGTTAGAGGCAAACAAGTGTTTTGCGGACTTATTGTAAATTGAGCCAATGCTTTTCTTTTCACTTTTATTATACCAGCATAAATCACAGTGTCGCATTTGGAGATTGCTTTTAGTACAATAGTGTAAGTGGTATCAAGCCCGGTGGAAGAGGCGAGAAAATTTACAGGCAAAGGATCAGCAACTGAAGAACTTGAGCCATTGCCAAAGTTCCAAGAATAAGTGTAGCTGTTTTTATTGGGAGTATTGTTGGTGAAAACAATCGAAGCCGGTCCACAAACAATGGTATCCAGCAACGAATAACTTGGAACTGGTTTAGGTGTATAATGTAGAATCAGCGTATCAATATTGGTAGCACAATTATTTCCAACAGACCAGGAAAAAAAATATTTGCCTGGTACCAGATTAGCAACAACGGTATTGGCTTTAGAACTATCCCCAAAGGAAGCAATCGAAGGTCCGCTGATTTGTTTCCAGGCAGCTTGGCCAACGGCAGGATTAACGGCATTTAATGCAATAGATGTTCCGCTACAAATAATAATATCTGTTCCTGCATTTGCTGAACTAAGTGGAGGTAAGACATTAACAAATGTATCGATGGTATTGCTTTTGCAGTTTGCCATTGATTGTGCATAAATGCGGTATCTGATTTTACCTATTGATGTTCCGTTATTGTTAATGATAGAAGAAAAACTACCGGTTAGTTCAGGATTTGTAACTGAAATATTCCCTGCAATCGAACCACTTACAAATGCATTATTCCAAAAGAATTTACTATTCGGCAATGAACTTTTCATTGTTAATTTTCCTAACCCACCAGTACAAATGGTATCTGTAATGGCTTGAACAGAGAGTGTGGGTGTGCTGTCAATATTGATGACTAATCCAGTTGAATCAGAACATCCTTTGCTATCAGTTACCTGAATAGTATAAAGCCCACTAGCTGTAGTTTTTACTGCAACAATTGAAGTGTCAGCCCTAGAAGATTGAAATGATGCTGGTCCTTTCCACTGATAACTTGAATAAATGCCTGAACCACCTGAAGCATTTGCTTTTAATAGTAAATCATTGCCAGAACAAATAGGTGCATTTGAAGTTGGGGTTAATTTAGGTAAAGGATTTACAGTGAACAGAACTCCGTTTGATACTGCACTACAAGTGGCATTAATTACACTTAAAGTAGTAGGAGCAACCTGAACCCTATATAGTCCTCCATCAGTGGAAACTGCATTGGTGATATTATAGCTATTCAAACCAACACCTGGTGTTCCGATATTGTTCCAAACAGTTCCTCCATCAATACTTTTCTGCCATAAATAATAAGGGTTAGTATAAGGGTTGTTTGTAAGTGTAGATTGTAAATTGGCCAATCCACCTATACAAACATTATCATTACTACTAGTGAGTGCAACCGTGATTTTTGGAACACATGCTTCAAAAAGTATATCGTCTATTGCTACATCATTTCCACAGGCTGGTCCTCCACCCCAGGCATCAATAATTTCTAATTTAAGTTCTCCTGTATAAGAGGGCATTGCAAATTGAAAACCATATTTCTGCCAGTTCAAAGGACCGTTAACGGGAGATAATGGAATAAGTATGGTGGTATAGGTTGCTAATAAAATATTCGAAGTGTCTTTGATATTGAATTTAATTTTTGGATAGACCAGCCCACTTCCACAAACACCTTGTGTATTGGGAGAGTTTACATTGGCAATCCAGGCAGTGAAATTATAATTTGAACCTGCACATAATCCGGGTACATTTTGTTGAAAGAAGATGGAGTTACTTCCTCCTGCATTCACCAAAAACATATTGCCATTCGGATTTCCCGTATGATCACTTCCTTTTGCCCAATCTGCTTTATTGGCGTTTTGTACAAATGGTGTGATGATATAATTTCCATCCGTACCTACATTTCCGAAATTGTAATTGGTAGAACCTGCAGGGGCAATTGATGTTGAAGTAGATAAGCTTCCTTGTCCGAAATCCTGTTTGAATACAGGGACCATGGCCGTATTATTACAATATGTGCCAACAACCTGCGATAAGACGCTTACAGGCAGTAAGACACTACAAAGTATCCTTAGCAATATGGGGGGAGCTAGGAGTCTCATAAATATTGGAATGTTAAAATTAACCTATAATGGCTTCAAACCCTTTATAGACAAGCATCACTACAAGAAATACGGTGAAAAAACGGAACTGCAACTCGGATTTTATTATGTGAAAAAGTTCTAACTGTTTTTAGTTTCTTTGCAATTCAATTTTTCGATGATATGTGGTATCAAATAGGCAGGTTAATTTTACAATACAGGGTATATTTATTGATTTTTCTTTTTGGTTCAACCGCATTTATGGGATGGCATGCCAGTAAAGTGCAGTTGAGTTATGATTTTACGAGGGCCTTGCCAACTGATAATCCTAAATACATTGACTATCAGAATTTTTTGCAACAGTTTGGATCAGATGGAAATACGCTCGTTATAGGAATTGATTCGAAAGCATTTTATTCCCTTCCTTTTTTTAATGCAGTTGCCAATATGCAAACTGATTTAAAGAAAGTGCCTGGAGTAAAAGATGTATTAAGTGTTCCATTAGCTGTTAATCTAATCAACGATACTATACATCAACAGTTGGTGCCCCAGAAAATTTTTCATTACCCTTATTCCAATCAAGATTCACTCGATAGTGATAAAGCAGTTTTCGAAAACCTGCCTTTCTATCATTATTTACTATATAATCCCTCAACAAGTGCATATTTGATGGCTGTTACCGTAGATAAAGACACCATCAATTCTAAGTACAGAACTACAATGATCAATAATATTATTGCAGTTACAAAGGCATTCGAAAAAAACAATCAAACGACTTTGCATTTGAGTGGGTTGCCGTATATCAGAACGGTAATTGGTGATAGAATCAAACATGAAATGAATTGGTTTTTAATTGGTTCATTATTATTGTCTGCCATTACATTATTCATTTTTTTCAGATCATTTAGCGCAATGATCATGAGCTTACTCGTGGTAGGAATGGGTGTAGTTTGGAGTGTAGGCACACTGGTATTGTTGGGGTATAAAATCACCTTGCTTACTGCGTTAATACCACCGTTGGTAGTAGTGATCGGTATTCCCAATTGTATCTATTTTTTAAATAAATACCATACATCATTTAGAGAAACGGGGGAGAAGCAAACAGCATTGGTGCAAATGGTGGGCAAAATGGGTATTGTAACCTTGTTCTGTAATATAGCTGCTGCCATTGGCTTTGCGGTATTTGCGCTTACCAAAAGTGATTTATTAAAAGAGTTTGGAGCCGTTGCCGGGATCAATATTTTACTATTGTTTTTTATCTCCTTGATTTTTATTCCACCAGTATTAAGTTTTTTACCTGCACCAAAAGAAAAGCATACCCATTATCTCGACAATGCATTCTTAGCAAGAGTGTTGGTTAAAGTAGAGCACTGGGCTTTTAATCATCAAAAAATGGTGTACGGAGTAACCATTGTTATAACACTTGTTGCAATAATTGGTATTTTCAGAATTAAAAGTGAAGGCTTTATTGTAGATGATTTACCCAAGGGTGATGTAATTTATACCGACCTCAAATGGTTCGAAGAAAATTTTGGTGGAGTAATGCCTTTAGAAATTGTTATTGATACTAAAAAGAAAAATGGATTACTGAGATCTACCAAACCCATTGCTAAAATCGATGAGTTTGCTGATTATCTAAATGCAGATTCTTCGGCAGGAAGACCATTGTCATTTGTGGATGGACTAAAATTTGCCAAGCAGGCATTTTATGATGGAGATAGTTTAAGTTATGCCATTCCTTATGAATCTGATCTGGCTTTTATCGGACCTTATTTAAAAGCAAAAAAAGACAGTGGAACAAAACAGTCAACTGCATTATCAAAACTCTTAAATAATTTTATCGATAGCAATAAGCAAAAAGCCAGGATCAGTGTGAATATGAAAGATATTGGAAGTGCAAAATTGCCTTTATTACTCGATCAATTCGAAGCAAAGTCTCGTGAAATATTTGACACCGCCAATTACAAAGTAAGTTTTACGGGCAGTAGTGTAAGCTTTTTGGAAGGGTCGAGTTTTATCATCAAAGGACTAAAAGAGAGCATTTTCTGGGCTTTTTTACTCATTACCCTTTGTATGTTCTATTTATTTAGATCAGTTAGAATTTTGGTTTGCTCTCTTATCCCCAATTTAATTCCATTGATCATAACTGCCGGAGTAATGGGTTGGGCAGGAATAGCTTTAAAACCATCAACAGTGTTGGTTTTTAGCGTGGCATTGGGTATTGTTATTGACGTAACTATCAGATTCTTAATTAATTATAAACAAGAACTGCCTACACATGGAGGAAAAGTGGCCCCCACTTTGGTACAAACCATCAATCATACAGGCATAAGCATTATTTATACCTCTTTAGTATTAATAGCAGGGTTTATCATCTTCTGTTTCAGTGAATTTGGGGGAACCAATGCCCTCGGATGGCTCACTTCATTAACATTGGTAGTAGGTACAATTACCAATTTAGTACTGCTTCCTGTATTAATATTGAGCACTTCAAGCAAAAAGTAGGCTGTTTTATAGCTATTTGCTATATATTTTTTTAACATAAAGCAGCATTTTTTTAACTTGAACTGCCTATATTTGACATCTTCTTAACTAAAAATTAAACGCAAATGAGAAAACTAGCAGTTCTTTTGACGCTTGTCTTGTTCAGTTTTGTACAGACTTTCGCTCAAACAAATCGAACTGTTACCGGTAAGGTAACTGATGATGCAGGCAATCCGCTTGCTGGGGTCACTGTTTCTGCTGCAGGAACAGCTAAAAATGCAATCACCGATGCAAAGGGGGTATATACCATCCAGGTACCGGCAAACACATCTACTTTAAAATTCTCTTCTGTAGGATTCGGTGATATCGAGTCTAGAATTGGAAATAGAAGTTCAATAGATGTTAATATGATTTCTGAATCCAAAGCACTTTCAGAAGTGGTGGTAGTAGGTTATGGTGTTCAACAGAAAAAATCCTTTACAGGTTCTTCTTCTAAAATTGATACTAAGCAATTTTCAGATTTAGTAACACCTTCAGTAGATAAGCAATTAGCTGGTCGTGCAGCGGGTGTTCAAGTGTCAAATCCAGGTGGTGGAGCTGGTACCCCTGCACGTATTCGTGTTAGAGGTGTAAACTCAATAAGTGGCGGACAGGATCCATTAGTGGTTGTTGATGGAGTGCCTTTTATTTCTGGAAACCTAGCAAACGTAACAAACTCAAATACTTTAGCAGATATCAATCCTAATGATATTGAGAACATCGAAATTTTAAAAGATGGATCTGCTACTGCGATTTTTGGTTCTAGAGCTGCAAATGGTGTAATCATGATTACTACTAAGAAAGGAACTAAGGATGGCAAAATGAAAGTAAATTATGATGCTACTTTCGGTTTTTCATCACCAGGTAGTACATATCAAATGCTGAATGCAGATCAGTTTGTAATGATCGCTAATGAAAAAAGAGCGAATGCTGGCTTAGCTATTGCAGCTCGCCCTAGCCCAACTGGAACAAACACAGATTGGCAGAGTTTGGTTTATAACCAAAATGCATTGGCTGTTCAACAAAACATTAGTTTTTCTGGTGGTACTTCAAAATCTAGTTATTTCTTTTCTTTAAACTATTCCGATCAGAAAGGAATTATCGTTTCTAATAGTCAAAAAGCTTATCGTTTGCGTTTTAACTTCGATACTGAAGTAAACAAATTCGTTAAAGTAGGCAATAATCTTACTTTATCTAAAGTAATTGACCTAGAGCAAAACAATGGTACCAATGCATTAAGCGGAACAGTTGCTTCTGCATTAAGAGCATTACCCAATGTAGAGCCATATAACCCAGCCAATTCAACTGGTTATAATATCCAATGGCCTTTATTAAACCAATTTGGTTTAGGACCAAATACCATTCCGGTAGATGACAACTATACAAACCCAGCATTTACTACTCAAATCAACAAATACAGTTCTGATAAATTAAGAATCAACAACAATACTTTTGTTGAGCTTAGCTTAATGAAAGGATTGAAATTCAAGACTGTATTTAATTTTGATGTATTCAGTGATTATGGATTCCAAGGTTTGGATCCAAGACATGGTGATGGGTTTAGTACTGTGGGAAGTGTTTTTAACTCACAAATCACTACCCAACGTTGGGTATGGCAGAACTATTTAACTTATAATAAGTCATTTGGTAGCCATAATTTATATGTAACTGCAGGTCAGGAAGCACAAAAAGATTTTTCTAGAAGTGTATCTGGTTCATTAAATACCATTTCAGATATTTTCTTTGTTGGTAATAACGTGATTTCTGGAACTGGCGCTACACAATTTAGTGGTGGTGGTTACGGTAAATCTGGTTTCCAATCTTTGTTTGGACGTGTAAATTATGATTTTGCAAATAAGTATTTCTTACAAGCTTCTGTTCGTAGAGATGGACAGTCATCTTTAGCACCTGAAACTCGTTTTGGTGTTTTCCCTGGTTTTTCTGGTGGATGGAGAATATCTCAAGAAAAATTCTGGGATAAGAGTACATTCTTAAGAAAATACTTGAGCGATGTTAAGTTAAAAGCATCTTATGCAATTGTTGGAAATGCATTGGGTGGTTTTCCTTACTTGAGTACTTTCTCTGCAGCTAACTATGGTAACTTAAGCGGTTTGGCTCCTAACTTAATTGGTAACCGTGCTTTACAATGGGAAAGAAGTAAAAAATATGACATTGGTGTAGACATCGCTATTTTGAGCGGTAGATTCAATTTTGGATTTGACTGGTTCTTAAATGATATCGATCAATTGGTTTTGGCAGTTCCAACTCCTCCTACAGCGGGTATTCCTAATAACTCTATTTCTCAAAATATTGGTACTCAAAGAAATAGAGGTGTTGAAATAACATTTGGTGGTGAATTGATTCGCAGTAAAGATTTCTCTTGGAATTTTAGCTGGAACCATACTAACCTAGACAATAAAATTACATCGTTGTATACAATTGGTGGAAATCCGGTTAACAGTATCCCAGGATCTTATAATACCATCAATGTAGGAAGTTCATTGAACGTTATATCTGGTTATCAATATGCTGGTGTTAATACGGCTAATGGAAATCCAATGTACTTTAATGGTATTGGTCAATTGGTGCAACACAATATTGCCAATGGTGCTTACTTTTTCGCGAATGGAAAGAATGACCCTACATTAGGTGCACAAACATCACTAGGATTGAATGATAGAAAATTCTTGGGATTAAGTTTGCCAACTTATTTTGGTGGTATCACAAATACTTTCCGTTACAAACAGTTTAGCCTAGACTTCTTAGTAAGGTATTCTGGTGGTAATAAAGTAATGAATATTACTCGTCAGGAAGCATTGTTAAGCCAAAACTTTCACAACAATGGAGTTGAGGTCTTAGACAGATGGACTACACCAGGCCAGGTTACCAATGTTCCTAGACTAGTTCAAGGACAAAGTAATAACATTAACCAAGTTGGTTTAGCTGTATCTCGTTTTGTAGAGTCTGGAGATTTTATCCGTTTACAGAATGTTTCATTGAGCTATACTTATAATAGTAAGCGTTTAGCTGAACAAACCAATGGATACATTAAAAATCTACGATTCTTTATGCAAGGCCAGAACATGGGCTTGTGGACAAAATATTCTGGTTTAGATCCGGAGAATGCATCTCAGGCTGGACAGGATAATGCTGTTTCACCGCAATTGAGAACCGTATCTTTTGGTATCAATGTTGGGTTCTAATAAATTCTTAAAACGATTAATGACATTAAAATAATGACAATGAGATTCAATAAATTTTTAACAGCTACAGCAATCACCGCCATTGTGATGGTTGCTTCGGGTTGCCAGAAAGTACTGGACGAAGGGCCTTATAATGCCTTTACGGATGAGAGTGTGTTCACCACTCCTGAAAGAGCTTTATTGGCTTTAAATGGAGTTTATGATGCAGGTCAAACAGGAAGTACAACCCTTGCAGGTCGTGGATATCCTTTTGGTGCAGCAACTGTTGAACAAGGAGATATGCGTGGAGAAGATATGATCAATTTGGCGGCTTTCTACCAAATTACTTATCAGGGCACGTATAATCCAAATACCGCTAATAACCAGGCAATGTGGGATAATACCTACAACATGATCAATAAAGCCAATATAGCGATAGATGGTTTTAAGAAAGTAGGATCAAGTGGTGTTATTTCACCTGCTTTAGCATTGCAATACGAAGCTGAATGTAGATTTCTACGTGCATTAGGTCATCATGAATTATTGATTCATTATGCTCGTCCATTCTTGGATGGTAATGGAACTGCTGCCGAAGGTGGTATTCCTTACCGCGATTATGCAGTTCAAGGTTCAGCAGCTTTAGATAAACTTAAAACAGAGCCAAGACCTACTGTTGCAGCTGGATATGCCAAGTTAATTGCAGATCTAAATTTTGCTGAAACCAATTTGCCAGTTACTCAACCCTTAGGAGTTATTAGAGCTACTAGAGCTGCTGCTATTGCATTGAAGCAAAGAGTTTATATGCATATGGGTCAGTGGACTTTAGCAAAAGCTGAAGGGGATAAATTGATCCCTGCAACACTTACTCCTTTAACACCAAATTCTACTGTTGCTCCAATTGGTGGTCATAGATTGATGGCTACACCTGGAGAACCATTTGGTATTCCTGGTGGTAATAGTGTTACTGCGGAAAATATTTTCTCTGTAAAAAATGACCCATTAGATAATGGATCAGCAAATGGGGCAATGGCGCAAATGTACGGTTCAGCCGATTTAGGAGGACGTGGACTAGTATCTATTTCTCCAATTATCTGGAACCAATCGGCATGGTTGGCCAATGATTTAAGAAGAACCCAGAATAACAGATTAGGCGGTACTGCTAATGGTACATCTGCAGCTGGCTTGGCCTTTATGACAACTAAGTATACCGATTATATTAACCGAGGTGATAATTGTCCGATTATCCGTTATGCAGAAGTCTTATTGAATCAAGCTGAAATTGAAGCCCGTTTATCTGTAGGTACTATTTCTCAAAGAGCAGTAGATTTATTGAATATGGTAAGAAATCGCTCCAGTGTTGCCCCTGCAGCTACCCAATTTACTGTTGCAAGTTTTGCAAATGATGTTGCAGAAGTTGGAGCAATCTTATTTGAAAGAAGGATTGAGTTTTTATCAGAAGGACGCAGATGGCCAGATATCCATCGTACTGCACAGGATCCAATCGTTGCTTTAAGAGCTGCTGGTATTCCTGCTAAAGTGAATAACGGTACTACTGGTAGTGCTTTATATGGAATTGGAGTTCCAGTAACATTAGGACAGGCTGCTATACCATATAGTGATTTCCGTTTTATTTGGCCTATACCAAATGGTGAGGTTACACAGAATCCTGCCATCAAACAAAATCCTTTCTATTAATCTTGATTTAAATAATAAAGCATGAAAAAAAATATTTTTAATAAACTAGGGATCTTCGGATTAATGCTAGGTGCAATGGCTTCTACTAGCTCTTGTAAGAAGGATTTACCTGCTGCTGAAGTAGATCCAAATGCACAGGCATTTGTTGCAGTGCACAATTTTGCTATTCGTGTACCTTCAAATATTACTGTTAATTTAAACGGTACCAATTTATTGGTTAGTGGAGCTCAATCTAGTGTTGCTTATAATGGTAACCTTGCAGGTCCATATGCTGGTGTTAATCCAGGAAGTTCTGTAGTTGCGGTTAGAACATTAACTGGCACTGCAGATCTAGCTTCTCGTACTGTAACATTGGGTGCTGCAAGTGCAACATCTTTTTTTGCATACGACACTTTGAGTCCAACCAATACCATCAAAATGTTGGCATTAAACAATGATACAAAAGTGCCTGCAGCAGGAACTGCTAATGTACGTATGTTGAATTTTGCACCCAATGTGCCCACTTCAACCATTACATTAACCAGAACTGCTGATGGATTTGGCGTAGCTGCAACAGGAACAACAACATTCTCTAATGTGAATTATGTTGGAGCGGTTGCATCACCAAATGAAACGCTTTTATCTGCTTACACTAATATTCCTTCAGGTACTTATACTTTGACAGTAACTGCTGGAACAGCAACTTTATTTACTACTACCGCATTTACTGTAAGAGATGGTAAATCTTATTCTTGGATGCTCCGTGGATTGAATGCAGGACATCCTAATATTGGTACATTTACTTTAGGAGGTGCAACAATTTTGCATAATCCTTAGTAGATATAGTATATAACTAATATATGAGCCGCCCCGATATTATCGGGGCGGCTTTTTTTTGTTTTCATTCGTTTTTTATCTTTATTCACCGATTTTTTGTTTATTTTTTTCAATGTTTGAACATTTTTTGACTAACAGTTGTTCTTTTACCAATTCTTTAACTATTTTCACGCCTCTTAAAACTAAAAACTGAATTATGAGAAAACTAGTCACAGTATTTCTGTGTATGGTATTGACCGTTTTACAACTAAACGCTCAAAACCGGACAATCACTGGAAAAGTTTCAGACGCCGATGGCAAAGCAGTATCGGGCGCTTCTGTACTTGTTAAGGGTACCAAATTGGGTACTTCCGCAAACGAAGAAGGAAAATTTTCCATTTCTGTTAATCCTTCTGCAAAAGTGTTGATTTTTTCTGGGGTAGGTCTTTTGCCTCAAGAAGTAAAAATTGGTACTGAAAATTCAATGAATATTACTTTGGCCCCAGGCGATAAGAGTTTGGATGAAGTTGTTGTAGTAGGGTATCAGGCCATTAAAAGAAAAGATTTAAACGGCGCTGTTTCTGTGGTTAGTGGTAAGGAATTGGCGCAAAAACCAATCCAAAACTTTACACAATTATTGCAAGGTAAAGCTGCAGGGGTTCAGGTTGTTGGTCAAAGCGGACAACCAGGTGCTAGTGGATTTATCCGTGTAAGGGGAACTGGCTCAATCAATGCATCATCTGAGCCTTTGATTATGATTGATGGTATTGCAGTTACTTCAACTGCTTTCTCTTTACTCAATCCAAATGACATTGAGAATGTTTCTGTTTTAAAAGATGCATCTGCTGCGGCTATTTATGGTTCTAGAGCAGGTAATGGAGTAATTGTAGTTACTACAAAGTCTGGTAAAGCCGGCTTACCCCAAGTTCGTTATTCTTTCCAAAGAGGCTTTGTATCATTACAAGAATTACCGAATGTTGAATTAATGAACTCTCAACAAAAACTTCAGTTTGAGTTTGAAGCAGGGCTTGTTAATCCAATTATTGACTCAATGATTTTGAATAGAAGAGCATTAGGCCAATTACCAGCCACAGCAACTTTATTCAATATTACTGGTGATCAACGTCAAGGACTTTGGGATTTAGCTTCTTCTCGTGGAGCAGGTGATTGGAGAAATTTTTATTTGCAAAATGCAAAAACAGAATCTCATGAAGTTTCTATAAGTGGAGCTACTGATAAAATGAAATATTTCTTTTCATTGAATAAGTATGATGAAGATGGATTGGTTTATAGAAATTATAGAAATAGAATTGGTGGAAGAGTAAATATGGAGTACAAAGCATTAGATTGGTTAACTACAGGTGTTAACTTATCAACTGCTTATGCAAAAGAATATCAAACAAGGGAATTGTTTAACTCACAAGCACCATGGACAGCATATTTCTTGACAAATCCATACGAACCAGTTTATTTGCCAAATGGTAATTACAACTTAACAATGCAAGGTTTCTCTGCATTAGAAGGACAGGACAATAATACGTTCTTTAATAATAACCTTTCTGCTTTTGCTACAGGTTTTGCAGAAGCGAAGTTTTTTAAGTATTTAACAATTAAAAGTTTAGTGGCTTTAAATTATAATACATTGCTAGCTGAAAGTTACTTGCAACCTGGTTCTAATTTAGCCAATATCCTAGGATATAATTCTAAAACAGACAACGGAAACCAAGATTTAAATACCGTATTTACTAACACGGCCACTTGGAAACAATCTATAAAGAATAAGCACAACATTAATGTGCTCCTTGGTCAAGAATTTACCAAGCGTAATTTTTATTCATGGTTATTAGAGAATAGAAATTTACCTACTGTTTCTGTAAATACTGCAGAAAATGGATCATTACCTCAAAGAGCTACTACAAGTAGAAGTCAGTGGTCAATCATCTCCTATTTTGCAAATGTTAGTTACGATTACAACAGAACTTATGGTGTAAGCTTAAGTGCAAGAAGAGATGGATCTTCAAGATTTGGAGCAAATAACCGTTTTGCAAATTTCTGGGCAGCAAGTGGTTGGTGGAATGCTAAAAATGAAAAATTCTTAGCTAACAATAATACCATTAGCGATTTAAAATTAAGAACATCAATTGGTACTTCAGGAAATGTACCTAACCAATTTTATGGTTCATTAGGTACATATGCATTGAATGCAGTTTATAATAATGCATCTGCAGCAATACCTGCTCAAATTGCAAATCCTGATTTAACTTGGGAGAAGAATAAGAACTGGGATATTGGTGTTGATTTTGGATTACTCGGAAACAGAATCACTGGTACATTTGATTATTATAATCGTACAACCAATGATTTATTGTACAATCAACCAGTGAGTTTAGCAACTGGTTTTTCAAGTGTATTGAGTAATATTGGAAGTATCCAGAATAAAGGATTTGAAATTACTTTAGCTGGAGATGTTATCCGTAAAAAAGATTTCAAATGGAATGTTTCAGTTAACTATACAAACAATAAAAATGTTGTAACTAGTTTGATTTCAGACAATGTTCCTTCTCCGAGTAATACTCGATTAGTAATTGGTCAGCCACAGAATACATTCTTTTTGGTACGTTGGGCAGGAATTAATCCAGCGAATGGTAAAAACCAGTATTTGAAAGCATCTGATAATAGTATTACAGAAACCTATTCTGCAAGTGATGCTGTATTACAAGTAGGCAAATCTCCTCTTCCAACATTTTATGGTAGTGTGAATTCTAACCTTACTTATAAGAACTGGGATTTTTCTATGCAGTTTTACTACACTGGAGGCAACTACACTTATAATTCACAATATCAAAATAATTTAGCTGATGGTGGAAATTCCTCTGTAGGGTTTAGACCTAACTATACTGCAGCAAATAATTACTGGCGTAAAGCTGGAGATATTGCTCAGTTTCCAAGTATAACTGACCCTACTCAAAAGCAAAATCTTGTTACAGATAAATATTTAGAGAAAGCAAATTATGTAACATTGAGAGATATCGTTATAGCTTATAATCTTCCTGTGGAAATTGCTCGTAAAGCAAAATTAAATGGAGTAAGATTCTATGTACAAGGAACCAACTTATGGCTAAACACTAAGTTTAACGGATTACCTGAAGTAGGTATTCAAAATAGAGAAAGTGGTACTCCAGTTCAACCTGGTGTAAATAATCTTTATGGTTATCCTTCTTCAAAAGCTGTTACTGTAGGGTTAGATATCAGATTCTAAATGAATAAAAAAAATATTATGAAAAAGATTTTATATTTCCTTTGCCTAACCCTGATCTTTACTTCATGTAGTAAGACAGAGTTAGAATTAAATCCATTCAATCAAATTGAAACATCAGCTGCATTTAATACACAGGGAGATGTTACACTTGCAATTAATGGTATGTACAATGGTTTAAGAACCAATAACTATGTAAATGGTACATGGAATAATATTGCAGATGTTATGGCTGACAATTTAATTATCAGCAGTCTTGGTCGTCAAACGCTTACCGCTTTTGGAGATTGGAGATACAATGCAGATAATACCAATGGTTTTTTCCAATCTGGTTATTCTATAACTAGAAGAGCCAATGCAATATTGGAGAATATTGATAAATTCCCTGCAGGTGCTTTTAAGGATAATGCAAGAGGGGAAGCCTTAGCAGTTAGAGCTATGGTGTATTTTGATATGGCGAGAATGTACAGTAAAACTTTTGAAAATGCTGGTCCAACTGACTCTACAATGAGTTATGTTACATCAACTGATGCAAAAATTCTTCCAACTAAAGAAACTGTAAGAGGTTTTTATGCAAAAATAATCGCTGACTTAACTGCAGCATTGCCATTGATCGCTTCATCAAATGGAGTAGGGAAATTCAATAAAGCTGCAGTTTCTGGTTTGTTGTCAAGAGCATATTTATACACTGGAGATTTAACCAATTGCATTGCACAATCTACTGCTGCATTAGGAACCACACCAGTGTTGCCTAATTTAACTGATTTTCCTAGAATTTGGACTGATGAAACCAATAATGGCGTTTTATTTAAAATTGCTAACACTGTTGTAGATAACATCAATACTCCTGGTGTAAATTATTTCCAAATTGTTGGTGGACTTGTTCGATCTGAGTATGTTGTAGATTATGCATTGAGACAGCAATATTTAGCAACAGACGTAAGAACAAGTGCTTATATTCAAACGAGTTTGTGGAATGGCGTAAATCAAAACCATGTAATTAAATATCGCGGAAGACCTGGAGCGGTTTTAGGTGTAGTAGATTACAAGGCAATAAGAACTGCCGAAGTGATTTTAAACAGAGCGGAAGCTTATCAACGTTCAGGTAATGATGTGCTGGCTTTGGCTGATTTAAATTTACTTAAGTCGAATAGATATTCTCCATTTACCAATATTGTTGGGTTAACTGGAGCTGCTCTATTAACCGAGATCCTTAGAGAAAGAAGATTGGAAATGGCATTTGAGGGAGATCGTTTCTGGGATTTGAAAAGAAGAAATCAACCAGTATCTCGTGATCCAAATTTTGGAGATAGAGCCGATGGAACTGGCGTGAAATATATTTTCACTTCACTTCCTGCTAATGATTTTCGTTTTCAACTTCCTTATCCATCAACAGAGGTTAATTTTAATCTTGGATTTAAGCAAAATCCTGGATATTAATTTTATAAGTTGAACATTTTTATATTGTCCCGCATCGATTATATCGGTGCGGGATTTTTATTTGTGTTAAAAGTACACATAGGATTGAGTTTCAGCTGATTGGTTAAATAAATTTTTCTTTCAATTTATTCCTAAAAGCTATAAATCGGCCCTGCTTTTATACTATTATTTTAAGTTTAATTTTTAGCTTCGCGCCTCAAAACTAAAAATTAACTTATGAGGAAACTAGTCACAGTTCTCTTGTGTTTATTTTTTGCTGTTTTTCAACTATCAGCTCAAAATAAAACCATCACAGGAACAATAACAGACGCCGACGGCAAACCCGTTTCTGGAGCATCGGTTCAGGTAAAAGGAACCAAACAGGGTGTTTCTGCAAATGATGCAGGTATGTTCTCTATCAATGTTCCTGCAAATTCAACAACACTTACTATTTCAGGAGTTGGCCTTGCCTCTCAGGATGTGAAAATAGGGTCAAATAGTGTTTTGAATATAAGTATGGTATCTGCTGATAAAGATTTAGATGAAGTGGTAGTTGTAGCATATGGAACTGCTAAAAAATCAACAAATACTGGATCACAAGGTAAAATTAGCGCAAAAGAAATCGCTACCAGACCTTTGACCAATATTACCACGGCTTTAGAAGGTGCTATTCCTGGTGTAATTACAGGATCTGCAAACGGTCAGCCTGGTTCAGCTAATACAATCCGTATTCGTGGATTTGGATCAATCAATGCAACATCAGATCCATTGATAGTTGTAGATGGTGTTCCTTATGTAGGCGGTACATCTAATATCAATCCTGATGATGTAGAAAATATCACTGTTTTGAAAGATGCATCTGCTACAGCGTTGTATGGTTCAAGAGCTGCAAATGGTGTAATTGTTTACACCACTAAAAAAGGAAAGAAAGGAAGAAATAGTCTTTCACTTCGTTTGTTACAAGGTATTACTTCAAGAGGCTTGGAAGAATATGACCGTATAGATGCTTACCAGTATTATCCAATTATGTGGGAATCTTATCGTAACTCTTTGGTTTATCCATTAACAGGTACTGGTATTTCTTTAGACTCTGCAAATAGAGTAGCTAGTGGATTAACTACCCGCACTGGTATTCAAGGCCTATTATCTTATAATCCATTCAATGTAGCCAATAATGCAATTGTTGGAACCAATGGATTATTAAACCCAAGTGCACAATTGATTTATGGCGATGATTTAGATTGGACCAAAGAATTGATCAATACAGGAAACAGAAAAGATTATACCGTTAACTTCAACGGAGGATCAGACAAGTCGGATTATTTTCTATCCTTAGGTTATTTGGATGACAAGGGATATACATTACGTTCCGATTTGCAGCGTTATTCTGCAAGATTAAATGTGAATGTAAATCCATTACCTTGGTTAAAAACAGGATTGAATGTTTCTGGTAATTTCTCAACATCAAATACTGCTGCAGATGGCGGATCTACAAGCTTTGTAAATCCTTTCTTTTACTCAAGAAATGTCGGCCCAATTTATCCTGTATATGCTCATAATATGACTACAGGTGCTTATTTATTGGATGCTACAGGAAATCGTTTTTGGGATTTAGGAAATATGGGTGGAACACAAGGTGTACCTAACAGACCAAGTGGTGGTTTTGCAGGAAGACATGCTTTGGCAGAAACTTCTTTAAATGAACAAAATTTTAGAAGATCTGCTATAAGTGCAAGAAACTATGTTGACATTACTTTTTTAAGAGACTTTAAATTCACTAATAACATTTCAATAGATTATCAAGGTC
The DNA here is from genome assembly GCA_040403975.1 of Sediminibacterium sp. GTDB lineage: Bacteria > Bacteroidota > Bacteroidia > Chitinophagales > Chitinophagaceae > Sediminibacterium. The sequence goes on from JBBAJS010000015.1 coordinate 85,186, forward strand.
AATATGATGCATCTTATGAAAACACATTGGTAGGAGATGGCGCACCAGCTGGAAGATCTTCTCGTGATTTTGGCTCAAATATGGGTTTTGTATTGAGTCAATTATTGAACTATGGGAAAAAGTTTGGTGACCATAGAGTTGATGTTTTATTGGGCCACGAAAGTTTCAATCAAAGACAGGAAGCTTTGGGTGGTTTCAAACAAGGACAATCTTTATCTGGTAATACTGAGTTAGGAAATTTTACCACCATTAACTCCTCAACATCTTCTGTAGATCGTTATAGAATTGAAAGTTATTTCTCGAGAGTGAACTACGATTACAAAGGAAAATATTATGTATCAGGTAGTGTTCGTAGAGATGGTAACTCACGTTTTGCAGAACAATCAAGATGGGGTACTTTCTGGTCAGTTGGTGGAGGATGGAATATTGATCGTGAAAATTTCATGAAAAATATTAGTTGGATCAATCAATTGAAATTAAGAAGCTCATATGGAGTAGTAGGAGTTGCTGATGGAATAGGATTTTATGCATATCAAGGACTATATAATTTTGCCAATAATGCAAATGAACCAGGAATTGTACAAAGTCAATCAGCTTTCTTAAATAGAGAGCTTACCTGGGAAACCAATAAGCAATTTGATATTGCTCTTGAATTCTCATTATTTAAAAATAGATTGAATGGTACAGTAGAATATTATAACCGCGTTTCTTCTGATTTATTATTTGCAGTGCCTCAGCCTTTGTCTAGTGGTGCTTTAACTGTTAATCAGAATACGGCTACAATGTTTAACAAAGGAATTGAAATTCAATTGACTGGAGACGTTATAAAAAACAAAGACTTCAATTGGAATATGGGCGTTAATTTATCTACAGTACTTAACCGTATCACTAAAATGCCAGCAACTGTTCCAGAATTTGTTACTGGTACAAAAAAGTATGCTGTTGATCAATCAATTTTTGATTATTGGTTGCGTTCATATTATGGTGTTGATCCTACTGATGGTACAGCTTTATATAATGCTCAAAACACTGCAGCAAGTGCCACAAGAAGATTGATCACCAATAAAAATGGAGGAGTAGATACTGTAACTACTTCTATTTCAAATGCTAAGTTTGAATACCAAGGATCTACCATTCCAGATTTCTATGGCAGTTTCACACAGTCGTTCACTTATAAACAATTCACCATTAGCGCATTGTTTACTTTCCAAGTAGGTGGCTTAACTTATGATGCCAACTATGCTGGTTTAATGTCTACAGGAACATACGGAGGTGCAATTCATACAGACATGTTAAACAGATGGCAGAAACCTGGTGATATTACCAATGTTCCAAGATTGGATGCAGGAAGAACAACTGATTTTAATGGTGCTTCTTCAAGATGGTTAGTGGATGCTTCTTACTTAAATATAAGAACTGTTAATTTGACTTATAATTTACCTAAATCATTAACCAGTAAAATGAAAGTAAGTAATGGACAATTCTTTATTAGTTTAGAAAATGCATTATTTACTTCAAAGAGAGTTGGTTTAAATAATCAACAAGCATTCTCAGGAGTAACTTCTAATGCATATCCACCTGCACGAACTTTCACAGCAGGTATAACTTTAAATCTCTAAAATGTTTAACATGAAAAAATATATTTTATCATTATTAGTAATCGCATCAATTGCTTTTACTTCTTGTCAGAAAGAGTTTTTGGATACCTATCCAACAACATCTGTTGCTGCAGCAGATGCTTTAGCAAGTACACAAAATGCTATAGCAGCATTGAATGGTATACATAGAGTGATGTATACTCAATATGATGCACAAGGTCAATCTGGAGAAGGTGCTTGTAATTTGTTCAGGGATTATTTAGGCGAAGACATTGTATTTCCATTAGCAAATGGTAGTACAGGTCATCTTACATGGGTGCAATGGCAAAATCACAGAAATGTGAGTGCAAGCGATATGCGCTTTGTTTATCGATTCTACTATAGATTGATTTCCAACGCAAATATCTTGATCAATGGTATTGATGCGGTACCTGGTGCTGCAACCGATAAGAGAATGATCAAAGGACAAGCCTTGGTTTATCGAGCATGGGCACACTTTCAATTGGTACAGTTATGGGGTGAAAGATATAAAGCTGGCGGAAATAATACACAGTTGGGTGTTCCATTGTTGTTAACCAATACACTCGAAGGATTACCAAGATCTACCGGTGAAGAAGTATACACTCAGGTTAATAAAGATTTGGATGAAGCGATAACTTTATTAGCAGGGTATACCAGAACAGGAACAGCTGCAAAATCAAATTTTGATGTAAACGTAGCTCGTGGTATCAAAGCAAGAGTAGCTTTAGTGCAAGAAAATTTCGAAGTAGCTGCAACCAATGCAATCGCTGCCAGAACTGGTTATACACTTATGACTAATGCAGATTATCTTAGAGGGTTTAATGACATCTCTAATTCAGAATGGATCTGGGGTAGCCGTCAAATTAGTGATCATAACACTTTCTTCTTCTCTTATTTTGCCTATATCTCTTGCAATTTTAACTCTACTGTATTGAGAACTCAGCCTAGAGCAATCAATGCTAATTTGTACAATGCTTTACCTGCAACAGACATTCGCAAAAGTGTTTTTGATTTAACAGGTGCAACTGTACCTGTACCTCCTGGAGGAGCTAGAGTGCCATTTCAGAATAAAAAATTCTTAGCTTCTAGTGATGCGTTGAGTATTGGAGATGTTCCTTATATGCGTGCTGCGGAAATGTTGTTAATTGAAGCCGAAGCAAGAGCAAGGCAAGGGCAAACTGCTGCTGCACAAACAGCTTTGTTTACTTTAATGAGAAACAGAAATCCAAGTTATGTTCAAAGCACAAGCACTGGACAAACTTTATTAAATGAAATTTATTTAAACAGAAGAGCTGAACTTTGGGGTGAAGGACATCGTTTCACAGATTTGAAAAGATTGAATTTACCAATGAGCAGAGTTGGCATTCCAAATCATGTACTTGCCTTAATTCAGGTACAAACAATTCCTGCTGGAGATATTCAATGGCAGTTCTTGTTTCCTCAGGATGAGATCAATCAGAATAAATTGATTGTTCAAAATCCACTTTAAGTATCAATCAATTGAATAGCAATAAAAAAGTCCCGAAATTTTCGGGACTTTTTTATTATACGATGCTTTATATTTTATTTCAATACTTCTGATAGTTTATTGATTAAATCGGCTCCTCTCAAATCAGATGCAATGATTTTTCCTGTAGGATCCACCAATACATTAAAAGGAATTGCATTGAATTGATATTCCTGTGTCAAAGGATGACTATTCCAATCTGACAGTATACTTACATGATTCCAGCTCAATTGATCAGCTTTTATTGCATCAAGCCATGCAGTTTTATCTTCATCCATCGATACACCTAAAATAGTGAAGTTCTTGCTTTTAAATTGATTGTAAGCAGCAACTACATTAGGGTTTTCTCTTCTACAAGGTCCACACCAGCTGGCCCAAAAATCTACCAGTACGTATTTTCCTTTGAAGCTATTGAGTGATACTTGCTTTCCGTTTTGATCAGGCAAAACGATAGCAGGTGCAATAGTGTTGAGCAAAGCATAAGCTACTGGTTCTGGTGCTTTTTGTTTTGCAGTGGTATTAAGGGCGATTTTAATTTTTTGTAAACCTGTATGGTCTTTAAATTTTTCAGCTGACTCATTTACCAATACTTTTAGTTCATCTGTATTCAAAGTTCTAGAAGCCATACCTAAAGCATAATACCTTGCTGCTGGGCTATTGCTTTCCTTAATGAAGTTGCGAACAGAAGTATTGATATTTTTTATTTGCGATTCTCTTTCTCCTTTAGCAATGTTCAGTAAACTGTCGTTGCCTGGCTTTTTTTGTAGGGTATCTATTGTATTAAAAGTGAGATAGAGTGCCGAATCCTGTTTGCGGTAATTTTCAAATAATTGATGTAAGCTTTCACTTGCTTTTGATCCGATGATCTTGTAAGCCCTGTAATTGTTTACATCCATTTCCACTTCAATTACATCATTGTCGTTTACAATTAAAACATCTGGTCCGTTTTCAACTACTAATCGATAAAGACCTTCTTCTCTGGCAATTCCCTTTAAAGAAAACTTGTTGTCCTTTTCTAATTTACCAGAATCTAAAATGATCGGCTCCTGCCCACCAAATGGCAGTTCTTGTAAAAATACTTTTGAATTGGGAGCATTTTTAATAGTTCCTGTAACAGTAAACCCACCATATTTTTTTTGCTGACAAGCAGCTATTAATACCAAAAAAAGTATCGATAACAAATAATTTATTCTCATATCCTTTATTTTAATTTTTCTTCTAATAATTGAGTAACCATTTTTGGATCGGCCTTGCCTTTGCTTTTCTTTTTTACTTCGCCAACAAATAATCCAATCAACCCTTTCTTGCCTTTTTGATATTCTGCCACTTTATCGGGCATGGCACCAATAACTTCATCTACCCATTTTATTAATTCATTGGAATCACTCACTTGAATAATTTCTAACTCTTCTGCTATACGCAATGGAGAGTTATTGCTTACGAATAATTGAGGTAAAATTTTAGCCGCAGCAATGGAAAAATTCACTTTTCCTTCTTCCACAATTTGTATTAATTCGGCAAAGTGTTGGGCATTTAGATGGAGATTATTAAAGTCTTTTGATTGTTCATTTAATAACTGACGCAAAGGACCAAGCATCCAGTTGGCAGCTTGTTTGTATAGTTTAGTATGTGAAATCACCATTTGAAAATAATCAGTGGTTGCTTTATCTTCTGTTAACTGAGCAGCATCATAATTGCTCAATCCATATTCTAGTTGATACTGTTTAAACAATTGTTCTGGTAATGGAGGCATTGCTGATTGAATATCGCTTAAGTACTCATTCGTTAGAACAAAAGCAGGTAAATCAGGGTCGGGAAAATACCGGTAATCATTGGCTTCTTCCTTATCGCGCATGGCAAAAGTGGTATCATTGGTAGCATCGAAACTCCTGGTTTGTTGTTTAATGATTCCGCCATTCTCAACAATATCGATCATTCTATCAATTTCAAATTCAATGGCTTTTTTGACATTGCGAATTGAATTGAGATTTTTTACTTCTACTTTGGTTCCCAGTTTAGATTCCCCTTTTAACCGAATAGAAACATTGGCATCACATCGCAAACTGCCTTCCTCCATATTGCCATCGCAGATATTTAGCCACCTTACTAACTTTCTGATTTCCGTAACATATTGCCATGCTTCTTCAGAAGAAAAAATATCCGGCTCAGTTACAATTTCAATGAGGGGAGTGCCCGCTCTGTTCAAATCGATGCAAGTAAAGTTTTCATCTATATCATGAATACTTTTTCCTGCATCTTCTTCTAAATGAATTCTGTTTAGTTGAATATATCTTTCCTTATCAGCAACTTTTATTTTTACTTTCCCGCCTTTGCATATAGGAGTAGTATGTTGTGATATTTGATAGCCTTTCGGCAGATCAGGATAGAAATAGTTTTTACGAGCAAAATAATTGGTTTGTACTATCTCACAATTGCATGCCATGCCCATTTTTACAGCATATTCAATTGCCTTTTTATTTGTCTTTGGCAAAGTGCCCGGATGGCCCATTGTAATAGGGCTGATATGTGTATTGGGCTCAGCACCAAATTGAATACTATCACCGCAAAAGAGTTTACTGTTGGTAGACAATTGTGCATGTACTTCTAAACCAATTACCGCTTCATATTTGTCGCTACTACTCATCTTCTGCTAATTGATCAATTGATCAGTTCTTGTATGGTGTCGATTACTTTTTGCAAATTGGAAGCATCTTGACCACCTGCTGTTGCCAATGTCTTCTGACCTCCACCGCCACCTTTAATTAAAGGAGCAACTTGTTCTTTGATCATTTTTGGAGCTTCCAATCCTTTTACTTCTACTATGCTATCTGATAATAAAATACTTACAGCAGCTTTGCCTGCTATATTAGCACAAAGCACTACCAAGTAATTTTCTCCTAATCCGGTTTTTAAATCGAAAGACAATTTCTTTAAATGATCGGCATTACTCACTTCTACAATCTTTCCAATAAAATAAGCTTCTTGATTATTGCCAAGTGTAAAAGGTATTCGTTCTCCTAATAAAGATTCCTTTAATATTGTCAATTGTTTGGCTTCTAAACTTTCTACTTTCTTTTCTAATTCTTGTTTCTCTGCAATTATTTTTTCAACTGCTTTTAAAGGATCTTGCGTTTTTAATAAATTGGCAACTTCTTTCAGGCCAGCAAATTGCTCATATAAATAGTTAAACGCCTTGCCGCCTGTTAAGGCTTCAATTCGCCTGACTCCAGCTGCCACTGCAGATTCTGCTGTTAATTTAAAAATTCCAATCATTCCTGTATGCATTACATGTGTTCCTCCACATAACTCTACCGAGTAATTGGGGTCTGCTACAACAACCCTAACAGTATTGCCATATTTCTCTCCAAAAAGCGCCATAGCGCCTAATTTCAATGCTTCTTCTTTTGGCATTTCTGTAATTACAACTGGAATATTTTCTCTTATTTTATCATTCACCATTTTTTCGATTGCACGAATTTCCTTGTCTGTTACTCTCGCAAAATGGGAGAAGTCAAAACGAAGATTCTCTTCATTCACCAATGAACCTTTCTGGGCAACATGGGTACCTAGTACTTTTCTTAAAGCGGCATGTAATAAATGGGTAGCTGTATGATTATAACAAGTGTACAATCTTTTCTCTACGTTAATTCTTGCCGTTATATTTCCTGCGATCTCATTGGGCAATTCGTTGACGAAATGAACAATTAAATCATTTTCCTTTTTGGTATCAGTTACTTCAATAGTTTGATCTCCAAATTCGAGCCAACCTGTATCGCCCACCTGTCCACCACTTTCTGCATAAAAAGGAGTAGTGTTCAAAACCAATTGGAATTGCGTTTTTCCTTTAGAATTGATTTTTCTGTACTTGGTTACTTTACTGGTTACCAAAATATCTTTATAGCCTACAAATCCTTCGCCTGATTCATCGGAAACAACCATCCAATCTTCGGTATCTAAAACAGAAGCGGCACGGCTGCGATTTTTTTGTTGTTGCATTTCGGTTTCAAAACCAGCTTCGTCAATACTCAAATTATTTTCACTTGCAATCAATCTGGTTAAATCTGCAGGAAACCCGAATGTATCAAATAATTCAAATGCAGCTTTGCCGTCAATTACTGCGTTTTTACTTTGTTTAATGATATCATCCATTCTTTTCAAACCTTTGTCCAAGGTTCTTAAGAAAGCATCTTCTTCTTCTTTCACCACTTTGGTTACAAAATCTTGTTGTTGGTGTAATTCAGGAAATACCGTTTTAAATTGATCCGCAATAATGGGCATCAATTTAAAAAGTAGAGGCTGCTTGTAATCCAAATAAGAATAGTAATACCTTACTGCTCTTCTCAATATTCTTCTGATCACATAGCCGGCACCTGTATTAGCGGGCAACTGACCATCGGCAATGGTAAAAGCTATTGCACGAATATGATCTGCCAATACACGAAAAGCTATTGCTTCTTTACTGTCGCTGAAATCGTATTTTTTACCAGTAATTTTTTCTGTTGCTGCAATCGTTCCAGTAAAAACATCTGTATCGTAATTGCTTTGCTTTCCTTGAATAACTCTTACTAAACGTTCAAAGCCCATTCCAGTATCAACATGTTGAGCAGGCAATGGAACCAAACTTCCATCTTTTAAACGGTTGAATTGCATGAACACATTATTCCAGATCTCGATCACTTGTGGATGATCATTATTCACCAATGTTTTACCTGCTATTTTTTTTCTTTCTTCATCTGTTCTACAATCCACATGTATTTCGGTACAAGGTCCACATGGTCCTGTATC
>JBBAJS010000016.1:0-90813 GCA_040403975.1 Sediminibacterium sp.
ATTTACATAATTGTCATATTCTATAATTTTCTTATTTAAACCCAAATTTGAAATTGAATAAAATCAGTACCTTCCGTACAAAGAAAATTCGCTCATGAGAAAAATAGTATTATTTAGTTTATTATTTGCCACAAGCTTTCTGAATGCTCAGAATGCTCCTGCCAATTTAGAACAATTAATTAAAGATGAAACTTCAAAAGTAGTCAGTTGGAGAAGGTACTTTCATCAAAACCCAGAATTAGGAAATCGGGAATTTAATACATGCAAAACAATTGAAGCCAGTTTAAATGAATGGGGCATTACCACAAAAGTAATCGCTAAAACAGGTGTGGTGGGTGTTTTAAAAGGTGGAAAACCTGGACCTGTTATAGCTTTAAGGGCCGATATAGATGCTTTACCTGTTGAGGAAAGAAACGGTTTGGCATTTGCTTCCAAAGCAAAAAGTGATTACAATGGAGCAACAGTTCCTGTAATGCACGCTTGTGGTCATGATTCTCATATAGCAATGCTATTGGGTGCAGCTGAAGTATTGAGCAAAATAAAAAATGACATTACCGGAACCGTTGTATTCTTATTTCAACCAGCGGAAGAAGGTCCTCCAGGAAATGAAGAAGGTGGCGCACCATTGATGATCAAGGAAGGTGCCATGGACAATCCTAAAGTAGATGCAGTATTTGGAATTCATATTGAATCTAAATATGATATTGGAAAGATTTATTATAAGCCTGGTGCGTTTATGGCATCATCCGACTGGTTTACCATCAAAGTAAAAGGCAAACAAAGTCATGGCGCATACCCATGGAATGCGATTGATCCTATTGCTGTAAGTGCAGAAATAATTCAAGCTTTACAAACCATTGTCAGTAGAAATATCGATATCACTAAATCTCCTGTTGTAGTTTCTGTAGGTAAGTTTCAATCAGGTGTACGTTCCAATATTATTCCAGAAGAAGCTATTATGGAAGGCACTATTAGAACCTTAGATGATCAGGCACAAAAAATGGTGCATGAAAAAATAAAATTAATTGCTCAAAATATTGCAACTGCTAATGGAGCAACTGCGGAAGTAAGTATAGATACTAAAACATTGGTTACCTATAACAATCCGGAATTGGTTGCCAAAAGCATTCCTTCCTTACAAAAAGCTGCAGGTGGAATGGAGAATGTTCAATTAACCAATTGGGTTACTGGTGCAGAAGATTTTTCCTATTATGGCACAAAAGCCCCAGCATTTTTTTTCTACTTAGGTGCTAGAGATCCAAAGTTTCCAAATTTTGATTCTGCACCAGATCATCATACACCAGGATTTATGATCAGCGATGCTAGATTGGATGTTGGCGTGAGTGCTTTTGTAAACCTGGTTTTAGATTATACTAAAACAGTAAAAAAATAATGCCATGAAAAAATATTCCTTATTAGTATTGATATCATTCTGCTGTATTTTTAATTTAATAGCACAAAATGCAATACTTAGCCCAGAAAGCCTTTGGCAATTAGGCAGGGTATCTGCATTGGGCATTAGTAAAGATCAACAATCCATTATCTATAGTGTTTCAACACCTGATATTCAATCCAACAAATCGAGTCGAAAAACTTTTCAAATACCAATAACTGGAGGTAATCCTATTGAGCTAAAGGATTTTGCTGGTTTATTGACTAACGACCGAATTTCACCAGATGGAAAATATTCCATTAGTGCTGAAGAGGTGAAAATTAATAATGTAACAGGAGTTGATTATTATAAAGACTTACCTAAGTCAAATGCACAAATTTATACTTCACTTAATTATCGGCATTGGGATACCTGGGAAGATGGAAAATTCAGTCATGTTTTTATTACGCCAATCATTAATGGCAAAGCTGGTGAGCCAAAAGATATCATGGTTGGAGAAGCATATGACAGTCCACAAAAGCCTTTCGGTGGTGACGAAGATTTTATATTCAGCCCAGATAGCAAAAAAGTATTGTATGTAACTAAAAAAAGTTATGGTACTGCTTATGCCATAAGTACAAACACCGATTTATATGAATATGATATAGAAAAAGGGACTACCAACATTTTGACAGAAGCCAATAAAGGAAATGATCTTGCACCTTCATACAATACAAATGGAGAACTGGCTTATTTGCAAATGAAAAGAGATGGATATGAATCAGATAAACAAGACATAATTGTTCTTTTTAAAAGTGGTCAAAAAATTAATCTCACTGGTGCAAGAGATGAAATTCATGTAGAAGGATTTAAATGGTCTGATGATGGAAAATCCATTTTTTTCTGGGCTCCTATTAACGGAACACTACAATTGTTCAGTGTAAATAATCCTGGCATGAGTAAAATGATGCCTGTGGTAAAACAAATTACCAATGGCGATTTTGATATCAGTGGAATTATTGGAGTACAAAACAAATCAGCGATTGTTTCAAGAACAGATTTTAATCATGCCAATGAATTGTATTCAGTTGATCTAAATACTGGTACAATGAATCAACTGACCCATGTAAATGATGCATTTTATAATACCATCGGAAAAGTAAAGTCAGAACGTAAATGGATTACTACTACCGATAATAAAAAAATGTTGGTATGGGTAGTATATCCGCCCGATTTTGATTCCACAAAAAAATATCCAACACTATTGTATTGTCAAGGTGGACCTCAAAGTCCGCTCACACAATTTTATTCTTTCAGATGGAATTTCCAATTAATAGCTTCTCAAGGATATATTATTGTTGCTCCTAATCGCAGAGGAATGCCGGGACATGGAACCAAATGGAATGAACAAATTAGTAAAGATCATGGTGGTCAAGTGATGAATGATTATTTATCTGCAATTGATGCGGTGAGTAAATCAACTTATGTAGATAAAAATAGATTGGGATGTATTGGAGCAAGTTATGGCGGTTATTCTGCTTTTTATTTAGCGGGTATTCATAATAATCGATTTAAAACATTTATTGCTCATGATGGCATCTTTGATACCAAGAGCATGTATGGTACAACTGAAGAATTGTTCTTTGTTAACTGGGATTATGGTGGTAATTATTGGGATAAGAATAATGTGGCAGCCCAAAAATCATATAACCAATTCAATCCTAGTAATCTCGTGAGTAAATGGAATACTCCGATATTTATTATTCAAGGAGGCAAAGATTATCGTGTACCAATAGAACAGGGATTGCAAGCATTTCAAGCTGCACAATTAAAAGGAATAAAATCTAAACTATTGTATTTGCCAGACGAAAACCATTGGGTAATTGGTGCCCAAAATGCTTTAGTTTGGCAAAGAGAATTCTACAAATGGTTAGACGAAACACTAAAATAGTAGAGTAAATATATTGTCGTCCCGGCTGCCTCGGTTAGCCGGGATTTTTTTGCCAGATTTAATTGGAATAATTTCTTGCACCAAAAAGCAAGCTGCCAATTCTTACCATAGTAGATCCACATTCAATTGCAAGTTGGTAATCGCCACTCATGCCCATCGAAAGGGTAGAAATTCCTTTGTTGGTTGAATTCATTGGATTTTGTGCAGCCCAGTTTTTAAATAAATCAAACTGATTTTTTAAATGTACAAATTCTCTTTTTACTTTAGTCATGTCATCACTAAAAGAAGCCATTCCCATAAAGCCTTCTATTCGAATATTTTGTAAAGTTGGCAAGGCCAATTTAATTGATTCAATTTCTGCTTCATCCAAACCAAACTTGGTTTCTTCTTCTGCAATATGTAATTGCAATAAACAACCAATTGTTCGATTGTTTTTAATGGCTTGCTTATTGATTTCTTGTAATAATTTCAAACTATCTACTCCATGTATTAAATGAACAAATGGAGCTATGTATTTTACTTTATTGCTTTGTAAATGACCAATAAAATGCCAATGAATATCTTTAGGAAGGGCTGTTTCTTTATCTACTAATTCCTGCACATAATTTTCACCAAAATCCCTTTGACCCAGCGCATATAATTCCTCAATGTCGGAATTGGGCTTGGTTTTGCTTACAGCAATTAATTGAACATGCTTTTGCTGTAGTGCATTATTAATTGAATGAAAAGAATTGAAATTTACTGGCATAATATCAACGGCATTGCCTTATAACTTGACTCATTAAAGCCAATACATTACCTATTTATTTTAAAATACTTCTGCTAATTACAATTCTTTGAACCTCACTGGTTCCCTCATAGATCTGCGTAATTTTTGCATCGCGCATTAAACGTTCTACATGGTATTCTTTTACAAAACCATAACCACCATGAATTTGAACAGCTTCTGTAGTGATCCACATGGCAGCTTCACTGGCAAATACTTTTGCCATAGATGAACTCAATGTATAATCCAATCCATTGTCTTTTTCCCAAGCAGCTTTCAAACACAACAAACGAGCCGATTCAATTTTCGTTGCCATATCAGCTAATTTAAATTGAATAGCTTGGTGATGCATGATTTCTTTACCAAAAGCTTTTCTCTGTTTGCTGTAAGCCAAAGCCAATTCATAAGCACCACTTGCAATTCCGAGCGCTTGTGAAGCAATACCAATTCTTCCTCCAGCTAAAGTTTTCATTGCAAACGTAAACCCAAAACCGTCTGCTCCTATCCTATTTTCTTTAGGAACTTTTACGTCAGTCAATAAAATGGTATGGGTATCACTTCCACGAATGCCTAATTTATTTTCTTTAGCAGATACAGTTACACCAGGCCAGTTTTTCTCAACAATAAATGCATTGATACCCTTGCTTTTTTTAGCAGGATCTGTTTGAGCAATTACTAAATAAACGGAGGCTGATGAACCATTGGTGATCCAGTTTTTGGTACCACTTAATAAATAATGGTCTCCTTTGTCTTCAGCAGTTGTTTGTTGGCTGGTTGCATCACTTCCTGCTTCAGGCTCACTTAATAAAAATGCACCAATATATAATTCGCCATCTTTTTTTCCTTGTGCTAATGGAGTCAAATATTTTTGCTTCTGTTCTTCAGAACCAAATGTTTCTAATCCCCAGCAAACCAAACTATTGTTAACACTCATGCTAACACTGGTACTTGCATCAATTTTACTCACTTCTTCCATTGCCAAAACATAACTCACCGTATCCATTCCAGCACCACCATATTTTGGGTCTACCATCATGCCCATGAATCCTAATTCGGCCAATTTCATTACTTGCTCTCTTGGGTACTTCTGTAACTCATCTCTTTCAATAACTCCTGGCAAACATTCTGTTTTAGCAAAATCTCTGGCTGCTTTTTGAATCATTAAATGTTCTTCACTTAACTGGAAATTCATGTTGTATTAATTTGAGTTGCAAAAATAAGCTAACAAGTGTTAGGATACAATTTTTGTTCTAAAAAACGGATTGCTTTATTGTTAAAAATACTTCTTATGTAAGTTGAAAAGAATTTCCTTAGCTGTTGGCGTCATTCCTCTTGTGGTATCCTGTAAAAAATGCCTTTTAAAAGCAATAATTGCAGCACTGGTGTCTTTTACATCATAACCCACTATTCTTAGCCCTACAATATGATTAAATGATGTTGGAACTGTATCTCGTTTTTCATCGAACCATAAGCCAAATCCTTTATCTGCTAATAATTTCCATGGGAAACGCCAATTGGGGTCGTTTTTTCTTGTTGGAGCAATATCTCCATGACCTATAAAATTGGCTGTAGGAATATTATACTCTTTTTTGAGTTTAGACAATACAACCAACAAGCTATTGATTTGCAAACTGTCGAAATACTGAAATCCATTATTATCCAGTTCAATTCCAATACTGGCAGAATTCATGTCTAATTGATTGCCCCATCTGCTCACTCCTGCATGTTGACCTCTGAAATAATCATTGAGCATTTGGTAAACTACCCCATCCTTTCCAATTACATAATGTGCACTTACAGCAGTTCTTGGAAGTGTAAAGGTCTTTAGTGTTTCTTCCGTTGATCCTTGGGCTGTATGGTGAATAATTACATAGCTTGGTTTTCTGATACCGAAATTGGTAGTGCCTACCCAATATGGAGATGGTTTTAAAGAGTCAGAAATAATGGGTGTCTCTGGCTTTGTATTGATTATTTTGGTATAATTTTTTGCTTGTTCTTTATAGGATTTATTGGTTTCCTTATAAGGATTGTTATTACATGCACTACTTACTATTAGTAATATTGCGAATATTTTAAAATAGCGTTTCATTTGATCAGTTATTGTTTATTGATTGTTAAACATATTTGGTTTTCTTTTCTTCCTTATAGCTCAACTGTTCCATCAAAGCTTCAGGAGTAGGGTTATTGGTAATTGATACAGCTACCTGAAACAATGCTATCGCCATAACAATTGAAATAATTAATTCCCCCCAAGTGATCCAATATCCCCAAAAACGATACACAGCGCCACTTTCCACATGTTCATGCTCAACAATCACTTCAACTTTTTCCTTATTGATATAGTTTATCAATGGATAAGCTGCATTAATGGAATATTGTTTGCCAGCAATTTGATACACAGCTTTAACATTAATTGACTTAGTAGAGTCATTGTTAACTATTTCAATGATTGCAGGATATTTTTCTCCATCAAAATAATCGGGTATGCGTGTAAACAATATATAGCAACCAAAAATGATCAGGTATAAAGTAAATATTGACTTAAACAAATTGATTCAATTGGAATTAGAAAAATAATAAGCACAAAAAGATGGCTGCAAATACACAGATTAAATCAACCAATAACATAGCGCCTAAAGTGTACCTGGTATTTTTCACTTTGATACTTCCAAAATAAACAGCTATAACATAAAACGTAGTTTCTGCTGCACATTGAAACACACAAGCCAATCTACCTGTAAACGAATCCGCACCATAAGTTCGCATTGCATCAATTAAGAATCCCCTGCTTCCAGCCGCATTAAAAGGTCTTAAAATAGCTATTGGTAAAGCATCTACAATTTCTTTCGTAACACCTATAGCTAAAAATCCTTTTGCTAATAATCCAGCCAGTATTTCAAATACGCCACTGTTTCTGAATAATGAAATTGCCACAAGCATTCCCAAAATATAAGGGAAAATAGTTCTGCCAGTTTTAAGCCCATCATAAGCGCCTTCAACAAAAGAGTTGAAAACATTGGTTCCCTGATCAGTAAATCTTTTTTCTCTTAAAAAACTATATGCCAGAATAATGAAAATAATTCCCAACAAAAGCACGTTCGAAAGATTGCCAGTAAAATGGCCCTTGCTAATTAAATCAAGCTTGGTGATATATAACAATAGCCCGGTAATAATTCCTATTACCACACCAATTGACCCAATCAATGTAACGTTCAATAAATTGATTCTTTGTTTAATGCCAACAATTATTAATGCTGCAATGGTTCCGATAAATGAAGTGATAATACATGGCAACATCACATCTGCAGGATTGGTAGCATGTTGTGCAGCTCTGTATCCAATGATAGATGTAGGAATGAGTGTTAAACCAGCAGCATGTAAACACATGAACATGATCTGGCTATTGCTGGCTTTTTCTTTGTCTGTATTGAGTTCTTGTAAACTCTCCATGGCTTTCAATCCAAAAGGTGTTGCTGCGCTATCCAATCCTAAAAAATTTGCTGCAAAATTCAACATCATATAAGAAATGGAAGGATGATTAGCAGGAATTTCTGGGAACACTTTTACAAAAATCGGGCTTAATAATTTGGCCAGCCGCTCTGATGCTCCACTATTAATTAGCAATTGAAGTATGCCACAGAAAAAAGATAAATAGGCTATTAATGGAAGCAATAAATCAAAAATGGTATTCTTACAGGTAGGTAATATTCCATCTGTTGCTTGTTTGCCTACACAGAACCGAACAGTTTGATTATCGAGAATATATAAGCTGTCTTTCCCAACAGCATATCGATTGTCTTTAGCTTTTTTTAAAGTATCCTGAATGGAAACTGGTAAATCCTTTAGATAAAACTCATTTCTAACAATCGGGTCATCTTTTTTTCCATTAACTGCGTATTCAATAGAATAATACTGACCACTAAATAAAAGTACCAGTATATAAGTGATGGAGGCTAAAATAATTACCAGCCAGAATCTGCTTAATGCCATAGATTAATTTGAAGCGTTAAGATAACTAATTTTTCCTCCATCAACCTATATCCTATCCAAGCACCTGCTTGCGAATGATATTCAATGCACCACCAGCTTTAAACCACTCAATTTGTTGTTCATTATAAGTATGGTTTACTGAAATTGTATCAGAAGAACCATCAGAATGATTCAACACCAACGATAATGGTTTACCTGGAGCAAAACTAGTTAGACCTTCAATATTGATGGTATCATCTTCTTGAATCTTTTCATAATCAGCCTTATCATTGAATGTTAAAGCCAACATACCTTGTTTCTTCAAATTGGTCTCATGAATACGTGCAAATGATTTTACTAAAATAGCACGAACACCTAAATGTCTTGGCTCCATTGCTGCATGTTCACGAGAACTTCCTTCGCCATAATTTTCGTCTCCAACAACTATCGAACCAATTCCTGCTGCTTTATAAGCTCTTTGTGTTGCAGGTACTGGGCCATGTTCGCCAGTGAGTTGATTTTTTACATTGTCCGTTTTTTCATTGAAAATATTCACGGCACCAATCAACATATTATTGGAAATATTATCTAAGTGTCCACGGAATTTCAACCATGGGCCTGCCATTGAAATATGGTCGGTGGTGCACTTGCCTTTTGCTTTAATTAATAATTTTAATCCTTTTAAATCAGTTCCTTCCCATGCTGCAAAAGGATCTAATAATTGTAATCGCTTACTAGTAGGGTCCACTTGCACAGAAACACCTGAACCATCTTTTGCAGGGGCTTGAAATCCTGCATCTTCTACAGCAAATCCACGAGATGGCAATTCCATACCAGTTGGTTCGTCTAATTTTACTTTTTCACCCTTATTATTAATTAAATAGTCGGTGATAGGGTTAAATGTAAGATCACCAGCAATTGCCAATGCAGTAACCAATTCAGGACTTGCAACAAATGCTAATGTATTCGGGTTGCCATCTGCACGCTTTGCAAAGTTTCTGTTGAAACTATGTACAATGGTATTGCGTTCTTGCTTTTCAGCACCTACTCTATCCCACATTCCAATACAAGGCCCACAAGCATTTGCAAAAACAGTGGCACCAATTTTATCGAAAGCAGCTAAAAATCCATCTCTTTCAATAGTATATCTAACTTGCTCGCTACCCGGAGTGATGGTGTATTCCGACTTGATGGTTAATCCTTTTGCATCAACTTGCTTTGCCAGACTTACTGCGCGGCTGATATCTTCATACGAAGAGTTGGTGCAACTTCCGATTAAACCCACTTCCACTTTAGTAGGCCAGCCATTTGCTGCAGCAACTTCTTTCATTTTAGAAATAGGTGTTGCCAAATCTGGTGTGAAAGGTCCATTTAAATGAGGTTCAAGCGTTGACAAATTAATTTCAATCACTTGATCAAAATATTTTTCAGGAGAAGCATACACTTCAGCATCTGCATTTAAACAATCTTTAATTCCATCTGCTAATTTGGCTATTTCTTCTCTGCCTGTGGCTGATAAATACCTGCCCATGCTCTCATCATAACCAAACGTAGATGTTGTAGCGCCGATTTCAGCACCCATATTACAAATAGTACCTTTTCCAGTACAACTCATATTGGTAGCACCTTCTCCAAAATATTCTACAATTGCACCAGTACCACCTTTTACGGTAAGTATACCAGCCACTTTTAAAATCACATCTTTTGGAGCTGTCCAGCCACTTAATTTTCCTGTAAGTTTTACACCAATTAATTTAGGCCATTTCAATTCCCAAGGAAGTCCTGCCATTACATCACAAGCATCAGCACCGCCAACACCAATTGCAATCATGCCTAAACCACCAGCATTCACCGTATGAGAATCAGTTCCTATCATCATTCCACCAGGAAATGCATAGTTCTCTAAAACAACCTGATGAATAATTCCAGCACCGGGCTTCCAGAATCCAATACCGTATTTATTAGAAACAGAAGCCAAGAAATCATATACTTCTTTACTTTCTGTATTTGCAACTTGTAAATCTTCTTTTGCTTCAACTCTTGCAGTAATTAAATGGTCGCAATGTACAGTTGAAGGAACTGCCACTTTAGGGCGACCAGCTTGCATAAACTGTAATAAAGCCATTTGAGCCGTTGCATCCTGCATGGCTACTCTATCTGGAGCAAAATCAACATAACTTTTACCTCTTTCAAAACTTGCCAAAGATTGATTGGCGTGTAAGTGCGAAAAAAGAATTTTTTCTGATAAGGTAAGTGGGCGTCCCAATGCTTTGCGGGCTGCATCTACTTTAGCAGGCATTTCTGCGTAAACTTTTTGGATCATTTCAATGTCAAAAGCCATATCGTTGCAATTTTATGCGCGAAATTAACAAAAAAGAGGCGCTATTTCACCAATGTTTTGAACTTTTATAGTCCAATTCTGCTTAATTTTGAATAATCATAATTCCTCCCCCAGGAAACAATGCATGTTTATGAATAAATTAAGAGAATTTTTGGAATTACACGCTTTCGGAGTGTGCACTGCCATAGGGGATAAATTAGGTATTGCTTCTTCTAAAATAAGAATGTGGTTCATCTATATTTCTTTTTTAACAATGGGCTCCCCCATTATCATCTATATGATCTTAGCATTCTGGATGAATATCAAGGAATACATATTAGCAGGAAAAAGAAATCCACTAAAAAATCTCTAAAAGTTCCCCACTCATTAGTAAATAATTAACAGTAAAGTCTGAAGGTTTCAGGTTGATTTATCTTCTAACCTATTGAATCAACTCATCAAAAAGGAACTTTTATGAATCAAATTAAAACCACAATCGGAGTATTGGTCATTTTATTCTTCATGAACAATGTTCAAGCTCAAAACGCTACACAACTTCAAAAAGCATTTACCGATAGTTATTTGCTAGAGAATAAAAAATTGTATGGTGAAGCGATCGCAGCGCTCAATAAAGTGTACGATGAGAACAGTTACAATATCAATTTGCGATTAGGCTGGTTGAATTACTTGAATAAAAATTATGTTCAATCGCAACAATTTTATCAAAAAGCAGTTGCTAAAAAACCACAATCAATAGAAGCAAAATTAGGGCTGGTCAACCCTTCGGCCACTTTAGATAACCAAGAAAAAACATTGCAGGTTTATAATGATATTTTAAAATTAGACAATGCAAATTATACGGCTAATTACTGGGCTGGTGTCATTCAATATAATCAAAAAAGATATGAGCAAGCATTGCGTTTTTTCGAAAAAGTAGTCAATAATTATCCATTCAATTTCGATGGAAATCATATGCTCGGATGGACTTATTTAAAAATGAATAAACCCAATGAAGCAAAATTGGCATTCAACACTGCTTTATTGATTGCTCCTGGTAATGCTTCTTGTTTAGATGCTTTGACCAAAATAAAATAATCAATTACTATCCCTTCTTTACTTCTTTTGCCCAGGCATCTTTTAAAGTAACTGTTCTATTAAAAACAAGTTTGGAAGGGGTAGTATCTTTGTCAATTGCAAAATATCCTTTACGTAAAAACTGAAACTGATTGTTGATTGAATCTTTTGCTAAAGCAGGCTCTGCATATGCATTCGAAATAATTTGTAAAGAGTCTGGGTTAATATGGTCTTTAAAATCGCCTTCTGCATTGGCAACATCTTCTACCTTAAACAATCGATCATATAAACGAACTTCCGCTTGAATGGCATGTTTTGCACTAACCCAATGTAATGTGCCCTTCACATGAATACCAGAACTATCAGAACCACTTCTGCTTTCAGGAATATAAGTACAATGCACTTCAGTAATATTTCCACCAGCATCTTTAATTACTTCATTACATTGTATAATATAAGCACTCTTTAAACGAACCATTTGACCGGGAGCTAGTCTAAAATATTTCTTAGGGGCAACTTCCATAAAGTCTTCCTGCTCAATATAAATTTCTCTGCTAAATGGTATTTCTCTTATTCCACCATTTTCATCCTCTGGATTATTTTCACTGGTAAGTATTTCCAATTCTTTGTCAAAATTGGTGATGACCAATTTAAGTGGATTGAAAACAACCATTCTTCTTTGTGCTGTTTTATTTAAATTTTCACGAACACAAAACTCTAATAATCCTACATCAATTAAATTTTCTCTTTTGGCTACCCCAATTCTTTCGCAGAATTCACGAATAGCTGCTGCGGGATATCCTCTTCTACGCATTCCGCTAATAGTGCTCATTCTTGGATCGTCCCATCCATGCACCATTTGTTCATTCACCAATTGAAGTAATTTTCTTTTACTCATAACTGTATAAGTCATGTTCAATCGAGCGAATTCGTATTGTTTTGAAGGGAATGTTCCTAATTGCTCAATGCACCAATCGTATAAGTCCCTGTGAGGTACAAATTCTAATGTACAAATTGAGTGTGTGATTTTTTCGATAGAATCACTTTGGCCATGGGCAAAGTCATACATCGGATAAACACACCATTTATCGCCTGTGCGGTGATGATGTGCGTGTTTGATTCTATAAATAATGGGATCTCTTAATAACATATTTGGCGATGCCATATCAATTCTAACCCGCAATACTTTAGATCCGTCAGGGTATTTCCCTTCTTTCATCTCCAAAAACAATGCTTTATTTTGATCGATTGTTCTTTCTGCAAATTGATTACGAACACCAGCTTGTGTGGGTGTTCCTTTTTGAGTGGCAATTTCTTCACTTGTACTATCATCTACATAAGCCAGTCCCTTTTCTACTAATTGTAGCGCTAGATTAAACAACTGATCGAAGTAGTCAGATGCATACAATTCACGCGCCCATTCAAAACCCAGCCATCTTACATCTTCTTTAATGCTTTCTACATATTCTGTATCTTCTGTAACCGGATTGGTATCATCAAATCGAAGATTGGTGGATCCACCATATTTAATAGCTAACCCAAAATTCAAACAAATGCTTTTTGCATGACCTATATGTAAATATCCATTGGGTTCAGGGGGGAAACGGGTGGTAATTGATGTATGTTTTCCTGCAGCTAAATCTGCTTCTATGGTTTCTTCTATAAAATTCAGGCTCTTTTCTTCGCTCATTCCACTGTTTTTGGAGGGCGAAGTTACGAAATTGAAAGGAGTAAGATTTATATATAATGCATAAAAAAAGTGAAACTATTGTTTCACTTTAGTGATTCGGATTGGATTCGAACCAATGACCTACTGCTTAGAAGGCAGTTGCTCTATCCAGCTGAGCTACCGAACCGGTTTTGGAGGTGCAAAATAACGGAAAAATACTCAGTTTTACAAACCAAACCTTCATTTCATTGCAATCAGCTATTTCTGTTACTTTGCATTAAACGATTCTTTTCATGAGTTACAATTACTTGCCACTCGATAGTAAATGGCTTCATTTTCAACAAGTTAAAGATTTTTTAGACTATAATCAGCTTGTTTCAATCACTTTTGATGCACATGAAAAAATTAGTTTTTGCAGGGCATATTTAGATAAAAAGACCAATAATACCGATCAATTGTATTATGGAGTGAATACTGGATTTGGGTTTTTACAGAACGTAAAAATTGATGCGGATCAAATTGAACAATTACAATACAATTTATTAGTATCTCATGCATGTGGTTTAGGTGAAGAAGTGCCTGCAGATATAGTAAAATTGATGTTGATGCTGAAAATCAAATCACTCAGTTATGGACATAGTGGGGTTCAAATTGCCACTGTTATTCGATTAATGGAAATGCACAATAACAATGTATTTCCAGTAATTTATACGCAAGGATCTTTGGGCGCATCTGGTGATCTAGCACCCTTGAGTCATTTGAGCATTCCTTTGTTGGGCTTAGGCGAAGTAAAATTTCAAGGTAAAAAGGTTGCTACAAATACGCTCATGAAGCAATTTAATTGGGAGCCGATTCATTTGCAAAGCAAAGAAGGTTTGGCCCTGATCAATGGAACTCAATTTATGAGTGCATATGGGATGTATTGTTTGAAAAAAGCAGAACATTTATTGGCAATGGCAGATTTAATAGCTGCTTTGTCATTTGACGCATTTGATTGTATACTTGAGCCATTAAATGAGCATATCCATCGAATTAGATCACATGCAGGACAAATAGCAACAGCGAAAAAAGTAAAGCAACATTTAGAAGGAAGTGAAATTTCAAGGCAAAAAAAGTCACAGGTTCAAGATCCTTATTCTTTTCGTTGTATTCCTCAGGTTCATGGAGCATCCAAAGGTGCATTCGATCATGTATTATCGGTTTTTATGCAGGAAATTAATTCTGTGACAGATAATCCTAACATTTTTCCGGATGAGGATTTAATCGTTAGTGGAGGAAATTTTCATGGTCAACCATTGGCACTTGTGTTGGATTATCTGGCTATTGCCATGAGTGAAATAGCCAATATTTCAGAAAGAAGAACATATCAGTTAATATCAGGACAAAGAGGGTTACCCTTATTCTTGGTGAAAGATGCCGGCCTTAATTCTGGCTTCATGATTCCTCAATATACTGCTGCAGGAATTGTAAGTGAAAACAAACAGTTGTGTACACCCGCTTCTGTTGATAGTATTTCTTCAAGTAATAATCAGGAAGATCATGTAAGTATGGGTGCCAACGCGGCAACTAAATGTTTTAGAGTGATTGAAAATGTTGAAAAAGTTTTATCTATTGAATTATTAAGTGCTGCTCAAGCATTGGATTTTAGAAGACCTTTAAAAAGTTCGCCTACAATAGAAAAAATGTATACTGCTTTTAGAAATAAAGTGAGCTTTAATGAAGCCGATCGTTTACTTCACAATGATATGATTGAAGCTATTGATTTTTTGAAGAACTATAGCTTATTCGACCAATAGTTCAAACCCATTTAAGAAATAATCGATTTTTCATCTGCCTTTCTAAACTTTTGTTTATATTCAATTCAATGAATATAAAGAGAAATTCAATAGCTGATTTATTAAAAGGGATAGCTATTGTATTAATGATTTTGGTTCATGTTGTAGAAAAATTTTCAACGGACAAAGTCTTAAATAGTGAGGGCGGCAAATTGGTGCTTTTTTTGGGCGGCCCACCTGTTGCCCCTGTTTTCATGATTATTATGGGATATTTTATTGCATCAAGTAATCAAACTACTTCGATGCTCGTTCAAAGAGGGCTTGGTTTATTTGTTGGAGGATTTTTATTAAATATTGCCATAAATACTAACCTGTTTATTGCTATCAATAAAGGAGCTTTTAGTCTAGACCCATTGCCATATTTATTTGGAGTGGATATTTTTCATTTTGCAGGATTGAGTATGGTGCTTATTGCATTAATCAGAAAAAGCTTATTAAAACATTATTGGATTTCTATTGTAGGGATTATTATTATTGGATTATTGAGTACTTTTTTAATTCAATTTAATCCATCATTGCTTTTTTTAAAATATTTATGTTCTTTTTTTTATGGCATCACCGAATGGTCATATTTTCCATTATTCCCATGGTTAGTGTATCCGTTAAGTGGATTTTTATTCTTTCAGTTGGAGCAAAAAGAAGTCAACAGTATCATTCAAACAAATTCCTTTAGCCTGGCGATCAGTGTTATTTTTTTGCTATTTGGTGTTTGGAGTATCAATTACGCAGTTGCTGTATCCGCTGATCTTCAAACATACTATCATCACAATTTTGTATTTATAGCTTGGGTATTGTTTTTTGTTGTTGGGTATAGTTTATTTATTAAAAGATTAAATCAGGTATTTGGAAATAGTAAAGTATTTCTTTTATTGAAATGGATGGGGAAACATTTAACAATTATCTATATTATTCAATGGATAATTATAGGAAATCTTACAACAGTTCTTTATAAAACAATTGATTCAACATTTATGCTAGCAATATATACAGTAATTATATGGGTAATTTCATTAGCATTGGCTTTTCTTTTTATTCAAATTAAATCCAATCACCAACAAATACAATCAAGAAATAAAATTACATAAATTTAAAACCATCGCTTTCGGCATAATCGTTTTCGTCTAGTATTCCAGGATTGATAATATGAGATTTGTACTCCGATCTTATTGCCCTGATCCATCTTTTTGCTCTTTCAGATAAAATAAAATCATCGGACATTTGTCTTCCACGCATTACTAAAATCCCTAAATCGGCGCCTTCATATAAATAGCCATCCTTTTGGGTTATTTGAAAATAAAAAGCTTTATTGTCATCTACAACAGATTGACGATGAGCATCCATTTTTTCAAACAACACTTTTCCATTCTTTTTCATTTCCCAGATTCCAGATTGAGGCGCTTTAATGGCAATTTCAAGGGTTGGTCTTGTATGTTTAATTACCAATTGACTCCAACTATCTAAGTTGGATTGGTCGAGCCATTTTGCATTTAGTTCGTCTACATTAATTTCATATGGAATATCCATCCATTCAAGTAAATGAAATAAAAATAAAGGAATATCCTCCATTGCAAATTTTGCATGATTGGTTAAAGAACTGACACCAGAAATTCTTGGATTCAATTCCCCTAAATAAATTGCCCCATTGTCTTTATCAATTAAAAAATCTAATTCAAAATATCCCTTATACCCTTCTTTGAGTAATTGATCGCCAAATAATTGTGTATATTTTTGTGCTTTAGCTCTTATTTCTGGAGTAAATGCATTTGGATAGACTTCATTTCCACTCCAGCCACCTTGATATGGAGTTAATTCTTTGAAGCCAATCAATTCTGTCATTAATGGAGCAACTAAAGTGCCCGTTTTTGTAACACATGCCTCAATGGCTGTTCCATAGCAATTGATTCTTTTCATGATCTTCAGCTCTTTTTCTCTGATTATTTCTTCTTTATGGGCATCAAATTCAGATTCATTAGAAATAAAAAAAGTGGTATGTCCTGAATCTCCAAAAGGTGTTTGAACTACCAGGTCATTACCTAAATGAGCCGCAATTTTGCAAAGTTCTTCAAATGATCCTACAGGAGCTAAAATATTGGGAACACAAGGAACTCCCGCTTTTTCAGCTATTCGATTGGTATTTACTTTATTGTCTAAAAAATTTCTTAAACCAGCTTTCGGAAATCCAATTTCTAAGTTTAATTGAGCTGCCAATGCTTCTGATTGTTCGTCGAACATTAAAAAAAGTGCTTTCCCTTTTTTGCCTGTATTCAATTTTGATCTAATGAAACTTGCAACTTCTGGGTGGGCTAATAAATAGTTATTGATGTCTTCAATGCTTTGAAAATCCTCATGAAGAACTTCATTTATTGGTGAAAATAAATTTGGATGCTTTCCATCAAAAGGATCTACATGACTGATGTAGGTAAAATTGTTAACCCATTCATCAATACCTAATAAATTAAAATTTGTAGCACTTATAAAAAACAAAGGAACTTCATTCGATAAAAAATATTTCTTAATTTCTTCTATTCCTTTTAAAACTGTTTGATTCCCCATCATTTTATTTTTTTGTATTTTTTTGATTTCCCATGAATAAAGGCATTGCTCCCATTGCAGACATGGTATTTTTTCGATTGAGTGCTTTTTGAGAAAAAACTTTTAATCCAAGTTCTGCTCTATAGCCATGAATTTCTTTAACATCTAAAGCAATCATGAACTTTAATATTGCTTCACTTACAATTTGGCCTGGCACTAAAATGGGGAAACCAGGAGGATAAGGAATGACGAATGACGTTGAGACCAATTCCCTTCCTTTTTTTAATTCTGTGATACAATCTTTTAGCAAAACATATTCACACAAATCTTCTTCATATGCCAAGAAAAATGCTTCTCTGATGTTGCCGCCTGGTACTCCTGGCGCTGCTAAAAATGATCGATGAAAAGCACTAAAATCAGGCAATGGAGGTACATCTTTTATTAAAGATTGAATTTGATTTGCAGAAATTTCAGCTTCTCTTTTATTCAACGCTCTATTGCTCTCATCCAATTCATTGGCAATTTGTAAAAGTGCATTGATCAAGAAAGTGATACTTCCTCTGGTTGTTCCAATATTGGTCATTAATAAAACAGTATTGCGAGATGTTTTATTCACTTGAATATTAAATCGATCCATCAAGTAACTATTTTTAAAAGCATCACCAGTTATACCAGCTTTCCCGATCGACAATGTTACTTTTGTAGGGTCTAATACAAATTCATCTTTTTCCCAGGCTTCTTCCATTCGATCCCATCCATCTTCTAAAGTATAATACTCTTTACTGCCACTTGATCTGTATTTTGAGGGTATTAAATCATTCACGGTTAACACATGAAAATACTTACTCAATTTTGGATGATCTTTAATTTTTGACCGAAGCACCATAGACATTTCAATACTTCTTTCTACCAATTCATAGCCCTCTAATTCTACTTGTCTTCTGCCAATATCCAATGAACCTAATATTTGATAATTAGCTGAAGTAGTAGTATGAGCCATATAAGCTTCCTGAAAATTATCAGCTACTCTTCTACTAAACTCTTCATCCCATACTTGAATCATCGAACCCTGACGAAAGCTCGATAATGTTTTATGGGTACTTTGAGTAGCATATACCCTTATTTTTACTTTATCTGGATCTGGCAATGTTGCGATCTGGCCATTTTTCAAACCAGTGATATATTTTTTATACTGTTTTTTATATGCTTCAGTTCGATATTTATAAAATAGTTTTTGTGCAACATACATGGCAGTCCTTTGCTTGAATGTATAAGTAAAACTAGCAAAAGCGAACCATGCTTCATCCCAAACAAATACCATGTCTGGCTTTATCGCTAATACTTCTTCCATCACTTTCTCTACATTGTATACTATGCCATCAAAAGTACAATTGGTGAGTAATAGCATTTTTACTTTATCTATTCGCCCAGCATTCTTAAGTTTGATCAATTGTTCTTTGATAACTGATAATGGAACTGTACCATACATAGAATATTGATCAATTGGATAAGAATCCAAATAAGCTGGAAAAGCACCAGCTAAAACCAAACCATAGTGATGAGATTTATGACAATCTCTATCAATAAGTACTACATCTCCTGGTGCAATCAAAGATTGTTGCACTATTTTATTTGCCGTAGATGTTCCATTGGTAACAAAAAAACTATGTTCCGCACCAAAAGCTTTTGCCGCCTTTGATTGAGCTTTTTTTAGTGACCCAGTTGGTTGCAATAAAGAATCTAGCCCTCCATTGGTTGCAGATGTTTCAGCTAAAAAAACATTCCTGCCATAAAAATCACCAAAATCATTGATCCAGCGAGATGTGAATACTGAATTTCCTCTGGATATTGGCATTGCATGAAATACACTTACAGGGCGTTTACTATATTCCATTAAAGCGCTAAAAAATGGAGTTGAATATCTTTCATTGATTCCATCAATAATGGTTAGATATAACTCTTGCAAATCTTCCATCCGGTAAAAAATTCTACGGAAAGATTTCAGTGTTGCATCATCTAAATGGGTTAATGATGAATCTGTTATATAGTATATATCCAGTTCTGGTCTGAATTCGTGAATAAATTTGCCCAATAAAAGCCCAAGATCATTGTCTGAAATGGCCGACACGTCTACTTTTAATACATTTTGAATAAAAGGCTTAATGTATTCAGTGATGTTGTTGGAATTTCGTAAAGGGGCATACCGAATTACAGCTGCTTGAATATTGTAATTAAAAAATAATGCAATTAATGCATCTTGAAAATTGCTTTGTACTACTAAATCAAAAGTAAAATTACTCTGGGGGTTACTAATTTCTTTTAATTTCTGCTTGATGACCAATGCTTCTTTCGGGGACAGATCTTCTACATGCAATACTTCAAAATAGGTTTTACCTTTTGTGGTTATATTTTTATCATTTTTATCAATTGAAACATAATCTCCCATTAAAAATTCATCCATCATTTCGGGATGTAAACGATAATTTTCACTAACCAATAAAGCAACAGTTTCGGCAATACGGCCCGACATGGCTTTGATTTCCTCTTTTTTAGCAGCTGCTATAAACTTGTCCACTATTGCAGTACCAGGGAAAATATAATATTGTTCAATGCTTTTTAACTGATTCAGTAAAGCTTTGATTTCTTTTAAGCAAGTATCTATTTCTGCTTTCTTTAATAATCGATTGGCCAACTGAGATTTTTCTTTCAACTCATTCCAACAATCTATTCTTAATTGGTTAATATTATAATGTTTGGCTTTCATTGTAAAATTTGAAATAACTAATATTTAGAATGCAAGGCAAGTCTGTTACCTTCAGAATCAATAAAAAGGGCAAAATAACCAGCCGTATCGCTGATATAGGTTTTCTCCATTAACACCCTTCCCCCTGCTTCATTGATCTTATATAATACCGAATTCAAATCTTCCCCACCATTCAAATAAATCAATGGACCTATTTCACTTGGCACACAACCGGGGCCAGTAACTATTGCTCCCCCAATTCCGCTCTCGGCCGGAAAAAATCCCATAGCTAGTCCATTTATTTCCACTGTTGTGATTTCAATTCCATAGATATAATTGTAAAACGCAACTGATCTGTAATGATTATAAGCAGGTATTTCAAACCAGGTTACAAAGTTTTTAAATACTGTTTGCTTTTTTAGCTTTTGTAAATTAGCTGCTTCAATTTTACTTTTTAAATTAACTGTAGACCCCATTTTAAATAAATTGTGATGTAATTTGCTGATATTAATTCATTAATAAGCGTTTAAGATATTGAAAAACAATCCCTTGTATTGCTTTTAATCTTTTTTTAATTATCTTACTAAAGGTTTAATCAATATTTCGCGTCTTATAAATATTGAATCATTTATTATAGCTTTAGACGCTTAAATTAAGTAAAAACCCTCGTTTCATTAAAATCATGGTTTATTTGTGAATCAATTGAAATTATCCATCAATCAACTATTTGGCAGATACTGGGTTCAATGCATATTGAACAGCTATAGTTTGATGTTTTTTTCGTTAAACAATGTATTTGCATTCATCATTCTTCTAGTTACTTTTTTTTCTCCATTAGTGGGTTTATGTGGATTATTGGGTGTGATATTAATTAATACATCAGCCTATTTGATAGGATTTAATAGAGAAGAGATTAAACAGGGAATATTCGGTTTCAACGCATTGTTTTTGGGTTTGGCACTCGGGTATGAATTTTCATTCAATGGCACATTTGTTATATTGTTTATAACGGCAATTTTTGTTTTATTATTAATTACAGTCTGCCTTAAAGGTCTATTTGGGTTATATCAGCTTCCTTTCTTATCATTTCCATTTATTATTTCTTATTGGATTGTTTCTTTAGCTGCATATAATTTCAGTAATATTCACCTAGATGAGACCCATATTTTTGCAATCAATGAAGCGTTGCTTAACCAGCATTCACAATGGTTTAATTATATTCATATTGCTGATCATATTAATATCCCAAATATCGCTTTGGTATATTTTAAAACCTTAGCTGGAACATTCTTTCAAACCAGTGTATTAGCTGGAGTTCTGATTGGCTTTGGGTTACTCTATTTCTCTCGAATTGCATTTTCTTTGAGTATTATTGGGTTTATTACAGCTTATTTCTTTTATTCCATTTTTGGAGCAGACGTGAATGATTTGAATATCAATTTACAAGGAGCTAATTTTATTTTTTTATCGATTGCAATAGGATGCTTTTTTTTAATACCTAATACATATAGTTATATCACAGTTCTGATCTTAATTCCTGTATTATTAATGGCTTCTTTATTTTTTGGAAAGATTGCAGGCATTTTTCAATTAAAAGCATATACCTTTTCTTTCAGCGTTGTTTGCACTGCTGTTCTATTTGCCTTGAATCAACGTTGGTTACACAACTATTTACAAATTGTTACACTGCAATATTTTTCTGCTGAAAAAACGATTTATAAATATATAAATTCAATACAAAGATTTAAAAATGAACATCTCTATAAAATAGCATTGCCTTTTTCTGGAGAATGGAATGTTAGTCAGGGATATGATGGTACGATCACCCATTTAGGGGAATGGAGTAAAGCTTTAGATTTTGTAATTGTTGATTCAAAAAACAATACATACAAAGAACCGAATCATCCTGCAGAGGGATTTAATAGAGAAAACTTTTACTGTTACAATAAGGAGATTTTAGCACCATATGATGGCTATGTCTATGACATCATTAATACAGTTCAGGAAAATGATATTGGAGATGTTAATACCGATTATAATTGGGGAAACACCATTATACTGAATCATTTAAATGGATTGTTTTCTCAAATCAGTCATATAAAGAAAGACTCTTTTAATGTATTTGTTGGTCAGTATGTAACCAAAGGAACTTATTTAGCAACATGTGGCAATTCTGGAAGATCGCCTGAACCTCATATACATTTTCAGTTACAGACAATTCCTACGATTGGTGCTGTTACGCTGCCCTATCCGATTGCATATTTTATTGAAAGGAATGGTACAGCTAAATCATTGAAGATTTCTGAAACTCCAAAAGAAGGATCTTTTATTAGTAATGTAACTGTAAATGAATTACTGTATTTATCTTTTTCAATGTTGCCAGGAAAACAAATAGAGCTAAAGCAAATGCATAGCGGCGAGTTGATTCAATGGGAAGTATTTACTGATGCCTATAATAAAACTTATATTTATTGTAAGAAGACTAAATCTTATGCTTATTTTATCAATGATGGAGTAATGGTATATTTTACTGATTTTGAAGGTGATAAATCTTCCGTTTTATTTCATTTTTATTTAGCAGCTTATAGACAATTATTGGGTTATTATGAACACTTAGAAGTATCTGACAATGTTCCTCTGATTCATTTTAATAACCCATTTGTCCAATTTTTTCAAGATTTTTTAGCTCCTTTTTATTTATTTACAACCGCTAATCATAGCACTAAGTTTAGTTATACTGATAATGCATATGCTCCGCAACATTTAATTATTCAAACTTCTATCAAAGCAAAATTGACTAATTTTACTTTTAGAAAAGTAAACTATGAAATAGAATTAAAGGATCATACTTTCAAAAAATTTACTATTAATCAAAAGAATACATCTACTATTTATGAATTCATTTCTTAAATCAATCGATATGAAATTAGCACGTTTATTAATTATTTTGTTGAGTTTTAGTTTTGTATTAGCCGTCCAGGCTCAAAACAAAGAAATGCAAACTGCATTTTCCAAGTCTTATGAATTGGAAAATAGTCAAAAATATGATGCTGCCATAGCAGCCATTAATGGTGTATATAACGCTAGTTCTTATGAAATCAATTTGAGATTAGGATGGCTGAATTATGCTGCAGGGAAAAACAAGGAATCAATTCCTTACTATCTAAAATCGATCGAATTAATGCCCGCGGCTACTGAGCCAAAGTGGGCTATTATCAATCCTTATACTAAATTGGAAAATTGGAATGAAATTGAAAAAACATATTTGAGTATTTTAAAATTAGATCCTAAAAACGCAACTGCATGTTATTACTTAGGTAGTATTTATTATTATAGAAAGGATTATGTAAGTGCGAAAAAGTATTTTGACGTGTCTTTGAACCAATACCCATTTGGGTATAATAATTTATTAATGAGCGCTTGGACAAATTATTTCTTAGGCAACAAAAATGATGCTTTGATACTCTTTAATAAAACATTGTTATATAGTCCTAATGACAAATCTGCTTTGGAAGGGTTGAGTTTGATAAAATAAATTATTTCTAATTTAGATAATTATAATGAAAAAAATCGCGCTATTCATTTCCTTTCTAATATTTTCTTTTTCTGCCTCTTATTCACAAGAGCCAATCAGTTCTGCAGAAGTTGAACAAAAAAGTCTGCAGTTATTCAATGAAAAAAAATGGAACGAATTGATTCCATTTGTAAAACAGGCATTGACTGATGGCAATGATTATTTTTACTTAAGAATGCGCATTGGAATTGCTTATTATGAATTATCCAATTATTCTCAATCGGAAATACATTTTAAAAAGGCTTTAACTTTTAATTCATCAGATGAAGTTGCTCAAGAATATTTGTATTATAGCTATTTATTAAACGCAAAATTTGACGATGCAAGAACATTGGGTTTTGGTTTTTCATCTACCCTCAGTGAAAAACTTGGAGTAAAAAAAGAAAATGGCATCGTATTATTTTTTCTAGAAGGTGGAACCAAAATAAGTGATAGCGCCTATTATTACAATAAAGGCACCAATAGTAAATCCAATTTTTTTAATCCTGCTTTATATTTACAAACAGGGCTTACGCATTATACAGGCAAACACAGTACTTTAACCCATGCGCTTACTTATTTTAATCAAACTGCACATATTGGTACAATTGCTCAATTTCAATATTATATCAATGCGGGGTTTTCATTAAAGAACAACTGGCATTTAGCACCGGCTATTCATTGGATTAATTTGGGTAATACCACTCAAATCACTACCCCAACTCCACCAACATTTCCTCCACAACCACCAAGAGTACAAACTATTAAAACAGTAAACAATTATTTTGTTGGATCTGTTGAAATTCAAAAAAGAGTTTCGAATTTACTTTTTTCATTAGGTACTACCGTTTCTAATATGAATAGCACCACTCAATTAATTCATAGTGGTGGAATCACTATTTCTCCACTTGGTAACACCAAATTACTACTAGGCCTCACTACTTATTTACACACAACAACAAGCTATTCTTCGTTGAATACAGCATTTGCTCCATTTGTTTCTTTCGATCCAATCAAAAACCTAAGTATTAAATTGAGTTATTTGACTAATAAAAATGACAATTTTATTGAACAAAATGGATACATCATTAATAACTCACCAGATTTAACTAAATCTAGGTTCTCCATGTTGATAAACGGAAATATCAATAAGCATCTAACTATTTATGGACTTTATCAGTCTGAACAAAAACAAGAAGTAGTTCAGAAGTTTAATTATCAATATGCTGTATTTGTAGCAGGCTTTAAGATACTATTATAGATAGTGTTTAAGCTGGAGAAGACACTAATTTGCTAGTACTTCTGTATACAAAAGATTGAAAAATATGTCTTCTAGCAAATCGCTGTGGTGTTTCTGCGTTCACTAATTTTACATATGTGGCTTTTGGAACATCATAATATTCATATTCTGTATCATCAGCAAAAACAACCCGAAGCACTTCTGATTTGTATTCAAAGTCAACAATGGCTGCATTATTAATTGTATCTGTGTATGCGTCAATGGTTTTAGTGATGGTCTCAGCAGAAATGCTCACTAAAAAATGATAGGCTGTTATGATTTTCTTACTCTTTTCTTCTGCTTCTTTTAATAAAACAGCATCTTCGGCAAATTTGTCGGGGTGCCAGTCTTTCATCAGATTTCTATATGCCGATTTTAATTCACTTAATGTAGCCGATTCTGTTACATTCAATAATTTTCTGTACCCCACGATTAGTCTCATATAATGCTGTTTTTGAATATACCTACTCTAAATTTGCCGCGAAGGTATTGTATAAATATTAAATGGATGGTGAAATAGGCTTATCAGTTCTTTTTGTACCCAAATACAATTCATACTCTAAGAGTCTACAATCTATAGTGGCATTGAAGAATTCAATTCTTCTGCTTGGTTTAAGCCTTATTTTTTTTGCTAGATCTAAATTTCCAGTAAATACATATCCAGTTAACCCTTTGCATTTATTTTTTAAAAAATCACCCATGCGGGCATAAGTCTCTGTTAAAGCGGTTTCATCACCTAATCTTTCTCCATATTCAGGGTTAAAAAATATCACTCCATTGGGTTTATCAGGAATATGTGTTTGTTCAAAGTCCACCACTTCAAAATCAATGAATTGCTCTACTCCAGCAGCTGCAGCATTCAATTTTGTTGTAGCAATTGCTTGGTTACTAATATCTGATGCAATTATTTTCAATGTATCAGGTGATGTGATTTGTGCTTGTATAGTTGCCTTTTCTGTATTATATACAGTAGCATCATACCCTTTGATATGCATAAATGCATATTGATTTCTTAATAACCCTGGTTTGCGATTGGTCGCAATTAAAGCAGCTTCAATTGCTAATGTTCCAGAACCACACATTGGGTTAATGAAAGGAGATTGACGATCCCATTTCGTTGACAATATGGTGGCAGCAGCTAAAGCTTCGAGCATGGGTGCTTTACCGGGTAATTTTCTATATCCATGTTTTGCCAATGTTTCCCCAGAACTATCAATAAATATTTCAGCTTCTTCGTTTTTCCAAAACAAATAAACCACTGCACCAGTTAATGCAGAACCAGTAGAAGGTCTTTTTCCTGTTTCATTTCGCATTCTATCCACAATGGCATCTTTAACTCTCAGATTCGCAAATAAATTGGTTTGAATAGAAGGGTGAAATACATTGCTTGTAACAGAAAAATAGCCTTCTGGCTCAATAATGGTTTCCCAGGCAATCGTAACCAATTGATTGTACAATTCGTCTGGGTCATTGCAAACAAAAGATTTCAAGGAATACATTACTTGGCTAGCACAGCGCAGGTTTAGATTCAATTTAATACAGTCAGATAAACTGCCTTCTAATTCTACCCCTGTTTGAAATGAACGTTTAATCTTGAAGCCTAAATCAATAACTTCTTTTTGTAGAACGGGTGATAACCATTTATGACAGGTGATGATTATCTTACTTGGGGTAGAAAATACTTGCATGAATACAAACTTATGCAATAATCCTTCTATAAATTGCAGCATGGATGTTCAAATAGAGCCAAGTTGGAAAGCAATAATGCAAAAAGAATTTTCTCGATCCTATTTTCAGCAGATAACTGCTCATTTAAAATCGGAGAAAGCTACCAAAGCCATTATTTATCCTCCTGGGCCGCTCATTTTTAATGCTTTTGAAAAAACACCCTTTGATCGCTTAAAATTGGTAATACTTGGTCAAGACCCCTATCATGGTCCCGGGCAGGCACATGGATTAAGCTTCTCGGTACCTGATGGAGTAAAACCTCCTCCTTCATTGGTCAATATTTTCAAAGAATTGAAAAATGATATTGGCATGTCTATCCCTACTACTGGCAATCTAACTCCATGGGCAGAGCAAGGTGTATTATTGTTGAATGCAGTTTTAACAGTTAGGGTTAACGAGCCGGCCAGTCATGCCAAAATTGGCTGGATGGATTTTACCAACGCAGTCATTCAGAAAATTTCCAATGAAAAGACTGGAGTCGTTTTCCTATTATGGGGTAAATTTGCACACGAAAAGCAAATATTTATTGATGCTACTAAACACTCCATTTTAAAGGCAGCTCATCCATCACCCTTTAGCGCAGATAAAGGTTTCTTTGGATGTAAACATTTTAGTAAGTCCAATCAAATATTAATGCAACAAGGTATAGAACCCATCAACTGGAAATTGTAAATCATGAGTGTAAAAAAAATAGTACTAGGTATTTTTGCGAGAATTTGGGCGTTTTGGGGACTGATTACTTTTGTAGTTACTTTCTTAATTATACTTATTCCATCCTTATTAACTGCCTTATTTCCGGATCCAAAAGGGATTGATTATTTTATTAGGATATCCAAACTATGGATGACAATCTGGTTGAATATGATTGGATGCCCTGTCAGTACAAAAGGGGAAGAAAATTTTAGTAAAGGGAAAACCTATATTGTAACCTGTAATCACAATGCATTACTGGATATTCCACTCTCCTCACCTTTTATTCCAGGCGCAAATCAGACCATTGCTAAAAAAGATTTTTTAAAAGTTCCTTTATTTGGATGGTATTATAACAGAGGATCTGTAATTGTAGACAGACATAGTGATGCAAGCAGAAGAAAAAGTTTTGAATTAATGAAAGAAGCTTTAGATAAAGGAATGCATATGTGTATTTATCCTGAAGGAACAAGAAATAAAACGGATCAGCCTTTGAAAAAGTTTTATGATGGTGCTTTTAAATTAGCCATAGATACCAATCATGCAATCATTCCTGCAGTAATTTTTAATACAAAAAAAGCATTGAGCTCCCATTATTTTTTTTATTTACTGCCAAAGAAATTATCCATTCATTTTTTACCTCCAATCGAACCAGCCAATTTTACTGTTGAAGAATTAAAGCAAAAAGTATTCAACACCATGTCGGCCTATTATACAGCAAACAATCGTTAAAGAATGTAATTAAAATGTGGAGTTGGAAAAAGTTCTGCTCCGATTGATTCTTAAGTCTCTTAAAATACCAGATTTCGGACTGATGGTAATATTAAATGAACGATACAATCCAACAGGATTCACATTGATCGATAGCTGCCAGCAATGCATTTCTCTTGTAATAAATGTACTTAATTGTTGAAGACTTCTTCTGGTGATATCGTAATATCCGGTTGCCCCAACTTTCCATTTGTCTGTTAAACTAAAATCTCCATTAAAATTAATGGACGAAAAGGTCTCGGTCTTATATCCACTAAAATCAGGTAATAAAACCCTTGTAAAATTAAATGAATAAGATAAATTGATACTCCAAGGAATATTAAAGTCAGTAAACTCTGCTGGATTCGCTCTTGCAAATTGCAATTGACGTTGCTGTTCATCTGGAGTCATAAATGGATCAATGGGAATATTTTTATCCGTTTCCTTTTTTCCATCCTTTGATTTGCTCTTGAATGAAGTTGATAAAGCAATATTTCCACTGGTTATTCTTCCGAATTTAAAATTTGCAGGATCCCATAAAAGTCTATTCACTCTATATCCTTGCTTATCTACGTCATATGGATCTAAATTCGCTCCAGCTGTAATATTTACTTTTTCAAACAGCAAACTTCTTGCATAAATATTAAAATTGCCTAATTGAAAACTATCTGCTAAAAAATTATATGAAGAGTTAAATCCAAATCCATCGATCAGTTTTACTTTTCGTCCTTTTTTATCAGCAGTATCTTTGGTATTCTTTAATTTCATCTCTAATAAATTATCAATACCAAAACCCATTCCACCAAAAGCTCCTTCTCCGAATGAACCAATAATTCCTCCATCAAACTGAGAAAGCCGAACAGTTCTTCCACTTGTGTCAACTTGAGTGGTATAATGATATTTTGAACCAAAATCTGGTTGATAATTAACAGAGATAGTTGGTCTGATTTCATGACGAATGGCCATGATATTACTCTTGGGCTTAAATTTATAGGTTCCGAAAATTCTGGTGTTTAATCCTACTCCAAAACTCATTTGTCGGGCAGAATAAAATCCTCTTTGCTTTACAGTATCCACTTTTTGGGTACCACTGTTCCAAGATTTAAATGTTCTTTGACCATACCATCTTTCTTCATAAGAAACGCTTGGGGCAATGGTGATGGCTCCTAATGAGGGTAATGACAGTGTTATAGGAATATTGTGAATAGCACCATATTGCATGGTGTCTAAAATTCGATTGATATTGAATGCAGTGTCATAAAAGGATAATTGGTTCTGAAAATTTCCACTATAACCAACACCAATCTTTTCATACCATTTTCCAGAACCTATCTGATCGGCTTTCTGGAAAGGATATTTGGTTACCATATTGAAATTCACGGTAGGCAAATTCATATTGACCAATCTGGTATTGCTATTTTGATTGTGATTTAAGTTTAGTGATAAATTGTATTTACCTCTCCAGTCTTTTCCATAACTAATAGAAGAACTGATCTGATTTTGAAAATTGATAAATGGATTATTCAGT
Organism: Sediminibacterium sp.; assembly: GCA_040403975.1. Lineage (GTDB taxonomy): Bacteria > Bacteroidota > Bacteroidia > Chitinophagales > Chitinophagaceae > Sediminibacterium. Next base: position 29,760 of record JBBAJS010000016.1, read on the forward strand.
ACCGTTTGATTAAAACGAGTACTACCAAAGTTTACATTGGCAGAGAAATTAGTTCCTGGTCTTGCCCTATTATCTCTACTATGTGTCCAGTTGATCATAAAAGATCGGAAGCTATTGAATTCATCTTTACTTGAAGTGTTATTATTCAGTGATTTGGTATTTTGAAAAGTCAAATTCAAATTTCCTGTATACGCATATCGTTTAATATACTTGGAATTAAAATTCATGCTCCAGCCACCAAACGAATAAATATTTGCCCTTACTGTTGCATCCAAATTTTCGCTTAATACTTTATAATATCCTAAACCTTCTAAACCTAAGCCAAAATCCGGGCTTGCATTAAAAGCTGGAGGCAATATTCCCGAATGTCGTCCTTGATTGAGTGGAAATATGCCAAAGGGAATACCAATGGGCATGGGAACACCTTCAAATTCCGGAAATGAAGGGCCGGCAATCCCCAATTTGTTATTGATAATCTTCATTTTGGCTGTTCGAAAATTATAATGGGGGGTATCTAAATTACAAGTAGTGAACCGAGCTCTTCGAGCAAATACTTCGGTAGCGCTGATTTTCTTCAATTCAAGCGCGTTTACATAAATTTCTCCTTCCTGAAAAAAAGTGTTTTTGGTCAATCCTTTTCCAGTTTTCATATTGAAGAAAATGGAATCACTCACCGATTTCATATCTCCTTGTATGAATTGTGGTTTGCTCATTGGATTACCCGTAGAATCTCGCGAGCCATATGCTTTTACCAATTGTGTTTGTTGATCATAGCGAATGGTTGCCGCGTCTAGTTTAATATCGGTATAATCCACTTTGGCTTTTCCATATAAAATAAACTCTTTGGTAGGAATGATGAGTACCCCAGAATCCTCAGCAGTATATTGAATGGGTGCATCGATAGAGTCCTTTGAAATTTTTAACGTATCAACCACATTTCGGATGCTGTCTTTGCGAGTTGTACCTATTTTTAGCCTTGTAGAGTCCTTTTTGGGTGCAATTTGGTAAAAAGGAGCTGCAAAAGAGCTTTCTGTATGAAATGTTAATATCCCCAAAATAAGGGTCAGAACAATAGCCAGCCTAGTTTTTACGTTAATTTTAAGGATTCTACTCATGATCAGATTGGCAAAATTAAGTCTAAACTGTGTAAATGGGTAATATGCTCTATTTCCTTTAACGAAATGATATGATGAAAAGATATATTGCTGCTTTGATTTTGTTAAGTTTTGGCTTATTTATTTGTTCCTCATTTACAGATAAAGACAAGAAACCATTGCAAAAACAGCCGCTGAAAAGGATTGTTATTGATGCCGGACATGGAGGAAGTGATGGTGGAGCAAGAGGAAAATACTCCAATGAAAAAGATATTGCACTGGCAGTTGCCTTGAGGTTAGAGAAAATGATGGGTGAAGCTATACCAGACATTGAGATTGTAATGACCAGAAGAACGGATGTTTTTGATCATGTAACAAAAAAAGCAGAAATAGCCAATCAGGCAAAGGGTGATTTGTTTTTATGTATACATGTGAATGATGCTATACCTATTAAACACAGTGAATTTGTTGGATATAAAACCGAAACTTATTATAAAGGGAAAGGTAAAAAGAAAAAGAAATATACCAGAAAAGTAAAAGATTACAGGTATTGGACTACCCCTAACCCGGCTCGTGGAACTGAAACATTTATCTATCCGGTAGATAAAACCAACGGCCGAATGAATGCTCTCAGTAAAAATGAAGATATCGACATGGATAGTGTATCGTTAAAAGCCATGCAGGATTTGGAAAAAAACGATCCGACGAAAATGATGTTATTGAGTATGAAAACCCAAACTTTTTTCCAGCGTAGTGCCGATTTAGCACTTACTATAGAAGACGAGTTTAAAAAAGTGGGAAGAGTAAGTAGAGAAGCCAAGCAACGTAAAGAGGGCATATTTGTATTATATGCCGTGGCTATGCCTGCTGTTTTAGTGGAAACCGGCTTTATTTCTAATCCAGAAGAAGAGGATTACTTAAATAGCGAAGAAGGACAGAATGAAATTTGCGAGGTACTCATAAAAGCCGTTAAACGATATAAGTTTTCCTTAGAAAAACAGTTGGGAAATACGGGGAATACCAATGGTCGTAAATAATTTCATTATTCTATTTTTAACAAATTACCCATTTAGAAACCCTAAATTTGTAGCTTCATTGAATAACAACAAAAACAATGACTATTTCGAACGAAACAAAAGTAGGTGCGTTAACGGCCATATCTATTACCTTATTGATTCTTGGGTTCAACTTTTTAAAAGGTAAAACCATTCTTAAAACAGGAAATTATTTACATGCAAAATATGCAGATACAAAGGGCATCATGATATCTAATCCTGTATATGTAAATGGATACCAGGTTGGTGCAGTTGCAGATATTGAAAATGAAGATGAGTCTTTAAAGAGCATCATTATTTCTATCAAGCTAAAAGGGAATTATGAAATACCACAAAACTCTATAGCAGTTATTAATAGCAACCCTTTAGGTTCTCCAAGTATTGATATTCGATTGGGAAATGCCAAAACTTATTTTAAGTCTGGAGATACCATTACAACAGCTGCAAGTGCAGGATTATTAGGAGGCGTAATTGATAAATTAACTCCGGTAGCTGATCAATTAAAAGAAACCATCAAAAGCTTAGACGCTGTGATGAAAAATATCAACACTATTTTTGATCCAACTACTAAGAATAACTTACAATCGGTTATTGCCAATGTAAATAAAACTACTGCTAGTTTGGTAGCTTCTTCTGCTTCATTAGAATCAATGTTACAAGCGCAAACTGGAACCATTGCGCAGTCAATGAAAAATGTAAACAGTTTTACCAAAAACCTTAGTGACAATAACGACAAGATCACCAAAACACTAGAAAATGTAAGTAAAGCATCCGATAATTTTTCTAAAGCTGACATTAACGGTTCAGTAGAAAAATTAAAGACAGCGATTACCAATTTGAATACAATTATGGCAAAAATTAATTCAAATGAAGGCTCAATGGGTAAATTAATGAATGATCCCAGTTTGTACAATAATTTGAATAATACGATCAAAAGCGCCAATATTTTAGTAGACGATCTTCGTATGCACCCTAAGCGTTATGTGAATATATCCGTATTTGGCAAAAAAGATAAAACAGGCCCATTAATGGCTCCCGTAGCAGATTCTACCAATAGAAAATAATCAATGAGTGTAAAGAAATTAGGATATTTATTCTTGATCATTGCTTTGATCGGCTCTCCTTCTATCCTATTGGCTCAAAGACAAAATTCAGATACAACTATTCGAGAAGGGAATCGCTTAGATATTATTCATGCCGATGTATATAAATTCCAAAAACTCGATTCAGTAAATGAGCTTACTTCACTTGTAGGAAAAGTGGAGGTAAGGCAAGGGAATACATTGTTCTATGCAGACAGCGCAGTAATAAACCTTAAATTGAATACTTTAGAAGCATTTGGCAACGTGCATATTAATGATGCAGATAGTATTCATACTTATGCTCAATACCTCAAGTACTTAGGGAAAGAAAAAAAAGCCTATCTCAAGAATAAAGTAAAACTGACTGATGGCAAGGGTGTACTTACCACAGAAGAATTGGAATATGATGTGAATGTCAAAATCGGGACTTATTTGAAAGGCGGAAAATTGGTGAGTGAAAAAACCACATTGACCAGTATCGAAGGTTATTATTATGGTGATACAAGAGATGTGATTTTCAAAAGAAAAGTGGTAATGATTGATCCGGAAAATAAAATCACTACAGATACCTTGCAATACAATACAGGAACCAAGATTGCTACTTTCACCTCTCCCACTACTATACTAAATACCAAAGAAAAAAGAACCATTAAAACCAGAGAAGGTTTTTATGATATGAAAAATAAGAAAGCGGAATTGTATAAAAGATCCATCATTGATGATAGTACTTATACTTTTACTGCTGATGAAATGGCATTTGATGATTCTACTGGATTGGGTGAATTTAGGGGAAATGCGGTTTACAGAGGAAAAGATACTGCACAGGGCTTCGATATGATTGCCAATAATATTAAAACCAATAAAAAAACCAATTCATTACTGGCAACTCAAAAACCTTTGTTACTCATTAAACAAGGGGCCGATTCAATTTATATTACTGCAGACACTTTATACTCTGCTAAATTATCTGATTTCATGAAAACCCGAAAAGTGCCGGTGATCAGAGAAACAAAACCAACTCCTTTTGTAACAGATAAAAACGTAGAAGATAGCAGTGATAAATTTTTTGAAGCTTTTTTTAATGTCCGCATTTTCTCGGATTCCTTGCAGGCAGTTGGGGATAGCTTATTTTATTCATTAAAAGATTCTGTTTTTAGGTTATTCAAATCTCCTATTGTTTGGGCTCAAGAAAATCAAATCACTGGAGACACCATTTATTTATTTATCAAAGAAAAGAAGCCAGAAAGATTATTTGTTTTTGAAAATGCCATGGCAATAAATCGATTAGACAGTAGCGATTATTTTAATCAATTGAAAGGAACAACCATCAATGCTTATTTTACAGATGGTAAAATAGACAAGATGCGATCAAAAGGAAATGCTGCAAATATTTATTACGCACAAGACGATTATAAAAAATTCATTGGGGTAAATAAATCTTCATCTGATATCATCGATGTGCTTTTTGATGATGGTAAACCACAAAGAGTATTGTTTTTAAGGGGTTTGGAAGGCACAACCTACCCAATGCGGCAAATCAATCATGAAGATTTAAAATTGAGGGGTTTTAAATGGCAGCAGGCAAAAAGACCAAAATCAAAATTTGATATATTGTCTAATTAATAGGTTAAACAATTATGCCAGTACTTACATTTTTCAAAAATACATTTGTTGACCCTTTAAAAGAATTTATTCATGATAGTAGGTCAATCGGAATTATATTGTTATCAACCACTGCTATTTCATTGTTATTAGCCAATTTTTCGGCTACTTCCAACTGGTACCAAAGCATTTGGCAATTTAGCTTTGATGGAACAGAAAGCCATCATGTGCATATTGGATTTTTATTTCTACCTAATTCTGTTCTTACAGTTATCAATGATTTTCTAATGGCCATTTTCTTTTTTTTAGCCGGAATGGAAATCAAAAGAGAATTAGCGCATGGAGAACTTTCCACATTCAAGCAATCTTTATTGCCAGTAGTTGCTGCAATAGGTGGAATGATAGTACCCGCAATTATTTATGCTCAGTTCAATAAAGGAACCCCTTTTATGTCAGGATGGGCTGTTCCTATGGCAACTGATATTGCTTTTACTCTAGGAGTAGCATCATTACTTGGAAAAAGAATTCCATTAGCATTAAAAGTGTTTATTACTGCGCTTGCTATTATTGACGATTTAGGAGCTATCGTGGTAATTGCGTTATTTTATGGAGATCAATTACAACTGCTTTATCTCCTACTTGCCGCTTGTATAATGGGTGTTCTTTGGTTTTTTAATAAGAGAAAGATTTCATTTGGATGGTATAACTGGATACTAGGGATAGTTTTATGGTATGCCATGTATAATTCAGGTATACATGCAACTATTGCTGGAGTATTATTTGCGTTTATGATTCCAATTGATAAATTGACATCCTTAGAGATGAAATTTCATTCTCCTGTATATTTTTTAATTATGCCTGTTTTTGCTTTGGCAAATACGGCCATTATTTTTCCAATAAATAGTATTCAGTTAATCAATACTACTTATAGTTGGGGTATTCTTTTTGGTCTATTAGTTGGTAAGCCTTTGGGGATTGTTGGAGCTTGCTTTTTTGTGATAAAAAACAAATTCTCCAATTTGCCGATTGGCACCAATTGGTACCAGGTAATTGGAGCTGGTATTCTGGCTGCAATAGGCTTTACCATGAGCATTTTCTTATCAACCCTTGCATTTGCAAATCATCAAGAACAGGATATTGCAAAAATTGCTGTATTAATTACAAGCTTACTAGCTATTATAATTGGGTATATTTGGTTTATCCTTCCAAAAAACGATACTGGATTTCAAGAACAATCATAATATGTTCAGTCAGCAAAATATATCAATTAAATGTTTGGTTTACATATTAATTATCGCTGTTTTTTTTGTTTCAAACACTGGATTTGCTCAAAAAAAACCAACTGCTGATTCTGTTTTTTTCCTGGCCAACAAAAAAGGACTATTGGGGAAAATTGGCAAATCTGTTTCAGTCAACCAGATTCCTGATATTTTGCCAGACAATGGAGCTTCTAAAAATGAGGAGGAATTTGCTCCTTTTAGAGGTAAAATTATCCGAAAGATTTTAATACAAAAACTCGGATTCAATAAATCTGTTTATGATACATTAAATAACAAAAAAACTTTTTTAACCAATCTGGGGGATGCATTTCATACCAGTACCAGAAAACAGATAATTAGAAATAATTTATTTTTTACCGAAGGAGATTCACTACACCCTAATTTACTAGCGGATAACGATAAATTTTTGCGTGATTTAAGTTTTTTACAGGATGCAAAGATTTTAGTGAGTGATTCCTATGTCAATTCCGACTCAGTAGATATTATCATTGTATCAAAAGATGTTTTTCCTATTGGAGGGAGTTTGAGTGAAGTGAGTGCCGATAAAGTTATTTTCGAAATGAATGATGACAATTTATTGGGCTCTGGTGATAGAATACAAATACAAAATTTAGTTGATGTAAATAGAGATCCTAGCTTTGGATTTGGTGCAGAATATCGAAAAAGAAATATGAGTGGGACTTTTATTAACTTAACAATTGGATACAATAACCAGAACCCAACATTTAACACAGGTAGAAGAGAAGAAAAATCTGTTTATGTGAGAGGTGAACTTCCGTTGGTTAGCCCCTATCATTCTATTACAGGCGCATTCGAACTTTCTAGAAATTCAACAGTTAACCGATATATCGATGATTCTATTTATCAAACATTCAATCAATATAGTTATACGAATATTGATGCCTGGGTAGGACTAAGCATTGGTGCTAAAAGAAATTTAAGATATAATTTTTCAACAAGAAAGAAAGAATTGATCTCACTTCGTTTATTGAATAGGGATTTTAGTAATGTACCTACAATCACTTCTGTAAAATACGATAGCAGGTACACCGATCTAAGAGGATTGCTCACTACTTATACAATTTTTCAACAAGACTTTTACCACACTAATTTTATTTATGGTTTTGGTAGAAATGAAGATATACCTGAAGGATTTAATTTGTCATTTACAGGAGGATGGACCAATCAAAATGAGTTTTCTCGATTATATTTTGGAGCAGATTATCAAAGAAGTTATTTCGGAGATTATAGCAGATTTTTAAATTACACTATAAAGTTAGGGGGGTATTATAATAACAAACGATTGGAAGATATTAGTTTTTTAGCAAGTGTTGAATCATTTACCAAATTAAGAAAGCTTGGCGCATCTACATGGTACTTAAGACATTTTCTAAGTGGTAGCTTTACCCAACAGTTCAATACTTTTTTAAATGATCCATTAAGGCTTTCCAGTATCTATGGATTGCCAGTTTCCAGAGATCCAACAACCATTTCTTCAGGAAGAGTTACTATTAATATGGAATCGGTTTTTTACAATACCTGGAGTTTTGTTGGATTCAGGTTTGCGCCATTTGGTTTTGCCAACTTCTCCTATTTAAAAAATACTGGTAAAGCAATTCTCGAAGGAGATTTTTATAGTGCAATTGGAGCTGGTGTAAGAACCCGAAACGAAAATTTGGTTTTTGGAACTATGGAATTGAAAGCATTCTATTTTCCAAGAACGATTGATAATATGAGGCAATGGAATGTTACTTTCACCACTGATTTAAAATTTCGATATAGCACTCAATTGGTAAGAAGACCTGATGTGGTGCAAGTAAATTAATTAGCCATTTAACAAAAAAATTACTTCTTTTCAATTTTTTTTTGTCAATTTGGTTATTAATAAAAATACAACTATGAAAAAATTAGTAATTCTTTCTGCAATCGCACTCTTTTTTATGACAATTGGATCGGCATGTGCTCAAAAACCAAGCCCGCTAGCTACAGCTACAGGCACACTTCAAACTGGAACAGTGATTACCATTAATTATAGTTCTCCAGCATTAAAAGGAAGAACAATTGGTAAAGATGTTGAACCAATGCAAGGTAAAGTATGGAGAGCCGGCGCAAATGATGCAACAGTTTTTGAAATCAGCAAAGACGTTACAATCAATGGTAAAGCATTACCCGCAGGAAAATATGGCTTTTTTACCATAAATAATGGCACAGATTGGACCCTTATTTTCAATAAAACCTGGAAACAATGGGGAGCATTTAGTTATAAAGAAGCAGATGATGCCCTTAGGGTGAATGTTTCTCCTACATCAGCATCTACTTCTATGGAGCGCTTAACCTATACTATCTCAGATAAGGGTTTAGTTTCTTTAAATTGGGGCACTTTGCAAGTTGATTTTAACGTTAAATAGTAATTTTGTTTTCTCCTAAAAATAAGGAAAGATTTAAAAAATCCCGGCTGCTTCAGGTTGCCGGGATTTTTTTATTTACTTACTTCAACATTTAGATTCAATTTTTGTTAGTAGATAGATAAATGTATTAATTGATGGTTCAAGCGTATAATTTTTTGGCTAGTTGGCAATTATTTCCAGAGAAATGTAGTTACGAATATGGATTAGCCCCAAAAAATGGAAATTACAAAATTGAAAGTACGCAGAATGATAAAGTCATTTCTTTTAGTACCAATTGGGTAAGTTTAGATAACGAAGCCTTTTTTAGTCAATATGAAATAATTCCAGATGATCAGTTAAGACCATTCAGTAACCCTGATTTAGCTGACACCTATATTTCAAGTATTATCAACACATATACACTTCAAATTCAATTCTTTAAAAATGAGGTTTTAATTTTAAATGTTTTACATGAAATAATGCCAAATGGGTATTTAAAAGTTACCCAGGAAGGCAACAACATATCACAAGTAGCATTTAAGAATATCGAAATTTACCATAAACAGATGAGTGTTTTACCATACGCATCATCCGTTTCTGGTGTTGCAATTCGCCCCACCAAAGAAGGTGTAATTAAACATAAGGCTTTGAGTGCTATGGAAGATCAAACCAATATGCAATTGGATCAGATCAGGCAACAAATTGAGTTGTTAGCAAAACAAGCACAAGAAATAAGAAAAAGAAAAGAGCTAAGCATGATGATTTATGATGCCAAGCTCACTTTTAAGCCTCAAATTGGACATATTTACCATTTATATGAGAAGAAGGACGGTAACCATATGTTATCGCTTGTAGGGCCAAATGAGTGGGGCCAATCTGGGCCATTCAAGCAATTTGTATCCTCAGTGAAGTTACTGGCCGATCATACTTGGGTGGAAATTTCTGCTTAATTTTAAGCAATCAATTTTTGTAAAAATGGCTAAACCTACATTGTACAATAGTACAACTCATCAATTAATTCGATCTAGGGTAGAATCTCTTTCACCAGATAGTCAACAAAAATGGGGTAAAATGAATTTACCACAAATGATGACACACTTAAGAAAAGCAGTGGAGACTGGACTGCATAAAGGGCCTGCAAAATTCTCCATCATTTCATTTTTATTAGGACCGTATATTAAAAAAATGGTCATGAGTGATACACCTTATAAAGAAGGGTTACCCACTGCTAAAAAAATGATTATCACCGATGAGCGTGATTTTGATATAGAAAAAACTAAATTACTAGCAACCTTAGACAAGTTTGTAAATGCTAAAGATGAATTCCCCTCTCCTATTAATCATCCATTATTTGGGAAACTGACCGAAGAAGAATGGGGCTATAGTCAATGGAAACATTTCGATCATCATTTAAGGCAGTTTAGCGCTTAGCATAAATAGTTGAAACAAAAAAGCTGTCCGGTTGAGACAGCTTTTTGATTTGAAAAGTGGTTGCTTATTTTGCTAATTTCTTTTGTAGTTCTGCATCAATTGCATCTAAAAATTCTTCAGTATACAAATAGTGTTCTCCATGATTTACTTTATTGCCATAAATACATACCGCTAAGTCTTTGGTCATTTTGCCACTCTCTACAACTTCAACACAAACTTTTTCGAGTGCTGTACAAAAATCAATCAAAGCCTGGTTATTATCCAATTTACCTCTGAATTCCAATCCCCTCGTCCATGCAAAAATTGAAGCAATTGGATTGGTAGATGTTGGATTGCCTTTTTGATACTCTCTGAAATGTCTGGTAACAGTGCCATGTGCAGCTTCTGCTTCCATTACTTTTCCATCAGGAGTAACTAAAGTAGAAGTCATTAAACCCAAAGATCCAAAACCTTGAGCAACGGTATCACTTTGTACATCACCATCGTAATTTTTACAAGCCCATACAAAATTGCCATTCCATTTCAAAGCACTGGCAACCATATCATCAATTAATCGATGTTCGTATGTAATGCCAGCGTCTGCATACAATTGTTTAAATTCTTTCTGATAGATGTCTTCAAAAATATCTTTGAATCGACCATCGTACTTTTTTAAAATGGTATTTTTAGTAGAAAGATACAAAGGCCATTTCTTAATTAAGGCTTGATTAAAACAAGCTCTGGCGAAGCCAATAATACTTTCATCGGTATTGTACATGGCTAAGGCAACACCATCTCCTTTAAAATTATACACTTCATATTCCTGCACAGTACCATCCTCCCCTTCGAACTTAATGGTTAATTTTCCTTTTCCCTTGGTTACAAAATCGGTTGCACGATACTGATCGCCAAATGCATGTCTGCCAATACAAATTGGGGCAGTCCAGTTTGGAACTAACCTCGGAACATTATTACAAACGATTGGCTCTCTAAAAACAGTTCCATCTAATATATTTCTGATGGTACCGTTGGGGCTCTTCCACATTTGCTTGAGTTTAAATTCTGCAACTCGAGCTTCATCGGGAGTAATGGTAGCACATTTAATACCAACACCATATTGTTTAATTGCATTTGCAGCATCAATGGTAACTTGATCATTGGTTTCATCACGATATTCCATTCCAAGATCGTAATATTTAATATCCACTTCTAAGTAGGGTAAAATCAATTTTTCTTTGATGAACTTCCAGATAATCCTGGTCATTTCGTCTCCATCTAATTCTACTACTGGATTTGCTACTTTAATTTTCTGCGACATTCTATTTTTATTTAGTGATTCAGGGAGGTCAAATATATTGAAAAAATCAGAATTATGCTGCATTAAACATTGACTATCAATACTGGAATTGCCAACTGGTGGCGTACATCTTCTATTGTTTCACCAAAAATATAATCCTTAAGACCTGCATGACGATGGGCTCCCATTACCAGCATATCTACATTTGATTCTTTGACAATTCTTACAATCTCATTTACCCGATTATGGTATCCTAAAATACCTTTTACTTGATACCCTTTTTGGGATAATTGATTCACATAAGATTCCAGTCTTTCTTTGTCTTTTCTTGTTTCAGCATCGTCACTGGCAGCTTCCAGGTATTTGGCAGATACACTTTCAACAATATGCAGTAAAACATAGGATACTTCTTCATTCCCTTGTGCAAGTGCATGTGCAATTAATTTTTCATCGGAAGGTGAAAATTCTAATGCAATAGCAATACTGTTCACTTGATTGACTTTTAAATCTTCCAATAAAGGAGCATCGCCATGTAACAAAGCTTCTTTGGCAACTTTTCTTTTTTTAAGGATTGGATAAAAGGTCATTGTAAGGAATAGCCAAATAAAGGCCAGAATAGCTATTACAATGAAAATTTTGGGAACTATTCCGATGGAAGATCTCAATAGGGCGTTGGCTTCATTTGAAACCAGATTCACATTCAAAATGATCAATATAGCTGCAACTAACCAGGCAAAAATTTTGGTTGAAATACCAATAGCAAACTCTCCCATGGCAGATTTATCACTTACAAAATGAATTAATGGTATTACTGCATAGCCCAGTTGAAGACTTAAAATCACCTGACTAAATACCAATAAATCGTCTACTTTATCTACTCCATAAATTAAAATAACTAAAACAGCTGGCACAATAGCGATCAATCTGGTAAGTAATCTTCTCAACCAAGGATTAATTCTTAATTGTAAGTAACCTTCCATAACTATTTGACCTGCAAGCGTTCCTGTTAATGTAGAACTTTGCCCAGCAGCAATCAAAGCAACTGCAAAAAGTATTGGAGCCAAAGCAGATCCCAATAAAGGCTGTAATAGTTTATGCGCATCTTCTATTTTGGCAACCTGTGTATTACCTGTTTTAAAAAATACGGTAGCTGCCAATACCAAAATGGCTGTGTTCACTAAAAAGGCAGCATTCAATGCAATCGTACTATCTATAAAATTGTATTTAAGGGCAGTTTTAATGCCTTCATTTGTAGGAGCTATTTTTCTGGTTTGAACCAATGCAGAATGTAAATACAAATTATGTGGCATCACAGTAGCGCCAATTATTCCGACTGCAATATATAAAGCCTTATCATTGAGTTTTGTTGGAATAAGCCCTTTGGCAACTTCCAACATAGGAGGCTGTGCAAGCAATATTTGCACCAAAAATGAAGCGCCGATCACCACTACTAGTCCAATAATAAAAGCCTCCATTTTTCTAATCCCATATTGTTGTAACAATAGAAAAAGAAAAGTATCCAATACAGTGATAGCTGTACCCCATACAATCGGAATTCCAGTTAATAAATGGATACCAATGGCCATTCCCAAAACTTCAGCTAAATCGCATGCTGCAATGGCCAATTCTGCTAAAGCATAGAGACAAAAATTAACCAATGGAGGATACACTTCCCGATTGGCTTGCGCTAAATCCCTTCTTCTAACAATACCTAATCTGGCACTTAAACTTTGTAGTAAAAGGGCCATTAAATTGCTCATTAATAATACCCAAATCAATTTGTATCCAAATTGCGCTCCACCTTGTAAATCGGTGGCCCAATTTCCTGGATCCATATAACCAACACTTACTAAATAAGCAGGTCCTATATAAGCCAATACCCTTTTAAAGCCTTTTCTAGGCAAAGTGGTATCAACCGACTCATGGACTTCACTTAAAGAGTTTTCTGGATGTTTCCTCATTATTAATAATTGGGATAAATCTAAATTTATTCAGCCATCTTAACAAACAAAAAATGGGCAAAGCCACTAATAAGTGTATTTTTATTACAAATATTCGGGTATGAATAAATGGATTGGAGCATTCTTGATTGTACTCATTTTTAGTTGCAAAGAAAAGCAAATTGACTTTTCGGGTGATGTGCCATTAAAACAAAAAGACTTCTTTGGTATTTTCAAACCAATTAATCTACCCTATTCTATAAGCGATACCAATATCGATAAAAATGCAGATACGCTGAGTATTGGCATTAAAGCTTTCTTGCAATTTTTTCCAGATAGTGCATTCGCCAACGTAACTGGGAAAAATAGAAAATTTATTATTCATCCTATCGGTAAGATCGAAAAAGAAAAAGAAGAGTACTATTTAGTATTGATTACACAGCAAAAATTAAAAAAGTTAGTTGTATTTGTAACAGATAAAAAAAATAAATTCCTTGGCGTTAAAGAATTGTTGCAAAACAATTACAACGATGAATACGCGCATTCATTATCAATTAATAAAGAGCCAACATTTTTGATTAGTAAAGAAAAAATGGGTAAAGATAATCAGATACAATTTTCAAGAGCTGGATGGGTATACAATGATGTTGGTATTTTTATGGTGGTTATTAATGATTCAAATGAAGACCCAAAAAAGTCGGAAGTGATCAATCCATTAGATACTTTACCTAAGAAAAATAAATTCAGTGGAGATTATGTGAAAGACAAAAAGAATTATGTTTCTATCAGAGATGGTAAGGACTTAAATAATTACTCATTTTTTATACACTTTGAAAGAAATGAAGGTGCTTGTATTGGAGAGCTGAAAGGAAATCTTCAAATGAAAAAGCCCAATAGTGGTGTATTTAATGAAAATGGAGACCCTTGTATCATTGATTTTATTTTTGAAGGAAATCAAATCACTTTAAAAGAACAAGGCAGTTGTGGAAATCATCGTGGAATCAAATGTTTTTTTAATGATTCCTTTGTTAAAAAGAAAGAACCCAAACAAAAACTCTCCAAAAATCGATAGTCAACGTTTGCATAAAGGTTTATCCACCTATGTTAATGTGTAAAAATTACATTTTTACTATTTTCTCTTATATTGCACCGAGAATAGTTAACCAAACAAATACTTATGAGTTTTAGAAATTACCAAGTTCCTTATGCAATCAATGAACAATATGCTAAAAAAGCAGCATATTTCTCTATGGAATTCGCCATACATCAACCTTTAAAAATTTATAGCGGTGGATTGGGTTATTTAGCAGGTTCTCATCTGAGAAGCGCTTACGAATTAAGACAAAACATGATCGGTGTTGGAATATTATGGAAATATGGATATTATGATCAAGCAAGAAATCAGGATCAGACTTTACAGGTAACATTCATGGAAAAAAATTACAGTTTCTTAGAAGATACTGGAATTAAATTTCAAATATTAATTCATGAACATCCGGTTTGGGTGAAAGCATTTTATTTAAATCCTGAAACATTTAAAAGTGCTCCTCTCTTTTTATTAAGTACCGATTTACCAGAGAACGATTATGTTTCTCAAACCATCACACATAGATTATACGATGCCAATGTTGCCACCAAAGTAGCGCAGTTTATTTTGTTAGGAGTTGCAGGTGCAAAATTGATTGACGAGTTGTCATTCAATCCAGATGTGTATCATTTGAATGAGGCGCATGGTATATCTTCTGCATTTTATTTATTGAATAAATACAAGAGTGTAGAAAAAGTAAAAGAACGTTTGGTATTTACCACACATACTCCAGAAGAAGCAGGCAATGAAAAACACGATATTTATTTGTGTCATAAAATGAGCTACTTCTGTGGTTTAAGTATTGATGAAGTAAGAAAACTTACTGGAATTACAGACGATCAATTTAATCACTCATTGGCAGCACTTCGATTTGCTCGTAAAGCAAACGGCGTATCAGCTTTACATGGTGTTGTTAGCAGAGAGATGTGGAAAGACTATGAAGGTATATGCCCAATTACATCTATTACCAATGCACAGAATTGGTATTACTGGTCGGACAAACAGATGTATAAAGCAATGGAGGCAAAAGATGATGTTGTATATGACGATCGCAAAAAGTTTTTAAAGAAAAGAGCTTTTGAAATTGTTGCCGATCAAACAGGTAAAGTTTTCGATCCGAATGTTTTAACCATTGTTTGGGCTCGTCGATTTGCAGGATACAAGCGTGCAGATATGCTCACTTACGATATGGCGCGTTTCGAAAAAATGCTTAGCAATACTAAATACCCAGTTCAAATTATTTGGGCAGGAAAACCTTACCCAGTAGATTACCCTGCAATATCACAATTCAATAATTTAGTTCATTTGAGCAAAAATTATAAAAATGTTGCGGTATTAGTCGGATATGAATTGGCTTTAAGTAAGCGATTAAAACAAGCGTCAGATGTTTGGTTGAACAATCCTAGGGTTCCAAGAGAAGCTTCAGGTACTTCAGGTATGACTGCGGCTATGAATGGTGCTGTGAATTTTTCAACTGATGATGGCTGGATACCAGAATTCATCAATCATGGAAACAATGGCTTTGTTGTTCCTAAAGCCGATTACGAAAATATGTCTCAACACGATCAGGACGAATATGATTTGAATAAAGCCTATGAAATATTGGAACAACAAATCATTCCGATGTATTACGATAATTTTGACACTTGGAGACAGATCATGAAAAATGGTATGATGGATGTACGTTTCCAATTTGATAGCAATCGTATGGCTCATGAGTATTACGAGATCATGTATAAATAATTTCCCTATTAAACAGCGTACAGCACAATACCCTCCTAGTGAGGGTATTTTTTTGTACTTACTTAACCTTTCCTTAGTAATTTTGTTATTAAATTATGTCCAACAAAATTATTATTGCTATTACCGGTGCCAGTGGATCTATTTATGCTAAAATGATCTTAGACAAATTAGTATTGATGAAGGATCAATATGAATCTGTTGGAATGGTGATGAGTAAGAATGCCAAAGATGTATGGCAAACAGAATTAGGCAATGATGGATATACAGAATATCCTTTCCCCATTTATGAGAAAAACGATTTTTCAGCTCCATTTGCATCAGGATCTGCCAAATACAATACTATGATTGTTGCGCCATGTAGTATGGGTACGCTTGGAAGAATTGCAGCAGGTATTAGCGATGATTTAGTCACTAGGGCAGCCGATGTAATTTTAAAGGAAAGAAGAAAATTAATATTATTGGCCAGAGAAACTCCTTATAATCTGATCCATATTCGCAATATGGAAACCATTACTTTGGCTGGCGGCATCATTTGCCCTGCTACTCCATCATTTTATAGCTTACCAAAAACAATTGAAGAATTGGCAGGTACTGTTGTAGATCGAGTGTTGGATTTAGCAGGCTTAGATATCCAATCATATCGTTGGGGTCCACAAAAACAAAACCGATAGATTCATTCAATAAAGAATTTATCTACCGGTCAATTTTATTTTCTATTCTACGATGCTGAAAAGTTTACCAGTATCGTAGAATACGTTTAAGACTCTGCTTTAGCTTCTTCCTCTTCAACTCTTTCTTTGAAAGTGAAAGTCAGTTGACCTAACTCTTTATTAAGATCAGCTACCAAAACATCGCCTTGCTTGATCGTCATTTTCATGATCTCTTCAGCCAAAGGATCTTCTAAGTATTTTTGAATCGCCCTATGTAAAGGACGAGCACCAAACTGAACATCATAGCCTTTTTCAGCAATAAAGTCTTTTGCGTCCGCTGTTAATTCTAAAGAGAACCCAAGGTTTTGTAAACGCTTAGAAACACCAGTCATCAAAATATCAATAATGTTGAAGATATTTTCTTTGGTCAAAGAATTAAAGACCACAACATCATCAATACGATTCAAGAATTCTGGTGAGAATGTACGCTTCAATGCTTTTTCAATTACTGCTTTATTATTCTCTTCGGCATTTTGCATTCTGGTTGCAGTGGCAAATCCAACACCATCTCCAAATTCTTTCAATTGGCGTACGCCAATATTTGAAGTCATGATGATCATGGTATTTTTAAAATCTACTTTTCTGCCAAGGCCATCAGTTAATTGACCATCATCTAGTACTTGCAATAAAATATTGTAAATATCTGGATGAGCTTTTTCAATCTCATCTAATAAAATAACACTATAAGGTTTTCTTCTTACTTTTTCTGTCAACTGACCACCTTCTTCATAACCTACATATCCTGGAGGCGCACCAATCAGACGGCTTACCGTAAATTTCTCCATGTACTCACTCATATCAATACGTATCAACGCATCTTCTGAATCGAACATATACCTGGCCAATGCCCTGGCCAATTCGGTTTTACCTACACCAGTAGGGCCTAGAAAAATAAACGAACCAATTGGTTTCTTAGGATCTTTTAATCCTACCCTATTTCTCTGAATGGCACGGACTACTTTGTTAATAGCTTCATCCTGACCAATCACCATGCTGCGCATGTCTTCACTCATTCTGCGCAATTTCTCGGTTTCTGCTTGCACCATACGCTTCACAGGAATTCCCGTCATCATGCAGATCACTTCAGCAATATTTTCTTCGGTAATTGGGTAACGCTTATGTTTACTTTCTTCTTCCCAAAGGCCTTTTGCTTTTTCTAATTCTTCGCCCAATCTTTTTTCTGTATCACGCAAAGAAGCAGCTTCTTCAAAACGCTGGCTTTTAACCACTTTATTCTTCTCGTTCTTAACCTCTTCTATTTTCTTTTCTAGTTCAACAATACTTTCTGGAACATTGATGTTTTTTAAGTGAACACGAGCTCCCACTTCATCCATTACATCAATGGCTTTGTCCGGCAATAAACGATCTGTCATATATCGGTCACTCAATTTTACACATGCTTCAATAGCATCATCGCCATAAATAACATTGTGAAAATCTTCGTACTTCGATTTGATATTATTCAAGATCATGATCGTTTCTTCCACACTTGGTGGTTCAATCAATACTTTTTGGAATCTTCTATCTAATGCACCATCTTTTTCAATATGCATTCTATACTCATCCAGAGTAGATGCACCAATACATTGTAGTTCGCCCCTGGCTAATGCAGGTTTGAATATATTTGAAGCATCTAAAGAACCGGAAGCTCCACCAGCCCCAACAATCGTATGTATTTCATCAATGAATAAAATCACATCTCTGTTTTTTTCTAATTCATTCATGATGGCTTTCATCCTTTCTTCGAATTGACCTCTGTATTTGGTACCAGCTACTAATGCAGCCAGATCCAATGAGATCACTCTCTTATCAAATAAAACCCTACTTACTTTACGTTGAACTATTCTTAAGGCAAGACCTTCTACAATCGCGGTTTTACCCACACCAGGCTCTCCAATTAAAATTGGATTATTCTTTTTTCTCCTACTTAAAATCTGGCTAACACGCTCAATTTCCTGCTCTCTGCCTACTATAGGATCAAGATTGCCTGCTTCAGCTAATTTGGTGATATCCCTGCCGAAATTATCCAAAACCGGAGTTTTGCTTTTAGCAGCACCTGGAGCTTGTTTACCAGAACGAGATTGTTGATAACCAGAGCCTTTTTTCTCTTCATCAAAATCATCGTCATTATCGTCAGGAAACTCGCTTCTTGGAGGTGGATTGGTGGTTCCTACCATGCCAATCTCATTGCGGAACAAATCGTAATCAATATCAAATTGATTCAATATTTGTGTTGCAATATTTTCCTTGTTTTTTAAGATACTCAACATCAAATGCTCCGTTTCAACCAAGGGACTTTTTAAAGCTTTGGCTTCTAAAACGGTCACCCTGATCACTTTTTCAGCCTGTTTTGTTAAAGGCAAACTGTTGATATTAGCGATATTCTTACCTGTTTTGTCTTTAACAGCTAATTCTACCTCTTTGCGAAGCTCATAGAGGTCTATATTGAGCTGTTTAAGTACTTTGATGGCAGTATTGTCTCCATCGCGGATCAATCCAAGCAATAGATGTTCTGTTCCTATAAAGTCATTTCCTAAACGAAGGGCTTCTTCCCTACTAAAGGAAATAATCTCTTTAACCTGTGCTGAAAAATTATTATCCATAATCTAAATTTGGATTTATACAATTATAACGAATATTTTTGAGTGAAGTTGTAGGTCATTTATACACACTTTGTTAATTCACGATCAGATTATGGAAGTCAAAATTGATACCAAGGAGAAATTTACCGTTGTAACACCAATTGTAGCCAGTATTTCTGCCAATATAGCAGCAACATTGATTCCAATATGCGAAAAACTGCTGCATGAGCCGGTTAAAAATGTTGTGTTAAATATGGAATCTGTTGAAGAGATTGATCAAGAATTTGCAAAACTGTTAATGGAATTACAGCAGCAATTTTATGAAAACAGTGCCTCTTTTGTTATTTGCAATCTTAAGAAAGAAATAGATCAACAATTAGAGGAATTTGAAATTGCAGAAATGCTCAATATCACACCTACTGAATCCGAAGCATGGGATATTGTACAAATGGAAGAAATAGAACGTGAGCTTTTAGATGGAGATGATATTAATTTCGAAACCCATTCTTAGTTAGAACACTTCAATGCCTCAAGATAATTACTATTCATTGCTTGGAGTTGATTTTAATGCAAGTAGGCTTGAAATAAAAAAAGCCTATCGTAAAAGAGCATTGCTATATCATCCGGATAAAAACAATAACGACCCTATAAAAGCAGCCAAATTTCAATTGGTTCAAAAGGCTTATGAAACTTTATCCAATGGAGTTAAAAGAGCGGAGTACAATAAAACAATCTGGTTTGATCAATCAACAACTATTTTTAAAATCTATTCAAGTCCGGAAGAATTAATTCTTGCAGCTAAAGAATTGAATAAACAATGTGCATCACAAAATCAGTTTTTTATTAATCAGGATTGGTTGTTAAATGAATCTCTTGTATTGTTATCTGAACAAAACCAGGAACTGTTTAACCCAAATTCAGCTTTCAAAATGAGTTTGTTTCAAGAACAAACAGAAAGCTTGAAGTATTTGTCGTACAAGAATTTAGCAGCTTTCAAAACAATCTGGTTGAAATTTGCTCAAAAGGATAAAGTTTTGATTCATGCAATAGAACAGTACTTCTCCGACCGAAAAAGAGAAGCAATCTGGGAAAACAATAAAGTGCTGATTGCTGTAATTATAGGTGCAGTAATTACT
This sequence comes from Sediminibacterium sp., assembly GCA_040403975.1. Taxonomy (GTDB): domain Bacteria; phylum Bacteroidota; class Bacteroidia; order Chitinophagales; family Chitinophagaceae; genus Sediminibacterium. The sequence continues at coordinate 50,165 of JBBAJS010000016.1, forward strand.
TTTTTGATAATGAAGGGATAATTAATCTATAATTTTTTCTGCCCAAATAGGAATTCCAAATTTATCAAATCCTTCTACGATGATTTTTATCTTTTTTGTTCTATCACTTGTATAAAAATTAAATAAACTTTGTTTATTGCTGATTCTAAGATTTGGATTCCAGTATAAACTACTTCTTTTATCGATCTGTATTTTTGACTCCTCTGTTTCATAAACCGGAGAAAAGTATTCCTTAGCAACACTATATCCTAAAATAGATTGACTATCCATTTTCTTAAATCCATTATTACTGTACCCCTTTCTGGTATAAATAAACATACTTCCTGCTGTAGCATTGGACATTACATTGGGTGTTCTATTTACTTTAACCAAAGCTATGTCTCTAGGACTAATACTATTTACATTGTCAATAGAAACAGGCATTTCATTGATAAAAAATGCAATTCTACTTTTTACTTCCCCGTTTACGGTATTTAAAGATTCATAAATAGATTCAGATAATAATGCAGGGTCTGTTATGCCCCCTTCAAATCTGGTAAAGTTTACAGTAGGGTTAAACATATCGCCGTTTACATTAAGACCAGGTACCATGCCCTGCAAATACTGCCAAATAGAGGAGAAACCGGTTAAACTATCAATGGCAAAAGTAAAATCACTGTTCTGATACCATCCTGTTGCATATTCTTCCGTGAGTCTTTGTTCCTTTGTTTTCGTTTTTGCATTTACGGTTACATTTCCAAGTGTCATACCATTTGTCTCCACCAGTCGATTATCGTAATAAATACCAATGATTTTATTTTTGATTGAACTGGCCGTTGTATCGGTTGGAGGAAAAAATAATTTACTATTTTTTGCAAAACTGAGGGAGTCGTAATAGTTTGGAGAAATTGTTAAATCCAAAGCCGGGTTTTTAGTATTTAGTTTTGTTCCTTGAAAATAAATCTTCGCTTTTTTTCTAAAATCTAAATTATTTAATGCAAATTTCCCACCATTCATTAATTGCGCTTCAGCAATAATTGTTGTGGAGTCATCTCCTTTTAAGATCATGTTCATTTTCGCTTCATTGGCCAAAATCTTTTGATAGTCAGTTGGAACAGCAACACCTCTTACAGAAATACCTGTTTCAATAAAATAATTGAGTGGAGGCAATTTTTTATTAAGCACAGCATTCCAGGTAATTCTTCTCCAGCCCTGTGTTTGCATTAATAGATCTAGGGCTGCATTATGAGTACTATCGCTGGCAGCAAAATAATAAGATGGTTCATGGATATAGCCTTTGATTTCGCTACTTAATAGAAAATAAGAGGCTATATTATTATTGGTATAAGAAGAAACAGATTGTTCTGCAGCAACAACTGAAACAGAAACATTCGCACTATCTATTGGAAAACTAAGTCTCACTGTGTTCTTTCCTTTTGCCTGCAAATTGGTTTTCTCTAAAACTATCTGAGGATTAATGGATTGAACTTTTTTAATGAATACTAAGCGTTCTGCTAAAGGGATCATATTGTCATTAAAAACAGTTAAGGATAATACTCCATGAGGTAAATCTTTTTTTAGAATAGCTCCTCCAGTGCTAAGTTCTTCTAGTTTTATTTTTTCTGCATAAAAACTTACCCCGTTCATATGAGCAATTACAATTACTTCAGGAACTATTTTTTCTGTATTTTCTTGTCTGTTAATAGTATAAAAAATTCTTGAATTGTTTAATGGATTTACTTGAATAGTAATTCCCTTCTCTTCAATTGCCGGAAAATCCGGGATATATTTTACCCCATCTATTTTTACTGTTAATTTATAATTGATGGTTCTGTCGGGAATAAACTCAAGACTTCCCATCCCTTGATGAAATGGTTGAATTGATTTTAATATTGTTCCGTTTTCGTTTTCTAAACTAATGGCTGCGTTATTTACTGGAATACCTTCTCGATCGGTTATTTTAATAGCCAGCTTATTATTTAATCCATTGATTAAATGACCGCCTTCAGGAAATAGATATACTTTAAATTTATTGGCGTTGTTATTGGTTTTATTATTGGCAATAGCAGGTGTTGGAGAAAGAATTTGAATGATTTTTTCATCAATGATTTCTGGTGTATTCAACATCCACATCGAATAAATGCGCAATTTATATTTGCCTTCTACTAATATCGCAGGCAATGAAATGTCGCCTTTAAAACTATTCTTATTAAGCTTCCACATGGTTTTTATCACAACACTATCCTTACTATTGAGTAAATCCACATAAATCACTTTACTCAATTCGGACAATTGATTTTCCACAGTCACATACCCTTTAAACCAGATGGTTTCATTTGGTGTATACCAATCTTTATCGGTGTGTAAATAGGCTTTTTCAATAGGAGATAATTGATAAAAACTATCTATCGTAACCAGGTGTTGTTTGATTTGGGTTGGTGTAACCTGTGCTTTTACGCTATTTATACCAATCAAAAGCAGTAGTAATAGTGTGTTTTTCATAATTGAAGTATAATGATTATTCAATATACCAAATATTGAGCCAAAAAAAACCTCCCGAAGGAGGTTTTAAGTAATTATTAGGAAACCTAAATTATCGATTCAAAAATCCTGCAACATTCAAATTTCTTGGAGCTACACTTGTTGAAACGCCACGTGCAATAAAGGTATATACCCTAGTTCTAACTGGAAAGAATCCATTGATTTGAACCAAAGGAATAGTTGTTCCAGCTGCTCTTATTTCTAACGTATCAGTAGTTGTAGCAACTCCGTTGAATAAATTAGTAACTCTGGATTCAACAAAAGTTGAAGCACCTCTATAGGCAATATTCGATACTAAATTAGCTTGTCTTCTTCTAGAGAATACATCAATGGCAGTTGGTGCTGCACCAGCAGATGGGATATTCAACGCCATATTGATGAATCTAAAAGCGTAGTTTCCTGTATCCGGGGTTACAAATACATCTTCAAAAGCATAGAATCGCTGATTTGGAATGGTATCAGCTGCAATCACTGTATACTTTTTGGACTTTTCAAAATTCAATGAAGTTGACACAACTGAATCCGCTGCACTTGCACCAGTTAAACGAAACATTGCACCGGTTACACGAGAAGCACCTGCAGGCACAACAGCATAATCAAATACATTGTTTCCATTGGCTGATCCTGCTACAGCAATTGCTGTTCCAGGAAAAGACCCACCATAAGCGGTTGTAAAAGTGGCTGATGCAGAACTTATGGCATTTAAACGTACTCCATTTACAAAGAAATTCATTGCAGGAGGTGCTGTAGCAGCCACAACTGGTGATACAGTATTAATTGCATTAGAAGACAATGCATGTATGAACCTTACCTGAGCCAAATCCTTGTCCTCAATTGTTTGTTCAGCCCTTACTTCAAGCAACTTATCTTTTGTACAAGCTACGATCAGCGCAGACATTGTAATCATTAATATACTATATGATAATATTTTTTTCATGTTTATTAATTTAAGGGATTTGGAACCATACTGGTTTGGTATGATAATCAATTTCTAAACCGCCGATCTTACCAAGTGATTCAGCATTCCACTGAAATTCAACCTGCATACGAGGGCGCATTCTATTGACTAATTTATTATTGTTATCAGGTGATAAATTAGCATTGGATGGAACTACAAAACTAGGATAAGCAGCACCTCCATAATTGTATCTTCTCAAATCAACCCATGTTTCCTGGAAACCGTGGAAATACAAGGCAATGTATTTTTGGTTCATGATCATGGCCAATGTTAGGTTTGCTGAATTGGTAGGAACAATGGCTGGATTTGCAAGATATGCAGCACGTGAAGTAGCTGTATGTCTCTTGGCGAGACCATCAGCTGTTGTTGCAGGAAAATTCTGCTCGATCATATCAAAATGTCCATTGATCCCATTTCTATATGCTTCCAATGCGGTTCCACGGTCACCTTTAATAAATGCAGCTTCTGCTTTTAAGAACTGTATTTCAGTATAGGTTAATACAGGCATTGGCGCAGTGTTTCTATAAATGAATCTCCCGGTATCTTGAGTTGGTGTTAATACAGCATCTAAAGTGGTTCTACCATAAGGGTTGGGAACTCTTTGGGCTGCTGGAAGAGCAGTTTCACCAACAACTGGATTTACTCCTCTATAAATACCATCCTGGCTTGGCCATAACAAAGTACCAATTCTAGGATCTTGCACTCCGGCAAATGGAGTACCAGTAGCACCATTCATCAAATCAGCAACAAAAGTAGATTGTCTAAAAGCTGGCAAGTTTGCCCTTAATTGACCGTAAAAATTTGATTGATCAGAAATGCCACCTGCAAATTTAAACATGGCATCATCTTGTGCACTTTGCAAAGACAAATTGCAATATTTAATTACGCTATCTGCTGAATATCCTGTAGATTTTCTGCTATAGCGATGAAAATTTCTTGCTTTTACACCGTAAGCAAAGCGTAACCATCTGTCTTGACGTCCATTGTACATCCAGGCATCACCAGGTAATAAACTTGTTGGTGTAACTTTAGTGCCAGTCATTTGTAAATATTTGATAGCACTATCCGCATATTGATCAACTAATTTGTAAGCTTCCGATTGAGATTCGAAATCGAAAGTCAATCTTGTAGCATCAAATGCCTGGCTTACAATTAACTCTCCGTATTGATCAGCCGCAGTCTGCCAACTATAGGCAAACATTGCATACGCTGCTCCAACATAATCCCAGTTTTCAGATGCTTTGCCTGCATCAAACATATACCTTAAAGTAGATCCTACTGCCCAATAATGTTGACGCCATATTTCACCACCAGCTGTTCCATTTGAAATATTGCCATCCCATGACATTCTATCCCAAACATTATTCACACCAGAACTAACAAAATTCTGTGTATAGGCACCAACAAATCTAGAGTCGAAGAAAACACCTCTTGTCCAGTTATTGGCAATTGGCCCCCACATGGTTTGTACATTGGGTGACGTCGGTCTATTTGGATCTAAATAAGCATCCTCCAAATATTTTTTACAGCTAACCAATGATGTAATCATAATGGTTGCCAGTAAGATAAATTTTATAGATTTCATATTTTTCATAATTAATGAGTTGTATCAATTTAAAATGAAGCCCTTACACCAACTAAAAATGTTCTAGGCAATGGAATGGTTCCATAATCAAATCCAAATCCTCCCACTCCAGGTGTTGCAGGTGTATTGGCATTGGTCAATGGATCTATTCCAGAATAATTGGTAATTAAGAACAAATCTGTACCAGTAAAATAAATACTCATAGCAGAAATGAACTTGGTTTTTGCCAATGCTGCTTTCGGTAAATTATAAGTGAGGGTTACATCTCTTAATCTTAACCAATTGATATTTTTCTCTACATATTCATGTTCTAACACAGCACCCCAATAATTGCTTCTAAACATTGGTGTAACTGAAATGGTATTTTTAGTTGGGTTAGCTGAATTTACATTGGCATCATTCAACACACCAGGAAAAATTCTAGGTGTTTCTCTATCCAAAGTTCTTTCACTATAACCCCTTCTTGTTCTGTACAATTCATTCAAATTAAAAATATCTCCACCATTTCTATAATCCCAAAGCATACTGAAGCTCCAGTTCTTATAGCTAATTTGGTTATTGATACCCAATGTAAAATTGGGGTTTCTTTCACCAATTGGAGTGTATTTGGTATTGATGATTGGGAAGCCTGTAGCAGGATCAATAATAATATCACCGGCATTGTTTCTTAAATATTCTCTACCACCAATGGATGTAGTAGTTCCGCCATTAAACATTGAACCCCTAGAATCAGAAACAAAATTATCTGACACATAGAATTCAGGTAAATTAGCTGGCATTCTCAACACTTGGTTTCTTGTTCTATTGTAATTCAATGTAACATTCCAAACCAAATCTTTAGTTTTGATAGGAACACCTGTTAACTGAATTTCAGTACCCCAGTTTCTGGTATCGGTAAAGTTTTGGGTATTCAATACAAATCCAGAACCATAACTTAAACGCAATAATTGACCGATCTGGTCTTTAATAGTAGTATTATAATAAGCGAAATCTATACCTAAACGATTCTTTAAAAACTTAGCTTCAAAACCTAATTCATAAGTACTTTGACGTTCTGGTTTTAATTCAGGGTTTGGCGCAAAAAAGTCATATGCAAATCCACCACCAGATGTTGTTTGAGCTAAGAAAGCTGCCTGATTTTGATAAGGTGTTGGAAAACGATTGGTTGCAGCCAATGAAGTTCTCAATCTAAAGATATCCAACCAGCTAGCTGTAGCATCTTTCACACCTTTCAAATCGCTCACTACAAAAGATAAACTTGCAGAAGGATAAATAAATGATCTGTTTTTTTCTGGTAAAGGAGAAGCCCAGTCATTTCTCGCAGCAACTGTGAAGTAAACTAAATTATCATAGTTTACAGAGAATTCACTGAATACACCCATGATTCTTCTTGTTAAATCACGTTGACGTAAACGTTGAAAAGTTGGATTGGTATTATCTAAGCTATTAAAGTCTGGAATAAATAAACTATCCCCTCTTTGAGATGAAGTAAATCTTCTATAATCGTCTAAAGCTGTACCAATTCTTAAAGTAGTTTTAAACTTGCCAAATTGTTGTTTAACTGAAGCTACAAATTGATAATTTAACAATAGATCGTTGCTAGTGTAGTTTTCAATTCTACCTCTATTCAATCCAGCACCTGAAACCACTGATTGTGATGAACTAGGATGAATAAAGTTATTTCCATTTGCTGCACTGAAATCGGCACCTACTCTTGCGGATAATTGTAGCCAACTAGTAGCATCCATATTCAAATTCAATGAACCTGTTAATCGATTACTTCTATCAGTATTTCTATTATAATTGGCATCAAAATAAGGATTATCTACATCATTCACTGTTAAGCTAGGATTAACCCTTCTCTTGGTACCATCTGCATTTAAAAAATTGGTGATATCGTCATCAATTGGCCATTGCCATAATGCAGTCATCAAACCATCTTGTCCACGAATGGGTTTGTTTACCACTGTATTAAAATAAGCAAAAGAAGAACTTACATCTATCTTATTTAAAATTCGGGTACTAGAATTCAAACGCATATTCAATCGTTTAAAATCGGTATTAGGACTGGTTCCTTTTTGATTGGTGTATTGAGCACTAAAACGATAAGAAGTTTTATCTGCACCACCTTCTAAAGAAAGGTTATGCCTTTCCAATCTTCCAGTTTGAAAAAAGTTTTGTGCATTGTCAAAAAATTGAGTGCCAGCAGGAAATTTAGGCCCAAAAGTAGATCGAGTTGTTACATCGAAAACACCATTATTACCTTGATCATACACTCTTTGGGTATTGGGTATTCTACTCTCATTGATTACATCCCAACGGGTATTGTAATCATAAGTAACTTTTCCTTTTCCTGGCTTACCTTTTTTAGTAGTAAACAAAATAGCACCATTGGCACCCAATGCACCATATAAAGCGGCTGCTTCAGGCCCTTTTAATACAGTAACATTTTCAATGTCTTCTGGGTTAAGGTCTGCGCCTCTATTGGTGTAATCGACATCTCTATTTGGTTTATCAGAAACCAAATTACCCTGGTTAAAAGTTTCATTGTTAAATGGAACACCATCCACCACAATCAAGGGTTGATTGCTCAAACCAACTGAGTTAAAACCTCTTAATACAATTTGTGCAGAAGCTCCTACCGCACCTGATGTTGGCGTAACAGTAACACCTGGCATACGACCTGCTAAAGAAGTAAATACATTCTCTCTATTTACTGCAGCGATTTCCTCACCCTTCACTTCTGCAGTACTATATCCTAATGAACGCTTATCCCTTTTGATATTCAAAGCGGTTACAACCACTTCATTCAATCGTTTGTCGTCATTACCGATTTTTACATTCATAGTAGCTCCATTACCCACTTTTTCTTCATAGGTATTATATCCTACAAAACTAAATACCAAGGTTTGCCCTGGACTAGCTTTTATAGAAAAATAACCTGATGTATTAGTCTGTGTTGCAACTCCAGAACCTTTTACTTTTACGGATACACTTTGTAATGGTGTACCGTCGGTTTGGTCAGTTACAATACCAGTGATGGTTTTATCCTGTGCTGTGCTAACAAAGGATCGAAGCAAAAACACTAATAGTAGCATTGCTACTTTAGGTAGAAAAACTCGTTTTCTCATAGCTTTAATTTGTGTTCATTAAATAGTTTTGGGTTAGTTTTTCGAAAATTGAAAAAGTTGCGTGTCAAATACAATAAACCGCAGAAAAACGCAACTTCAAAATTTAGAAAATACTCAAGTAAAACTATATGTTAAAATGATATTAACAATACCAATGGTCATATTTTTTCAAATAAAAACTCAATTGTGGAAAATTAATGATCATGACTCGCGGTTTTCTGCAAGAACCTGCGTAGAAGTGTAATAAGTACATATTATAAAACCTGAATTCCTGGTACTTGATAGCTCAATAAATGTTCATCTTCAGGTGCTAATTCAGTAATCAAAACATCAATTTTATCTAAAGTACAAACCTGCAAATGTTGTACAGTATTTAGTTTTTCTGATATTGCCAATGAAACCACTTTCTTTGAACAAGCAATCATGGCTTTTTTCACTTCTATGATTTCCCATTCTAAATCGGTGATACCATAATTAGGGTCGATGCTATTAGTACCCAATAAACAAAGGTCAGCTTTGATCTGCGATAAGCGAAGCACTACTTCTGCTCCTACAGCCATTTGGGCGCTCTTTAATAATTTATTTCCGAGAAAAATCACTTCTACATTTGGATGATCCAGCAATTCCAAAGCAATGGGCACATTGGCTGTAACAAAAGTGGCGTTCAATTGAGGGGGTAATAATTTCACCATTTCCCGCATGGTTGTTCCTCCTGAAATAACAATCAGCATCCCATCTTTAATGAGTTCTATTGCTTTTTGAGCAATGATCTGTTTTGCTGAAATATTGTAAACATTCTTGGTTTCAATGGTAAAATGAAAGGAATTGGCCAATGCTCCCCCATGTACTTTAATCAACTTGCCTTCTTCGGCTAATTCCTGTAAATCTCTGCGTATGGTATCCTCAGACACGTTTAATTGATTGCCTAAATCGGAGGATAATACCTTATTATGGATATTTATCTGCTGAATGATATAAGCTTGTCTTTCTTTTTTTAGCATCCTTAAAAGTAAATAGTTTGGTTAAAAATGCGCAAATAATTTATTTATTTAGCCATTGGTTGCTTAAATCTTAATTTAGCAGCCCAGCAATAAAGCATGATCACACCCAATACGATACAGCAGATTACCAATAGGATCGACATCATCGATGTAGTGGGTGAATTCGTGAAACTCAAAAAAAGAGGCACCAATTACCTGGGTTTATGTCCGTTTCATGGCGAAAAATCGCCCTCTTTCACTGTTTCTCCAGCTAAAGAAATCTACAAATGTTTTGGTTGTGGTAAAAGCGGTAATACCATTACCTTTTTAATGGAGCATGAAAAATACTCCTATGTAGAAGCATTAAAATGGTTAGCAGAGAGATACAATATAGAAGTTGAAGAGACACAAAAAACAGCAGAGCAGGTTCAACAAATTCAAATTGCTGATAGTTTACATGCTATCAATCATTTCGCACAACAATTTTTTACTGATCAATTATTTGAGACAGATGAAGGAACCAATATTGCACTCTCCTATTTAAAAGAACGTGGCTTTAGAGAAGAAGTAATTCGCAAATTTCAAATAGGCTATAATCCCGAACAGAGAGATAGTTTAACTAAAGCATTATTACAAAATCAATTCAACCCAGAACTATTACCCAAGACAGGTTTAGTTGCTAATCGGAATAATGAATTGGTAGATAATTATCGATCGAGAATCATTTTCCCAATTCATAATAATAGCGGAAAAGTGATTGGGTTCGGAGCAAGGGTGATTGGCAAATCAGATCGTGGTCCAAAATACATTAACACCCCAGAGAACGAAGTATATAGTAAAAGTAAAATTCTATACGGATCTTACTTCGCAAGAATGGCCATTGATAAAGCTGATGAATGTTTATTAGTGGAAGGCTATACCGATGTAGTGAGTTTACATCAGGCAGGAATAGAAAATGTAGTAGCAAGCGGAGGAACATCTCTGACGGTTGAACAACTTCGATTAATTAAGAAATATACCAATAACCTTACCATCATTTATGATGGCGATAGTGCCGGTGTTAAAGCAGCGTTGCGTGGATTAGATTTAGCGATTGAAGAAAGCTTAAACGTAAGACTGGTATTGATTCCAGACAAAGAAGATCCGGACAGTTATGTAAATAAAGTAGGTGCTACTGCATTCAATCAATTCATAGCAGCTTCTAAAAAAGATTTTATTCTTTTTCAATTAGAAGTGTTGTTGCAAGAAGCAGGCAATGATGTAAATAAAAAAAGTGGAATCGTTAATCAGATTGCAGAGACGCTCAGTAAAATTAATAAGGCCGAAGATTTTACCAAGCAACAAGATTATATAAAGCAATGTTCATCTATTTTAAAAATTGATGAAACAGGATTTACCAATCTGGTTAATAAATACAAACGCGATAAAATTGCCAAGGATGAAAAAAAGCTTCCTTTCGAAGAAGCCAATTTTATTCAACAAGATGCACAATCAGGAGCTGCGCAAAACAATCCTGAATGGGATGATACTGCTACCCTATTGCAACAAGATGAGCAATACGAGAAAAATATTCTACGGGTTTTGTTGGATCATGGATTAAAACCATTTGATGAAACCACTACCATTGCCGCTTATATCTTTTCTGAAATGGAACATTTTCAATTTGAAAATTCACAATTGGAACAATTGATGAATGTTTACAAAGACTGGTACAATAAAGGATTAGAACCAACATCTAAAACAATGTTGTATCATGAAGATGATTTTATAAGAAATACAATTACCAGCATTACAATGTTTCCATTTGAGTTAAGTCTTCGTTGGGACGAGATCATGGAAGGCATGAAAATTCTGAATAGAGATACTTCGGTAAACGACGCAATAATGAGTATGAATTATTTCAAATTGCGCAAACTCAAAAAAATGTTCGACGACAATCAACGCGATATGGAACATGCGAGTTACGAAGAGCAGATCAAACTTATTGAGTTACACAAACAGCTCAAAGAATTCGAAAGAGATATTACCAAGCAATTAGGTACTGTGATCATTCGATAAAAAAAAGGCTCCAGTTTTCACTGAAGCCTCGTTTACATTATACATTGAAATTTTATTTAACCTCTTCGAACTGTGCATCTTCAACAGTATCGTTATTGGCTTGTTGAGCAGATTCCTGTGGGCCAGCTTGTTCAGCGCCAGGTTGTGCACCTGACTCTTGTTGAGCTTTGTAGATATCTTCGCTAGCCGCAGTCCAAGCAGTATTCATTTCTGCCATAGCTGCATCAATTGCTGGGATATCCTGATTCTTATGAGCTTCTTTCAATTTAGTTAATGCTGTTTCAATTGCACCTTTTTTATCTGCAGGAATTTTATCTCCAAATTCTTTGAATTGCTTCTCTGTTTGGAAGATTAAACTATCTGCCTGATTGATTTTCTCCACTCTTTCTCTTGCTTCTTTATCTGTCGCTTCATTGGCTTTAGCTTCAGCTTTCATTTTCTCTACTTCTTCTTTGCTCAAACCACTTCCTGCTTCGATACGAATTTTTTGTTCTTTACCAGTGCCTTTGTCTTTTGCACTTACATGCAACATACCGTTGGCATCAATATCAAAAGTAACTTCAATTTGAGGCACGCCTCTTGGAGATGGAGGAATTCCATCTAAGTTGAACATACCTAAACTCTTATTCTGTGTAGCCATCGGACGCTCACCTTGTAATACATGAATTTGTACACCAGGTTGATTATCGCTAGCTGTAGAATATACTTCTGTTTTCTTGGTAGGAATAGTTGTATTAGATGCGATCATGGTTGTCATTACTCCACCCATTGTTTCAATACCAAGACTTAAAGGAGTAACATCTAATAACAATACATCTTTAATTTCTCCTGATAAAACAGCACCTTGAATAGCTGCACCAACTGCAACCACTTCATCAGGGTTAACTCCTTTATTAGGTTTTTTACCAAAGAACTTTTCTACTATTTCTTGTACTTTAGGAATACGAGTTGAACCTCCTACTAAAATGATCTCGTCAATTTCAGTGATAGAATAACCTGCATCTTTTAATGCAGCTTCACAAGGCTTTAAACAACGAGCAAATAAATTATCAGATAATTGCTCAAATTTAGCACGTGTTAATTTTACTACTAAGTGTTTTGGCACTCCATCAACCGCAGTAACATAAGGAAGATTGATTTCTGTTTCCGCAGATGAACTCAATTCAACTTTTGCTTTTTCAGCAGCTTCTTTTAAACGCTGTAAAGCCATCGGATCTTTACGAAGATCAATTGCTTCTTGGTTTTTGAATTCTTCAGCCAACCAGTCCATGATAACTTTATCAAAATCATCACCACCTAAATGGGTATCTCCATTGGTAGATTTTACTTCGAAAACTCCATCACCTAATTCGAGAATGGAGATATCAAAAGTACCACCACCAAGATCGAATACAGCGATCTTTTGATCAGCATGTTTTTTATCTAAACCGTATGCCAAAGCCGCAGCTGTTGGCTCGTTCACAATTCTTCTCACTGTTAAGCCAGCAATTTCACCAGCTTCTTTGGTTGCCTGACGTTGTGCATCATTGAAATAAGCTGGAACAGTAATAACTGCTTCAGTAACTTCTTGACCTAAATAGTCTTCAGCGGTCTTTTTCATTTTCTGCAAAATCATTGCAGAAATCTCTTGTGGGGTATATAAACGATCGTCGATCGCAACTCTAACAGTATTATTATCGCCTTTGGCTACTTTATAGCTCCAATGGCTAATTTCTTCAGTTACTTCGTCGAACTGACGACCCATAAAACGTTTTACGCTGGTAATGGTATTTTGAGGATTAGTAATCGCCTGACGCTTTGCAGGATCCCCTACTTTACGTTCGCCATTTTTCAAAAAAGCGACAACAGAAGGGGTAGTTCTTCTACCTTCGTCGTTGGCTATTACTACAGGCTCGTTCCCTTCCATTACAGAAACACAACTATTTGTGGTTCCAAGGTCAATTCCAATTATCTTTCCCATATTTTTATTTTTTCTAGAATGGGTATGGCAATGATTATGCCACCCGTTATTTCAATGAAATATTGTCATAAATTGATTTTTTAAGCCATTTTTTAAGCCATTTTGTAGGGATTGAACTACATTCGGGCACTAATTCGGGTCATTTTAGCAATGAATAAGCAGCTTGTTTTCATTTGTATATCTATTTGTTTATGTTTCTTTTCCCCCTTAATAGTCTGTTCTCAATCTACTATTAATGGTAAAATCATCAATTCATTCACTAAAGAATCGGTACCATTTGCCAGTATTCAATGGAGAAAAGCAGGATTTGGGGTTAATTCAGACAGTGCAGGCAATTTTATACTCAAGACTTCTCCATTAAAAATAGACAGTTTGGTGGTGAATTATGTAGGTTATTTGCCTAATATAATTCCATTTAACTACAAGAAAGATAGCAGTAACCTCATTCTATTTATTGGAGCAACAAAGTTGTCAAGCGAGGTACAGGTTAAATCTAAATTTAATAAAGGACTAAGATGGTGGAAAAATATAGTAACCAATAAGCCGAAAAACAATCCCGAACAAATACCTGCATACTCTTATAATTTGTACAATAAATTAGAGATTGATTTAAATAATATCAAAAAGGAAAAGTTCAATAATATAAAACTAATGAAGCCCTTTGGTTTTGTGTTGGATAATATTGATAGTATATCAGAAGATAAACCGTTTTTACCTGTTTTTTTAACTGAAACCCTTTCCAATAATTATTACAATAACAATCCAGAATCGAATAGAGAAGAAATCTATGCCCAACAAACGCATGGATTAAAGAATGAATCGTTTTTGCAATTTATTAATGGCATCAACCAAAAAATAAATGTATATAAAAATGAATTGACTTTGTTTGGGAAAGAGTTTATTAGCCCATTGAGTAATGTGGCAGACCGCTATTACAACTTTAAAGGAGCAGATACAATAAAATTGGGTAATCAGCAATATTTTCATTTAATTTTTACACCAAAGTCAGCTGGAGAAAATACTTTTAGTGGAGATTGCTGGATACATAGTAAAACATGGGCTATTCAAAGAATCAGTTTAGCTGTTTCAGAAGCTGCTAATATCAATTTTGTAAAACGACTTTCCATTTCTCAGGAGTTTAAATTAATCGATAGCAGTAGATGGGTATTTGCCAAAGATATTTTTGTGGCAGAAGTTTCTCCATTAAAAAAGGATAAATTTTCTTTCATCGGAAGAAAAACAAAAATTTATTCCAATATAAATTTGGATGCAAGATTAGTATCTGAAAAACTTCAACTCAATAAAAATAAAAACGAATCTATTTTGCATGAAAATGCTGCTATTGTTGATAGACAATATTGGAATCAAAATAGAACAGAACCTTTAAGCATCAACGAGCAAAAGATTTTAGTTTTAATCGATACGCTTAAATCGGTACCAGTATTTAAAAAATATGCTCAAAGAGCAGAATTTGTTTTTGGTGGTTATAAGAAATTGGGGAAGTTTGAAATTGGCCCTTGGTATAAATGGATCAGTGGCAACCCCATTGAAAGATTGCGATTAAGGTTTGATTTAGGAACAACAGATTCATTCAGTAAAAATTGGCGATTCCATACTTACCTTGCTTATGGAACAAGAGATCAAACAGTAAAAGGAAAATTCGATTTTAATTATCGATTCCCCAATAAAAAGGGATGGTCTGTATTTGGGTCTTACATCAATGATCTTGATAATGGAAAAATCAAGTTTAACGATGAAGATGTTACTACTGATAATTTATTTAGTCAATTGATACGGAGGCCAAATATTTCGCAAAAGTTCATTGGAATAGAAGAATATAAAATTGGGTTTGGAAAGGAATGGCCGTCAAGTTTTTCATTGAATAGTTTTTTTAGCAAAATAGATTATAGAACCTACGACCCTTTGCCATCTACCAGGGCTTTATCAGATAATCCAATCATCAATTCGGAAATCGTTTTAAAATTCAGGTATGCACCAGGAGAAAGAGTTATTCATTCACATAGAAAAGATTTTAAAGTAAAATCTAATCAACCCGTTTATGAAATGCGTTATGGACATTCATTTAAAGGGTTACTAAATGGCGAATACAATATCAATAAACTAAATCTGAGCATACGTCAGCAATTTAGAATTCCACGTTTTGGCCAGATCAACTATAATTTATATGGTGGGAAAATATGGTCTAAAACAGCCTTGCCCTTTATGTTACTCGAATTACATCCAGGAAATGAAATCTACTATTACAACAAAGAGAGTTTCAATTTAATGAATCGATTTGAATATTTCAGTGATCGATTTGTTGGACTTAGTGTAGAACACAATATTGAAAAGAAATTATTGAATTTATTGCCCTTTATGCGAAAGTCGCCCATTCGACAATTCTGGAATTTTAAAACAGTTTGGGGTAATCTAGATTTAGATAGCAGGGCATTAAACAGAACCGATTTTGGTGATTATCGTATCAGGTCATTAAGAGGTGATTTTTATACCGAATTTGGAACTGGATTAGATAATATTGCTAGATATTTTCGAATTGATTTGGTATGGAGAATAAATCCTTTATATGCCAGAACCAATCCAGCATTGATCAGACAAAATTTCAACGATTTTGGTGTTTTCGGAAGTTTTCGACTACAATTTTAAGGCAGATCTTTGCTTGCTTTAAAAGTAAAATTCTTTTGAGAAAAATAACTGAATGCTACAACAAAAAAAGTAGTCACTATTTTGGAAGGGGTTGGATACCATCCAAGCACTTCTACAAATACTTTCAGAAATAAATAATTCAAAATCAAACAGCTCAATACTACCATAAAATATTTACCCAATTGTTGGGCTTTGGCAACATTTGTTTCCTGAAAAACTACATACCTGCTTAAATAAAACCCTATTGGAAATGTCACTAAGAAACTCGTTAAAAAAGATGCTATGTGGGCAGCAATTGTTAAACCACCAATTTGAACTGGTTGTTTTAAAAAGATAAAATTATAAGCAATAAAAAATAAACTAATGTCTAAAACGGTATTAAACCCACCACAAGCTGCATACCTGAAAGTTTGTAAGGGCATGAAACGGCGAAACAGCGGATAAAACAAATCAACCGTTTGAAGAATCAAATTGCGAATAAAAAAATGCAGCTTTTGCATAACTGGAGACGAAGGTAGCGCTTAATTGGTTAGATTTGCCACCCGAAACGGTTATAAATATGAGTGTTACTCAACAAATAAAAGCAGCAAGTGCAGAAAGTATAAATGCATTATTCAACTATACTATTGAACCAAAATCGATTTTAGTTAATTTAACTAAACCAGAATTTGAAGGAGACTATACGGTTGTTTTATTTGCATTTGTAAAAGAATTAAAGAAATCTCCTGATCAGCTTGGAAATGAATTAGGCACTTATTTGGTTAACCATTATGGACAGTTATTTACTGCATTTAATGTGGTAAAAGGTTTTTTAAACTTGACCATTAACAATTCAATTTGGTTGAGTTTTTTAACAAACAATTATACCAACGTAACATTTGGCTCAACACCAAATAATGGTTCAACTGTAATGGTAGAGTACTCATCTCCTAACACCAACAAACCTTTGCATTTAGGACATTTAAGAAATAATTTTCTAGGCAGAAGTATTGCTGAAATATTAAAGATAACCGGAAACAAAGTTGTTAAAACATGTATCGTTAATGATCGAGGGATTCATATTTGTAAAAGTATGATCGCATGGCAATTATTTGCTCATGGTGCAACTCCAGAAACGAGCAATAAAAAAGGAGATCATTTTGTAGGAGATTATTATGTAAAATTCAATGATGAATTTAAAACTCAAGTTGAACAATTAAAAGCCCAGGGCATTCTACAGGAAGAAGCAGAAAAATCAGCACCTATCCTATTAGCTGCTCAACAAATGTTGTTTGATTGGGAAGAAGGAAAACCTGCGGTAATTGAATTGTGGAAGAAAATGAATGAGTGGGTATACAAAGGGTTTGATATTACTTATGCAAAAATCGGTACCGACTTCGATAAAACATATTTCGAAAGCAATACTTATCTGTTAGGTAAAGATTTAGTAGAAAAAGGAATATTGAGTAAAGTCTTTTATAAGAAAGAAGATGGAAGTGTTTGGATTGATTTAACTGAAGATGGATTAGATGAAAAATTGGTACGCAGAAAAGATGGCACATCCGTTTATATAACACAGGACATTGGTTTAGCTGAGCAAAAACAAAAAGAGTTTAATGCCAATCAAAGTATTTATGTGGTAGGTGATGAACAAAACTATCATTTTAAAGTCTTGAAATTGATTTGCCAAAAATTACAACTTCCTTCAGCGGATGGAATCTTTCATTTAAGTTATGGAATGGTTGAATTACCTACAGGTAAAATGAAAAGCAGAGAAGGTACTGTTGTAGATGCAGATGATTTAGTAGATGAAATGATAGCGATTGCCAAGCAAAAAACTGAAGAATTAGGCAAAGTCAATGATTTTACTGAATCGGAAAGAATTGACTTATATGAAACTTTAGGAATTGGCGCGTTAAAATTTTTCCTATTACGTGTGGACCCAAAAAAGAAAATGGTATTCAATCCGGAAGAGAGTATCGATTTTCATGGTTTCACAGGCCCTTTTATTCAGTACACACATGCTCGAATAAAAAGCATTCTGCGTAAGATGAATATCGGAGCTGAAACTCAATTAGAAAAAATTGATCCTTCAATAGAGCTATTCCCGCTAGAAAAAGAATTATTAATAGAGTTGGAACAATTTCCAACAGTGTTAATTGATGCTGGATTGGAACATGATCCTTCCAAAGTGGCTATTTATATATATAATTTGGCAAAAACATTTAGTTCCTTTTATAATGAGCATTCCATTGCCAATGCAGAGAATGATGAAAAGAAAAACCTTCGTGTAATGTTGGCCATTTCTACTGCTCAGGTAATAAAAACCGGAATGGAGGTATTAGGTATAAAAGTACCAGAACGTATGTAATGATTATTTTCTAATATTGCATTTCTTTAGCCCGGGTGTTGAAATAGGTAGACAAGCCACCTTGAGGTGGTGGTGCTGGAAACGGCGTGCTGGTTCGAATCCAGTCTCGGGCACAAGCAAAAAGTTCTGCACGTAGTGCGGGACTTTTTTTATGGGCACGGCCGAAGCTTGCTTCAGGTCGGGCGCATAAAAAGTCCCTACTTGCGAAGCAAGTGAGAACTTTTTGCTTGAGTAAGCCCCCTCTTAGGAAGTCGGCGAAACGAAGTGCAGCCGACAATCCAATCTACGCCGAAGGTGGAGAAATATACTACGCCGAAGGTGGAGAAATATACTACGCCGAAGGTGGTGTAAGTCTTTTGAACAAGACCAATTAGTATCAAATTAAAATTTGAATCAAACATTTTCTTCAAATTATTCATTACTGGTCACAAATTGATAAATTGCAAGTATATACAAACAAGCGTATGCTCAATTCGATAAAGTTCAAAGCCTATTTTTTAATCATCGTTTTATTGCTGGTTACATCAGTGGCTCAAGCCCAAGATATTTTTAAAACATTCGATGATACAGCCATGGTCATCAGAGAGGCAAACGCAACAACAGCTCCAAATGTATCGGCCAAAAAGTGGAATCAAATTAAGAATAAGTTTTTCACTATGAATATTGGGCTGGCTATTTTACTTGATCACAATATTCTTTCACAGGATAACAACAATATACAACAGGTTGGCAAAGTAGACCCAGGCACAGAATTTAGAGGAGATAGAATTATTATTACGGGAAGTTTTTTTCTGAAAAATAAAACCCCATGGCGTTATATGGTAAGTGCCAATTTTAATGGTTTAGACGCCCCAGAAGGGAAAAAAAGCCTTGAATTGATCGATTGGAATATTGATATACCTATTAGTAGTAAAGCAGGTTGGTTTACCATTGGCAAGCAAAAAGAAGGTGTAGGTTTAGAATATGTTGCACCAGGTACACAAGGAATGTTTACAGAAAGAAGTACCGGCTCTCCTATGTTTGTTCGACAAAGAAATATCGGTATTAGATATTCAAATGTTGTGCTAAAACAAAGAATGCAATATACCCTTGGCTATTTCAACAATTATTGGGAAACAGGCAAAACATTTGAAAACAATGGTTCACAATTTGTTGCAAGAGTTACAGGTTTACCCGTTTATGAATCCGATCGAAATTTATTGCATGTAGGTATGGGTTATAGATACACTGATGCAACGGATGGCAAACTAACCTATAAAGCCAAGCCTGAAGCAAATACTGCACCGTCTTATATTAGCACAGGATCATTCAATGCCCTGGGAGCTAATTCATTTACGCTTGAGGGTATTTTTGTTAAAGGACCGATTTCTTTTTTAGGAGAGTATATTACAACCAGTGTTAATAGCCCAACTGTAGGAAATCCCAATTTCAATACCATTCAATTAGGTGGTAGCTGGTTTATTACTGGAGAGAATAGACGATACAATAAAACAACAGGAAACCTTGGAAAACTTATTCCAAAGAAAAATTTTAAATTCAGACAAGGATCTGGGTATGGAGCATTTGAACTAGGAACTCGATATACACATACCAATGGAACAGATGCACTCATCAATGGCGGAAGGTTCAATCGATTTACAACGGCATTAAGCTGGTACCCAAATATTCATTTCAGGTATGAGTTCAATTTTGGAATAGGTAATTTAGATAGCAAAGGGTTAATTGGGAAAACTAATTTTTACCAATTTAGAATTCAGTTTGAATTGTAATCAATCCCTCCAAAAATTCACCAATTTATACTTATAAAGCATCTATTGACAGGATGTTTTTCGAGCAAGTAATTTCAATACCTTCATGGTCTAATAATACCATATGTCTAGCTTTATTATAACATGTCCTAACTGTAATCATCAATTTGAACCAGGTGAATCTATGCGTGATGAGATCCAGAAAGAATTAAGGGGTCAAATGCAGGACTGGCAAAAAAAGAAAGAAATAGAATCACAGGTACAATTGGAGCAGGAGAAAAAACGCTTACAAACCGAAATGCAGGAATCCATTAGAAAATCAATGGCGGCCGATTATGAAAATCAATTAAAATTATTGCAACAAAATGCTGCAGACAATGAATTGAAATTGAAAGAATCGAGAAAGAAAGAATTGGAATACTTGCAGAAAGAGCAACAATTAAAGACCAGAGAGGAGGAAATGCAGATAGCTGTTCAACGTCAATTAATGGAAGAAAGAGAAAAGCTGAAAGAACAATTGATGAAAGAAGAAGCAGCTAAACTGAGTTTAAAAGAACAAGATTTTACTTTAAGAATTAAAGAATTAGAGAAACAAAAGGACGATCAAAATAAGCTCATTGAAGAAATGAAGCGAAAAGCCGAACAAGGCAGCATGCAATTACAAGGAGAAATACAGGAATTGCATTTAGAAGAATTATTACAAAGCTGTTTCCCATTCGATAAAATAGAAGAAGTTGGAAAAGGTGTTAGAGGAGCAGATTGTATACAGATTGTACGGAATCAATTTGGCAATGAATCTGGTAAGATTATTTATGAAAGTAAAAGAACCAAAGATTTTGCCAATGAATGGATTGAAAAATTAAAGAAGGACATGCGTCATTTTGGTGCAGATGTAGCAGTGATTGTAACACAAACTTTGCCAAAAGATATGGACCGCTTTGGCGAGAAGGAAGGTGTTTATATATGTACGCTATCCGAAGTAAAGAGTGTTGCGGCTTTGCTAAGAAATGCTTTATTGAAGATTGCAGATGCAAAGAAAAGCCAGGAAAACAAAGGCGACAAAATGGTGATGCTATACGACTATTTAATTGGCTCTGAATTCAGTGAGCAATGGAAAGCCATTAGTGAAGGGTACAGAAGTATGCGACAAAGCATTCAAAAAGAAAGAGATGCTATGGAAAAGTTATGGAAAGCCAGAGAAAAACAACTCGATAAAATATTGTTGAATGCAGCTCATATCAAGGGTTCAGTAGAAGGTATTGCTGGTGCAGATGCAGTAAACTTAAATTTATTAGAAGACGATAACGAATCTTTACTACTTGATTAATTTTATTGACCATATCAATCATAGTGGGCAAAATGTGCATCCCTCAAGGAAGAAACCAATATATCCCATTAAGGATGATCTGAGAAAGTATTTGGTGAAATATGGCAGAGAAGTAAAACTGCCTTTCGCCTACAGTGATTTACAAAAATTTACTTACACCGTTCCATTAAAAGATAAGCATGGGTTAGACACAGCTTGGGAAAAGGTTTCCTATGATTTACATGAATGGAAATTCTTAAGAGAGAGTTTAATTAAAGTATATGCTATTTTAAAAACGGAAGGAGACATGAGCTATATCGATCATTTAGATGTAGCTCGAATAGATTATTGTTTTTTTGGTAACAGCAAACCATTTAGAATTAGAATAGTAAATAAGTTCAATGACAATTACGATCATTATTATATTAAACAGGCAGATGCAAGCAGGGTTTATGGATTAGAATTAGAACACTTGCTCTCTCCTAACCGAATGACTTATTTCACCAGTAAAGAAACCTTAATTGAAGAACATATTCCTGGAATTCCTGGAGATGTTTTTATTGCTGATTATTTAAATAGTAAGCAAACCAATCAGATCAGATTGGCTAAAGAGTTTGTAAAATTCAATGAACGTTGTTTTGTGCAATTATTGGGTGATATGCGTTCCTATAATTTTGTGGTGAATATTATTCCTGATATTGAAGATTTTCAATATCGAATCAGGGCAATTGATTTTGATCAGCAATCCTATGAAGGCAGAAAAAATTTGTACCTCCCCCAATTTTTTAAAGAGAATCAACAATTGGTGAAAATTGTAATGAAGCATTTGAACAATCAATCCATTGAACAATACCAGGCCGAAGAAAAAACGATGATGACATTTAGATTGGTTTCCTCTAGGTATAGAATCAAAGAGCTATTGGATATAATGGATGATGATCCTATTTCAAAACCAGAAAAAATTAATGAACTTAAAATATCTTTAGCAGAACATTTTCACAATGATCAATATTTGAAAGCAAATACAATGGGGCAATTATTGAAAACCCATATGAAACAAGCTTTACTGAAATTGCTGAAACAAGTAACTAAAACGAGGAATCGAATTGCAGATTAATTTAAGTAAGCACCCACACCAAACTTAGATTATTATTCAATTGATAGTTAAGTATTAGTTCCTGGTCAAATTCATTTTTCATGAACCTTGCTTTTAAAATCCCTTTTTCAGCAATATCACTTGCATCAATCCGCATTACTTCACTAAAATCGATATCTCCCCTTCCCCACCATTTAAACATCGCTTCTTTACAACTCCATAATAAGGTGAGTGTTTCAATTCTTTTTTGATCACTCAGTTCATCTATCTTCCATTCTTTTAATTCCTTATGATGAAGAAATTTATGTTTGATTTTATCTACTCTGGTTGTAATCAATTCAACATCAATTCCTACTCTACAAGTTTCACTTACAATTGCTGCCGCAAAATTGCCGCAATGAGAAATAGAGAAATGGAATTGTTCATCTGGCAAAAATGGCTTTCTGGTATCTGCAATTTCAATCAAAGCTGTAGGAAAATTCGGAAACAAATATTGGAGCAAATTTCTACCTGCTAAATGCTGTAATCGCTTATGGGGATGGCTTACTGGCTGATGTAGAGGTACTTTTTGGAGGAAAAAAGATTCAGTTTCTTTGATCTCCCAAAGGGCTAATTGTGTAGTATCGTTAATATTTTGTTGATAATTGATTGGCAAAGCTGGGTAGTTGCGTTTATATATTGCAGAATTACAATTTATTTGCAATTCCATCATAAAAGAATTTAAAATGATTTTAAGCGATCTGCGTATTTTAGAAGAAATTGACAAGGGAACTATTAAAATAGTTCCATACAATAGAGCCGATTTAGGAAGCAATAGTTATGATGTGCATTTAGGAAAATGGTTGGCAGTTTATGTAGACAAAGTGCTGGATGCTAAGCAACACAATAAGATTGAGTATTTCGAAATACCAGATGATGGATTTGTTTTAGAGCCATCCGGATTTTATTTAGGGGTTACCGAAGAATATACCGAAACACATGCCCATGTGCCGTTTTTAGAAGGCAAATCATCTACTGGTAGATTAGGGATTGATATTCATGCAACTGCTGGTAAAGGTGATGTAGGATTTTGTGGTAACTGGACATTAGAAATATCTTGCAAACAACCTGTAAGAGTATATAAAGGAATGCCGATTGGGCAATTAATTTATTTTCCGGTAGATGGAGAAATTGGAACTGCTTATAACCAAAAGAAAAATGCTAAATACAGTGGGCAACCCGACAAGCCAATTGAGAGCATGATGTGGAAGAACCAGTTTTAAGGGTCAATCAATTCAATCTAAAAATCGCAGCATTTAAAATGGTTGCGAAACTTACCCAAAATAAATAAGGCATTAATAGTATAGCTGCCAGTTTTGAATGTTGCCAGAAAAAAAGTATTGTCAACAATATAAAGATCCACATCAGTAATATTTCTAATAATGCCCAGCCCAATAAATGGTATTTAAAAAATATAACTGACCATAAAAAATTTAATACAAATTGAATCATAAAAATACCGATAGCCCAATTACGGTCTGTTGAAGAAGGCAATTTCCAAACCAGCCACAATGCAATTCCCATCAATGTATAAAGTAGCGTCCAGACTGGCCCGAATAACCAGTTAGGTGGATTAAAGCTTGGTTTTATAAGTGTTTGATACCATGTAGGAATTTCAGCAATAGTAAATATGCCACCCAAAGAGCCAAAGCCAACGGTAAACAACAATGCGAGTATTAATTTAAAAATGTTATTCATAGAAAATCGGTATCGTGTTTTATAACACTCCCTTTTTTGTTTTATATGCAATTAACCAGCCAATTACTTCATCATAACTGTTAATTCCTGCCAATTGTTTATTTAGTTTCAGGTATTGATCGTATAAATCAGCTGTTAAAGGTGCAATTTTGTTTTTTCTTTGGTTAAAGAATTGTCTGATTTCTTTTCTGTCCTTTTTAACCAATGTGTCAATATGGCTTTTATTATATTGTATTACCGCTTCCAGATCATTAAAACTACTATCTCTGGCATATAAAAGAAACTCTTCACTCAGCGCATAATTCAACATTTCGAGATATGCAGAATACTGAAAATATGGATTCCTGGATTTTGAAGCTGTCAAAAAACCTACCAAATTAGCTTCACTTTCACTCGCATATCCTAATTGATGGGCAATTTCGTGACAGGTGGTGAATGGCAGTAAAATAGATGGTATATCCGTTCTTAGCTGTGCTTCTCCTGTAAATGGATTATAATATCCAGAAAAACCAACATAATCTGCAATTGAATTAAAACTGCTCTCTTTAATACTATTGAATGGATATTTTAAGAAAGGGTAATATACATTGGCTGAAAAATAACTCTGAATCGCCTCATCTTTAATTTTATCAAATGTATAAACAGGCAGTTCATTGGTGGATATTGCTTTTCTATAAAAATTGGTTTGCTCAATTAACTCATTGGTAAGCAATTTGATTTCTTCTTTAGAATATTGGTCATTTTGAATATTGAGTTGATGAGTTATTCCTTGTCGATGATAATTAAGACCCCAAAAAAGATTAAACCATATGTAAATAATACAAATCCACTTTACTAATGTGCCTGCCACTTTAAAGCAAAGCATCCAACTAATTCCGTTTTGTAAAACCAGCCTAATGAAATTGTACAAACGCATCAATAACCATCCACCCAAGACTATATATAGGAGGTCTCCAATACTGAATCCCAGCCATCCAGTGCAGAATCTGAGTGATTTTGAAAAAAGTGGATAAAATCCAACGGAATACCATTTTTCCACAAAATCCGGGTAAAACCCTATCAAATACACTAAAAATGACCCGATTATGAGCCAAAAATTGGTTTTAATCCGTTTTTCTTGAATAATTATGGAGAAACTCATTGGTTAAGAATAAGCAAAGATATAGTTGCCGAAAGCTTAATTGGGTATTTTCTTGTTTACTTTGGCAAATTCAGGGCTTTTTTCTACCTTTGCAAATCCTTAAAATGTGGATATGAGTAATCGGCGCGAATTTGAGATCGCTTTTGTGGGTTTGAAGCCGGGAATTCATGTATATGAATACAGGGTAGATGATCAGTTCTTTTTACCTTATGGTGAGCAGGATTTCAGAAAATGTGAAGCCAATATCAAGCTAAGCTTAGATAAAAAAACGGGCTTTATGTTATTGAAATTTGATATCGACGGAAAGGTCGAATCAAACTGTGATCGATGTGGAAATGGTATCCCTTTTCAATTGTGGGATGAGTTTAATATCATTGTTAAAATGGTAGACGAACCCAACCTAATGAATGAGCAGGAAGAAGATCCAGATGTATATTATATTAGTAGAGGCGAAAGTCATTTACATCTGGCTGACTGGATCTATGAGTTTATCAACTTAAGTTTACCATTGCAAAAAATGTGTAAACCCGAAGAAATTGGTGGACCGAAATGCAATAAAGAAGTGCTGGAGAAATTGAAGAAGATGGAAGAAGAAGCACAAAAAGATACTCCTACCCTTTGGGAAGGGTTGGAAAAATTTAAAGATTTAGAATAAGTTTTTTTTGATACAATAAAAATTGAGCAATGCCGAATCCAAAACGCAGACATTCACAGCAGAGAAGTGCTAAGAGAAGAACACACTATGTTGCACAAGAAGTTACCTTGAGCAAAGATAGCACTACAGGAGAAACACATGTACGCCATCGTGCACATGTAAGCGAAGGTAAGTTGTTCTATAAAGGTAAATTGGTTGCTGAAAAAGCTCCATTGAAAGCATAACCTTTTAGATCAATTTATTTAAGTAGCTTACTTGCATGAATATAGGATTAGACATGATGGGTGGAGATTTTGCACCGCTTGAAGCGGTGAAAGGTATTCAACTCTTTATGTCCAATACTATCGAGCCAGTAAACATATTTTGTATAGGTGATGAAGCAATTGTACAACCTCTTTTAGATGAGTACAAAGTTTCATCACCTAATTTGCATTTAATACATGCTCCTGAAGTAATTGGTTACCACGAGCATCCAACCAAAGCATTAAAGGAAAAACAACAATCATCTATTGCGATTGGGTTTCATTTATTATCAACCGGGAAAATCGATGCTTTTATAAGTGCAGGCAATACAGGCGCAATGCTTGTTGGAGCAATGTTTACTATAAAAGCCATTGAAGGTGTTTCAAGACCAACGATCGCTACCATTATGCCCAAAATTAATGGATCTACTGGCGTTTTACTGGATGTTGGCTTAAACGCAGATTGCAAGCCAGAGTCGCTTAATCAATTTGCTATTCTTGGAAGTTTATATGCTGAACATATTTTGGGAATCAATGATCCATCAGTTGGATTAATCAATGTAGGTGAAGAAGAAGGAAAAGGAAATATTTTGGCTCAAGCCACCTACCCTCTTTTAAAAGAAAATAATAATATTCGTTTTATTGGAAATATAGAAGGCAGAGACTTTTTTTCCGACAAGGCCGATGTAATGGTTTGTGATGGATTCACTGGTAATGTTGTTTTGAAAATGGCCGAATCAGTTTACGATATGGCCCTTCAAAGAGGTATTGGTGAAGATGCTTTTTTTAACCGTTTTCATTATGAAAACTATGGTGGCACACCTGTACTGGGAGTTGCCAAGCCAGTGATCATCGGACATGGTATCAGTTCTGCCAAAGCATTTAAAAACATGATTCATGTTGCTTCCAAAATGATCTCTACCAATATTTGCGAAAAAATGGCCTCTTCTTTTAAGGCTTAACCCTCCCATTAATATTTTTACATGATCCGAAAAATTTGCCTGTTTATTTTTAAACAAACAGGGTGGAAAGTTGATCATAATCTTCCGCCAGCCATTCAGAAATGCATCATTATAGCTGCGCCACATACGAGTAATTGGGATTTTTGGTATTGTATGGCAGCATTCTCCATTTATCGTTTAAAGATCAGATTCACTGTTAAAAAAGAATGGATGCGTTTTCCTTTCAATTTAATCATGAAACCCCTGGGCGGTATTGGTATCGACAGATCCCCCAGAAAAGATGGTAACCGACCCAGCTTTGTGGATGCAATGACTACCCTTTTCAATCAACATCAAGATTTGATCATTGTGATTACTCCCGAAGGAACAAGAAGCAAAAGGGAACAATGGAAAACAGGATTTTTTCATGTTGCCCAACAAGCCAATGTTCCCATCTTATTGGGATATGTAGATTATGCTACAAAAACAGCTGGAATTGGAAAAGTAATCCAACCTATTGAGTTCAATCAAACAATGGATGAAATCATGGAATTCTATAGCCATATTACGCCTAAATTTCCAGAAAACTTTTCTTTAGACATTCACTACAAAGACTCGAAACCTTAATTTCAAAACTATACCTTTGTGCAAACAAGTGTTAGTTTTTATGTGGAAGAACAATGTGCTAGAAACGATCGGTAATACACCGATGATCAAATTAAACAAGATCACTAAAGATCTACCTGGTACCATATTGGCCAAAGTGGATTATTTTAATCCAGGAAATTCAATCAAAGACAGAATGGCTTTGAAGATGGTTGAAGTTGCCGAACAAGAAGGAAAATTAAAACCCGGTGGTACAATCATTGAAGGAACAAGTGGAAATACAGGAATGGGGCTTGCATTGGCTGCCTGTGTAAAGGGCTATAAATGCATATTCGTTACAACCGATAAACAATCGAAAGAAAAAGCAGATATTTTAAAAGCCGTTGGTGCGGAAGTAATTGTTTGTCCTACCAATGTATTGCCTGATGATCCTAGGAGTTATTATAGTGTAGCAAAAAGATTAGGAAAAGAAATTCCTAATTCTATGTACATGAATCAATACGATAACTTAGCGAATAGACAAGCCCATTATGAAAGTACAGGTCCAGAAATTTGGGAGCAAACAGAAGGAAAGATCACCCATTTTGTTTGTACTGCTGGAACAGGAGGAACAATTACTGGAACAGCCATGTATTTAAAAGAAAAAAATCCCAATATAAAAGTTTGGGCAATTGATGTGTATGGATCTTTATTGACCAATTATTATAAAACAGGCAATATTGATATGAGTTTTGTACATCCTTATATCAGTGAAGGATTTGGAGAAGATTTTCTACCACTGAATTACGATATGAGTGTGATCGATCATTTTGAACAAGTGACCGATAAAGATGGAGCCATTATGGCAAGAAGAATTGCAAAAGAAGAAGGCCTTTTTTGTGGATATAGTGCAGGAAGTTGTTTGCAGGGGCTTATGCAATTAAAAAATCAATTAAAAAAAGATGATGTGGTAGTTTGTGTTTTCCATGATCATGGCAGCAGGTATGTAGGTAAAATCTACAACGACCAATGGATGATGGAAAGAGGCTTTCTGGAAGTAAAAACTTTTAAAGATATTATTAGTGGTAGGGCTGGCACAAAACTAATTACTGTTGATGCTTCACATACAGTCGCCGATGCTGTTGAATTAATGAAAAAATATGACATCGAACATATTCCAGTAATGAAGAACGATTTACTTGCTGGCAGTATCAGTGAAGTGGGTTTATTCTTAAAAGTTTTTAACAATGCCGACATAAAAATGGCAACTGTTGAAAGTGTTATGGAGCCTGCTTTTCCAATTGTTGACTTTTTAGCCCCGGTTGAAAAAATTGGCAGTCTGATCAATAAAGAAAATGGAGCTGTATTATCTAAAGACGAAAAAGGCGATTACCATATTGTTACTAAATACGATGTAATTCAAAGTTTGGCAAAATAAGTGAAATGATATCAATCAGGCATTTGGTCTTTATGGCGGTTGGAGAACAATTAAGTTTTTCAAAAGCAAGTCAAGTACTATTTATATCACAACCTGCAGTAAGTAAGCATATACAACACTTAGAAGAATTATATCAAACAAAATTATTTGAACGAAAAGGACTTCATTTAGAATTGACCAAAGCTGGTAGCTTATTATTAAATAAGTTATTAGAAGTAAAAGATATTCAGGACAGAACTGAATATGAATTATCCATCATTCATGATAGTGTTCAGGCAAAAGGTAATTTAAAGTTAGGCGCAAGCACAACAGTAGCATTGTATATTTTACCAAAAGTATTGTCTGCATTTCATTTGCAATACCAGCAAATTGATATTAGTTTACTTAATAGAAATTCCGAATCAGTTGTTGAAGCCCTTTTAAATAAGAGTATTAATTTGGGGATAGTGGAGGAAAAAGGAAGGCGCAATAATATTGAATACAGTCCATTTTTATCAGACAGAGTTGTAGCTGTTTGCAGTTCAAATA
Organism: Sediminibacterium sp.; assembly: GCA_040403975.1. GTDB lineage: Bacteria > Bacteroidota > Bacteroidia > Chitinophagales > Chitinophagaceae > Sediminibacterium. Next base: position 79,788 of record JBBAJS010000016.1, read on the forward strand.
GCTATCTATTAAAAAAGAAAAGCTACCAATTAAAAGATATAACACAAATCCCTATTGCATTAAGAGAAAGAGGTAGCGGCACATTGGCTGTTTTGAAGCAGGAATTGGAAAAAAACAAAATCAAATTAAGTGACTTACAAGTTAAAGTTAGGTTGGGAGGAACTGAAGCATTGAAGAATTTTTTAATTGAATCTGATTGCTTAGGATTCTTGCCAAAACGTTCTGTAATTAAAGAACTCAAAACGGGAGAACTAAAAGAAATCACGATCGAATCATTTCTACTTGAAAGACAGTTTTATTTTATTCAACGTAAAGGTGAAACCAACGATTTGAATTCAATTTTCATTCGTTTGGCTAAAAGTATTTATAACTAAAAGTTATAGTATATAACAATTTATAAATTAAAAGTTATTTGGCTTTTCCTAGTTTCGAATAATGAATTCAACAAAAAGTCGAATTGAATCAAGGATCGAAAACCTGGTTTGCTTCAAATGTGGAAACAAACATGACCACCAAGAAATTCATACTATATCTGAATGTTGTAATCGGCCATTAACGGCAACTTACCATCTTGATAAGCTTTCGAAATCAATACTTTTAAATAGGCCATTAAATATGTGGCGCTATAGAGAATTGCTGCCTGTAATTAATGATGAACATATTGTCAGCCTTGGAGAAGGCTTTACCCCTATCCTTCCAATGTATAAATTATCCTCCAAAATTGGATTAAAAAATTTGAGAATAAAAGATGAAAGCGTCAATCCAACTGGATCATTTAAAGCAAGGGGACTTAGCATGGCTGTTTCAAAAGGCAAAGAATTAGGCATCACAGAATTCATTATTCCTACGGCTGGTAATGCAGGAGGTGCATTAAGCGCCTATTGTGCAAAAGGGAATTTGAAAGCCACTGTTATCATGCCTACGCATACAGCCGAAACATTAAAAGAAGAATGCAGGCTATATGGAGCCAATTTAATATTAGTCGATGGATTAATTGATTCCTGTGGCAAGCTAGCCCGTCAGACTGCCGCTGAGACTGGCGCCTTTGATATTTCTACAATGAAAGAACCATATCGTTTAGAAGGAAAAAAAACGATGGGTTATGAAATTGCAGAACAAAGTAATTGGCAATTGCCGGATGTTATTGTTTATCCTGCCGGTGGAGGTACTGGTTTAATTGGCATGTGGAAAGCTTTCAAAGAAATGAAAGCCTTAGGATGGATTCATGGAAAATTACCACGTCTTGTTTTAGTTCAAACTGAAAATTGCTCACCTATGAAATATTTATTTGACAACGGCGTATTACCAGAAGATTATGCGCCCAAACCTTCTGCAGCTTTAGGGCTTGCTGTTCCGTATCCATTTGCAACAGATATGATGTTAGCATCATTATTCGAAAGTAATGGCATCGCCATCACTGTTTCTGAAAAAGAAATGAATCTGGGTATTGAAGAAATAGCTTTATCTGAAGGCCTTTTGCTTTCTCCCGAAGGAGCAGCCACTTATATGGGTATGAAAAAATTATTGGAAAAAGATTGGATCCAAGAACATGAAGAAGTGCTGTTAGTGAACACTGGCTCCTGGTATAAATATCGTTAAATAAAAAGCCCTTTCTGATAATCACAGAAAGGGCTTTTATGCTTATTCAATTATTGTATTACTTAGAACCGTTTGTTGGTAAACTTTCCATGATTCTAGCTACACCTGCAGGAACAGCCGTATCTGGATCTTTTGGAGCTTTATCAAAATCAGCACTTCCTACACCTTCCCAAACCATTTTATTGGTTTTAGTATCTACCACATCCACAATAAAAGTGCCCGCTTTATAATCGTAAGTACTTACTGATGTGCTAGCTCCCATTCCCATTCCACCATAATATCCATATGGTCTATACAATCCACCATATCCATAATAATTAGTGCTTGCAGACACTTGTTGTTTATCTTTAATAATGGTCACTGCATTTACTTTCAGGTCTGCATTTTCACCACCCTCTTTGTATCCTTTCTTAACCATTTCTGCACGAATAGCTGCAACAATTCTGTCTGCATTCATTTGACTAACACTTCCAGAAGTTTTTAAATTGTATACAGTAAATGTTTTGTAAGAGTTAAAATTGGCAGTCTTGTCTAAATCGTTGGTTACTTTTAAAGTAGGCCCACAACTCATTGCTAAAAGTGCCACTCCTAATAATCCTGCAATTAATTTGTTTTTCATTTTTTTTATTTTAGATATTATTTAAAAATTAGATTTATTCTTTTTTATCAGCTTCTTGAACATCTACTACTTCATACATATTTTTTCCGTTCTTTTGAATGGGCTGATAGTATACTTCTCCTACTTTAACATAGGTTACATCACCCAATTTTACTTCTTCTCCACCTTCAGGTAAATGTTCTACAACAGTACCTGCAGTTGGAGGAACAACAGTATACCCTTTTTCATTTTTTTCATAAAATGCACCACCGTAATAATAATTATTGACGGTTTCATTTACTACAACGGTTTCCGTCTTTGGCGGAAGCGTAGTTATAGTTGCACCTACGGGAGCTTGAACAACTGTGTACCCACCATTACTTTGAACATAATAAACTCCTTGGTCATAATGGTATTGTTGACTTTCTATACTAACAATAATAGCTGTTGTGGCAAGTGCCGCTACAAAGAAACCCCATGGATGCCAAACTGGCCCCCAAACAAATGGTGTATAACGATGATAATAATATGGATTGTAACAACGATAATGATATCCTCCATAGGCATAGGGCGGTCTTGGGTAAGGTCGATAGTTGTTTTGTCTTACTAAAGTATTCCCATGATTATTCGAACCGATATTGATATTGGTACTGTTATCGATATTGATATTATTCTTTGTACTGTTATCGATATTATTTTGTTTATTTCCTGAACCAATATTATTGGTTTTATTATTTGAATTATTCGTTTTATTTCCAGAATTAGAGATACTGTTTTTCTTATCTCCACTTACAGAATTAGTGTTTGCCTTGTTTCCTAGATTTGAATTAGAAGACAATTGTTTAGAAGAAGATTCTCTAGAGGGAGCTTGTTTTTGAGTACTTGGTTTAGATTTGGTTTGTTTACTAGAACTTGGGCTTGGTCTACTTGGAGCTGGGTTACCCCCGCCACCAGGTCTTTGTGCATTTACAGTTGAGGCCAATTGAATGACAACGGCACTAATTAATAAACTTTTCGATAATACAGATAATTTCATATTGTATCAATTGATAATTTCATCAAAAATATAGTAAAAAAAACAATTCCCATCATTTTCTAATGGCAGTCATCCTAACAATTTTTTGATTATTTATCTCATAGATCAATACAATTTCCACTGGTTTTTCAGATCCTACCCTACCTACAATTTGTTCGTGGTCGATCACTTTGTTGTCAAAAACGATTCTTTTTAAAATAGTAGAATGCAGTTTTGGAGAGGCATCAAATACCTTTTTATAAAACCCGCCAATAGCTTCTATGCCTACTATGGAGGGTTTAGTATCCCCATAATTATACAAAGCAATATCATTGCTGAATGAGGCCATAAAACCCTTTATATCTCTTTTATTGTAAGCAGTTAAATTTTTTTGAACAATTTGTTCCGGACTTAGATTTTGAGCATTGATCTCCATAATGTTTAAAAAAATATATAATATGAATAAATAGTTGAATTTCATGATCATAATTAATGGGATTTTTATCAAACCATTACGAATATTAAAGATAAAGCCTAAAAAGACTTAATTCACGTACTAAAATAGATTTAAGGCTAATTTTTGTATCTTTATAAAAATTATACATACATGAAGAAGTACAGTTCTGGCGTTTTATTTGGCAAAGAATTAGAAGCATTGTACAATGATGCTAAAGACAACCAGTTTGCATTGCCTGCAGTGAATACTATTGGTACAAATACCATTAATGCAACATTAGAAACAGCAGCAAAAGTAAATTCTCCAGTAATTGTTCAATTTTCAAACGGAGGAGCTCAGTTTATAGCCGGAAAAGGAATGCCCAACGACGCATTACAAGCCAATATTTCAGGAGGAGTTTCTGGAGCTTTACATATACACAATGTGGCCAAATATTATGGCGTTCCTGTTGTTTTACATACTGACCATGCTGCCAAAAAATGGTTGCCTTGGGTAAGCGGTTTAATTGACGCAGGCGAACAATTTTATAAAGAAAAAGGACAACCCTTATTCAGTTCTCATATGTTGGATTTATCAGAAGAGCCATTGGAAGAAAATATTCATACTTCGGTAGAATTTTATAAAAGAATGGCCCCACTAGGAATGAGTATCGAAATTGAATTAGGAGTAACCGGAGGTGAAGAAGATGGTGTTGATAATAGTGGTATAGAGAACGATAAATTGTATACTCAACCACAACACGTTGCTTATTCATATACCGAACTAAGCAAAGTAGGCAATATGTTTACTATTGCTGCAGCTTTTGGAAATGTACATGGTGTATATAGTCCAGGTAATGTAGAATTACGTCCTGAAATTTTAAAAAATAGCCAGGATTATATTGAGCGCGAATTAAAAACCGGTAAGAAGCCAGTGTATTTTGTTTTCCATGGCGGTAGCGGTTCTCCTCAACATCAAATCAGAGAAGCTATTGGTTATGGTGCTATCAAAATGAATATTGATACCGATTTACAGTGGGCTTTCTGGGAAGGAATCCAACAATATTATAAAAAAAATGAAGCCTATTTGCAAGGTCAGTTAGGCAATCCTGAAGGTGCTGAAAAACCAAATAAAAAATTCTACGACCCAAGAGTATGGCTTCGTAAAGGCGAAGAAAGTTTTGCTAAACGTTTGGAAGTAGCATTTGAAGATTTAAACTGTATCAACAGAAACGCATAAGTATTTTCCCCCAATAGTATGCCATTATGAAAAAAGAACGCGAAGAAGATATTGAATCCAATTTGGCTGGAGCAGAAGAAACACAACAGACAGAAGTGAGTAAATCTCGCTGGTTTACTCGGAAAAGAAAAGGAATTTTAACTTCTACTGCAGATAAAAAAGAAACACCGGAAGGCTTATGGAATAAATGCCCTGAGTGTAATTTAATTTGTACTACAACCGAATTAAGAGAGAACTTATTTGTTTGCCCTAAATGCAATCACCATCATCGTATTGGTAGTGAAGAGTATTACGATTTATTATTCGATCAGCAGGAATTTACTGAATTGTATGATAATATCAAAAGCAAAGACGCTCTTGGATTTACCGATCTAAAAAACTATCAAAAACGGTTGGATGATATTCATGCTAAAACCGATTTAAAAGATTCAATGCGGGTTGCGGTTGGTAAAGTAAATGGTGAAGGGATCGTAGTTGCATGTATGGATTTTGAATTCATTGGAGGTTCCTTGGGTAGTGTAATGGGTGAAAAATTCAGCAGAGCGGTTGACTATTGCATAGAACATAAGCTCCCCTATTTAGTAATAAGTAAAAGTGGTGGAGCAAGAATGATGGAAAGTGCTTTCAGCTTGATGCAATTAGCAAAAACGAGTGGTAAACTTTCTCAATTGAGCGATGCACAACTTCCCTATATATCTTTGTTAACAGATCCAACTTTTGGTGGGATTTCTGCCAGCTTTGGAATGTTGGGTGATCTAAATATTGCTGAACCTGGCGCCTTAATTGGCTTTGCGGGCCCACGTGTAATTAAAGAGACCATTAAAAAGGACCTTCCTGAAGGATTTCAAAGAAGTGAATTTTTATTGGAGCACGGTTTCCTCGATTTTATTGTTGACAGAAAAAACTTGAAGGATAAGCTTTCTCAGGTAGTTCAATTATTCAGAAATTGAGTATTCAAAATAGACAGGCTTATTATAACTACCACATAGAAGATAAATATGAGGCGGGCATTGTATTACTAGGTACCGAAGTAAAATCAATTAGAGAAGGTAAACTTAGTTTCAATGATGCATTTTGTATGTTTGATGAAGGCGAATTATGGGTCAGGGGCCTATTCATTGCCTCTTATTCTCATGGCACCGTAAATAACCATATTGAAGTTCATGATCGAAAATTATTACTCAATAAACGAGAGCTTGCTAAATTACAAGTCAAATTAAAAGACAAAGGTTATACGGTCATCCCTTTAAAAGTATTTTTTAACGAAAAACGCTTTGTAAAGGTTGAAATAGGATTAGCAAGGGGTAAAAAATTACACGATAAAAGGGAAACAATAAAAAACCGCGACGTAGCCAAAGAAATTAAGCGTCATTTAGGTTAATTTGATTTTAAAGCAACATTTTATTCTTAAATTGTCTCTCATAAATATCAATTAAATTATTTTATGGAAAGAAGACATTTTTTAGGCACATTAAGTGCACCAGTTATTGTAGCATGTGCTGCTTGTTTAGGCGCTTGTAGTAAAAGTGGTACTTCTAGTAACAATGTTACTGCCCCAACCAATGTAAATTTTACAGTAGATCTAAGCGCTTCAATTACAACAATTGGTGCATCCATTATTCAAAGTGGGGTAATAGTTGTTAGATTAGCTGCTGGTAATACTATTTCCTCTTTTTCAGCGGTACAAGTTGCTTGTACTCACGAAGGAACAAATGTTAATTTCAATAATACTACCAGACAGTTTAATTGTCCAAATCATGGTGCAGTCTTTACTTCTTCCGGTGCAGTGGTAACAGGTCCGGCAACCAGGCCATTGCAACCTTTCAATATGGCTGTTTCAGGAAACACGCTAACTGTTACCAGTTAAAGGTTCTTGTTGGCTTAGGCAATGAAAACTACCCAGACCCCAAATGATATCAGTAGAATCAATTCCAACAGTAGTTCTGTTCGGAAATGCCGATTCTATTATTTTTAATGCTTCATCATCTTTTTTGCTCCTGAATGTCGGAACAATTACGTGTTGATTACTAATATAAAAATTAGCATAGGAAGCCGGTAATGATTGATCTTCATAAATAACTGGATCCGGCATTGGCAATTCAATAATATTGAGTTGTTTGCCACTCAATAAACGCATTTGCTTTAATTGCTTCAAATTTGTTTGCAATAATTCATAGTTCTCATTTTGTTGATCCGATTCTATCACTGTAATAACCGTGTCTTCATTTACAAAACGAACAGTATCATCTATATGACCATCTGTATCATCCCCAATTATTCCTTCAGCTACCCATAGCACTTGTTGAACACCATAATAATCAAATAAATATTGTTCAATTTCTTGTTGGCTTAATTGAGGGTTTCTGTTTTTATTGAGCAAACAACAAGTAGAAGTAATCAAAGTTCCAGCTCCATTAAAATCTACAGAACCACCTTCCATAATTATACCAGGATGGTAAACAGGTAAATTAAAATGATCTCCAATCAATGTTGGAATCACATCATCTAGATCGTAAGGAGGATACTTATTTCCCCATGCATTGTAATTCCAATCTACAATTACTTTCTTTTGTTCAAGTGCTGGATTGATTAAAAATGCGGGGCCATGATCTCGGCACCACGCATCGTTTGTAGGATGCATAAAAAATTCAACCATTTTCATATCAACGCCAGCCCTCTCTAAATGATTGGTTGCGAAAACCTGCATTGCGGCATTTGCTACATTGATCCTCACTTTTTCGCTGGAAGCCAAGTATTTTACAAACAATGAATAACTGGGATAAATAGAATCTATTTTCCCAGGCCAACTGGCTTCTTTATGAGGCCAGCTTAACCAGGTGGCAACATGTGGAGCAAATTCTGCAGGAAAACTATATCCAAGAGAAGCAGGTGTAATGATGTTTGAAGCAGTAGACATTTATTTAAATTGAAGGATCCAGAAAAATAAAACTTAATGACGATCAGTTATTAATCTTCGTCGATAAATCTTTTCGTAATGGGTTGATAAGAATCAATTCTTCGGTCTCTCATAAAAGGCCAATGCGTTCTGTATTGATCAGTTTTTGAAAGATCAATTTCGATTACTGAATTTTCTTCATTTTCATGAGAGCCTTTAAAGAGTAATGTTCCAAATGGGTTCGACACAAATGAACCACCCCAAAACTTCATCAAACCATTCTGCTCCAATCCTACTCTATTTACACTAACCACATGCACTCCATTAGCAACTGCATGGCTTCTTTGTATGGTTTGCCAAGCATTGTATTGTTCAATATTGGTTGCTTCATCTTGAGAACTTGCCCAACCTATGGCTGTTGGATAAAATAATATTTCGGCTCCCATCAATGCAGTAATTCTTGCTGCTTCAGGATACCATTGATCCCAACAGATTAACACACCCAGTGTTGCAAACTTTGTTTTAAAGACTTTATATCCTAAATCACCTGGTGTAAAATAAAATTTCTCGTAGTATGCAGGATCATCTGGAATATGCATTTTTCTATATTTACCCAGATAAGTTCCATCAGCATCTAAAACAGCTGTTGTATTATGATATAAGCCCTGTGCTCTTTTTTCAAAGAGTGATGCAATAATTACCACATTTAATTCTGCAGCAATTTTACTGAGTTCATCAGTTGATTCGCCAGGAATAGTTTCTGCTAATTTAAAGTGTTCATAATCTTCTACATCGCAGAAATACAAAGAAGTAAATAATTCTTGTAAACAAACAATCTGAGCACCGTTTTTTGCAGCTTCCCGTATTCCTTGAATTGCCTTAGCTCGATTGTCAGTTTTACTACTTGTACAACTCATTTGCACAAGGCCAATTTTAATTGTTGACATACTGTTTAATTAGGTAGTTTTTTGAATAATAGCATCTAAACTGCTTATTCCAAGTGTTTTATAAGTAATAAATCCTTCCCCATATTCAACACCTATTCGTTTTCCAAGCATTGCATCTCTACCCCTAAGCGTTTCTAAAAACTGTGGAGAAGAAATATAGGTTTGTGGTTCATCTAAATTTGGATTATGAAACTGGGTATTATAAGCTAGAATCGATTCCATTTTAAGATCCATATAATTAGAAATATCAATGATAAAATTGGGTTCTAAAAAACGATCTTGTATATAATGAAAAACATAAGATGGCCTCCACGCTTCCTGTGGATTACCCGCTTTATCTGTTGTTTCTATTTTTCTTAACCCTGCTAAAAAAGCAGCATCTGCAACTAAGCTTGCACTCTTCCCATGGTCTGGATGACGATCTTCTGGTGCGTTTGCAAAAATGATAGAAGGACGAAATTGTCGAATGACTTCAATAATTTTTCTTTGATGCGCTTCATCATTTTGTAAAAATCCATCTGCCATTTCTAGATTTTCTCTGTGATGAACCCCCAGAATTTTAGCTGCAGCTTTGGCTTCCATCAATCTGGTATCAGCAGTACCCCTTGTACCTAATTCTCCACGAGTCAAATCAATGATTCCCGTTTTCTTCCCTTCAGCTATTGCTACTAATAGTGAACCCGAGCAACCCAGTTCCACATCGTCCGGATGTACACCAAAAGCTAAAATATCTAATTGCATAAGCATTCAATTGAAACAAAGATAATTAATGTATGGTCAAAAAAAATCCTGCTGATTAGAGCAGGATTTGTATTCAAAATGATTGAATTAGTCTTTTTTTGCGTAACGCTTTTTGAACTTGTCAATTCTACCTGCAGTATCAACCAATACGTTTTTACCAGTATAGAAAGGATGAGAAGTATTAGAAATCTCCAATTTTACAACTGGATACTCTTTACCGTCTTCCCAGGTAATTGTTTCTTTGGTTTGAGCTGTAGATTTACTTAAAAAAGAAGTACCGTTACTCATGTCTTTGAAGACAACGAAACGATAACTTTCTGGATGGATACCTTGCTTCATGATTTTTGGTTTAGGTGGTACGGATTTGGCCGTACGATTATTTAATTTGGATGGCGAAATTAGTAAAAATCGCCGTTTTTACCAAATCTATTGATATTTTGCTGCTTTTTAGCTCTTCATGTTCACAAATTGAAGCGGGATGTCAAAGTTTCCAGTTCTGCATTTTGCAATAACTTCCTGTAAATCATCCAATTTCTTACCAGTTACGCGAATAATATCATCCATAATGGCTGCCTGAACCTTAAAACCATTGTCTTTGATCATTTTTACTATTTTCTTAGCATCTTCTTGTTTCAAGCCATTTCTAACCGAAACTTCCTTTTTTACCACTTTTCCACTTGGGTAAGCATCTTTGGTAAAATCGAAGGCGGAACCATCAATTCCCTGCTTCATTGACCTGCTAATTAACACATCTATTAGCTGTTTCATTTGCATATCACTGCCCACTTCTAAGGAAATAACAAAATCCTTTTTATTGAGCTCAACTTTAACCGCTGTATCTCTAAAATCGTAACGAGTAGCAATCTCTTTTTTAACAGTATTAATAGCGTTGTCTAAAATTTGCAGATCAACTGCACTTGCAATGTCAAATGAAGGCATAACATTTTTTTTCAAAGATAATCAATAGTTGGTGATGATTAATCCCAACTATTGATTCTTATTAGATATAGAATTTAAGTTATCGGTTATAGGACATATTCTCAACTCATATCTCTTATCTCATATCTCTTATCTCTTATCTTTTATCTCTTATCTTTTATCTCTTCTTTCTTAATTCTTCTTTCTTAATTCTTCTTTCTTAATTCTTCTTTCTTAATTCTTAATTCTTCTTTCTTAATTCTTCTTTCTTAATTCTTATTCCCAACTCTGCTCTGTTCGTCATCAGCCCCACCTCTTTTACGTTGACTAGTTGCTTTTCCTTTGCTAAAACGATAGGTAAAACTCAAGTTTACAATTCTATTATCATTGAATTGGTGAAAATTCACATCTATAGAACTATACTTGGCAGATCCATTGATTTTCTGAGACCACAATACATCTCTTACATTTAATCGGATAGATCCTTTATTTTTCAAAATTTGTTTACCAACTCCTACATTCATTACACCAAATGGTTGAATAACAAATAGACCTTCTAACCCTTCAGTTCTATAAAATCCACTTACTTCTCCAGACCATCCCTTGTTGAATTTAAATTGCTGACTAATATTGAACA
>JBBAJS010000017.1:0-4282 GCA_040403975.1 Sediminibacterium sp.
GGAGCAGGAGCAGGAGCAGGAGCAGGAGCAGGAGCAGGAGCAGGAGCAGGAGCAGGAGCAGCAACAGTGGCAGCAGGAGCAGGAGCAGGAGCAGGAGCAGGAGCAGGAGCAGCAGCAGCAACAGTGGCAGCAGGAGCAGGAGCATTCACTATCGGATGTGTTGGAGCAACTGGCATGAACGGTAATGGTGAAAGAAGGGGTGCAGTTGGGTTCTGACTTAATGGAGTCTCAGCAGCTCCTGGTGCAGGTTCGGGTAAGCCACCAGTACCTGGGGGCGGTGGAGGAATCTCTGTATAACCTACGGGTAAAGAAGCCCATCGTACAGGAGTTCCACCTTCAAATTTGATTTTACCTCCATGAAGGGGCATAATCATTTCAAACCCAACAGGTAGCGATACAACACGCGACCGCAACCCTTGACGTACAGAGATATTGATAGATTCTTGTAAGAACCCATGAAGGGCAACTGCGTGATAATCTTCAAGTGTTGGACCTGTAAAAAACCCTGAAAAACGAGCACGTACTTTATCGATAAATGTGACACTTGGGTGATCAGAAACCAAGTCGTATTCAAGTGTGATAGGTCCTGCACGATCAGATGCTCCCCGAATGTTGGCAATATTTTCGAGTTTCACGCTCTTCTGAACTACTTCTTGAACAGATTTACCCTGATTATCGAGTTGAAGAAATTTCTTTTTATCAGAATACTGAAAAAATGGAATACGCATTTTATCGGTATCTTTGATATCGACATGTATCGTTGTATTCTTTGGAATTTCAACACTATCCGTGGCTCTCTTTGCTTTCAAGACTGAACGTTGAGCTCCTGGGCGTTCGTTTGTACGACGTAATACATCTATGGGTGCGCGTGCAGTACTGTTTGGAATAACTTCCATAGTTGAAACCAAAACATCTCTTGCAGTATCATGTAATGTTCGAAATACAGATACGAGAGCGATTGGTGGTGAATAACTAACAACATCGCCATCCGGCGTTAAATCGATGACTCCGAAGTCAACTGCCATTATCTGAAATCTATATGTTTTTCTGTTATAAAAATAATGAAATATCTTGGAGGATTTGAAACAGATGACAGCGGGAAATTTATGAGACAAAGAACCGAAATAAACACCCTTAGAGATGCATTACGTGCAGTAGAGAGTGCACCTACTAAACCAGAAAAAGCAGAAAAGGCAAAAGAGATGCTAGAACTTTTATTATTCTCGAAATTCGCTATTCGAAATAGAAGATTTCGTGATACTGTTAGACACAAACTAGAACAGTTTTGGGATGAACCTGAAATGTTTGAACACAGACGACTAGTAGGTCAAGTAATGGAGTATCTAGATTCTATACCCGAAAGTGAGATTACTGGGGGTAAAAGAAGAAAAAGAACAAGGAAGTACTTAATTAAGAAAAAACTTCGTAAAACTTATAGAAAGTGAGGTCTATGACGATCTGTATATTTTACAATACCACGTTTACCGTCTTTATTGAATTTATAGAATAACCTGTATGCGACCACCGGATTTGGTCGTTTATATTCTTCTGGCATTGCACAGTTTGGAGGTGTAAATCCAACAGAACAGAGTCCGTAAGGTTCATTCATTTTTAGCCATATTAGATGTTCTTCACATTTATGAGATTTATTGCCGTATCGAAACTTGTATTCAAGTATCAGTTCTTCTGCAAGTTTGACTAACCAACGATAGTTATCCAAACTTTCACGAAGCCATATTCCACAAGGATGTTTCGGATGTGTCATTTTGTATCCCCTATTCGGTGCACAGTGAATATAGGGCGGTTCAACAAGATCGAACAATTGTGCCATCATCCAGTGACATGTGTACATTAATTGGCAGCTTTCGATAATCATCTTGACCACATGCTTGTCGCAGTGCCATCTAGCACAACGACGAGGATTGGGATGCAAGAAGAAGATGTTCATTTTGGAGGTTCAGCACCGCCGTTTATAGGGACTGGATTTGGATTCGTTTTCTCTTCAAATTGTGTTTGAAGTGTTGCGCGATCTCTGCCTCGGTACACCATATCAAACTTAATTTTCAGAAGATCTGTTCTGTTTGGCATTGTTATAGCTCTATACTATTCCTGATAGAATTGTTCCATATAAACTCACGCTTCTCAATATTTACAGGTTGCAAAACTTGTTTATTCGAGTTGTATTGAGCATATAAGAATACAAAGACAAATCCGACTACTCCCAGTAGCATGAATGTATTAAACCACAGAGCCCCGTGCCCCATTCTAAACTGTCTCGATTCAGCCAAATTAACTTGTAATCGATCGACCAGGTGACTATCAATCAAGTGGTTCATTGTTGTGAAAGTAGATTATGAACTTTCTGAACCAAACACAATGCAAGCAGTTATTGGAACGATCGTTGCGGTGTCTTCATTTGGAGCTGCCTACGCAGCTCATATGATTTTTCCAGTGAAACCTATCGATGACGCGGATATTCTTGTTGCACAAAGCACTGTCGGTACCGTCAATATTTTGAACAAGGATTCATTGCAAGCGCAAGCAAAAACACCGCGTGAACTAATTGAATTATACTTACAACGTAAAGCAAATCTAGAAGATGTTATTGAAATAGTAACTGGAAAAAGTACAATTCCAGAAGCATTTGCTGAACTGCAAAAAATGCCTTCTACCCCGGAAACAGTATTTTTAATGAAGGTTACACAGAAGAATTACTCTACCATGTTGTTATAATCAACTTATGGTTTCCATCAGATGTAATATAAATATGCGAAGATCCAGTTCTATCGCACATTTCTTTTGTTGAAAACCTTAAAACACAAACCATATCACCGTGTTCTTTCGATAATATATCACAATATGCAATTGCCCCATCCCACCCCGGGAATGCTTCCATAATAATTTTTTCACCGTTTGGTTTTTCCCATAAAACGTGATACATCGTTCCAAATGTGTTCTCTCCGCTGTATTGTGCATACAAGAATCCGTCTTGATCTCTATGTATTGCATACAGTTCTCGCATGAGTGTACTGGTTGTCGGAAGAGTACTTCCAACGAATAAAAACATAGCCATTTCAGAAGGAAGTTCAAGACGTCTACGTATAATATAAATAAATTGCGAAACGCTCAGATCTTGCGGCACCAAGAACTTCTCTTTATCGAGGATTGGAATCCTGTTATCTGATGTTTTCGATCGCTCAACAATAATAGGGATGCGTCCTGGAAATTTATCTGTTATCCTTGTCGACTCGGTAATCCGGTGTTCAAACGTTATCCTTTGCTTGTAAGGAATCATTATTCATACTTGTTTTCATTTCTGTTAAAATCATACTTACCCAAGGATGAAGATCTTTCGGTAATACAATTCGTTGCATTGAAGATGAATTACATACAATCGCCCTCATAATCTCTAACTGTTGTTTCAGTATGAGATTCGGAGGAATTTCTACCTCTAATTTTCCGTAAAGTATAGATCCAATAACCTCTTCCATTATTTTATCTGTGCAGACTAGCCTAAACGTTTATGCAACGGACGCCAAGCTGTGGGTGTAAGGATTTGAACGGAATGCATCCAAAATTGATGGTTCCATTCGAGAAATCTCAACATCCTGTTGTAAAGGCTCATTGAATTTCTGCACACCGATCTGCTGAACATCTGTTCCAGCGGGTATAACGTTTGCGGGATCTACAAACTGACGAATGTTCACCATCTGGTTCTCATCCTTGTTCGTCTTTGCAGCACCATAGTTGTTTGTACCAGTGCCGACTGCAATGTAACCAGGTGTCTGGTAGTTGGTTAATACAGAAGCCTCGCGACCAGGATTGGTGTATGCCTCTAAATACTGATCAACAACATAGCTTCCTTCGGCTGCACCACCCTGCCCGCCGCCGATACCGAACCATTCGCCAACAGTGAGTTTCATAAACTGTTCAAAAGGCTCCGTGAAGGCTCTGACGTAACTGCTGAACGTAAATGAAGCGCCACCACCACCATAGTACTCGATGTTTGTAGACTCGCGCTGCTGTTCCTTCTGGATCTGAGCAGGGAACTGAGCAGGAGCAACTTGTGCACCCGTGGTCGTATTCAGGTATGGCATATTACCATCACTATCTGTCATAACAGCGAATGTATCAGGTCTATTTTTATTGACAGGAGCCTGCAACCCTGGGTTTGTAATGTAATGTGAACCTGGAATCACTGGTTTATCGTACGATAGCTTAGGCTTGTTGGCTACACGCATTTCATCAGTGGTTCTGGGTTTGATATACTCTTGTAGTTCGT
>JBBAJS010000017.1:4382-46615 GCA_040403975.1 Sediminibacterium sp.
TTGGCTACACGCATTTCATCAGTGGTTCTGGGTTTGATATACTCTTGTAGTTCGTTGAACTGTTGGTATCCGCCAGAAGGCTTGTTGGTATAACCATCGTTCAATCCTGGACCTACATTTACACGCTCAACTGGGAATACATTATTCATACGCATACCGGCAACCATACGAGACTGGTAGAAATCGCTTTCATTCTGGTTACCGAATGGTAGACCCATGCCTGGTGCAACATCGTATAAACTTGCAATTTCTCTCTTCTGGAAGTGCTCTTTACCGGAACCTGCAAATGTGTCTAAAATAGAACTGTTCGCACCGGCTTGGAGATTCTGAGTAACCTTGGCACCAAAAAATGGGACCATATTGTTGTGTCCCTGAGGCGCTTGGGTAGTATCGACGCGATCGGTGCCTTGATCGATAGGCTGATAAGTTTCGCGGGCACCGATGAACATCTCCTTCGGATTGCGCTTATTTAGTTGCGTGTTGTATTGGGTTGCAAGAATGTATCCTAGCAACCCAAGCCCCGTAAATAAAGCGAGCTGTATCATTGTTACTTGATGTGGGTAAAAAAAGAGTGAATTTATTGAGACGAGAAAGGATACGATGCAGGACCTGCTTGGGGACCGGAATTCATTGTGCGCGATGGTGCTCTTGTATTCTTAAAATACTCGAACGGCGGAATGGCATGTTCCTGTGGTTTATACAACAACCATTGAAACACGTTCGGTTGAATTCTCTCTTTTGCAAGAGGTACATTGAAAGATCCAATGTAAGGGTTACGTGGCGGTGCATCCTGTGAATGTACAGGCGTCTGAAAAGTCCAACGCGACCACCCAGTGGTTGCATCATCCATAGTAAATGAGCTCATATTATGAAGAACAGCGAATAGTTTTATGCGAAGAAGCCACCGATTGTTTCTAGAACACTTTCAACACCACTTCCAACTGTTTCGATAAGTCCAGAGGCTGTTGCTTTAACTACGACGCCATCTTTTGCAGGTGCTGGGTTTGATATGGTTGATCCCATATTTTTGATATCTGCTGTTGACGATACTATATTACCATTATATTCAGACCAATCCTTCTTACTGAATGGGTACACTGCAAACTTATCAGTCATTGCCTTCAATCTCTGAACGGATGCTGCAAACGCCTGATCGGTTGTATCCATGCCTGCACGCTTCTGAGGTCGAATACCGTAACAATTCACACCGAACTTTGTTGAAGGTTCGAAATATCCTCCATTAATACCCGGGCGTCCGCATGCAGTTCTCTTTGCAGGATCTAGTTCGAGTTGCAGATTTCTCCAAGTGTTCTCCTGAGTAGGGAATAGCGCAATTCCGCCAGATGTCCAACCGTATCCGCACCATTCTGCACCATGGTTGTACGCTTCTTCTACTTGGGAGTATGTTGCAAGTTCTGCACCGTACGCTTTGCACACCGCTGGTGCCTGATCATACGTAAACATGTTGTTTGCGATATAGAACACTTCCGACAAGCTTGGTAGAATGCTTGCAGTAGTCGGCTTCATTCCTTGTGCCGATGTTCCAGAAGGTACTGGTGTAGGTCTATACGTGATAGATAGCTCGTGTGTTTTTGCATCAAAGCTGATAAACCCAAAGTATATGAGCACATAGATCAGTATTCCTATTAGCAATGCAAAAAGCAAAAACGATACTGGGTCTGAGAACATAAAATACAGTAACGTTCCGGCAAAGAGGATTGCCGCGAATAATGCAAAGGTCTCCATTAGTTTTCAAGTAGGAAATAAAGCAGGATTCTCATTGTGCCGGCGACTGGGAACTGAGTTGTCGCCATTTCTCGGACTTTTGAATCATCTAGTTCATGCCACGGCTTTCCCGGAGGCAGCTCACGCGCATACGTCCACCAGTGACCTCCATTGAAACAAATCACCGCGAACAGAGCGTATTTGCGTTTATTCAGAATCAGTATACTCGAATATTCCATTGAGGTGCCGATCGATGAACGATGAACCATTAGTACCTGTGGGAATGAACCGAACAGTGTCTGACTTATACATGTACGCTTCTCTTTACAGTGATCGCACTCCCATCCTTCTATTTCGATCGGCTTGATAAACTCTTGCAGAGCGTCTAGAATAGGCATGTTTCGTACAGAAGGAGTGAGCATGATTTCGATAGATGTATCTTCTTTTATTGATTTATGACCACATGTCTTGCATGTGAGTTGGTTTGCGATCTTGAATCGCATAAGCTTGTCCAGCCAAGGCAGTTTGTCTGCCAGGTGTACGATCAGCTCGTGGCTGTCTCCGATATCGCGACCAGCCGGAATGTATGTAGTTTGGATAGAACTGAATAGATCTTTCAGTCCAGATTTAGCTTGTGTCTTGTATACTTCTGTAAGCGAAACATCGATTGGATTTGAGTCATCAACAGTATGATCCTTCAAAGCAGGACATGCGAACATGCCTTGAAGGGCGGCGTTTACCCAGCAACTTCCTCGAATATTTGGTAGACCGAACATCTTCTCTTACTTCATGAATGCGCTAAAAGAATTCAAGTATCCTTCCGGGTCCGTTTTGTCACCAAATGCTGCCGAAAATGGTTTTCTTACTCCATCAGGTGCATATAAACTGCTCTGAGGTGCTCCATTATCGTTTCCACCAGGTACGTTTGCACTACCAGTACCACATGCGCATGGCTGCAAAGAACTCTTCAATACATACTTATCTTCACCCTGAATACCTTCGGGTCCAGATTCAAATTTGGGTCCAGGGATTGTCTTTGACAAAACTTTTGAATCCATTCCAAGATTCGAACCGACAGTGCCCATCATAGGATTATTAGGCATAGATAGCGAAGGCATAGTTGCGGAACCAGAAGGAGTTGTTGAACTTACTGTCATCTCTGCCGGCGGCAACTGACCCTTACCCTGGGTAGACATTGTTACAGGATTCTCGTATCCCTCCTTTGTACCGGTTCGCTCATTAATAGGTTTTAGCCACTCGGGCATAGGAGGAGCGTTTGGGTCGACATCAACTTCTCTACCTTGGGCGTCTTTGAAGCGCTCGAATGTGGGTATCAATACGAATGCAAGAACAACAACAAGGAGTACGGCTCCCCATGTAAGAACAGAGTCGCGTATCATTCTATTAAAAATTATACATAAAAGATAATGCCGAAACACATGAAGAGAAAGACCATGCGCAGAAAAACACGTAGAGTAAAACGTACCCGACGTGTCCTCCCCAAACGAGGCGGCTACGATCCAATGAAGGACAATACATCATATCCCACTAAGATGAATGGTTATCCTGTGGGTCAGTCGGGTGCACTCCCTGACCCCTCTGCACACAATGAATCACCGAAATGGGTTTGAGTCATGCGGCACACACTGTTTTAGCAGGTCGGTTGATTCCTTGATGAGATGATCAAAAATTATATGATATGTTTTCTTCGACAAACTACTTTTGTTAAATGCAAGATCGAGTAGTTTTATTTCAGTTTCTAGTTCTTTAAGACGTTTTTTGCAGTCAGTGTCGTTCATTATTTGTTATTCCGTTTGTATACGAAAACAGCTTCTTCTGCAAAATCACCACGATCGACTGCCCTCTGTGTCTCTTCTTGCCCTTGCCAATACGGCGACATTGCACTGTATTTTCGCTGTTCATTTTCATCTCTTGGTAGAAACTCCATGAACCCGGTAGGATAAGTCCGGGCGGTTGTGTCTGGGGGTCGAGTTGCAATAGGTACAGATGCATCTGGGCATACACGACCAGATGCTGCAAGATTTGTAAGATACTGTTTATAATCCTGTAAACTATTGAAGAATTTAACATCGCCTGATTTTGATTTCCCTACCCAAGATTGACCAATCGGATATACCGTTGTTAAGCAATCTACTTTTGCGAATTCAGACATATTGTATATATTTTAACATATTTAACTATGATTATAAAATGGACGAAGGTTGGATCTATTGCATGTCAAATGAATGTATGCCTGGGTTGGTGAAAGTTGGACAGACCTCAAATGATCCGTCTGAACGAGCATCACAATTGTATACCACTGGCGTTCCTTGCGAGTTTCGAGTAGAATTTGCAAAGAGGGTTAAAAACTATGTTGCACGTGAAAAACTGTTGCACACACTTCTGGAACGGCATTTTGAGCGTCCAAATGCCAGTCGTGAATTTTTCAAGTGTAACTCCGATGATGTATATCCATTTTTTGAACTGATGGATGGAGAGTATCTAGAAAAGGCAGACAAGCCAGATAAATATAATCTACGTAGATTCGCTAGATGCGCCGAGTAAAAATGTATTAAGTGTATTTATGCTATCATTGATGATTTCGTCTCGTTCTTTAAAAATAACATCGAGGCTTGGTTCTTTTACAAGAACAGGGCAATCTTCAAAATATATTGCATTCTTGAATTTATAATCGGTATTGTACACGCGAGGCATTAACATTGTGCAACCGGTTGAAAGTGCTAATCCTATTGCCCCAGAAGAACTATTGAATGTGTGTTCTCCATCATCTGTAAACATAACATATTGTGAATGTTTCAGAATATCAAACATGTGTTGAGTATCTATCCCTATCAAACATTCATAATTTATGTCAAAAGAATCTAATGTTTTTCGTATTTCGTCTGTTATCCATCTTCTTATAAAGTAGAATTTTACGTTTGATAGATCATTATTAACTTTGAGATAATTGAAATACTTATCGATATTTGCGGGTCCA
This sequence comes from Sediminibacterium sp., assembly GCA_040403975.1. GTDB lineage: Bacteria > Bacteroidota > Bacteroidia > Chitinophagales > Chitinophagaceae > Sediminibacterium. Next base: position 9,106 of record JBBAJS010000017.1, read on the forward strand.
CCTATCAGCGTAATTATTATTTTTTCATTTTTCGTGAAACACTCTAACTTTTCACTAAACGAAGTTATAGGATAACATGCATACATATATGGTAATTCTGGTCTGCCTACGGATGTGAATGGACGAGTGCCAACATGATGTTTTATTGCAGGTCTTCTCAATGTATGGTGATGGTCATAAGCCAGAACTTTATTTCGTCCTCCGGGGAGTGTTAGAAAATGTTCATTGAAATGCCCATCGTCGTCTGTTGTAACAATTACGAAATCATGATTATTAAACTCTTCTTCTGTAAAGTCGGTATAAAATTTAGTTGAAAAGAAATCCCCAAAAAAGTTATAATAAAATCCAAACCAGCCAGTTTCAAACCCTCTGTTTGTAAATACTGTAACCGTATGTCCGCATTTTTGCAGTGTATATAAAAATACTCCGAATGTCTCATAATGGAATTTGAACCCATTAAAAATGGCAATCTTCATTGTAGTAATCGTCAATAAAGTACTTAAATTGGAAACGAGTTATTATAATTAATGGAGGTAACACTGATTGACACATTCGGCAGCGATTTAACTGTTGTGAATGCTGCTCGTGTGTCATTCGGAAAGGAGATTACTGAAATGGCTCCGCGTGATGAAAAACTAATCAAGTATCTTGCTGACCACCACCATGTGACTCCTTTTTTTCATCCTCAGGTGCAGTTTCGAATTAAGATGCCTATTTTTGTAGCTCGTGAATGGTTTCGCCATCAGATTGGGTTTGCGCGCAATGAAGTATCTCGGCGGTATGTAGATTCACTTCCCGAACTATGGGAACCTGCGTTTTTGCGTGAACGCGACACGAATAAGAAGCAAGGTTCAAAAGATACTCCCATCGAGTTCAATGATGTGTACATGAAACTAATCAAGGAACACCATGCGGAATGCCTTGATTTGTATAATAAACTTCTGATTAAGGGTGTATGTCCTGAACAGGCACGTATTATTCTACCTCAGAGTATGCTCACCGAATTTATTGAGACTGGAAGTCTGGCTGCGTATGCTCGCCTGTATAAACTACGAACGGATCCAACTGCTCAACGTGAAATTCAAGAGCTTGCAAATATAGTAGGAGCTGCGATCGAAAAGCATTTCCCAGTCAGTTGGAAGGCGCTTACTTCTGACGCCTAGTCTTCTTTGAACGCTTATTGTTCTTACGAGTTCTATTTCCCGCCTTCTTTTTGGGTGGCAAATAGCACTGCCCATCTTCCATATCGTGTATGTGATTGAATTTCCATGTAGGACCACCACCAGCTATCGGTGCTTTTGCTGAATTAAATCGCTCTTTGTATTTAGCCAATATCGCTCTATCCTCGGCTGTTACCTCTAATCGAGGATCTGCAAATGCCTTTTCTATTTCTTGTGGCCATAACCATCCTCCACATTCATCATCAAAACATTTTCCTAATTTATCTCCCATTGTTGTGATGAATTCAATCAAACTTGCCTTACCCAAAAAATAATTAGTACCATCTGGGTGCACGTGTTCAAACATGACGCCATCCTTATTTTTATGCTTGAACTGTATCACTGGTATGTCATCATCCAGACTGATAGGATCTGAACCGATTATAATGACAGGATCTTGAATGTCATCGGCAGCCGGAATCGCTTCTGGCGCTGGTCCAGAAGGTCCGACAGTCTTGGTCTTAAATGCAGTAAGATCTGTCTTCCAACGCTTGAATTTTAGAGGATCAAACCGCATACGCATCAATGCTCCATTCCATGTCTCCTCAATCAGTTCTTCTCTTGCTTCTTGTTCACTGATGTCTCCAATAAAATGTTGAAGTTCGAATGCGTAGTCAATCATACGTGCAACACGTTTTAGTTTTTCAGTAGTACCGCCTCCTCCGTTTGTTTTTGCCGGTGGTATAAAAATACCAGTTGCTGGGTTAACATACCCATTAATATCTCGTGGATCTGAATTATCACATGATATTGCAAAAAAAGATCCATCTGCTAATAGCCCGGGTTTTGGACCATTCGACAACCCTAATGCATAATGTTTGTGTCCATTGCATATACGACCGCAATCTACACACCACCAAATTTCACCCTCAGGAGTTTTATATTTATCGAATAGCTTTCGGTGTCTTCTATCTTTATTACATGAATGATGCATATACAAACAACCAGCAGATCGTTCTGTATCATCGTGACATACTGGACAGAATGTGTTATTTTTTACAGCACTTTTTGCCTGTGTCTCTGTTGTAGTTTCATCAACTTTTCCAAGATATACTAGATATTTATCAATATCTGTTTTTTCTTTCCCTTTATACGGTACAGATGGTGAAGTAGGCATTCCTAACAAAGCCATTATCTCATCTAGCCCGTATTTATCTGCTACATCATATACTGTTAGTCCTTCTTTATTTACAATAGTTTTATCAGCACCTTTTTCTAATAATTTTTTAACTAGGTTTACTAACCCAAGACGAGTAGCACGAAAAAGTATTGTGACACCTGAATCTGGAAATTTTTTGTTAAGATCTGCTCCCCTTTCAACAAATTTATCTATCAATTCTACTGTCATTGGCTCTAATCGTTTTGTTGCTCTCATTAGTAAAACGTATAGTGGGAACATATGAGTTCTAGGATTTTCTAAGTTTACATCTGCATTCTTTTCCAAAAGTGCTTCTATGATTTCAGTTTTGATGGGTATTTCTTCATCTGTTTCCGGTTTGATATCGCAAGCTACAATTAATGGAGTATCCTGTGCTTCACTATATTTATTTACATCCGCACCTTTTTCTAACATCGCCTTAACCATTTCAAGGTTTCTAATAAATATTGCGGTATGCAGAGGCGAGTCTCCGCTATTCACATCCGCGCCTTTTTCTAAAAGAGCTTTTACTATTTCTATGTTTTTGTTTCTAACAGCACTATCTAGTGGCAAAAGGAACCCAATTTGTTCATTTCCACTCTTTTTGTTTGGATCAGCACCTTTATCCAAAAGTAATTTTACAAAGTCTATATTTCCATGCCCATCCGCACCCATCCAACATGCGTAATTAAGAGGTGTATTACCGTTTTCTGCGTTTGGAAAATTTGGATCGGCTTTTTCCAACAGAGCAGCTGCTGCTTCCAGTTTATTATTTTCAATTGCTACCAGAAGCGGAGTATCCTTATTAATTGGATTTACTATGTTAGCGTCAACTCTCGGATCTGATAACAATGCCTTTATAACTTCAATTTTCCCTCTCCAAGCTGCTAATGATAATAACGAATTTTGTCCTCTATATGTCAAATTTGGATCCATACCTTTTGCCAAAAGTGCCTTCACTATTTCTACCTTTCCTTTTCGAACTGCTTCGGTTATTATCGCCTTTCGTTGTGTGGTCTCGGCATCCCATCCTGCATCTATTTTTCTTATTAGCTCTGCTGCATCATCATCTTCTATGATTACAGGAATGCTCTTCCCCTCCATTACTTACTGTATATACTTTTAGAAATATTAATACTTCATAATTATTCGAACACGGATAGATTTATCTACTATAATATAATGGTGAACAAAAAGACGTTTACAAGCGAGAAAGATAAAGGTCGTGTCAAAAAAGAGCTTGAAGATAGTTCTCCTGTGGTTGTACGTTTTTATAAAGCCACCTGCTCTGCATGTTTAATGTCCAAAGGTGCATGGGAAGGGTTTTGTGCGTCAATGATCTCTTCTCCTTATAGAATTCTAGAAGTAGAAGAAGTCGCTATACCAGCTGATGTTTTAGAAGGGATTTCTGCATTCCCAACATATGCAAAACACGATAAAAAAGGTAGTACACACACTGTTGGTGCTATACTAGATCCTGATTCAATAAGAGCAAAGTTGAAGTTGTAAACCGTGCATGAGTTGTTATAGTACGCTTCACTAATTGTACTAGCATATTCGCACAGAATCTTGATTTTAAAAATACTATGCGAACATGTTGTTGTTCAGTGGATTCGTATACCCACATTACTGTTCTACTGCACAATTATTACCACCACATGACGGAAGAACAGTTTTATCATTGAAATACACTCGTCTAGGTCCAAACTTCAAACTACGAAGAGCATCAAATGTAGACGGCATCGTTTTATTTGACGCTTTTGTCTGACTGTAATAACTGTTTGCAACAGTTCTATCTCTCTTCTGTTTTATCAAATCACTACTGTCCATTGTACTCCACTAAGAAATTAGCTGAACTCACTACCTTTTGCAACAACATACGATTCTGATATTTCTTTGCGGGACACATTGTGCTGATTCAAAAAGCTTTGGAATCCTTCCATATCATTTGGAATCGTAGTTGATGCCTGAGTCACAAAATTGCGTGCAGACTGTGCAAGAGCATATTTATCGGATGTATCCATAAACAGATCACTTGTCTTAGCAAAAGCTTCATTGATACTCTCTTTAACAGCAGGAGAAGTAATATCAGATGGTGCCGGTGCGCGATGAACATCGTCCACATAATCTGTAAACAAAACGTTCATGAACGGGTTTGACTTTGACGGATTAGCATGTTTCTGATCAGCGTTTTTGAATGCTTCTTTCAGAATCTGAGTCTCAGGGAACAATTTTACTAGAACAATGGATGTTCCCATGATAACTGGGATGAACATCAGATAGTTTGCATTCATACAAATGAAAGCCATCATCACTGAAAAGTATACACTGAACCGAACAACCGCGTTCAGAGCCTCAGGAACCGTCATCTCATTGGTAGGGACAAAGTGAGTCCATGTATCCTTTGTAAACAAATTGGCTGGATCGTCTAGCCAGAATAATTCACGTCCCATTCTTATTGTCATACTGTGCTTATTTTCCTGAATGACGATCGCGTTGTTTGCGTTGGAGTCTGGCTAACATACGTGCACGACGCGCTTCGGGTGACGACCCAAGCAGAACTTCTGCCGACTGTGTCTCGTGCGTTGACTCTCCAAAAATGCTCTCCTTGAAAATCTTTCCAAGAGAATGCTTAAACTTCTCGCGGAGCATTTCCATCTCATGTACGAGATCTTCCTTTTTTAGTTTTCCATCTCGAATCTTACTTTCAATAAATCCGCCTACAACGTTCATTGCACGCTGCATAATAGGGTTCTCAGGTGAACGCAGCATCTCAATAAGTTTTGCAGGATCTGTAAAATCAAGTTCCTCAATACCAAATTGAGATAGCTTGAACGTTTCAAGCATTTCCATACCAAGCTTAAAAATACGTGTCTCCTTGAAATACTCCAAAAGCTCCTCAATATTTGACTTTGTAGAACTATCGCTTAGCACTTCATCAATCTCATCTGTACTCTTTCCAGTAGTCTTTGTCCAAATATCCTTGATGGTCTTCATCCAATCGTCTCCGATATACGAAGCTGCAAGACCGGTACGCAAGAAGTCCCATACAGTGTTCTTCTCCTTGGATGACAGTTCTCCGTAAAATGTTGAAAAATCAATACCTCTCAGAAAGAATCGAGGCTCTTTGAATAGGTCTTCATCCTTCTTGATAAAATTCATTGCTAGTGGGCGATATACTTCTGTAAAAAAGGCAGTCTCCTTTGCATTATCGATTGTTGAATACTCCGCATCGATGAGTGATATTAGCTCTGGACGACTCTTTTTCAAATCCGTCAAGAACTCACCCAAAAATTCTTCAACTTTGAATCCCTCCATTTTGTAGTTCTACATAAACTTAATCGTAAGTGTTTATCTTAGTGGGCACAGACCATGTGCATACGGGTTCCCATATTGATGTACAAGAATCTCATCTTCTGCTTGGACATTTGTTGGCAGATATACAACATGAATATTCGATAAGTAAAATACATCGAATCTCGTTTCCTCTTTCCAGTTCATATTACGAATATCAAAAGAACAATATCCTTTGAACCCGTCTACATGTCTATCTCCTGGTTGCATTCCTAACCATCTTCCACTTATTGCATTTGAATCTTTATTGATATGTGTAACCAAACATCTGTGAAAGATGGCTCCATCTTTTACAAAAGTCCCTATACTTTGACCACCAAATATTAGCTTAGTTAATATGCTGTGCTCAAACGATACATTTGAAAATACACGGCGAACGTGCTTCATATATTAATTTACGAGAGTTTATGTAAGTCTTTTTACATCGCAGCACGATTACCGCCACGAGTGAGCCACTCTTTCTCATCCTCCTTTGTGGCACACAAGCATCCTACATCACTGGTAATCGAAGACGGGCAGCATTCAGGTGAAAACTTAGAATCCTGGTATTTCATGATTTTTGAATCATCTGCATTCTCATATGGCTTCAAAGGAGTAGGCTTAGGAGAAGAAGACCATAGACTCCCAAATGATGTCAAATCTATACCATCATACAGCCCTGCACCTCCGCCATCAACGGGCATACCAACCGACTGTTGCGCAAAACCTTCACGGCGACCAAACATACGCACAATGACTCCAAGCAGAACTCCTGCAATCAATAGTGTGACAAGAACTGATGTTTTGTCCTTCATTTGTTGTTATGAACATACTACTTTTTTAACGATTCAGTGATTCCAAAACAACGTGCTGAATATCTTCGAGAACATTTAGGTCGTGTGAATCAGGATAATCGCGAACAATCACGTCTACACCTACCTCAAATAATCCATCAGGTCCATCTGTAAAAATCTGATACCCACGTTCCTCTGGACATTCTATTTTTACTCCTATTTCTTTTGCGTGTTTTAGTTTACCTTCATGCATGATCGGCTGTTCTCCTCCAAATATACAACCTTTATAGTAGTACCATTCTTTGTCAGTCATATCAATCTTTACGTGACAGGTAATCTTGTTGCCATTCAGAAGTCTGTCGCCAACATACAATTCTTCAATGGTTGATATTGACCCATTTTCGAGAGGTACCATAACTTTTGGATGTAACACTGGTGAGCTTGATAATCCAACAATCTTTTCGATTGCTTCTGAATCCTCATCGTCAACCTCCTCGTAGTCTCTGAAAATATGATTTTGAATAACAATCTTATTATCAGATGTATTCAAGCATATTAAACTATCCGGTCGTTCACCATTGTAACGAAACGCCCCAGTATCCTTTACATATTTCCACTTTCCACCGTGATACACTAAATGTCTACCTGAAACGATAATACCGTTGTAATTGTATAATTCTACTTCTGGTGAACATTCGAATACAAATACACCCGTCACAAGGGAATCTCCAATACGATCACCTATATGTATAGAGCCCATTGTGGTTTCACGTCCATCGTGCAAAAGAACCTTTGTTGCAGGATCAAAACAAAATGTAACACCTACCATTGCTCCTAACGGTATGACGAACGCTAAAATGATTGGGAAGAAAAGAGCCAATATAAAACTCAATGCAAACATGATAATTACCATAGCCTGAATGAGCGTGATTCCAAACTTCACTAGCGAAACAACAAAGTTCACAGCCGTTTGGATAACAAATACTGCATAATAGGCAGATGTTGTAATTCTTTCAAATAGATCTCGCAATGTTCCAATCTGTCGTGTAAATACAGAGAATGTGTTAAACAACTTTGAGAATACACTGTCTGCAAAAGAAAGAGTAAAATTACCCATACCTGCGAGGTATTTCAAGAATTGATTGATATTCTCCATAAACGACCCAATCACTTCCTGAAACATCTCAAAAATCTTGTACACCGGTTCGAGCGCTCTACTGAAAATCTCTTTTGCAAAAAGATTAGTGCAGTGATTAAAGTTTTCTGCAACAGACACATCCTCTTGAAACATCGATGCAAACGGCATATACGCCGGATTACAACGATACTTCACCCAGTCTTTTTTGATATCTTCAAGATTTTGCCGTGCATTGATGTACAGTATCACACCGACGATCAATATCGGACCGGCAGCAACCGCCAGCTTCTCCATTATTGTTAGTCTCGATAACCTTCTTATCTCTCTTTTCGTGGACCGATGGGTCAGGCACCTCTTGATCATCCAGACAAGTGAAATCGTTACCGTACTGATCAACCACTACGACCATTGCGGTTTCTGTCAACAAATTCATGCATCGAGGATCCATTGGCACCTGGTTTGGAATATATAAGAAATTTGCAGCTGTTGATAGTCTATTCTGTTTGTCTACCAAAATAGTACCGGGTGCTGCGAATATACCTTTCCCTATTTCAACCTTCTTGTAAGGAAGACTGTGTACTATAAATCCAAACACTTCGCCTCCTTTTGCAATACGTTCTCCATTCGCGATATCCTTTATAGAACGTATACTTCCATCTTCCATTCGAACATTCGTAGTTTCTATATCGAATCCTGTTGTACGATATTCAATTCGTAGAGGAGGAAGATCACTCTTGTAGTACTCTGCGACATCCGCATGAAACCCGTCAACACCGTCCGTCTCTTCATAATCTTTGAACAGCATATCTCTGATATTGATAGTGTGTGTAGAAGTGTTCAAACACATTAGTAGTGGAATGCTATCTGTTGGAATTGCGTCCGGATGTTCGCTGCATTTTATCCATCGAGTTTTGTGCAACACTTTATGGTTTCCAGAAACGATAACACCCTTTATGTCCACCATTTTTGTTGCTTGACCATTAAACAGCATAATAGATTCAACCGTCTGACCACCAATCAGCATATCACTCGGTTTGAGATCATACATGGGAATAACATTTCCGTTATATTTCTTCAATTGAGTTTTAGGATCGAAACACAAGAATTCTCCAACGGCTCCGATAGGACCATTCTGGACAGACTGACCTGTTTTAACACCGGTACCTGCAATGTGAATCATAATCACAAAGATAGAAATAATTCTGTTTATTATTGTTCGAATACGCCCAAACAGGGATGCAGTGATCGATAATGTGTTTTGTAATTTTCCAAACACAGAATGTACTATTCCCAAAAACGCATCAACCGTTCCAGCCATCTTTTGGCGAATGAACTGCATAGAATTCAGAATGTATGCAAACACTTCTTGAAAGTCCTTGAACAAATTGAACACCGGGTCCATCACAAACCCGGCATAAGATTGAACACTCTGCATCGTGCAACTTGTGAAGTTAGACATGATGTCAGAACCGACAGCCCTGGCGAGAGGCATATAAATGGGATTGCAGCGGTACTTTACCCAATTCTGTTTTATCTCATTCAAGTTTGACATACCATACGCATAGAACCCTGCCACGATTGCCGTAATCGTAACAAAGGCTACTACGATGATTGAGATTATATCCATTATTTAAAGTAGTTAAAAACGGATTGTAAACTAATCAAAACGGATTTGAGAGATCGTACATAATTGGACCAGTGTAGGAACATCAAATGGCAACTCAATACGAAACGATGTCGCTAGTCGACCTTAAACAGGTCGCCAAGACTAAGAAGATCAAACAATACTATATCATGAAGAAGGAGCAACTAATAGAGTTGCTTACGATGGAGGAACTACCATTTAAGTTCCGTCTCGAAAAGATGACTATTTCTGAAATGCGAGCAATCGCAAAGCAAAGAGGGATGCGAGGATTTTGGTCTCTTTCTAAGGAACAGTTATGCGATAAACTATTTGGATCGCATGATGAGGAGAAGGATAACAGCAAGACATGCAAACATGAGGATCCACAGAATGAGAACACCGAAGAAGTACGGATACAGATTCCGGAAGATGCGATGGAGAAGAGGACGGATGACGTGGTCTTCGAGGAATGAATGAGTTTCTTGCCGCCCTAGTTGTGCAATAACATCCTGCACAAGCATATCGAAAAACCCATTTTTCTCTGTCATTACCACCCAATGCGTTATTTTAGAGAGTCAAGTGGACGAATGGCTAGTATTTTTGTCTCCAAACGAATATAAATTAGAATGAAGTTCCCTCAGAAGAATGTTCTTCGCCTCGGTGCCATCGTTGCAGGATTGGTCGTTCTAGTTGCTGTTGTAAATGCATATTCTGGTGCCAAGGGAGCGTATCCGGAGGGTTACGAGTCCGGCGGTTTAGAGCCCCAGGGACCTCTGTCCAATGACCCCTCATTGAACCCTGGTGTTGCAAATCCCCACTCTGCTGGTGGCAATTCCGCTTCCAGCCTTGCTCAGGAGTCCCGTCACCCTACCGAGCAGCAGACATACTCCCAGACTGTTCTGTCTCCTGAGGATCTTCTCCCCAAGGGCGGTCTAGGTGCGTCTTGGTCTGCTACTAACCCTGTTGGACTCGCCGACTTGAAGGGACAGACTGCTCTTCTGTCTCCCGGATACCACTACGGTATTAACACCGTTGGACAGTCCCTCCGTAACGCTAACCTCGACTTGCGCTCTGACCCCCCGAACCCTCGCAAAGCGGTTGGTCCTTTTATGAACTCTACCATCGAGCCCGACCTTATGCGCCGCCAGATGGAGATCGGTGAGGCTTAATAAAACTGTTTGATTCTCCAAAGTGAAAACTCACTTGACAGAATACAATATGAAGACCCACTTGATGGTCGTGGTGATCGCCATGCTTAGTTATTTATTGTACCAATATGTTACTGGTGGTCCCGGTAATTTGATTTCGATTGTCGCATCAGACGGAGTTTCATATTCTGTCCAAGATCTTCCACACAAGAAAGATGCCGCAGAAATGTTTGCGAGCATTCAGGCAAACATTCGTAAAGTGATAGAATATTATCGTCAGTCCGAATTTAGTTCTGATAAACCTGCTCAATTATTGGTTGAACGTTTCAACCCAAAATCTATCATGGAAAATAGCGTTACTTCATCCGACACATCCTATTCGGAAAACAAAGGAGAGAAGATTGTACTGTGCATTCGTGATAAGAAGAATCCGCCCGAGTATCCATTAATCGATTTAAATACAGTCATGTTCGTAACATTACACGAAATGGCACATCTCATGACGGAGGGTCTCGATGCTCATAAACACACTCGCGAGTTCTGGGCAAATTTTAGAAGATTGCTCGAAGATGCATCTAAAATTGGGGTCTACAACCCAGTAAACTATTCACACTCCCCTGTATCGTACTGTGGAATGATGATAACAGATAGTCCTCTATAATAACAATGGACCCTCTTCAATGTTATGTTGACCAGACAGTCTGTGATAAACGGGCGATGACCGTCGGTATCACAAATTTAATCAAAGAATCAGAACCTTTCAATGGCGTTGTGTGGAGAGGTCACTCAAATTCAAATACTATACGAAGCAATGTTGCATGGTTTTCAACAAGCAAGGAAGAACATATAGGTGAGCGTTTTATAGGAAAACACTGTTGTCTTTTCAAAATCAATGTTGTCGGTGTGCGAGCTATTGTTGTCAACGATTTCATTGGAGAAGATCATCAACATTCAGCCGAAGAAGAAGTTATTCTTGAAGGTGGTGGTAAGTTTTATAAAAGTGCTGCACTTAACGATGAAGGATTTTCTGAATATGAACCTGGAAAATTTGAAACATGGTATGCTACAAAGTTACCGATTGCGAAGGCAGAAGTAAAGGCAGAAATAAAGCCAATATATACGGTACCTCAGATTTTTGATCTCATCGACAAAGATGAATATATGTTGATCGATACAACAAATGATATACGTGATCTTCTAGGAAAGAGCGATATTCCAGAAGATATATTAGTTGAAGTTCTTTCAAAGATTAAAACAGGAGGTCGTAGACGTCGTAAAACACGCAAACAGCGCAGGAGAAGAACTAATGGTAGAACCGTGTTTTGATAGGGTATGTTGATAACTTGTTGGTTCCATTAATTGTCATTGAATCAAATTGAAGAAGTCCTGGTCCTGCTCCTTGACTCCATAATCCTGATATGGCATAATAACGGTTTTCAACAAGTGCTATTCCAGCAGTTGTAGCGCTTCCTGAACGCTGGTTTCCAGGTATGTTTATGATATAATTACTGTTAAAAAACCATTGGAAACCATCATCAGACGTTTCACTAAATACATATGTTCCAGTTTCAGGTGCTTTGAAATACCCTTCAAAAAATGCTGAAATATTTTGTTCTGCTGGTGTGTTAGCTGCGTCAAACAATATATTTTGGTTTGTACTTGCAATATTGGCAAGAACAGTTCCAGTTGCATCGTATGTACCCCATGCAGCAGATACTCCACCAACAAGCGTTGGTTGTGAACTACCACCAGGTGGTGCTCCGTTATATCCGCGGTACAGCAAGTCGGCAGCAGCATCGCCCACAGTCATAGTAAACGTTGCAGAATTTGTTACAATCGTAGGATAGATAGATGTAGCAGTTAGAGTTACTGTAAACACAGTGGCTGAAATTGTTTCCATAGGCGCTCCTGAAATCGTTCCAGTCGAAGATGAAAACGACATTCCAAAAGGCAGTGCAGGACTCACAGAAAATACAGGAGAGTCTGCAATCGCTACAAGATTGGATATTTGAATAGGTGTAAAAGCAGTTGGGGCAACCGTTGCTGTCAATGTGGCAGATGGTACTGCAACAAAAATATTGATACGAGGAACAACACCTGCATTACGGGCATTCTCATATGCCAATGTACTCGCAGTCATCGCTTCAATAGTCGATATATAACCAGCAGATGGCAGCTTCGGCTGTTTCGATTGGAAATTCCACGTTTGTCCTACAACCGAACGGCGCTTCATTTCGGTTAATGAACTCGCCGAACCACCTAGACGTTTCTTATTATCGCCGAGCGATGAGTTCATTTGTATTCCCGCTCATAAATAATATGTCGGAACAAGCCACGTATCAGGTGTCGCTGCCGGATACAAACAAAAATATAACTTTGTATCCAGATGACACCATTGAAACGGTACGTATGCGCATTGGTATCGCAGCAAAAATGCATCCTGATCGTATGAGAATTTATGTTCAAGCAGATCTGCCCGAAGACTACTATTCGAAAGACTCGCGTCGTTGGGAAATACTATTTTTGCGTATGTCGCCCGAAGGTAAACCTATTCGCAAACCTTCTTTGGACATATTATCAGCACATACAGATCCTGCATGGACATTTCAAAACGCAGAGATCTCCAAAGACGACTGGATGTCGTTGCTCGCAAAACGCGTGTCGTCATTCACAGAATTGAGAATGCTAGGAACTACCGAAGATAATTCATGGTTTTTACCTTTGGATAACACGACCGAGCCTCCATATTTACCTCCTGCTGCGCGCATAACTATTGAATCGAAATCGTTATTCGGTAATCTGCATCCATACAAGATTAGAGGGTTCAAAGTGATCGTACATCAAGACGGTCTAAAACCCAGTTTGGAATCGGTCTATTATCCACTTTTGCGTTCCGGATCCCCCGCAATTGTGCCCGAGGAGATCGTGCGCTCAATCTCACGGGAAGACGAGCTATTATCTGTCCTCGTCGATCGCGAATCACCTGCTCCCACTCGACAGACTGTTCTCCGCGCGCGTTGGAAGATTCCACTCGTTGACACTGAAATCGGTCAAGCTCCTCGCAATCGGTTTGAACAGATTTTTTATGGAACCACCGTAAACAAATCCACTCCGTGCATATCATTCTTTGGAAGTAGACAAGAACAATCTAGGCACAAATTTTTCAGTGAGACACCAGAAAAGAAAGAACCTTATGTGGACCTTCGAGTTTGGCAGTACTGGTGGCATGCGAATAAACCAACCAAAAATAAAGCATCGGTCCTGTTTTTTAGAGGATCTGCAAGATTCGATTATGACAGAATCACTGTGAATTCTACTGAAATAACAGTTTCTTGCCATCGTTTGGAAACTTCGGATGAGACACTAAATTCTCTTCAAGAGGACATTCTAAGTTGGATCAAGAGTATTGATGGAATATCGTATTTTTTGGACCCGACCGATTTGGACACTTCACGTTGGGAAATTCAAGATGTTGCAGTTTCACTCAAATATAGCAAAGAACTCAAAGAGGGCGATTTTAGAAGATTCGGATGCCTACGAGGAATCTACGAAGTAATCGATCACGACAAGTTGATGTTCAAACTATTGCGTTCGAATCAGTTGGATCTTGGACTCAATTTGACAGAATTGAGAGTTGTTCAACTTTTGAGAGACAATGCCGCAATTACTTCCACAGAAATTGCAGAGGAACTAGATATTTATGAAAGCGAAGCTTCTTCTGCACTTGCATCTGTTCGTGAAAAACTAGAAGACAACCCCGATTTATTGGATCGTCAATATTCAAATATTCCATCATTCAAATTTACTGCATCCAATGCGTATGTTACAAATGCAATCGATACTGCCAGAATTGTAAAATATGTGAATATCTTGCGTGAAATTTTGATGAATCCTGGAAGTGATGATTTGGATGATGTATGTCCTTCGAGAATGGAATCTGTTGAATCTGCAAAAGGAGAAGTTGCACCTGTTGTGTTGCAAGAGTCAAAGGCTGATGAAAGTGATTTTTTGGATGATTTGTTAGGAGAAATCTCAGAAGCAAACACAGCATCTGCTGCTGCCCCATCCTCTGCTCCTGCTACTTCTGCACCCAAACCTACAAAGAAAATTGCTACAAAAGGCACTCAAAAAACACTCGTAAACTATTTGTTGACACAATTGAGAGAATTTGATGCCGAAACATTTGATCCAGATGATCCCCAAGTTCTTCGAAAGTGTGATAAACCCAGACAGCCAATTATTCTGACTCCTGCGGATGTTGAGAGACTTAAAGATGGCGAGTTCGATCCAAGAGGCAAAGGAAGTGCTCATATTATGGATGTGAAGGATCCCGATGGATTAGTTATTTGTCCAGAATACTGGTGCACATACGATCGTATTCCTCTTTCAGAGTTTCAATTGGGTGACACAAAATCATGCCCAGTGTGTAATGGAAAAGTTCGTTCCACTGACAAAGCTGTTGAAAAAACACAGGATGTTGTAGAATATCCAGTCATTCAAAGAGATTCTGCAATTTCGTTTCCAGGATATGTAAAGTATAAATCGAAAAAGAATGACAAGCCGATCCCATGTTGTTTCACAACCGCACAAACGACAAAAGTGAGTGTTCCCAAAACATCAGATAGTATGAGTGCAGCAGAAGCATACTATGTCCTCGGAGAGACAAAAACAAAGTTGACATCTTTTCGATTGGGGTATATTCCTAAAATAGTAGGACGTGCAATGGGAATTCCTTTAAACTATAAAAGTGTTATTGAATCTGGCAATAGAATTCAAGGAGGACAATCTGGATTTTATAGAGTGGGTGTTGGACATGCTTCTGAAACTCTTCCAAATGTTTTACAATTTTCAGGAAGTGTAAAAACACCAATTCAGAATGTGGATGCAACGATGCGTTGTTCATTTTTCAGATCATGGAGAGGTGTTGACGAAGATGCTGATGAAAGTATAATTCCTTCTCATTTTAATTACAGAGAACAACTTGCAAAACGTGTTGCTTCAATCGACAAAGCTTTTAAACACAAAATGTTGTCACCTCTCGAAGAATTAGAATATTGTGCAATTTCGTTAGATTGTCAACTGTTTGTGTTGTACGCTTCTTCGGAAGAAGTGCAGATGGGATGTTTTATGAGTATCGGAGCTGTACGAAGTGTGAATCGTTCGGTTGCGGTAATGATTGGAGATTCTGGCGACCCAGAATACATTTCACATGTTGCTCGAATTTCAACATCTCCTCAGTTTACTGCCAACCTCTATAAATATTCAGTATTCCCTGCATCAGTTCTGAAAAAGTTGAGTGACATGCGACAGAAAGCATGCGTTACAGATATTCCAACGATTGATAATGTGTTCGCACTTGTCAATTCGTTGAAGTCTCTGAAAAATAGAATCCCTGAAATGAAGATTGTGTTGGATCCATACGGACGTGCTCAGGCAGTGTTTGTGCCGGAACTGATATTCTTGCCTTTTAAGCCAACATCACAAGTTCCAACATTTATTGATGAAAAGATTTCGGGATACTCTGATATTTC
Source organism: Sediminibacterium sp. (assembly GCA_040403975.1). GTDB lineage: Bacteria > Bacteroidota > Bacteroidia > Chitinophagales > Chitinophagaceae > Sediminibacterium. Next base: position 25,032 of record JBBAJS010000017.1, read on the forward strand.
AAGTGAAGAGCTTCCATACAAAGCGGATATGCTAGAATATTTGGAGGAGGCAGTTCGTTTCCATCCTGGATTCACGTATATGCATGATGTTGGAAACAAAGATGGAGCAATTGTAGAATTAATCACTGCTTCTGGATTGAGAATCCCTGTTCAGACAAACGAATATACTTCTATAAAAACTGAAATAACCGATACAATTCGAAATGTTGGAGAGGATGTAATTGTATGGGGAGAGCCTGATAAAACTGTAAGCAAGAATTCAAGAGCAATCACATACGAAGCAGAAGTGTTTGAGTTCCTATTGTTTCAGCTGAGTTACGATATTCAGAATGGTGAGGATTACTATGATCTTACAGAAATATTGGCATACAATCGTCCAACGATTGCAGATATTCAACCGTACATTCGAGACTGGATGACAAACACACTCAAATTTTCAAGTGCAGATGAACCACCGAAGTTTGTAAAGAAAATGAGAACACCCTGTTCCGAAGATGATTGCGATGGAAGTATGTGTGCGTGGGATGGAGCATCGTGTCGGGTAGAAATCAAACAAGTTAGACCATCGTTGGATCGCGCCAAACTAGAAAAGCGTTTAGTCAACGCGCTAGTTACAAACGAGAAGATTCGAGATATTGTCTGGAAACACAAAACATCACCGTTTTTCAGTAGTATTTTGTATTTGGAGCTTCCGAACGAGTTGATTCTGTCGGATGTTGATGTATCCAAGCGCCTGCGTTAATAAATATCGAAACTAGTAATAAATGGCTGATATTGCAACAGGAGGTGGTCATAAGAAAGCGGTTGGTACTCGTGCTATGGTGATGCACGGCTCTGCTCATCACACCAGTGGAGGGCTCACACGCAAACAGTTGAAGTACAACAAGGCTGGACGCATTGTCTCTGTTCGTAAGAGCAAGACCGCGAAGAGCAAGGGTCTACTCAAAAAGTGGGAGAAGAAGTCTGGCGTCAAGTGGACGATGAAGAATGGCAAGCCCCACAAGGTCCAGAAGCATTAAAAACGGATCTATTAGTCTACTATAAATGAATAGATTGGTAAATAGAATGGATATCTTAGAGAAAGCTTACAAAGACTCACTTTTGATCGGCACGCGATCGGCAAGACGTACGGATGTTATTCACAACGGTATTGGAGATGCGGCTACGAGCATTCGTCCGGATCTCACATACAAGATTGAACAAGTGTTTCCAACACATATTGGGACATATTCGGTAGATGTTACACTCTATAAAGAAGGGAAGCCTTCACTGTTTATTCTGGTAAAGGCACCCCTCTGTAACATCAAACAAAATGAAACAAGCACTCAAAATTCATGCATTGGAGAGATTGTGAAGCTTTATAAATCGTACAAGGATGTGCCGATTGTAATGTTCGACTTTCTGCCAATGTCCTGTCCTTACTACGATAAAGATGGAAAAGTTTGTGATTGCAGACATTCGTGAAAAGACAAAGAAGTACATTCAACTAACAGACCCATTCGATCTGGGCACACCTATGTTAGCTGGTAGGTTTGTGATGTTCACCAATCTTACCCAAACCAATAAAAAAGAAATCACATTCGATGGATTTGAGGATGCAACCGATTTCGATGTATTTGCAGATATTCTTAGAATGGTATAGATTTCAGAACAGTAGCAGTTACATTCAGCCAGTCATTCGAACGTTTTGAACACATATTTGTCAAATCTGTCTTGCAGAGTAATTCAACAATTTTTTCACATGATGTGTCAAACTTTGGAGTTACACGCAGCCCAGAATAGAAGAGTTGAGTAGGTCGAATAACCATTGATTTTGAAATATCTGGATTGCACAATGTTGAAATATATACACTTTCTGGTTGACTAGGAAGAGTCAAACTTTGCTGTCGTCCAAAGAAATACCAAGCGGGGTATGTCTTTTTTCCTTTGTCTCGTTTTTCTAATTCTTCTCGTTTAGTTGTGAGAAACTCATATGTGAAAGGATTATCCTCCTTAAACTTATCTTCCGGAAGATATGGAACAATCGCCCACATATCCTTTTGCTTACTGACCTTGAAGATTGGTTTCCAGCAAGGTTCATCATACAGCTTTTTTGTATGAATAAATGTTTTGTCAGAAAGTGTTGCAATACCGTTTTGAATAGTTGCAACATCGCCAAGAGTTTGTTTCTTTTCAGTTTCAATTTGAATCATCGAATGTGGGGCTAGTCTTAGCCCATATTTGAGTGTTTGATCGTTGTATGTAAAACTAGATTTTGACTTTTTATCGAATACAACAATCGTACAATAAACGTCAACATCTGGAAATATCTTAGTGGATCCGAAATCGTGAATATGCCGAATGTATCTATTTGAATACAGAAATTCTCGGAATCCTTTGCACGACACATTAAACATCCAAGTGGATGGACAAACAGCTACAAATGTTCCTTTTGGATGTAGACATTCAATACACTTCAACAGAAACGCAACATAAATATCTACATTTCCAGTTTCCAAACATGGATGAATTTTTCGAATGAGTTCTCTATTCTCTTCTGGAATTTCTTGATATTTTTGGAATGGAGGGTTGCTGATAATCCGAGTGTATTTTTTAGAGATGGGTGTTTTCAGAAAATCGGCACAGTGTTTGTGAATATTTTTGGAGGTTGGTATTTTTGAGAGATATTCTTCTGAAATATCGTAGACATCCATCTGTCCTGAAAGTCCAGAGATAAGAGCACCTTCGCCAACAGAAGGTTCCAGAAGTGTACCTTTTGTTGGAAGATATGATTGCATTTGAGTTGAGATTGATAGAGGAGTGAAAACATCATACTTCGACATACTGATGTTAAATTAAAGGGTTCATGTGTTTAATCCGTTTTTTATACATTACCTCCTCCACTGACGGGCATCAGACACAGCTTGATCTCTCCGAGGTTGGCAATAACATATTTGATCATCAGGAACCAATCGTTCTTCATAAAAAGTTCCAAATTGTTTGAGAGGTTTGTGCATTTGGTGAAGAGCACAAGATGTGGTAGTGAGAAAGTTCCAGAGATAATCTCATCCTTTGATTCCTTCTGGACACTGAACTCATTGTCAGAATCGCCCATAATGGTGGTTCGAGAAGCAAACTGACCCTTGCATCCAAAAATCATAGAAGAGTTCACACTCTTGATTTCAACCGTCTTTGCAGAAAGTAGAGTCATATCTCGACACATCTTCTGGAAGTCGACAGAAGGCATCGTGATACGCGCACTGAACTCCGCAGCAGGCATATCGATATTGGGTTCATCACGGTCGAGCAAAGAAAGGCTGTACTTGGTTACTTGCTTTTTATCGCCGTTCTCTAAAATGACCTTCAAATGATTGGAATCGCTCTTGTCAATTTGAAGAGTCATCGTATCATCGTTGGTGGCAGTCTTTACAATACGGTATAGATGGTCCGTATTCAAACCAATAACAAGATTGTCTGTATTGCAAGTGTACTTCTCAAACTGAGAAGCCATCAAACGCATATGGACAAGAACAGTACGAGTGTTGTCCATAGCAATCATTCGAATACCATCTTTATCGAATGTGAAGTTCATCTCGACAAGAATGCATTTGAGAGCCTCGACAAGGGTTCGGAAAGCACCAGTCTGGACAGTTTTGGCTTCGACTAGGATATCACTCATTGCGTTTAATTAAGATTCGGATGGTGTCCGAAAATACGAATGAGCCTATGCGCGGCGGCTTCTTCCATGCCTGCGGCGGCGTGTGGCAGCACGCTTACGTCGGGTCATATGTTTCCGAGATTTACGCCTTCTGCGACCTCCAATATCCATTGGTTGCTCATCAAGTAAACCTTCTTCTTGAAGATAGTCCCGAAGTATCTCTCCTGCTGGATCTCTAAGTTCTTCATAGCTGTACCGTTTGTTTGGGTTTGGGTTATTTTGGGTGTTTACTGCTATATTTCGTAGAATAACAGAAAGAGGATCGACAGCAGCTGGATAATCACCAAGCTGGACTGCAAAGCCCCGTCCAGGTGGCTCACCGTCAGGACCTTCTTTAAACGGAAATGCTGAATTGGGGGCGATTAATCTATCATGAAGTCTATGTCTTTTGACGCGAGGGAGTAACGCATACAGTCTATCCAATTCTGCGTCATTCATTTATTTAGTTGTAAGTTTTTATGCGAATGCGCTGCCCTTCTACAAGACCAAGGCGACCAGCATCCCCAGCGGCGCACTCTATTCCATACTTTGAATGAACGATCGATGAATATGTTGGACCTACAATAGGTTTCACGTTATCATACACTTTCACAATCTTACCTTTCTCGTCTGCAAACACAATATCAATCGGTATTTTCATTCCTTTCATCCACATGGAATGCACCTTCGTTTCTGGGAACACGAAAAGCATCGGTTTATCGACATATGTTTTTCCTGCAAGACCTTCTGCAAATGTTTCAGGATACTGAACACTGAACCTCATTATCCTATAATCTTTGAAATACTTGATGATACCGACGTTGATATCTTGTCAGCAGTTGATTTCAGCTTAATAAAGTCTTTATCTTGTTCGTTTGCCTTTGCAAACATCCACATTTTTACCATGTTTTTCATATGCAAAATACCCATCTTCAAATGTTCACGAATAAGAATACTTATTAAAATATTTTCTTTTGTATTCTCTTTTCCTCTGCCAGAAGCGCCCTTAACTGCTTCATCATACTGTTTTTTAAGAATAGCCATCTTTTCGTCAAACAGTTTTTCTGTATTTTTTACATCTTTGACATCCGGTGGACTCAGATCTGCAAAGAATGCAACAGTGCGTATTTCATTTAATGCCTTAATCATATCTGTATCTTTAAAAAATGCATTCTGATCATTGGTAGCATATCTAAATCTTGCAACATTGAAATCAAAGTTTTGTGAGAGTTCGTCTTCTACTTCTTTGCGGATCGTATACCATGCAGATGCATCTCCACTCATATGTTCTCTACGTTTGTGTCCGAACAGAATGAAAGCTAAAAATACCACTGCCATTCCAATACACAATAGTCCAAGGCTATCGTACTTCATTACTTTTTAGTAGTTTTTTAAGTTCTTGCTTCATAAAGCGAAGTTCCATAACAGCACCGGGATTGCTCTGGCTGTTGTACTTCCCCCAGTTCTCAATCTTATCTGTCAGTTCTTTAATTCTCTTAGTTTGATCCATTTGATACACTCTGTTCAAATTATTTGACACTCATCGATCCATTTTACAGAGTTTAAAAATGGATTAATTTATTGCAGAATAGCAAGTGTAATACAAATGCAGTATATCTGGAATGCTTTATCGTGGTTTCATTGTTCAACAAGTACACCTGTTAATCCTGGCGACGCTCCAAGCGAACCTCCTAAGGACTCTGCAACGCTCTCTGGTTGGAAAGCTTGGGCTACAACAACGAAGACAAAGGTTGATAAAGTCGTGGAAGATGTAAAAGAGACAGCAGAAGCAGTTGAGAAAACAGTTGAAGAGGTCAAAGACGCCGCAAAAGAAATAGAAGATGTCGTGGATGCAGTCAAGACTGGTGATATCACAGCGATCAAAAAGGAGGTGACAGAGGCAGCGACTGCTGTATCAGAAGTTAAAACTTCTCTTGACACTGTCGTAGAAGAGACAACGGAAGTTGTAGAGGGTGCAAAAGAGGTAGTAGAGGATGTAAAAGAAAAGATAGAAGAGACGAAGGAACTTATCGAGGATAGCAAAAAAAAAGCAACAGAAAAAAGGGAAGACGGGGAAAAGGACCTAGTCGCTGATTTTGTTCCTCATAATTAAGTATTAGAACTTCCAGTATTCTCGATTCATCAGCTTATGAATCATACGATAATTAAACTCGCGGAGTCCTTCGGTTCGAAGCCAATCGATTAGAAATGCCATAACCCAGCCCCAGTTTTCATTCAGAAGACGATTATAGTGTTCGGAATGAGTCTTGACTTTCCAAAGTTCCTTCGGTGTTTCTTCCCACGCAGGATCATCAATAGAGTATACGGTCTGATCGATAACAATAAAGTTTCGAGGAACAGTATCGTCTGTGCCAATCATCAACCGAAATGCAATTGCTTTTAGAAACGATCTTACAGTAGTGTTGTCTGTAATATCGTGCTTCCACATTTTTAGTTTAATGTTTGAGAGTCGTTTACCTTTGTCGATTCCGGAGGTACATGTGTGTGACTCGGACAGTGAATAGTCATAGAGGCAATCACTGATGATAGTGTTATCAGCGCACCGACGTACATTGGTTCTGGGGAGTCCCAATAGTTTTTTGATTCGTTCGCACCTTTCGAGTGCATGTATCTCTTCTTCTGAGAGTGGACCCTTGATGACCACGGGATTCCAGTCTTCATCGCGGGCGTAGTAAACCGGAACCTTGTCCGGAGAGGTGCGTGGAGCGACTTGTAGTAATTCATAGTGCATTTCATATACTGCTATTATTGTTTTACTAATGTTTCTAGATCCATTTTGGTGCGTTTTCAATATAATTAATAGTTCTAATACACGTGTAATGATTCCTCTTAACTTTTTCCAGACATGGGAAACAAAAGAAATATCACCTAGACTTGAATACTTAACAAATTTATGGAAAGCTCATAATCCTGAATTCACATATCAATTATTCGATAAAGATGAACGTGCAGCATTTATAAAGGAGCATTTTGATCATGCAGTATATACTGCGTATATGCGGATAATACCGGGCGCTTTAAAAGCCGATATGTGGAGATATTGTGTCTTGTATGTGAATGGCGGTGTCTATGCAGATATTGATACCATGTGTATGAACTCATTAAAAACTTTTATCAAAAATTATGAATTTGTTGCAACGGTTGATTTAAATGCAACAAAAAGCGAAGGAGAACATAATGTGGCAAACGCATTTATTGCATCTGTACCCAGACATCCGATTCTACGAGGATGTATTAATCGTATAACAATCCAAGTTTTGGCAAATATGCGACCATCTTCATTACTTGATTTGACAGGTCCTGGTGTACTAGGAAGAGAATTGAATATCTACCTCCAAAGAGACGAAACGGCATCAGTAATTGGAAGAGAAGGTGAAATATCTGATAAAATTTATTTACTTCATTTTCAGAATGGTATCGAATATGTCAGGATAAAAGATGGACCTATTTTATTTCAAAATAAAAATGGTAACCCCGAATTGTCCGAAATTTACAACGTAGATTGTAACAAGGTTGGAGTCAAACACTGGATGTGTACTCCTCCATGGGAAAATATTTAAACAAGTTTTGTAGAGGTTGTATAATGGCAGACTGGAACCCCGGAAAGCGTGAAGCAAACTATTCTTACAATGATAGATCATTCGACGGCGCTTCTGCGATGTGGCTTCGTAAAAGCGCGGAGGAGGCTCCGGAAGTTGGTACATACGATTATGGTCAAGTTGAATTTGAGGCTTACAATGGAAGTGCTACTGATCTTGCTGATTTCAATAATCAGTGGACAACTACACTCTATGGAGATAAGGCTCACAGTAAAGCAGGAGAGGCTGCATCTGTTAATCTAGACACTCTGTTGAACGATGCTTGGTTTTCGATTATGATCGACGATACCGCAAAGCTTACCACACTTATGGAACGTGCAAGACTTATGGGTATTTCTTATCCCGCTGATCATCCAATCAAAAATATGTTCGGTGAGTCTACACTGTGGACACGCATTAATGATTCTGAGTTTAAGATTTCTGGCGGTACTCGTGATAATGCAGTTCGTATTTTGATGGGTTATCATCTGCGCGATCGATGAGCAGTATATACAACATCATCCGTAATCGGGAAATGATGCATAGTTTTGTTCAAATAAGTTTTTGCAGAATTGACAGCTGACGATGTATTCCAGATTTTGATGATATTAAATTCGCCCTTTGGCGATGTAGAGAATCCTACAAGTGTATCTGTTTTTGATAGCATAATACCGCTTGCTCCCGCAACACAATGAACCATTAGTTCAATCATAATATCCACGATGTCCTTGGTTGGAACCTTTTTTGACCAAGAACCTCCGTGCTCGTTCTCAGGGACTTCCCAAATAGGTCGGAAGCCCTTTTTCATAAAGAAGAAGTATCCACATTCAATTGATTCGCGTGGAATAGCTGTAATAACAGTCCACAGCTGTTGAGGTGTCATAATATCTGCAACACGCTTGTAGTTTTGAAGACTCCAATCTTTGTTGCGCGGGTCAAAGTACCACAAAACCCAAGGATATTGAAATTTTGTGGTCTCTGGTGTCGAACCCATGGTTATGATTTCTTTCGACATCTTATTTCGACAACTCAAACACTCTGAAAATATAAACCGATCCATTTTGACAGACAACTTGTTAAAAACGGATATACTGGATCCTTGTATAGAATAAGGCAGTACGATGACAGACATTATGATGAATCCCTCTGAGATCTACGCTCTTCGTAACACGAACCTTCTGGAACTTCCTTCAACGATGATGGATATCATTTCTACGATGCAACTCACCCCGGTTGCCCAGACATATACGAAGAAACCTGCATATCGCAAACATACATTCAGTGCACCAACGGTTGGAACATGGCGAAGCGACACCATTACACAGTACAAGAAGCTTGACCTCAAAGCTGCTGATCCAGAGTTTGGTAGCATAATGTCTCTCTGTAACAAAGTTAGTACAGCAACTGTTGGGTTTGCTGCATCAGAGATTGTAAAAATTATCCGAAGCAGGGATCAGGATTTCAGACTGAAAGTTGTTGCAATGATGTTTGATCGGGGCGTTTCTATGCCATTCTTCTCGAAACTGATCGCAAACTTGTTTGAACTTCTTCATCGAGATATTCCGGAAATCAAAGAAGATCTTCATTTCAGTTGTTCAATCGATATCTTCAACAAGATGTTCGATATGGGCGATACGATCGTTTGTCCTTCGTCTATGGATTCAGATTACGACGACAAGTTATGTCAGTGGACCAAAAAGAAGGAGATTCGCCGAGGATTTGGTATGATTGTCACCGAGCTGCATATCCGCAATCTAGTGGATGAAGATATCATTGTAGGAGCTATGAAGATGGCTTCCGATGAACTCATTGATCTTGTAAAGAAGCCAGTTGCCTTATCAATCGGAGAGACGGTTGATCAGCTTGTAACACTTCTGTTTGAGACTTGTAAGATTATCATTACACGCTATGGAAAGGAACATCCTATTGTCAAACTACTTGCAGACACCACTAAGACTATTCTATCCATTCCTAAACCAGGCGCGCCGTGCCTTGGCATGCGAAGCAAGTTTAAGCTAGAAGACATTCAAAAGCTGTAACGCGTTCGTCATCTCATAAACAGCGTCAAACTAAATAACAAATATGGCATCTGTACCTGCTGCTTCTGCTACCCCACTGCCTTCTGCTGGTGTAATGCTCCGCGCCGCCCAAATTTCAATCGATGATGACCGCCCGATTATGCTCGATTATTGGGCTGATAGCAAGGCAAAGAAGTGCTGTATCGGTGTAAAAGAGGGCATTAAGTACATTGTAAAGTCCGAGCAAGAGTATACCTCAACTATTGAGGATATCAAGAAGATCGACGGTTGTTACATTGTTTTGACTGAGAACAGCCTCTACATTGTATCTCAGGATATCCCGGTTCGTAAGATTGTTACGAGCACGCCTGAGAGTACTTCATAATGGAACTATGCCCACCTCCGCATATGTTGTGGCACGAACCACTTGATGATAAAAACACCCGTAAACTGTGGGCAACATATATTGAAAAATATTCAAGTACTGTTGATCCCGCTGAAATCGATGCAGCAGAAGTTTGTTCTGTTGAAGAGTTTTCTAAGTTTTTTGAGATTTGGGTAACTTCTAAATCTTCGAAACGCATTAAAGTATTGATGGTTTGGCATGCTCATTTTTTGAGTCTTGCATGCCAACAGACACTTCGCAGATGGCTTGAAACAAAAAGTTATAGATGTCGTGTTTGGTTCCATGTAGAAATGCTTAATAATGTTCAATCCGCAATTATGAGCCGTTGTATTCTAAAATTTGTCCCGGGTATATCTCACACAATTGAAGATTCTAAAATCGTTGGAGAAGGAAATGAAATTCGCAAATTGTGGAAATCTGTAAGCAATGAAAACGAATTACGAGAAAAGGCACTAAAATAGTAAATCACAAAATGCTGAAAGTATATACCGACGGTTCTTGCACGTCTAACGGAAAGAAGAGTGCAAAAGCTGCGTTTGGCGTTATTTACCCCGATCATCTTGCGGATTCATGGGGAGAACCTTTATCAGAAGGTGATTCCCACACAAACCAGACAGCAGAATTGACTGCTATTTACCAGGGTATTTTGAAGGGTACAACATTGCAAGGAAATCCAGCAGATGTTACCATTCATATTTATACTGATTCAGAGTACTCTATCAACTGTCTAACAAAGTGGGTCAGTGGTTGGAGAAAGAAGGATTGGAAAACATCCACAGGAAAACCAGTGGTCCACAGAGAGCTCATCGAAAAGATTCTGAACGAACTGAAAAAGTATTCTGGACATATCTTTACACATGTGAAGGCACACACAGATTCTACTGACGAACATTCTGTTTGGAATGGAAAGGTTGATTATCTTGCACGTGAAGCTTCCGAAAAGGGAAAAGTAGTAAAGCTTACAGAACTTTCCGAAGAAGTAAAGGTTATTCGCAATACTGAACCTTCTGAACATGTTCTGAAAGGTATTCCACTTGCAATCATGGGTGGTCCAGTATCTGAGAAGGATCTAGTAGAAGCACTGAAAAAGAATCTGGATATTCTTGATGCAACTGCTCTGAAAACTGCATTGATCGGAGCACTCAAAAAGACGTTGGCTTCCAAAAAATATGATCTTGAAAAGTCAAAGGTTTTCAAAACACCGCATTACAAGTTGATCGAGCAAAGTCATTTAACAATAAAAAGACTAGAAGATACAAACGATGGCGACGAGTGATGCTACGGTGTATATGTTTTCATCACCCACGTGCGGTCCGTGCGAACATATCAAGCCGGTTGTCAACGAACTTAAAGAGGATTATTCCTACCTTAGGTGGGTTGATGTAGATACATCATCTGACATTCACGGATTCGCGTCACGTTTTGGAGTAAGACATGTACCTACAATGGTAATTGCAACACCTTCGGCTGTTGTAGGTTCATTTACTGGGACCCAAGCAATGGGTTATCTTACTCTTCTCAAAAAGGTTAAGCAACCACCGCAGTAGTAATTCTTTTTCCATCTTTATATGCATCACAAACAAATTGATCTTGATCATTGGGAGCAGAGCACGTTGCATGTTTTCCAGACGGCATCGCAGGGCTGTTCATGCCTTTTGGATCAAGAGGTAGATATGATGGGAATGTAGTTTGTAAAACTGCAAACCCGCTGGAACCAGCTGCTAAACCAATAATGATTGGCAACACTGTTGATTTAGCAATCTCACCAAACGTTTCACCATAACACTTGAACTTTGAATATGCGTACAAGTTCAATCCGTATACGACACCTGAAAATGTTAGATAGATGAGAACATCAGGGGTGGGACGTTTACTATTGACTGTCATATCGAGTAGGTACACCGAGAATACAGAAGAAAGTGCAGCCATACCCATAGGTGATTTTGATACATCGAACATTCCAAGACCACGTATAGAACAAGGATTGAACTTTGCAGATATATCTGTTGGAATTACCCAACCTCCACCAGTCTGTTCATCCTCATCATCTTCACCACCACCTTCACGGAAACGAGCAGGAAGGCGTCCCTGAGTACTTCTAGACATACGGCTACCAGTGGGTCCTGTAATACTCCCGGTTGCAGGACGAGGATTCAGATTGGCTGTGCGCAATATAGATGTTGGTCCCATTGCAGGTGTAGGCATGGAAGACATTGTAGACATGCTACCTGGACCTCTGCGTCTACGAGGAGGAGGATTTGTAGCAGCAACCGCAGCTTCTGCACCAGTACCCATTAACTGTTCTGCTGCTGTTGATGCAGTGGACACAACCGCAGATGCAACATTTGAGATACCGATTGTATCAGAAGAAAACCCATGTACAAGACCACCAATAATCCAGTGCAATATAACTGAAATTACACCAATAATACTTGTAACAGAGTATCTAAATGTTCCATTCATGATATCGGAAATAAAGCCACTCAGCAATGCAATGTCGGGCGACAATGCTCCTAAAAATGCCCCCATCATTCCAAGAGTAGACCCGCCACCGTCTACACTGCCTACTCGCGATAATCCAGAACGTATAGTATTACTGAAATCTGGAAACAAAAAGAAAACCAACGCGATCGCTAACAGCAAGAATGAAAGTATGCTGAATGTCAGTGATGCTGCTGCGAGACTTGTTGAAGTATCTGCCATTGTGTTAAACTAATAAAAACGAATTGGTTTTTACCTAAGTTTAGGAAGACTGTGCATGGAAGATGTTCGCTTATCAAGAAGAAGCGATCGAATGGATGAATACACGGGAAGACGACAGAATCACGCCGGGTGGGTTTCTGTGCCACGAAATGGGTTTGGGTAAAACTCACATCGTGTGCAAACACATCAAGAATACAATTTTGACAGTACCTAGAAATCTGATTTTGACAACGAAGAGTACTCTAAACTCATGGAAGGACACGCTGTGCACTTACTCGAAGTTTGAGTTTGACGTCCGTGTCAATCCGATGGGTACGGGTCTGCATCCTGATCGACCAGTAGCAGTAGTAGCAACTCATGCTTCCGTTTTGAAGAATCTAGATTGGTTCGTGCATCAGAGTTTCAACCGACTGATCGTCGATGAAGCTCATATTATGCGCAATCGCGGAAAGATGTTCAAACAGTTATTGGTACTTGCTCGTACAGTACAATACCGTTGGGGTGTCACTGCAACACCGTACAACAACAAGCCGATCGATATGCTTGCGTATGTAATGTACCTTCGTCCAGCTATCGGAGAGCAGCTGTCGGCAGAGATGTTCAAGCATTACTTCTTGCGCAAGCTCCGCGATGAGGTTATCACAGACGGACCCAAACTCGTATTCAACAAAATGGTGTACGATTTCGAGTATCCGGAAGAGCGTATGATGTACGATTATGTCTCGCGTCGAATCGATGAAACACACGACTGGATTGCTCGCAATGCTCGTAATATTCCATGGAGGGTTGTTGGTCAGATGACATTGACTCTGATTATCCGTCAACGTCAAGCAGCAATCCATCCACAGCTGGTATTGAACGCTGAGAAGGTCTGGGCACGTCAGATGGGAGAAGTTTACGATTCGGAATGGGATCCTCACAAGGTGACAAAAATCAACAAAATTGCAGAACTAGTGCAGAATGATCAACGCGAGTGCAATAATACATTGATCATCACGCATTTCGCAGAGGAGATGAAGCTCATTAAAAATCGTTTGATCGAAGATGGAGTGTCTGTTCGTACATTGGACGGAAAGACAACTCCCACAAAGCGTGCTGAAATTGAAAAGAAGTGTTGGATGAAACCTGCACATTTTGATGAGATCACAGAGACGCTTCCGTTCCCGACAGATGTTTCACGGCACATCATGAGTTTCATCGCAAACAAGCCAGAGGTTGTAATCATTCAAATTCAGGCTGGTGGTGTTGGATTATCGCTTCCTTGGATCCATCATGTCATCAACACAGCGCCAGATTGGAATCCCTATCTCGAAAAGCAGAGCATTTACCGTGCCTATCGTGTGACTACGCCGCACGATGTTCGAGTGACTCCGATGTACTTTCGGGACACGATCGAACTTAGTATGCAGCGGCGTCAGGCAGATAAACTCATCGGAGGTGCAGAATGGCTTGATGATCCGATAGAGTCGATTGCAGACTACATTCGGATGCCGATAATTTGATAGATACGAATAACAATGAGTGTGTTCAGTAGTGCCACATCGTGGGCAAACAAACACAAAGCGTGCGGTGCACCCCACCAAAGTCCTGTAAACTTATCACGGTCGTTTGCTTTGCCATGCGATAGATTGTGTGAGTTGGTGATTGACAAAGTGAGTGTCAGCAATGCAACAGTTGAAGTAGATGATGTTCTAAAACTGCATTTTCAGAATACAAAGCCAACAGTAAAATTCAATGGAGAAGGTTATACATGTAAAACAGCATACCTTTTTCACCCAGCCCAACACACTGTTGAAAACATTCAAGCGGAAGCAGAATTCGTTGCATACTTTGAGAATCCAAAGGGGTTTATGTTAGCATTGAGTGTCCCCGTTCGTGCAGCAGCAGGAGAGACACCTTCGACATCTTTTTTCAATAAGTTTGTGCCTTATGGAATCGACAATGAAAGTATCCCAGTTGTACTTGGTGATTCATGGGAGCTTCAAGATATCATGCCAGAGAATAAAGGGTTTTTTGTGTATGAAGGTTCTTGGTTAATGCCCCCTTGCACAGCAGATGTTACATGGGTAGTGTTTTCAAATGCAGTCACGATGGATCCATCTGATTTGGCGAAACTTATATCAAAAGTTCCTGCTGGAAGTAGACCATTACAACAAGTTGCAGATAGACAAGTATTTTACAATGATGGCGACAAAATTGAGGGTCCAGCAGTAAAAGATGGAAAACTGTATATGAAATGTCGCAGAGTTGCCAGAGAAGGTGAAGCCACTGCTCAGAGTGCTATCAAACAGTCTTCTCTCATGAAAACAGAGGATACAAACGCTTCAAAAGCTAGAAGTGACGCTGTCTCAAATATAGGTACATCCGCAGCCGATCAGTTCAAACAGTTGGGTGGTATTTGGGGAGTACTATCAGTATTAGTATTTTTGGGAATCGCATTCTTTTTGTTCAGTGAAAAAGGCGCAATCCTTTCTCGTTCTATTTTTGCTTTTTTGATTATGGTTCCTAGCTTCATACACAAATTCACTTTTGGTTTGATTTTTGGTTAGTACGCATCCTCCTCCTGCTCGTCCTCCTCCCACCGAGAACCGCGATCGGCATACTGTGGAGGATAAGTTGCCCTCTTCTTCGCGTTATCGACCATATTCCAACCTGCATCTTCTGGGTATCCAGAAGGATGCTGAGGAATGTACTCTTCATCGTACTCATCTTCATAGTACTGCTGAGCGCCAGTAGACTCGGTGTGCAGACGACTCTTGGTGAAGATGGCGGTCATCATCCCACGGTTGCGCCGATTATCTGCCTCAGCAGCGGCACGCTCATATGCAATCCTCGCCTCCTCCGCCTCCTCAGTCTCCTTCCAGTCAGACGCCAATGCAGCGAATGACTTATAAGCTGGTGGCAATCCAGTACCTGCACCGGCATTTGCACCTGCAATACCCCATGCACCTCCACCTGCACCACCAAGTGCAGGGAAGTTCATTTCACTTGTAACATCCACAGTCTTCGGCTCCTCCTTCTTAACAGGAGCAGGGTATCGAACCTCCTGATACCGCCGACCACCTCCACCGCGATTGTTGTAACCTCCACCCCCACCCCGCCGCTGACCGCCAAATGCGGTAGGGAACTGTCGTGTCTTGTTGTCGTAAGAGTTGTTCATCTTGTTGTTGTTTGCGATCATCATTTTCCAGCACAATATATTCGTTTTTATATGAACTCATGGATCCGTTTTGGTTGTAACTTTCAGACATGCTTTATATTAAATAATAATGACTCGCGTACATTGGGTTTCAAATGGTCGTAAACTTGAATGCTCTTTCTTGAATTGGTTACGAAATAGTGATACACTTATAATTCCTAATTTTGATAACGTTGTTTTTCCATCTGTAAGATTTACAGACAAACGAAAACTAGTGACTCTCTTCTGGGACGATAGCACATTTAGATATAATATCAATCGAGTTCTGTTTCCAAATATGATTACTGTTTGCGTTGTGGGAGGTACCAAAATACCGCCTACTAGTTCCTTTACGAATTTTGAACATGGAAATGTTAATTATTTCTATAACAAAAATAGCCAAATCCAATGGAAAGAGAAAGAATGGGTAAATGAAGAATGGCTAACATCGCAGTTTAATCAATTTTTTGTAGGAGTTCAAACCTATCAAAATGAATTACGAAAACAGTTAAAGTAACATATATCACAAGATGGTGTTTGCAACAACAGTTCAAGTGAATGGAAGTCTACATGAAGTTAATATCCCTGCAAAAACGGCAGACGTACTCGAATGGCTTCGTACAAAACTAAAACAGCCTGGTCTTCAATATCAGGGGAAGATCAAAGACAAGGATGGATGGGTCGCAGTCTTTGCCGAAAGCGGTTCAGACTCTGACGATAATATTAATCAGCATATTCTAGGTGGTAATTTCCAGGAGGAAACGTTTATTGGCACCATTGCAGTACTACTAACAAAGTCTGCAAATGAAGACAATTACGATAAACCTGCGGGTTCATATGGCAATCTGAAAACTACTGATTATGAGGCGATGTATTCAAATTGGACATTCGATGAAGATGACGATGACGACGACGATGTAGAAGTTGAAGGTGAAGATGAAGAGGAAGAAGTTGTAGAGGAAGAGGAAGAAGAGGTCGAGCTAGAAGAGAAGGAAGAAGAGGAGGAGCCTATTGTAGTAAAAAAGGCGCGTGTAAAGACAGCTGTCGTTATTCAGGATATCAATACTGATACGCCTCTTCGTCAACTTGTTCGTCAGCGTTTCTCAGAAATCGGGATCAAGTGCACAGACGATCTTGAAAATGCAGTATTAGCAAGGTCTATCCGAGAATGTGCAGAGATCGGAATTGATGTTAGTTGGTCAAGTCCAGTATTCTGCAACCATTATCGTGGAAGATGTATTCATCTATATGAGAATATTCGAACTGATGGTTATGTGAAGAATCCTACCATCTGGAAGACGAAGCTTGAACGTGGAGATATTACAGCCGTGCAGCTCGCAGAAATGGCTCCAATGGATCTTCATGCTGGACGCTGGAAAGCGCAAGTGGAATCTCAGATTGAGAAGGACAAGCACATGTACACCAACAAGGGCGGTGCATCAATCTTCCTGTACTGCTCTACTTGTAAGAAGAAATCAAAATGCGATTACTATCAGATGCAGACGCGCTCTGCTGATGAGCCTATGACGACCTTTGTAACTTGTTTGGAGTGTGATAAGCGCTGGAAATTCTAAGCCATACATAATGGTGTGGGAATATGAGGGAACTCATCCCAAAAGTGTATATGGAGAAATAGCTAGGAAACATCTAGGCGATTCAGCAGGAGACGCTGTGAATCGATTTGTTGGTGCATACAACGAGTTGGCAACCCATAAGTTTGAGAGCCCGTCGGACTTGAAAGAACATTTTTTGATGGGTGGAACTCCAATGTTTTCAGTTGAACAGGCGAAGAATGTCTATAATAAAGTACTGAAAAAGGGCGGTTCAACCGAATCGGCTATTTCAGATGGTGTATCTTCGATCATAGATCTCGTGTCTGGAAAGTCTGCGATGGGTCCACCGAATCCTGCTGTCCAGGCTGCGATTTCTTCAATTCAGCAGGTTATTCGTTTAGTAGTACCTTTTGTATTTATATTGAACACTATTGAACAATCTCCTGCATTCGGTGATTTGATCGGTGCAGCGTTGGACGTTACTGCTGCAACGTTGCCAGTGATTGCGTCCACTATTCAGACAACAACGCCTGCGCTTGTAGGATTAATACCACTTCCATTTACTGGACCTGTGGGTATTGCACTTGGTTGGCTATTCTCTTTGTTCTTTTTATGGTTAGCGATGGTAATTGGTCTTTCAAGAAAGGATTTTGCATCTGCGATTGAAGCGACTGCTGGGATGATTCCCGTGATTGGTGGAACTGCAATGCGTACTGTGGGCGCTACTGATAGAGTTCTTACAAAACTTACAAATCGAGCTGAAAAGATTCAAGCAGCCATTTCACAGGCGTATGGAAGTTTGAAGGGAGCGGTTGAAACAGTTGTCCAGAATCCTAAATTTCAGAATAGTACCAATTTTTTACAGAATATGCCAATAACCAAAATGGCACAAAATACAGATATCTATAAAAAAGCAGCAAGTGTCGCAAATACTCCCGGAATGTCGCCAACTACTCGAAGTTTGACAAATATTGGTGCGAATATTGCATCTTCTCCATCGTATCAAAAAATTAGAGGCACGGTTGGCGGAAAAAGATTTACTCGTCGCAAGAAGTATAAACATAATAAATGTCGGAAGACGCGATGCCGGTCACGGAAGCACTAAAAAGTTGGATTGCTGTTGATGATGAAATCAGGTCTCTTCAAGAACGCATTAAAGGTCTTCGTGAAGAGAAACAGAAGCTAGGTACGGTTGTATTGGGTTATATGAAGGATAATGAAGTCGATGATTTTAAGATTGATGGAATGTCTGGTGGAAATATCTGTCGTTCTGTGAGAACGTACAAACCTGGCATTAAGCGAAATACTATTCGTACACAACTGCTAATTCACTTTGGCGATCAGCCTTCAAAGGTATCGGAGGCTCTTCGTGCAATCGAGGGCATTCCTGAGGGTGAGGATGCTGCAAGCGTCGGTATTCAGAAGGAACTACTAACTCGCAGTCTTCCTCGCAAGCCTCGAAATCAAACAGCTATTCAACTAGGCACTTAAACATGGGTCTCAAATGTTTAATAAATGGAAGAAGAGAGATGCCCGGTCTGTTTAGGGGAGATGGATGTACCTGTATACGATGAGAGAGAAGAAGGAGAAACAGATCCTATTATTGAAAATGGCTATACGCGTATTGGATGTGGGCATGCGCTTCACACGCAATGTATGGTGCAATCGTTGGTGAGTACCGGTGGAAAGTGTGTATGTTGTAATTTGCAGAATTTCGACATGGACCATCGAAGAGACATGAATTGGGAGCAGCGACTTCAATTTGAGAAACTGTGTCTTGAAAAATTGAAGACTGTGAAAGGTTCGCTTCTTGTAAAAGAAGGATTACGGGATTATGTTTCTTTTAAGACTGAGCTAAAAAAGAAACATAAGGAGTTTAATGATCGAATTGAAGAGTATAAAGAGGTTTTGAGAAAAGAAATGAAAATTGAAGAATCAATAAAAATTGCAAATGATACTCGAAAAATGACAAAACAGAACTTCAAGAAAGAACTAAAAAAATCAACTGGATTGGAATCAGCAGCGTTACTACATGTTTCTGAGTATCATGTGGATCGTTGGCTGTTTAATGAGAGAGGGTGGTATTCGAGGGCACTCATGATGCGTGGAAGTCGTTATGGTTTTTATTGATACGTGGAATAATGAAGTGGTATATTTATTCTGCTGTGGTCGGAACAGTTATGTTTGCATATATCCAACTGTTTGTTAGAAATATGCAAATTTACAAGAATTCAGAGTACACGATGAGTTGGGGTCAATTCATTGACAATAGTTTGCAAAACGGGTCCGAAGATTCGGTGCAATAGTACATAATACGCTACAATGAATTCTCCTATTATCATTTCTCTCGATGGCAATATTGGTGCAGGTAAGTCAACGCTCTTAGATGCAATCTCAAAAAAGATTTCATATATCAGTGTCGTTCCCGAGCCAGTTGGTGATTGGCTGAACATGAAGAATGAGAAGGGCGAATCTCTGCTTTCACTCTTCTATAAGGACACTTCTCGATGGTGTTATACATTCCAAAACTGTGCACTACTAACACGTTTAATGGAAACTCATCGAATTATTAATCAGTGGGATGGAAAGTGTCCTATTATTCTGACTGAACGATCGATCATGACAGATAGGTATGTGTTTGCAGATATGTTGCATCGTCAAGGAAAGATGGACGATCTGGAATGGGAACTGTATCTGAAATGGTTTAATTACTTTGCAAAGGATGCACCAGTAAAGGGTGTAATCCATCTGACGACGAGTGCTTCGACGTCAAAGGACCGCATCGGCGTACGCGCAAGAAAGGGAGAAGAGGATATTCCTCTACAATATTTGAAGGATCTAGATGATCAACATACTAAGTGGTTTCAAGAGTCGCATTTGCCAACGCTTGAAGTCACAACAGATGAAGGGCATTCAATTGATAAGGCTGTTGAACAGATTGATAAGTGGATTGCGGAGACGTTTCTTAAAGCTTAAATCTACGCTTGTAATCTTTTAACGAAGCTTTAAAGCTAGGTTTATTCCACAAAACCCAGCGTGAAAGAGCACCTGGCGTCATAGGTTGATTCCAATGTTCGCCCATGCCAGAATGGCGGTTCAAATATCTCTGTTTGCGTGTAGGATTTTTGTGTTTGGTGTAATCCGAATATCCTTTCTGCCCGAAATGAGTAACTTTTTCAGTACCATCAGGTTTGACAAATACAGCATCCCACTTTTTAGCAGGATTGCTTGAACGTCTAATAGTTTTTAAACGAAGCTTCCTAGACTTCATTATTAAAAGCACATCAACTATATTTTTATAGTTCATGTGCCTCTAACCAGAATCGAACTGGCGACCTTTTGTTTACAAGACAAACGCTCTACCACTGAGCTACAGAGACAAAGTGCTTCAAGCAGGAATCGAACCTACGACCTTTCCCTTACTAAGGGAACGCTCTACCAACTGAGCTATTGAGGCAAAAAAAGAAAAAGTGCTCTGGGTGGGTTTCGATCCCACGACCTCGACGTTGCATCCATACATCAATTTGTATAAGCATCGCGCTCTAACCAACTGAGCTACAAGAGCAGTACCTACGGTGGGGGTCGAACCCACGACATCCTGCTTAGAAGGCAGGCGCTCTTCCACTGAGCTACGCGGGCAAATTTGGTCCCACCAGGATTCGAACCTGGGTTACAAGAGTCAGAATCTTGTGTCCTAACCAACTAGACTATGGAACCACGACGTGTGTGAGGCAGGGATCGAACCTGCGCGGTATGAACCACAAGAACTTAAGTCTTGCTCCTTAACCACTCGGACACTCACACTCGATATATAATACATGAATGGTTCATGTAAATCCGTTTTGTGCTAACGGAATTTGATGCGTGAGGCAGGGATCGAACCTGCGCGGTATGAACCACAAGAACTTGAGTCTTGCTCCTTAACCACTCGGACACTCACGCTTAATGTCGTATATGACGACGGGTTGATTTTTTAGTTTTGCTTGATTTTCTGCGTCTACCACCAACACCTGCGCGAACGGGACCACAATCACTTAATATTTGTACACCCTCATCCCCGGGCTGTTTGCATATTGAGCGATCATAACTGCTTGCGCTATCTGATTGTTCACATTGATCATTACGATGTCCGGGTAATCGTTTACTAATAGGAACGCATCCGGGTCGATCTTGCGCTAATCCTAATCTACTAAAATCGATATGTCTTGCAACACCGGAAGATGATGATGCGTCATACATAGCATCAGAACGCATTAATCTAGGTCTACTGTCGGGCATTGCGGATGATCCTGGAAGCGCTGCTTGCGTTACAGAAGGAGACCAACCAGTAAGAGGGGGCATGGGTACAGAACCAGGTGCTGGGGTTCTGGATGGAGTAGGTTGTCCTCCGCGCCTACTTCTTCGCCTTCTACTCCTACCTGTATGAGGTGTTCGTAGAGGATTAACAGCAG
>JBBAJS010000017.1:46715-87907 GCA_040403975.1 Sediminibacterium sp.
CTTCTTCGCCTTCTACTCCTACCTGTATGAGGTGTTCGTAGAGGATTAACAGCAGATGCTGGACCTGTAAGAGCAATAGAGCCTGGAAGTGCAGGTTGTCCTCCGCGTTTTCGACGATATCTTCGAGTTAACTTCATTGTATTACCGCCGAGAAGTTTATACCATCGGAACTGGTCTTTTGGCAATTTAGTATCGTCGATCACTTTACGCAAAGTTTCGGAAAGCTGTTTTGTTTTCATTTTTTCTGTATTCAGCTCGTCTCGTAGAATATACACTTCTCTCAAAGTGTTTTCTACAAACGGTTTTTTTGAAGGTGTAAAATCCATTGTTATTTATAGTTTTTTTTAAACGGTCCCAGTTGGATTCGAACCAACGACCTTCCGGTTAACAGCCAGACGCTCTAACCAACTGAGCTATGGGACCAATGGTGCACCTTTCGGGAATCGGACCCGAGTCAAGACCTTGGAAGGGTCCCATTCTACCACTAAACTAAAAGTGCATCTCGCGACCCGGAGTCGAACCAGGGACCTACGGAACTTTGTTGAGCTTATGTCAGCTACAGTCCGCCGCTCTACCACTGAGCTATCACGAGTTGTTATTTCTCACCCTTATTTTTAGTCGGATTTTTACGAGGGCTTCTACCCTACCTAATATTATCAACGCGCGTCTAAATAGTTTGTGACTAGAACACAAATGTCAACGAAACCTCCGGCATATGATCTGCCTGTACACAAGGTAGGTGAGGCTCCATGGAGTCCTGCTGCGAAAGAGATGGAGAAGAAAGTCCGTGAACAGCTTGCTGCGCCTCCAAAGAAGCAGAGTGCAAAGGGTAGAAAGACACGTCGTCATCGTCGTCGTGCACACAAATCTAAATACACTCGCCGTAGATAAATAATGCAGACCTCAGAGTTTCATAGTTATTTGAGAAGCATACGCCCACCAAATGACTATGTTTTATTCGATCGTACGATCAGACTTGTTTTACTATGGTTTGATACTCATAAAATCAGAGAACCACGTGTATTTTTTGAACTAGAAGGGAAAGAGTATCAAGCGTTTGTTACTTATTTGTCTACAACACTTGGTGAAACGCCTACGCTCTTGACAAAAGACTTTGTTTCATCGATGTACGGATATGCACGATCTACTCGCTGACCACCAGCTACTGGATTCTCGAAAAAATACATAATGTTATCAGCACCTTCTCTCAGCGCTTTAAATTCCTGTGAATATGCCATCAATACATCGTAATAGTCATTATCTTCAACTCCTATATCTCTAACGATTGATGCATTATACCACATTGAAAACTCATTTACAAATAGTGATGCATATGTATGAACATTATAATTCTCAATTTTGGCTGCTGTCATCGATCTAGTTACTGGTCCAGGTCGTTCGGCTCTCATTAATACGAGCGTTTTTACAGCTTCCTTTACACCGTTGAATGCGTTTTCTGCCGGTTCTCCATAGTATGCAATTGTTGATCCATAAAGCTCATTAAACAACACATCGTCTACAATACTGAAAGGATTTTTAAGAGAGGTAGCAAATGCGTTGGTCAAAATTGTGTTCCACGATTGTTTATGATGATCTGCGTATTCTTTAAATAATATAAGAGCATCGTTCTGTGGTTCATCCATTTCTTCTTGACCGCCTATCATACCTCCCCCACCAGTTACTGGTAACTGTGTACTTTTAACAAAATTTTGCCCAAAAATTTGACCTATCTGTCTTGCTTCATCAACAGACCCCACTGGACCTAATAATCCGGATGGATCGATTCCTTCAAATTTAACAATCTCAAATATTTTTGAGTAAGGGCTTCCTATTTTTGCATTTTTTCCTAACAACTGATAGATATTGCTAATATAAAACACAATTGTGCCTTTAATACCCCCAACAATTGTTGTAGGTGGTAGTGGATCTGGATTTGAAATTCGCCCTGGTCGTATAGTTTTCATATAATCATCGACAGCTTTCTTATGGTCGGTTGTCAGTGTTATATCAGAACCAGGCAACTGCCCTTTAAATTTGCATATTGTTATCGCTTCGATTAAATTTGCTTGCTCACCTTTTGATTTCATAGTACTTGTATGCGATGGCAAAAGTCCATTAGCTTCGGTTAGGAATTTTTCATATGTGTTTTTCAGACGATTAACAACTTCGGGTGTTGCAGTTTCTGGTGTAAATGTTTCTATACCTTTCATCGTCATCTCGAAATATGCCATAACATATGTTCGAATTGCGTCCACTATTAATGAAATACCTTTAAGTATAAATCCTGCACGTACAATTCCAGTTTGAAGAGTTATAAGTGGCTGTCCAGATTTAATTGAAAAATTAGAAACGAATGTAGTAGATAGTTGTGACAAATGAAGCATCAGTTGTTCATATGCTAAATCACTTTTTACTATTAGTTCAAATATTCGTTTCGTATACAATGTAAACATATCCGATAATGTTATTTCAGTATCATTGCCAGGTATGTATTCACACTCATATACCCCATTTTTTGAAGGGGGAGCAAATACTGATCCTACACCAAATGCAAATGCTCTTGCGTGGTTCAATCTATCACCAGTATTCATAATAGCCCGCATCACTGGTCTAGGTGTACCTTTTCCATCAAGAGGTACTGCTGTGCTACCTAGTGGTAGAAATAGGTTCGGCATTATAGATACAACTTGAAGTGCATCGCCCAAAGCTTTTCCTATCAATAATGGAAATTTAGCATCTTTATTTGCTCTTTTAACAGTTGTGTTGCTCTGAAAATCGCCACCTAAACTATTTAACGTTAACCCAGTTGGTGGGGTGCCTCCTTTTTTAAGGGCGTTTGTTTGATATTTGTAACTGTATTCGCACTTTACTGAACTGCCTGTAAACCCTGAAATTTCAATATTAGTAAGACGAGCACTATTAAACCCTAACATACAACTAGGTATCGATATTGTTTTATCAGCGCCTACATTGAAGTAAAATGCATTGTTTCTGGGTTTTCCTGCTTGATCGAGTATACTACCATATGTTATGAGATTTGTTGCCCCAATAACTTCATACAGTAAAAATCCAGCGTCTTGTAAAACACCAACCTGTTCATTCGGGGTATCTTTAAAAGGAGTAAAAATATCTTTTCCTGGCAATAAGCTAGTTTGATTGTCAAGCTTAAACCGTATTATATTCGCTTGACGAGCAGCGCTATTTTGAGCCGGGTATTTGGCTAATATATTATTGTACATACCAATTTCACCAGAGTCTACACCTTTTACATCCAAACCATCTTCATTTATCAATGTTATAGCTGCTGGTAACTCTACATAAATTCCTGCTCCATGATCATGTTTCATATCCGCATACAAATGATATTGCATCATAGCATATTGTTCATTAGTCATACCAGGACACTTATATTGTCCGCCTTTTAATCGCAGTTTTCGCGTCCTCCCCATTGTGTTCTAGTATAGAAATATTAGACCAGAACGGATCGCCGACAAACTTACGTATAACTCATCTTATAATAAGAACAATGTCCGACATTATCACCGGTGTTCAATTTGGCATCACAAGCCCCGATGAAATCGTTCGTCGGAGCGTTGTTGAAGTCACGACCGATAAGACTTACCAGGGAAACAACCCTGTACCAGGGGGTGTATTTGATGCACGTCTTGGTGTAATCGATTCTGGTAAAATTTGCCCAACATGCAAGCACACCAACATGGAGTGCCAAGGACATTTCGGACACATCACTCTATCACGCCCCGTGTACCTCTATCAGTTCCTCGAATACATTGAGAAGATTCTCTATTGTGTCTGCATGAACTGCTCAAACCTGTACATCGCACCCAAAGAGGAAGATAAAGCCATTCTTCTACGCTCTCCTTCTTCTGGAATCACACGTCTTGGAGATATTCGTAGCAAGACTGTCGATTTCAAGGCTAAGGCTTTGAAGGCTGCAAAGGGTGCTCGTGTTAGTTGCCAATACTGCGCAACCACTGTACTCAAAAAGGTAGAGAAGGTTGTAGGAACTGTTTGCACTCTCCAAAGCGAACTACTTGGTAGTGAGGAACCACCCGTTCCAATCCAACCTGAGATGGTACTACGCTGCTTCCAGCGCATGTCCGATGATACCATCAAGATTATGGGATTCAATCCTAAGTTCTCTCATCCTGCATGGATGGTCTGTACTGTCCTGACCGTTCCTCCACTCACTGTTCGCCCTCCTGTTGTGATGGACGACAACCAGCGAATGGACGATGATCTGTCTCATAAGTTGATCGATATTGTTCGCGCTAATCAGAAGCTGCGAGATATGATCGATAAGGGTCAGCCTCGTGATTACATCGAGCAACACATGGCACACCTTGAATTCCATGTTGCAACCTATGTAGACAATGACATCAAGGGCATCCCTCCTTCTGCCCAACGTTCTGGTCGCCCTCTAAAAACGCTCAAATCGCGTATGGGTGCGAAGACTGGTCGTGTTCGAGGCAATCTTATGGGTAAGCGCGTAGATTTCAGTGCACGCTCCGTCATTACTCCTGATGCAAACATCGATGTAGACGAACTCGGTGTTCCGATTGAGATCGCAACCAATCTGACCAAGCCTGAGATTGTAACGCCTTACAATCGCGACCGACTCTACATGTACGTCAAGAATGGTCCTGCAAAACATCCCGGTGCAAAGTCTATCTTTCTCAAAAGTGATAAACGCACCATCTCACTTAAATATGTGAACGCAGATATGATCGAGCTTAATGAGGGCGACGTTGTCCATCGTCATTTGATCGATGGCGACAATGTTCTATTCAACCGTCAGCCTTCGCTTCACAAGGGCTCTATGGAATGCCATCGCGTTAAGGTACTTCCATATTCAACGTTTCGGCTGAACGTTTCAGCAACGAAACCATACAACGCTGATTTTGATGGCGATAAATCTTGTCGCCAACAGGTAGCTGCTTATTAGGTTGTGAGGAACCTAATAGGATTAACAGTGTAAGACTCACTCTCTTTCGCAGAAGAGGATATAACTATCTAGTAAGAGTTTGCATGGAACAGATTACAGGAGAGATTTACATTATGACCAACGTACTCACCAATAAACAGTATGTCGGTCAGACTGTAAGTCATCGGAAAAATCGAAACAAATATATCCCTTTCGGATATATCAGAAGATTCAAAGATCATATTAGCGAAGCACAGTGCAATACCAAGCGTAAACAGTGTTGGTATCTTAATAATTCTATACGCAAAGATGGTGTTTCTGCATGGAAAGTAGAGTTAATCGAAGTTTGTGAAAAAAATAAACTCGACGAACTTGAAAAGAAATATATCAAAGAGCTCGGTACGCTATACCCTGCTGGATATAATCTGACATGCGGAGGAAAAACAACATACACCGTCAAGCACGAATTTACAGAGCCAACAAACCAACCTACTCAACGAGGAGGATGTAAGTTTCGAAGCACTGAAACACGCACGCTAATATCTGAAAAATCTAGAATATTCTCTGATAAAGAAGAAACTCGCAATGCGAGATCGTTGTATGCAAAACAACAGTTTTGTAAACAACGATTGGATAAGTTTCGATCGAGTATAATCGATCCTGATAATCTTGAACAGTACATTTCTGTTCAAAAGAATCGCGTAGTTGTTCGAATTGATAAGCATCGAGCAACATTTACCGGTTCAAAAGAAACAACCGATGCGCTACGAGCACGCGCATTAGATTTCTTGCAAACTCTTGCAACACTTCCAAATTGTTCGGGGAACCCGTTAGAGCCTCAGGTACCAAGGTAATAAACGAAAGTTATTACTGGCTTCGGAGAAATATCGAAGGTATGGTAAAAAATCTGAGGATTCGGTTATCCGCAGCCAAGCTCCTAAACCCGTTATGATAGGGCATGGAGAAGGTTCAGAGACTAAATGTTAGTGGGTCACGTCGACGGTCTAATCAACCTGAGTGGCATAAGATATAGTCCGCCCCCTCTGGAAACTTAGGGGATATGTTCGGAGATGAACATGCATGTGCCTCAGTCTGTTGCAGCTGAGACCGAACTTGCAAAACTGGCGAGTGTTACTCGCCTTATTATATCACCGCGCCTGAATGCGCCTATCATTCAGATGGTGCAAGATACACTCACCGGTGCCTACCGTATTTCCAATCCAGGTGTGAAAATCCACGAACAGGCAGTCATGAACATGATCAGCCGCATTCGTCGCCCTCTCAGCGCATTCAAGATGAAGGGTGAGGCACATTCCGGGACTGATGTCATTTCGGCTGTATTCCCTCCAATGACGTTCAACGAGAAGATCAAACTAGAAAACGGTCGTCTTGTGAAGGGTCTCCTAAACAAGGGTGCATTCAATACTCCTTCTGAGGGCATTCTACACGTCATCTTCAATGATCTAGGTCACGAGCGCTGTGCACAGTTCATCAATGAGGTTCAGTCGATTGTAACCAAGTTCAATCTACACACTGGTTTCTCTACTGGTGCATCCGATCTAGTATCGAACAAGGAGACTCTCGATTATGTTGAGAACTCTCTTGCAGAAGGTCGTCAGCGTGTACAAGAGATCATTACCGACGTTCATTCTGGACGCTTTGTAAACATCTCTGGTCGCACGGATGGAGATGAACTAGAAAATCAGATTATGAACACTCTGAAACAGATTAGCGCAAAGATTACCTCAAAGGTGTCTGATTCGCTACCTGCATCGAATCGACTACTTCAAATGGTTAAGGCTGGTGCAAAGGGCGATAACTTGAATATCACTCAGATGGTTGCTCTTCTCGGTCAGCAGATTGTAGATGGCAAGCGCATTCAGTTCACTCTTCCTGATCGTACTCTACCTCATTTCAATAAGTTCGATGACTCTGCTGAGTCTCGCGGATTTGTTGAGAGCTCATTCGTGAAGGGTCTGCGCCCAGCAGAGTACTTCTTCCACGCTATGGGCGGTCGTGAGGGTCTGATTGATACCGCTGTAAAGACCTCTGATACCGGTTATATTCAGCGCCGTATGATGAAGACGATGGAAGATATCCATGTTGCATACGATGGTACTGTACGCAATAATGCTGGTGTTGTTATTCAATATCAATATGGTGAGGACGGTATCGATTCTACTGCCGTCGAGTCTCAGAGTATCCCACTGGGTATGATGGCTCTCGAAGATATCTACAAGATGTTTGCTCTCTCTGTTGAGGAAGTGAATAAGGTTACGACCGAGACTGTCTCCGAGGCTCCTGATATGGTTGAGGAAATCATTCGTGATCGCGATATGGTTGTAAAGGAACTGTTCTGCTACAATCGTAAGGACACAGTGTTGGCTCCTGTTCACTTGAAGCGAATGATTGATCGATACCTGAACAAGTATTCTACCAAGACTGATCTACTTCCCGCGTATGTTGTAGAACAGCTCGAAGGTCTTGTTCGTGAGCGTGCAATTGCTCCTAACCGACTGTTTGGGGTTCTGCTGCGCTATTATCTCGCACCTCGCAAGTGTATTATCGACTACCGTTTCAGTAAGGATACTTTCGATGAGATTATTCGAGAGATTCGTTACCGTTACATGAAGAGCTGTGTACATCCTGGTGAGATGGTTGGTGCACTCTCTGCGCAGTCTATTGGTGAGCCTACTACTCAGCTTACATTGAACACTTTCCATTCAGCAGGTACTGTAAAGGCTGGTGCTACCCAAGGTGTTCCTCGTATCAAGGAGCTGCTGGATGTTGCGACTACACTCAAAAATCCACTCAACTTTGTGTATCTCGAACCTGGTGTATCTGGCAGTCTAGACCAAGCTATCATGGTTCAGCGTGAGATTCAGAAGACTACTCTTCGCGATATCACCAAGCATGTGCGCATGTATTACGATCCTTACCCACTGGATACCAAGTCTGTTGTATCCGATGATGTTGACATTCTGCGCAGTTTCCAGGCTTTCTCTGTCGGAAAGCCAGAATGCACTTCTCCATGGATTCTGAGGCTTGAATTCGATGACACTGAAATGGCTCGTCGTGATATGGAAGATATGGTAATGATCGAGACTGCAATCATGAACAGCGGTCTTCGTATCATGCAGTGTATTCATTCTGACTCGAACTCTGCAAAGATGGTAATGCGTATTCTATTCGAGCCTGGCGTTGTCACCAATATGCTGTCTCTGCGTTTCATGGAGGATAAGGTCCTGGATGTTGTCATCGCTGGTGCCTCCGGTGTTGGACGTGTGTATCCTCGTAAGATTGAGAAGGAACTCACTTGGGATGAGGCTGTTTCTGGATTCGCAGTCAAGACTCAATATGTTCTGGATGTAGAGGGAGCAAATATGTTTGAACTCATGGGTTTCCGGAATGTCGATAAGACTCGAATCTTCTCCAATGATATTCATGAGGTTCTGGAAGTGTTCGGTATTGAGGCTGCTCGTCAAGCGCTATTGGACGAGTTCAATGAAGCGTTCACAGATGCGTATGTGAACTATCATCATATGTCTGTACTGCTGGATTCGATCACGTATCAGGGTCGTCTACTCTCTGCAAACCGATTCGGTATGAAGAAACAAGACAATGGCATTCTTGCGAAGGCGTCGTTTGAGGAGACAGCAAAGACTCTATTCAATGCTGCGGTCTCTGCTGAGATCGACGACATGACCGGTGTATCCGCGAATATTATGTTCGGTCAGAAGCCACCTGCTGGTACAGGATTTGTGCAGATTGTTCTGGATGAGACTCGTCTACCTGACGGAAACCAAGAGGAACACAGTGATCTACTTGATCTTGCAAATCAGCGTGTTGCAAAAGCGCAACCTCCGGAGGAAGGCGAATGCAGAATGGATGATATCATGATGGAGTGGTAGATTTAGAGAGAGATGTACAGTAGTAATGTAATGGAGAAACCACAGTATGGTCATCAAATGTTTTTTGATGAGATTCGAGTTATAGACGAACGTAAAACAGATAAAACTGAAATTAGATATGTAGAAACAAAAGCTTTTGGAAATGTACTTTTTATGGACGGAGAAGTCCAATTATCAACAATGGATGAGCACAGATATCATGAAACGCTTGTTCATCCAATGATGAGTAAAACAGGTAAGAATTTTGATTTGAATATTCTTGTAATCGGTGGTGGAGATGGTTGTGCTGTTCGTGAGATCCTAAAATGGAAAGAAACAATCGGATCTGTGACCGTTGTTGACTATGATTTTGAGTTTGTTGAGAAGTATGGAATGGGCAGATTAGCAACAATAAATGAGAATGCATTTAAAAATCCATTGGTCTCATATGTATGCGATGATGCAATTAATTATCTTTCAAAATCAAAGTTCAAGTTTGATGTGATTTTTATCGATTTGCCAGATCCGGATGGACTTGAAATGCAGATGTTGTATTCAGAGGTAATCGAACTTGCAAGAACCCGATTCAAAATCGGTATTTCTATGCATGTAGGTCCTGCAATGATTGATCCTAAGAGTCCTCAAAGACAAATCGTTGCACAGTTTAAAAAACTTTTAGAAGAAAAATTGGTTTCTCATTATGTCGAAATGGGCACATGTTATGTTCCTTCGTTCAGTAATGATTGGGCATTTTTGTATGTGGTTCCAGCATCGATTGGAACGCGTGCATCCGCGAGAGATGTGTACGATAAATGTAAATATTGGAATGATATTAATTATCATGGTTTCTCAGGACCAAAAGATTTAATGCTTGCGTGAGCCCCGACGACGACCAGCCTTCTTGGTCATCTTACGACTCTTACGGCGCCGACCACCACTCTGAGCAGCAGAAGGCGATGCACCCTCCCACTGCATAGCCGGGACTGTTCCGTTCGCAACGGCGCCATCCGCCAGAGGAGAACCCGTATAAGGTCCACCTGCAAACCCGTATAGCGCGCCTCCCTTGTGCTTACGGGTTCTGCTTGCGCGGCGTCTACGTCCACCCGCAACAGTGCCCTGCAACATACCGCCAGTTAGAGGGGCAGGGGCAGAGATTGCATTCTCCGCAGCAGGCTCGGCATCACCTCCGCCCTTCCATGACTTCTTCGCAGCCTTCATTGCGTCACCCAGAGACATACCAGGCTTCTTGTGCTTCATAACATGCTTAATCCATGCAGATCGTTTGCCACCGTCCATTTGTATTCTCAAAAAGATTTTTAAACGCTCCCAACAGTGAAATCGAACAGTGGCGAGCGCATCCTCTTTGGCTGGAATGACACTGCCGGATCTTGTGGGTCAGGCGCTTGGTATGTTACTGGTTTGTATCTCAATTCATCTGGTTTTAGTGCAAATGAGACATCAGAGAATTTACCAGTATATATCTGCATGGCGTCATCAATGCTTCCATAATTCATTAATATCCACTGGCAACCGTATGTGAACAATATTTCAGGGTTTCCATTCTTCATTGAAGTAGTATTCAAATCAGGTACAACTATCGTAATATTGCGTTTGTTGTAAGTGATCAACTCTTCATGATCGTATGTCTGCGATGCTTGGGTGTAGGTCAGTCTTCTGCACAAACTAGATGACCATGAAATATTCACTAATTCATCCATACCATTACCCTTGTGATGTTCACCGCTTACTATTATCAATTTTCCATTGAGATTACATACTGGTTCAAGTGCCAAATTCTTGCGCTGGTAACTGAATGATGAATCCAACATAAACTTTCTGAGAGTATTTTTCAAAATATCAGCACACTTGTTGATGACCAGGTTGTCTTCTGTGTGGAATACCAAACTTAGCACAAAAGGCGATGTGTTCTTGAATGCTGAGTTCCCTACAACGATACAACAATCCTCAAATGGAATAGTATTGTAGGTTAACATCTTTTTTGTCTTCTCATCTGCAACCCCTACGACGGGATCTTTATTCACATCGTAAACATGTAGTTCCACAATACGGGCACCTCCTTCAATCACTTTTGCAATAGCATCTTTGGCAACGTAGGAATATACCGTCTTCCCCGGTAAAACAGTGTATCCTGAACCCGCAGCATAATAATCAGTCAACAGATTGTCGTTTGGACACGTTAGGGGTGCAGGACGAATCACTTCTGAATAGACTGACAATTTGTTTGTAAGTGTTGCATCGGGTGGAGGTGCTTTTCCTGTCGCTTTCAAATACATGAAAACTCCCAATAAAATGGCTCCTGCAAAAAAAAGGAGAAAACATATGAGTAGAACCATTTTATTCGGAGAAGAAGAGGCGACTACTGTATCCATTGTTTTATGCAACTTTGAAAAACATAGGACGCATCATCGCAACAACATCATCTGGAACAACTTCTTGCATTGGGATATCAAAAAGAGAGCAATGTAAAAAATATAAACAATACATTCCACACTGAGCGTTTTTATACTGGTGGCGAACCTTGTTGTACCTTAATTTCATGCCTGGAATCTGTTCTGCCCAACGATTCATTAAACGTTGTACTTCTTTCTCAGGCTTTTGTGCGTACGAATCAAAATATGTCATCTGAGGATATTCAAGTTCGTCTCTAAAATCGCAGAATGCAGCGATCCAATGTTCTCCTGGACCTGTCGACACATCTGTGTTAAAAACTATTCCAACACGCTGATATCCTTTCTTTTTGAGGTCTTTAAGATCTATACTACACAACGCGGATACCAAACATTTACCTGTTTCTGAATGCGTATCAAAATCGATTGGTACAGTACCCACAAAATAGTAATCTGGCAATAATTTCATATACTGTTTTTGACACTCTTCAATATCATCCGAAGATAACCATTCTTCTGGATTTACACTCCATGACATTGGTGCAGCCGGTTTACTAATCAAGTTTCTAACAATACATTCGGGTGTTGAAGATTTACATGCCTCTTTCAATCTTCGGGTAATTTCATTCCATACTTCTCCCTTTTTAGGGATGGGTTTTTCGTGAGGATGCTCTTTATTGTAGGCAACCCTCAACGCCTCGATATCACGTTCGTCCATATTGTTAAAAACGGATGTCTTTTTATAAACAACCAATCTTCATCAAAAATGTCATCAGCAAAGAATGAGCTTGTCCATTGCGTTCGTAAGTATCGTGTTCTGGATGACAAGTTGAAGGAGCTAAATAAGGAAGTATCCAAGATGCGCGAGAACCGAAAGATTCTAGAACTAGAAATGTCTGATCTTCTAAAAGTTGCTCAATTTGCTACAATCAACAAACTGGAAATTAATGATGACAAGTCTATTATTAAGATTCAACGACCAGATATGTGGTCAAAGCCTTGGTCTCTTTCTGCAAAAGAGCTTCGTAATCTACTCGACGAGTATTTTAAGACGGTTGGTCCATACACTGCTGAGGGTGCGCATGCATTTATTGTAGATCGTCGTAAGAGCGATCTGGTGTCATCTGAATTCTCGTTCAGTCGCATCTCAACTGCGGAGGACGATTAAAATCCAAAGTTATTTGGTTTACCACCGGTTTTGGGAGCAGGTCTTGCGACTCCTCCCGGTTGAAGCGCACGTTTTTGGAAATCAGATAATTCAGGAGCCTTTGGCATTGGTAGTACATCCGGTTTACCATTAGTTATACAGCCCTTGCCGGCTTTACCTTTGTCCATTTTTAAGTGGTGTTAAAAGTTTTTAACTTATGACATAACAATGAAACACAAAGGAGGTTGTGCATGCAACGGAGGTGCTCGTAGACACCGTACACGTAAAAATAAGACAGCAAAAAAGGGCGGATCTATGGTTGGTGATGTTGTTTTAGCGGGTACTGCCTACGGGTTGTATTCTTATTTTACGAAGAAGAGGGGGGGCACTCGGATGGGGTCTGGTCGCCGTCTGCCAGTCCG
Source organism: Sediminibacterium sp. (assembly GCA_040403975.1). Classification (GTDB taxonomy): domain Bacteria; phylum Bacteroidota; class Bacteroidia; order Chitinophagales; family Chitinophagaceae; genus Sediminibacterium. The sequence continues at coordinate 59,525 of JBBAJS010000017.1, forward strand.
TAAGACTCGGAAGGGGTTAGTGTAAGAGTATCACCGTCATTCAGTTCAGTAGTTGCACGTAGCTTTTCGATAAGTACACCAGTATCTAGGAACGAATTGTTGCGAGGCTTTCGTTGAGGAGCACCGGGTGGACTGGTAGAACGACTCCTACGTACAGGCGTCATTGGAAAGTTATCCTCGAATCCATCTACACGTCCAACGATTTTCTCTTCCTTTACCTCACTCTTTTTATCCAGCTCGGTATACTCCTTTTTAAGCATATTCCACATATCATCAACGGTTAGCTTCTTATCTGATTCTAGTCCTAGAAAGTTCCAAAGTTCAGGATAATAGTTAATACCACCCTTTCCATCGAATGGACCATTCTCTTCGATGTCTCGGTTGAGCTTCTTTTCTAGAACGTCAAATGTAGTAATAATCTCTGACTCTTCGCTGAATACAAACTTTGAAAGTCGTCGAGATACCTCGATAAACTCTTCTGTATCATCGGGTTCACTGTCAATACTTTCGCTCTCAACATCACTATCAGTATCGCTATCATTTTCTACCTTGGTCCTGCGCATGCCGATGTATACGTTCTCAACAACGTTATCCGAGCCTAGCTCGATCTTAATATGTGGGATGTCCATGAAGATTGAGAAGATTGCTGCAAGTCCGATAAACGGAATTGATGCAAGTAGTAGAATCGTGCATAGGAAGAACTTAGTCAGTTGCTTGCAAGTGTCGTTCATTTTTATCGTGAATGATACCAACATTGCTTCATAACCGGATTATCCGTTTTGGAGGAAAACGAATTAAATATACATTCAAATTATACTTTGAACATATAATGCAGTCTTCTTTCGTATCCCGGGATGATGTTATTCGCAATAATGAGGTGCCTCGTGTGAGTCCAGCATATTTCACAAAGTATGAATACACAACTCTTCTATCTTGTCGGGCACAGCAGATCGCGGAGGGAGCGATTCCACTCATTCCTATCACTGACTTCAACACAAATGATCCTAAGTTTATCTGGAAGGTTGCTGAGCGTGAAATTGTAGAACGCAAACTGCCCTATATTGTGAAGAGACAGCTCCCGGATGGAAACATCGAATTTTGGTCGGTGTCTGAATTAGAACTAGCATGGTAATAATGGATGAAAAACTAGAAAAATTGGAAGAAACGTCTGAGTCATCCTCGGAGATTGCTTCTTCCTGGAATTCATGTCACGAAACTCTGTTGGCGTCTATTGCAGATCGTGCAAACTGTTATAGATGGTTACATGAAAAATCGCAGTACAGGTTTGAGACGTACAATTTTTACCTTACAATACCTTCTATTGTGATCTCAACACTTTCAGGTTCTGCAACAATCGCTGTACCCAGTATTCTGAAAGCCAATCAAGAAACTGCCGGTGTTATTATTGGCATATGCACACTTGCTTGTGGAATGCTTACAAGTGTTAACCAGTATATGAAAACTTCTCAGTTTGCAGAGGCACATCGTTCAGCAGCGATTTCATATGGTAAATTACATCGTGTTATATCTAGTGAACTCGCACTCAGAAGAGATCAACGTGTGAATGCAATGGAGTTCCTAAAAGTAGTGCGTTCAGAGCAGGATAGACTTCAAGAAACAACACCGAACATACCTGAGTGTATTATTGCCAAATTTAGGAAAGAATTTGATGAGAACAAAGGTCTTGAAAAACCTGAAATAGTTGGAGATCTCGATCATGTCTATGTGAATGTTACACCTAAACATCAACGCCAATCGTTTGATTCCACAAGGGATCCTATTTCCCATTGCTCCCCGCCATCTGTAACTGTTCCGGAGTAGGAGGGTACAGCAAAAGTGGTCCTTTCTTTCTGCCAGGATCTAGCCAGCGTGCAGGATCGCGAGACAGAGTATCATTCGCGATCTGTAAATCTAGATCAGTTGATTCATTGAATCTAGGATCGTTACGCGCAACCTCTGAAAAACGAGCCATCGCGGCGGTGTGTGAATATTCATCGTATCCATACTGAATCATCAATCCCACTGCGACGAATACGACAGCTGTCAAGAAATAGCGATTGTACAACATGAATAGAACAACGCCCGCCCACAATAAACGAATGAATGTGGGGCTTGTGTTTATGACGGCAGATGGCAAACCTACTACAAGGGGTACAACAGATAGTGCAAGCACCGCGAGTGCTCCATGAATGTCTTTTGCACTTGCGACAAACATCTCTTATTTCAGGAGTAGAAAATGGAACGGGATGTTTCTTGGATGAGAATATAGTAAGAAATGATTATTCCAATCCGATGTGTAACATGCAACAATATCCTCGCCGGGAAGTGGGATGCTTACAATGACGCTGTGAAACGCAATAAGGCAAAGGATGGACGAAAGGATGGTGATGAAATTCCGTATCTAACGAAGAACTCTGGCAAGACGGCGGAGGGTCGCGCGATGGATGAGGTTGGTCTGAAACGAGAGTGTTGCCGCCGCCACATGCTAACTTGTGTTGAGCTACTATAACACGCGATGAACTTCTCTAAACATACTATAATATGTCATTCGCTGCTAAGAGGACATTTTCTTCTGGCGAGTTACTTGCATTGAAACGTCAACAGGTTGAGCGATCGCAGACTCGCCCACCATCAATCAGTTTACAGGATAGCTCTGAGCTAACTACTCGTATTCGTAAAATGGCGTCTGTACTTCCAGATGAACTTCCTTCACAGGGTAACTCTACAAACATGGTCAAATGGCGTGACTGCTCTGTTGTACAGGCTATGAAAGAAGGTCAGTCGTACCGGGCATCTGCTGTAAATAGACAGGTACGCACTGATAAAAATACATGTGCATTGGTACCTAACCCATTTTTGCGTTCTGATTTTTTGGTAGCCACTACGCCGAAAGCATACGGTTGCTCTCGTATTATTGAAGAAGATCAGCGTGTATATCCTTCTTTCGATCTTGTTCAACATTTTGGACTACGAAAGAATGACAACAAGGTTGTTATGGCAAATATGCCAGCATAAGCAGACGGGAGATGCAGACATTGTAACTCTAATTATTTGTGCATTCATTCGGTGAACATTGTGCCATTTAGCTCGTTCGCACCTTCTGATTGGACTCTCGGCGGTAACTCATCATCAATATCAGGTAATTCTATTATTTTGATGACTAATGTGTCTGGGCGTAACGGTTCTGCATTTTATGACACAAGTTCTGTGAATATTAGTAGACCGTTCACACTCACTGCAACAGTGACATTGCGCGATGCTACTGGCACACCTGAAAATGGATTCTGTATTGTATTCGCGACAAATCCTGCGTTTATAGGAGCGACCGGAGGCGGTACTGGATTTTTTGGTGGAACACCTGGTATTGGATACGCTTTGTTCGTAGATACATACGGGCAAGACAACCCCGGTACAGTAAGAAGAGCATATTTGATCGATAGTACACAGTCGTATGGTACACGAAATGATGATGGTGTCGCTAATGCAAAAACAGACCTTACAAATACTGGTTCTGGTATCGTGAATACCTCCACAGGCGGTGCAACAGTAACTCTAACATACGATGGAAGTGTACTCACAGCAAGTATTACACTCTTATCTGATCCCTCAAAGACAGATACAGTCAGTGCTACTGTGAATCTCGCATCAATATTAGGTTCATCGACTGCATATTTCGGCGCTACTGCTGGTTCTGGTTCTGCGTACCAACTCACTACACTCACTGGAATGCAATTCTACCAGGCAGGTACTTGCTAAAAATATGATTAACATATATAAATGCAGTCCATCGGTGCAAAAAGTAAGAATACATCTGCTTCATCTGTTACAGACATGAAGAAGCAGAGAATCCATGCAGTTTTATATGGTGCCACTCAGATCAAGACTCGTGGCGTCATCACTGTTCCTCAGATTCGTCAGTTCAGACCGAATTTGAATAACTATTCTTTGGAAACAGGTTCACCACTAGGTAGTTGAAGAACCACCCAATCTTGTTCATCTTCTATTTGTTCGATAGGTGTACTATCATCAAACTGTGTATGTGCTATTTTGTATTTTAAATATGCTTCTGATAATTGTTGTGCAACCTCTTTACTTATTTTTCCTCCATATTCGACTGAATATTGAACCACGCGTGTGCCTACGGTGATTGTAAGTGCTGTAAGTGCTCCCATAGCGACTGCTGCTCCTGCCGCCACAGCGTTTCCGCCTACTCGTATTGCTTCGTCTGATGTTTTGCTTGCAGCATGTGCTATAACACGTACAGTAGATGCTGCAACCGGATTTCCAAAATATGTCGCTCCTAATCCTATTAATTCACCTAGTGCAACACATGTAATCGAAGATGTTGTTGCCAGTGCTTTCGAGCTTGTTGCTGTTGCAGAATAGGTAAGAGCAGCAACCGTTGCCCCCGCAGCTGCACCACCTACTGTAATTGTTATCCAAGAGGCTTCACTCATTATTACACTTAAACATTTCGGGAGTAAATATAGAACATATGTGGACTGGTCAATTGTGGCATGTAGACAATTGTATACCTCCTCTTCCATTGTTCAAGGATGATCTACTTCAAATATTTTGGACTCGGCAATTACCTTCTCTACAACGTGTTCAGGTGAATTTGATGAACAATAATGTTGCAATCGTTAATAATTTAAAGTTTGAGGTACTGCTTTTCCAAAAAGACCAGCGCAAATAGAATACCTCCCCAAATGGTGTCTGCAATTGCAAATTTTACATCATAATCTTTCAGGAGTGCATAGTTTGTAAAATCGTACACAGCATATGTACAGAATCCGATTGTGAATGCATGTGCAGCAGATACTGCTAATGATAAAAGATATACCATTGCCATATAGACTACTATCGCTGCTCCATATCGAAACACTACTGGACTACCTTGTATTTTTTCGTGAATGGCTAAGGATGTTTTGCCACCAGTTAATAGCCATATTGAGTCGGTAATAACAAACAATACTGCAATCGCGATAACGGTTATAAAATTCATTGTATATTGCAGAGTTTATTTGATGTAACAAATTCTATTCATATATTAAATACAATGCCGAACATTCAACTCCAACTCCGGAGAAGTACGGCAACGGAATGGTATCTAGCCAATCCTACACTGTCTTCCGGCGAGGTCGGTCTGGAAACAGATACAAGACAAATAAAGGTTGGAGATGGTACTACCCCGTGGAATAGTCTACCCTATGGAGGGATAGCCGGACCCACTGGTGCTACTGGTGCTACTGGTGCGGCAGGTGATGGTCGTACTGGTGCCACAGGTGCTACTGGTTCTACGGGTTCTACTGGTGCTACTGGTGCTACTGGTTCAACAGGCGCGACAGGTGCTACTGGTTCTACCGGTTCCACTGGTTCTACCGGTTCCACTGGTTCTACTGGTTCTACCGGTGCTACTGGTGCTACTGGTTCAACAGGTTCTACCGGTTCTACTGGTTCTACTGGTGCTACTGGTCCTCAGGGTCCTATTGCAGGATCTAATACTCAGGTTATTTTTAATAATAGTGGTTCAGCAGCTGGTAGTTCTGCGATGACATTCGATAATACGAACGGCATTCTAACACTCAGTGGATTGACGGTTAATAGTTCTAGAATAGCTATCGGTCAGTCCGCGGGGTTTACAAATCAAAGTATTAGGACCGTTGCGATCGGATACCAGGCTGGGTTATCTGGTCAATCAACTAATAGTATTGCAATTGGAACTAATGCTGGGATATCAGGTCAGGGTGTAAGCTCAGTCGCTATCGGAGATAGCGCGGGCGGTGGCGGTCCATTCGGTGGACCACAGGGCTCAAATGCAGTTGCAGTTGGAAGTTGGGCTGGAATATCTAATCAAGGAAGTTCTGCGGTAGCTGTTGGAAACTACGCGGGAGGTAATAATCAATCTAGTAATGGAATAGCAATCGGACCGTCCGCGGGACAAAATGATCAGTCGGCAGGCTCTATCGCGATTGGTTTGCGGGCAGGACAGTTTGGGCAACTACCAAACGCTATTGCAATTGGAAATAATGCTGGTATATCTGGTCAAGGTGTGAACTCTATTGCTATTGGGTTGAGCGCAGGTACAATAAACCAGATCTCTAACAGTATAATATTGAACGCTACTGGTAGTGCATTGAATGCCCAAACACTCTCAGGGTTCTATGTTGCTCCTGTGTCTGAATCATCGAATGGTACCGGTCTTAAAATTCTAACATACAATCCTACAACTTTCCAGATTCAGCAGAATAGTAATATCACGCTAAGTGGTGGAAGAGTGGGTATTAACACAGCGACACCACAGGGTAATTTGCAAGTATCCACAGCAACTGTAAACTCGAATGCACTCGTAATCTCAAATGGAACACTTGTATTCAACGGGTCAGAATCATATCAACCTGGTTTTGCTGAAAGTGGAAATGGTTCAAACGGTATTGGTATGCGATTGCTTACAAGCAGAGCTGGAAATCGTCAGTTAATGATATATGATACTAGTGGTGGGTTGAATACTCTGAATAATCCTGGGCTTCGTTTTATATTGGCTTCTACAACATCATATGCGAGTATAGATGTAGTGAATACATCTGGTCTGCCGATGACAGGGTCAACTCTTCAACTAGGACCGGCTATGTATTTGTTATCAAACGGAAATGTAGGTATTGGAACTGCAACTCCACAAGGAGTTTTACATGTTGTGAGTACAACAAGCGGTTCAAATCCTGCAAGATTTACCCATTCAAATAGTTACCCACCATACACTGTTGGATTGTATGATAGTTATGGGGGAACTATATCAAACTTGTCAGGAAATGGTATTCCGAATATGCAGCAATTCTGGCAACCAACTGCAACCGGAACATGCATATCATACTGGAAATATAATAACGTGATATATGGAGCTCAGGTTACAGGCGCTATAAATTTCACAGGTCAACACGGGAATAAACCGTTAGATCCAAATATATTATCAAACAGATCCGAGTATGCAGGTATGATTGTACGTTCAACAGGAACATATAGTAGTGATCGTTATATTAATGATGTAAAGATAGAACTGACAGGTTCTAATGCGATCGATATAAATGAAACATTACCAGTAGTTGATTTGGCAAGACAAGACAAAGATAAGGCGGTATGGGGTGTAATAACAGACTACCAGAATGAATATTACGATGGTTCTGGAAACCCAGTGTATGATGCATCTCTTCTTGAACTAGGTAACTCATTGAAAAATAGAATTCGAATTAACGGTCTTGGTGAAGGTGCTTTATGGGTTACAAACATTAACGGCAATCTAGAAAACGGTGATTATATTTGTTCATCGGTGATCCCAGGTTATGGGCGCAAACAGGATGATGATCTATTGCATAATTATACAGTAGCGAAAATCACAATGAATTGTACATTCGATCTGTCGTCAACTGATTACAAATGCGAAGAAATCGTTCACGAAGGTGTTACATACAAAAAAGCATTTGTGGGGTGCACATACCATTGTTCATAAAATATTATTTCTCTATCAGGAACTGTAAACGGATAGGCGTGTAAATACCACCGTACACAAAATCCTTTACAAGTTCTTCGGTATCAACCCTATTAAGAATCTCGGTTACAAGATCCTGATTCTTAATAAGATGTTTGTATTCCTTTGTCCAATCGATTATAAGTTCGTGTAACACATCAATGTCTTCATGGAGCATCCATGCATGCATAATTCCTGCAAGTCTACGTCGAGCGCTCATAGTGGTGCAAACTCCATTGAAGAGTATTCATCGAATCCATTTTCCAGTAGTTCAAAATCCAATGTCAATGCATGATCTGCATTATTGAATTCTACCAGTTTTCCATCATGTGTTCTAAACCGTATATTCAGCTTTCTTAGTTGTCCAAGAGGAGGTGACAAAATACTTTTGTTCAACGGTATACCAAACTCTCTGAAATATATGACACTTCCAGCAGAAGGAGGTGTCAATGGTATCTTTGCAAACACACTATCTACACGTCCAGACATCCTATCATCAATCGATGTCTCATCGGCTTTGTTAATGAAATCCAACTCCATCAGAATATAGTTGAACGTATCATACTGTACAGGGAATGTTCCAGTTAGTGTGCGCGACGCTGATGCATAGTTAATCTTATTGAATCCCAAAAAATATCCAAGACCCCACCAAGCGGTTGTTGGAGGAATAGTAACAGCTGCTCCACAACCTTCACGAACCTGTGTTTGACTTGAAAAATTGAGTGTGAAATCGTATGAATTGTTAGTAATAGTTAGTAATCCTGTTGTTGCACTCACCGCAACTGTAAATGTGCCCTGTCCAATCAGATCCAATACACGCTTCAATTCGGTTGCAAGAGTAGCAGAAGTGTAGTTCCCATCAGCAATAACAACCGTTGCAGTCACACCATTAACAGTGACAGACATAGAAGTATTTCCAGCGGACAAAGCAAATGCATACCAGCTTTTTGGGATCTCTGCTGATTTTAGGGCAACAGAATACACATTCTCATACACTTTGGGAAGTGAAACAGAATAGTTCGCCTGTGTTTGTAGAGGACTTCTATCGCGAGAATCGACTAACAGAGTCTTGTGGATTCTTCGATACACTTTTTTGGTCGTCGATGGACGAAGCATTTGTATTGACAATATATAAATGTCAGCAGATATTTTACAGGTTATGTTGTTTGTGAGGAATCAGATTAAAATATACCACTGGCAGACGTTTTCATTTGCTCGCCACAAGGCGACAGACGAGTTAGTAGAATCGTTGGATAAAAGGATCGACGAATTTACAGAAGTGTACATGGGCAAATATGGAAGACCTCATTTCACGTCTAAAAATTCAACAATAGAGATGTACGATGCAAAGGATTCAAAGGGTCATGCTATACTTGAACAGTGTGTGAAATGGTTAATGAACGATCTACCTAAAAAACTTAAAAAGACCGATACAGATTTAATAAATATTCGTGACGAGATTGTTGCCGATCTGAATAAAGCCCACTATCTGTTCACTCTCAAATAACAATTTTTATACGGACGACAGGATGCTTTTTGAGTGAATCCCATACGTTTGCAAGATGTTTTCAAACAATATGATTTTGTCATTTTGCGCGGAAAACGGTACTTACGTGTTTTTGGCATTCTTATATAATGTTATGGATTTATGCTGGAATCGATATTCTGAAAGCATTTAAACTAGCTCAATCAGAATTACCAGAAGGATGTATAGATCTATCAAAAAGTACATCAGAAGATCTTTCAAAATCTATTCGAGATGTGTATGACCATCACGCGAGTGGTCATATATTTTTAGGATATTTGGATCCTCTGTTAATGTTGCATCCGACAGAAGAAACAAAACTTCGAAAAGGGTTTGAAAAATTTAATATGAGTGTTGTTGTATCGAATCCTCTTATTTTGCCCCTTTCATGGAAAAACGGAACAAGTCGTTTACGGATGATTGAAGGATCTCATCATGCTAACAACTCCAAAACTATCGACGATGGTGGTACTCCACTCCTTCAACATGAAACTGGACACGGACCAGCTCCTGCACAAACTACCGATCAACGAGACACTGATAAAGGTAGAAAAAAGAGGAGTGCTGCGCCGAGGCGAAAGCAAAAGGGACAAGATCAAGCGCCGAAATCCTAAGGCTGTTGTCTCTTCTGGATTCGGCAATAATTCTGTAACAGTTGTTGTTCTGGACGATGGTAATGAAACGCTACCAAAGAAAGAAGTCACTGTAAAAATCTTTCATAACGGGGTATTTCATATGACGGGTGTTCTTGACCCATTATATGAAACATCTACACTTGCAAAGCTGGAATCGATATTTAAGGAACTCCCCCCTGAATGTCTGAAAGAAGGAGGATGGGAACATATAACTCGTCGTGTGGTATTGATGAACTATACTACCCAGTTCCCCAAAGAATCGAAAATCAGTCGACTTGCTATTCAAAAGTTCTTTCAAGAGAAAGGTGTCCGAGCCGATTTCGAACCGGACGTCTCTCCTTGTGTAAAAGTTGTATTTCCAGAACGTTGGACTGCATGTATCTTTCGAACTGGAAAAGTGAATCTGACTGCATTGACCTCAAAAGAGGATTGTGATAAACTTGTAGAAAAACTGGAACTGTATATGGGTGAGCATTTGTCTAGTCGATCGTAATCTCTTGATCATTCTTATAGAATATTGCTACCATGATACCGATAAAAATAGCAACGTTTACGATTGTCAGGTAAAATACGTAATCACTTCTTATGAGTTTTTTGTCTGCGAGCAGAGTGTATCCTCCTACGAGGATGGCGAATGCGAATAGTCCTATGAGAAGACCCCCTATGTTTCCGAGTGCGCTTGTGGACATTCTTCTTATTTTTGCGTGATCTTCTTTTTCGGCGTCCTCCTGTGGTTACTTCCATTGCAGGGGCATTACCGAGTGTGTCATACTTCCCCTGTTCACCAGCAACCGCTTTTAACTCTTGCATTCCTGCCATAACACTTCCAATATTCGAGTTTCCAGAGGAGGGTACAGGTGGTATATTTTTTACCTCAACGGTGCCGCCGCCGCCAGCCATTTTACCTCCCAACGTCTGTACAGCTGTTGCCTGTTCAGCAGTGTTTGCCGCAACTTTATCAGCAGCTGCTGTAATAGGAGAACCTTTTATATCCAATGGTTTCGGATTTGCCGGCAGAGCTACCGGATCCAATACAATTCTACTCATCTTATTCTTCTGCGGACACTTTTTAAGAGAGCAAGTGGATGGTATTTATAATGGCGCAAGCTGCAACCGCACATACCGCGACCGAAATCCAGGCTATGGTTCGAAACATGGACTCTTCAAAGGAAAAGTATAAGCGCCTCCAACAGGAAGATCCTGAACAGTACCTAGAAAGTCTGAAAGAGGAGAATTCTACTTTATTTGAGTTTTATCCAGCAGTGTTTGCACTACATGCGGATGATAAACTGGACCAGACATTCTTCTATATGTTGCAAGAGAAACGCAAGATGGAAAAAGGTCAGACAACCGAAGATGAGGCATCGGTTCGTGTAGGACAAAAACTGTTTAATCGGTGGGTTGCTCCTGCGATCAACGGTACAGCAGCACCTGAAACGCTAACGTATTCGCAGTACTATAAAACTCTCAAAAAGGATTAAAACGTTCTTTAAAAAATGTATAATCAAAATGTCTACCAATAATTACGAATCAGGATATCGTTGGTATGTTTGTTACGAACAACATTCACACCGCCTCGATAACAAAAAATATCAATGTATCAAGACTACTTTTCAAGAAGCAGTTGATCCAAAAGAAACTGGAAGGTTTGTATTTATTCCTGCATATGTTCCGTCTGTTTTAGATACAGTTATTATCAAAGCAAAATTAGCAGATTCTATACATGTTGAAATTCAAGAATAGATAACCTTACGAAGACCGTAATCCCGAATACATTTTTCTAGAAACAGTTCACAGTCATGGCATGGTTTTGAGTTTAACATTTTTCCAGTTCGGTTGTATCGAACTACAATCAAAGTTGCACCACGAAGTTGTGAGAGGTCGCCAAGACGTTTCACAACTGCGCGTTCTGCATGGATAGTCCAATCGGAATATCCACATCCCATTGAACGACTTCCAATCTTATTCATAGCACTTGCCAGAATCTTATTTCTCTTGATGATCGTAGCATGATGAGTGTGGGTACACCCCGAAGTCTTGCAGGTCTCCATGATATTTGTTCACGTTGTTTGTATTATCTATGCACTCTTAAATCCGTTTTTACCAACATAAATTTTACTTCCTCGATGTTCATCAACACAAACATAACCATTCTTATTCAGTATTTCTTCACAATGTTCTAGTTCATCGCGTCGCGAATACTCCATCAAAATAAGACCAATCGGGACAGAAAAATCAAACGATTTTAAAACATTCAGTTCATGTCCCTCTACATCTAAACTAAAAAAATCTATATGATCAACTCCACTATCTTTTACAATATCTGTTAGTGTTCGTGTCTTCATTTTTCTACAATCCTGCTGTTCATGTCTGCACTGAGGATTGTCAAACCAAGCATTCAAATGGTTTGAAGGTAGAGTATCTTTAACACCAGATACTGCTGCTAACCCATTCAAAAAATAACGGAACTCGATCTCTTCTGGAATATCAGAAACAAGTGCTTCGTACAACTTACATCTTGGTCGCGTTTGCGTGAGATATCCAAACTGAATAGGATTTGGTTCTATGAGGACTCCATTCCATCCAAGAGTATCCTCATAGAACTTTGTATTTGAATATGTTACTCCATCAAGAGCTCCCATCTCCAAAAAAATACCATTTCGCATATTTTTGAAATACTTATTATTCAAATATTCGTCTTCACCACATTGAGAATAGTACGTCATTTTGTATTTACAGTTTTTTATCTGTAAGTTTATTCTTCCTCTTCTTTCTCTTCCATGGCTGCTTCATCTTCTGCATCTTCTGCTTTCAACTCCTCGCGCAATTCCATCAACAGTTTTCCAAGCTTATTCTGCCCCTTCCACTTTGAAGGATTTTTTGCAATTGCAGTTGATGCAGATGTTCCAATACCCCAGAATGTATCGCGAGGGTTCGCTTCTGCAAGAATCTTGTCAGCGGTGTCCAACAGTTTCTTGCGAATGTCCGGATTCTGAGAAAACTTGGCACGGAGAATATTGCGCATTACATCCTCCTTCTTTTCGTTCCACACTGAATCTTCAAACTTCTCAACCTTCTTTCCAAACGATTTTGCAGATTGTGCAGACTTGGCTTTCAGAATCTTTGCAAAGTGTTCATCATCGCCAAACGTTTTTGCTTTAATCGCCTGGAATGCATGCTCAGCCGATTTGTATTCCACATCATCTAACTTGAATGTCGTGTCATAGAAGCTACTGAACTCTTTGTTTTCTGGTTCTTTTGAGAAGAAGAAGACAATATTGTCTGCTGGTTTCTCTTCTTCTTTCTTCTTTTTGAGAGTTACCTTCTTTTCTCCTTCCTTCGGTTTCTCTTCTTCTTCCTTCTTCTCTTCTTCTGCTGCTGCCTCCACCATAGGTAGCTCTACTTCAACCTCTGGTTCCGGTTCTTTCTCTTTGATATCTCCACGTCGCTTGAATGCGAATGTACGATGGAGAAAGCTGTATTCCTGCTGTGCATCATCCAATGATATACCATTCTGTGTTACATAAATCTCTTGGAACATCTTTGTTTGAAGAAGCTCAAATCCAGCCTCTGCAAACAGTTCAACAACCTTCTCGAACGGAACAAGGTACTCAGTCATCGGTTTATCGGTGCTTTCAAGAGTAACATCCATCGCCTGTCCAAACTCTTCCTTCCACTCACCTTCGTCGTCGTATTTCTTTTCAATTTGTGCAAACGTCTTTCCACTCGACCTCAGAATATAACGATCCTTTCCACTCAGAATCGAATACACCGATTTTCCATCCATACATGTCCCGAAGAAGACTGACTTGCAATGATTTTTTACATTGTCGAGGAATACACGGAATGTCTCCTCTGAAATGCATGCATAGTGAATTGCGAACTGGCACGCCATTACATCCCAATGTTTGACGCCCTCAAACTCTTTAAGATAAGGAGTAGTTGCTTCGGTCTTACCCAGCATGATACTCAGATATTTCGATTCCTGTTCCTCAAACGGCTTTGTCATATCGCCATGAGCGAACAAGACTTTGGGTAGATTCCGTGTACCCTTACGTTTCTCATTCAGGTATCGCACACACGCTCCACTCTTTGGAAGATTGAATAGTGTATTCGTCGATGTATCGACTCCAAATACCTTTGATGCTTTTGATTTTGTCCATTTATGGAGGTCGCCTGCCCGACCAACAGCCATTTCAAATAGCGTATTTGTAGGAACTACATAGGTCATATACTGTGATTCCTTCACACGATTGTGAAATCCTCGCAGATTGACAGTGACACTATCGCGTGAAGATTCCTCCTTGTAGTATGCATCATCCTCGAACGTATCATCCGGAGGGTTTGATACAACAGAACGCAGCATTGCATCAGTAATGGGTACATGAATAAGTTTCCAAATGTCGTCTGCAACGTTCATATCCTGTCCGTACTGAGCACGGCGCAGAACACGATACTCGAATGTCTTATCGTGACGTGTGCGCATGACACTCCAACGTCCGGTATCGATATCGTATGAGCATTCAACGAGAGTGTTATCCTCTACTCGGTTCTCTTCGAGATCGTAAGGCACCTTTTTACGGTTGACAGGTACCCAGACATTATGAGCTTCGGAATCACGAGGAGTTGAGGGCTGGAAGATAGAAGGAACGCGATCACGACTGTCAGCAATACGCTTCAAATCCTCTGGCATACGCGGTTGGACGTACTCACCAGTAAGTGTTTCACAGGGGAATACGATATCCTCGCCCGGGGACCGAGAAACATACAGCGTTCCTTTGCGAGACATGCGCTCAGAGATAGGATCATATTCCGTATCATTCGAATTGAATCGAAGTAGGAAGTCGATCGTATTCTGATGTGGAGGCTTCCACTTGTAGACGCGCAACCAGGTGTTTCCGCGCATTTCAGATGGAGGTGTCACTGGTGAAGACCTAGGAGTAAACACTAGACCGTCGGTCTTGTATTCAAACTCCGTGTCCAGCATCGTTTGAATAGCTTCCTCCATAGCCGGACCGTCGCCTGCGAGGAATAGCTTGGTTTCTACTCGAAATCCGTCTACAACCGTTCTGAACTCGGTAGACAAACTCTTCACAAACTCACGAGCACATCCTAGACGCGATGATCCGGGATTGGTGCGAATGTCATCATCGGTTGTGAATAGTGGAAGTGGACGAACATCCTTGTTCTTGTAACGGAACACATCGAATATGCAGAACAGGTTCTTATCTTCGAGATATTCGCCGTCGATTACATCTTCGGCATATTTATCAGATGCAGCCACCAATCCAGTCCATGCGACATGTTCGCCCTTTTTGGTGATCCGCAGAAGTTTGCGATCACGCGAGACATACAGTCCTGCACGCTCTCCATCTGCCTTGTTTGTGACGGTGTATCCCTTCAAAATATTGCTTGGTCGATCTTTGGAAATATGAGAACGATTGAGTGAAACAATATTGTAAAAGCGAATACCTGTGAATCTGAACTCCCTTGAATAGCGTTGGATTTCAGTTTGTAGAAGGATTGCAGGAGACTCCTGGTATGCACCCAGAATAGTCTCGATGATGCGATACAGTGCATTCCTAACTTCTGCCGGTTTGCGAGCAGGCTTGCGAGGAAGGTACTCGACTTCTAGTTCGTGCGTAGGAATGTTTCGCAGTACTTCGCGAAGACTTTGCTTCCCTACTCTCGATTTTACCATAGAGAAGTCAATGCGGAACTCCTCACCTTCTACCATAAACGACTTTCGGTGGAGAACACGAATATGTGCGCGTGCATCATTAACATCCCCAGCATAATCATTTTTAATATGTTTTTCACTTCGAAGTGTGAAGCGGGTCAGCACTTCGGGTGCATCGACAACGTCGCGTCCTGCGGCTGAGTCAAAGTATGGCGCTTTGCGTTCAACAGTAACAGGAATGCTCTTGAATCCTTGATTTACACAAACCTTATGTATAAGATCAGGACCAATAACATGTACTCGGATATTTCCGGGCATCGAATAGGATAAACGATGCTCTTCGGTATGCTCTCCTACGGAGAGTGTCTTGATTGCATTCAGAATACGATCGGCTGTGTCTCGTGTCTGAATCTTTCCTGCAAGAATCTTTACTTCAAATTCAGCAGAAGCATCGCGATTCGCAATATCGATCAACGAATCGATCGCTTCGGGTTCTACTATGCCCCGATCCATTGTTAAATACTGATATCAAAAACATGAAATTTTAGCATCCATTTTCAGTTACTATGCACACTCTTATAGAGTGCTAAGCGTTTTGCCTCATCTGCATCCAAACGTTGCTTCTGTGCATTACAGAAATTAACATATGTTTCAATCTCTGTGATGCACTCATCATTCAAATTATCCGCAGCAACGTATACACCAGATTCAGAGCATGTAAATTGTTCAGTATACCGTTGCACAATGGCAAAAATTTGCTCGTGTTCACACTCTGAAAGCTTATCAAGGCTCTCCTTCAACTTTTCCTTCCGTGCTCTCTCCGACATTTAGTTGTAGTGCGCTGCCAGGGTTTAAACGCCTCCTGCGACGAACAGGCTCTTTTGGTGCTTCTGACGTCGCAGCAGGCTTGATTGCAACCTGTTTTACCTCTCCCTGCGGCTCAGATGATGTAGGAGGTGGCGGCAACTCTTGCACTTGTGCCTCTTCTTCTGACTTTGTAATACCTCCTGAACCAACCTTTTGAATGAGCTTGCCAAGCACAAAGATCGACTCATCATTCTGTTTAAACTCTGCTCCCATCACTTCAAAGATAATTTCATCCTTGTCAGTGATAGACTCGAAGTCTTCATTTCCAATATGCAGATCGCGAGGTAGAAGTACTTTTACTGGTAGCATATCTGCATGCACTCCAATCTTCGATCGGAAGGATACAGCTGTCTTAAATACTTGACCAATATGCGGGTAGCAAACATCTGCATGAAACTTTACTCGGTATTGAATTCCAGAATAAAGCATATCAACTCGTCCAAGAGAATGTTCCAAGATCACAGAAGATTTAGGCTGAACATATCCTTCGATCCCACACTTGCCCTCCACCTGTTTTCCAAGCTGGGCAAGAAGCGATCCCCTGATATTGCGTTGCACGTATTTTGAAGGAACATCCAAAATTCGTGTAAGTTCGCGACGTTCAAATAGAGGATCTGTATTCATGTTTAGTGCCTCCATCTACGTTATTAAACATGGCGATCTGTTTTTCATGCTAATTTCGAGCGAATGGCTGCGCTTTCTTTTGAGAGGAATGACCATACCTCCGGCGATACCCAAGTAATATACGGTGATCCCGTTAGATACGCTGATCTCACTGCCAGTGCTAAATATACACATTGCACTTCTTTTGTTTTAACAGTTTCTGGGAAATCATTTCCTGTACAATCTCGAACCAAAGCAGTTAGTGCCGTCTGTACAAAGAATGAACACTCTTTCGGTGTGATTGTCTTTGTTCGTTTAATTCGAGATATGTGCCCATCAATAACCTCAAATGCAGCAAACTTCAACTTCTGTTCCTCCACTGTACACAAAATCTTGTTTTTCTCTTTAATCTCAGAAACGAGTGAATCTATATTTCGGGTTATCCATAATTTCAGTGCATCTCTCTCAGTACCTACTGGTTCAATTGCGGCTCCTGTTGTGTCAATAACCTCAGAAGGAGAAATTGCCAAGAAGTTTGGACCATCTACAACAATCCCTCTCGCCCACACTGGTTTTTCGGCTGCTGAACGATCGATAGATTTCAGAAGTTCAACTTTCTCAGCATGAGTTAATTTCTGATCAATGATATACCATAATTTCACTTCATCTGAAAACTTGGATGCATCGAATAGGAATGTATATTTTGAGCGAACATCATCCATTGAAAGTGCCCCAGTTGGAACCTTCTCTTCTTCTTTATCTTCATCTTCATCTTCTTCCTTTTCTTCTTCTGGTTCGAGAGGTACAATTGCACGTTGTACGCCTTTTGTAGAAATAGAACGTTCCAACATTGTAGGATTTGCTCCTTCACTTTCAGGTGTAAATGCATACAAACCTTCTCTATTTTCTAGAACACCCACTCTTCCTTTACTATCTTTCAATTTGAGGTGTGTGAATATTGCATCTTGCAACAAATATTGAACAACTTCGGGAGCATATTTCAATTTGTTGGACCCCAAAATATCTTTGATCGACCATATTGGTTTTTTCTCAAACATTTCAATGACTGTGTCGAAAACATCATCGCGAACATCAAAATATGTTCCGAGTGGTCTCACATAATCCTCGGATGGCGGTTTTGAAAAATTGTAACATACAAGTGAAACAGCGCCATCTTCAAATGTGGGAGCACTCATCGCCGATAATGGGAGTGTTATAACCTCTCCATCCTGTGAGCGTTTTTGAGGAATGGGGAGCGATTTCCACTCTGCGGGCAACATATTTGTAGCTATTTGAAGTGAACAATCGATTGCCGATTCTGAAATAACACGTTTTACTTTCGAAATCATCTTTGCTTTTTCTTCAATGAATACTCGATACACATATTCATCGTACGTTTCTTGTGCAGTATCGAGGTATCGAGTGGTGTGCAAATAAACTGTACAATTCTGATTCTCAAATGGCAATCCAGAATGTGAACATGTTCGCAAACCTCTTCCAATAATCTGTTCCATACGACTCATGTTGTACCAGGGATCCAAAATATGCACCTGACGCACATTCTTGAAATCGATACCTTCTGAAACAAGTGGTGATCCCAAAATAATTTTAATATCCTGTCCGTTGGCATTTTCCTGGCGACGCAATCTGCGAATCAATTGTTCCAACTGTTTTTCTTTCATTTCAGAACTCAGCATTGCATATTTTCCACGAGAGGGTCCGGTGTATTCGCCAGACGTTTTTTCCAACATTCGAGGACCCAATGCAGGCTCAAATCCAGCCTCTTCGAGTGCCATTGCAAATTGCAAAATTCCACCTCGAATAAAATTGGAATATACAAAGGCGATTCCAGAAGTGTCTGTCAAACAATTCAGAATAGTGTTAAACTTTGTTGCATATTTTGGAAGATTAGAAGGATTCAAAAATGGTTGAACATCGGAGGCGTATTTGAACAAATATTTTGAAACATCAGAACCTTTTTCAAAACATGACATTATAGGACGACCATCTGGCGAAACTACCATCGTTGAAACAGAGGAATCTCTTGTTTGTCCAGTCTGTATCTTTACAATCTCTTTCTGAGGACTTTGCAGATAGGATACAGTTAAAGGAAGATATTTGCGAGGTTCTGTTATTCTCTTTCCTTTCACATCTGTGGTTCTGTCAAATTTGGCAACCATCTCTTCTGGTGGAGGTAATCTGAAAGGAAATGTGAATGGGTTATCACCTCTCAGGAACGAAATATACTCATGACACCATCCTCTGAAAAGTGCCTCTTTTTCAGGAGTCTTGAATGTTCCATCTTTCTTGAAGATATCATCAACTTTTAGAGATTTAGAAGGATCCTGTCGATGATCGTTCCACAGAAATAAATTGAAAAAGTAGATAATTTCATCAAATCTGTCAAACATAGGTGTTGCAGACAAAAGTACAAGGGTCATTCCTTTTGCAATTTTTACGATTTGGGTGAGTGCATCGGATACAGATTTATTGGATTCCTCATCTTCGCGAAGATTGTGCGCTTCATCGACGATCAATAAACGATCGTCATATGTGTCATGGATCCATTGGGTGTATTCACGAGGAGACATTTTCAGTTTTGCACGTTCATGCTCGTTTGCCCATCCCATATAGGGTTTGAACACATAGAAGTCATCAATCATATTCTGTATAATATTGTTCAACTTTTCTCTGTTTTCAGGGTTCTCCCAACGTAGACCTTCTGTTTGAGCTCTCTCCAACATTTCAAGATATCTGCGTCCAGTACACTGCTGAGACATCAAAATACCCGAGGGATCGACTTTTACACGTGTAACGTCAAATACTTGTGTCCGAAAGTTTTCTTGAACAGCAGCAGAAGCCAAAACAATGACTTTCTTATCTTGAAATTCGGGACGCAGAATATACTCTTCGGCAACTTGGATAGCAGTGCACGTTTTGCCGACGCCTGTGCCATGAAACATAAGCATGTTACGAGTAGGTGAATCAGGGGACAATATCCTTCTCAGAAAAAGCTGGAAACTTTGAAGTTTAAAGTCTTTGGAGGAACTGTTACAGTTCTCTTCGCGTAGTTTTTTAAGCATATCAACCGATGCCGGTGGAAGTTCAGCAGCCCGTACTTCAACGGCTTGTTCCATTATGATAAAAACGGATTTAAATTGATATGAATCTAATTTATACTACGAAAAATGCAGTTTGATATTGAAGATCACTTTTACTCTATGATGGAAAAACTGTGCCTGTATGTGGATGAAACAAACGATCATATTATTGAATGTCTCATTGACAGGCTTAGCGATAACGTGATTGCATCCGAGATCTTGAACTTTGCAATCCGTGTAGGAAGCATGGATACGCGCATTCAAGAATGCTTCGATCATGTTCGCAGAGAGTTCAAACATTCTTCTGAGGGTACAATCTGTAGGGTTATTCACACTATACTGGTTACCGGGTACCAGATTGAACGTGAAAACGTATCCGAATTGATTTAAAATAAATGTATATCGTACTAAAATGGAGAAGTGTGCTTACTGCAATAAACGAACAATGATTCCTATCGTATGCCGATGCAATTTACCTTACTGTCTGAAACACAGAATGCCAGAAACACATGCATGTCATATTGATTACCGTGAAATCGGTAAACAAGATCTTTCTGGAAAACTGGTAAAAGTGCAAGCAGCAAAAGTAGAAAAGTTATAAAACGAATTCAAAGCAACTAGTTTTTGTTTATGTTATCAACATGCAGTTTATATACGTATTCTTTAACGGTGCAGATCGCGAAGATACTGTTATATTCCTCACAAAAGAAGAAGCGATTGACGCATCTATTAAGTATCCTAATGCGCATATAGAAGTATTTCAAAAGTATACTTTCGGCTATCAGATGGCATATTTGTACTACATGAACGGCAAGCTTTATGAAGATAATTGAGCGATATACCACTTTTCAATAAAATGATTCGAATTTTTAGATGCCATATACGAATGGATTTTTTCGTATAATTTGTTGATATGCAATTTGTATTGCGCTTCTGTCATATCTGCAACATACTTCCCTCTGAATAATGGAGATGTCAACACATTCAAAAAGTATAACCCCCAAGCAACACACCAACCAACTTCATCTTCTCCCTTAAACTTTTGAAGATAGATACATTCAGATCCTAAACATGATGCATTAATCAAGTTTACGGGTTTCCCACACTTTCTAGATATTTCTGTCTCTATCAGTTCTTGATGTTTTGGAGAAATATCGCATAAATCTCTCATATCGAAAAACAGTATTTTGACAGTCTCTCCTGGAAATGCTAAACAGCATACTATATGACGAATAAACAACTTTAAATGATCATTATAGCCAACATCGTAACACATGAAAAAAATCACTGGTTTATCGGATGTACGAATTAGTTTGCATACCCCGGAACGATCAACAGTCGGTTTCTTATCGATGTTGTAAATATCAAAATCCACATATGTGGTGTTATTCAAGGCATATGTGTATTTGTCGGTCCGAGATGCAAAAAGTTTTTTTATTTTTAGGTTTATGGATGACTTTACAGTTGCAGGATGCGGTCTAAGATGACTCTTCATTATTAAACTGTCTCTTTTTCTCTCGACTAACATGTTCACACCTCTTGGTGTAACACTTCATGCAGTACCACCCGTCATCCAACAGATCGGGATGATGACGACCGAGCATCCTATCGTAATCGTTGATCCAGTTGTCCTCACAAGGCTCATCTACTTCGCGATCCTCTCCATAGAAGAGGGTACGTTGTTCAGCACCGTCATGATATCGTAACATACAGCTTCCGTCTGCATAGAATCGATGGTATTGTCCAGTTTTTGCGAGTGCATCTTGCATTGTTGGTTTTGTGTACCAGACGGTTTGAGAACCGTCATCGTTGTAACGGATAACGTCGCCATCGGGGTACCACTCGTAGAGTGTGTTTTTGGAGTCCCAGAAGTATGGGCGTACTTCAAACCTCTCATAAAAGTACGCTCGTACAATTCCGTCATCTTGCAGCTCCGCGTTGGGTGGAGGAACTGGGCGAGGTCCATAAGAGATCTCGCACTTGTCCTTCCGGTATGTGATGCTTGTTTGGTCATAAGTCTTAGGCATTTTGTCGTCTTCGTTGTTGTCATAGATTTCCTCCACACTATATCCGTTTTATGGGTACTCACCGATTCGTTTTGGTGAGTGTCTTCCGAATTATAAGTTCTATCTGTTTGTCCGCCCTTCGTGGAAGATTCACTTCTGCCATTCTACCGTATGCTTGAAAGTTTAGTGTTCCTTCCCAACAGATTCCATCTTTTATGTATGCGTCTGTATAGTCTTTTAACATGCGTGCCTCAGGGGAATCGAACGGAATACCTACTGCTTTCAAATTTTTGAATAAGTTTAGAACTTCTGTTACCCGCTGTTCATATGGTTTCTCAGTTTTTGTCATTGTAGAAGTACAATGGTAAAAAAGTTTCTTTTTTTACTTTTATTGATTTTTGTGATTTATATGATTGCGAGCACTATGGGATTCCTTGACTGGCTACGAATGTACAAACCTATGGATACACCTCAACCTGAGGGGCTGAGTTGTTAATGTTCATCATCTCCGCAATAACATGCATGCGAATGCCTCCATCCAGATCCTTCATCCTCCACTTCGGGACCGCACACTGGGCAGTCTCCGGCTCCGACGTGAAATCCTAGTGTTTCACACCTGGACTTAGTTTCCTCCATGTTGTTGAATGCTGACAGTTGATCTGCGCACTCTTCACAGTTCTCGTAGTCGCCCACATGACTGCCTTCGAGTTCGCACTTGCTACTGTAAATATGTGCATCATTCAAACAGCTGCACTCGTTGTCCCAGCAGATGTCAGTACCGTCATCTGCGGTATCGACGAGGTGATAGTTGATCCACTCACCCTCAACGATAACGTTATCGTCTTTGGTTGTATAGTATGTTGTGTGCAATGCACCAGTGGGTAGAACTGTCTGGTGCATGAACTCTTGGGATACGCACATAGGCGGTACCCACTCTTCAACATTGCCGTTGGAGTATACCTTCTTGATGAAGCCATCGGGGATCCACGTGATGTGAGTACCCGGAGATGTCTCCATCCGGAAAGGTGTTGTCATTATAGGGGCGATGGGTCTTGGTGTCATCATTTTGCTTGAAATCTTGCAGTCTTCCTCTGCGTGTCTACGGTTTATCGGAGCGTAGATCCCACACTAAGCAAAAAGTTCTGGGTACTCATGAATCCGTTTTGCGGCGTTTTTATCGTGGACTACTACAATCCCCAGTGATACACCATTTTAGAAGAACAGTTCGTAATCTATCATCTGCTGTATATCCTGCTTCTCCATATTGAAGTACTGTTCGCTCATAGTTGTCTTCACCTCCTGCTTCCAAAGCCATAATCAGTTTATGCATAACTATGTCATGCTTTGACACCACTTCTGAAAAGGTTCTTCTCAGATTTCGTATAATTACCTGTTTTTGGATATCAGCACATGCTGTTTCAAAGATTCCAAACGTTCCTGACATTTTGTATAGTATACACTATTAATCGTAATACGTTCTATATTTGGTTATATCCCAGTGATACCCCCAACGACCTAGATAATGAGGTCTTTCTTTCGTAAAGAATCGGTTTAGTAGTCGTAATAACATCTGATAACAGACAAAAACATTAGTATTTTGTGATTCGTTTTTTAGATATTGTCAATCTCTACACCCTCTTCATCGTCAGATTCCTCTCCGAATTCAAACTCTCCCGATTGCTCTACTGTCTTTGTATTATCGATGATTCGAGTATCCAAAGTCATAATCTTTTTCATCTGCACAAGCTGTGCAGGAGTCACTACACCGATGATCTCATGCGACATCGCGCCTACAAGACCTGTGTTTGATACTAGAACGATTGAACCGTTGTCGACATATGCTTGCGACTTTCCTCGACCTCGCATAGATCCCTTAATCGGTGCTGGAACCGTCACAAGTCGCTCTTTATCCATGTAGGATACCTCCATACGCCCGTCACCCAGCTTCTTGGTGACCCTTGAAACAAACACTCCTTCACACTTTCCTTCCTTTGTCATGTCGTCCATGAAGTTCTCGATCAGTTGACGATTCTTCTTCGTGATGTTGCCCTCGCAGTTTGCGCGAGCCTTGTGTCCTGAACCTCCGGTTGTATTACGTGGCATCTTGTTGTCTTCGTGATACACTCTCTAAACTATTTTGGGGAAGTGCCGATCCGTTTTATTCTCTTTCTGATTATCATAACCTTCACACTGTCGAAGCTACTGGTGAATGTCGGGATTATCAAACAGAGAATCAACCTCTGGAAGCGCTCTCTACCTTCTGTCACTCCGTTCTATGCAATCAAGTGCAACAATCTGCCACCAGTAATTAGAACACTTGCAGAAGGCGGCGCAGGGTTTGATTGTGCTTCGTCAGATGAATTTGAACGAGTAAAGGGTTCTGAGATTATTTATGCAAATCCATGCAAATCTCGGTCCGAACTTGAAAAAGCCCAGAAGGCAAACATAAAATACGCAACATTCGATTCTTCGACAGAATTGAGAAAGTTATCAGAGTTGCTGCCAAACACAAAACCTATTCTGCGTATTCACGTAGACGACAAAGGAGGCGCGCGCATTCCTTTGAACAAGAAATTTGGGATGCCTGTAAACTTTGTCGAGCACTTGCCCAAAAACATACCAATCTATGGCGTTGCATTTCACGTAGGAAGCGATTGCAAATCAACAGAATCATATTTATCCGCATTTAACACTGTGCAACAGTTCTTGAAAGTTATCGGAAAACACTCTACATTTGTACCCGAATTACTGGATATCGGTGGAGGGTTTTCTGGAAATCCATTTAATGATACATTTTTTGAATCAAAAATAGCACCACTCATTCAATCAAATATTCAACAGTTACCTTTTGAGCGCGTTATTTCAGAACCTGGGCGTTTTTTCGCAGAAGAGTGTTGCACTCTTCAAGTACCTATCATCGGACGTAAAACACTTCCCGATGGAACAGAATCTATCACGATCGATGACTCTGTATATGGTACGTTTTCCGGTGTTCTGTTTGACGGCTTTAAACCTCGTTTCAAATGTCTCACAAAATGTGGGAGAGATGGGTTGCAGCAATTTACCATCTTCGGACGCACTTGCGATTCCGCAGATCGTATTGCTAAACAGGTTTGGCTCCCTAGTTTAATCACTGAGGGAGATGTATTAGAAATTCCTTCCATAGGAGCTTATTCATATGTTTCAGCATCAGAATTTAATAGTTTCCCTCGTTGCGAGGTTCAAGAACTTTTGTAGCCATGATGACGTCCAATATAATTACGGTCTGCTTTGACTGTTTTTGATGTGCGAGGACTACTGTTCTTTGTGTATACTGCAAGTGCATTCAGTTTGCGATATACAGAGAGAGCACCATATTTACGTGTTGCCTTCCTGAGCGCACGATGACGGGTTGTGGATTTTGCGGTAGTAGTGTAGCCGTAACGTCCAAGCTCGCCCTTTTTTAATTTCCCGATTCCCGGTACACACTTCCTGCTTTTATTACGAATCTTTCCTGGGGGACAAGTTCCTGCCATTTATTACTACTTAGATTATTTAAGCCAATAGCATCTGACTCGTGCTAAAAACGTATACGACTCATTAAATATCGTTGTCAAATCTTCTGGTTTCTCACACATTGCCAAAATATGATACAATACTGGATTCTTTGCGGAAAAGAACATACCTTTCGACATATCGAACTCTGGTTTCAAATCAGGATTCGCAGTATCTAATGTATGATCATCATCTGTTGCTTTTCCGCTCTTTGTAGATTTGTTGTACGCGATAAATTCCAGAGGCTGCTGTTTGAGCTCTTCTATTTTAGGATCAGAACCGATTGTAACATCCACACCCTTTTTCAGTTGAGCCAGTATTTTAGGTACATCGAATGTTGTAGGTACTTCTGATGCCGTTTCTGCATCTGCCAAATTCTTGTCTGCAACAGCCTGATGTCTTCCATATTTATCGTCAAATGGTACAACCTCGAAAAGGAATCCGTCATCAGCATTCTTAGCTGTTGAGAGATAATCCAAATACGGTCCCAACGTACTTCTGAGCTCTTTCTTTGGGAAAAAGATATACTCGTAAAACTTTCCACCCAAACGCTCACAATGTGTTGAGCCTTCTATTAAGAATGTGTAATGATCTGGGACTCTGTTTGCAGATGCTCCCTCAGCTGAATCTTCTGCTGTTAAACACTCTGGGTGCTCAATCACCGATTTTTCTACGCTTGTATTTTTGGGATCTTGCCAATAATA
Source organism: Sediminibacterium sp. (assembly GCA_040403975.1). Taxonomy (GTDB): domain Bacteria; phylum Bacteroidota; class Bacteroidia; order Chitinophagales; family Chitinophagaceae; genus Sediminibacterium. The sequence continues at coordinate 85,702 of JBBAJS010000017.1, forward strand.
TAAATCTGTCAACCACAGATATTCGATCGGAAGCTGGATGTATGCAAGTGGGCACTGGTATTTGAACACATTGAATGCTAACGATATTACACGATCATCTGCCTTTCCTGGATTTGCAAGATTTGATAGCGTCCATGTATCGAGCAGATCCAATGATGCAGGAGTGTTTGCAAAATATTGAATACCGCCGGATGTCTCGAAAATATATGGGTCAAAACATACCTTATTTTCGCGGTATTTCTTGCTTGAACGAGGGTCTATATTCCACCCACGTGCCATAAAATCAATACCATCCATATCGAATATAGCAGGATACACATTTGCACGCATATCACCATCGATATATACTACTGCGAGATCGGTACCGCCGGGTCCTTTACCTTTGCACGCTTCAATAGCCTTTTTGATAAATACTGGCTTTCCGTTAATAGCAGCCTGGTATAGCGGGCGGTCAAATGGATATTCCATCGTTAGATAGTTGCAGTTAACCTTTTTGCAATCTTCTTCGAAACGGGCGATCATAGCTTCAAATTTGAGTGCAGGTGTTTCTGTATACAAACGCTTGCGTGCTTCATCTTCACTGATTTCTAAACTTTTTGCAACATCTTGTACCTTCTTCTCTCTTGATTTTGAAATACCAGATTCTACTTCTGCTTTGATTTCTGCAAGACGGTCTTCGTCATTCTCCATCTTTTTGATATAATCGTAGTCAGCTACCTCCTTTGTGAGTTCATTGATCGCTTCTTTTTCATATGCTGCACAGGGGTGTTTTACGTTGTTATTCATATTTCCACGACCCCACCAGTATGTGGCAATAACGAATTTGCTTTCAGGATTTACAATCGTTGGAGGAGGCAGAGCAGTGTTCTCGACAATATCAACCACTTTCTGAGCAGCAAGTATACGATCTGCATCAGTCACTGGTGCAGCGACAGCAGCAGGAGGCATGACACGAATAGGAGCAGGTACAGCAGCAGACGCAGTAGGAACAGCAGCAGATGAAGTAGGAGCAGGAATAGGAGGAGGGGCAATAACACGACCAGGTGCGGACACAGAATCCGGTCCGGGAATAATAGGGGGTGCAATATACCTCTTTGGAGGAACAACAACGGGACGTTTACGTGTCCCGCGCGGCGAATTATCTTTGTTGCGACCACTCAAAAGTTTCCGGGTCTTTGATGGCATTATATTTATACAGCAAAATGGATTGTCGTTTCATACACCATTTCTAGAATATCAAACATGGATAACATTGGTCAACTTATTGTATATGCCGCGTCTAACCACACTGATTCGTCTGCGTCACAGGCATATCTGTGGTGCCTCTCACGGCTCGATATGGCAAAGTTTGTACAGCGTTCAATCATCGCTCGACGCACGCCCCTGATCACTCGCATGGTACTCGCACAATTTAAAACACACGAGTGCATGCCATCTGGGTTGACGATTTATGCTGCACTCAAATATTATCGAGTCTGTCAGATGCTGACCAAGGTTCTCCGAACAACGTTTGTATACATTCGTCGTAAGAGTGGTAATACGTATCAAGTTGTGGTAGAGTGGAATGGTACTCGGCGATACCCTGATTCAATGGAACAAAACTACTGGGAGGGTAAAATGAGCGATGCATACTCGACTGAGCAGAACAATCGAATGAACGATCTGCTCATGAATGATCGTGAATACTGGGAAGAGTATCAGGAAGAAATGCGCGAACGATGGGCAGATGATAACCATATTCAAAGTATGCTATCACGAAGCTAAGCTCATTTTTCGGGCAATGAAATATTGTGAAATGGCATTAGCTATCATCTTAGGCTTCTTTGTTGGAAATAATCTCGCATGGTGTTTGGGAATTGACCCACGGGGATATACAGGTGTTGTACTCTCATTTGTTATGGGAATACTACTTTGGGTAGTTTCAAATTAAATACAATAGTATTTTTTTGATTGCAGAATAACAAATGCCATATATCCAACTCCAATTGAGGAGGGATAACGCATCCAATTGGACAGCTAATAATCCTACTCTAAAAGAGGGCGAGATGGGTCTTGAATTAGATACTGATCTTTTTAAGATAGGCGATGGTACAACTCCTTGGATATCTTTGCCATACGGTGGCATCAAAGGAGATACTGGTGCTACTGGTCCTACTGGTGCTACTGGTTCTACTGGTTCTACTGGTTCTACTGGTGCTACTGGTGC
>JBBAJS010000018.1:0-83225 GCA_040403975.1 Sediminibacterium sp.
ATATTAAAGTGTTTTAATTCATCTATATTTCCCATGAACAATCCAAAAAGCAATATAAAAATCAAACCAGGTAAATGATACAATTTTGATGAAGCATAAATTAATATGATCATGATGATAATTGGTAAATATTTTACATGGTGATTGATTTTATTTAATAAAAATGCAAGGAATATGGTTGCAATGAATGTAATGATCAGAATGATGATTATTTGTAGGAAAAATTCACTAAAAGAGCTTCCGCCAATATTGTCATTTAATGTAATAAAGTTGAACAATAGCACCCCGAAGATATCCGATAAACTACTTTCATAAGTAATGAATTCTTTGTCTTTAGCTGTTTGATTTTGAACACTTGGAATAGCAATAGCACTACTAATAATAGCAAATGGGATGGCATTTGCCAAACCATCTTTATAGCTGATCTGGCCGAAATAATGAAATGCATATCCGAGAACAAAACTCAATATAAGCATAGGAATCAATGCGATTAAAGCCGCTTTGCCAACAAATGGAATTTTGGCTTTATTGAATTCTAATTCCAATGAACCTTCTAAAACAATTAGGATTAATCCAACTGTGCCTAAAAATGGCAAAATTGATGAAAGGTCTGGAATTGAAATATTAAAATAATTGGTGATTATATTAACAGCATATCCTAAAATCAATAAAAGAATTACAGAAGGAATTTTTGTTACTGATGCACTAATATCGAATACATAGGCAATTAGTAAAAGGATACAAATGGCAATGATTAATACTGTAGTCATTTTTTATTTTTGTTCAATTAGGCTAATTGCAAATCCACCACCAGGGGCACTTGTTAATTCTATGGCAGATTCGCTATTTACAATTTGCTTTGTTATAGTATAAGCTTGTGGGTTGGTTTTATAGTGTGCATCTTTTGCATCTGCATAAATTATGGCCTTGTATTTTTTACCTTTTTCTAAAAAGTTGAAATGGATTGTTGTAGTTCTTGGTGTTTCTCCATTAACATTGCCTACAAACCAGTTCGACTTGTTTTTTGCTTTACGAGCTACTGTTATATATTGACCAGGTTCGGCTTCTAAATATTTGCTCTCACTCCAATCAACAGCCACGTCTTTTATAAATTGAAAAGCGTCTAAAAATCTGTTATAGTTTTCTGGTATATCTGCCGCCATTTGTAATGGGCTATACATCGTTACATACAAAGCCAATTGATTTGCCAATGTGCTATTTACATGCGATTTATTATTGGGATTCATTTTACTGATATCCATTTCAAAAATACCTGGGGTATAATCCATTGGACCTCCTATTAGTCTGGTAAAGGGCAATAGGGTAACATGATTTGGTTTAGATCCACCAAATGCCTGGTATTCTGTACCTCGAGCAGATTCGTTGCCAATTAAATTTGGATAAGTTCTACTAATTCCGGTTGGGCGAACAGCTTCATGTGCATTCACCATGATTTTATATTCGGCAGCTTTTTCAATAGCATATTGATAATGATTTACGATCCATTGGCTATAATGATTTTCTCCTCTTGGTAATATATCGCCCACATACCCGCTTTTTACAGCATCATAACCATTGTTCTTCATAAATTGATAGGCTTTGTCTAAATGCCTTTCATAATTACGAACTGATCCCGAACTCTCATGATGCATGATCATTTTGATGCCTTTTGATTTAGCATATTCATGTAAACCTTTTACATCAAAATCTGGATAGGCTGTGGTAAAATCGAATACATAATCTTTGCTATGGCCAAACCAATCTTCCCAGCCTATATTCCATCCTTCAACCAATACTGCATCAAATCCATGTTTTGCTGCAAAGTCAATGTATTTTTTTACATTGGTATTATTGGCTCCATGAGTTCCATTCGGTTTGGATTTTGCAAAATCGGTAACTCCCAATTGTACAGTAGGATAATCATTGGTATAAGACCATGAGCTTTTGCCAGTAATCATCTCCCACCATACGCCCACATATTTAGTTGGCTTGATCCAATCCGTATTTTTTATTTTAGAAGGTTCGTTGAGGTTTAAAGTTAATTTAGAAGCAAGAATATCTCTTGCATCATCACTTACTATTATTGTTCTCCATGGAGAATGGGATGGGGCTTGTATATATCCTTTATCTCCTTTAGCATCTGGGGTTAGCCAAGATTCAAAAATCATTTTCTTGTCATCTAAATTCAAATGCATGCAAGAATAATTAATCAAAGCAGCTTCATGTAAGTTAATGAATAAGCCTTCGGCTGTTTTCATCATCAAAGCAGTTTGTACACCTGTTGTAGCAAAACTGGTTTGAGAAAGATTGGCTGTTTTTGCTTTTTCTGATAAGCCCCTGATTTCAGATAATTTTGAAGTGGTATAATCGTATTCTTGGGTATCATAATCACCTGGAATCCAAAATGCAGTATGGTCACTAGTTAAAGCAAATTGTGTTCGCTCTTCTTTGATGGTAAAATAAGTGAGGTTTTTTTGTTCAGGAAATTCATATCTAAATCCCAGTCCATCATTAAATAAGCGGAACCGTATTATAATGTTTCTATTAGAAGTTGTTTGATTTAGTGAAACAGCTAATTCGTTGTAATTATTTCTGATAGTAGATTGTTCTCCCCAAACTGGTTTCCATGATTCATCCAATTGAGCAGTTTTTGTAGATACTATGGTGAAATTATTGAGTAAAGAAGTCGGGTCTTTTTTTAATTCAAGACCGAGTTTACTCGTTTTAATAACTGGTTTGTTTTTGTAAAAAAGTGTATAGGTAGGTGTACCATCTTCCAGTAATCCAAAATTCATGGTTAATTGATTGTTGGGAGATTTAAGTACTTGAGAAAAAATTTCATTTGAGCAACTGCATCCAATCAAAATAATAATTATCAATAGTGGTTGTACCAGTGTTGATCGATTGTTCATTGTAAAAAACAGGTTGAATATTGATTTTTTCATTGACTTAGTTTATTCATTAAAACTACCCTTTTGTTTGCAGTTTATAATGTTGAATTTGATGCGAAAATCTTCCATTAAATGTACTATTTCCAATATTTGGAATTTGTTCAATAAATTGTATTTTATAAAGCATTGATAATCAAGTATTTATATTTTGGCTTTAAATTGGCATAATGAAAGAAAAATAAAATCATGAAAATTAAGAACATTAAAAGAACCTTTATTGTAGACGATGATCCATTCTGGACAACTATGTTAACCCAAATGCTAGCAGATTTAGGGTATTCAAATGTAGTAAACTTCGAAAATGGCCAAAATTGTATTGACAATTTGCATTTTAATCCTAATCTAGTGTTCCTTGATTATGAAATGGATGTTATTAACGGAATTGAAGTGTTGAAAAAAATAAAAGAATATTATCCTGGAATTGGAGTAGTCTTTTGCACAGCACATGAAGATTTAAGTGTTGCAGTAGATGCCATGCAAAATGGTTCTTTTGACTATTTGCTCAAATCGAATGCAACTAAAAAAGAATTAGCAAGAATAATGAGTAATATGCATGAAAAGCAAATTTTTGCTGAAAAAGTATATTAGACACTAATCTTATTCTTTTTTCAAAGGCGGCATTTTCCAAGTTTGATCAATTATTTTTTTGCTAGGTCCGTACAATCGAAACACCACCCAGAAATCTTCTGCAGGTGAAGGTAGCCAGTTGTCTTCTTTATCTGCACTAGGAGAATCTTTTTGAATGTAAAGCGTCAGACTGCCGTCCTTAGCTAATTTAAATTTACTTGCTAAAGATCCTATTGACCATCTGTTAATGGGATTATGAACTAAATTATTGGTGGTATCGTACATGGTAAGTGACCAAAAATATTTTACATCTGGCAATTGGTTAGGTTCAAAATGTATAATGTATTTGTTGGCACCATTCAGCACTGTTCCATTTAGATCTGTGTGTGTATTAAGGTAAATAGCTTCTTCAGGATCATGAGAAATAATTCCACCAAGGCATTGTAAAGCAATGGTATTAAAATCATTATTGATCATTGCTCTTCCCATTGTTTTAGGAGGAATACTCCATCCATTAACCTTTGGATAATCATCACCAGTGATTGAAATTGCCTGAAGCATTTTCATTCCATCAATTGATGCTCTTGCTAAACCTTTTTTAGTTGCTTGGTCTAATTGATCTATATCAATCCCAGGCCCAATCCCAATTGTTTTAAACATATCTAACAAAACAGCATGTTGTCGTAAAGGTGGATTTTTGATCATTGCACGATTAATGGTTTTCCAATCGGCAAGCGGATCTGTTTTAGGATTAAATGGAACTAATACATTGTGATTTTCTGGAACCACATAATTGGGGTTTCCTATTTGACTTAATGGAGTTAATTGATAAGTTGCTTGTTTTTTTATAGCTGCAGGGCCATCAGCTTCACCTTTAACAGCAGTTCTTCCAAATATCAACACATTATCAGTAGGAGATGCTGGTAATTTTTTTACACCTACGGGTAATGTTCCTTTCCAGTTTCTTCCAACAATGGCAAATTTGCCAGCTTTAGATCCAGTTGTTCTTGCACCTACATAAGCAAAGTTGTCTGAATTAAAAGATGCTATTTCAAAAGTAAAATATCGATCTCCCATATCTCCATGACTAAGAATAATGGGCTCCTTACTTACATCTAACCAAGCAACAGAATAATAAGTATCGTTATTTGGGGTACCTCCATCTCTATATGCATCAGTAATATTTTTATTATTATGCCAGAACTGATTCATCGACATATTGGGAGTGCCAGGCGCAACGACTTGCTTAGCAGATACCCAACTATATTGTATTTTGGATAATAATGACCAGGGATAACAAAAAATATAGGCCTGAACACCTAATGTATATGCTTGTTCTTCGTTTAAAGAATTTAATTGATTATTTTGTTGTGCTTGTAAAAAGCTTGAAATCAATAGTACAATCCAAAGACTAACTGCCCTGCTTATTTTTTTCATTTACTCTTTTTAGAAAAATGAAAATAAGCAAAATTTCTGTTTTAATACAGTGACAATAAACGTTTTAAATAATGAGCCAATTTTAAAGATTATGATTTGACTCTAATTAGGAGTCTCGTAGATAATCCTTGTTTTTTTGAATTGAATGAAAATAGCCGCTGAATTGAGTTGAAAGACAAATACAATTTGTTTATCAATGTTTCTGACAATGTTGAATATTTAAAGTAAAGGTTGATCAACCTAAATGGTAATAGCCCCAATTGGCTGAATGGAAGAAATGAGGTTTGCGCATCATCGCTTTCATCAATAGAGAAATTAGCTATTCCATTTTGAATTGAGGATCTGCCAAATTTCTGCTTTAATCGTAGTAAAAGTTCAAGTTCAAATAATTGATCATCTTCAAATTTATCTTTAAATATAAAAGGTAAAAGATGCCTATTAAATGTTTTTGCATTGCAAAAAATATCTTGAAAATCGGTTTTAATAAAAACTTTTTCAAATCTTTTAACTAAACTGTTTGCAAACTGAACAGATATTGGCTTTCTTTTTTGGGCAACACTTTTTTTGGTTGATGAAATTATACTTCCAAAAGTTGCGCTGAATTTTGTTGAATGCTCCTGGTGTTTTGCCATTGAAAGCCATTGTTCAAAGGATATATTAATGCGGGGATCTATAAAGCCAATAATTTCCGATTTGGTGTGGTTGTATGCAAAAAGCATTCCTTGTCTTATTGCTTCTACTTGATTGGAGAATGAATCATGAATATTGATCACTATATTCTCCGGACATATGCATTGAATATTTTTTAATAGACTGATCGTTTTTTTGCTATTAGAGTCTATAGTAAAAGACAATAGAACCGAAGGATTTTGTTGAGAAAATTCTATGATTGCTGTTTCTGTGATAGTAATACGATCATTTAATACCGGAACTACTAATGCAATTTTTTGATTAATTGAATTTGAAGCTAAAACTGAATTGTTCATTTTTTTAATTTTTGAATGGATTTTAATTCCAATGATTTTTAATTTTAGCCAATCACCTATTCTTTTCTCAATATTAGAAGTGTAGAAGATGCACAAACTAACAAAACAAATGATCAACAGTAATGGCAAAATAAAACCAAATGGAAAAAAGTATTGCCCGATTGAGTAAATGATCAAAATGCCAATATTTTCATGAATCAGATAAAGAAAATAAGACGATTCGCCTGCTTTGGTTAAACTTTTGTGCTCCAAAAAACTAAGTACATTAGGGATATAAACAAAACAAAAGAACAATGCGATCATTAAAATCAATAAGGCTTTTTCTGTCTTTGTAACACCTTGAAAAACGATGTAAATAATGAGGAGCGTAAGTATAAAAACAATAAAATTTGAAGTGATGATTTTTTTTTGATTGTTCTGAAATAGCAAATAGAAAATTACTCCAATACTAAAAAAGGGTAGATAGGTAATTAAATTAAAACCATTCTTGATCCATTTTGTGTACCCAATTAAAAAATCATTCGGAAGTCCTATAAAATTATTGCCTGAAAGTAGTATAAAGCTAACCAGCTGGTTAAAACCTATTAATAGAATAATTAGTAATATGAAATTTCTAATAAAATTAGCTTTGTTTAAAAAATATACAATACTCGCGAATAAATAGAATTGAATTTCAGGCCAAAGGCTCCAGTATGAACCATTGATATAATTAAAACTTTGCTGGGAACTGCTAAAAATATTGTTTAGTAAACCTGGTGAAATAAAACTTAAACTCGGAATTAAATTATTTGCAGAATGACTGTCAGGGAATAAATTTGATTGATCGAAAAATGTGAAAATCCCAAGTGTGATCAGACTGGCTACAAGCATTGAAGGAATCAATCTTATGAATCTATTTTTCCAGAATAGGTTCATATTCTTGGTGTTTTCTAATGTAAAAAATATCACAAAACCACTTATTATAAAGAAGAATTGCACACCTAAATAACCATAGCCAAAATAGGAATAGTCACTATTGTATGGGTATAAAGAAACCGGGTTTTTAGGTGTGGTCCATCTAGAAAAGTAATGGAAAAGCAATACCATAAGAATTGAAATTGCTCTGAATCCATCCAAAATAGATATACGCGATGATTTCATTATTAACTAATTGATAATTTCTTTTCATAATTGAATTGATTATTCAACATGAAGATCTTGATGAATTTGTCAAATGCATTGTTTATTGTACTTGATAAAGAATATTGATAATGAAGGTTAAACAGATTTATTGGTAGCAGAGCAAATTGATTTAATGCTAAGGGAGAACTTGGGTATTCGCTCCATTTAAAAATGGGGAATTCTACTATTCCTTTCTTTGTGGAAGATTTGCCAAATTTTTTCTGCAGCCTTAATAACAATTCAAATTCAAACAACAGCGTATCCTGAAAAGGTGAATCAAAAAGAAAAGGAATAAGGGTTCTGTTAAATAATTTAGCCCCACAAAAAATATCCTGAAAATTCGTTTTCAAAACTATTCTATCATAAACTTCATACAACTTAAGGATAAATGATTTGGATGTTGAAGAAGGTATTCTTTTATATTGTGCATTAACATGTGGAATTCTGCTTCCAATAGCTATTCCAAATTGAGGGAAATGGTCTTTGTACTTTGCCAAAGCAAGGTAATTGTCTAGACTTATATCCGTCGCTGGATCTAAGAATCCAATATTTGGGACTTTCGTATAATGGAACATAAAGAGCATCCCTTGACGAATGGCTTCAACTTTGTCTGTCAATGTTTTGAATGCATTTACCCTAATATTATCGGGGCATTTTTGTAGTACCCTCTTTAATAAGGGTAGTGTGTTTTTACTTGTTTCATCTATAATGAATGAAATCATCACTGTAGGATTGTTTTGAGCAAATTGAGTGATTGCCGTTTCTGTAATTCTAATATTGTCATCAATGATTGGGATAATGACACCATATTGATGGTTGATAGCATTTTGAAAGGCAGTAGATGTTTTCATTGTTCTTTGTTTGTTTTACTACAATATCTAAAACCTATGCCAAAACTTAAGTAGTTGATAATCAACTAGTAAACTTTTTAATTACATCAACCTTTGTCCAAATATTGGAAAAATTACAATTATTGGAAGTTTTCCAGTATATTTAAATACCTTTTTTGATCAATCAATTCTATTAAAGAATGAAACCCTATCAAATTTTTATTGTTGAAGATGATTTATGGTATGGAGAAATTTTAGCTTACCATTTAAGTTTAAACCCAGACTATAAAGTAACTCGTTTTGAAACAGCTAGTGAATGTTTAGCCAAAATGAGTTTAAAGCCAGATCTGATCACTATAGATTATTCTTTGCCTGATATGGAAGGCGATGTGCTTTTCAAAAAAATTCGTGAAGCTAATCCCGATATACCTGTTGTAGTGATAAGTTCACAGGAAGAAGTTTCAGTTGCAGTTAAATTATTGAAATTAGGAGTAACAGATTATTTTGTAAAGGATGAAACTACAAAGGATCTATTGTGGAATGCAGTTGTAAGAATTCGGGAAAATCAATCTCTAAAAGTTGAAGTAGAACAATTAAGGGAAGAAATAGGGCAAAAATATTCATTTCAAAATTCACTTATTGGACAAAGTGAACAATTGAAAAAGGTTTTTGGATTGATGGAAAAAGCAATTAAAACAAATATTAATATTTCAATCACTGGCGAAACTGGCACTGGTAAAGAAGTTGTTGCAAAATCCATACATTATAATAGCGACAGAAAAAGAAAAAACTTTATAGCAGTTAATATGTCTGCAATTCCAAAGGAATTGGTAGAGAGTGAGTTGTTCGGGTATGAAAAAGGGGCATTTACTGGGGCTATAACCAGAAAGGCTGGCAAGTTTGAAGAAGCCAACGGAGGCAGCATTTTTCTTGATGAAATTGCGGAAATGGATTTGAATTTGCAGAGTAAAATGCTCCGGATTTTACAAGAACGTGAAGTGGTAAGAGTGGGAGGGAATGAGAAAATTAAACTTGATTTTCGATTAATTGTTGCTACCCATAAAAATCTGTTGGCAGAAGTTCAAAAAGGTAATTTTAGAGAAGATCTGTATTTTAGAATTATGGGCTTGACCATAGAGCTTCCAGCACTAAGATCTAGGGGTAATGATATAATACTACTTGCAAAGTATTTCGCAGATGGATTTACAAAAGACAATCAATTAGAACCTATACGGTTTTCGACGGAAGCGAAGGAAAAACTATTGAAGTATCACTATCCTGGTAATGTAAGGGAATTGAAAGCAGTGATTGATTTAGCTATTGTATTATCTGAAAACAATGAGGTAGTTCCAGAGAATATTCAATTTTCAAGCTCTCAAAAGCAAGATTTTATGTCTGGAGACAAAACTTTGAAAGAATACAATAATGAGATTATTCAATATTATTTATCTAAGCATAATAATGATGTAGTTGCAACTGCAAAGGCATTAGATATTGGGAAAAGCACTATTTATAAATTGATTCAAACCGGCGACATTAAAAACAATGTTGATTATTAAGTTCTGGTATTTGGAAAATTATTCCAAAAAATGGAAAAATGCTCAAAAAGTGCTTTTGTAATTTATTGTCAATCAATGTGTTGTGGTTTTTTTTATGCTTGGCACGAATTTGCCTGTAATGGATAAATACACTCATTAAAAACCAAAAAAATGTACGGAATTGTAAACAAGGCAATACAAGAATTAGTTACCCAAAATTTCGGGGCAGACAAATGGGAGGCAGTGAAACTAGAGAGTGGCGTTGATGTGGACTTTTTTTTAAGCAACGAGCCATACAATGATGATATCACCTATAAATTGGCTGGTGCAGCATCTGTAGTGCTGGGAATAACTGTTGGTCAAGTGTTGAATGCTTTTGGAGAATGGTGGATATTGAAAACTGGTAAAGAAAAATATGGTGGATTGATGGAAGCAGGTGGAAGTAATTTGAAAGAATTCCTCATCAATCTTCCATTATTTCATAACCGGATTATGTTGATGTATCCAAAACTAACTCCTCCAGAATTTAGAGTAAGTGATATTGAACTCAATTCTATCTGTATTCATTATTTTTCGAAACGCGAAGGGTTACAAGAATTTGTAAGAGGCTTACTTAGCGGATTAGGAAAAATGTATAATGTTAATACAACAATTGAGTTAATTCAATCCAGAGACGATGGCAATACTCATGAAATATTTAAAGTAAGTTGGTAAATAAATGAATAAACAATTCTCTTTCGATTCGGATCAATTTAATCGCCTATTCCCCTTTTTTCTATTGATTGATAGAGACCTGGATGTGGTATCTTTTGGGAAGTCCATTGGTAAAATAATTGATTTGGAACACCAGAAAGGGATTAATCATTTTTTTTCTATATCAAGACCGAACACACCGATTAACCATTTTGATGATTTAGTGGCCATAGCCAATCAGTTGGTGGTTTTAGAATCTTTTAGTTATCCTAAATTAATTTTAAGGGGTCAGTTTGAACTATCAAATGACGCTGAAACTATCTTGTTTATAGGTTCACCATGGTTTAATTCTATTACACAAGTAAGAGAAAACAATTTAGTAATAGACGATTTTGCAAAACACGATCCGTTAATCGATTTGTTGCATATTCTTAAAACACTGGAAATTACCAATGATGATCTTAAACATTTGGTCACTACCATCAATCAACAAAAAAATGAATTAAAAAATGCTAATAAACAAGTAGAGGAAATTGCATTATTCCCCATGCAAAACCCCGATCCTTTAATTAGAATACAATCTGATGGTACAATTTTAATGACGAATCCAGCTGCAGAAAAGTTGGAATCATATGTATATAAAAATAAACCATACACAAAAGAAGCATTTTGGAAATTCATTTCAAATGAAATTGATCCGAATAATGATCGTTGGACATTTGAAGTTGATTGTAATGAACAAGTTTATTCTTTTGTTTGCAAATTTATTCCGGAACAATCCTATTATAATGTTTATGGAAGGAATGTTACCCAGCAGAAAAAAAATGAAATTGAATTAGAACGATTGTCTTTGGTAGCGAGTGCTAATCATAATGGAGTATTATTTACTACTTCATCAGGTGAAATCACTTGGGCCAATGAAGGTTTTTGCAAGCTCTCTGGTTATTCATTGAATGAAATTATCGGTAAAACGCCAATCCAGCATTTTAAAGGACCTCTATCAGATTCAGGAGCAATTCAAAAAATAGTTGATTCATTTAAAAAAGGTGTTTCTTTTGGCACTGAAATTATTTATTACAGAAAAGATGGAACATGGTTCTGGGGAAGAACAACCAGCCAACCTGTTGTTAACCATTTGGGTGTTATTACAGAATATTTTGGAATCATTGAAGATATTACAATAGAGAAAGAATCGGAGAAGCAATTTAGAAAAGCGTTAGAAACCATCGGAGATAATGTATGGGAGCATGATTTCAGAACTGGGATTACTTATTTTTCAAAATCAACCAGCGAATTTTTGGGCTACTCTACAGAAGAGTTATCTAGTAATCAGCAAGCCTGGTGGGAAAGTGTACATAAAGACGATATTCATTTGCTAATTGATAATGATCAGAAATATCAAAATGGAATATTCGATGCACATAATTTAGAGTATAGAATTGTACTTAGAGATGGAAGTATAAAATGGGTATTAGACCGTGGGGTAGTAGTGGTTAAAGATGCCAACGGAAAGCCACTTAAAATTACAGGAACGCATACTGATATTACTGAAAGGAAAAATGTTGAAGCACAGTTAGAAAAACAAAGGCAATTTTATGAAGATATTTTAAATAATATGCCGGCCGATATTGCGGTATTTAGCGCAACACACGAATACCTTTTTGTCAATCCAATGGGTATCAAAGATGATGAATTGCGAAAGTGGATAATTGGGAAGAGAGACGAAGATTATTGTGAGTTTAGAAATAAGCCATTAAGTATTGCTGCCGGACGAAGAGAAACTTTTAATAAAGTGATTTCTTCCAAGAACCCCAGTGAGTGGGAAGAAAAAAATATTGCATCAAATGGGGAAGAAAAGTATATCCTAAGAAGATGGTATCCCGTAATTGAAAATGACAATAAAGTAAAGTTGGTAATAGGGTATGGTATGGATATTACCGAAAGGAAAAAAACGGAACATGCGTTGATCAAATCAAGAGAGCAAGCAGAACAACTCACCATCGCAAAAGAAAATTTCTTGGCCAATATGAGTCATGAAATCAGGACTCCAATGAATGCGATCATGGGTATGGGCAATCAATTACTCAAAACGAATCTTTCTGACCAACAAAGTTTTTATTTATCAACCATTAACAAAGCTGCGGATAATCTTTTGGTGATCATCAATGATATTTTGGATTTATCTAAAATAGAAGCTGGTAAATTAAACGTTGAAAAAATTGGTTTCGAACCGAGTAAGGTCATTGATAATGCCATTCAAGTGATGATGTATAAGGCAGAAGAGAAAGGATTAAAATTGACCAACTCTTTCTTAGATCCTCAGATCGCCAGCGTCTTATTGGGTGATCCTTATCGAATCAATCAGGTATTATTAAATTTAATCAGCAATGCTATTAAGTTTACTGATAGTGGATCGGTAGATTTAACGATGACCCTGATTAGTGAAAAAAATGGAAAGCAATCCATTCTAACAAAAGTCATAGATACCGGAAAAGGAATGGATAAAGGGTTTACAGAAAAATTATTTGAGAAGTTCAGTCAAGAATATGAATCTGCTTCGAGGAAATTTGGTGGAACGGGATTAGGAATGAGTATTTGTAAAGAATTGATTGAATTAATGGGGGGCAGTATTGAAGTAGTTAGTATAAAAGGCAAAGGGACCACCATTATGTTTAAAATTGATTTTGACAAAGGTGAATCGTCTGATATTCATGAAATATTAGTTGAAAAAATAACTGATAATTTTTTACAAAACAAAACAATACTCATTACTGACGATAATGACATGAATAGGTTGGTAGCTGCTACCATTTTAGAAAATTATGGAGCAATTATAGTAGAAGCATCCAATGGTGAAGAAGCTATTGAAATAATCAATAAAACATCGGTTGATCTTATTTTAATGGATTTGCAAATGCCTGTTTTAAACGGTTTTGAGGCAACCAAAAAGCTTAGAGCGCAAAAATGTACAACTCCAATCATTGCACTTACTGCCAATGCAATTAAAGGAGAAACTGAAAAATGTATCTCCGCTGGAATGAATGATTATATTTCAAAACCTTTTAAAGAAGAAGTATTTTTAAAAACGATTGCAAAATATTTGAATACTTCAATTCCAAATGAATTAGCTGGAAATATACAAGAAGTAGATGAAGATGAATTGTTGTACGATTTATCTATGCTTGAAGAAATTAGTCAGGGAAATAATGCATTTATTTTAAAATTAGTAAAACTATTTTGTGATCAATCTCCTATAATGGTTGAACAAATTAAAGATGCATATCATGCAAAAAACTATACATCCATGAGCGCTGTAGCACATAAAATAAAGCCTAGTATCGATAATTTAAAAATAACTTCTCTGCAACAAGCCATTCGTAAAATCGAAAAAGTAGGTTTAACAGAAGTCAATCATGAGTCTATAAATTCCGAAATCAACTTGATTGAAAAGGACATTACTATTGTAATTGACCAAATGAAACTTCGTTTCAGTTTATCCTAAATTAGCCAGTTTTTACAATTGCCATTTTTACTTCATTATTTGAATTGTATCAAATAAACTATGATTATGGTTTAAGTTGAAATATGTTTCAATATTCAATCCGCCTTAAACCAAAATGAAGTAAATTTGTTTATTTATAATTAATCAAGTAAAACTTTCAAAAATGGATAGTAACAACGGAGCTGGAAAATGCCCATTTACGGGTGGTATGTTGAAACAAGTTGCTGGAGCAGGTACTCAAAATACAGATTGGTGGCCTAATCAGTTAAAACTAAATATACTTCGTCAAAATGCTGATCTTTCAAACCCTTTAGGCGGAAAGTTCAATTATGCTGCAGCATTTAAATCACTCGATTTAGCGGCATTGAAAAAAGATATTTTCGATTTGATGACCAGTTCACAAGATTGGTGGCCTGCAGATTATGGTCATTACGGTCCATTCTTTATTAGAATGGCATGGCATAGTGCTGGTACTTACAGAATTGCGGATGGCAGAGGTGGCGCAGGTTCAGGAACACAGCGTTTTGCTCCATTGAATAGCTGGCCAGATAATACCAATTTGGATAAAGCCAGATTATTGCTTTGGCCTATCAAACAAAAATATGGCCAACAAATTTCATGGGCAGATCTGATGATTCTTGCAGGTAATTGTGCACTAGAATCAATGGGTTTCAAAACATTTGGTTTTGCCGGTGGTAGAGAAGATGTTTGGCAGCCTGAAGAAGACATTTATTGGGGTTCGGAGCGCAAATGGTTAGATGATAAACGATATACTGGAGATAGAGATTTAGAAAATCCTTTAGCAGCCGTTCAAATGGGGTTGATATATGTTAATCCCGAAGGACCTAATGGAAATCCTGATCCAATTGCTTCTGCAAAAGACATCAGAGAAACATTTGGCAGAATGGCCATGAACGATGAAGAAACTGTTGCATTAATTGCAGGAGGTCATACATTTGGAAAAACACATGGTGCTGCAGATCCTGGAAAATATGTAGGCAAAGAACCTGCAGCTGCAAGCATTGAAGAACAAGGACTTGGCTGGAAGAATAGTTTTGGATCTGGTAACGGAGTAAATACTATCACCAGTGGATTGGAAGGTGCATGGACTACTACACCTACTCGATGGAGTAATAATTATTTCGAAAACTTGTTTGGATTTGATTGGGAATTAACCAAGAGTCCTGCTGGTGCACATCAGTGGAAACCAAAAGCCAATAAAGGTGCAGGCACTGTGCCAGATGCACACGATGCTTCATTAAAGCATGCACCTACAATGCTTACTACTGATCTGGCTTTGAGAGAAGACCCTATATACGGTCCTATTTCAAAAAGATTTTTTGAAAACCCGGATCAATTTGCAGATGCATTTGCACGTGCTTGGTTTAAATTAACCCATCGTGATATGGGCCCAATTGCTCGCTATCTTGGAGCAGAAGTGCCGTCTGAAGAGTTGATTTGGCAAGATCCAGTTCCAGTAAATCAACATCCATTAATAGATGCAACTGATATTGCACATTTAAAAGCTTCTTTATTAAATGCTGGTCTAACAATTGCCCAATTAGTATCTACTGCATGGGCATCTGCATCCACATTTAGAGGTTCAGATAAAAGAGGTGGTGCGAATGGTGCACGTATTCGTTTAGCCCCTCAAAAATATTGGGCGGTGAATCAACCTGCTCAGTTGTCTAAAGTACTTGAAGTAATTGAAGGTATTCAATCTTCATTTAGTGCAACAGCAACAAATGGTAAAAAAGTTTCAATAGCAGACCTAATTGTTTTAGGTGGTTGTGCAGCAATTGAGAAGGCCGCAAAAGATGCTGGACATGTTATTGTAGTTCCTTTTACAGCAGGTAGAACAGATGCAACAGAAGCACAAACTGATGTTGCTTCATTTGCAGTGCTTGAGCCAAATACTGATGGGTTCCGTAACTATTCCAAAACTAAATACACTATTTCTGCAGAAGAAATGTTGATAGATAAAGCACAGCTCTTAACATTAACTGCACCAGAAATGACTGTATTGATTGGTGGTATGCGTGTTTTAAATACTAATTTTGATCAATCTCAACATGGTGTTTTCACTAAACGTGCTGGATTATTAACCAATGATTATTTCGTTCATTTACTTGATTATAATACCAAGTGGTCAGCTATTTCTCCTGCAGCAGATACATTTGAAGGAAAAGATCGAAAATCAAATGAAACCAAATGGACGGCTACTCGAGTTGACCTGATTTTTGGTTCAAATTCAGAATTACGTGCATTGGCAGAAGTGTATGGATCTGCAGATGCAGGAACTAAATTTTTAAATGATTTTGTAGCAGCTTGGAATAAAGTTATGAACTTAGATCGCTTTGATCTTGCATAGCAGCTACTAAGAAATTTTTGATAGGTAAGGTGGTCTGTAATAGGCCACCTTTTTTTGGCCCCTTGATGTTATTGATTGCTAGTCTGGCCATCAAAAAACTCAATGTAGATTCTGCTCCCTGATTGAGATTTACATTATGTGCTTCTAGTCCATCATAACAGCCTCCTGTACAAGGGTTATACATTATTTGATGTAAATGGTTATTACCTAAAAACCAATTGAAAGCAATGAATGCTTTTTCTTTATAACTATTTCTATTAAAGACTGAATAAAATTTATCTAAAGCCATTATAGTGTAAGCAACATCAATAGGTTGTTCGCCTCCATTTGGAGTTATATCGATCTTATCTTTTAAGTGCCAACCCAAATTGGAGATTACCTTAATTTTTCCATCTACAAATATTTTCGATAACAAAAAATCAAAACTTTCCAGGGCTATTTCTTTATATATGTTTTCATCAGTGCTGAGATAAGCGCATAACATAGCTTCGGGTAGTGCACTATTTCCATAAGTTAAATAACCCTCAAACCAATGCCAGTCTTTAGTTTTCTCGTGTTTATACATTTGTACCAATCGGTTAGCGAGTGTTCGAAGTAATAATTTATTTCCCTTTTTTTGCTCATAATGTAGTCCTTTAATAATAAAAGCCATTGCTCTTGTTGAATGAATCTTATGCAAGCTTGGTACTGCTAATTCGAGCAATTGAGTTGCTTGCTCTACTAAATTAATAGGCAAAATGGATCTTAAAGATATCAGGTAACCCAATGCCCATATGGCCCTGCCATTGCTGTCCTCTAAGTTTTCAGAATAGTTTTGTACTGAAAATACTTTTTGTTCAGTTACATAATTTAAAAACACTCCATTTGGCTGCAAACAAAATTTAATAAAAGCCAGATATTTTTTTATAAGAATGAGGTCCTGTTGATTTTGAAATATTTCAAAATGCTGACAAAGCGCAATCATTGCCCTGGCATTGTCATCTAAAGTATAGCCCGAATGAATATCTGGCATTGCAATGTTGGCAAATTGAATCATCCCAAAATGCGTTGTCATCTTTTTTACATGATGGAGGTTCAAAGGGGGAATTCGATAATTTATTTTGAATGTTTGATTGGTTAATTTTTCAAATAATAAAGCATGGGCAATTGCTGCATTTTGCCAGGCAGTAACAGCCATTTTTTGAAAACTATTGGAAGAAATTTTATTTCTCCATTTTTCATCATCCAATAATGAATTCACTGCTCTAGACAATTGTTCTGGGTTTTCAAAATCTATTAAGATTCCATTATTATCATTTACCACTTCTTTGGCATGAGGTATTGGCGTATAAATTACAGGACAACCACAACTTAATGCATATGATAAAGTGCCACTTACTGCTTGATTGGGATCTTTTGAAGTAAATAAGTAAATGTCTGAAAGTTGCAAATATTCCAATAATTCGTGCAGTGGCAAATATTCATTTACAAACTGTACATTTTCTTGAATGTTTAAATCAGCTACTTTTTTCAACAATGAATCTCTGTATTTTTCGCCTTCGTTTTTTACTACACCTGGATGAGTTTTACCAAGTATTAAGAATAGAACTTCTGGATGGCGAAGGATAATGGCTGGCAGGGCATCTAGCGTTGTTTCAATACTTTTACTGACACTCAGTAAGCCAAAAGTAGAAAGCACTTTTCTATTAGATAATTGATGAAATTCTTTTAATATTTTTCTTTCTAAAGGTGGAACCAAGTGGGTGCCATGTGGAATTACAGTTATTTTATGAGAAGGAATATAATATTCATTCATTAAAATTAATGCGGCATCATTTGTCATAACTATAACAGATGAAGCAATGACTCCCATATCGTAGACCTTTTTTTGAAGGGCATCATTAGGTTTTGGAAGTACAGTATGAAAAACTATAACAATTGGTTTGTTAATGATGTCTAACAGAAACATAAATTCATTTTCTTTTTTGGCAAAAAACCCAAATTCATGTTGTACTACAACCAATTTAACTTGTTCATCTCTGTTGATATTCAATGCAGTTTTTGTAAATGCATTTCGCTCATCCGTATTTAAAATATATTTTGGTTGCTGCACATAATGATGTTGTTCTGCAGCTGATTCTAATGCACAAATACTGCAATTAAAGGAGTTCTTAAACTGATTGCTTAAAGCGCTCACCAAATCTTGGGTATAAGTGGCAATGCCACATTCTCTGGGAGGAAACGAAGTAATAAAAAGTATTTCAGGGATGGTTGATTCGACAGCTAGGTTCATATTTTTATTTTATTCAATTTTAATTCTGCTATCAGTTCGGTTAAACTAAGAGAAGCAACTGCAATTCTTTGATCTGCAGCGCCATAATAAATATAGAGCGTATCATTTTCAACAATTGCACCTGTTGGAAAACATACATTATTGACTTCGCCTTTCAATTCCCATATTTTTTCAGGAAAGAATAGTGGGTAGGGCAACCTTGCAATTTCTTTTTGAGGGTTTTCTTTATCGAGTAGTGCTGCACATGCTGAATATATATAGCCTTTTACACTGTCATGCACGCCATGATAAATAATGAGCCAACCTTCTTTTGTTTCAATTGGAGGACAGCCACCTCCAATATAACTTACTTCATGATCATACTTTGGTGAAAGAACAATATGCTCATCAAAATGCATAAAATAGTTTTGCCAAAATTCTACTGTTAAATCAGCTAATTTTTCTACTGCAACTATTATTTGAATATCTGGCTTTATTCGGTGTATAAAACAAAATTGATTATTTATTTTGCGGGGGAAAAACACTAAATTTTTATCCCATAAAAACAACTTTAGGTCTTGTCTTTCATGACTTTTTTGATACTCATTGAAACGAATGTATTTGTCATGGATTGTTCCAGCGAATTCAGTAAAATGATTAAATTCTTCATACGTAATTTGTGGTACGATAATTCCTTTTTTTTCCCAGTGAACTAAGTCTGTTGAAGTGGCCAATGCACCTAGAGCATTAGTGCCATCATATGCTGTATAAGAAAGATAATAAATGCCTTCAATTTCTACAATCCTAGGATCTTCTAATCCTTGATATTCGTAATCGGCTTGGGGAACCAGTAGAGGTTGGTCATTTCGACTTTGTACTTCTGTGGGCGAAGACAAAATACAATATCCTATTGTAGAGTAATTGTCTTTTGCGACAGCTCTGTAAAACATATGAATCACTGAGCCTACTTTAATTACAGCAGGATTGAGTACACCTTCATTTTCAAAACTATTGCTTGTGCTACTAAGCACAATACCTAACTTGTTTACCTTGACCACAAGAATGAGTTTATTTATTGAGTACCTGCGTTGATTAATTCATCAGATGAATCGAAGGCAAGTTCTCTTTTTTGGTCAAGGATAACCTTACACAATTCTCACTAAATGTTATAAATATCTGATTGATTGTTGAAATGAGCTGGAATCAAGCTGTGTAGATAGAATTAAAAAATTGCTCCAATTTATAAGGGTCTAATTGTTGATCAGTTCTAACCCCACTGCATAAGTCAAGTCCGAAAGGTTGAACCTGTTCAATGGCAGCTTTAACATTGGTTGCGTTTAGGCCCCCTGCTAGATATACTGGAACTTTAGATTGTTCAACAATCTTTTTACTGAGTGACCAATTATGTACCCTTCCAGTTCCTCCTAATTCTTTAACGGACAAATTGGGGTTGCCGCTATCCAATAGCAATGCGTCAACTGAATCAGCAATTCTTAAAGCTTCGTCTATTGTATGTTCGTCGATTACGTGAATAACCTGAACCAATTTAATGGCTGGAAGTGCCGCTTTGATTTGTTGATAGGTTCCTTCTTTGAGTTCGTCTACTATTTGAATGGTGTTGGTTAAAGTTTGTTGATGGTGTAAAATAATTGATTCTGCCGTGGTTTCACTCGTCAACATAAAACTGGCTATTCCTGGAGGAACAATGCTTGAAATGGATCGTATTTCTTTATCAGAAATAATACCTGGCCCGCTTGGCATGTTGGCAACTAACCCTAATGCAGATGCTCCAAAATGAATGGCCATTCTTGCTTCATCAATTGAACTGATACAACAGATTTTTACTCTTGGAATCATTTCCAAAAATAATCATTTAAGAAATTGAAATTCAATAAATTGCTCTCTTTCTGTGAAAGAAAAGTCGCAATGTTTTGGTGCAGTTGTATACGTGTTGCCACATACGGGACAAACAAAATATTTGGGGGGCAAACTATTTAATGTATTGCTATTGATATCTCCCAAAGCCTGTTCGAAAAAGTATTTATGTTTTTGTTCTGTTTTCATTGCATAAGATAGGCTCAAATAGGCAATTTGATTACCAGCCATTTCAGCTGTTTTGAGAAAATTGGGATACATTGTTTTAGCTTCATATGCTTCTCCATTGATGTCGTCGTATAAGTTTTCTTTTGTCGTTTTCACTTTGTATTCAGGAATTATTATTGGAACAATGGAGCCCGCATCTTCAATTACAGCCTTATGATTGGTTGCATGTATGCTTTCGGCAACGGACACTGCATTATATAGTAAAGCAATACCACGGTATCCCTCTTCCTCGGCTTTTTTAGAAAATGCTTCATATTTTGCCGTAGCAGTTCTTTCTCCTTTATATGCTGATTGCATATTCTCAATTGTTTTTGTACCAGCATCCAAGATCTGCTTTGTTGTTAATGCGGTTTCTTTCTTTTTGTTATCACAAGAAATAAGTAAAAAGCAACAAAGAGTTGCTGAGAATATATAATTGCCAATGATGAACTTTTTCATATTAAATGGATTAAGATTAGGTAAAGTGTAAAGTTATTATCAATTCCTTTTTTTGCTATTGCAGAAACAATAGCAATGTTTACATAAAGCATTGTATTCACCTAACATTTTATAAACCGTGAATATTGCAAACATTGTATACTGTTTTACAAGTTATAAACGATGTAATTTTTGACCTTTATTGTTCTTCAATTTTATTGCAATGAATCCCACACATATTCATTTATTAATAACCCATCTTCCGATTGTTGGTTCTTTACTGGGTAGCCTTGTTTTAGTTCATGGGATCTGGACAAAAAGTAATACAACTATTATGGCTGCCTATAATCTGTTGATCATTTCATCTATCGGCGCAGTGATAGCCTATCTTACAGGCGAAGGGGCAGAAGATACAGTTGAAAAATTTCAAGGAGTTTCTAAAGGTATGATCGAACAACATAGTGACTTTGCAGTATATGCTTTGATATCATTAAGTGTTTTAGGGGTAGCGTCTTTATTCGGGATTTTAGTTGCGTTTATTAAATCTCCTTTTTCAAGAACAATCGCTACAATAACATTGATCATTTCATTAATTAGCTTTGGATTAATTGCTCGAACAGGCTATTTAGGTGGACAAATAAGGCACACTGAAATAAATGATTCTAGTTCAAACGCTTTACAAAATAGCGAGAAGGATAAAGATGATTAATGCATTTTTTCAGCAAGTCTTAACCGATCTTAACCGTAGCAACACTATGCACTGCATTGCTGATTTCTTTTATTAAGTTGAGGTCTTTTTCTATTGCGTTTCCAACAACAATTACATCGGCACCGGCTTTGCAATTTAAATAGGCTTTTTCCGGCTCGGTAATGCCTCCGCCCACAATCAATGGAACTTCAATATGGCTGGCCACTTTTTGGATCATCTCCTCTGTAATAGGGCGTTTAGCACCACTTCCGGCATCCATATAAATTAATTTCATTCCCAACATTTCACCTGCCATTGCAGTACACATGGCAATTTCATTTTTATCTGCTGGAATTGGTGTTGCATTCGAAATATAGGAGACTGTTGTTGGGGCTCCTCCATCAATCACCATATAACCTGTTGGCATAATTTCTAAACCACTCTTTTTTACAAAAGGGGCACTAATAACATGCTGGCCGATCAATAATTCAGGGTTTCTGCCAGATATCAACGATAAATACAATAAAGCATCTGCATATTTACTCACTTGAGAAGGAGAGCCTGGAAACAATACAACTGGAATTTTACAACTGGCTTTAATCTGATGTATACATTCATCTAAATGACTTGAGATAACCAAGCTTCCACCGACAAAAAAATAATCCACCTTAGCTTCTACACCCAATGATACCAATTGTTCTATAGCAGCAGCATCTACCTTATCTGGATCGATTAACACAGCAAAAGATTTCTTTCCCAATTGCTTGCGTTCGGTAAATTGATGATATATAGCTTGCTTCATACCTCGAATAAATCTGATACTTGCAAAAATGCAGAAAAGTTTTCGTTTATAGGCGGATTTTGATGTTTCATTCGGGATTTTGCTTATTTCAGATATATTTTCAGCCCAAATTGCCTTTTTTTAGCATTTTAAGACCATTCAATGGATTTGTTTAAGATTTTTTGGCCATTTGTATTGGTTTTAATCAACCAAAAATTTGTACCCATTTTTTTCTACACCTGTGTATAATCGAGCAAATTCAATCAGGATTTGAGGTACAAATTTATCCACCTTCCTTATCCACAACCTGTGCATATTTACGATGTTGAATTATGAAAATGGAAAGATATTTTCGTCAACCGCCTTAACAAAGCACCGTTAAAAGGGAACCCATTAAAACAAGTTTAAAACGCAACTGCTTTATGCCCAACCCACGCACTACAAAAGGCCTGCAATTCAGCCGCCGCTTCACCCAAGATGGTGTAAGCCCTTATGACATGTTCGATTATGATTATCGCGACAGCATCATCAAAAATCCGAACGGAGAAAAAGTATTTGAAATGAATAATGTGGAGGTTCCCAAACAATGGAGCCAAATCGCCACAGATATCCTAGCGCAGAAATATTTCCGTAAGGCAGGCGTGCCTCAGGCGGATGGGTCTCTGGGCAGAGAAACCAGTGTTAAACAGGTAGCACACCGTATGGCCCATTGCTGGCGCGTATGGGGTGAGCGTTATGGATACTTTGCTTCTGAAAAAGATGCACAAGTTTTTTATGATGAATTAGCCTATAGCATTTTGAATCAAGCTTGTGTGCCTAATTCGCCACAATGGTTTAATACAGGATTACATGAAGTATATGGTATCACTGGTAAGCCACAGGGACACTACTATGTAGATCCTAAAGACAGTAAATTAAAAAAATCAACCAATGCATACGAGCGCCCTCAGCCTCATGCTTGTTTCATCCTTAGCGTGAGTGATGATCTGGTGAATGAAGGTGGTATCATGGATCTTTGGACGCGTGAAGCCCGTATTTTTAAATACGGTTCTGGTGTGGGAACCAACTTCTCTCAGATTCGTGGTGGTGGTGAAAAATTAAGCGGTGGCGGTACCTCTAGCGGACTAATGAGTTTCCTTAAAATTGGTGACCGTGCGGCTGGTGCCATCAAAAGTGGCGGAACTACCAGAAGAGCGGCCAAAATGGTTTGCTTGGATCTAGACCATCCTGAAGTGATGGAATTTATCAACTGGAAAGTGGGTGAAGAAAAGAAAGTAGCAGCTTTAGTAGAAGCTGGTTATGATAATGGATATGAGGGAGAAGCGTATGCAACTGTTTCTGGACAAAACTCCAATAACTCAGTTCGTATTCCAAATGAGTTCTTTAAAGTGTTGGCAGAAGGCGGAGATTGGGAATTAAAAGCCCGTACCGATGGACGTGTAATGCAAAAAATTCCTGCAACTAAAGTATGGGAACAAATTGCTTATGCTGCATGGCGTTGTGCTGATCCTGGTACCCAATACGATACTACGATCAACGAATGGCATACTTGTCCTCAAGGTGGACGCATCAATGCTTCTAACCCATGTTCTGAATACATGTTCTTAGACAATACAGCATGTAATTTGGCTTCTATCAACTTGCGTAAATTCCACGATAACGATACCAATATTTTTGATGTTGAAGGTTTTGAATATACTACTCGTTTGTGGACCACTGTTTTGGAAGTATCTGTATTGATGGCTCAGTTTCCTTCAAAAGAAGTTGCTCAATTATCTTACGATTACAGAACATTAGGTCTTGGCTTTGCCAATCTTGGTTCTATGTTAATGGTAAGTGGTATTGCTTATGATTCTGAAGAAGCCCGCGGTATTGCTGGAGCTATTTCTGCTATCATGACTGGTATAGCTTACAAAACATCAGCTGAAATGGCTTCATTCTTAGGCGCTTTTGATAAGTATGCTGAGAACAAAGAAGATATGCTTCGTGTAATGCGCAACCACCGTGCTGCTGCTTACGATGCTACAGATGCTTACACAGGAATCGAAATCAAACCACAAGGAATTAAAGCGCAATATTGCCCTGATTATTTATTGAAATCTGCTACCAAAGCTTGGGATGATGCAGTTCAATTAGGAGAAAAATATGGCTACCGCAACGCACAAACAACTGTAATTGCTCCAACAGGAACAATCGGGTTGGTAATGGATTGCGATACAACTGGTGTTGAGCCTGATTTTGCTTTAGTTAAGTTTAAAAAATTAAGTGGTGGCGGATATTTTAAAATCATCAATGAGTCTGTTCCACAAGCATTAAAGAATTTAGGTTACACACCTGCTGAAGCCTTGGCTATTGAACAATATGCAGTGGGTACAGCTAGTTTTGAGAATGCACCTTATATCAATAATGCATCATTATTAGCAAAAGGATTTACACCTGCTGAAATTGAAAAACTAAATGGTGCAGCTCGTTCTGCTTTCGAAATTGGATTCATCTTCAATCGCTTTACATTAGGCGATGAGTGTATGCAGCGTTTAGGATTTACCGAAGCCGAATATGTAGACTGGAGTTTCAATTTATTAGAAGCGATTGGTTTTACCGAAGAAGAAATTGATGCTGCCAACGATTTTGTTTGCGGAACCATGACTATCGAAGGTGCTCCTTTATTAAAAGATGAACACTTATCTGTTTTTGATTGCGCTAATAAATGTGGTAAGAAAGGAGAAAGATATATTCATGCTTATGGTCATATTCGTATGATGGCAGCATGTCAACCATTCTTAAGCGGTGCGATTTCTAAAACCATCAACCTCCCTCATGAAGCAACTGTAGAAGAAATTGCAGATTGTTATAAAATGAGTTGGGAACTTGGTTTGAAAGCAAATGCTTTATATCGTGATGGTTCTAAGTTAAGTCAACCATTAAGTACCAAATCGGATAAAAAGAAAAAAGCGGGCGAATCTACTGAAGCTGTTGCAGAAGAAACTGCTCCAGACGCTACTGCATCTAATATTGTTGATCTCAGTAAGTTAACTGTTGATGAATTATTAGAAGAAGTACAAAAACGCATGGCTGCTTCTACCGATACTAAATTAAAACGCCAACTTTCAGGTATTGTAGAGAAAAAATCTTTACCAGCTAAGCGTCGCGGATTTACACAGAAAGCCAAAATTGGTGGTCAGGTAATTTTCTTGCGCACTGGTGAATACATGGATGGAACTTTAGGTGAAATTTTCATTGACCTTGCTAAAGAAGGTTCAACCCTTCGCAGCTTCATGAACTGTTTTGCTATCGCTATTTCTGTAGGATTACAATACGGTGTACCATTAGAAGAATTCGTAGAGAAATTTGTATTCACTAAGTTCGAGCCATCAGGAATGGTAGATCATCCGAATATCAAAACAACTACTTCATTAGTAGACTTTGTATTCCGTGCTTTGGCTTATGAATATTTAGACAGAACTGATCTGGTGCATGTATTAGACAAACCTACCATCGGTAATACCGGTGAAGGAGAAGGAGAAGCCACTTTTTTGGGAAAGCCCGAATTGAGTAGCATTCGTGTAACGGCTCCAACGGCTAATACTACTCCAGCTGCGGTTCCTCAATCGCAAAAATTACAACGTGCTACTGCAGTTAAAGCAGATGCAGGAATGGATGCTGTAAATGCACACGCAAAAGGAATGCAAAGCGATTCGCCTTCTTGCAGCACTTGCGGTCACTTAACCATTCGTAGCGGAACTTGTTATAAATGTTTGAACTGCGGAACCAGTATGGGTTGCAGTTAATCACCATAGTTAATCCTTGCCGTTTGAAAGAGACGTCCCGATAGTATCGGGGCGTTTTTTTTATCTCTACTTCTTGCTAAGACCATTTATTTCAGACCAACTTTGTCTGTCCGGTTTTTCATGATAAATTACTATATTCATACTCGTTTAAAATATCGATTCTATGGAAGATTTTCAGATCAAAAAGCAAACAAAAAAATACGATGCCGTAATAGTTGGATCTGGTGCTGGTGGTGGTATGGCAGCATATACATTGGCCAAAGCTGGATTAAAAGTTTGTTTGCTCGAAGCGGGTGCAGACTTCGATCCTGCATTGCATTCAGCACAATTAAAAAATCCCTGGGACTCTCCAAGAAGAGGTGCCAGTTCTAAGTTTCGACCATTTGGAGAATTTGATGGATCTTTCTGGGGCTGGGAAATTGACGGTGAACCCTACACTCAATCACCAGGCAGTGAAAAATTTGAATGGTGGCGTGCAAGAATGATGGGAGGCCGTACCAATCACTGGGGTAGAATTTCTTTGCGTTTTGGTCCGAAAGATTTTAAAAGAAAAAGTATTGATGGCTTGGGAGATGACTGGCCAATTGGTTATGAGGATGTAAAGCCTTACTACGATAAAATAGATAAACTCATTGGCGTATTCGGTAGCAATGAAGGTTTGGAAAATGATCCTGATGGAATTTTTCTTCCTCCACCCAAACCTCGTTTGCACGAATTGATGATCAAAAAAGCGGCAACAGGAATTGGTATTCCCGTTATTCCTTCGCGCTTGTCTATCCTTACTAAAAAAAT
Organism: Sediminibacterium sp.; assembly: GCA_040403975.1. GTDB lineage: Bacteria > Bacteroidota > Bacteroidia > Chitinophagales > Chitinophagaceae > Sediminibacterium. The sequence continues at coordinate 26,857 of JBBAJS010000018.1, forward strand.
AAATGACGAACGTGGTGCCTGTTTTTATTGCGCACAATGCAATAGAAGTTGTAAAGCCTATGCCGATTTTTCTTCGGGTTCAGTTTTAGTAAAACCAGCAATTAATACAGGTAATGTAGATGTGATTACGCAAGCAATGGCTCGTGAAGTAATTACCAATGAAGCAGGTTTAGCAACTGGGATCTCCTATGTTAGTAAATTAGATAATCAAGAATATCAGGTAAGTGGCAGAGTAGTAATATTAGCAGCGAGCACTTGTGAAACAGCCCGTTTATTACTCAATTCAAAATCGAAAAGACATCCCAACGGATTGGCTAATGAAAGCAATGTTGTAGGAAAATATTTGCATGATTCTACAGGTGCAGCCATGGGTGGTGTATTGCCAGAACTCTTTGGTAGAAAGCGTTACAACGAAGATGGTGTAGGTGGTATGCATATTTATACTCCTTGGTGGAAGGACAATAAAAAATTAGATTTTCCTCGTGGATATCATATAGAATATTGGGGAGGAATGAGTCAGCCAGCTTATGGTTTTGGAATGGGCATACAAGGACAGAATGGAAAATTTCAAGTGAACGGAAAAACAAAAGATGCAGGGGGTTACGGTGCTTCATTAAAAGAAGATGTGCGTTTTTTTTATGGAGCTGGAGTAGGTATGGCCGGAAGGGGAGAATCAGTTCCGAATATTAATAACTATTGCGAAATAGATCCTACAGTAGTAGATAAATATGGCATTCCTGTTTTGCGTTTTCATGCTAAAAATTCGGAGTATGAAATCAATCAAGCAAAACACATGAAAGAAACATTCAAAGAGATCATGCACAATATGGGAGCCATTATCACCTGGGGTGCTGAAGACGATGCTTCTAATAATTATGGATTATCTAACCCAGGCAATATTATTCATGAAGCAGGCACTGTGAGAATGGGTAACGATAAAAAAACTTCTGCACTCAATAAATGGAGCCAGGCGCATGATTGTAAAACATTGTTTTGTGTAGATGGATCTCAATTTGTTTCTCAAGCAGATAAAAATATCACCTGGACCATTTTGGCATTGAGTATGCGCGCAAGTGAATACATCATCGACGAAATGAAAAAACAAAATATTTAATATGGATAGGAGAAAATCGATCAAAGCCTTAATGATTGGCACTGTGGGTGCTGGTGTTTTGGTAGAAGCTTGTAAAAATGCCGATAAGAAAGCAATCGCCAATGCTGCTGATGCTTCTTTGGAATATCGAATGCAGGAAGAGAAAGATTATTTAGGTAAGCTGAGTAAAGAAGCTACTTTCTTTGATGCGCATGAAATGGCCACTATAACTGTGTTGGGCGATATCATTATTCCGAAGGATGAAGTGAGCGGATCAGCCAGTGATGCTAAAGTGCCGGAGTTTATTGAGTTTATTGTAAAAGATATGCCATCACATCAGACACCTATTCGTGGAGGTTTGAAGTGGTTGGATCTGCATTGCTATAAATTATATGAAAAAGCATTTATTAATTGTGATGCAAAGCAACAGATTGCAGTGGTTGATTCGATCGCCTATCCCGAAAAAGCAAAACCTGAATTAAAACAAGGCGTTGCTTTCTTTTCTGCCATGCGAGATTTAGTAGCTACTGGTTTTTATACATCTGAAATTGGAGTGAAAGATGTAGGCTATATGGGCAATGTGCCCAATCAATGGAACGGTGTGCCAGCTGATGTTCTGAAACAATACAAATTATCGTATACCGAAAAGGAATTGAAAGAATGTGTAGGCTTCGATTAACTCACACCAGATCCATTATCAATAGCAGTTTCAGGGTTAATAAAATGTAATTTACCTGTTGCATCTTCGGCCATTAAAATCATGCCATTGCTTTCAATACCGCGCATTTTTCGTGGAGCTAAATTGCAAACTACGGTTACTTGTTTGCCAACAATTTCTGCTGGTTTAAAATGAATAGCGATTCCTGAAACGATGGTGCGTGTTTCAAAACCAAGGTCTACTTGCAATTTCAAGAGCTTATCTGCTTTCTCCACTTTTTCTGCTGCTACAATGGTACCTACTTTTAAATCGATTTTTGCAAAATCATCAAATACGATTTCGGACTTAACCTTAGGCGTTTCTTGAGCGGATGTTATGCTATCCCCGTCTGGCAATGGTTTCGGCGTGCTGCCTACACTCGCTGCTATGATAGGTTCTTTATTCACTGCTGCTGCTTTTAGTTTTTCAACTTGTTTAGTAATTTCTTCGTCTTCTATTTTGCGGAATAATAATTCTGGTGCACGCAAGCTATAACCAACACTTAATAATTTCATGCTGCCTGCATTTTCCCAATCCAATATTTTATCTACTACTTTTAATAAGTAGCAAATCTTCTTTGCCGTAAAAGGCAAGAATGGATTAATTAAAATCGCTAGGTTGGCCGTTAATTGTAAACAAATATGTAAACAATTATCAATTAGTTTTTGTGCTTCAGGGTTGGTATCTAATTGTTTAGCAACAATCCAAGGTTCTTTTTTCTGCATGTATTGGTTGCCAATTCTTGCCAGATTAATTACCTCGAATAAAGCATCTCTAAATTTATATTCTTCTAAAAGCTTCTCCACTTTTTCTTTAGTGGCTTTGATATTGGCAACTGCTTCTTTATCGAGCTCATCCAATACATCGGCATGTAATGGCGGCACTTTACCTCTGCATAATTTATGCATCAATACCAATGCACGATTAATAAAATTGCCGAATATGCTTACCAGTTCACTGTTATTGGCATCCTGAAAACCCTTCCAGGTAAATTCACTGTCTTTGCTTTCGGGAGCAATTAATGTTAGGTAATAACGCAATACATCAGCCATTTGACTACCACCATTCTCCAGCTTGATAAAATCATTGATATAATCTTCCATTTCGAGTTTCCAGTTTCTGCTGGTACTCATTTTATCGCCTTCTAAATTCATGAATTCATTTGCAGGAACATTGTCGGGTAAAATGTTTCCATGCAATTGCAACATCACTGGAAAAATAATACAATGAAATACAATATTGTCTTTTCCAATAAAATGCACCAGCTTGGTGTCTTTGCTCTCCCAATAAGGTTTCCAATCTTTATCATTATTCAATGCCCATTGTTTGGTAGCACTGATATATCCTATTGGTGCATCAAACCATACATACAATACTTTTCCTGCAGCGCCTTCTACGGTTTCGGGAACTTTTACTCCCCAATCTAAATCGCGGGTAACCGCACGAGGTAATAATCCACCTTCAATCCAACTCTTGCATTGACCTACTACGGTAGAACGCCAATCATTGGCATGTTCTTCTAAAATCCATTTGCGTAAAAATGATTCATGTCTATCCAGTGGTAAATACCAGTGTTTAGTGCTTTTTTTGATTGGCGCATTTCCACTTAATGTGCTTACAGGATTAATGAGTTCATCTGGGCTCAAGCTTTTTCCGCAATTCTCACATTGATCTCCGTAGGCTGCAGGATATGCGCAATTTGGGCAAGTGCCTTTAATATATCGATCCGCTAAAAAACTACCTGCTTTTTCGTCGAAATATTGTTCAGACTCTTTGGTGATCAAATCTCCTTTATCATTCAATGTCTGAAAAAATTCCCTTGCTGTTTCGTGATGAATCGGATCACTGGTACGATGATATATATCAAAGGAAATACCCAGGTCGTTAAAATTTTGTTCAATGATCGGATGGTATTTATCGATGATGGCTTGCGCTGTTGTTCCTTCTTTGGTTGCCTGAATAGGTATTGCTGTTCCATGTTCATCACTTCCGCAAACAAATACCACATCGCGCTTCTGTGCCCTTAAATACCTTACATAAGTGTCTGCTGGCAAATAGGCGCCCGCCAAATGGCCAATATGTTTCAAACCGTTTGCATAAGGCAAAGCGGCGGTAATTAAATATCTTTTAGGTGTTTCTTTATTACTCATATAATTAATCTAGGAAGCCGCAAAAATAAGCAAAGCAACGCTAAGAACCGATTATTCGTAGTGAAAAGCCCGATATAGCCCAACATATTGGTCTTTTTTGTATTTTTCATTTATGCAACGAAAATCATTTTTACAATTAGCATCGTTAGGGTTGCTGCCTTTAGGATCATTGGCTGCTACTGAAAACAATTCCAATCGAAATCGCATCAAAATCCCTCCTTATTTGCAAAAAGGAGATACGATTGGTATTTGCTGCCCTTCAGGGTTTTCTACAATGGCAGATATTCAGCAATCGATCATTCAAATGGAAAGCTGGGGCTACCAAATAAAATTGGGCCAAACTATTGGCAAAAGAGATTTCACTTTTGGTGGAACTGATGCAGAACGTGCAAAGGATTTTCAGGAAATGATGGATGATGATTCTGTTAAAGCAATCATGTGTGCTACTGGTGGTTATGGAGCAGTTAGAATGGTTGATCTGCTTGATTTTTCAACATTTAAAAAAAATCCTAAATGGGTGATTGGTTTTAGTGATATCACCGTTCTGCATAGTCATTTGCATCAGGTGGTTAATACTGCAAGTTTACATTCAAAAATGTGTGGCAGTTTTCCCAAAGATTGGGCAACTGCTGATGAAGTTCAAATCAATACCATTCTTTCTGTAAAGAAGGCATTAGAGGGAGAAAAAATATTTTATCCAATTGTTCCAAATGTCAATAATCGAATTGGAAATGTTGAAGGGATTTTAGTAGGCGGAAATTTAAAAATCTGGGAAAATATGAGTGGCTCTGTTTCCTCCATTAATACAGAAGGAAAAATCTTGTTTTTAGAAGATGTGAGTGAGCCATTGTATAATATCGATCGAATGTTTTGTAACTTATTGCGTGCAGGTAAATTAGCAAAATTAAAAGGCTTAATTATTGGCGGATTCACCAGTATTAAACCTGATACGCCAGATTCGCCATTTGGTAGAGATATTGTTACCATTGTTAAAGAAAAAGTAGATCAGTTTAATTACCCAGTCTGCTTTGATTTTCCGGTAGGACATCAAAAAAATAATTATGCTTTGAAATGTGGTATTGCACATCGTTTAACTGTTGAGCAAGATGCTGTTTCATTGCAAGAAATCCATTAGTTTGCAATATGATTAAGATACCACCCTACTTAAAAAAAGGAGATACCATTGGACTTACTTGCCCTGCGGGATATATGGAATTGGAGAAAGTGCAAAACTGTATTCATACGTTACAAAATTGGGGTTATGAAGTAATGGTGGGAAAAACCATTGGCAGTAAAAGCAAGACTTATTTTAGTGGAACAGATGAAGCCCGTAGAGATGAATTCCAGGCGATGTTAGATAACAAAAATATTCATGCAATACTTTGTGGACGGGGAGGATATGGTGTGAGTAGAATCATTGATCAATTAGATTTTACTGCATTCAAAAAAAATCCAAAATGGATTATTGGTTTTAGCGATATCACTGTTTTTTTAGCACATCTACATGCTCAAATAAAATCAGCCTCTATTCATTCACCAATGGCCAGTGCATTTAATGATGGTGGTGATAAAAATATATATGTTCAATCTTTACAAAAAGCATTGAAAGGAACTAAAACAAACTATACAACTGCAACTCATCCATTGAATAAATTGGGAAAAGTTTCTGGTCAATTAGTCGGAGGAAACCTTGCATTGTTAGCTCATTTTTGTGGTACAAAATCTGCTTATAAAACAACCGGTAAGATCTTATTTATAGAAGATATTGGAGAATACATTTATAATATTGATCGAATGTTTCTTCAATTGAAAAGAGCAGGGCATCTGGAAAATTTAGCTGGATTAATGGTAGGAGGGTTTACAGATATTAAAGACAATCCAAGGCCTTTTGGACAAACGATTCAAGAACTCATTTTGCATCATGTTGCTGAATATGATTATCCTGTTTGTTTTGATTTTCCGGTGAGCCACGATAAAGAGAATCTGGCATTAAAAGTAGGAGTTGAGCATCAATTTTCTGTGACGAAAAAAGCGGTTATTTTAAAAGAAGTTTAATTTTTTGCTAATAATCATCTGACCATTCAGGGTACTATTTTTTTTGTAAAAGACTGTTCAATGCATCCTTCATTAATTTAAAATCATTCAAATTATTATGAATGCCTTTGTCTATCACAATAAATTGGTCAGAAGGCTTTAATAATTTTTTCAATTTTTCTGCATTATTGATTGGAATCACACCATCATCAGTTCCATGGAAAATCGTAATGGGCGCAGTAACTTTTGGTAAATAAGTATACGTGGGGAATTGATAATGGATCATTTGGTCAACAGGGTAGATCCAAAAAAAAGTCTTAACTAAATCGGCTAATCCATAATAGGGTGTTTCTAAAATTAAATCCCTACAATCTCTAATAGAGGCCAATTGACTTGCAACACCTGTTCCTAAAGATTTTCCATAAATAATGATCTGTTGAGGACTGTATTTGGTTCTTGCCAATTTATACAATTGTAAGGCAGACTCGTACACAACGGGCTCAGTGAATTTTCCTGTTGATTTTCCAAAACCTGGGTAATCGATCATCCAAACATCAAAACCTTTTGAAGTAAAATTTTTGGCAAACGGAGCATACCTGCTGATATTGGTTCTGTTGCCATGAAAATATAATACAACCCCTTTAGGAATAGAATCGTTGGCGGAAAATTGAATTAAATTGATTTCAGTGGATTCATCAATGGCAATAAACTGTTCTTTATATACCTGATTGAATTTATAAACACTATCTCTCGCAATCATCACTGGATGCAATATCAGCTTGTCTTGTACTAAATACAATGCACTTCCAATAAGGGCATAAACTACTAATACAATTTTTACCCAGGTGTATTTCTTAGTTGATTTCACAAAGCGAAATTAGGTAGATGCCGTCAATACTTTAGAATATCTCTGATGAAATTGTGGTATTCATCAAAAGAAGGCAGATTATTATGGCCGCCACCATGTATTCGAATCAAAGTGATTTTATGCGGATTGAATCGCTGCAATTCTTCGCTGTGTTTAATTGGAATTAACCAGTCCTTAGTGCCATGAATAATATAGGTATGACAATTGACTTTTCTGATCCATTTATCCGTTTGTAACTTAAATCTTAGGGTAAGTCTATGTGGAATAAATGGGGTAAACCTTTCAGCCACTTTAATGAAACTATAATAGGGCGCATCTAAGATCAGGTAACGCGGCTTATTATCTGCAGCAATTTTTGTAGCAAATCCACTTCCTAAACTTCTGCCATAAACAAGAATATGGTGTTCATCATATTTTTCTTTCAAGCGTTCGTAAATAAATTGCATATCCGCCAACATGGCTTTCTCCCCTCTTTTTCCAGTGCTTTTTCCAAAACCTCTGTAATCTACCAGGAGTACATCGTACTGAAATCTAAAAAAATCCCTGGCATATTTTGCCCATCCTTTAATGCTTCTCGAATTCCCATGAAAATAAAGTATAAGGCCTTTGGGTTCTGGAACATAAAAATGAAGCCCGTTAATGCGAACACCTGGTTCTATATCAAAAAATAATTCTTCGAAAGGGGCATCATATTTATAGGTGAAGTCTTGTGGAAGTTTTTCTGGCTTGAAAATCATTCTCTCTTGTAACAGATATGCTACAATTACAAGAACCAAGTATCCCAGAATAATATATATGATGGTTGAAGACAAGCTTTCTCAATAAATCAAACAGTAATATCTGCTTTTTTTGCAAGATTAACAAGAAGTTTTCCAGGCTTCCATGCCACCAGATAAATTGACCAGGCTGAGTTGAGGATTTTTCAAATGTAATTTCTGTATTGCAATCATGCTTCTAATTCCTCTTTTGCAATAAAGCACTACTTTTTGATCTGTAGGAATTTCATTGATTCTGGTTACGATTTCCCCCAATGGAATTAATAACCCTCCAATATTGTATTCATCATGTTCATGTTGCTCTCTCACATCCACTAAAAAAATAGCTGGGTCAGATAACAGCAGTTTTAACTCTTTTGGGGTAATACTTATCATTGATATTCACTCTCTTCGTTGAATATTCTTTTTAAGCTCATCTTAGAGATCGGCGCAACAATTAAAGGGAATTTTTCAACTGTTACATTGCTTGGATCCAATCCAAAACCTCTTTCTTCGCTCAAGCTAATTTCTTTAAGCCAGAAATATAATTTCATAACAATGCGCTCGAAAATAGGAAGCTCATTGTCCTGACTTAAATATTTTTCTAAAACGATAAACTGAAAGTCGCCAACTATATTGTTTTTTTCTAAACTTTCATATCTGCTCGTAATGTTCACTTCTTTGTTTTTCACCAGATCTTCTACCACTTTTCTGAACATCAAGTTGATCTTTTGCTCCATTCTAAATCCTAGTCTAAACTCTACTCGGATAATATCATTTGGAATAATGTGTTCCACTGAATATTCACAAACATAAGGCTCATCAATTACGTCTACATGAACAAACCAATATATATCAGCCCTTTTGGGTTTTTTATTGAGAATTGAATAAATAATCTTGTGCTCAATTTCATTGTGGTTATTGGCACTTGTCATATACACCAAATGGGTAGCGTATTTTGGAATTACTTTATCATTACTCAATTCTTGAATCATTGGAATATAATGCTCCAATCGAACAAATTCAATATATCGGTTTTTGATCTTCCGGCTTCTAAACCATACATACATTACTGCAAATAAAGCTCCCCCAACAATAAAGGTTACATAACCTCCATGCATGAATTTTTGCAAATTGGCAATTAGAAATGAAAGCTCAATACTCAAATAAACAATCAGGTATACATAAATCCAAATTGGAAATACTCTTTTACTTACCAGATAATTGGCAAATAAAATGGAAGTGCTGATCATACACATGGTTATTGCTAATCCGTATGCAGCGCCCATATTAGCAGACTTCTGAAAATATAATACAATGCCTATACAACCTACAAAAAGCAATAAGCTGATTCCTGGAATGTATAACTGGCCTTTTTCTTCGGTAGGGTAGTTGATTTTCATTTTTGGCCATAAATTCAATCTCATGGCTTCACTGATCAATGTAAAAGAACCGGAGATTAATGCCTGGCTCGCAATAATGGCCGCTAAAGTTGAAATGATAATTCCCGCTAGTTTAAACCATTGTGGCATAATGCCAATAAATGGATTGAAACCATCGGCCATTATTTCTGGTGGAATAATCTGGTTTTTATGATTGGCCAATAACCAAGCACCCTGACCCAAATAATTTAGAATCAGGCATGTTTTCACGAAAATCCATGAAACCCTAATATTGGCCCTTCCGCAATGCCCTAAATCGCTATACAGTGCTTCAGCACCCGTTGTACAAAGAAAAACCGCTCCCAGCAACCAAAATCCTTTTGGATAGGTGGTTAATAAATCAAATGCATAATAGGGGTTGAAAGCATTAAATACGTGCACTTCATCTAGTATATGGGATAAGCCTAAAACGGCTAACATGGTAAACCATAAAGCCATCATTGGCCCAAAGAACTTGCCGATTGAAGCTGTCCCAAATTGTTGAACGATAAATAAGAGTGTAATAATGGATATAACAATTGTAATGATGGTGCTTTGTTGAATATTTCTCAAAGCGGGTAACTGACGTAGGCCTTCAATAGCAGAAGTAACGGTTATAGGTGGAGTAATGATGCCATCCGCTAAAAGCGCTGCTCCACCAAGCATTGCAGGGATTACCAGCCATTTTCTTCTGCGCCTAACCAAAGCATATAAACTAAAAATACCTCCCTCACCTTTATTATCTGCTTTAAGGGTTAAGATCACATATTTCACCGTCGTTTGTAAGGTCAGTGTCCAAATTATGCAAGACAAAGCCCCGATAATTAGTTTCTCTGAAATGACTTTCTCACTGATGATTTCGTTTAATACGTACAATGGGGAAGTACCAATGTCGCCGAAAATGATTCCAAGGGCGATGATTAATCCGGCCGAGGTTGCTTTGTTGAAATTTTTATTCACGAAAGTACTTTGAAGCTTAAATGCTTAATTTGCTTTAACAAATGTATGGGTAAATTGAATACCGTAAATAAACTGAGCTACCGTACATTTGAATATTAAAGATTTATCCCATAATGAAAAATACAATTGTCTTTTTTCTAAGCATATTATTAATGAGCATTTTTTCAGTAAATGCCCAACAATTGGTCTTTTCCGAACCCGAAAAAGACGATGCTAGAAGCCTGAACTTTGAGATTTTAGGTAAAATTGACGGTAAAATTCTGATTTATAAGAACACCAGGGATCTACACCAAATGGCGGTATATGATACTGATATGAAGTTATTGGATAAAGTGAAGATGGATTATCTCACCGAAAAAGGAAAAGTATTGAGTACCGATTTTATTCAATATTCCGATTTTGTTTACCTACTATATCAATTTCAAAATAAAAGCACTGTTTTTGCCATGGCCGTAAAAATAGATGGTAATGGAAAGAAAATAGGAGATCCAGTGGTTTTAGATACTACTTCAAATATCAACTATAATGTAGATAACAAAATTTATACATTTATAAATAGTGAGGATAAACAGAAAATTGTTGCTTTTAAAATCAGCACAAAAAATGAAAAAGAACATGCAGTTACTTCTTGTATGTACGATAAATCACTCAACCTTATAGAAAAAGTAAGAGTGCCTGTGAGTATGCCTGAAAAAAATGATTTTTTAGGTGAGTTTGGTTTGGCGAATAATGGAAATATCGTTTGTTTAAGACAATCAGGAACAACTCAGAATGATAATATCAATAAAATAAGTTTATTGATAAAACCAATTGGCGCTATTAATTATAAATTGAATATCCTGCCGATCAACAAGATTTTTTTAGATGATACCAGAGTTAAAATTGATAATAGAAATGGGCATTGCATTATCACTTCTTTTTTTAGCAAAATCAGAAGGGGAAATGTAGACGGTTTGTATTACACTTTATGGGACCTAGATGGAAGTAAAGAATTATTGAATGCAACTACAACATTTAACGAAGAATACCGGTCTGATGTAAGAGGGGATGGTCCACAAAAAATGGCATTCAATGATTTTTACCTGAAAAATTTAATACTAAGAAAAGACGGCGGCTTTATGATCATAGCTGAAGCTGCTTATGTAACCAATCGGGGAAATACATTGAACAGGTGGGATTACATGAATGGAAATCCATTCTATAACCCATATGGAGGTGGATTTTCAAATTACCCATTGAACTATTATCCAATGAATGGAGGGTTAGGCTATTATCCTTGGGGAGGTGTTTACAATAATTATGGAATGATGAATAATAACATGGGCAATAATGTTAACAGATATTATGCAGAAAATGTAGCCATCATTTCTTTTGAACCTGATGGTAAAATGGAGTGGAGTAATGTAATTAGAAAAACACAATACGACGATAATACAGATAATTATATTGGATATGGTATAGTAAATAGCGGAGATCAGATTCATTTCTTATTTAATCTTCAAGAAAAAAGAAGCAATGTTTTAACCGATCAAAGTATGTCGCCAATTGGTCAAATAGATCGTAATCCAACAATCAAAAATTTAGACAAAGGATATGATTTTATGCCAAGGCATATTAAACAAGTGGGTTTAAGGCAAGCGATAATGCCATGTATGTATAGAGGGTATACCTGTTTTGCAAAAGTTGACTTTTAAAATCTAGCCGTGGTTTTTTTATTTAAAGACAAATCAATTGTCAATATACTTTTTCTTCTACTGTTAAGTATTGGTGTTCATTTTCATTTTTTCTTCAGTACACCAGTGATGTTGTTGAATACCAATGATGGCTTATTGGCTGTTTTAATGAAAGATTATTTTTCTGCAATAAACAGTAATTTTTTATTTGTCATTTACATGATCGCTTTATTGATACAAGCAATCAGGCTGAATTTTTTGTTTAATGAAATTAAATTATTCCAGCAATCCAATTATACGGTTGCAATGACCTATGTTTTGCTTTCTGGATTATTTACAACATGGTGTTATATCACTCCAGCCTTATTGATTAACTTTCTTTTAATCTGGTTAGTAATTAAACTTGTACAGCTATATAATCAACCAAACCCAAAAGAAGTGTTGTTTAATATTGGATTATTACTGGGTGTTTCAACTATCGCCTATCATCCAATTGCTTTAATGATCATTATCACTGTATTTGCTTTAGCTATTTTGCGCCCATTTAAATTGCAGGAGTGGTTTGTATTGATAATGGGTATATTGGTTCCTTATTATTTTTTAGGCGGATGGTTATTTATAACCGACCATTTTGATCATTTTCTATTTTATTTGCCCAATATTCATTTCGAAGTTCCTGCTTTGCTTCTCAATAAAAGTGTGATTATTAGTTTATCTGTTTTTCTGTTAAGTTTTTTAGCCGGATTTATTTACTGGCAACAATTTAATAGCAGATTAGTAATTCAGATCAGAAAGAACTGGGCGGTTCTTTTATTGATGAGTTTATTCTTAATAACAGCACCTTTTGTTTTTAAGGGGGTAGGCATACAAGCCTGCTTTATCTGCCTGGTGCCTGTTTCTGCTATTGTTTCTAATGCATTTTCTTATCCAAGACGCCCAATTTTCCCCAATTTGCTTTTTTGGCTGATCATTTTGGCAGTTGTGTATAATAATTGGGAATTGGTCAAAAATTAAGGTTTCTTTCCGACCTTGATTTGTACCTTTGGCACATTAAATAAAATTAGCCCATGAAATTTGGAGTGGTAGTTTTCCCCGGCTCAAATTGCGACAGAGACATGCAGGATTCACTGCAAAATGATCTCAATAAGGAAGTAATCATGCTTTGGCATAAAGACAAAGATCTTTCAGCTTTTTCTACCAACGATTGTATAGTATTGCCTGGAGGATTTTCTTATGGGGATTATCTTCGTTGTGGAGCAATTGCGCGCTTCAGCCCAATGATGCAATCAGTTATTGAATTTGCTAATAAAGGCGGAAGGGTTTTGGGTGTTTGTAACGGATTTCAAATATTGTGTGAAAGTGGTTTATTGCCTGGCGTTTTATTGCAAAATGCCAATCAGCAATTCATTTGTAAAAACATTTTTATCAAAAATGCGGAAGGTGGAGCGTTAAAAATTCCTATTGCTCATGGTGAAGGACGTTTTCATGCTGATGAAGCTACCTTAGATCATTTGGAAAAAAACAATCAAGTGATATTTAAGTATTGTAATGAATTAGGAGAGATCAATGAAATGGCCAATCCTAATGGAGCTGTAAGGAATATCGCTGGCATACGTAATCACAATAATAATGTTTTTGGTATGATGCCACATCCTGAAAGAGCAACTTCAAAATCATTAAATAATATTGATGGCCATAAAGTCTTCGAATTATTAAATATCAATTAACCAGTAATCAATGAAAAATTTTCTGTTTGTTTTAATAGCGATGTTGTTTTTAGGAAATGCAAATAGTCAGGTAAAAGACCCTGTTTCTTGGACTTATGTGGCAAACAAAAGAGCTCCAGGTATTTATGAGATTGTTATAACAGCAGATATTCCTAAGCCTTGGCATATGTATTCTCAATCAACTCCTTCCGGAGGTCCTGTTCCTACGAAAGTGAGTTTTAACAACAATCCATTGATTGTTAAAGAAGGTAAAATAAAGGAAACAGGAAAAATGGAAAAAATCAATGACAAGGTATTTGGTGTTCAAGTATTTTATTATTCAGGGAAAGTAGTTTATTCCCAGGTAGTTAAAGTTAAAGGAGGCTTAAGTACCAATATTACTGGCACTGTTAATTTTATGGTTTGTGATGATACACAATGTTTACCTCCAACTAAGAAAACTTTCGATTTGAAATTACAATAAGCAGAACAATATTCGTAAATGAAAAAAAGGCTTGGTTTATTCATTCTGATTTCGTTTTTTTCGATAGCGATTTATGCACAGGAAAAACAACCTGTTCAAATTAGTTTTCTTACTAAAAGAATCAATGATTCAATTGTACATCTTTTGGTAAAAGTGAATCTGGATAAAGGAACTCAGGTTTTTTCAGTAAAAAAAAGAGGTGAAGATGATCCTTTTGTTTCTGCATTAGAGCTCGACAGTTTGAATTCAACATTTCGGAAGCAAACAGATACGGTTACTGAAAATGGAACAGTACAATTGGTTCCAGAGAATAGCACAAGCTTATCTAAATATCGATTATACTCAGATAGTGTTGAGTTTATTTTTCCTCTGCATATCAATAGTACCGATAGTGCTTTAGTCAAAGGAAAATTCATTTGGTTAGGCAAATCAGGAGATAATTTCCCAAGTGGAGAAATCGAATTTAGTACCCCAGTAGATAAACCTATTTCAAGAGAATTAAATAAAAATGATTCAGGAAATGTAGAAGGTAAATCCCTTTGGCAAATTTTTCTTTTGTGTTTTATAACAGGATTGATAGCGGTCATTACGCCCTGCGTTTTTCCATTGATACCAGTAACAGTAAGTTTCTTTTTGAAAAGGAGTAAAACAAAAGTGGAGGGTCTAAGAAATGCAATTTGGTATTCTTTATCAATCATCTTAATTTATACAATTCCTACATTTATTTTAGTGTTGCTATTTGGGGATGATGTGTTGTACCAGATATCCACAAGTGCTATTTCTAACTTGGTTTTCTTTGCCATATTTCTTGTTTTTGCGATTTCATTCTTTGGTGTATTTGAAATTCAACTTCCCAATAGTTGGGCCAATAAAGCAGATCAGCAAGCTGGTAAAGGTGGTTTAGTCGGTATATTTTTTATGGCGCTTACCTTGGTTATTGTATCCTTTTCTTGCACTGGTCCTATTGTAGGAACATTATTAGGTCAGGCTAGTAGTGGGGGAGTTTCTTCAGCTCCTGTTATTGGGATGTTGGGTTTTGGCGCAGGATTGGCATTGCCATTCTCCTTATTTGCTTTCTTCCCCACTTTATTACAGTCTTTGCCTAAGAGTGGTGGTTGGCTGAATTCAGTTAAAGTATGTTTTGGTTTTATAGAATTGGCTTTGGCATTGAAATTCCTTTCCAATGTAGATTTAATTTATCATTGGCGCTTATTGGATAGAGATGTTTTTTTAGTATTGTGGATTGTTGTTTTTGGTTTGATGGGCATTTATTTGCTCGGAAAAATCAAATTTTCACATGATAGTGATCTGCCTTATTTAAGTGTACCACGTTTGTTTTTTGCTATTGCTACTTTTTCTTTTGTTGTTTATTTAATTCCTGGTTTATGGGGAGCTCCATTGCGTCACTTGAGTGGATTTATTCCTCCAGATGAAACCCAAGATTTCAACTTGGATTTGCTCAAGTACCAACAAAATGGTTTAACCAATTTATCTAAAAGCGTTTCTTTGGCTGAACCTCCAAAAAGGTTAACAGATAAATTGCATGTACCATATAACCTTACCGCTTATTTTACTTTAGAAGAAGGGTTAGCTGCTGCAAAGGTGTTGAAGAAGCCTATAATGATCGATTTTACAGGTCATAGTTGCGCCAATTGCAGAAAAATGGAAAAAGAAGTTTGGAAGGATCCTGAAGTGTTGAAAAGAATGCGCGAGAATTTTGTTTTAGTCAGTTTATATGTAGATGAATCGACTGAATTGCCTTTAAATGAACAGTATATTAAAAAAGATGGAGATAAGGTAATTACCGAGGGAGATCGAAATTTGGATTTTGAAATTACTCAATTTGGATTCAATGCACAGCCTTTGTATATGTTTCTTAATCTCGAAGGCAAGCCAATTAGTACCATAAAATATGGCTATAATCCAGATATTAGCTTATTTATTGCCCATTTAGACGCGGTAAAAATGAGTTTCGAAAAATCGCTGGTCAAATAGATTTATGCTTATTTTAGCAAAAGCACTATAGAGGTTTTTTTCTAATTGCGTGAAGGTTTTTACTCCATTTCACATCTAATCATTTAACAGGCTGTATAATTTGACAGAAACTGCACTCATAAAAGCATTACAGGAGAAAGACCAAGCCGCTTTTAAAGAGTTGGTGGAAAACTATCAGCAAATGGTATTCAATACCGTTTTAAGTATTGTACAGCAAGAACAGGAAGCCGAAGACATCAGCCAGGAAGTATTTATTCAGGTTTATATTAGTATAAATGATTTTAGACAGGATGCTAAATTATCTACCTGGATTTACCGAATTGCAACAACAAAAGCCTTGGATTGGGCAAGAAAGAAAAGAACTAAAAAGCGATTTGGTAAAATATTGAACATTTTTAGTGGAGACAATGAACCAGTAGATGACCTGGCTGACTTTAATCACCCTGGTGTTCAAATGGAAAAAAAAGAAGACGCAGCTCTTTTATTTAAATCAATAAAATTGCTACCAGAAAATCAAAAACTGGCATTTGTATTAATAAAAATGGAAGGATTGAATTATCAGCAAACCAGTGAGATCATGAATACAACCGTGAAAGCAGTGGAAGCTTATATGCATCGAGCAAAAATAAATTTGCAAAAAAGGATTAGTAAATCATAATTGTACAATATGAAAAAAATTTACTCAAAAAATGTAGATGAAATAATAGAAAGTGTGGAGGGAATACAACGGGCCAATCCATCGCCCTATTTTTATGCTAAACTAATGCATAAAATGAATGCGTTCGAAGAAAAAAAATCACATTCTTTTATATTCCAGTTCAAGCCTGTATTGATTATTGGAGCACTAACATTCGTCTTTGTTATGAATGCTTTTTTGCTGATCAAGCAAACCAATAATCGGCATCAATCACAAATAGGTATTTCAAAAAAAGCATCATCAGTAAATGATTTTTCAAGTGAATACAATTTAAATACCACTACTGTTTATTAAACTTATTGTATGAATCAATTATCTAAAAACCGTAGTTTAAATATCATCGTAATTGTATTATTGGTAGCCAATATTGTGAGTTTTGGTATTTTTTGGTGGCGCCAATCTTTGCCTGAAAATAATAACCAATTTCCTCCGCTCAGAATGAATAAAGGTGGAGATTATTTAACCAATGAATTGAAATTTTCAGGTACACAGCAAACTGCTTTTGAAGCCTTAAGAAATGAACATCGCAATGCAGTGGATCCAATCAGGAAAGAAATAGAGCAGTACAAAAATGATTTTTTTGCATTGGTTAAAAACGATACTGCAAGCAGCATCACTATAAATAATGCTTGGAATAAAATTGCAACAGCTGAAAAAGGGTTGGATATAACTACGCTAAATCATTTTAAAGCGGTTAGGCAAATTTGTGATTCAGCTCAAAAAATAAAATTCGATCAGATTATTCAGGAAGCCATCATCCAAATGCGGAATCGACCAAAAGGTCCACTACCTTCTGATGGCAATCGTCCACCGCAAGATGGGCAAGGTCCACCTCCTCCAAAAGGACAAAGACCGCCTCCAGATAGGAAGGGTCCTCATCCAGAAGGTCATCGACTTCCACCAGATGGGAAGGGTCCACCTCCAGAAGGGCATCGACCGCCTCCAGATGGAAAAGGTTCACCGCCTCCACAAGGTCATCGACCTCCACCCGATGGTCAGGGGCCGCCACCTCCTCGTGGACATCGACCGCCTCCACCACCTGATCAAAATTAATTCAATAGGTGAGCGAGTGTTTTTGTTGAATGCTACGTCTAATTATTCAAGTTGGCAATCGAAAATTTCATCTTTTAAATTACATTTTATGAAAACCATTAGCGCCCTACTCTTATCAGTTTTAATTGCTTCGAGTGCATGTAAAAAATCGGCAGATACTGCTTCATCTTCAACAACTACCAGTACTAACGTGCCAGCAGTTTATTTGAAGATATATGGAGCAAGTAGCATTACATCTGATGGTACATATATTACCATCAAATCAAATGGTGCTCCTGATCACAAAAGCATATATTATGCAACTACTGATCCTTTATATGAAAACTTTAGTGGTACCACATTTGGCGGGAATACATTTTCTAAAAACCCCAATTCAATTATTACGCAATCATATACATTCAAAATTCCTATCAATCCACAGGTTTCTGCAACCCATCCTGCAACTGCTTTAGGTGCAATAGGTGTAGCATTGAACGGAGTGCCTTTCTATAACCAATATGCCGGACCCAACCAACCATTAACTGGGGAAGTAGTAAGTTTTGATCAATCCTGGGGGCATCCTGCACCTGGTGGGAGATATCATTACCATGTAGAACCTTTATACCTCACAACAGTGAAAGCATCTAAGTCTGCCCTTCTAGGATTTTTGTTAGATGGGTATCCTGTATATGGGCCAACAGAAAATGGAGCTGCTGTAACGAATGCAATGTTAGATGCTTATCATGGACATTCTCATGCTACAACAGAATATCCGAATGGTATTTATCATTATCATATTAATGCAACAGATCCTTATTTAAACGGAAGCGGTTATTATGGTACACCAGGCACAGTTACTCAATAAATGCTTAGTTGGATTTTGTTTGCTGTTCTTTGCATGCAATCTTTCGAATAAAGAACAGGACAAAGCAGTTCGGTCTGAGAAGCTAAAAGGCACAACAACCCTTTTGGTTAATCAATCAGACAGTTCCATTCAAAATCAAAACGGCATAATTTATCAAAAGAATCAGCCTTTTACAGGATTTTTGTTTGCGCTGTATTCCTCAACAACAGATACATCAATTAAACAGCAGTATCTTAAAGGATTAGAACATGGAGAATGGAAAAAATGGTATCCTGGTCATCAAATAAAAGAGAGTCGATTTTTTGAAAATGGAAAAAAAGTAGGACTGTATACTATTTACTGGGAGAATGGAAAAAAGCAATTAGAATATCATTTTGTGAATGATGAATATGAAGGTCTTTGTAGAGAATGGAATGAAGCGGGTAATTTAACCAGAGAAATGAATTATGCAAAAGGTCATGAAGAAGGAAGCCAAAAATGGTGGTATGATAATGGAAAAATAAAAGCCAATTATGTAATCATTAATGGAAGAAGGTTTGGATTATTAGGAACAAAAAATTGTATAAATGTATCGGACAGCATCTTTAAGAAATAAATTATTTTTCGTAATGCTAATTTTGTCTGCTTGCTCTACAACCCAGCAAGAGAAAGTACTTCCGTATTATAATACACCCGAATTCACGCCAACATTTTTACATTCCGATAAGGAAGTTGACCAAAAAATCAATCATAGAATCGGCAATTTTTCATTTACCGATCAAAACAATCAAATCATTTCTGAAGACCAGATCAACAGAAAAATTCATGTTGCTAATTTTATCTTTACGAGTTGTGGCAGCATTTGTCCTGTAATGACCAAACAAATGAAATTAGTAGAGAAAGCTTTTCTCCATGATACCAATTTGGTGATTTTATCTTTTAGTGTAACGCCCTGGATTGATTCGGTGAGTAGGTTAAAAAAATATGCAACAGCCAATCAAATTCAAAAAAGCAACTGGCATTTATTAACTGGTGGGAAGAACGAGATTTATACGTTGGCCAGGCAATCTTATTTTGCAGAAGAAGATCTAGGATTCACCAAAGACAGTAGTCAGTTTTTACACACCGAACATGTATTGCTGGTAGATAAAACCAAAAGAATCAGGGGAATCTATAATGGTACCCTGCAATTAGAAATGGAACAATTGGTAAAAGATATTCAGAAGCTTAAAGAGGAAGAATAAAAAACCCCCGTTGCTCACAGGGGTTCTTTGTTAAAGTGCAATTTGTTTTTCGGTCATCATTTTCCGAAGATTGATCAGACCATACCTCATTCTACCCAAAGCAGTATTAATACTGCAGTTGGTAATTTCAGCAATTTCTTTAAAGCTCATATTAGCGTAATGCCTAAGGACTATGATTTCTCTTTGTTCTTCTGGTAAAAGGTCGAGCATTTTTCTAACTCTATCATGGCTTTGGCCTTGCATGATTTTTCCGTCTGGAGCTTCTTCGGAAATTTGCAAGACATCAAAAATATCTTTGTTGTCGCTGGTTTTAATGGCCGGCGTGCGTTTTACTTTGCGGAAATAATCTACACATAAGTTGTGGGCAATTCTCAAAGCCCATGGTAAAAACTTACCTTCTTCGGTATAGCGTTTGTTTTTTAAAGTGTCTATGATCTTGATAAACACATCCTGAAATAGGTCTTCAGCCAAATAAGTGTCTTTCACGAAAAACAAAATAGAAGAAAAGATTTTGTCTTTGTAACGATAGATGAGTGTTTCAAAGGCATCGGTATCGCCATCTTGAAAGGCCCTTATCAACTCATTATCAGACGCATGGTCCATTGTTCTCATAGTTTAGGTTTTTGAGTTAGGATGTTCAAAAAATCAGGATATTGGATAACGAACTTTAAATCGAGAACAAATTAGAATTCTTTTACATTCACAATTACTTTGTGGAAATCATGTTTTTGGTCACTGAGGTTATACACATTCTAAATCATTGATTTTTTGATACTTATTCATCATTTGCTCAACTAAAGCTGCAATATTCTGTTACTTTTGTACAGTTAGGACAATTCACTATGACAACTAAAAAAGCACCAGAAGCATCACTTATAGCCAATACATTAAACGGAGATATTGTGGTAACAGGTGCTCGAACGCATAATCTCAAGAACGTTTCAGTCAATTTTCCCAGGAATAAGCTCATCGTAGTTACCGGTGTATCTGGTAGCGGAAAGTCTTCTTTAACCATCGACACTTTATTCGCAGAAGGCCAAAGGCGTTATGCAGAAAGTTTGAGTGCTTATGCCCGTCAATTCATGGCGAGGATGGTAAAACCTGATGTAGATTATATTAAAGGGCTTTGCCCTGCTATTGCCATAGAGCAAAAAGTAATCACCCGCACACCCAGAAGTACCGTAGGAAGTATGACGGAAATTTATGATTACTTGCGTTTGATGTATGCTCGTATTGGTAAAACTATTTCGCCGGTTACGGGAAAGCCAGTCAAAAAAGATGATGTGGCAGATGTTATGAATGCCATATCCAAACTAAAAGATGGAACTAAAATTGTTATACTGGTTGGGTTTAAGCAACATGCCAATAGAGCTATTAGAGAGGAGTTGAATATATTGATGCAGAAAGGGTTTTCAAGAATGTATTTTAAGGAGTTAGGGGAAGTAAAGCGTATCGAAGAACTGCTTGAACTAACTGATGCCGCTTTGAAAAAGCAAGTTTCTGCCACCGGCTCATCATTTTTTGTACTCATCGACCGTATTGTTGTGAAAACCTTTGATGAAGAAGATCTGCATCGATTATCCGATTCTGTAGGAACTGCATTTTATGAAGGCGATGGAGAAATGAATATTGAAATTGATGGATCTAAACTGATTCATTTCAGTAATAAGTTTGAAGCCGATGGTATTGTTTTTGAAGAACCATCTCCTAATTTATTTTCTTTCAACAACCCTTATGGGGCATGCCCTGTTTGCGAAGGTTTTGGGCAAGTGCTGGGAATTGATACTGACTTGGTGATTCCCGATAAACGACTTTCTTTGTATGAAGGTGCTATTGCACCATGGAAGGGAGAGAAATTGGGATGGTGGAAAGAACAATTTATAAAAGGAGCTGCCAAGTTTAATTTTCCCATTCACAAAGCCATCATGGATTTAACCAAAGAGCAGTACCATCAATTATGGAATGGGGCAACTGGTGCTTTGGGAATCAATGATTTTTTTAAGGAGGTTGAAACCAATTTATACAAAGTACAATATCGCGTATTGTTGAGCAGGTATAGAGGAAGAACTGCTTGTACTGAATGCAATGGATACAGATTACGCAAAGAAGCATTGTATGTTAAAGTTGGAGAAATGCATATTGCTCAATTGTGTGATATGCCTGTTCGGGATCTGCAAATCTGGTTCGATGACTTAGTACTATCTGAGCATGATCAACAAGTGGCCAAAAGAATTTTATTAGAATTATACCAGCGTATCAAAACCTTATTGGATGTAGGGTTGGGATATCTTACGTTAAACAGATTAGCCAATTCATTGAGTGGAGGTGAGAGTCAAAGAATTCAACTCACCAGAAGTTTAGGAAGTAATTTAACCAACTCCTTATACATTTTAGATGAGCCTTCCATTGGTTTACATTCTAGAGATACAGCAAGATTAATTGACGTATTAAAATCATTGAGAGATTTGGGCAACACAGTAGTAGTGGTGGAGCACGATGAAATGATGATGCGAGAAGCAGATCATATTATTGATATGGGGCCATTGGCTTCTCATTTAGGTGGTGAAGTAGTTGCAGCAGGCAATTACGATTATATTATACATCATCCAGATAGTTTGACTGGTAAATACCTTACAGGTCAATTAAGTATTGAAGCGCCTAAGCAAGTTAGAAAATGGACCAGTAGTATTTCTGTAGAAGGCGCAAGGCAAAATAATTTAAAAGATATTACAGTTGAATTTCCGCTCCATACTTTAACCGTTGTTGCGGGTGTTAGTGGAAGTGGTAAAACAACTTTGATCAAACAAATATTGTATCCTGCTTTACAGAAAATAAAAGGTGAGCCAGCAGATAAAGTAGGTATGCATAAAAATATATCAGGAGATATCGATTCAATTAATTCAATTGAAATGATCGATCAAAATCCGATCGGAAAATCTTCACGAAGTAATCCTATCACGTATATTAAAGCATACGATTCAATTAGAGATCTGTATTCTAAACAAGGGCTGGCAAAAATGCGAGGCTTCTTACCCAAGCATTTTTCATTTAATGTAGATGGAGGAAGATGCGACACTTGTAAAGGTGAAGGAGAAACTGTAGTAGAAATGCAATTTTTAGCGGATGTGCATCTAACCTGTGAATCATGTGGCGGTAAAAGATTTAAAGAGGAAGTGCTGGAAGTAAAATACAATAGCAAATCCATTTATGAATTATTGGAATTGAGTGTTGATGAAGCCATTGAATTTTTTAAAGAAGAAAAAGCCATTCAGAAAGCCATACAACCCTTACAGGACGTTGGTTTGGGCTATATCAAATTAGGACAGAGCAGCGATACCTTAAGTGGTGGAGAAGCGCAGAGAGTAAAATTAGCCAGCTTCTTAGGCAAAGGAAAAGGAATCGGACATGTATTATTTATTTTTGATGAACCTACTACAGGTTTACATTTTCATGATATAAAAAAATTGTTAGCCTCTTTCAATGCATTGATAGAACAAGGGCATTCATTGATTGTGATTGAACACAATACCGATGTGCTCAAATCTGCGGATTGGCTGATTGAACTTGGCCCTGAGGCAGGTGATACAGGTGGTGAATTGGTTTATGCTGGAGTACCAGCTGGCATCAAAAAAAATAAGCGCAGTGTAACTGCGCCATTTTTGTAAATAATTTATAAGAGATGGAGAATTATTAATCGACAATTTATCTATCTCAATCGATCCGCACTCTTCACTAATTTATCGTCGCTGTAGATCGATTTTGCTGCCAATGTTAAGCAAACAGGTACAGCAAAACAAAGTAGTGACCCAAGGTCGAGCTTGGCTTCTGAGAATGTAGATTTAGCATTGAAGTATAAAAAGATCTGAATGATTGATACAACTGTTGTACTCAATGTTACCAGCATTTGACGCTTGCGGTCTTTGTACATAAAAATCGCTATCAAAGCAGCAACAGCAATGGCCACCGCAATAATCATGGTGAATACACTTTGATTGGCAGTGAATTCTATCCATTCTTTTACATTGGTAGTTGCATTTAATTTATTACCACTGAAAAAAGACAGTTTAAAACTCAGGCCAGTTAACACCGCTGCCGCCAATAACCAAATACTTTGAATTCTTTGTATCATAATAACTATTTTAAATCTACAAACACTTTAACTTATCTTTCATCTTTCATCTTTTATCTTTCTTCTTTCATCTTTCTTCTCTCTAAACCATTTCAGGATATAGAATAAACTGCTCCATGAATTCATTCACTTGCTTCTTAACAGTTGCAATTACATTGGCATCATCAGCATTCATCAACACATTATCAATTACATTCACCACAAATTGCATATGCTCTTCTTTGAATCCTCTGGTAGTAATTGCTGGAACACCAAAACGAATTCCAGAAGTTACAAATGCGCTTTTGTCATCAAATGGTACCATGTTTTTATTGGCGGTAATATCGGCCTGAACCAATACTTGTTCTGCTTTTTTACCACTGATATTTTTATTGCGAAGATCAATCAACATTAAATGATTATCAGTTCCACCGCTAATAATATGGTACCCTTTTTGAACAAATGCTGCGGCCATTGCTTGTGCATTTTTCTGCACTTGTTGCTGGTAAACTAAAAATTCTTCTGAAAGAATTTCTCCAAAAGCAACAGCTTTAGCTGCAATAACATGTTGCAACGGTCCACCTTGAATACCTGGGAAAACAGCCATGTCCAATAAATTGCTCATCATTCTGATATTGCCCTTTACATCTTTTAAACCCCATGGATTTTCAAAATCTTTGTGCATCATGATGATGCCTCCTCTTGGTCCGCGTAAAGTTTTATGTGTAGTAGAAGTAACAAAATGACAATGTTCAAAAGGAGAATTCAATAATTTCTTTGCAATCAATCCTGCAGGATGTGCGATATCAGCCATCACCAATGCACCTACTTCATCGGCCACTTTTCTAATGCGGGCATAATCCCAATCTCTACTATATGCACTTGCACCGCAATAAATCAATTTGGGTTTAACTGCCCTTGCTTGCGATTCGAGCATGTCATAGTCAATCAAACCAGTTTCTCTAACTACACCATAAAAATGGGGCTTATATAATTTACCGCTATAATTTACTGCACTTCCGTGTGTAAGATGACCACCCATACTTAGATCTAAACCTAATGTAGCATCACCCGGTTGTAAAACTGCTAAAGCAACTGCAGCATTTGCCTGTGCACCACTATGAGGCTGAACATTGGCATATTCTACTCCAAAAATCTGTTTCAAGCGATCTATTGCCAATTGTTCTGTCTGGTCAACAATTTCGCAACCTGCATAATACCTTCTCCCAGGATACCCTTCTGCATATTTATTGGTCATCACATTTCCCATCGCCTGCATTACCTGTAAGCTGGTGAAGTTTTCTGACGCAATCAATTCAATTCCATGACGTTGTCTTTCTAATTCCTTGCGAATGAGGTCAAAAACCAGGATATCTCTCTGCATGTAAAAAAGTTTTGGCGAAGTTAATCCATCACCTCGTCTGAACCATATTTTAATAACCCATTTTTAACCATGATTTCCCCACAATAGTTGGTTAATTCGCGTTATTTGCTATTTTCACAGTCCATTTGGCTTTTGTGTGAGTTGTACATATCTTTTTAAGGGGCCATTTGGATTGATAAAGAACCTAAAAATGAAAGCAATTATCCCCGTTGCTGGTGCTGGAACTAAACTCAGACCGCATACATATACTCAACCAAAGGCCCTAATTCCTATTGCCGGTAAAACCATCTTAAGTTTTATTGTAGACCAGCTAAAAGATGCAGGAATTCATGAATTTATTTTTATTGTAGGCTATTTGGGAGAAAAAATTCAGGATTATGTTAATCAAACTTATCCTGAACTGACTACCCATTTCGTTTTTCAGAATGAAAGACAAGGTACAGGGCATGCCATTGAACTCACTAAATCCATTGTTGGAACAGATGAGGTTTTTGTTGTTTTGGGAGATACCATTTGTGAATACGATGTACAGGAAGTAGTGGATAGTCCTTATAGTATGCTGGGCATTAAAAAAGTAGACGATCCAAGAAATTTTGGAGTAGCATCTATTAATGAAGAAGGATTTATCGATCAAGTAGTAGAGAAGCCTGCTATTCCAAAAAGCAATATGGCTTTGGTTGGTTTATACAAAATCAAAGAAACTCATTTTTTGTTTGAATGTTTACATCATTTGTTTTTGCAAGACATTAAAACACAAGGAGAATATAATTTAACTGATGCCCTCGACTGTATGATTAAAAGAGGGGCGCAGTTCAAATCTTTTAAGGTAAAGAATTGGTTTGATTGTGGTAAAAAAGAAACTTTATTAGAGAGCAATGCTACCTTGTTAAAAAAGTTTGGAGGGAATACCGACTTCAACCATGGGTATTTAAATACCATTATTATACCCCCAGTAAGTATTGGAGCAGGCTGTGATATTGCCAATTCGATTATTGGACCACATGTGGCAATTGGTGCCAATACAAGTATTAAACATTCAATTGTTCGCGAAAGTATTATAGGCTCATATACCAATTTATTTGAAGTAGTTTTAGATAACTCACTTATTGGTAGTGATGCTTCTGTAAAAGGACTCAGCAGAAGTTTAAATATTGGAGATAATACAGAAATTGATTTTGGATAAAGCGCATTGATTAGCTTTATAGTTCAAACTACAATAATTAACAATGGATCAGGCAACTACTGCAAAGCCATCACGTATTACTGCCCTTTTCAATATTCAATTTCCTATTATTCAAGCAGGAATGATTTGGGCTAGTGGATGGCGTTTAGCCAGTGCGGTGAGTAATGCTGGTGGGTTGGGATTGATTGGAGCAGGTAGTATGTACCCTGAAGTATTAAGAGAACATATTCAAAAATGTAAAGCCGCAACCAGCAAACCATTTGGAGTGAATGTTCCTTTGTTGTATCCGAATATTGTTGAGATTATTCATATTATCATCGAAGAAAAAGTTCCAGTAGTATTTACCAGTGCTGGTAATCCTAAAACCTATACCAATCAGCTAAAGGCGAATGGAATAAAAGTGGTTCATGTAGTAAGTAGCAGCAAATTTGCTTTAAAAGCACAAGAAGCTGGATGCGATGCAGTTGTTGCAGAAGGCTTTGAAGCAGGGGGACATAATGGTCGTGAAGAAACTACAACAATGGTGTTGATACCAGCGGTGAAAGCAGCTATTAGTATTCCATTAATTGCAGCTGGAGGAATTGCTACAGGTAAACAAATGTTGGCTGCAATTGCTTTAGGTGCAGATGCGGTTCAAATAGGGAGCAGATTTGTGTGCAGTGCAGAAGCCTCTTCTCACGAAAATTTTAAAAATGCTGTTATTGCATCTGCAGAAGGAGATACTCAATTAAGTATGAAAAAACTGGTGCCTGTTCGATTGCTCAAAAATGATTTCTTTAAAACTGTTGATGAGGCTGAATCAAAAGGTGCTAATGAAAATGAATTGAAAGAAATACTTGGGCGGGCAAGGGCCAAGAAAGGAATGTTTGAAGGAGACCTCGTAGAAGGCGAATTAGAAATAGGGCAGGTATCATCGCTTATTAAAGCAATAAAACCTGCCGCTGAAATTCTGAATGAAATAGTTGCAGAGTTCAATACAACTAATCAGGCTATTCGCCATCTACGATTATAAATGATTGCACTTGTTACTTTTTACTTGAACCACTTATTATTTATGCAAATAAAATGAGTTTGCTTGCGATAAGCAGGTAACTGTTAAATCGTTAATGCAAACATGCTCCGGTAAATTAGCAGTATAAAAAACTATATCCGCTACATCTTTTGCTCCCAAAGCTTTGTATCCATCATAGACCATATCGGCTTTTTGTTCATTTCCTTTGAATCTTACTAATGAGAATTCAGTTTCAGCTGCTCCAGGATGAACAGCGGTTACTTTTATTTTATAAGGCAATAGATCAATACGCATTGCTTTGCTTATAGCATCTACAGCATGTTTGGAAGCACAATACCCATTACCATCTTTATATACTTCTTTACCAGCGGTTGATCCAATATTAATGATATGCCCTTTTTGTTGATTTATAAAAATGGGTAAGACTGCTTTAGTAACATACATTAATCCTTTTACGTTGGTATCGATCATGGTATCCCAGTCATCGAGTGATGCGTTTTCAAAACTATCTCTACCTAAAGCCAATCCTGCATTATTCACCAATACATCAATCGATCTCCATTCAGCTGGTAAGTTTTCAATCGTTTCAAAAACTGCATTTCTATCTTGTACGTCAAAACAACAAGACAATACTTTTACATTGAATTGATTGGTGAGTTGGCTGGACAATTCGGTTAAGCGATCAGCTCTTCTTCCAGTAATGATGCAGTTCCAACCTGCGGCAGCAAATGTTTCAGCAATTGATTTTCCAAAACCTGAAGTAGCACCGGTAATTAAAATAGTTTTTGTCATATAAATTTTTATAAAAATGGGTGGATAAAAGTTAATACTAATTGATTGATCTCCTGAGGCGCTTCCCACATTCCCATATGACCAACGCGCTCTAAAATATGAAAATCAATTAAATTGGATAAAATAGATTGTTCTTTTAGATCTTTCAAAGGAGCAGCTATGTCTTCTGTTCCTGCAATCAGCAAAATAGGTAGTTTAGAATTGCTTAACACATTGGTCCGATCTGGCCTGGTCATCATAGCATGGCAATAAGCTTGCAGTGAAGTATTGCTAAAACTTTTGCTTTTTTGAATTAATTCTTCCACCGACTCTTCGTTGTTAAATTTAAATTTTACGCTAAATAAGTTAGGTATGGTATTTTTTAAGAATGAATAGCCACCATATTCTTCAATGATATCTATACTCTTTAGTCGATTTTTTTTCTTCTCTTCATTATCTGCATAAGCCGTTGAATGAATCAAACCAAATCCTTTTAGGTATTGAGGATATTTTTCTGCAAAAGCTAATGTAATATAGCCTCCCATACTATGCCCCAATACAATACATTGATCGATATTTTCATCAACTAATAATTGTTTGATATCATCTGCCATAGCTTCAATGCTTAGCATAGATTTATCTTGCATTAATGGAGATGAACCAGTCCCTTGAAGATTAGGGACGATTAATTGACAATGATTGCTTAAAAAAACAATTTGATTATTCCAAATAGTATTGTCTTCGCCAAAACCATGTAATAATATAACAGGAAATCCTTTACCGTATTTGTTGTATTGCAATGTTGATTGCGCTTGATTCATTTTAATGGTTAATTGGAATGAGTTAAATTAAATGAATCGTTTTTTTATTTTGTGATAAATACCATTTAGTATAATTATCAATGAGCCAGCTAATCCCATTAAAAAAATATAATCTCCGTACTTAACATAGAAAGTGATTTTATTGTTGAGTGGAATATTGTATTTAATGATAGCAGCTCTATCCCATGGTTGTTGTTCAACAATTTCTCCATACTCGTTGATGATTGCAGAAATGCCAGTATTGGCGCTTCTGGCGACCCATCTTCTGGTTTCGATAGCACGTAACTTGGTATAGGCCAAATGTTGTAAATGCCCTGGAGTATTCCCCCACCATCCATCATTGGTGATGATGGTTAAGAGATTGGCACCTTTTTGAACATAACTGTTTACATATTCTCCATAAATACTTTCATAACAAATAATTGGAGCTGCGATTATTTCATTTCCAGACGATTTAAAAACTGATGAAGTAGCAGATCTTCCATATCCGCCAGTACTTCCACCAAATTGTTCGAACACCGGACTCATGAAACGAAGAAAAGAAGGCAATGACTCAACACCAGGTACCAGTTTGCTTTTATTATATAATTGAATAGGTTCACCTGCTTTGATGGCAATCGCTGCATTAAATGCATCATAATACATGCCTGAAGAACTTGCATGGGCTGTAGGTGTTTCTTTTACTGTTCCATAATTTTTAAAAGTTTCAATACCAGATAGAATAGTAATATTCGGATGCTGTTTGGCAAATTCAAAGATGGGTTGATAATAAGGGTTAATGGTAATGTTCTCCTGCCATTCTGCTACACTCATCGCTGTTTCTGGCCAGATGATTAATTGGGTATTGCTGTCTATAGTTGATTTTGAAAGTGATAATAATAAATTGATCTGCTGACTCGCGTTGCTTAATTCAAATTTTTGATAAGGATCTATATTGGGTTGAACGATTACAATATTGTTCTTGTTTTTTTCAATAAGCTCTTTAGGTTTTAGTAAAATACTGATTCCAAATACAATCATTGGAATAACAATAGCCATTGCTGTTTTTTGAATGATGATTCTATTGGTTGATTTATTGATAAAAGCATTGTATGCTTCAAAGACCAAGAGATTCATGCACCAAACTAATAATGATCCTCCGCCTACTCCAGTAAATTCATACCATTGAATGAAAGCAGGTTGATTGGCAAAAACATTTCCTAAAGTTAACCAAGGCCAACTGAGTTCCCAGTTTAAATGGATGTATTCAAAACCCAGCCAAAATATAATCAAGCAAATAAGTGAAATACTGTTGTTGTAATTTTTTTTACAAATGGCATAACCCCACCAAGGCAAACACATCAATAAACTATTGGCTATAATTGCTGCGATTGCTCCAACGCTTGTTGAATTCCATAACCACCATGTGGTAGCTGCATTCCAAATAAGCATTGCAATAAAACTATAAGCAAAAACCTGTTTGGGTTGATTAACTGATTGTACTGCTATCAATAAAGGAAGAAATGCAATAAATATAACCCAGGTTAAAGGAGATGATGGCCAAGCTGCAAATAGCAATAAACCTGAAAAAATAGATAATCCAAGCAATTGCGTTTTTTTCACTATCAATTATTTTTAGTTGCTTATTTTCTGCTATAATTAGGTGCTTCTTTGGTAATATCTATATCATGTGCATGGCTCTCTTTCATTCCAGCATTGGTGATTTTAATGAATGTAGCTTTTTGCAATGCATCAATATTTTTTGCACCACAATAACCCATTCCAGATCTTAATCCACCAACATATTGATAAATGATCTCACTTAAACTTCCTTTATAAGCAACTCTTCCTTCAATTCCCTCTGGTACAAATTTTTTGATATCGGCTTCTACATCCTGAAAATATCGATCACCACTTCCCTGGCTCATGGCGCCTAAACTTCCCATGCCTCTGTATTCTTTGAATTTTCTTCCTTCATAAATGATGGTTTCACCAGGGCTTTCTTCCACACCTGCAAACACACTTCCCATCATTACCATATTGGCTCCAGCAGCCAAAGCTTTAACCATATCGCCTGTATATCGAATACCACCATCTGCAATCAATGGAATACCCAACGGCTTTAAGGCAGCAGCAGCTTCCATCACTGCAGTTAATTGAGGCACACCTGCACCAGCAACAATTCTGGTTGTACAAATAGAGCCTGGACCAATTCCTACTTTAACACAATTGGCGCCAGCCAAAGCTAAAGCTTTAGCACCAGCAGCAGTTCCTACATTGCCTGCAATAATTTGTAAATTTTTGAAATTCTTTCTCAATGCTTTTAACGCTTCAATCACTCCCTTGCTATGGCCATGAGCACTATCTAATGTTACCACATCTACGCCTACTTGTTGCAATGCATATGCTCGGTCCATTAAATCTTTGGTAATCCCTAATGCAGCGCCAGTAAGCAATCTGCCTAAATTGTCTTTTACAGCATTTGGGAAATTGCGGATTTGTAAAATATCTCTATAGGTAATTAATCCAATCAACTTGCCTTGTTTATTTACAACAGGCAGTTTTTCGATTTTATAATTCTGTAATATTTTTTCGGCCTTTTTAAGATCGGTGCCTTCTGGGGCAGTGATGAGATTTTCTTTTGTCATCACTTCTTTTACTTTGCGTTTTTTATCGGTCTCAAAACGCAAATCTCTATTGGTTAGTATTCCTACTAATTTTCCGCCACCATCTACAATTGGAATACCTCCGATCTTATTATCCTTCATTAATAATAATGCATCTCCAATGGTTGCATCAACTAATAAAGTGATCGGGTCGATGATCATGCCACTTTCACTACGTTTAACTTTTCGTACTTGTTCGGCTTGTTTTTCAATCGACATGTTTTTGTGCAAAATTCCTAAGCCACCTTCTCTTGCAAGTGCAATGGCCAAATTGGCTTCTGTAACAGTATCCATAGCAGCCGATAAAATGGGCACATTTAGAATAATGTCTTTGGTAAGATGAGCACTTATGTTCACTTCTCTGGGAAGTACTTCGCTGAATGCGGGCATCAGCAGAACATCGTCAAAAGTTAATCCTTCACCAAATAAACGGGAATTGGTTTTGCTTTTTGTGGAGCGGTTGAGGTTTGTTGCCATGTGCAAAGATAGTCCTGTGAGTAAATTCCCTCCAAAAATATTTATAGTAACTTCGCATCTTTCTTAAAATTGACTGCTCCGAACAATGTCTGAATTAAAGCCAACTGCAACTACACCTTATTTTACTTTTCAGTTTGCGCTTCTTTGCTTGAGCAATTTCTTGTTTGCCACTAGTTTTAATATGATGATTCCTGAGTTGCCAGGCTATCTCACCTCTTTAGGGGGAGCTGAATACAAGGGATTAATCATTGCTTTATTTACATTAATGGCTGGTATTTCCAGACCTTTTAGTGGAAAACTAACCGATACAGTAGGTAGGGTCCCAGTAATGATTTTTGGTTCATTGGTTTGTGTGGTATGTAGTTTATTGTATCCAATGCTTACCAGCGTAGCAGGCTTTTTATTCCTTCGATTCTTACATGGGTTTTCAACCGGGTTTAAGCCCACCGCTACTTCGGCATATGGTGCAGATGTAGTGCATGAATCCAGAAGGGGAGAAGCATTGGGTGCATTATCGATCGGTTATACTTTAGGGTCTTCAGCAGGCCCAATGATTGGCAGTTATTTAGTAGACTATTTTAGTTATAACATCATGTTTTATGTGTCTGCAGGATTTGCCCTTGCATCTGTTGGAATTTTATACAATGTAAAAGAAACATTAAAAGACCCACAGCCATTTACACTGAAATTATTGAAGATTAACAGAACAGAAATATTCGAAAAAACCGCATTAAGGCCGGCCATTATTACATTACTACTTTGTTTTTCAATTGGAACGATATTAACCATAGCACCCGATCTAAGCGAACATTTAGGATTGCACAATAAGGGTTTGTTCTTTGCATTTTTTACTATTGCCTCCTTATTAATAAGAGTTGTAGCAGCGAAAGTATCGGATCGGTTTGGAAGGGTGCCCGTTTTGCTGGTATCTTCTTTTGTACTGGTGATTGCATTGATCGTTCTGGCATTTTCAAATTCGGTACCATTAATGATGATAGGTTCTGTTATTTATGGATTGAGTTGGGGAATTAATAGTCCTGCTTTAAGTGCATGGACGGTTGATCTTTGTGCTCCAGAAAATAGGGGGAAAGCCATTGCATCCATGTACATTGCTTTAGAAATTGGGATTGGAACTGGGGCTATTTTTTCTGCTTGGATATACAATAACAATGCGGATCATTTCACCTATGCATTTTTATTGCCCGGTTTTTTTGCATTGCTTGCATTCTACTTATTGATTCGATGGAATAAAAAAGCTACACCAACGCAATCATTTTCCCAGGTATAATTTGAACGAGATGCTGAAGTTCCAGATTCAGTATTATGCCTGCCATATTACTTGCGTTAAAACCTGTTTTAATAAACAATTCTTCCATTGAAATAGCCGATTCTTTTTGCAATATCTCCATCACTATTTTTTCTTCATTGGTGAGTGATTCAAATAGTTCCAATTGTTTATTAGAGGGTTCTTTTTGAACTGACCAGTTTAATGTTTCCAATAAATGTTCGGGAGAGGTAAACAATATGGCTTTGTTTTCTTGAATCAGTTTTAAACATCCACTACTTTTTGGGTCATTGACTTTTCCGGGTACTGCAAATAATTCTCTGTTATAATGAAAAGCCAGATCTGCAGTAATCATGCTCCCTCCTTTAACGCCAGTTTCAATAACAACAGTAGCGTCAGACATGCCGGCTACAATGCGGTTCCTTCTTGGGAAATTATATTTATCTGTTGGAGTATTGCGATTAAATTCTGTGAGTAAGCCACCCTGCTCAATCATTTCTTTAGCTAATGATCGGTGTGCTCTTGGATATAAATTATCCAATCCATGTGCTAATACACCAATGGTGTTTTGATTTTTTTTAAGTGCAGCTCTATGTGCTATTGCATCAATGCCAAATGCCAGACCGCTTATTACTAAAGTGTTTGATGGCAATTTTTCAATTAGTTTTTCAGTGACCAACCTTCCATAATGTGAATTGGTTCTAGTGCCAATAATACTAATGATTCTTGTTTCATTCAATAATCCATTGCCTTTATAATAGAGTAAAGTTGGGGCATCGTAACAATTTAGTAATCGCTGAGGGTATAAACTTTCGCCAATCAATAATGCTTGGATGGCATGCTTTTGAATGAAATTCATTTCTTCGTCTACTTTGTTAAAATCATTCCAACCAGTGATTTTACTGGCAGTCCATTCACCAATACCTTCTATTTGACACAATGCTTTTGTAGATGCTTTAAAAATATCTGCTGCATTGGTAAAATGGTCCAGCAATTTTTTTTGTAAAACTGGTCCGATGGTTGGAACCATCGTAAGGGCAATCCGATGCCTTAAATCTGGATGCATAAAATCTTTATTCCAAAATGCAATAAAAATGGATCAACGAATAGGGTATAAATACCTTAAATCTGGGTGATTGTAACGGTGATTCTTCTGTTTTTGGCTTTCCCTGATTCTGTTTTATTGTCTCCAATAGGTTGACTATCTCCAAATCCTTTGAATTTAAGTCGGTTGGTATTAATACCTTTATTGATCAGCCAGTCTACAATGGATTTGGCCCTGTTTTGTGAAAGAATTTGATTGTCTGATTGCTTGCCAATATTATCGGTATGTCCACTAATTACTACTTGAAGAGAAGGATTTTCTATAAGTACCTGTAATAATTTTTCTAATTCAATATAGGCATCTTGTGGAAGTTGGAATGAATTGGTAGTAAATTGAATATTTCTGAAAGTTAATGAAGCATTCAATTCTATTGGCTGTAATGCTATATCTTTTTGATAAACACTGTCTGCTTGTTTGTTGCTAAGTTCATATAATTCATTAAAGTATAAATATCCTTTTCTGTTTACAGAGAAGGTATAATCTTTTCCTATGGGTAAAGTAATAAAATACTCGCCAGTTTCATCCGTTTGCACTTTCATCAACACGGTTCCTGTTGCATTATTGATCAGCTCAACAGAAGAAGGTAATTTCTTGCCCGTTTTTTTATCGATGATTTTTCCTTTTACATACAATGTTCTGTTGGGTCTTATATCTGGCCGCATTTCAAATTTATACAAATCAAGTTGCCCTCTGCTATCACTTCTGTCACTTGCATAATAAGCAGTTAAGCCATCTGCAGAAACTGCCAGACTACCTTCATTTTCAATCGTATTAATTGGATAGCCCAGATTTTCCGGAATACCCCATTCTCCTTTACTATTTTTTCGAACGATGTATAAGTCTGATCCACCATAACCAGGTAAACCATCTGAAGTAAAATACATGCTTTGATTATCAGCATGAATAAAAGGTGCTTGATCATCACCTGCCGTATTAATGGTTGGGCCCATATTTACAGCAGCAGCCCATTTTCCATTGGGTTGTAAACGACTCATGTAAATATCGGAACCTCCAAATCCACCTGGTCTATTACTGCTAAAATAAAGTACTCTTTTGTCGGGGCTAATGGTAGGAGAACTTTCCCAGAATTCTGTATTAATACTTTCTCCCAGGTTTTGTGGTTCACTCCATCCTTGTGGTGTGTAATAAGAAATATACAAATCGAAATTGCCATAGCCTCCTTCAGTAAATCTTGCTGTGAACAACATCCATTCACCATCTTGAGAAACAGTGATGGCACCTTTTTGTGCTTCGAAATTAATATCCCCTTTTATTAAACTGGCTTTGCCTAATTGATTTCCCTGAATAGTGCTTTGAAAAAAATCTTCTCTAATTTGATTGCCTCTTCTTGTAAAGACCAATAAACTATCCGTTACTGTTACCGATGGATAATATTCTGCAGCAGGAGAGTTTACACTATCCCCTAAATTTACCGGATTAAATTGATAGTTATTGGGAGGATGTTTAGCAGCATAGTCCAATGCAAATTCAAAACACTTTTTTCTAAAGCTGGCACTCTTAACACTTCTTTCATTCAATTTTGGAATTTGTAGAAATTGGTTCACTGCTTTTAATGCATCTGAGAATCGACCATTGCCTGCCAGATTAATTGAATAAGGAAGCTGATATACTGAAAAATAAATTGAATCTTTTTGTTTAGCTATTTCATAAAACTGAATGGATCGCTGGTATTGTTTTAATTCGCCAAATGTTCCAGCAAGCGATAAATAACCATCTACAAAATTACTGTCTTCTTTTACAGTGGTTAATAATAATGGTACAGCTTCTTTGAAAGACTCTTCTCTTAACAGCGTTATCGCTTTTTCATAAATAGCCAACACTTTTGGACTTACCCGATCTGCACTATAATTGAGTTGAGCATCTGATGATAATGCCACTATAAGAATCAATATGGTAAAATATGCTTTCATCTATTTTCAGTAAACAATATCGGAAAAAAATGGGCACTATTTTGTTAAAATAAAAAACCCTGCAATTTTGGGTTGCAGGGCATCATTCAATATATCCAACTTAAAAATTCTTTGTTCCGTTTGGTTGATAGGTAAATCGGAAAGTATAATAACGTTGTTCAGTTAATTTGATCGCATCTGAAGCAGATGCAGGAGGGGTTACGCCACCTTTGTAATAATTTAAGATCTCTACTTTGGCATATTTGCCCGATGCAGTTCTGATCACCAGAACTCTTCCAGGAATAGGACTTACTAAATTATTAATGGCATCATATACATACCATCCTCTATTACTCCCTGCAGTAATTGCATAAGAAGTAGGGGCATTATCCACTTTAAAAGTAGAATCAGCTGGAATGGTACTAAGATTATTATATAATCCAACAAACACAAAACCAGCACCTGATCCAGGGCCGCTATTGCCACCATTTACAATGATGGAAGTTCCTCTAAATCCTAGATCCCATTTTGTGGTTGCACTGTCAGAAGATGCTACCGATTTATTGGTTTCCAAACTATAAAAAGTGTATTTGCCAGCACCATAGGGGATGCCCTGTGCAGTTAATCCGATAATTGTATCAGCTGCAAAATTATTGACTGTTACTGAGCTAACAGGAGTAGTGTTGGAATTGACTGTGTTGGTGTCTTTACTGCATGAAGCCAAACTAATAATCAATGCAATCATCATGATTCCTTTTTTCATATGTCTATTTTTTAGTTTTTTGTATAAATTGATAGGTTATGGTCGTATAAAAATTTCTTCCAGGCATATTGGGTAAATTGCTCACATCCGCATAATCCAATAAATTGTTTACACCGATTTGTAGATTGAATTGCTGAGCAATTGTTTTTCCAATTGCGGTATTTACCTGA
The DNA here is from genome assembly GCA_040403975.1 of Sediminibacterium sp. Classification (GTDB taxonomy): domain Bacteria; phylum Bacteroidota; class Bacteroidia; order Chitinophagales; family Chitinophagaceae; genus Sediminibacterium. Next base: position 64,144 of record JBBAJS010000018.1, read on the forward strand.
ACAAATCCTTTGGCAAATGCATCGTTGGTATTGAATAGACCATTGCCATCGGTATCGGTAACTGCCCATTTACTTCTATATATCAAACGGATATTGGCAAATGCATTGTTCTTTTCATATTGCAATTTAAAATTGGCCATATGTTTGCTTCTATTGGGCAAACCAACATATTCACTTCTTAGCATCAATCTGCTAAATCCATTTGCATCTCTGGTAAATACTTTTCCATCGTTTATTTTGTTGATTTCATCTTTGTCTCCAGTGAGTAATAATTGATAGCCCGCATTTACATTGAATGATTTGGATAATTGGTAATGAATATCGGTTTCAACACCCTGGGTAAATGCATTTTTCAAATTCAGGTAACTAAAAATTTGTGAACCACCAGTTCTATATGCTACTAGTCTGCTATCGATCAGGTTTTCGATATTATTTCTAAAGAAATTAAAAGTGAATTGTAGTTTGTTATTTGGTTTAAAACTTCCACCAATATTGATTCCAGTTGAGAATTCAGGTTTGAGTTCTCCCAACTTATAAAAGTCATTTTCAAAACTAGCTATCTGACCAATACTATTTAATTGGGTGATTATTTTTTGTGCTTCAACAGTTCCGAAAACACTGTATCCGCCAGCGGCTGCATTGGTAAAATTGAGGTAGAGTTGTCTGAAGTCTGGTGCCTTAAAACCTCTGCCAATACTTGCTTTAAGATGGAAGCTTTTATTGATCTTGTATTGCAATGCAAGTTTAGGACTGAATGCTGCTGCGTATAATTCGTTGTTATCATATCTTGCTCCAGCAACCAGCGTTAATTGCTGAATTGGTCTCCATTCAGTTTGTAAAAAAGCATAGCCGATCTGATTTTTTTTGGTGCTCTCTGTTTTGTCGTAACGGTTGCTATTGGCTGTTTCTATTGTATAACCAACGCCAGCATTTAATTCAATTAAGTCATTGATTGTATAATCGGTCTGGTTCTCTATTCTTCCAAATTGTTGTTTAAAATAGTCTGTGTAGGGTGATCCATTGCTGGTAAGGAGTTCTTGAGAAGATTCATATTTTGTTCCGTAAATTCTGGAACTGTTTTTTAAGTGATTGTTGAATCGATGGGCAAGCTGAAAAGTAGCATTATAGTCTTTGTTTTTCTCTACACCATTTGAAGTAGTAACTGTACCATTATTAGTAACGGCAATTATATTAATGATCTTCTCTTCATTCATTCTAAAGTTGAAAGAAGCACTGGTTTTAGGAGAAAAATAATAATTTAAATTATGTTGCATCGTAAAGCGCTTAATAGGCGCAATTGATCTTTCAACACTATTGGGACGAATGCTAAAACCATCAGTTGCATAGCCATTCACAAATCCCTGATATGCCAATTTGTTTTTTCGAATACTTCCACTCAAATTCAAATCTGATGTATTGTAGCTTCCATAACGGGCTGAAGCTTTTAAAGTAGTTCTATTTGGTTTATCTGTGATAATATTGATTACACCAGCCATCGCTTCACTGCCGTAAAGACTAGAAGAAGGTCCTTTTACAATTTCAATTTGTTTGATGTTTCCTGCAGTGATTCTGTTTAAATCTAGTACGCCAGCCGTTCTTCCAACCAATGGTTCTCCGTCAATTAAAATCAAAGTATAGTCTGGACTAAGCCCTTGCATTTGAACCCCAGTACCAAAACCAGAAGTCAAATAAATGCCCGTTTGTTCTTGAAGAATATCGTTTAATCTGAGGGATCCTGCTTGTTGAATTTTTTTTTGAGAAATGATGCTAACAGGAACAGCTACATTGCTTAATCTTCTTTCTGTTTTAGTGGCAGTTACCACCACTTCATTTCCAACGCCAGAGAGCGTATCCGATTGTTGAGCATAGATAGTTGCACATGTATAAGAAAAAATCAGTCCCAGTAAGCAGCTCTTCAACATAATCCGAATTTCTTATGCAAAGGTGCAACTACTAAAAAGTGCAATTGTCATGAAACTGTAGAACGAGGTACATGCTGCAATTATTGACTTAGCCGTGACAATTCAGGAAGTCTTAAGGAATATTAAGGTATTTATGTACTTGTGTACTCATTCTCCATTGAGGGTTTAATTGAATATACTCAATGATGGAAGGTGTTATTTCTGCTGCTTTATCCCACTCAGGTTGTAAATAGAGTAAACATTGATCATTCACCAATGCGGCATATTGTTCTGCCCATTCAAAATCGTGTTTATTGTAAATCACCACTTTTAACTCATTGGCTTTGCTGATAATTTCAGGCAGAGGAGCTTTGAATTTTTTGGGAGATAAACAGATCCAATCCCAGGTGCCGGTTAATGGCGATGAGCCAGAGGTCTCCATATTTGTTTCGAACCCTTTTTGTTTTAATAGATTGGTTAATGCATTCAAATCATGCAATAAAGGTTCACCTCCGGTAATAACTGCTAATCTAGCAGGATGAGCTATAGCTCCATTAACAATTTCATCAATCGTTAATTGCGGATGTTTACTGGCATCCCAACTATCTTTTACATCGCACCAAAAACAACCCACATCACAGCCTCCCAATCGGATGAAATAGGCAGCCCTACCCTGATGAAAACCTTCACCTTGTAAAGTATAAAAAGCTTCCATTACAGGAATGCTGCTTGCTGTTTGAATGGTGGTCATACTACCCTCTATTATTTTGATATGCTTGCATGGTATTCTTTAATAATCCAGCAATTGTCATTAAACCAACACCTCCTGGAACGGGTGTGATGGCACTGCATTTTGGAGCAACTGTACTAAAATGCACATCTCCTTTAATTCTAAAACCTTTTGCAGCTGTAGGGTCTGTAACTCTGGTGATGCCAACATCAATTACTACAGCTCCTTCTTTTACCATTTCTGGTAAAAGAAACTCAGGTTTACCTAATGCAGCTACAATAATATCGGCCTGTAAACAAATTTCCTTCAGGTTATGCGTATGTGAATGACAAATGGTAACTGTACAATTTCCTTGAGCAATATTACTACTCAGCAAAATACTCATCGGTCTTCCTACAATATTGCTTCTTCCGATCACAACAGCATGTTTGCCCTTTGTTTGAATGTTGAAATGTTCGAGCATTAACAAAATGCCATATGGTGTTGCCGGAATAAAAGTAGGTAAGCCTTGGACTAATTTTCCAATGCTTGAAGGATGAAATCCGTCCACATCTTTTGAAGGATCAATTGCTTCAATTACTTTTTGTTCGCTGATATGTTTTGGCAATGGAAGTTGCACTAAAATTCCATCGATGTCTTTATTAGTATTCAACTTTTGAATCGACGACAATAATTCGGCTTCATCCACTGTTTCTTCAAAGCGAATTAAGGTAGATTTAAATCCACACTCTTCGCAACTTTTTACTTTGCTGGCAACATAGGTTTCACTGGCTCCATTATTGCCAATTAAAATAGCAGCTAAATGAGGCGCAGGCTTTCCGGATGCAGCAATTGAAGCAGTCAATTTTTTTAAATCTTCTTTCACCGATGCTGCGGCGATTTTTCCATCAAGTAATAACATGCGGCGAAATTAAGTTAAATAAAGTAATTCTATCTTTTAGTAACTTTTAGGGATATCGGTTTGGCACCCTTAATAATGATGGCTGGGTTGATTGTTGGCTCTTTTCTGGAGATTTTCTCAAACTTGAATTCACCGATCAATTTTGATAATATGATCTGCATTTGAATATTGGCCAATGCATGGCCCAGGCACATTCTTTTTCCTTGGCCAAAAGGCATATAAACAAATGCTTTGCCTTGCAAATTCTCTTTTTCAAAATTTTCTGGTTGGAATAAGCCAGGGTTTTTCCAAAAAGATTCATGTTGGTGAAGCGCAAAAGGACAAATAAGTATAAGACTCCCTTTTGGGATATATTTATCTCCAATATAATCATCTTCTAAAGACTCCCTTATATATAACCAAACGGGTGGGTAGAATCTCATGGATTCTTTGATAAATCTGATTAAAGCGGGTAATTCATTGACCTGAATTAGATCGGTATTGTTTTTAATTTTAGTTTGTAAAATTTCATTTGCCACTTTTTCTTGTTCCGCTGGATACTTTGCCAGGCAATATAAAGACCAAGAAATAGCGGCAGCACTTGTTTCAAAACCTGCAAAAATGAAATTCATTACAGTGTCTCTTACTTCCTGATAGGTTATTTCTTTTGAATTGTATTTTTCAAGCAATAGCTGGGTTAATGCTCCGCATTCACTTTTGTTGTTTTGAAGTCTTTCAATCAGCTGTTTTACCAAAAGGTCTAATTTTTCAACATGTATTTCATGATTGATTGGTTTTCTCTTTATACCTATGGCTCTTAGTAATCCTATTTTAATAAAGTTGCTAACCGATTCTTTAAAACTGGCAGCCTTCATTATATTCTGGAAAGTGTCAAAGATCTCCAAGTAGTTGAAGTCTTCTGCAGTGATTAAAAAACTTTTAAATAGTATCCGTAGCATTCTAAAATGGATACTTGTTTCTATATCAATTTTATTTGAAATAGTCATTTTTGCATTCCATTCAAGAATTAACTGGTCTGTTTCTGATTGAATTACAGTATGTGTTTTTTCTAAGGATTCACCTGAAAATAAAATGCGTAACATTTTATGTTGTTCTTCCCAAACAGCTCCGTCGCTCATGAATATTCCATTACCCAAAAAACTGTCTATGCAAGCCAGATCCTTCCTTTTTTTAAATACAATTCCTCTGGAATAATTGGCTTGATTGTCTTTTAAAATATGTTTAATGTAATCAGGATGATGAACAAAAATGGCTGGTTTGCTTTTTTGGTTAGCGAAAGTATTGATATTGCCCAGCTCAAAAATATCACCGTATTTTTTTGACATTAAGGTGATTTCTTTAATTGGATTGCGCAACAGACCTAGTGCATGAAATACAATTTTTATAGATGGAACGGACTTTAATTTAGATTGATTCATATTATTTGAAAGAAAACTGTTCTATATTGGAAATAAAGTCATTGCAAAATCTACCCATATCTGCTCCATTAATAATTGCATGATCAGCAGAAACAGTGACTCCAATTTTTGTTTTGTTCTGCCCATTTTCATTCACATAACTAGCAAGGCTAACGAACATTCCAATTGGATGAAAATTAAATGGCAAGGAATAAGCTGAAATAGAATTTGATTTCACTGCATTTACTACGATAGAAAAAAATGCATTGCCAAACATTGCTTTTCTATTTAAAGGCCTTTTAAAATGGTAATCATAAATCCAATGCCTGAGAAACTTTGGTAAGGCCAGAAACTTTTTTTCTTGAGGCGATGATACATTGGATGATTTCGGTAAATCATTTAATTGAGCCGCAATTTCATTTAGTGAAAGTTGATTGGCTTTTTTAAATATTTTTCTTCCAATATTTTTTTGATTTGAATGGCCATCAACTTCGTAAGGAAAAAAAACATCAGCATCTTCAAACAGATACAGCTTGTCATGATTATTTTTTAAAGCAAATACCCGCTTATGAGCAGCTAAAGTTTTCGAATAACAAAAAAACAAAATTGCAATTATTGATATGTTTGATTCTTTTTTTTGTGATTTGATCTTTGATCTTAGTGCAGTAATATCTATCTCAAAAAAAGTGGCCATTTTAACCACTTTAGTAGATAGGTATATAGAATCTTCTATTAATTTTCTATCAACGTTATATGTTTCTATCACATATTCTTTATTCATGTTTAGTTCTTAAGGTCATCATTTAAGATGTTTGTATTCATTTTTTGATGAACAAAAATTGCATTTGTTAATGTATAAAATTAGCACTTTTTTGCAATAGACGTATAAGTTAAATCACGCATATTCACTTGGCTTACTTATTTTTAAATGATGTTTGTTCTAAACGAATTGCACCCAACAATAAGTTCCATCATGTAAAGTTTTTATTATTTATTTTAAATTATTAAATCCATCCGTACATTTGTTCTTAATCATTATTTATGGAGCAGCAACCTACCAATCAATTGAATATAGAAATCAGCGAGGAAGTAGCTGAGGGATCTTATGCCAATCTGGCGATTATTACCCATAGTAATGCCGAATTTGTGATAGATTTTGTGAATGTGATGCCGGGTACACCAAAAAGTAAAGTAAAGTCTAGAATCATATTTACTCCTATGCATGCCAAGCGTTTTATGAAAGCCTTGGAAGAAAACATTGAACGTTTTGAAGCCGCAAATGGAGCTGTTCAGGATTTAGAGCAAATTGAAATTCCGATGCATTTCGGAGGACCAACGGCGCAAGCATAATATTCTTTTCATTTTAAGTGCTTGGATAAAAACACCTCACTCACGCAGAGAAATACCTATAATTTCTTTCATTCGGCTACAATGAAATAACTCGCCATGAAAGTCCATGGCACATTGCTTTTGCAACGCTCACTGCTGAGAAATGTATTGCTTTAATTTTAAATGCTTGGATAAAAACACCTCACTCACGCAGAGAAATACCTATAATTTCTTTCATTCGGCTACAATGAAATAACTCGCTCCGACAAGTCGGAGCTCAAACAGATTTCATTGTATACGCCTCTCTCAATCAATTATTGACGGTATTTCTCTAAAGTTCATTCGGTATTTTTTCTCCAAGCATTTTAATAATACTTCTTCATAATAATAAAATATATGATTCAATGAAGTTGCAAAAACGAGCCTTTTAGAAATGATGCGAATTGTAAGTTTTGCAATACAGGGTTGCATTTCTAAACAGCGAGAGTTGCAATTTCATTGAATCTATACAATTTGTTTGTAGCATTAAATGAAGTGATTTTTTAAATCATTCCTTCATCTGCAAAACTGAAATATCCTTCCTCGCTTACGATGATATGGTCTGTTACTAAAATGTCGATAAATGATGCGGCTGTTTTGATCTTTTTGGTGAGCATTTCGTCTGCTGTGCTGGGTTTGAGGTTGCCACTAGGATGATTGTGGCATAGAATAATTCCTGTGGATTGGTGTTCTATTGCTTTCTTTAATATGATTCTGGGATCGGCCACAGTGCCGGTTATACCACCTTCGCTGACAATTTCAAAATGAATAATTTTATTTGCCCTGTTTAAAAATAAAACCGCAAATACTTCTCGTTGGTGGTATTGAAAATTGGCTTTTAAAAAATGAGCAACATCTTTGCTACTGGTTATTTGAACTTTCACGTGTTTTGAAACATCTCTCCGTATGCCTAATTCGAGGGAAGCCTTAATAGCAATGGCTTTAGCCTCTCCCAGACCTTTGATTGGCAGCATTGCCATCTCTTTTGCACTCATAGTTCCTAATTTGAGTAAGTCATTTCCAACAAATAGGAGCAATTGCTTCGCAATATCCAATGCAGAATGAGTAGGAGTTCCCGAATTGATCAAAATTGCCAATAATTCAGCATTCGTTAATGCTTCAGCACCCTTTAAAATGAGTTTTTTGCGCGGTTGATCATCATTTGCCCAGTCTTTGATAGAATATTTCCTCATATTATAAACAATTGCAAAATCAATATACAATTTGTTAATCGGTTTAATATCTTCGCGCAACGCAACCCACTACTATTATGAATCCTTCTGTTAAGATATTCTCCGGCACAGGTTCTCAAAAGCTGGCAGAAAAAATTGCTCATCGTTTTGGCGCTTCAATTGGAAAAATCAATATCCAAAAATTCAGTGACGGCGAGTTTCAACCTATTTTTCTGGAAAGTATTCGTGGTGATTATGTTTTTTTAGTGCAAAGCACTTATGCACCCACTGAAAATTTGATGGAACTCTTGTTGATGATCGATGCTGCGAAAAGAGCGAGTGCTTACAAAGTAATTGCAGTAATTCCTTATTATGGTTTTGCCCGTCAAGATAGAAAAGACAAGCCCCGTGTAGCTATTGGCGCTAAATTGATTGCAACATTGTTAGAAGCTGCTGGAGCCGATCGTATCATCACCATGGATTTACATGCAGCACAAATTCAAGGATTCTTTGATGTGCCAGTAGATCATTTAGATAGTTCAGCCATTTTCATTCCTTATATCGAACAATTAAAATTATCCAATCTTGCTTTTGCTGCACCGGATGTTGGTAGCACCAATCGTGTAAGAGAAATTGCCAGTTATTTCAATGCAGAAATGGTGATTTGCGATAAACATCGCAAAAGAGCCAATGAAATTGCCAGCATGGTGGTTATTGGCGATGTTACAGGAAAGGATATTGTATTGGTAGATGATATATGCGACACTGGAGGTACACTCGCAAAAGCTGCAGGATTATTAAAAGAAAAAGGTGCTAAAAGTGTTAGAGCTTTAATTACACATCCTGTTTTGAGTGGTAATGCTTATGAAAATATCGAAAACAGTGTTCTGGAAGAATTGATTGTTTGTGATACTATACCATTGCAAAAAGAGTCGAGTAAAATCAAAGTGATTTCTGTAGCCGATTTATTTGCAATAGCAATTAGGAATGCATATGAGAATAAAAGTATCACTAGCTTGTTTATTCATTCTCAGTTGAAGAGTAGGGATAAATAAGTAAAGGTTTTTTATAAAAGCTTGCTATATGAAATACTTTTTCGTGTTTCTTTTTTGCATGATAGCTGTTATTGGCTTTAGTCAATTACCTGGTGCAAAAGATCCTACAACAGAGGTTTGGAAAACCTTGAAAGGTGCATCATTTTCATCTGTTGTAAAGAAAAAACAATACATGCATTTCTCTAATGCAATTATGAAGGATACACTTGAAATAACCATTGACAAGGGGAAAATTAGTAACGCGAAATTAACCGTAACCATCCGATCATTTGATCGTAAAAAGCTATTTCAATATTCTGTTCCATGCAGCCTTTTTGCATATGGAGCTTTTAATGTAGATAATATTTCTACGGAAATTTCGTCTGATGAACATAATGCAATTTATCAACAAAGAATTTTGTCAACAACTAGAACAAATATTGAACAGTTTGCGAAAGCAAAAATTGATTCGTTTCTTAATCTAATTGTGGTGAATGAGATGGATTTAGAGAAATGTCTTCACTTAAAAACTTTTGATGAGTCTGAACAGCAATTATTCATGACTATTTTGAATGATCAAAAAACCAATGCCATTAAATGGTTAGATGTAGATGATGAGGGTAATGTAACCTGTCAATTTTATGCTTTTTCACCCTCCAAAAAGAACCCCGTAAGAATCGGATGGGAAAACGTAAACGCCCCTTCCGGATATTTGCTTAAATAGTTCACCATAAGTGTGGTATTTGATTTAATATCTTCTTTTTTATTGTATTATAAATATCAATTTATTTATATCTGTTGATCATCCCTTTTTCGCCCAAGATTTGATCTCCTCTACATAATATCTCATAATTCATAATTCTTCTCTCATAATTCAGATTTCATCTCTCTTATCTCTTATTTCATCTCTCTTAATTCAGATTTTTCCTTACCTTCGCCGTCCAAAATTTTAAACAATGAATACAATTACAATCGAAGGTGTTCTGAGGACCGAACATGGCAAAAAAGCCGCCCGCCAAATTCGCTCTCAAGAAAATGTGCCAGGTGTAATTTACGGGGGTGCTGAGGAGGTAAATTTTTACGCTCCAGCTAAGGCTTTCAAGCCATTAGTGTACACTGGTGAATTTCAGTTAGCAGAAGTTAGCGTAGGTAACAAAAAGTACAAATGTATTTTGAAGGATCTACAGTTCGACAAAGTGAGTGATCAACTAATCCACGTTGATTTACTTGAGTTAGTAGGAGACAAAAAAGTAGTAGCTACATTGCCATTGAAATTTACAGGAGTTTCTGTAGGTGTTAAAGGTGGTGGTAAATTGGTTACTAAGATGAAGTCTTTAAAAATCAAAGCTTTGCCTAAAGACCTTACTTCAACTATTAATGTTGATATTACTGATCTTGATCTGAATGGTAATATTCGTGTAGAAGACGTGAAAACGCCTAATATCGAAATTTTAAACTCACCACGTATTCCTATTGCATCTGTGGTGATGACCCGTCAGTTAAAGCAGGATGAAGCAACTGCTGCAAAAGACGAAAAGAAGAAATAATACAAGTAGAAACTATAAAAGAGTCCGTTTGGGTTTACCTGAACGGGCTTTTTTTATGGACCTACAATCAATCTAAAAGCTATTTTTGTAAGCAGTATGCATAAATTTTTAATTATTGGATTGGGCAATATTGGCGATGAATATCGACATACACGTCACAATATTGGATTTGATGTATTAGACGCTTTTGTACGAAGGCAGAATGGGTTTTTTAAATTAGACCGCCTCGCAGAAGTGGCCGAAGTAAAATGGAAGGGAAAAACATTCATTTGCATCAAGCCTACCACTTATATGAATTTAAGTGGGAAGTCCTTTAAATATTGGTTGGATAAAGAGAAACTGGATATCGCTTCAACCCTAACAATAGTGGATGATCTGGCCTTACCGATCAATAAATTAAGATTGCGCGGTGCCGGCTCCGATGCGGGCCATAATGGTTTAAAAGACATTCAATTGACCCTGGGTACCGACGTTTATGCCAAATTGAGGTTCGGAATAGGGAATGATTTCCCAAAAGGTAGTCAGGCAGACTTTGTTTTAAGCAAATGGCTTCCTTCAGAACAGCCCATTGTAGACCTCAAAATCAAGGCATGTTGCGACATTATTGAACAGTTTGCCGCTATCGGCCTCGAAAAAGCCATGAATATGGCAAATACTTTAGCCTTCACATAATAAAAAAGCATATTTCATAGTTATTATCATTGGAAATATAATTTATGTAGTCCGCTCTGTACCCAAATCGCCTAAAAGTGATTGATCAAAGGACTACCTGGTTACTATTTTAAATGAAACTGTACTATGAAAATTTTTTGCGTAGGCCGAAATTATGCCGATCATGCAAAAGAACTAGGCAACGCCGTACCGGAGGAGCCGGTGATTTTCATGAAACCAAAGACTGCGCTGTGGCAGTCTAACACGCCTTTCTATTATCCGGAATTCTCTAACGAATTACACTACGAAATAGAACTGGTGCTACGCATCTCTAAAAACGGAAAGTACATCCCCGAAAATCAAGCTGAAAATTATTACGATGCCATATCTATTGGTATCGATTTTACTGCAAGAGATATTCAAGCTGAATTAAAAAAGAAAGGATTGCCTTGGGAAAAAGCCAAAGCCTGGGATAATTCAGCCATTGTTGCTGATTGGATGCCATTAACAGAAGAATTATTGAGAAACCCCATTCATTTTTCTTTGTTGAATAATAAGGAAACGGTGCAAGTGGGTAATTCAACAGACATGATATTTTCATTTAACACAATCGTATCGCATATATCCAATTATTTTTCGTTAAATATTGGAGATATGATCTATACAGGTACACCTGCAGGAGTAGGTGAATGTGTAGTAGGAGATGTGTTGGAAGGATATTTTGAAAAACAAAAAATGTTTGAACTCGAAATTAAATAATGCTAACACCCAACATACTATTACAAGCATATAAACTCATGATGACTGCAAAGTCTATGAGTGAAACCTACGATGCCAATCGTAATATATGCAAGTATGTGCATTCTACATCGAGAGGACACGAAGCCATTCAATTAGCAACAGGATTACAATTATTGCCTTGTGATTGGGTAAGCCCTTATTATAGAGACGATAGTTTAATGCTGGCTGTTGGATTTACGCCATATGAGTTAATGCTTCAACTATTGGCAAAGAAGGATGATCCATTTTCTGGTGGTCGTTCTTATTATTGCCACCCTAGCAGTAAAGACGAGAACAGACCTTCAATCATACATCAAAGTAGTGCCACTGGAATGCAAGCTATTCCTACAACAGGAGTTGCACAAGGGGTTCAATTCTTAGAAAAATCCAATCCAAATGCTTTGCGCAAATCAGCTGATGGAAAATCTCCAGTGGTTATTTGTTCTTTAGGAGATGGAGCGATGAGTGAAGGAGAAGTGAGTGAGGCATTGCAGTTTGCAGTATTGAAACAATTACCGATTGTATACCTGGTTCAAGATAATCAATGGAGCATCAGCGCAACAGCTGATGAAATCAGAACCATGAATGCATATGAATATGCATGTGGATTTAAGGGATTGAAAAGAATGCAAGTGGACGGAAGTGATTTCATGCGTTGTTACGAAACCATGGAGCAGGCGGTTAACTATGCAAGGAACGAAAGAAAGCCAGTAATTGTGCATGCTAAAGTGCCATTACTCGGACATCATACCAGTGGAGTTAGAAAAGAATTTTATAGAAGTAGAGAAGATCTATTGAAGCATGGATTGTATGATCCAATTCCTAAACTAAGAATGTTGTTGAATGGAGTTGGGTTTTCTGATCATGAGATCAATCAGATAGAAACGGATACGCTAGAACTGGTATTGAATGATTTTAAATTAGCGCAAGCAGCTGCCGAACCAGATATCCGTTCAGTGGATGAGCATGTATTTGCTCCAACAACCGTTCGCGAAGAAAAAGGAATGCGTTCTCCAAAATCGGGTGAGCGTGTAATGATGGTGGATGCTGCATTGCATGCGATTGATGAAATAATGGATGAACATCCGGAAGCTGTTTTATATGGACAGGATGTGGGTGGAAGATTAGGTGGAGTATTTCGTGAAGCTGCAACACTTGCAGAAAAATATGGAGAGAACCGAGTATTTAATACAGCAATTCAGGAAGCCTATATTATTGGATCTACTGTAGGTTTATCTGCGATGGGTTTAAAGCCGATCGTTGAAATTCAATTTGGCGATTATATCTATCCGGGATTGAATCAATTGGTTACCGAAGTAGCCAAGTCTTGTTATTTATCGAACGGAAAATTTCCTGTGCAAATGTTGTTACGTGTTCCGGTAGGAGCATATGGTGGAGGTGGTCCTTATCATAGTGGAAGTATTGAGAGTACTTTATTATCTATCAAAGGAATAAAAATTGTTTATCCATCGAACGCTGCAGATATGAAGGGTTTGATGAAAGCAGCATTCTTAGATCCTAATCCGGTGATCATGTTAGAGCACAAGGGATTGTACTGGAGTAAAGTGCCAGGAACGGATGATGCTCGTACCATCGAACCTTCTAAAGATTATATACTTCCTTTGGGCAAGGCCAATGTGATTTTACAGGCAGATATGGAGAAGATCAGAAGAGGAGAAACAGTTTGTATCATTACTTACGGAATGGGCGTTTATTGGGCTAAGGCAGCAGCAGAAAGATATCCGGGACAGATCGAAGTGCTCGATCTTAGAACATTGTTCCCGTTGGATGAAGAAACGGTGTTTAATTCGGTAAAACGCCACGGAAAAGTGTTGGTTTTGAGTGAAGAGCAGCAGAATAATTCATTTGCAGAAGCATTATCATTACGAATATCCAACGATTGCTACCATTTTCTGGATGCAAAAGTGGAAGTAATGGGAGCCAAAAACCTCCCTGCAGTGCCTATTAATGTGGCATTGGAATCGGCCATGTTGCCTACTGCCAATAAGGTAGCAGAGCGAATCAGCAAATTGTTGGCCTACTAGCCTTTTTCCTTTTACAGAAACCCCCTATATTTGCAGCCCGAAAGGATATTTTATCTTTTTACGGCGAGGTAGCTCAGTTGGTTAGAGCGCAGGATTCATAACCCTGAGGTGATGGGTTCAATTCCCATTCTCGCTACACGAACCCCTCAACGAAAGTTGAGGGGTTTTTTTGTGGCGGAGCGTTACGAGCTTGCTCGTAAAAGCGATGACACGAACAAACCACAACGGCGAAGCCGTAGGGGTTTGTGTAAAGCCCCCCAACAAGAAAGTCGGTGCAGCGAAGCGGAGCCGACAATTCTATACGGCAAAGCCGTGGGGGTCGTGTAAAGCCTCCCACCAAGGAAAGTCGGCGAAGCGTAGCGGAGCCGACAATTCCCGGTTTTTTCAATTCTTACCTTAAATATTTATCTCATAACTAGTAGACCTTCCTGCTCTCTTAATTGTAAAAATACTCGTCTCTACAAGTTCTTGTAAGTCTCTTGTTGCTGTAGCTTTTGATGTATCAGTAATGCTTAAATATTTTTTTACATTCATACCACCTTTAAATCCATCATGACCTTCTTCTAGCATTCTATTGATAACTTTTCTTTGACGTGCATTGAAGTTTTTATCATACTTATCAAAGAATTTCATTTTTTTAATGGTAAACTGAATTGTTTTTTCTGCGTCATTCTGTGCATTAATAATTACAGAAGCAAACCATTCTATCCACTGTGTAATTTCTAAACTTTGTTGTGCCTGTTGCAATTCTTTGTAGTAAGCCATCCTATTTTCTTCAATAGATTTTGAGATGCTAAACATAATTGGGCTATTGAATCCTTGAGATAGTACTTTTTCTACAATAGCCCTACCAATTCTTCCATTACCATCTTCAAAAGGATGAATGGATTCAAAATAAAGATGTGCTACTCCTGCTTTAATTATTGGAGAACTAATTTCAGTATTATTATACCAATTGATAAATTGCTTCATTTCTTTCGACACTTGTTTAGATGGAGGAGCTTCAAAATGAACTTTTGGGTTAGACAAGGATCCTGAAATTATTTGCATAGGTGCAGTATCTTTTCTCCATTGGCCTGCATTGATATGTTTATTATTCCCCATTAGCAATTTATGCCATTCTAATATTTTACTTTCAGTGAGCGCTTCTTTGTAAGTGTTTCTTACATCAATTAATATTTTGCTTAATCCAATGGCATTTTTATCTTTTGCTTCTTTTGATGTTGGTAATCCAAGGTTTTTTCTAATAGAAGATATCACATCCATCCTGTTTATTATCTCACCTTCTATCTCAGAAGTTTTAATTGCTTCTGAGACCATTATTTGTATAATAGTTTCGGTACTTATAGCATCTGGTAACGCAGAAATAATGCCTTTTAGTTCTCCTGCTTTTAACATGAATTTCATCAATTCATTGTCTATTGATGAGCTGTTAAATTTAAATTCAGGCCAATTTTTATGTTGCCAATTATACATGATGAGTCGATCAGGTTATTTAATCGGCTCAAATATACGAATAAATTGAGCCAATAAAAACTATTTTACGGCTCAAATAAGAATGCATCTAAAACATGGACAGCATTAGATGTATTCAATTGTTTTACATATCCATTCTATTTTTTTGAGCTTTACCATACCTGTTTATCAACCCAACCTGCTTATATTTATAGATGAAGTCAAACTAATTTAAAATAGCAGCTGATTTTATTAATAAGTTCTAAAACCCAAAAAATGAAGAAAGTTTTTGCCACATACTTCGTTATCATTTTTTCAGCTGTAAATATTAGCGCCCAACAAATACAGTCTCCTCTAGAAAACTCATTTCAAACATTTAAAGAAATGAAGAGAGACACTAAATATAAACTTGATTGGGTTTCCATAGGGCCTGTTGTAAATTCTGCAAGAGCTGATGTGGTGCAGGTAGATGCTGCACATCCCGGTACGATGTATGTTGGTTTTGGTTCGGGTGGATTATGGAAGACAGTAAACAATGGCGTTAGCTGGGATTGTGTTTTTCAGGACCAGGCATCATTGGGTATTGGCGATATGGAACTGGCGCCATCTGATCCTAATATAATTTATCTCGGTACTGGAGAAAATTTAAAGAAACCTAGAAACTTTACTTTGCCGGGAACAGGAATGTACCGGTCCAATGACGCCGGCAAAACATGGCAGCATATTGGGCTTGAAGATTCATGGTCAATTGCAGAAATTGCAATTCATCCTACAAACCCAGATATAGTAATGGTAGCAGTCCTGGGTCATTTGTGGTCAACAAACAAAAATCGTGGGCTTTATCAAACAACGAATGGTGGCAAAACCTGGCAACAAGTATTGTATATCGATGATTCAACAGGGGCCAATGAAATTGTGATTGCACCTTCTAATCCCAAAATCATGTATGCTTCTATGTGGGAAGTGTATCCAGGAATTAATGGAAAAAACAGTGCTGTGTTCAGAAGTACAGATGGAGGAAAAAAATGGATAGCCTGTAATAAAGGATTGCCATCTGGCCCAAAAACAGGTCGCATCGGTTTGACTGTATCCTATTCCAATCCGCTAAAAGCATATGCTCTAGTTGACAACCTTGATAATTCTCCCGGCACATCAGCGGAACTTTATAAGACTATGGATGGTGGTATCAGCTGGAACAAAACACATAAAGATTCTTTGAAGTTTTTCTCAGTTGTTGGATGGTACTTTACTGATGTTTATGTAAATCCCAAAGATGATGAAGAAATTTATTGTCTTGGCGTACGCCTGGTCCATAGCAAGGATGGAGGAAAAACATTTTCTACTATCGGAGGCAAGGTTAACCGTGTAAATAATGGTCTGGCAAAAGGATTTCATTTGGATCAATGTGAATTATGGATCAATCCAAAAAATCCAAACCATATAGCTGCCGGAAATGATGGAGGATTTTATGTTAGTTACGACAAAGGAGAATCATGGCTTCATTATAATAATATTCCCGTTGGTGAATTTTATGACATCACTATCGATCAGAAAAACTATATGATTTATGGTGGCACTCAAGACAATGCAACAGTATATGGACCTCCTAAAGAATTTAATTCAACAATTCCTGACCCCTGGAAATATATATGGATCGACCCCTGGGATGGAGGCGATGGTTGCGTAACACAGGTGGACCCCGAAGATGATAATACCGTTTATTATAGTTCGCAACATGGCGGAATTGTACGGCTTGATAAAAGGGCTGACACTACAAAAGGTATCCGTCCTAAACTTCCGTCAGCAATAAAAGATGAGTTGTTGTATAATTATATGACACCTTATTTGATCTCACCACATCAAAAGGAAACACTGTATCATGGGGGCAATTATATTTTCAAAAGTACCAATAGGGGAGATGCATGGAAAGTAATCAGCCCGAACCTTACTGTTACATCTACTAATGAGAAGAAATCATTTTCCACAGGTGCATTAGCAGCATCTTATCTGCAAAAAGATTTACTCTATGCAGGTACCGATAAAGGTGCATTCTGGGTTACTCAAAACGATGGAGTAAGTTGGGAAGAAAATGATCATGGTCTAGCCAATAATTATATTCGGAGCATATGTGCATCCCGTTTTAAAAAAGAAAGAGTTTATGTTGCCATGACTGGTATTAATTATGATGATTTAAAAAGTTATTTATACGTTTCGGAAGACTATGGGAAAAATTGGAACAGTATTGCAGCTGGCCTGCCAGATGAGCCGGTAAATGTTATTTTGGAAGACCCTACTAATGAGAATATTTTATATACAGGCACTATTCGTGGAGTTTTCATTTCAATTGACAGGGGGAAAAACTGGTCTTATCTAGGTAACAATATGCCCAGAGCTGCTATTGCTGATCTGGAGATTCATGAGTCAAGTGGCGATTTAATTGCTGGAACGCATGGCAGAGGTATTTATAAAATAAGTCTTAACCCTCTTCATGATTTTATAAACCAAAAAATTTCTTCAGATAAAGATTATCTGTTTGATACAAAAGATAAACAGCTTCCTTGGTTTCAGTCTGCTTCCAATAATCCCGACTTCAGAACTTTTGAGAAAAAGGATATTGTGTTTTGGTTAAAGGAAGTGAAACCGGTAACGCTTTCCATTATGGATAAAGACAATAAAAAAATATGGTCAATCAATTTGCAAGGCGAAAAAGGGTTTAATCAATACCGGTGGGATATGATTGTAAGCCGTCAAACAAGCGACTTGCCTTACTTTACACAGTATGAAAGATACCTGCTAGCCGGGACTTATAAAATGATTTTGTCTGATGGTAAATCGGAATTATCACAACCATTTATTGCGATAAAAAATGAAACGCCGTATAAAAAATAATAGTAATTTAGCCATACAACAGTAACCCCTACAAAAAACTGGCAGTAAAGATTTGCCACCACTGTTGTTATGAAAAAAATAGTTTTAAAGAGCTTTCATCAAGAAGGGTCCGCTGCTATCATTAAATCCCCGGATGAAAGAAATAATTTTAGTGCAGTTGTAGATCCCATCAATTTACATGTTCTAAAGGCAATGAGGGATCATTTAATTCTGAAAGCTTATAGTAAAAGTACTATCAAAACCTATCTCAATGAGATGCAACAGTTGTTGTATAGATTGGGGAAAATACCTGCTGATGATTTAATGCCAGAGCACTTAAAAAGATATTTTGTTTACTGTTTCGAAAAATTGCATTTATCTGAAAACACATTGCATAGCAGAATGAATGCTGTAAAGTTTTATTATGAGCAAGTATTGCATCGGGAAAGATTTTTTTGGGAAATACCCAGGCCCAAAAAGCCACTTCAACTTCCGAAACTATTAAACGAAGAAGAACTAAGAAGATTATTTAATGCTTTAACCAATAAGAAACATAAGGCAATGTTGTTTACTGCTTATAGTGCGGGATTAAGGGTGAGTGAGATTGTACATTTGAAGATAAGCCATATCGATAGCGAACGAATGCAGATATTCATTGAAAATGCAAAAGGTAAGAAAGATCGATTTGTGAATTTGAGCCCAATGCTGCTTGATATATTGAGGGCATATATTAAAGAATATTCACCTAGGCCAATCACTTATTTATTTGAATCTGAACAAACTGGGGCTGCGTATCCCACAAGAACTGTTCAACAAATATTTAGCAATGCCAAAGCCAAAGCAGGAATATTGAAAGATGTTGGCATCCATAGTTTGAGGCATAGTTTTGCCACTCATTTGCTGGATAAAGGAACCGATATTCGATATATTAAAGAATTGTTGGGCCATTTTGATATCAAAACAACCGAGCGTTATTTACATGTAAGTAAGCGTCAACTGGTAAATATCTTAAGCCCTTTAGATGAGTTGTTTAAAAACAAAGAGATTGAATGGTAGGAGGGCCTGCTCATCGACCGACAATACAAATTGTATAACCAGCATCAAATCCCCCACCAATACAAAATGTATAAGTGCATTGACGTTACGACAATACAAAAAGTATAACACTAAGTCTATGTTTACAAATGCTTACTTTTTTGATAATTATTCAAGAGTGGCGTATATTTAAGTGTT
>JBBAJS010000019.1:0-73829 GCA_040403975.1 Sediminibacterium sp.
CATCTGTTCTACAATCCACATGTATTTCGGTACAAGGTCCACATGGTCCTGTATCTCCCATCTCCCAAAAATTATCTTTCTTATTACCTAATAGAATACGATCTTCTGGAATCACTTTTTTCCAATATTCAAGTGCCTCATTGTCCTTTGGTAATCCTTCTTTTTCATCACCTTCAAAAATAGTTACATATAATCGGGCTTTATCGAGTTTATATACCTCAGTTAATAATTCCCAACTCCAAGCGATTGCTTCTTCTTTAAAATAATCACCAAAACTCCAGTTGCCCAACATTTCGAACATGGTATGGTGATAGGTATCTACCCCAACTTCTTCTAAGTCGTTGTGTTTACCACTTACTCTTAAGCATTTTTGGGTATCGGCAACCCTGCTAAATTCTGGTTTTTTATTCCCTAAAAAATAGTCTTTGAACTGATTCATCCCTGCATTGGTAAATAAAAGGGTAGGGTCGTTCTTTACCACAATTGGCGCAGATGCAACGATTTGGTGCTTTTTTGAAGCAAAAAAATCTAAAAATTGTTGGCGAATTTCGGCACTCGTCATTATTGTTTACTTTTTATAGCCTATTTAGGCAGTAGAAACTATATTTGTTAGCATTTCAAAGGATGGCAAAGGTAAGGATTTAGCCACTTTGCCCCATGATTGAACTATAATGAAAAAGGTAAAATACTTCTTTAACACCCATACAATGCGCTATGAGAAGCTGGCAACTCCTCTTAGGGTTCGTTTATTGCAGGTTATTGGGTATATAGCTGCTTCAATTGTTACCGGTATTGTGATTTTTGCCGTCACTTTTCAGTACATCGATTCTCCGAAGGAGAAGTATTTACGTCAGCAAAACGATGATTTAAAGCAGAACTATAGTGTTTTGGTTGAAAGGGTGAAGCAATTGGAGCTTCAAATGGATGAAATTGAGAATCGAGACAATAATGTTTACCGATCTATTTTCGAATCCTCACCTATACCCGATAGTGCACGGATTAAAGACCAGGAAATCAAAAAAGAAGTAAAATTAGTTCAAAGCTTAGGAGAAACTGAATTAGTCAATAGCATGGCTAATCAATTGAACAATCTTTCTTTAAGGTTGGCTTTTCAGTCAAAATCATTTAATGAAATCACCAATCTGGTTAAAAACAAAGAAAAATTATTAGCAGCAATTCCATCTATTCAACCCGTAAGTAATAAAAAATTAGATCGCATAGCTTCGGGTTTTGGATACAGAATTGATCCTATCTATAAAGACAGAAGACTACACGCAGGACTTGATTTTACTGCATCTACTGGTACGCCCATTTATGCCACTGCAGATGGGGTTGTAAGAGATGCTGGATTTAATACGGGTGGATATGGTAATCGGGTTTTGATTTACCATGGTTTTGGTTATGAAACTACTTATTCTCATATGTATAAAATAAAAGCAAGAGTAGGAGAGCGTGTAAAGCGAGGAGAAGTGATTGGGTATATCGGTAGTACGGGTAAGAGCACTGGTCCACATCTACACTACGAAGTACATAGAAATGGAGTTCCCGTAGATCCGATCTATTATTTCTATAACGATCTTACACCAGCTCAATTTGATCGAATACTCAAATTAGCTGCTGCAAGTAATCAAAGTTTTGATTAATAAACCTGATGCAGTAAACAAAAGCGCATTTGTTTTGTACTTATCTATACAATATCAATCATTTTGGAACCCGGAGTTAGAGAATACCTTATTCGAATATTGAACACCATTGCCGTTGGCTTATTGTGGATGGCCATCAATTCCACCATGGGTATAATGCACGATTATGCCTTTATCCATGATAGAATCAGTACCGGAAATATTGTATTCTATATCTGGTTTATAATTAGCCTAACCCTTTTTTTATGGTGGGTTATTCGCCTATGGAGTAAGCCCATTCATTTCGAAGACCTTTAATTTTTACCATCCTTGGTATCTAAGATAACGGGCGTATTTCCTTTACCCAATACAATCACTTTAGAATTGTTGGAGGTTACCAAGGCTTTCATTACCTGAATTTGTTCATATTGTAATTGCTTATCTCCTAAGCCTGCGCTAATGATTTTTTGATAGTCAGCAATACCCTGTGCTTCAACACGCTTACGCTCAGCTTCTTGCTTTTCTTTCTGGAGAACAAATTCCATTTTCTGGGCATCTTGTTCTGCTTTAATTTTTTCTTCAATAGATGTTTTTACATTCTGTGGAAGCGTAATATTTCTTACCAATAACTGTTCTAAAACCAGCCCTCTTTTTTTAAAATCAGCATCGATGCTTTTGAAAATCCTGCCTTGAAATAAATCTCTTTTAGTAGAGTACAAGTCAATAGCAGTAAAGTATACCGCGTTGTCTCTGATCTTTGTTCTTGTTAAAGGTCTTACAATTTTATCTCTATAATCCAAACCTGTTTCACGAATTAAGCGAGGAGCTTCATCGCTGGTTACTCTGTATAATACAGTTAAGTCTATTACCACTTCCAGGCCGTCTGCAGTTAGCACTCGAATGGCGTCATCGCCTTCTTTATCGCCTTCGTCGTGCACTCCACTCATGGTATAATTCAAGGTTTTTACATCCACTGTTTTTACATCTACTAATGGGTTAATTACATTCAAACCGCTCGTTAAAATATCATTATCAATTTTACCAAATAATGATTTTACACCAATTTGACCAGCATCAATTTGCTTGATACAGGAAGTTAAAAAACCAAGTATAATAATTGCTAATCCTGCAATACGAATTCCTTTTGCCAATTTTTGAAATTCTTCTCTTTGTTTATTGACGAAAAATGAAACGGTTAGAATGACGATGCCTAAAAAAATGAGTATCATAAAAATGTTTTATACTATATGAGTAGATAAATTGGATATTTATTACAAGGTAGCCTATAGATTTCAGATAATTTGATTTTCTAACTGCTGTGATCTACCACAATTACCCATTCTCCTTTTATTTTTTTAAAAATCAAGGTATAATGTCCACTTACATTTCCAATTGAACGGGTTAGCGCCCATTTACCTAAAACAAACCAAGTATCTGTTGTTAAAGGTTTTACCTGTAATAAAGTGAAAGCCAGTTTGCCCATACTTGCAGTGTCGGGATATCCTTTTTGGTAGTTTTTTAATGCAGCGGCATATCCATAAGAAGGTCCACTTTTGCCTACAAAAAGTAGGCTATCGTTATTCCAATAGCCTTTCATAAAATTGATCAAATCTCCTTTATTCCAGTATTTGGTTTGTTCAGCCAGAATGGATCTGATTTGTTGATCAGGTGTTTGGGCATTTACACTCGTAAAAATACTTAGTAATAAAAAGAGCATGATTTGTTTCATAGATAAACTTTAAAAGATAAAAGATAAAAGATAAAAGATAAAAGATAAAAGATAAAAGATAAAAGATTAGAGTAAACGCATATAAAGATAGTTGAAAAATGATGTAATTTAACCCTATGAATTACATTGAACATTTGCGGAAAGATAAAAAACTAGCTGCTATACTTGGAACTGAAATTCATGAGTTGAAGTGCAGAAAAAATATCCCCATACGTTTAATGGCAAGTATCATGAGCCAGCAACTGAGTACAAAAGTAGCAGCAGTTATCTTTAAAAGATTCCTTGAAATTTATAATGGCAAGGAACCAAAACCACAGCAAGTTTTAAATACATCTCATGAAACACTTCGAGCTATTGGATTAAGCAATAACAAAGTTGGTTACTTAAAAAATGTAGCGGAATTCTGTATCGAACATTCAATCAATGATAAAAAGTTAGCAAAAATGGATAATGATTCGATTATCGATTTGCTGGTTCAAATAAAAGGAGTAGGACAGTGGACGGTTGAAATGTTATTGATGTTTAGTTTAGGAAGAGAAGATGTGTTTGCTGTGGACGATCTAGGAATACAACAAGCAATTGCTAAGCTCTATAAATTAGAAGTTTCTGATAAAAAAATAATGAAAGCCAAAATGCTCCAATTGTCTTCAAAGTGGAGCCCATACAGAACATATGCCTGTATTCATCTTTGGAAATGGAAATATGAATAATCAAGCCGAATTCCTCGCTGCATTGATAATGCCAAACATAGACCTTGTAACTAACTTCTCGTAAGTATTTCGAAGTTCTTCGTCTAGTGAATGATCGTGTAACTGATTCAGTGCATATTGTTGAATGGTTAATAAGGGCAATACAATTTTATCGCGCATCAGAATGGAAGCTCTTCCTGTTTTATCTTCTTGCATCAATTCTTTATTACCTGCTAAATCCAATACCAATTCTTCAGTAAGATCATATTCTTTTTTAATCATTTTCCAAACTGCTCCAAATCTGGGATCGTCTTTTACAAATGCAGTTAGTGGAAAGAATGACTTTAGCATACTCATCATACTATTGTCTATCAATGTTCTAAAAAAGGGAGAACTATTGAATAGAGATTTTACGGCTGGCCATTGTCCATCAGCTTTCATTTTTGCCAATGCTGAACCAACACCAAAATAACCTGGAACATTTTGTTTTAACTGACTCCAACTCCCTACAAAAGGGATGGCTCTTAAGTCTTCAAATTTCAATTGATCAGCGCTTCCTCTCTTGCCTGGCCTACTTGCAATATTCGATTTACTGTAATAATTCAATGGACTATATTGCTGCATGTAAGGAAGAAATTGTGGGTCCGCTTTGAAAGACTGATATACTTCATAGCTTAACCTGCCCAATTCGGTTAATATATTTCTTTCTGGTGCTGATAGTTGTTTTCTGTTTTCTGCAAAAACAGTATTGCTTATGCCTGCACTGAGTAATTGTTCTAAATTATATTGTGATGATTGAATGGTTCCAAAATTGGAGGTAATTGTTTGCCCTTGAACAGTTAATTGAATTTCTTCATTCTCAATATTATTGCCTAAGGAGGCATAAAACTTATTGGTCTTTCCTCCTCCACGAGATGGAGGCCCACCACGACCATCAAAAAACTTTACTTTGATATTGTTTTTTTGTGAAATAGATGTGAGCTGTTCTTTTGCCGTGTAGATACTCCAGTTGGCTTGTAAATATCCGCCGTCTTTTGTGCCATCACTGAAACCTAACATGATTGTCTGTTGTTGATTCCTGTTTTTAAGATGGTTTTTATAAAGCGGAAGATTATATAAATACTCCATAATCACTTCGGCATCTTTTAAATCGTCGATGGTTTCAAATAACGGCACAATATCTACTGATAACTGATCTGTATTCCAGCCACATAATCTAAATAGCGTGAATACTTCCATTACATTCAATGCGGTTTGACAATTGCTGATGATATATCTATGACAACCAGCTTCACCATTAATTTGTTGAATAGAATGAATTGCATAAATGCTTTCAATGGTGTCTTTTGAAATTTGTGCTGATAAATCCGAAACTTCTATGACTTGGTTGACGCTGCTTAATGCATTTATTTTTTCTTTTTCACTAAGCTTTTCATAATCGGCAGGGAAAATGCCTTTGCCTGTTTTTTTCAGATATGTTTCATGGATATCTGTCAACACTTTTGTGTGAATCCTGCTGTCTTGCCGAATATCCAATGCAGCAAACCAAGTTCCAAAAATGGTTACTTTATTGATTAGGCTATCTACACGAGCAATATACAATCCATGGTGTTGCTCTTGAATGATGGTTTTTATCTTCCCTAATTTCTCTAATAGCTCTAATTGATGTATGCGTTTGCTTTCTTTTGGACGGAAAACATTTTCATACAATTGAGCTTCTAATTCATTGATTAAAACATCAACTTCAGAAAATGTCAATTTTCTTTTGAGTTTTCTAATATCTCTATAATAACAAACAATGATTGCGCTTCTGAGCGATTCAGCTACTTTTAAGGTTGTTGCAGCATCAACAAATGGATTTCCATCTCTATCACCTCCTGGCCAAAAACCTAATTCAATAAATGGGTTATTGCTTTCTAAATTTCCATCAAAAATATCTCTTTGAATAAAATTGTAAATATTGCCAATGGAATGGTATAAAATATTTTCCAGATACCACATGAGATTGATAGCTTCATCATATGGAGTAGGTTGTTTTTTATTAAAAAATGGAGTAATACCTAATTGTTGTATGAATAAATTGATCGTTTGAAAATCGTTTTTCGCAATGGATTCTCCCAAATCGTGAATGATGCCTAAAACACTTCCTGGATAGAATTGAGTGGGATGTGCTGTAAGCACTACACGCACTTTAAAATGACTTAATTTCTCTTTTAATTCAGGAATTTTTCCAGCAAAGTATGCTTCATTGTACAAGGCTTTTAAACTTCCTGTGCCATTGATATTATTAACAGAACTGAATGCTGCATCTTCAATGGCATCAAATAATACTACCTGACGTTCTATATATTGTACAAATTTAAATAAGCGCGCTACTTTATCTTTTTCGGTCAAAGCGTTGGTATGCTGGCTAAAAAAATGGTCAATGATTTCCATTGGATTTTTACCTTCCTGATACCCTTCTATACAAGATTGTAATAAAATGGGTAATAGTGCCCCCACATTAGCAATACCTGAAAAAGGCAGAGCAGCAAATAAACTATTGTAAATAGTATATTTATCGGTTACGTTTTGTCGGAAAGACTGTATATTCGATTGATTGGGCATATGAAGAATTCTGCCTCAATTTACTGTTTTTTGTTGCATTTTAATTCTTCGGTTAAACCCATCAATTTAATTTTGGTCTAATTTTAATTAACACCCCTTCATGTTAACTGATGATCAACAATTAGTAGTACAGTTTAAATCGGCTGTAACAAAAGATGCTGCATATACCACTTTGGTAAAAAAATACCAGGAAAAACTATATTGGCATATACGTAGAATGGTTGTTGAGCATGAAGATGCCAATGATGTATTACAGAATACATTTATAAAAGTGTGGAAGGGTTTGGAGAATTTTAGAGAAGATAGCCAGTTATATACCTGGTTGTACAGGATAGCCACCAATGAGAGTTTGAGTTTTTTGGAACAATTGAAAAGAAAATCTGCTTTGCCATTTGATGAAATAGCGGGTGATTTAGGCAATAAAGTAAAAGCGGATGCTCATTTTGATGCTAATAAATTGGAATGGAAATTACAGCTGGCAATTCAACAACTGCCTGAAAAGCAGAAACTGGTATTTAATCTTCGATATTTTGATGAAATGCCCTACGAAGAAATGAGTTCTGTATTAGATACCAGCGTGGGGGCTTTGAAAGCCAGTTATCATCATGCAGCCAAAAAAATTGAAGAATTTATCCTAAATAGTTAAACCTTGAGTTAAAAAAATAGTCTAAGAATTGATCATGGAAACGAAAGTTGATATAAAAGCAGAATTAATTGAGATAAGTCCTTTCTTGGTGGGAATTTCTAAAAGCATGCCTCAGACGCTGCCAAATGGATATTTCGATGCATTTTCTGGTGAAATGTTGCAATTGGCCAAAGAATCATCTCTTACTGTTGAATCGGAATTAGCATCAATCGCGCCTTTACTCAATCAAATATCAAAGACCCCTGTTCAAAACTTGCCTGAAGGGTATTTTACCGATTTTACCATTCAACCAACTAAAGAATCAGCTAAAATTGTTCAATTGAGGGTGGTTCGTAAATGGGTAAACTATGCTGCTGCGGCTATGATTGCGGGCATATTAATTACTGCAGGTTTTATGTTTAACAATAAAAATTCCAAATCTTTTGATTTTGAATTTTACAGTAAGATTGATGTTCCTGCAGCATTAAATCAGGCTTCTGAAGATGCATTGCAAGACTATTTAAATAGCACTGCATCATTGTCTGGTACCGAGCATGTAGCAATTCCAGAGGAAATGGAAAATATCAATCAAGGAAATTTTCAACAAATTTCTGATGAAGAATTAAAAGAGTATTTAAAAGAAGTAGGCAGTGAAACTGTCAATCGAAAAAGAAGTTAAAAATCATTGTATGAAAAAAACAGTATTAGTCATTGTGCTTTTTTGTTTTGGAGTAGGTATTTCCAATGCACAAAACAAACCAGAAAGACAGTTCAATAAAAATAATATTGAGGCCCTAAAAGTTGCTTATATAACCCGTCAGTTAAATTTAACTCCAGAAGAAGCGCAGAAATTCTGGCCTGTTCATAATATTTATTTTGAGGAACTTAAAAAAGCCAGAAGAGAGAATATGGATAACGAACTGGTTTTTGAAGAGAAAGCATTGAATGTTCGAAAAAAGTACAATGCCGATTTTAGAAAGATTTTGATGAGTGATGAAAGAGTAAATAAGATGTATAAGCTGGAAAAAGATTTTAATAATGAATTGCGCAAAGAGTTATTGAATCGAAGAATGAATAATCAAAAAAAAGGGATTGAGCAAACTCCGTTGAACAATAACAATTAAGTGTTTTGAAATATTGGTGAAGCAATGTCGTGATAGAAAAGAAATTTCCATTGTTCATTATTGCCTTTTTCCCACCATAGTCTTCTCAGTTCCATGCACTTTTTTCCATCGAAATCATATTTAGCTACAAAGCGACTCTTCATTTGCTGCAATTGAGGAGCATCGTCGCCCCCAAAGAATATGGTTTCGTTATCTTCTCTGATCCAAAATACCTGATGAAATTTACTGTGCGCTCCTGTTAATTCATATTGAATATACTCATCGATATATCCCATATCATCTTCCAGCCATTCCACTTTGCTAAACTCCGATAAAAGGGCTATGTCTTCTTTTAAATAAGATGCAGATCCAATACCCATTGCAAATTCAAATTCTCTACTCTGTACATAATAGGTTGCATATGGGAATGCAATAAATTGCTCTCCTGTTATTGCATTCTTAGTGGTTATTCCTCCTGCATGATCTTTGTGTAAATGACTCATCAGTACTTTAGTTACCTGAGATGGATTGATGCCCGCTTTTTCGAGGTTATAATAAATTTGAGGTTGACCATTCGATAAATTATAGCCTAATCCGGTATCTATTAAAATGACATCTTTAGAAGTGATGATCAAAAAGGGTTGAATCTCTACTAATAAACTACCAATTGGTCGATTATTCAAAACCTCAGTTGCTATATCAAATGGAACAAAAATCTTGGTTTTATCAATGGTAAAACTGCCTTCGGATAATGGAATGATTTGCATGATAAAAGTTTAACGCAATACCATTTGACGGTCTGCATCGAGTCTGAGAAGAATAAATATGAGCATAGTGAACGAGACCAAGGAAGATCCTCCATAACTAATTAAAGGTAATGTTACTCCAGGTGAAGGGAATAGTCCAATGGTCATGCAAATATTAAATGCTATATGGAAAAAAATAATACTCGCAACGCTATACGCATACACCCTGCTAAAAGTACTTCGTTGCCTTTCGGCGAGCATAATAATTCTAAATAGTAAAAATAAATAGATGCACAGAAATACAAAACATCCAACAAAACCAAATGCTTCTCCCAATGATGCAAAAATAAAATCTGTATGTTGTTGAGGAACATATTTTCCTCTTGTTTGTGTTCCTTTTAAGAAACCCCTTCCCCAAAATCCTCCAGAACCAATGGCTATTTTACTTTGTCGAACATTATAATCATCAGGTTTTTTCGGGGCTTTTTCCGATTTCTTTGCGGAGCGTTGATTCAAACTACAATCATAATCTTTTCCAAAAGCACTGTATACTCTAGCGCTTTGATAACATTCCAATACATTATTGAAAATGAAAGGAACAGCAAAACGTTGAATTCCTACACTGGTAAACCAAATGATCAATATTAAATAAAGTAACCCTTTGCTTTTTTTAATTATTTTTCTAAATGCATAAATGCATAAAATTGCAGCTGCTGAAAGTATTATTGCTAACGTGTTAGGTTCTATCAATAAGGTTGAAACAATTAATGCAACAAATGAAAATCCAATAATTAAGACTACTGGGGAAAGGCCTTCTCTAAACATTACTAGAAAAAAACTAAAGTATACCAATGCCATACCCGCTTCGTGTTGTGTCACTGAAATTACAGCAGGTAATAAACAAATGATGCCAGCCAGTATTTGCGATTTTAGTTTGCTAAAGTCGGTCTCTTGCCGAGATAAAAATTTAGCTAATGCCAATGCTGTAAATATTTTACAAATTTCAACCGGCTGTAAATTAAAGCCTCCACCCAATGGAATCCAGCTTTTTGAACCATTGATATTCTTTCCAATTACAAAAGTGGCGAACATCAATAAAATGCCAAATGCATAAAACAAATTGGCAAATGCAGTAAAGAGTTTACTATCAGTTAATAATATTAATGTGGCTATTATTACACAGACACCTGCAAAAATGAGTTGTTTGCTATAATTGGTTTTGCCGCTCAAAAATGTTTGGGCCCAATTGGTATCCGTTCGATATTCCACCATAAAAATGCAGAGAATTCCAATAGCCATTAATATGCCATAAAGCCATATGATAGTATAGTCTACACCTTGGGATATATTTTTTTGTCTATTCATGGTTTGCCACTGGCTCTTTTCTTCTTTTTATCATCGTTTAATAATAATGATGGTTTGGCTTTTATTTTTGGTTCAGTGTTTTTATCGCCAATTGGAGTTGAATTATTTTCTAAGGTTGCTTCTGTAATAGGTTTATTGTTTTCTTCATTGACTTCTGCTTTTGCAGCCGCTTCTTCGAAAGCAATTTTTGCTAATCGTGCAGAATCTTTTTTATAATACCATCTTTTGATAGCATCAGGGATTAAATTCACTTTTGCCACACGTTCAACTTCAATAAGCCCTGCAGTGGAAATGGTATCATTCAAATATTTTTCCATCATAAATCCTGCAATCGGAGCAGCTGCTACAGAACCGTATCCGCCATTTTCAACTACAACAGCAATGGCAATTCTTGGATTATTTTTTGGAGCAAATGCTACAAATAATGAGTGGTTTTTACCATGTGGATTTTGTGCAGTTCCTGTTTTTGCACAATATTGATGGCCTGGAATTTTAATGGCAGCCGCAGTTCCATAAAGGGTTACATCGTTCATGCCATCGTGAACTGCTTTGTAAGAACTATCAGTAATATGTGTAACGATATGCTGTCTTCTGTATTTGCCCAACATTGCAGTATCAGATTCTGTTTCATTTTCTATGCTATCCACAAAATGCGGCACATAATAAAATCCTTTATTCGCAATAATACACATCAGGTTGGCCATTTGAATGGGAGTTGCTGTCATTTTATCTTGCCCAATTCCCAAGGTCAGTACACTGCAACTGTTCCATCTTCTTGCTCCTCCAAAAAATTTATTGTATTTACTGGTGTCCGGAATACTTGCTTTGTCTTCGCTTGGTAAGTCTACTTCTAATGTTCTGCCTAATCCAAAGGCATTCATGTATTCTTTCCATTTCAAGTATCCTTGAATGGTGTTACCATAATTTTTATTGTCAATGGCTTTTCTAAAAATATCTGAAAAATAGGAGTTACAAGAATTGGCTAATGCTAATCTTAAATTAGCAGCATGCCCCGGATTCTTGTGTTCGCATTTAACATAAACTCCATTGCAACCTCCATAGCCTCCATAACAGGCTACTCCATATGAAGGAGTAATTAACCCCTCATCTAAAGCTACCAATGCTCCCAATGGTTTAAAAGTAGATCCTGGAGGATATTGTCCTTTGATGGCTCTGTTATACATTGGTTTTGCAGTATCTAAAACCATTCTTCCCCAATTCTTTCTTCTTTGATTTCCAGTGAGTACATTGGGGTTATAAGACGGACTAGATACCATTGCAATTATTCCACCTGTTCTTGGGTTGATCGCAACTGCGCTTCCAATTTTATTTTGTAACAATTTTTCAGCTAATTGTTGAACCTCCACATCAATGCTGGTGTATAAATTCTTTCCTGCAATTGCTACTGTATCAAAAAGGCCATTCTCATAAGGACCCTGTATTCTACTTTTATTATCTCTGATAAATCTTTTAATACCTCTCTGGCCCATTAATACTTTCTCATAGGTTTTTTCTAATCCATTCATGCCAGCATAGTCACCCATTTCATATCCGTCATTTTTATACTTTCTCAAATAACCAGTATCTACTTCAGCTATATAACCCAATAACTGTCCCGCAGTATTGTATGGATAGGTTCTTACAGATCTTTCACTCAAAACGAACCCAGGAAATTTGTACATATTCTCATTCAACTTGGCATATAATTCCGGTCCGAGTAAAGGTTCGAATATGCTTGGTTTTACGCGGGTGTTTTTAAATATAGCTTCTTTGATTCTCTTTTTATATTCAGTGGTATCAATTCCTAATAATTCGCATAATGCGGCTGTATCGTTGCCCTTTGTTTCACTGGGGGTAACTACTAAATCGTAACTGATTACATTTTCTAATAAAGCTCTTTTCTTTCTATCGAAAATGATCCCTCTATCTGGGTAAACAATTTTTCTGAAAATGGCATTGTTTTCGGCAGCCAATTTATACTTCGAAGAAAAAACCTGTAGGTTGATTAACTGAAAAGTGATGATTAAAAAAACGGCAGAAAAAATAATTTGAATAATTCTACCTCTGCTTTGATTAAATACGGACATAATTGGCAAAAAGCGGTTTTAAACCTCTTATCAAAAGTAAGATTTAAGTTTATTGGTTCGTACGAAATTTAGCATTTCTACTAAACAACATTTCTGTAACAAAAATGAGTAAAAGGCTGATTCCTGTTGTGGCAGTTACTTTTCCGATAAAGTAAACAAAATTGCCAAATTGCAGCCATTCCAATAAAACCAGATAGAAATGATGAATGAAAGTTAAAAGCACAACATATAAACTATACGGGGCCCATCCCATACTACTAATACTCGGTTCTATATAGCTTTGTTCAGTAGTTTCTTGTGGAATCAATAAATTAAGGAGAAACGGTTTTACGTAGGCAATCAAAACACAAGCTGCAGCATGCAATCCCATTGTACCGGTGAAATAGTCTAAAGTCAATCCAAATACAAAAGCAATGATTAATAGCGGTAATCGAGGTAAATTAAAGGGCAGCCAAAGAATAAATAAAAAATACAAATAAGGCACAATGAACTGATGTAAAGGGGGTATCTGGTTTAAGATAAACACCTGCATCCCGATGAACAGAATGAATCGAAACAAGTTTTTAATTAAGGTACTCATTGATTTTTTCCGCTGTTTTCTAAAATTAACTGTTCATTGTATCTCGAATTCCCAATAATATCAACATATTGTATGGTAAAAAAATTAGTAGCTGTTTTTACTTTAAGTGAATAAAAATTGGAGGATGGATCAGCAATGACGGAAGCAACAGTGCCAATTAATAAATGAGAAGGGAAATTAGCAGAATAGTTACTGGTGACCACTGAATCTCCTTTATTCACTTTGGCACTTTTCGATACGTTTTTTAAAATCAAATAACTCGGGTCTGCTCCGTCCCATTCTATACTTCCAGCTGAATTGTCTTTTTTTAGCATAGCACTTACTTTACTATTGCGATGCAACAAACTCATTACTTTGCTAATATTGTCTGTAGTTTCTACTACTACACCTACTATACCTGATGGCCCAATTACAGACATTCCTTTTTTGATTCCTTGTGAACTCCCTCTTTCCAGCATCAAATAATTATTTTGAAGTGTATAGGTATTGCCTATCACTTTAGCAGGCAAATAAGTATACTTTCTTGCTCGGCCTAAAGAATCTTTTAAAGTAGAATCTTTTACATTAACAATGCTACTATCGGGAAGTTGAAAATTAGCAGGCAATGAATTTCGTAATTTTGTGTTTTCAAGTGCAAGGAGTCGATTGGTTTCTTGCAAAGAAAAATAGCTTCTTAAATTACTATACCTGCTATTAATTTTTCCTGTCACTTCATTTGCTGCACCAGCAAAAAACGTTTCATGTGTTTTACTCGATGAAGACAATAGTACTATACATACTACTTGTAACAGTAGAAAACTGATTAAATTAAAGTATTGCCGTATGAATAGAAAAATGTTTTTCAATGCAGCTAACTAATAAACTATCTCATGATAAAAGGAAAACGTTGGTAATTTTTAAGCGCAAGTCCTGTACCCCTTACAACACTCTTTAAAGGATCGTCTGCCACATGTACTGGTAATTTTATTTTTGCGCTTAAACGCTTATCCAGTCCACGTAATAGCGCGCCACCTCCTGTCAGATATAAACCTCTTCTGTAAATATCTGCAGCCAATTCCGGAGGCGTTGTTTCTAGCGCTTTTAAAATAGCTTCTTCAATTTTAAAAATACTTTTATCTAATGCCTCTGCAATTTCTTGATAGCTTACCATGATTTGTTTAGGAATTCCTGTTACCAGATCTCTACCATTCACTGGCATGTCTTCAGGAGGATTATCTAAATCTTTCATTGCCGCTCCAACATTTATTTTGATCTGCTCTGCAGTACGTTCACCAATTAATAAACTATGGTATCTTCTTAAAGCCTCCATAATATCTGCAGTAAATTCATCACCTGCAATACGTATACTTTGATCGCAAACAATTCCTGCTAATGCTATTACTGTAATGCCAGTTGTTCCTCCACCAATATCAATGATCATATTTCCAACTGGTTCTTCTACATCAATTCCAATTCCGAGTGCTGCTGCCATCGGTTCATGAATCATATAAACTTCTTTAGCTCCAGCTTGCTCTGCACTATCTCTTACAGCACGTTTCTCTACTTCAGTAATGGAGGAAGGGATACAAATAACCATTCTCCAACTTGGAGGGAATAATGGTTTCTTTGGGTAGATCATTTTCATGAGTTCCCTGATCATTAATTCTGCAGCATTAAAATCTGCAATAACTCCATCTTTTAATGGTCGAACTGTTTTGATGCTCTCATGCGTTTTTTCATGCATCATCAACGCCTTTTTTCCCACAGCTAAAACCTCCTTCATATTATTGCGGTTCAAAGCAATAATGGAAGGCTCATTTACTACCACATCATCATTGTGAATAATCAATGTATTAGCTGTTCCTAAGTCCATCGCAATTTCTTGCGTAAAAAAGTTAAATAATCCCATTTTATAATAGAGTTCTTATATGTTAAGCAATAGCTACAAAGATGATAGAAAATAGTGGAATTAACAAGGGAATTCAAAACCAATATCCGACCTAAAATACATTCCTTCAAAATGGATTTTTTGAAGGACCGATTTTGATTTGGCCGCTGCTTCTTCAATGCTATTTCCGTAGGAAGTTACTGCTAAAACCCTGCCACCATTTGTTAAAATATGTTCACCTTCGCCTTTTGTACCAGCATGAAATACAATACTGTCTTTAATTTCAGCTATTTCTGGAGCAATTGTTATGAGTTTGTTTTTTTCATAGTCTCCTGGGTATCCGCCACTAACTGCCATAATGGTTGCTACAAAACGTTGATCGAATGAGATATTGGCGTCTTCAAGGGTTCCATTGTCCATGGCTGCAAAAAGTGCTACTAAATCAGTTTCTAATCTGGGTAAAACTACTTCAGTTTCAGGGTCTCCTAATCTGCAGTTATATTCAATAACATAGGGTGTTCCATCCACATTCATTAGTCCAAAAAATACAATTCCATGATAAACAAGCTGTTCTTTTTCTAAACCTTTAATGGTAGGTTGAATGATGGTTTCTTCTACTTTTTTCATGAAAATATCATCCATAAATGGAACCGGGCTTACACAGCCCATTCCGCCAGTATTCAACCCTGTATCGCCTTCTCCAATTCGTTTGTAGTCTTTTGCATGCCCAATTATATGGTAATCTGAACCATTGGTAAGTGCAAACACACTTACTTCGATTCCTTTTAAAAACTCCTCAATCACCACTTTTTCGCTGGCAGCTCCAAATTGTTTCCCTTGAATCATTTCTGTAAAACTGGCAATGGCCATTTCAGTGGTTTTTGCAATCACTACCCCTTTGCCAGCTGCTAAACCGTCTGCTTTCAACACCACAGGTAATGAATGTTGTAAGATATATGCCTTTCCTTCTTCAAAATTGGCTTGGGTGAATTCGGCATATGCAGCAGTTGGAATACCATGTCTTTGCATGAATTTTTTGCTGAATGCCTTGCTGCCTTCTAGTTGAGCCGCTTTGGCGGATGGACCAACTACAATAATTGGTTGTAAAGCAGGGTCCGCCTGAAAAAAATCATAAATGCCTTTTACCAATGGTTCTTCTGGCCCTACAACCAACATATTGATCTGATGTTCTAAGCAACATGCTTTAATTGTATCAAAATCGGTTACTGAAATGGGTAGATTTTTACCAAATGCAGCTGTACCAGCATTTCCAGGGGCTATAAATAATTGGTCACAATGATGACTTTGAACCATTTTCCATGCCAAAGCATGTTCTCTACCTCCAGAACCAAGTAATAAAATATTCATGAATTGTAAATTGGCTGCGAAAATAACCCTTGCTTTTCACTTTTATCACTATTTTGGGTGATTAACGTAAATGATTGCTATGAATGAGAAGTCGGTTTCTACAGCTCATCCAAAAGGGCTGTATGTTTTATTTGCCACAGAAATGTGGGAAAGGTTTAACTACTATGGGATGCGGGCTATTTTGGTGCTATTTATGACCAAAGCATTGCTTTTTGATAAAGTTTTTGCCTCCAATCTTTATGGATCTTATACCGGATTGGTTTACTTAACACCACTTTTAGGAGGATATATTGCCGACAGGTATTGGGGCAATAAGCGGTCTATTATTGCTGGAGGGTTGATCATGGCTATTGGAGAATTCATTCTTTTTTTCTGTGGATCCTTATATAGCAGTAATCCGGAATTATCATCATGGCTTTTCTTTTCTGGCCTTGGTTTTATGATTGCCGGAAATGGTTTTTTTAAAGCCAATATTGCTTCTTTGGTAGGTCAATTATATCCAAAAGGAGATAAACGAATCGATTCTGCCTATACCATTTTTTATATGGGAATTAATGTAGGAGGTGCTATCGGACCTCTTGTATGTGGTTTGGTAGGAGATACAGGTAATCCGGCAGATTTTAAATGGGCTTTTTTGGCAGGTGGAATTGCTATGTTAATCGGGGTACTTGTGTTAGCATTTTTTCACAATAAGTATATAGTTGATGATAAAGGAGAAACACTTGGATTAACTCCGATTGGCGCTACAAAAAAAGCATTACAACCAATTGTTATGGTTGTTGGATTATTGGCCTTTTCTTTTTTAACCATCGGCCTAATTTATACCGACGCAAAAGTTTTTAGTTATCTATTTTACTTATTAATTGCATGTATTTTGTTAATCGCTTTTATTGTTTTTTCTGATAAAAATTTAAGCTCGATTGAGAAGAAGAAAATTGGTGTCATTTTTATCGTTTCCTTTTTTGTGATCTTTTTCTGGAGTGCTTTTGAACAAGCAGGGGCTTCACTCACATTTTTTGCAGAAGAACAAACACAACGCGATTTGGGAGCATTTGTAGTTCCCACCAGTTTCTTTCAATCTTTGAATTCCATTTTTGTAGTTGCATTAGCACCTGTGTTTGCATGGCTTTGGGTGAAGTTGGGAAAAAGAGAACCTGCATCTCCTACTAAAATGGCACTTGGATTATTTTTATTAGCGATGGGATATTTGTGGATCGCTTTTGGGGTAAAAGATGTTCAGCCAGGAATTAAAGTAAGTATGATCTGGTTAACAGGAATGTATTGTATGCAAACCTGTGGTGAACTTTGTTTATCACCTATTGGATTATCATTGGTCAATAAGTTAGCACCTATAAAATTTGCTTCCTTATTAATGGCGGTATGGTATACAGCCAATGCATTTGCCAATAAATTGGCAGGAGTGTTGAGTGCATTGTACCCCGACGGAAAAACGACTTATATCATTGGATTACCTATCAATAATTTGTATGAGTATTTCATGATGTTTGTAGTAATGGCAGGGCTTGCTTCGATCATTTTATTTATCATTTCCACCAAGCTTAAAAAAATGATGGATTAATTCTACAATTAAAATCAACAATATGTCTGACCAAAAGAAAATTTTTAAGCCTTTTGTTGCACCTGAAAGTAATATGGCTGAACTTACTGTAAAGTCCATTTTATTAGGTAGTTTATTTGGAGTAATTTTTGGTGCTGCAACGGTATATCTTGCGCTGAAAGCGGGCTTAACAGTTTCGGCATCTATTCCTATTGCAGTAATTGCAATAACACTGGGAAGAAAGTTTTTTAAGACTACTATTTTAGAGAATAATATAATTCAAACAACGGGTTCTGCCGGAGAAAGTATAGCTGCTGGAGTTGCATTTACTTTACCAGGGTTTCTATTTTTATCGTCACCTTCTAGTGCTGAATATTTTAA
Source organism: Sediminibacterium sp. (assembly GCA_040403975.1). Lineage (GTDB taxonomy): Bacteria > Bacteroidota > Bacteroidia > Chitinophagales > Chitinophagaceae > Sediminibacterium. The sequence goes on from JBBAJS010000019.1 coordinate 18,328, forward strand.
TTACCTCACCATTTTAATACTTGCCATTATTGGTGGAATATTGGGCACATTGCTAATGATTCCTTTGCGAAAAGCATTAATTGTAAATGAACATGATAATCTACCTTACCCCGAAGGAACTGCCTGTGGTGATGTGTTGAAAGCAGGAGAGAAAGGAGGAGATTTTGCAAAAACTGCATTCTGGGGTTTGGGAGTTGCATTTACTTATGCCATTCTTCAAAAGGTATTGCATGTGATTGCTGAGACTCCTTATTACGCTACAAAACAAATTAATAAGTTTTTTCCCTCAGCTAAAATTAGTGGCGAGATCACACCAGAATACATGGGTGTGGGTTATATCATCGGTCCTAAAATAGCAGGTGTATTGGTAGCTGGAAGTGTGTTGAGCTGGTTGGTATTTATTCCATTGCTATCTACTTTAGTTCCTGGCGATGTTATTGCCATGCAGTTGATCAAGTTGGGTTATTTAGTAGACATTGCAAAAGCAGGCGGTAAAGGAGGATGGGATCCTGTCACACATCAATTTTCAGACTATTCAGCGGCGATCTATTATGCATATATCCGACAAGTGGGAGCTGGAGCAGTAACAGCAGGAGGAATTATTACATTATTAAAAACCATCCCAACAATTGTAAAATCGATTAAGGGAAGTTTTGCATCATTGAAAAATAGCAATGATCCAGGTGCTGCTGCTGTTTTAAGAACGGAAAAAGACCTTAGTTTAAAAGTAGTGGGAATAGGAAGTTTAGCGTTGATCGCATTGATTGCAATTCTGCCTCAAGTGCCTGGAGAAAGTTTTATTCAAAAATTGTTAATTGGTGTATTAGTGATTTTATTTGGAGCATTATTTGTAACAGTATCTTCTAGAATTGTAGGATTAATCGGATCATCTAATAACCCTATTAGCGGTATGACCATTGCAACGGTGATGGGAACAAGTTTGATTTTTTTAAGCGTTGGCTGGACAGGGCAAGCATTCGAACCATTGGTACTGGTAGTAGGTGGAATGATCTGTATTGCTGCAGCTAATGCTGGTGCTACTTCACAGGATTTAAAAAGCGGTTATATCGTTGGAGCAACTCCAAGAAATCAACAGATCGCTTTATTTGTTGGAGCAATTGTTTCTTCGATTGTGATCGGATTAACAGTTAAGTTCTTGGATCGTCCAACAACTGAAATGGTTCAACAAGGTATTCATCATGCAATTGGTTCAGATAAATATCCTGCACCACAGGCAACATTAATGGCCACTTTAATTAAAGGAATTCTTTCTCAAAACCTCGATTGGCAATATGTGGTTGTTGGTATTTTTCTTGCAATAACCATGGAGTTGTGTGGAATTAAATCATTGAGTTTTGCAATAGGCGTTTACTTGCCTTTAGCAACTACTTTGCCTATTTTTATTGGCGGTGCCATTCGTGGACTGGTTGAATCAAAACAAAAAAAGGAAAATACACAACTCAATGCAGAAGAAGAGGAGTTGGGCAAGGGTAATCTTTTTGCCACTGGATTGGTTGCAGGAGGTGCTGTTGCCGGAGTAGTGATTGCCTTTTTAGCAGGGTCTGATTTTGGGGAAAGGTTTTTACATGCAGTAAGTCTGGAAGAAGGAATTGTGGGTGTATTATCGCATGGCGGATATTTCATTCTCGGAACAGTCTTGTTTGCAATCATGGGAACAATATTGTACAGGGTCGCCATTAAGAAATAAGTACATACTGATTAATCATTATCAATTTATTAACAAAGTAAAGTCTGGGTTTGAGCCCAGACTTTTTTGTGTATTCATTTTACATTAAACCTTTGGTTTAAATTTATGTCCAATACTAAAATTCGGGCCATGCAATTGAAAAGAATGTATAAGTCATTTATCGTAGGAGCTGGATTTACTGTATTAAGCTCTTTTACAGATAGCACAGGCATTGTTAATAATAGTGCTATTAAAATGCCCTATAAAAAATATGGTTATTCCGAGAGGCAGGCAGCAGCCCGTTTATTAGATCGATTCACATTTGGAGCAAAGCCAGGTCAAATAGACGAAGTGCTTAAAATGGGAATTGATCAGTGGATGGAACAACAACTGGAGGGGACATTGCCCGATTCAGATTTAACCCAAAGATTCAATAATTATGAAACCTTGGCATTGGATAATGAAACGATTGTGAATACTTACATGAATGCAGGACAAGTAGTTCGATTTGCTGCAAAGCATGGATTAATAGACAGAGATACAGCAAAGGGTGACAATAAAAAAGAATACCAAGAAACGGTAAGACAGTTAATGTTGAAAGAAGGGTTTAAGCCGATCGTCCAATTGCAAAGCGAACTCATCAATCAAAAAATTATTCGAGCAGCATATAGTAATAATCAATTGCATGAACTCTTAACAGATTTCTGGTTCAATCATTTTAATGTTTCTCTAACTAAGCCTCAGTGCCAACAATATATTCTTACTTATGAACGTGATGCCATTCGACCCAATGTAACAGGCAATTTTGAAACAATACTCGAAGCAACGGCTAAGCATCCTGCGATGCTGGAGTATTTGGATAATGCCAATAGCGTTAGTAACAATAATAGTGTAGCCAATAAAAGAGGAAATGCATTTGTTGATCGACAAATGAAACAAAAGGCCGACGAAATGATGGCAACCAACCCTACAGGTGCTGAGATTTTAAATAAAACCATACAGGCAAGAAAAGTACAGGGACTCAATGAGAATTATGCTAGAGAAATTATGGAATTACATACCATGGGAGTAGATGCTGGCTATACACAAGAAGATGTTACTTCTGTAGCAAGAGCTTTAACTGGATGGAGCGTAAGGCCTATGATCAAAGATGCACCAGGAAGAAATTTATACGAAAGAGCAGGAAAAGAAAATTTAGAAAAAAGAGGCTTTGTGATGGAAGGAGATTTTTTGTTCCGAGCCGATAAACATGATGATTCTGTAAAAATGATTCTGGGCAAGGCCTTTCCTGAGAATGGAGGATACAAAGAAGGAAAAGAGGTGATTCATTTATTGGCAACCAGTCCTGCAACTGCACAATTCATCTGCAAGAAATTGGCAACCCGTTTTGTAAGCGATACGCCTTCTGTTTCATTGGTCAATCATATGGCAACTACTTTTCAAAAAACCAATGGAAATATTAAATCGGTTTTAATTACAATGGTAAATGATCCTGCATTCTGGAATCAAAAAATAGCCAGAGAAAAAATTAAATCTCCATTTGAATTGGTCATCAGCACTGTAAGAGCAACCAATGCTGATGTGCAACAACCCTTTCAATTATACAATTGGTGTAATAAGATGGGGCAAAAAATTTATTTCTATCAAGCACCTACAGGTTTTCCGGACAGAGCTGCTTATTGGATCAATACAGGTGCTTTATTAAATAGAATGAATTTTGGATTGGCTTTTGCTTCACAGAAAATTCCTGGTGTTAAGTTCGATCTTATGGCTTTGAATAATAATCATGAACCAGAAAGCCCTGATCAAGCTTTGGTTGTATATAGTAAAATATTATTGCCAGAACGAGATCAGGCTGCCAATATTCAAAGGTTGAGTGCAATGGTAAGAGACAATTCGGTTGCAGATAAAATTAATCAGGCTGCAGAAAAAAATAGTCCACCTCCAGCCAATGAAATGATGAATGAGGGGATGATGAACAGAAACGAAAAAGGCAATAAATCAAATAAGGAAAAAGCGAGTAAAGAGAAAGAAGTGCTTGGCAGAAAAAACAAACCAATCACCATGCAGTATTTGGCTGGAAATAATACCATGGTTGCTCAGGTTACAGGTATCATTATTGGTTCACCAGAATTTCAAAGAAAATAATTATGACAAACAGAAGAGCATTTATGAAATCAGGTGCGATGGCTTTGTTTGCAACAGGCATTGCAGGGGGTATTCCTTCATTTATTGCAAAAGCAGCCAATAGTGCTAAATCGAATTATCTTTTCAAGAAAAATAAAACACTGGTTTGTATTTTTCAACGAGGTGCAATGGATGGTTTAATGGCAGTAAGTCCTTATGCTGATCCAAATTTGAAGATCATGCGTCCTACTTTGTACATGAGTCCTGCACAAACAGAGGGTAAGCAATTCGATTTAGATGGCCGTTTTGGTTTACATCCTTCATTTGAATCGCTTTATCCCTTTTTTGGCGATAAAAGAATGGCTATTGTTCATGGTGTTGGAAGTCCGAATAATACCAGAAGTCATTTTGATGCACAGGATTATATGGAAAGCGGCACCCCATTCAGCAAAGGAACACCAAGTGGTTGGTTGAACAGAGCTGTTGGATTAATGGGACATGATGCCACTCCATTTAGAGCAGTAAGCCTAACTAGTGCAATGCCCAGAAGTTTATATGGAGACAATGAAGCAGTTGCCATTAATAATTTGCAGGACTTTGCCATTCAAATGCGTGGCAATCCGATGACAGCAAATATGGCAGCAGGTTCTTTCGAAGAACTCTATGATCAAACTAGTAATAATATTTTGAATAAAGCTGGAAAGGAAAGTTTTGATGCATTGAAAATGCTCAATGTCAATAATATCAAAAATTATCAGCCAGTTGCAGGTGTAGTATATCCTTCAAGTCCACTGGGAAATTCATTGAAGCAAATTGCCGTATTGATCAAAATGAATATTGGTGTTGAAGTAGCATTTGCAGAAAGCGGAGGATGGGATACGCATTTTAACCAAGGTGCAGCCAACGGAACCTTCGCCAGAAATGCCAAAGATTTCAGTGATAGTATTGCTGCTTTCTGGAATGACCTTGCTGCTTATCAAGATGATGTTACTGTGATGACCATGACGGAATTTGGTAGAACAGCTGCACAAAATGGTACTGGTGGAACCGATCATGGAAGAGCAAGTTGTTTATTTGTTTTGGGCAACGATGTTCAAGGTGGTAAAGTGTATCAAAATATAGGTTCATTAGCAGAGGAAAGCCTAGAAGACGGAAGGGATCTGCCTGTAAGTACCGATTTCAGATCGGTGTTCAGTTCAGTTGCTAACGGACATTTACAGATCAATAATAATGGAGTGTTATTTCCTAAATGGGATGGACGAGGGATTGGAATTATGAGATAAGAGATAAGAGATGAAAGATGAAAGATGAAAGAACAATATTGAGTGGTTAAGTTATGGAGATATTGGTTAAATTGAGAAAAAATAATCAATGCATTGGCGCATATTTAAGTTCTGTTCTCCCTTCATTGTTTTTGGATTAGCATGGATCGCATTTAGCTCAAAAGGTTGGTATTGTTATCTTCCATTGATCTGGGCCTTTGCGTTTATTCCATTTGTAGAATTATTTATAGAACATAATCAACACAATTTAGATGCTGCAGAAGAAGAGCTGGCCAAATTGGACAAACGATATGATTATCTTTTGTATTTGATCGTTCCGTTTCAATTCGGCTCCCTTTTTTATTTTCTTTTTTCTTTACAAGATTCAACATTGAGTGCAGTTGATATCACAGGTAGAATCATCAGCATGGGATTACTCTGCGGTATTTTCGGAATTAATGTGGGTCATGAATTAGGCCATCGGGCCAATCGATTCGAACAGTTTTTAGCGAAAGCGCTATTGTTGAGTTCTCTATACATGCATTTTTTTATAGAGCACAATAAAGGGCATCATAAAAGAGTAGCAACAATAGAAGATCCTGCCAGTGCGCGTTTGGGGGAATCTGTATTTGCATTTTATCCAAGAACGATTGTCTTTTCATATATAGGCGCTTGGCAGATCGCTAATAAAGAAATGAATAAAAAAGGCAATTCGATTTTTAGTTTAGCAAATGAAATGATTCAATTCTCCATTATTCAAATTGGTTTTGTTGGAATGATATTCTTTCTTTTCGGTCCTATTATTGTTGGTTATTTTTTACTGGCTGCAATAATCGGTATTGGCTTATTGGAAGCGGTCAATTATATTGAACATTATGGTTTACAAAGAAAGAAAATAGATGGGGAGAAATACGAAAGAGCATTGCCTATTCATAGCTGGAACAGCAATCATGTTTTAGGAAGATTCATGTTATTTGAATTGAGCAGGCATAGCGATCATCATTATTTAGCCAGCAGAAAATACCAGATATTGCAGCATCATGAAAATGCCCCACAAATGCCTACAGGTTATCCTGGCATGATGATATTGGCGCATTTCCCGCCATTGTTTTTTTGGGTGATGAAAAAGCGAATTCGAGCAATCAATAATTAATTGATTAGTCTAAATCGGTATTCCTGAATTAGCCCTGGATTCTCAGGTGTTAATGTAAATGAAACTTTTGCTGATCCCTTTTCGCATTCAATGACAAATGATCCTCGCAATTGATTTTCTGGGATCAATTCTTTTACACTAATAATTTTTCCAATTTTGTCAAATATTTTTGTGGCATCATTTTTTAAAGAGTCGGTAAAATAATCATCGAAAAAATTGTCGGCAAAAATGCCTGATTGCTTTGCATTGGAATAATTAGGAAGTAGTGCTAAGATTTCTTTTTTTCTTTGGTTCAAGATACTTGATGCGGATAATTGACGTGGTTTTAGGCCAGCCAGCTTCACCAATGTATCAATCATTCTGATATTAATAGCGCTTGTTGGAGCATAAGTAACATTGGCAAAAAGCATTACGCCCAAACCATATTCTGGTAATATATTCCAGTTACTTCCAAAACCTGGTAAGCCACCTGAATGCCCTACATATAAACGATTATCGCAGTCTCTTCGAATGGCTAATCCATATCCATAGGCTGTTGTTGTAGCACAAACTCTTCCATCCGAATAAGTATAGTTGGGGCTTAAACTATTAAAATTCCAAGGCTGGTGCATTTCTCTGATAGTGCTTCTATTGATCAAAGTATTTTCTTCATCATTTCTTGCTGGCCAGGCATTTTGATGCAAGGCTAAATAATTTGAAAATGATTCAATGGAAGTAATCATTCCTCCCATTGCCCCATAAATACCATCATGAAGTAATGCTTCTTCTCTCCAATCATTGTTGATCCATCTATATCCTTTTGCTAATTGATTAGAAGGCACTTTGCTAAATTCCCATGCAGCTTGCATGCCTAGTTTTTTCCAAATATTGTTTTGGATATAATCACTATATGGAATACCGGTAACTTTTTTAATGATATAGCCCAAAGTTGCAAAGCCTAAATTGCTGTACTCATAAGCAATGCCATTTGCATTGGAGAAACTGATTCCTTTTTTAATTAATGCCAATAATTCTTCATCGGTATCTGCCAATTGACGATCTCCCCAGGGATTGTCTTCAGGAAATCCTGCAGCATGCGTAAGTAATTGTCGGATGGTAATTTCTGATGCATCTTTGGTTAGGCCTTGATTTTTAAATTCTGGAATATACTTTGAAACAGCATCATCTAATTGTAGTTTTCCTGCATCTCTTAATTTGCAAATGGCCAAAGCTGTAAAACTCTTACTCATAGAGGCAATACGAAACATTGAATTGGTAGTTGCTGGAATTTTATTATTGATATCCGAATATCCCTTGCTCCCAGAAACGATGAGCTGGCCATCAATTACAATTCCATATGCATAACCCGGAAAATGATTGGCTTTAGCAAAGTCGGCATACATTTTTTCGATAACAGGGGCCAATGCTTTTATTTTGGCTACTCTATTTGCTTCTGTAAATGTTGGTGGGATATAGCTTGCATTAGGATTGGCTTGAGCCAATAAATGAATTGCAAGATTTGTCAATACGGCAAACGCAACAATTTTTTTTAAAATCATCATTGATTTTTTTTAAGTTGATTAATATCGCATTAATTGTTGAACAGATTCATCCAACCTACTCTTAGCCATATAATTTTTTTCCAATTCAATATTGAATGGAATGGGTGTATCTAAAGAAGCGCATCTTAAAACAGGGGCATCTAATAATTCAAAACAATGTTGACTGATCCATGCGCTTATTTCACCACCAATGCCTCCAATTAAGTTGTCTTCATGCAAAATCAGCACTTTTCCTGTTTGTTGAACGGCTGCTTTAATGGCATCATAATCCAGTGGAGCCAAGGTTCTTAAATCGATAATATGCAATGAAATTTCAGGATGTGCTGCCTGGTAGTCTAAAGCCCAATGTACACCTGCTCCGTAAGTAATGATTGAAATGTCTTCTCCTTCATTTACAATGGAAGCTTTTCCAATTTCAATTTCATAATAGTTGGTGGGTAAAAATCCGTTCACCGATCTATACAAAGCTTTGTGCTCAAAAAACAAAACTGGATTAGGGTCATTGATAGCTGCAATGAGTAATCCCTTTGCATCTTTTGGATTAGAAGGGTATACTACTTTTAAACCTGCAACATGGGTGAACCAAGCTTCATTGCTTTGTGAATGAAAGGGTCCAGCGCCAACTCCACCGCCTGTAGGCATGCGAATAACCACATCGGCATTCTGACCCCATCGGTAATGTATCTTGGCTAAATTATTAACGATCTGATTAAAACCAACAGTAACAAAATCGGCAAACTGCATTTCCATCACCGATTTAAATCCTTCTAAACTCAGGCCCAAACAAGCACCCACAATGGCACTCTCGCATAGTGGAGTATTGCGGACTCTTGCCTTCCCAAATTTTTCTACAAAACCTTCAGTGATTTTAAATGCGCCTCCATATTCAGCTATATCCTGACCCATTAAAATCAAATTGGGATGATAGTCCATACTTTGACTCAATCCTTCTGAAATTGCATCTACTAAACGGGCTTCTTTTTGCTCATCACCAATGATTAAATTATTTTCTTTAATCATTGAAGCCGCAAAAATATCCGCTATTTCATTGGCATTATTTACTTGAATAGGTGCTGCTTGCTGAGCGAGCGCTAATTCATCTTCAATGTGTTTTTTGGTAGTATTTCTGATATCAGCAATCTCCATTTCGCTAAGCACATTTTCAGCTATGAGAAATTGCTCATAATTTTTTACTGGATCTTTTCTGCCCCATTCTTCAAACAATTCTTTGGGGACATACTTGGTGCCACTTGCTTCTTCATGACCACGCATTCTAAAAGTCATGCACTCGATCAAATATGGTTTTTGATTTTCGATGCAATATTGTCGAACTCCTTTAATGGTGTCATATACAGACAATATATTGTTTCCATCAATTTGAACACCTTCCATTCCATAGCCTTTTGCTTTGTCCACCAAATTTTGGCAACGATATTGTTCATTTACAGGAGTGCTCAAACCATAACCATTGTTTTCTATGATAAAAATGACGGGTAAATTCCAGACTGCTGCTACATTCAACGCTTCATGAAAATCTCCTTCACTGGTTCCACCATCTCCCGAAAAAGCAACTGCTACTTTTTGTTCATTCCTTAATTGGTGGGCCAGTGCAACACCATCTGCAATGGCCAATTGTGGACCTAAATGAGATATCATTCCACAGATATGATGTGCAGCAGAACCAAAATGAAAACTTCTTTCCCTGCCCTTGCTATATCCCTCTTGATTGCCCTGCCATTGCATGAATAATTGATGAAGCGGCATTTTGCGGCTGGTGAAAACGCCCAAATTTCTATGTAAAGGCATGATCCATTCATCTGTATCTAAAGCCAATGTGGCACCTACTGATATAGCTTCCTGACCAATACCACTAAACCATTTGCTAATTTTCCCTTGTCGTAATAGCACCAGCATTTTTTCCTCAATCATTCTCGGGAGGAGCAAATTTTTATATAGCTCAATCAGTCTATCGTTCGAAAAAGACTGTCTATTAAATTCCATTTTCAATTCATTTATTCAAGCGTAAGTTAATGGTATTTGCGAAAGGGATAAAATGAAAAAACCCCGCCAAAGGCAGGGTTTTTGTGAAATATTTTCAAATTAGTTGCGACTACTCAGTTTGCTTAACAACTTCAGCATTTCAATATATAACCATACGATGGTTACCATCAAACCAAAAGCACCATACCATTCCATGAATTTAGGAGCCCCTCTTTCTGCACCTTGCTCAATCATGTCAAAATCTAAAATCAAATTCAAAGCAGCAATGGCTACTACAAATAAGCTGATGCCTATGCTTAGCATACTGCTATCATACATGAAACTTACGTTTACACCAAATAGCCTTAATACCATTGTAAGTAAATAAAATATACCAATACCCAACGTAGCAGTAAAAATTACTGATTTAAAACGCTCTGTTGCATTGATGACTCTAAAATTGTATAAAATGAACATAGATATAGCAACACCAAAAGTTAAACCAACAGCTTGCATCACCAATCCTGGATAAGACTTTGCAAAAGCAGCATTCATAATTACAGAAATACCACCAATGAAAAGCCCTTCTAATAAGGCATATAAAGGGGCTAAAAATGGAGCCCAGTTTGGTTTAAAGCTGATAGCAATAGCTGTAATCAACCCCCCAAAAATACCTACCATCATCAACACATTCATTGTGTCTTGTTTCAATTCTTCGAATAAATGCCAATTGTAGGCAGCGCCAGCAATCAACATCAACATCATAAATCCAAATTTATTGATAGCGCCTCTTACCGTCATAGTGCCTTGTAAACTGGCATCCATTTCTAAGCTTTTATCAAACATTTTTTCCGTTAGGGTAGGATTACCCGATTTAAAAATTGCCATAGTGATTATTTTTCTGTTTTCAAATTTACATTAAAGAAAATGGATTCTCAATCTAGGAATAAAAGAGGGCTAATTTTAACGATTCATTTACCATTTTAATCCAGGGTAATGATCGATGGTCTCAAACACATAATTTGGATGTTGTTTTAGCAGAACAATCATTTTCCTAAGGGAATCTAGGTCTTCTGGACGATGAAAAATACGGTCGTGAGTGAGTAAAACCAAGTGATTTTTGGTAAATGTTTCGTTTTTATCTAATAGGGTTTCTATTTGTTTGGCCATTAATTCTGCAGATTGTACTGGCCGTTCTGTTTTATGACCAAATGCCCATTCACTGTCCCATCCTATAATATTATATCCCATGGAATCAAGTCCATTGCAAACAGCAGTTACTAAATGAGACCTTTTTGCACTGTCTTTTAATACCCAGGCATTATTGCCAGGAAGGCGAATGATTTTATAGGGCACTCTTAATGTATCCTGCGCTCTGTTAAATTCCAATAAAGTAGTTTCTGGATGCTGATAGAATGCCTGGTATTTGCCCAAAGCATGCGTATAACTGTGATTGGCTAATAGAAATTGAGGGTATGCATTTTTAATTTTAGCCACTATATCATTGCCATCTTTTCTCATTTGAGAATGCAATCCAACCATGAAATAAGTGGCTTTAATGCCATTGTCTCTGCAAACACCAAAGGTTTCTAAAGTGCCATGTTGGGGGCCATCATCAAAACTGAGGTAAATGTATTTTTTGGAAGTATCATAAACAAATGTGGTCCGATCAAATTTGCTTATTGGTAGGCTATTAGTTGCTTGATTTGACTGAATCTCTGCAATAGGGGCAGGGGTTTCATCATTGATCAATTTCATCTCACATGCTCCCAAGAATATCACCAAAACTCCCAAAAACAAATATAAAAACTGCTTCACCTTAATGCTTGTTTAACTTTCCTTCAAAATCTATTGCAAATAAAGGTCCAATTTCTAAAAAAAAGGAAAAAAGATGCCTAATGGGCAGAATAAATAAGCATCAGAAATACTACCTTCGTCACACAACAAGAATCAATGAATATTAAAGAAGAAGTTTTACAGAATGTGGTAATTAAGTTTGCCGGAGATAGTGGAGATGGTATGCAGTTGACCGGTCAGCAGTTTACGAACAATACTGCCATGTTAGGTATTGACTTGGCAACCTTTCCAGATTTTCCAGCTGAGATCCGTGCTCCAATAGGAACACTTCCTGGTGTGAGTGGATTCCAGTTGCATTTTTCCTCTAATAAAGTATTTACACCGGGTGATATTGCAGATGTATTGGTTGCCATGAATGCAGCAGCATTGAAAGTGAATATGAAAGCCATAAAACCTGGTGGAAAAATCATTGCCAATATTGATGGATTTGATGCCAAAAATTTACGTCTGGCCAATTATCCTGAAGGAGTAAATCCTTTGGAAGATGGAAGCTTAGATTCTTTTGAAGTTATCAAAATTGATGTAACTAAATTAACACGTGAATCGCTGAAAGACTTTACAGACCTAGGTGTTAAAGAACGCGACCGTGCAAAAAATATGTTTGTATTGGGCTATATCTATTGGATGTACAATAGAAGCCTGGAGAATACAATTGATTTCTTGAAAGAGAAATTTGGTAAAAAAGACAATATCCTTCAAAGTAATATTAAAGTATTGCAAGCTGGATATAATTATGGAGACACTACCGAAACTTTCTCTGCAAGGTATACAGTGGAGAAAGCAAAAATGGCTCCTGGTGTTTATCGCAGTATAATGGGAAATCAATCATTGTCGATGGGATTGATTGCAGCCAGCGAAAAAAGCGGATTGCCTTTGTTTTTAGGATCTTATCCTATCACACCAGCTTCTGATATTTTACATGATTTAAGTAAACACAAAGCATTTGGGGTTCGCACATTTCAAGCGGAAGATGAAATTGCTGCCATTACATCAGCCATTGGAGCAAGTTATGGTGGTGCACTAGGTGTAACCACTACATCTGGTCCGGGAATGGCATTGAAAGCGGAAGCCATGGGTTTAGCGGTGATGATGGAATTGCCTTTGTTAATTATCAATATTCAACGCGGTGGTCCATCTACTGGTTTGCCTACGAAAACAGAACAAAGCGATTTGATGCAGGCATATTATGGTAGAAACGGAGAATGTCCGATGCCCATTATTTCAACTGCTACTCCAAGCGACTGTTTTGATGTAGCTTATGAAGCGGTTAGAATTGCGGTTCAGCATATGACACCAGTTATTTTATTAAGTGATGGATATATTGCCAATGGTGCAGAGCCTTGGAAATTTCCACAGTCTGCAGATCTAGCTCCAATAGAAGTGTCTTATAAAAATGGATTGGATGAGGGAGAAGAAAAATTCTTGTCTTATAAAAGAAATGAAAAATTAGCCAGACCATGGGCTATTCCTGGAACACCAGGATTAGAGCATCGTGTGGGTGGATTGGAAAAACAAGACATCACTGGAAATATCAGTTACGATTCTGATAACCACCAGCATATGGTGAAGACTCGTCAGGCTAAAGTAGACAAGGTTGCTGATTATATTCCTTTGCAAAAAATTGAATGTGGTGCAGAAAAAGGAAAAGTATTGGTATTGGGCTGGGGATCTACATTTGGCGCGATTAAAAGCGCGGTGTTGGATTTGATAGCCGAAGGTCATTCTGTAAGTCATGCTCATATTCGCTACATAAGACCATTCCCTAAAAATCTAGGAGATATCATCAAAAATTTTGATCATGTATTGATTCCAGAAATCAATAATGGACAACTGATTAAAATTATTCGTGATGAATATTTTGTAGATGCGAAAGGCTATAATAAAATCATGGGTATTCCTATCACCAAGGGTGAATTGATTACAGCTGTTAAACAGTTGTTGGGTTAATGCATTTAGATGAAATTCGGGAGTATTGTTTAAGCAAGCCAGGAGTAGAAGAGGCACTTCCTTTTGGTCCTGATGTTTTGGTGTATAAAGTGAAAGGCAAATTATTTTTGCTTACTGGCTTTGATAACGACCCTGTTCAATTCAATGTAAAATGCGATCCCGAAAAAGCCATTGAACTCCGCGAAGAATTTCCGGATACCGTTTTGCCTGGTTATCACATGAACAAGAAACATTGGAACACCGTGTTAGTGAATGGAGTATTATCTACCCGACAATTGCGAGCAATGATTGATGATTCCTACTGGTTGGTAGCGAAAAAGTGATTTCCTTTTAAAACTTCCCATACCCCTTGCACCATTCCTTCAACCCACATTCAGCGCATTTAGGGCTTCTGGCTAAACAGGTATAACGCCCATGTAATATTAACCAATGGTGAGCTCGGTGTACATGTTCGGCAGGAATATGTTTGATCAATTCTTTTTCTACTGCTAAAGGGGTGGTTGCCTTAGTGCTTACCAAACCCAATCGATGACTAACCCTAAACACATGCGTATCCACTGCCATATTGGGTTGTTCATCTATTACACTGGTAATTACATTGGCTGTTTTTCGGCCCACTCCTGGTAATTGTACCAATTCATCCACGGTCATAGGAACTTCACCACCAAATTTTTCCAATAACATAGTAGACATGCCAATTAAATGTTTGGTTTTATTATTTGGGTATGAAATGCTTTTTATTAAAGGAAATAAATCATCGAAACTAGCTTTCGACATTTTTTGTGGACTCGGGTATTCTTTGAATATATTCGGTGTTGTTAAATTCACTCTCTTATCGGTGCATTGCGCAGAGAGAATCACCGCCACCAATAATTGAAAGGGATTGTCATACACCAATTCGGTTTCTGCAATAGGAGTGGTTTCAATAAAATAATTGATTACCTGCGCATAGCGTTCCTTCTTGGTCATGCGTAAAATTAACAGTTAATGGCAATATTCAATATTACTGTTGAAGTAAATAAGTCTTAATCCTTCTGCGCATTCTTTGCATATTGCAAAATGGCTTTGATCGATTGCTTAGATGGAGATTGAAGTCTGAGTTTGTCTAATTGATTTACTGAGCGTTGTAAAACTTCCAAACGATTTTTTAAATCACCATCTTCTTTTATTGCTTGATTGATAGCGCTTGTTAATTCAGGTGTGCAATCCTTGTATATATACATAATCAGTTCCTCTTCTTTAAATTTTTTCATAAGCAGTGATCTGCGTGAATAAGAGGATACGGCGCTTTCTTTAAACGGCGGCACAGAAATAATATTGTTATTATTTACCTTAAAAGGGAGTTAAAAGCCACCCAACGTTCTTTGAACTATTTTATTTTTTGGCAGTGGAAGAATCTTCAAAAATATAAATGTCTTCTCCGTCTTTTTTCATCAAGTACCTTTCTCGGGCGTATTTTTCTAAGGCAGCCGGGCTATTTTGTAAATCACCTAATTCTTTGCGGGTTTTGTCTATTTCTTGCTGGTAATAGGCTTTCTTTTGTTCCAATTTATGCAATTCGTCTCTGCGTTCTTTTTGTTGAAAATAATCCCGTTGATCAATGAATAACATCCATACAATAAAAAATACGCCTGCAAGCAGGAATTTATTGGTGATGATGGGGATGATTTTTTTCATACTGGTAAAAAAAATTGGCAGATAAAAGTAATCAGAAACCCTTATCTGCCAATAGATAATTAATTCACAACTTTGTGTAGCTAATTATTTACCGAATTTTATTTTTCCTTTTGGATAAATACCTGTGCTACCGAGCATTTCTTCGATACGAATCAATTGATTGTATTTAGCAATACGATCGGTACGAGAAGCCGAACCAGTTTTAATTTGGCCACAATTCAATGCAACAGCTAAATCAGCAATTGTAGTATCTTCTGTTTCACCACTTCTATGACTCATAATGGTATTATAGCCATTGTTTTGTGCCAAAGAAACTGCATTGATGGTTTCTGTGATGGTACCAATCTGGTTTACTTTTACCAATAAAGCATTGGCAATATTTTTATCCAATCCTTGTTGTATACGGTCTACATTGGTTACAAATAAATCGTCTCCTACCAACTGGCATTTGCTTCCAACAGCCTGTGTCAATGCTTTCCAGCCATTCCAATCATCTTCTGCCATTCCATCTTCAATAGAAACAATCGGGTATTGCTTCACCCATTTTTCCCAGAATTTTACCAGTTCATCGCTGCTCAAAGCTTTTCCGCTACTCTTATGGAATACATATTTTTTCTTCTTTGCGTCCCATAATTCACTGTTGGCAGCATCCATAGCAATTACAATCTGTGATCCTGTTTTATATCCTGCAGCTTGAATAGATTCTAATACTGTTTCAATAGCTTCTTCATTGCTTTGAATATTTGGAGCGAATCCACCTTCATCTCCAACATTGGTGCTAAAGCCTTTTTTCTTTAATACCGATTTGAGTGAATGAAAAATTTCCACACCCCAACGCAATCCTTCGCTAAAAGAAGGAGCGCCTACTGGCATAATCATGAATTCCTGAAAATCGATTTTATTATCGGCATGTGCTCCACCATTTACGATGTTCATCATTGGCATCGGCAAGGTTTTGGCATTGGTGCCCCCGATATATCTGTACAATGGCAATCCTGCTTCTTCTGCAGCAGCTTTAGCCACAGCCATACTCACAGCTAATATTGCATTTGCGCCTAATTTTCCTTTATTAGGCGTGCCATCTAATTCAATCATGGCTTGGTCAATTGCAGCTTGTTGGGTGATATCATATCCAACAATGGCTTCCGAAATAATATCATTTACATTTTTCACTGCTTTTAGCACTCCTTTACCCACGTATTTTTTCTTATCGTTATCGCGTAATTCTACCGCTTCATGAATACCCGTGCTTGCTCCGCTAGGTACAGCAGCTCTTCCCATTGCACCATCGTCGGTCAATACTTCCACTTCTACAGTTGGGTTTCCGCGGCTGTCTAAAATTTGTCTGGCATGTACTTCAATAATGTAGCTCATTTGTTAGTTATTTATTATTAGTTATTTGTTATTGGTTTGAGGGATAAAGATAAGTAATATGTAGTTTATACACTTAAAGCCTTTGTTAAGTCTGCGAAAACAGCCTCCAGAGGCTTACTGGCTTTGAGTTTGGCTAAATTATCATCCGCCACAATATTGCCCTTATGAATGATAATAACTCGATCGCAAATGGCTTCTACTTCCTGTAAAATATGGCTCGAAAATAATACCGTTTTGTTGGCCCCTTCTGCTTTTATTAAGTTCCTGATTTCTATTATTTGATTGGGATCTAATCCACTGGTTGGTTCATCCAAGATCAATATTTCAGGTTGATGGATGAGCGCAGCCGCTAAACCCACTCTTTGTTTGTATCCTTTAGAAAGTTGATTGATTTTTTTGTTTTGCTCAATGGTCAATCCCACTTTCTGAATAATATGATCAATTGCTTTTGTGTCTTTGATATGATGAACTCCAGCAATAAAAGAAAGATACTCTTTTACATACATTTCTCCATACAGAGGATTTGCTTCTGGCAGGTATCCAATTTTTTGTTTGCAAGCAATGGGCTGTTCTGCCATGTCATGTCCGGCAATCAATACTTTTCCTTCATTGGGTTGAAGATATCCAGTGATCATTTTTAATGTGGTACTTTTTCCAGCACCATTAGGCCCTAAAAAACCTACAATTTCCCCTTTGCTAATCGAAAAAGAAATATTGTTTACCGCTTTTTGTTGTCCATAAAATTTGGTGAGCCCAACTACTTCAATCGACATAATTCCGCTTTGATTCAAAAATAATCAAATTACTCCTTCTCATTTGTTAATTACACTTTATCGTATTCTCCCTTTAATGCATAGTAGCCAAAAATCATCAAACCAACTGCAATTGGAAGAAATACAATACCAAAAACAGCCCACTGAATTTTTGTATCAATACCAGGTTTAGCGATGATTTGAGATGCCGCTGTTTGAATAAGATAGTACATGGCTACTGGACCTAATAAAATCCAGATAATTCCTGCAAATTTTTTTACTTGATTCATCAGTTTATGGTTTATACCTCTATTGGAGGGTCTATTTTATTTTGAATATACAATGTACCAATCACTAAACATATGGATGCTACAATTATGGGATACATCAATCCTGCCAGTTTATCATTGGTGTAAATGGTAGTCAGTAATGTAGCAATGAAGGGTGTTAATCCGCCAAAAACGCCATTACCAATGTGATACGGCAATGACATAGAAGTGTACCTGATTTTTGTAGGGAATAATTCCACTAAAAATGCAGCAATAGGTCCATAGACCATGGTTACATATATGATCATGATAAACACAATCCCTACCATTTTCCAATAATCGGTATTGCCTACTTTTTTAATTATTACAGGTGTTGATGCCTTGATTTGTTGTTGGCCACTCGAATACAATGTGTCTTTGGTAGTTTCTGTTAGTTGCATTCCATTTTCAAATTGATGAATGGAAGTATGCGTTAGTAATGTATCGTTGTTTTTTAAAATGGTTCTTTCGTGCTGAACCGTTTTTTGTTGAACCAACTCAACTGAATTTGTTGGGTCAGTAATTTTCAATAATTGTCCAAATAAATATTGATAAGAAATGATCGCTAAAAACATGCCACTTAACATGATCCACTTCCTGCCAATTGTATCACTCCATGCTCCAAACAGAACAAAGAATGGAGTGCCGAATAAAATGGCCCAAATGATTAAAGTACGGGATTGATCAAAATCTATTTTACATACATTTTCAATAAATGATTGCGCATAAAATTGGCCTGTATACCAAACCACTCCTTGCCCCATGGTTGCACCAAAGAGTGCCAATAAAACCATTTTCAAATTGGTCTTATGACCAAAACTTTCTTTGATTGGGTTAACAGAAGTTTTTCCACTCGCTTTTAGTTCTGTGAAAAGCGGTGACTCTTTCATTTTGAGTCGAATGTAAATTGATACTATAACCAATAATATAGAAACTAAAAAAGGAATCCTCCAACCCCAATCATTGAATTTGGCAATTGATTTTGCTGCATTGGCATCCAATGAATGTCTTGTTAAAAGAATCACTCCAAGGGAAACAAATAAACCCAATGTTGCGGTTGTTTGAATCCAAGAAGTATAGAATCCTCTTTTGTGTTCTGGAGCGTGTTCGGCTACATAAGTGGCGGCTCCGCCATATTCTCCTCCTAAAGCCAGTCCTTGTAATAATCGCAACAACAAAACCAATATGGGTGCTGCATATCCTATACTATCAAAACCAGGAATCAAGCCAATTGCAAAAGTGGAACCACCCATGATCACTAAAGTGAGTAAGAAAGTATGTTTCCTGCCGATGATATCGCCTAGTCGCCCAAATACTAATGCTCCAAATGGCCTAACGATAAATCCTGCAGCAAAAGTAGCTAGGGTAGAAAGCAATGCAGCGGTTGGATTTGTTTTTGGAAAAAACTGACTGGCAATTACCGTAGCTAAACTTCCAAATATGTAAAAATCGTACCATTCAATCAGCGTTCCCATTGAGGAA
Source organism: Sediminibacterium sp. (assembly GCA_040403975.1). Classification (GTDB taxonomy): domain Bacteria; phylum Bacteroidota; class Bacteroidia; order Chitinophagales; family Chitinophagaceae; genus Sediminibacterium. The sequence goes on from JBBAJS010000019.1 coordinate 37,475, forward strand.
GCGGTGATTACTTTGCGCAATGTTTTTGTTTCGTTCATGTTATACAATGAAACATCAACTTACGCCAATATTAGCATATTGCCAAGCAAGTATTGGCGTATATTTATATCCGAAATTTGTTTGTCATGAGTTATCCTTATCAAATCAAGAGTTTAGCCGAATATCAAATTGCCTATCAAAAAAGTATAGAAGATCCTGCTGGTTTTTGGGAAGAGATTGCCAATCATTTTACCTGGAAGAAAAAATGGAATAGCAAAGCAGATGTACTTAATTGGAATTTTAAAGAACCCAAAGTAGAATGGTTTAAAGGTGCCAAATTAAACATCACTGAAAATTGTTTGGATAGACATCTTGCCGAAAGAGGCAATCAGCCAGCTTTAATTTGGGAGGCCAATGATCCCGATTATCCGAGCCGTATTTTAACCTATAAAAAATTACATGAAAAAGTTTGTCAGTTTGCCCATGTTTTAAAAAACAATGGGGTACAAAAAGGCGATCGTGTCTGCATTTATATGGGTATGCTTCCAAGATTGGCTATTGCCGTATTGGCTTGTGCCAGAATTGGGGCAGTGCATAGTGTGATTTTTGGCGGATTTTCGGCACAGAGTATTGCAGATAGATTGGAAGATGCCCAGGCAACATTTATTATTACCTGCGACGGTGCATATCGTGGAGCAAAAGATATTCCATTAAAAAGTGTAATCGATGATGCGTTGATCGGAAATAAATCGATCAAAAAAGTAATTGTTGCAACCCGCACCAGAACAGCCGTATCCATGATCAAAGGAAGAGATGTGTGGTGGGAAGATGAGGTACAACAAGTAGAAGACAGTGGTATCACTTTTATTGAAGCAGAAGAAATGGATGCAGAAGATCCATTGTTTATTTTATATACCAGTGGTAGTACTGGAAAACCCAAAGGAGTAGTGCATACCTGTGGTGGGTATATGATCTATGCCAATTATACTTTTGTAAATGTGTTTCAATACCAGCCTGGTCAAATTCATTTTTGCACTGCTGATATTGGCTGGATCACAGGCCATAGTTATATTGTATATGGTCCATTGAGTGCCGGTGCAACTACGTTAATGTTCGAAGGTGTGCCTACCTATCCGGATGCAGGAAGGTTTTGGGATATCGTAGATAAATTCAAAGTAAATATTTTATACACTGCACCCACTGCCATCAGAAGCTTGATGGGCTTTGGTTTGGGGCCATTACAAGGAAAGGATCTGTCTTCTTTAAAAGTGCTTGGAACAGTAGGAGAGCCTATCAACGAAGAAGCATGGCATTGGTATGATGAAAATGTAGGAAAGAAAAAATGTCCCATTGTAGATACCTGGTGGCAAACAGAAACGGGTGCTTGTTTGATCAGTAATTTGGCAGGTGTTACACCATCTAAACCCAGTTGGGCAACATTGCCGATGCCTGGCGTTCAAATGTTATTGGTAGATGAACATGGAAAAGAAGTGATTGGAGAACCTGGTCAAACCGTTTCTGGTAATTTATGCATTAAAGCACCTTGGCCAGGAATATTAAGAACCACATGGGGTGATCATGAACGTTGTAGAACCAATTATTTTGCAACCTATGAGAACTTGTATTTTACAGGTGATGGAGCATTGCGCGATAAAGATGGCAATTATAGAATTACCGGAAGGGTAGACGATGTGTTGAATGTGAGTGGTCATAGAATTGGAACTGCAGAAGTGGAAAATGCGTTGAATATGCACGCAGGAGTTGTAGAGAGTGCTGTTGTAGGGTACCCGCATGATGTAAAGGGTCAGGGCATTTATGCCTTTGTTATTTATCAGGGATCGCATGCGCAGAATACCCATGGAAGTGGCGACCTGGTAAGAAAAGACATTTTACAAACTGTAACCAGAATGATCGGGGCCATTGCTAAGCCTGATAAAATTCAATTTGTTTCTGGATTGCCTAAAACAAGAAGTGGCAAGATCATGCGTAGAATTTTGCGCAAAATTGCAGAAGGTGAAACAGAAAATTTAGGGGATATTTCTACTTTGCTCGATCCGGGAGTTGTAGAAGAAATTAAGAATGGAAGGATTTAATCCATCATTGCATTTTCTAATTGTTTGATCATTGCTGAAAAATTGGTAATGGCATTATTGCAAAGTACAATCAATGTTTTTTTGCTGTGGATGAATCGAACAATTTGTGTTTTGTATCCTGGGTTATCTCCATTGTGCGATACATATTTATTGCCTAGTGCATCTGTTTTAATATCCCAGCCAAAGCCATAATTAGATACTGTTCCATTGTTTAATTCCGCAGGAGAAAAAGCCTCATCTAATGTAGATTGCTTGATGAGTTGTTGCGTATACAATGCCTGATCCCATTTTAATAGATCAGCTGCTGTGGAACTGATCCTGCCTGGCCCCTTTCTATTGCCCAACCAAATGGTGTAGTTGGATGAAGGAAAAGAATCTGCACGAATAAATGCCTGTTTTGCTGGTACATATACATGACCAATGGCAAAGTTTTTTGTTGACTTCTTTTCTTCTAATGTTCTGATATCGGTGTCTTTCATACCGATTTTTTTAAAAATTTCCTTTCTGCAAAATTCAATAAAATCAATGCCACTTGCTTTTTCGGCAATACTTGCGAGCAATACATAACCTGTATTGCTGTAATTGTATTTACTGCCTGGTTCAAATAAAACAGGAGGTTGGTATTTGTTTAAATAGTTAAGTATATCTGGGTTTCCGGCTACTTTGCTTTTATCCCAATATTGATCCATGATGGCTTGATAATCTGGTAAGCCACTCGTATGATTCAATAGATTTCGTATGGTAATTCCTTTGTAAGGAATATTTATATATTGTGAAATGGAATCATCAAAAGATAATTTTCCTTTTTCCTGCAACATCATAATCACCATTGCAGTAAACTGTTTGCTAACAGATGCCAATTCAAAAATATCCGATTTCTTCAATACAGTTTTTTCGGCGAAATCTCTATATCCATATGCTTTTTCAAAAACGACTCTTCCTTTATCGGCAAACAAAACAACACCACTAAATTGATCGGCTCTTACAAAAGAATCTACAATCGATTCAATATTTTGTGCTTGGCTGTTGAAAATGCCAGTCAACAAACAGCTGACGAATAGAATAATTTTTTTGATCATTTTTTTATTGATTGGCTCTTAAAGCTTTACCACTTCTGATTGTATTTTGAATACCATTTTCTACTTCGATCTGGCCATTTACCAATACATATTTAAAACCTACACTGTATTGATGTGGTTGATCGTATGTAGATAGATCATTGACTGTTTTTTCATCAAATAAAACAATATCTGCAGCAAATCCTTCACGCAATAAACCTCTATCTGTTAGTTTGAATTTTTGTGCAGGCAATGAGGTCATTCTGCGAACGGCTTCTTCTAAAGAAATGATTTTTTGCTCTCTTACATATTTACCCAAAATACGGGCGTTGGTTCCGTATCCACGTGGATGTGGAGCACCCTGCTTATATACCCTTATGCCTGCATCACTAGCAAACATATTAAACGGGTATCGCATAATTGCTTGAACATCGGCATCGCCCATTCCGTGAAAAACCATACTGGCCCCGCCCTTCTCCATCATTTGAATAACGGTCTCTGCTTCGGCGGAAGCCTTGTGTTTATTGCCTTTCATCAGATTCACTTCTTCAATACTTTTTCCATTATAAGAAGTGTCTGCTTTGAATGTGGCAACCACGGGATAACTAAAATGTGATAGTTTTCTTTTCTTGAGTCTCTTCAGCATATAAGCAACCACCTCTTTTCTTATTATTGGATTGGCCAACCTTGCTTTTATAGAATCTTGACCATCAGCCAACACCCAATCAGGTAATAAAGTACCTAAGTTGGTGCTACTTGCAGTGTAAGGATATTGATCGATGGTTACATCCAATCCTTCTTCACGCGCTTTTATAATCATGGGAACGGTTTCTTTACTTCTTCCCCAGTTTTGCTGACCACTCAATTTAAAATGAGAAATCTCTACTGGAATATTGGCCAGTCTTCCAATGCTAATAGCTTCTTCTATTGCTTGCGTAACACTATCACCTTCATCGCGCATATGACTGGCATATACGCCATTGTATTTAGCTGCAACTTTTGCTAAGCGAACAATTTCTTCCGTTTTAGAATAAGTTCCTGGAATGTAGATCAGGCCAGTTGAAAGACCAACAGCACCTTCCTTCATTGCTTTATCAACAATTGCTTCCATTTTTTGCATTTCGGCTTCCGATGGATCACGATTGGCTGAACCCATGGCAGCTTTGCGAACATCGTTATGCCCAATCAAGGTAGCCACGTTAATAGACAATTGCAAACTATCGAGCATATTGAAATAAGCAGTGAGATTTACTTTTGAACCTCCGCAGTTTCCTGTAACTACCGAAGTAACTCCATCGTAAATAAAATTAGAGGCCAATGGATTATTTTTTTCATCGCCTTCAATATGTGTATGCACATCTATAAATCCAGGGGCAACGATCAATCCAGTAGCATCAATGGTTTTAGCTGCCTGCCATTTACTCAGGTTGCCCATTTTTACAATCTTTCCATTTTGTATGGCTATATCTCCAATAAACCAAGAATTACCTGTGCCATCGAGTATTCTGCCGTTTTTGAGTAAGATGTCGGCAGTTTGACTATGGAGTGAAGTACTCCCAATAATGACTGAAATGCAAATCGAAACAACAAAAGGGATTAATTTCATGTGGCAAGTTTAACTCCAATGAAATTACTGTTTTTTACCCATTTTATTGAGCTAATTGATCATTTCTCCAAAGCAACAAATAACTCAGCCTGCAATTTCCATGCGCCATCTTTCTTCTTCCATTGAGCACTGTAACGACCACCTTTGCTGTAAGTATTAAACCCTTTCCAATTTCCGCTCTCCCAAGCCATATCAGGGTTATTCTTGCTGATGATTATTTCTGAAGGAATACGTTCATAATAAACTTGGGGAGTTTCTTTAAAACCTTTGATCCAATCAGCTTTACTTGCTTCTTTTCCAATTACAATCACACCACCACCTCTAATAATCAAAAAATCGTCTAGCCAGCATTTTGAAATTCCTTCAATATCTCTTTTAGCAATAGCTTCATTGGAGCTTTGTCTTACTTTACGAATTAATTCCTCCTCCTTGATGTTTTGGGAGAATGCTGATTGAGATGCAAGGAACAGCATTGCAAATAAAATTGTTTTCATATAGCATTTATTGATTTGTCTTGATATTATCAATTTTACCAAAATATAAGGTAATTACTGCTGATTTTTGCAATAATGGCCTATTTTTCACTGCTTAGAATGGCGGTTAAAACCGTACTTTTGCCACCTGAAATTGAAGAAATATGCTGAATAAGCTGGAAGCAATAAAAGCGCGGTTCGATCAGGTTGGTGTGGCACTTACCAACCCTGAAATCATTAATAACCAAAAAGAATTTGGGGTATATAGCAAGGAATATCGTTCCCTGGAAAAAATTGTGCAACCATATGAAGCCTATGTAAAGGTATTAGCTGATCATCAATACGCTAAAGAAGCCCTCAATAGTACCGACGAAGAAATGCGTGAATTGGCAAAAATGGAGCTGCCAGAACTCGAAGAAAAGAAAGAAGCACTGGAAAAAGAACTCACTAAATTACTCATACCTAAAGACCCTCAAGACGATAAAAATGCCATTTTGGAAATTCGTGCAGGAACTGGTGGAGATGAAGCCAGTTTATTTGCCGGCGATTTACTGGGCATGTATTTAAGGTATTGTTCTAAAAAAGGTTGGAAAACAGCCATTGTTACTGAAAGTGAAGGAACAGTAGGTGGTTATAAAGAAGTGATCGTAGAAGTGACTGGCGAAGATGTTTATGGTACATTAAAATTTGAGAGTGGTGTGCATCGTGTACAACGAGTACCCAATACAGAAACACAAGGAAGGGTGCACACTTCAGCTGCAACTGTTGCAGTAATGCCTGAAGCAGAAGAAATTGATTTTGAATTGAAAGAAAGTGATGTGAAGATGGAAACTGCCCGAAGTGGTGGAGCGGGCGGACAGAATGTAAATAAAGTGGAGACCAAGGTATTCTTAACGCACATTCCTACTGGGGTGGTAGTGGTTTGTCAAACAGAACGTTCTCAGTTAGGCAATAGAGAAAAAGCCATGACCATGCTTCGTTCTAAATTATATGAGGAGCAGGTTCGCAAGCATGAGGATGAAATTTCTCGTCAACGTAAAACATTGGTTAGTACTGGAGATAGAAGCGCAAAAATCAGAACCTATAACTGGCCTCAGGGAAGGGTTACCGATCATAGGATTGGTTTAACTTCATATAATCTTGATGCAGTAATCGGAGGTGATATTGAGGAATTTATAGAAGCTTTATCAATGGCAGAAAATGCTGCCAAGATGGTGACAAATAATTAAAATTAGAGGGAATGATGCGTCATATCTTTTTTCTTATTATTGTTAATTTTTGCTTTATCCAAGTAAAGTCACAAGATCTAGATTTAAAAGACCAATATAATTTCATCTTATCAGCCAGAAAAAGTACCATTACTGAAAAGAAGGATGTTTATTACAGCAAAGACTATTTGCCTGCAAAATTGTATTCTTTTAATGGAATAATTAATGCTAAAAACGCCTATAAACTTGATTTAGAATCAGGTATTCTTTATTTTTTAGATAAAGTTTCCGGAGTTGAAATGGAAGTTAGAAATCCATTAAAGAGTATAGAGTTTGCATTACCTGAAGCGAAGATTGCACTATTTGAAAAAGGATTTCCTGCAATTGAAACATTCAATGAAAATACATTTTTTCAAGTGCTTATTAATGGAAAAGCAAAACTATTAATGGCAACTAAGTTCGAAGAAGTTACTAAATCAAAATACGGTGGTGCGCCAGAAAAAATCTTGGAAAAAGAGTTGTGCTATTTTGGTTTTGCGAATGGACAAATTCAAAGAATAACTAAACCTGAACATATCCTTTCTATATGTTCTGATAAGTCAAAAGAGGTGCAAGATTTTATGCAAAAAGAAAAACTGAAAGTAAAAAAGCCATCGGACTTAGAAAAAATAATTCAATACTACAACGGGTTATTTTAATTATTAATTCTCTTTCATTTGTTTTTCGAGAGAATGAAGATGCAATTCCCATTTCCATGCAGTATCCATCATTTCTGTAATGCCGTATTGAATTTTCCAGCCTAATTTATTTACTGCAGCATCTTTATTGGCATAAATGGCCACAACATCACCTGCTCGTCTTGGTCCGATTTCATAATTCAATTTTACGCCACTTACTTTTTCAAATGTTTCGATTGCTTCTAAAACAGACACTCCATTTCCTGTTCCTAAATTAAATATATCACAGGCAGTTTCATTTTTCTCAGCTGTTAAATATTGTATGGCCAAGGTATGTGCATGTGCAATGTCGGAAACATGAATATAGTCCCTGATACATGAACCATCTCGTGTTTCATAATCGCTTCCATGTACTGTCATTTTCGGCAATTTGCCAATTGCAGTTTGAGTAATAGCCGGAACTAAATTCTGTGGTCTACCAATAGGTAATTCGCCTATTAGTATGGAAGGATGTGCTCCTACAGGATTAAAATACCTCAATAATATAGCATTGGTAGCATTGGCTTTGGTAAAATCTTTAATGATCACTTCCCCCATCTGTTTGGTTGCACCATAGGGAGATTCTGCAGGTTTAATGGGCGTTGTTTCAGTAACTGGAATTGCATCTGGATTGCCATATACAGTGCAAGATGAAGAGAATACAATATTGGGTATGCCAAATTCCTGCACACATTTTAATAGATTCACCAATCCAAACAAATTGTTCTCATAATATAAAATTGGTTCTTCCACAGATTCTCCGACAGCTTTGTATGCGGCAAAATGAATGATGCCATCTATATCGGTATGTTCCATGAAAACCGCTTGTGTCTCGTCAAAATTCTTGAGATCAACGGAATAGTTTTTTATTTTTTTTCCAGTAATTTTTTCGATGCCTGTAAGAGCTATTTGAGTAGAACGGGAAAAATCGTCAATTGAAATGACTTCGAATCCATTTTCTAATAAATCAACGATGGTATGAGATCCAATAAATCCACATCCACCTGTAACCAATATCTTAGCCATGCAATAAAATTATACTGCAATTTAATTCTATAATCTCAAACCGAAGTAAAAGAAATTAAACAAATAGTTTAATGATGTAGAACACAATTGCTGCTATCGCAGCTGAAATTGGTATGGTTAAAATCCAAGCCCATAAAAGGTTTACGGTTACACCCCAGCGGACTGCACTTAAACGTTTAGTTGCACCTACTCCAATGATTGAACCAGTAATAGTATGTGTTGTAGAAACAGGAATTTTAAAATGCTCTGTGAGGAATAAAGTAATTGCACCTGCCGTTTCAGCTGCAACACCTTCTAAAGGGGTTACTTTGGTGATTTTGGTGCCCATGGTTTTTACGATTTTCCAACCACCACTCATCGTGCCCAATCCAATGCATAAAAATGAAGTAAATGGTACCCAAGGATAAGCGACTACAAATTCATTAAAATTCATATTCACTCCCTTCGTGCTTTTTTCATAGAATATAATTGCTGCTCCTATGATACCCATTACTTTTTGAGCATCGTTGCCACCATGACCTAAGCTAAATGCGGCAGAAGAAACCAATTGCAATTTCTTGAACCAATTTTCCGCTTTATAAGGGTTGGATCGTTTACAGAGATGTACAATGAAAATAGTAATAAAGAATGCAATGAACATTCCAATCAATGGCGCAAAAAAGATGAACAAAAATGTAGGAACCACTTTTGCATAGTTAATTACATCAACTCCTGCAACACTTAAGCCTTTAGCATTGGCCAATGCTGCGCCCACAAATCCGCCCATTAATGTATGAGATGAACTGGATGGAATTCCAAACCACCAGGTGAACAAATTCCAAACAATAGCTGCAACAATTCCAGCTAATAATACTTCTAAGGTTATGAATTCTGCATGAACCCATTTGGCAACTGTATTGCCAATCCCAAATTCTTTAAATATATATTTCGAAATAAAGAAAGCAGCAAAATTGAAGAATGCTGCCCAAACAACTGCTTGAAAAGGAGTTAATACTTTGGTAGAAACTATGGTTGCAATTGAATTGGCTGCATCATGAAATCCATTGATGTAATCAAAGATAAAAGCCAGAACAATAATGATTATTAGTAAAGTAAACATAGATAGCTATTTCTTAATTCATAATTCTTAATTCATAATTAAGAAATGGTTATGCGTATTTGATGATGATCGATTCGATCACATTTGCTGCGTCTTCACATTTATCAGTGGCAATTTCCATCACCTGGTATATTTCTCTTTTCTTAATTACCTCTTTAAAATCGTTCTCGTTTTGAAAAAGTAATTCGATACTCATATCAAATACATCATCAGCCTGGTTTTCAATGCTATTTACCTTTACCATCGCTTCCGTCATTTCCCGAAGATTTTTCATGTCTCTCAATCCAAATACTGCTTTTTTAATTTCTACAGTTCCTTGTAAAATCAGGTCAGCCATTTTTTGAATTCCTGTATCGTTAGGATTGACGCTATAAAAATTAATTTTTTTAGCAGTTGCAAAAATATAGTCGGCAATATCATCCAACGCAGATGCTAAATAGTGAATGTCTTCTCTGTCAAATGGGGTAATGAAATTTCTGCCTAATTCGGTAAAAATGCGATGGGTATTATCGTCGTTCTTGTGCTCTAAATCTTCAATTTGTGCCCTTATTGCTGCTCTTTTATTGGCGTCTGGCTCACTTACCATTTCCTTCAGCTTAACGCCCATTTCATGCGATTTTTCAGCAACATCTTCAAATAGCTCATAAAACACTTTGTTTTTTGGCATAAAAAACTTTCCGAATGTATTTGCACTCATAGCAGCTTGTATTTTGGCAAAAATAGGCTTCCGTACGTGTAGCAGCCTATTTCAACATAATTTAATAATTAGTTAATATTGAAAATAAGTAAAACCCTTTAATTAAGTAGGCAAAAGGTAATGATTTGGTGGCATTTAGTTTACAATTTGTTCATTTTTGAGTTCCATTTTTGCAGCACAGTTTATAGCAATAGAGCATATTAGTAGTTTTCTCATGCGAGCCCCGATTTCCATTGGGGCTTTTTTAATCTTTTCTACTGTCCAAAGTAAAACCCAATGTGGTTCCGATATCGAGCTTACTTCTTACATGAATGGTTTGTCCATGTGCTTCTATTATATGCTTACAAATAGATAATCCCAAGCCTGTTCCACCAACATCTCTGCTTCGGCCTCTATCTGTTCTATAGAATCTTTCAAAAATTCTTCCTAAATGTTCTTCCGCAATACCTATGCCATCATCGCTCAGTTCAATTAATACATGTTTGCCATCTGTTTTATAAATACTGGCCACTACATTTCCATCATTTTTGCCATATTTGATAGCGTTCTCCAAAAGATTATTGATTACCTGCCTGATCTTTTCCTGGTCTGCAAAAACAGTAATGGGAGATTCGCATCCTTTTTTGATGCTGCATTTAATATTTCTTACACTTATTTTTATAGAGAGGGTTTCATACACTTCCTTGATTAAATCTTGAATGATAAAATTCTCTTTATACAAAGGTTGTTCGCCGCTTTCTAAGCGAGAAATTTCGTCGAGGTCCTCTACCAGTGTTACCATTCTGGATACATTCTTTGACGTGTTTTCTAAAAATCTTTTACTCAAAGTAGGATTCTCTATTGCTCCATCTATTAATGTGTCTATATACCCCTGAATGGCGAAAATCGGCGTTTTGAATTCGTGTGCTAGATTTTGTAAAAATTCTTTTCTATAAGCTTCATTGGTTTTAAGCAATTCAATTTCAGCACTTCTTTGCTCTGCCCATTTTTCTACATCTTCTCTTACTTCATCAATGCCTTTTTGTGGTAAAATATATTTATAATAAGTTTCTTCTCTTTTGGATGCCTTGGTTTGGTAGATGTATTTATAAATCAATTTGATCTTTCGATAAATAAATGATTCTAAAACAAATCGAATCAATAAATAACTTCCTAAAAATGTAATGATCAAAGCACTTAGGGCAATAAGCCAATCGGGTCGAATAACATATACACCCATTGAAATTGGAACTGATAAAATCAATGCCGTGAAAGCAGATAATTGCTGGGGTGAAAGGTTTTTGGTACTAAACATAGCTCAACGCAAGGTAAGCTTATATCTCAAATTTGTAACCAACCCCTTTTACTGTTGTTATACAATCCATGCCCATTTTCTGACGAACTTTTCTAATATGTACATCGATGGTTCTATCTCCAACTATCACTTCGTTACCCCAAACCTGTGATAAAATTTCATTGCGTAAAAAAACCCTGCCAGGACGAGAAGCCAGTAAATACAATAATTCAAATTCTTTTTTAGCCAATGTAACTTCAGTGCCATTGATGGAAACCAAAAATTTCACTGGATCAATGGTCACTTCACCAATAGTGATGGATTTACCCGTTTCTTTGTTACCCACTCTTCTAAATAAAGCATTTACTCTACTGGTAAGTACTTTGGGGCTGATGGGTTTATTTACATAATCATCCGCACCGGTTTCCAGCCCTTTAATTTGTGAAGCTTCATCGCTCATTGCCGTGAGAAAAATGATCAATGTTTCTTGAAAAGCTGGTTGAGCCCTTAATATTTTGCATACTTCTACACCTGTTTTTTGGGGCATCATGATATCGAGTATGATCAGATCGGGATTGAGTTGTCTGGCTTTCTCCAAGGCTTCATTGCCATCTTTGGCCGTAAAAACGATATATCCTTCTTTTTCTAAATTGTAACTTACAATTTCTAGAATATCGGGCTCATCGTCTGCAATGAGTATTTGTTTTGATTTGCCTTCCATGTTAACACAATGTTTACACAAAGTTAATTTCATTATGCTGCATTACACTAATTCGGCATTATTATCTAATTGTTAACTAGATGAGCATGATTTTGCTAAATTCGTTCTAAACGAGCCTATTTTTGTGCGATATATGCCGCGACTTCCCCATTTTTTGCTAGCATTCCTGCTATTTTCAGTTGGTATTTCTACCATAAGTGCTCAAATAGCTATGCCGGCCATTCCTGCAATGAGACAATTGCATCACGAATATATTATTCGGTCGATGGATAAAATCGATTCATTGCCCTTCAATCCTGCTAAATTAAGCCCATCAGAAATTGAAAAAACTAAATTAGTTATTTCGAATATTCGTGCTTCCATCGAATCAAATGATTTGTTGGATAATAATAGCAAATTCAAATGGTTGAGAGGGGTCAATGAATTATTGACTGGTTTTATTTCGGCATATCAATCGAGGGTAATTTCGGCAGATCAATATCCTACTTTAATTGGCAATTTTGATTCAGCCATGCATTTGGATTGGTCCGCATTGTCAATCGAGCCTGTTATTCAATCGAGTTCAATTATCGTAGGCAGTATTTTGGTAGATAATTTTGCTTTGAAAGAAAATATTGGCATCAATGCATCAAAAGATCTAATTGTTTTAAAGCAATGTCAACAAACACCATCACGGATTTTACCTATCCTTTCTCTCAACCCAAACAATCGATATGCAGATTCATTGATTGCAATTGCAGGATTTAGAAATCCCGAAGAATTGTATAATTATGCTGCCGCTCCGAATCAATTAGGTAGAAAAATTCAATCAGTGAATCATCCTTTTGTAAAATTGGTAGCTAGTTTGTCTTTGACCAAAACGGGTAGAATGTATTTTCCTTTTTTAGACAATATTTATAAAGGAGTAACTCCCATTGATTCTATTACTCCCTATGTTGTTAGCGATTCTCTAAAAGGTTATTTTCAATTATTGGTGAAAACCAGAATACAGTACGCCGAAAGAATGCAAAAGGGGGATACTCCAATGGCAGCAAATATTTTAACTGCTAAGCTCAAATCAAAAGCCATCGAAGGATTCATCAATGAAATCAATGCACTTCATAGCGAAAAAAGCGATATAATAAGGTTCAAAAAGCTGGATGGTCTTTCACCAGTTGAATTGTATTATTTAGCCGTTTTGGGAGAAGAAGAAATGTATACTTCTAGTTTTGTTACAGGAGTTTACCCAAGGATTTTTGCCCGGATGAACATTCCAAGATCAGATTCCTTACTTCAATTAGTCAGGTTTGATTATTATAAAAAGTTTGTAAAAATCACAGCCTCTTATAATATGCTGGACGATTTTCTTAGTAGAATGGATACCTGGGATGCGCAAAAATTAATCAAAGGTTTTGTGAATGGTCTGGAAAAGACCAATTCCCTTGAAGATGCTGTAGACGTTGCGGATTCTTATTCTAGTATCTATACACTTAGTTTAAGAAGCTTGATCTTAACACAAGTGCAAAAAGAACTTTTACGGTGCAAAGACATTGCTAATAAACGAGGAATAATTATTTATGACTTATTGAATACTATTTTCCTATCCATGGATTCGTCAAATAAAATCGATTTGTCTGCACGCCTAGGAATTTTACCTATTTACGAATTGCCTAATAAACTGTTAAGAGATACTGCTACCGGTAATATTGCTATTCAACAATTTTTTTATGGAGATAAAGATGGCTTAGTGGTGTTCAACTCATTCTTAAATAAATTTCGCAACCCCAATTGGAGAATCATTAAAAAATCTCAGTGGGTTGAAGTCAATTCTGTAAGAGGAGTGCCCGTTACTATTTATGCGAATTTACCATTAGATGAAGCCTTAGAACTGGATGAAAAAGCCCAAGATAGTTTGATCAATTACTTGTCTAACAATTCTATTCAACCTACTGTAGCCATCCATAGAGGCCATAGTTATTATTTAAAAAACACCATTAATAAGTTGCCTGCAGGTTCAAAACTGGTATTGGTAGGAAGTTGCGGAGGTTATCAAAAATTAAATGATGTTTTAGAAATTTGTCCTGGTGCACATATTATTTCATCGAAACAAATTGGCACTGGAATTATCAACCAGGGCTTAATTGATGTGATTTGTGAAAACCTTCGGTTGGGTAAAGATCTTAACTGGCCTGCACTTTGGAGTAGTTTGGCCATTCGATTTAATGGATCTGCTAAAGAAAAATTTGACGATTATGTACCACCTTATAAAAATTTAGGCGCGATTTTTATCACTGCTTACAATAAGGCTTATCCTTCAGACTATGATTCAAATTATTGACAAAATGGGTTATTTTGTTTTTCGTAACCAATGGTCGTTTTAGTTCCATGACCAGGAAAAACGACCACATTGTCTGGTAAAACGAATAATTTTTCGCGGATACTTTTTAATAGGGTTTCATGGTTTCCTCCTGGCAAATCGGTTCTTCCAATACTTTCCCTGAACAGTACGTCTCCCCCAATTAAGAATGCCTGTTCCTTGCAATAAAAACAAATACTTGCTGGAGAATGACCAGGCGTTAAAATAACCTGAAGGGCATCATTTTCAAGTTGAATTGTATCTCCTTCCTGAAGGTAATTCAATGGACCGGAATAGTTAATAAAGGGCAATCCCCATTTTTCCCCTGATAAAGGAGCCAATTGTAGCATCGCTTCTTCTTTTGGATGGATAAAAAGGGGGGTATCATAGGTGTCATATACCCATTTGTTGCCAAAAACATGGTCGAGGTGACAATGGGTATTTAATAATTGAACAGGAACCAAGGATTCTTTTTGGATAAAAGCTTGTAAAATATCCTGTTCATCAGTTGAATAACATCCTGGGTCGATGATCAGTGCTTTTCCGGTTTCGTTGTATAAAATATAGGTATTTTCTTGGATTGGACTAAATGTGAAAACCTTAACCTTTATCATAAACCTATTTTTACCAGCTTTTAACTGTAAATGACTAATTTTAAATGCCAAAGTTCGGATATGCAATTGAATCAAATCAGGAAAGCCCTATTTTTTATTTTATTTCTTTCGCCTTTTATTTTGTTATCACAGGTGAACACAGTTGAATTCGGTAAAAACCGAGTACAACATAAAAAATTCGTTTGGAAATTTTATCAATCTCCCAATTTCAATACTTATGCTGCGCAAGGTGGAGTTGAATTAGGAAAATTTGTTGCTCAATTAGCAGAAGAAGAATTGAGATCAATTGAAAATTTTGTGGAGTATTCTTTACAAAGAAGGGCCAATATTGTTGTTTACAATAATTACAACGATTTCAAGAGTACCAATATTGGGTTAGGAATTGATATTCAAACTCCTGGTGGAACTACTAAATTGGTGAATAATAAATTGATGGTTTATTTTGATGGTAACCATGATCATTTAAGAACACAAGTAAGAGAAGGAATTGCAAAAGTGCTTACAGATAATTTATTGTTTGGAGATGATATCGGAGAATTTGCCAGCAATCAGGCATTATTGGATTTGCCTAAATGGATGGTAGATGGTTATGTGGCTTACGCAGGTCAGGCATGGAGTACGGAGAAGGACGATGAATTAAAGAGTGCCATTTTAGGCGGCCGTTACAATAATTTTTATCAATTAGCATTTGAAAAACCATTATTAGCTGGGCATGCTTTTTGGAATTATATAGGAGATAAGTATCGAAAAGAAAATATTACCTATCTACTTTATCTGTCACGTATTTATAAAAATGTAAACAATGCTTGCTTAAAAATATGTAAGAAAAAATTCAAAGAGGTATTGGATGATTTTATGGTCTATCAGCAAACCAAATACATCAGTGATATTAAACAAAGAAGAAATCAAGTAAAAGGTCAGTTAAGCGTTTCAGAAGAAGTTACCAAGAAAGATTTTTTTCGTTTTCAAGCAAATCCAAACCCCAAGAGCAATACCTATGCGGCTATGGAGTTCAAGAAAGGCATTTATAGCATTAAACTGACTGAGAATTTTTACGATACTAAAGTATTGCTGAAAAGCGGTGTTAAAACCAATATGAATGATGTTAATCCAAGTTATCCTATTCTGGCTTGGGATGGAAAAGGGTCAAGGCTTTTGGTGATCTATTGGGAAATGGGCAAAACAAAAATGTTTGTATACGATATCATTGCAAAATACAAAAGGTACAAGCAAACTATAGAAGGGTTCGATCAAATATTGGATGCTTCATTTATGCTTGATGCCAATACCTTGGTAATGAGTGCAGTTAAAAATGGTCATTCAGATATTTATACTTATAAAATTGAAGAACAAAAAGCAACACAGATCACCAATGATGTTTATGATGATTTGCATCCAACATTAGTAAGCTTTCCAAATCGTGTTGGAATTATATTTTCTTCTAACCGTCCTGGTCCAATTGCACCAAATCAAGATACAGTGCTACCAAGCAGATATCGATTCAACATATTTATGGTGGATATTCTCAATGATAGCAAAGACAAGCAAATTGCTCAGTTGACCAATTTGAAATTTGGCAATGCAAAATATCCAATGCAATATAATACCAACCATTTCACTTATGTTTCTGATGAAAATGGTATTGGCAATAGATGGGCTGGATTTTTTGCTACTAAAAGAAATGGGTTAGATACTTTATACTATATCGGGGATGAGGTACTCAGAAACCCTGCTCCAAAAGAATTTGATTCTACCTTATTGGCCTGGCAAAAACAAGAGCCAGATAGTGTGAGCTATTTTCAAGTGTACAAAGACTCTACTTATACATTTCCGATAACCAATTATCAAAGCAGTTTATTAGAAACTAGAATTGCTGGAAACAATGGTCAGGTAAGTGAAGTAAGAAAAGAAGGAGATTTTAAATTTTTGTATAAACTCAAAGTAGATTCCATTGCGCTAAACAAAAGGAATATTAATGCTAGGCCGACTGAGTATGCACGTAAAGCGATAGAAGAAAAGAAAAAAGTAGAAGGGAAGGCAACCGTTTACAATACTAAATCTGCCAATGATACTATAAAAAAAGCAAAAGACTTTTTTCAAAATGAATTTGCAGATGAAAAGCCTGATACAAGTGCAAAGAATTTATTCAAAATTCCTTTAACGAGTTCAAAACAATCTACTTTAGCGAGATCTAAATTATATGATTACAAATTGAAATTTAGTACAGATTATGTGTTGAGTGGATTTTCTAATAATATATTGATCAACCGTTACCAACCCTATGGTGGTGGTTCTGGTCCTATTCAGTTGAATAATGGAAATGATTTTAATTTTACATTTCGTGTAGGTGTTGTAGACCTTTTTGAAGACATCAAATTTGTTGCAGGAATTCGTTTTGGAACCAATCTTAGTGATAAAGATTTGATGTTCTCATTTCAGAATTACAAAAAAAGAATTGATTGGGGACTTACTTATTACAGAAGTAATATCACTAATTTTTACAATACCCAGTTCAACAATATGTTGATCACTAACCTTTATCAATTCAATGCAAGATATGCACTGAATGAAGTGAAGAGTTTTAGATTGACCATTGGAATGAGAACCGATCGAGGTATTTTAAGACCATTTGATAATGCTACAGGATATTCGAATCCAAATGCTTTGGCTTATAAGGATACTGTTTCGAGATTTATTTTATCTCGAATTGAATATGTTCACGATAATACATTGAATCCTACTCAGAACATTTGGAATGGTCTTCGATTTAAAGTATACATGGATGTCAACATGCCATCTATCAAAACGCAATTAAATGAAGGTAAGCCAACAATGAATTTTGGATTTGATGGCAGGTACTATCATAAAATTTATCGAAATTTCATCTGGGCTGGAAGAGCAGCAGCTGATTTTTCCTGGGGCTCTCAAAAGCTTATTTATTATTTAGGAGGAGTTGATGGTTGGCTTGGACCAAAATTCAATGATCAAAATAGGCCAGCAGCAGATCAGTCTTATGCTTTCCAAACCTTGGCTTTGAATATGCGTGGGTATACACAAAACATTGCTAATGGTAATAATGCATTCGTAATTAATAGTGAATTTAGGTTGCCAGTATTTTCTACTTTTATTGATAAGCCTATCAATAATGCTTTTATACGCAATTTTCAATTGGTTCAATTCCTGGATTTAGGAACTGCTTGGAATGGCAAATACAACGGCATTAAAAGACCTGGCGATGTAATATCCGATCCTAACTCTTCTGTTATTGTTAAAATTGATGCAGGTGGATTAGGACCTTTTGCAGGCGGATATGGTTTTGGTGCCAGAAGCACATTACTTGGTTATTTCCTAAAATTTGATGCTGCATGGCCTATGAAAGGGTTATTCCTTGGCAGACCTTTATATTATTTTGCATTAGGATTTGATTTTTAGTTTCTTTGTTTCACAATTACACGGTGTAGGATGTATAGGATTTGCAGTTTGTTTTTATTATTGGTATTCTCTTTCTTATTGAGCGCTAGTTCTTTTGGTCAAACAATCAAACTTTCTGGTATAGTAAGAGATAAACAGAGCGACGAACAAATTCCTTTTGCATCAGTTAAATTTAAACAGTCAGGAAGAGGAATGCTTACCGACTCAGCCGGTAAGTTTACCATTCTTTTAAAAAACCAGATCGTTAATGATACGCTAGAAATTTTTAGTGTTGGTTATAAAGTATTGGCTGTTCCCATTACAACTATTAAAGACTCCTTGTTTCTTACTTTTACTATAGAGGTATTACCCCCGAGTAATGAAGCAGTTGTAAAAGTAAAATACAATAGGGCATTATGGTTTTGGAAAAAAATCATGAGCAATAAGAATAAAACAGATAAAAAATTCTGGGATAATTATTCCTATGAAATCTATAATAAGCTGGAATTAGACATCAATAATATTGAAAAGGATAAGCTGAGTAAAAATTTTCTTATTAAGCCGTTGAACTTTGTTTTTAATTATATCGATTCTAATTCGGAGAGTAAACCTTTTTTACCTGTTTATTTATCTGAAACATTATCTGATTATTATTTTCAGAAAAACCCCGAAAAAATTTATGAACGTATAAAAGCTACAAAAGCCAATGGGGTTGAAAATGAAAGTTTCATAAAAGAAATGGGAGGTACTTTTCAGAATATCAATGTAATGGATAATTTCATTCCTGTTTTTAATAAGGAATTGATCAGCCCTTTTAATTCCAATGCCGACTTTTATTATAAATTCAAATTAGCTGATACAGCTTATTTGAACGGAAAACGATTGGTGCACTTGTTTTTTTCTGGTAAGCGAAAAGGGGAAAGTACTTTTGATGGGGATTGCTGGGTAAATGATACCAGTTTTGCATTACAAAGAATTACTTTAAGGCCTTCAGCTGATGTAAACATTAATTTCATAGAAGGATTAACATTGCTTCAAGAATATCGTCAAATCAATGACACTACTTGGTTTTTGTACAAAGACCGATTCGTAGCAGATATTTCTCCTATCGCAAAAGGTAAATTAGGTTTTAAAGGCAGAAAAACAACTACTTACAATAATGTTGTGGTGAATAATCCCTCAACACCCATTCAATTGGAAAAAAATATTCGAAATATTCAAGTAGACCTATTGCCGAATACGGAAAATTATACGGATTCATTTTGGTTGTCTAGAAGACACGAACCTCTAAATAAAAATGAGCAAACGGTATATAAAGTATTAGATACACTCAATAAAAACCCCACTTATTTATTTTACAAGGATGTAATTGAAATAGCGGCAAAAGGAACAAGGGATTTTGGCAACATAAGGTTAGGCCCTTATTTCTATTGGATCAGTGGAAACTATTGGGAAGGTGGGAGATTTAGATTTGATGCTGCAACCAATAAGGGTTTCAGTAAAAAATGGAATTTCTCAGGCTATCTGGCTTATGGAACCAAAGATGGATTGTTTAAAGGGAAAGCCCAGGCTAAATATTTATTGAATAAAGATCCATGGACTTATTTAGCTTTCTCCTATAAAAGTGATATCGATAATCGACAATTGTATTATGACCAATTAGGCAATGATAATATTTTCGCTACCGTTTTTCGTAGAATGGAGATTCCATTTAAATTTCAACATGTTAAAGAAACCAAGTTAGAATTTTTTAAAGAAACTGGTTCTGGTTATAGAATTGAATTGGCTGCTATTGATAAAGAATACAAGGCCTTATTAAATTTACCTGGTGAAGAATTGTATAAAACAGTAAGAGCAACACCTACAGACCTTACTAATCCATTTCATTCTTTTGAAACAGTCGTAAAATTGCGATATGCTTATCAAGAAAGGTATTTGGAAGAAAATTTCAATAGAAGGAGTTTAGGTAGTCAGCACCCAATTGTAGAATTGAAGTATACCAAGGGATGGGCAGGGGTGTTTAATTCAAATAATAATTATGATAAATTTGATTTTACCGTATCTCATAATTTGAGTGTTGCTCCATATGGTAAATTATATTGGAATCTTTTTGCTGGTAAAGTATATGGCACTATTCCATATCAATTTTTAGACATTCTTCCTGGAAACGAATTGTACTATTACAACAAGTATGCATTTAACCTCATGAATCAATTTGAGTTTATTGCAGATAATTATGCAGGCTTTAATATTGAGCATAATATTGGCAATGGCTTGTTTCGATTTATTCCTCTTACTCGCAAATTAATGTTTCGTCAGTTCTGGAGTGTCAAAGGAGTAATAGGTTCTTTATCTGATGCTAATAAAAAGTTGAATTTTATTGGCAACTACCCATATAAATCTCTAGACGATAAAATGTATGTCGAATTGGGAACAGGTGTAGACAATATCCTCAAATTCTTCCGTTTGGATTTGGTATGGCGATTGTCTGAACATCCCGCAGGGAATGCAGTTGTGAATAAATTTGGTGTGTTCGGAAGTTTTAGATTTACTTTCTAATTGATCATTTAGCCATATCGCCAGACTGTTCTTCTTCTACCAATACAGGCTCTCTTAACTCAACAGGTTTTCTTTTAGATTTAAGCATTCGCATGTTCAATATTTCTACCCCAAAAGAAAAGGCCATTGCAAAGTATACGTAGTTTTTTAAATGTAATTCATGTGCACCTTGTGCGTCCCATCCTTCTACTAGTAATACAAAACCAATCATTACAAGAAATGAAAGGGCTAACATTTTTAATGTTGGGTGCTTGTGTATAAATGCCGAAATCTTCGGGCTGAACAAAAACATTACAATCATTGCAATAACAACTGCGCTCACCATTACTTCTAAATGTTTAGCTGTACCACCAGCTGTAATGATGCTATCAAAACTAAAAACCATATCTATCAAGATAATTTGAACAATGGCATTTCCAAAACTGAGTTCTTTTTTAGCGATTCCTGCTGCAACTTCTTCTTCACCTTCTAATTTGTGGTGAATTTCTTTAACCGTTTTATACAACAAAAACAATCCTCCAGCAATCATTACCAAACTGGCTAAATCAAAACTTTTATCAAATACACTAAAAACAGGCTTACCCTTTTGAGTAAGTAGCCAGCTTAAACAAAACAATAATATTGTTCTTGATATAATGCCGGTGATCATCCATGTAAATCGGGCTTTTGGTTGTAATGCTTTTGGAAGCCTGTTTAAAATAATGCTTACAAAAATTACATTGTCTATGCCCAATACAATTTCTAAAATAGTTAATACTAAAAAACTAATAATACTTTCTGAAGTAAATAGATATTCCATGTTATGGTAATTGATGGGCTAAATGAGTGCAAATATTTTTTACAATGGATGGGCCTTCGTAAACAAAACCTGTCCATACCTGAACTAAAGAAGCGCCGTTGTTTAATTTTTCTGCTGCATCTTCACCTGTAAAAATTCCTCCACTCGCAATGATGGGAATTTGTTGTTCTGTTTGATCTGAAAGGTATTTCACCACCTGAGTTGATCTTTCTTTAACTGGTTTGCCACTTAATCCTCCCATGCCGATTGAGTTAGCTAAAATGCTTGACGCTGCGCTAAGGTTTGATCGGTCAATGGTAGTATTGGTAGCAACTAAACCACTGAGATTCATTTCACTGGCCAATGATACAATATCATCCAATTGTTCTTTAGTTAAATCGGGGGCAATTTTAAGTAGAATAGGTTTGGGTTTATTTTTACCAGCATTGTCATTTTGCAAAACCGAAAAAATTTTACGCAGCGCATCTTTTTCTTGTAATTCCCTTAATCCTGGGGTGTTGGGTGAGCTTACATTCACTACAAAATAATCAACCGACTCATGTAATTCATTAAAACAGATCTGATAATCCTTCCATGCTTCTTCATTGGGGGTCACTTTATTTTTACCAATATTTCCTCCAATGATGAGCTGACCTTTTTGTCGATTATTTTTTGTGCTGTTCCAATTGATCAATTGTTTTTTCACCGCTTCAACACCATTATTATTGAATCCCATTCTATTGATGAGTGCTTTATCCGCGGGTAGGCGAAACAATCTTGGCTGTTCATTGCCAGATTGTGCTTTTGGGGTCACCGTTCCAATCTCAACAAATCCAAATCCCAAAGCCTCTAATTCATTTAAATAGAGGGCATTCTTATCAAATCCGGCACCCAACCCAACTGGGTTGGAAAACTCAAGACCCCATAATTCCTTTTTTAAACTGTTTGAGTTGAATTGGAAGGTATTTCTAATCAATTGATCAGTTAAACCGATGCTACAGGCCGTTTTAAGGCAACCCATCGAAAAATAATGCACTTTTTCTGGATCAAATTGGAATAAAAAATTTCTGAGAGAAGCGTACAAATGCATTGATTTTGAGCGAAAATAAAGTATTTAGCTATATCCTTTTAACCTTAACATAGTTGCATAAACAACTTTTAATCATTTTTCCTACATTTGGAGACTAAAAAATTGTTTTTATGCAAGAAGCATATATAGTAGCCGGTTATAGAACAGCAGTTACAAAAAGTAAAAAAGGGGGCTTCCGTTTTTTTAGACCCGATGATTTAGCGGTAGAAGTAATCAAAGGGTTGATGGCATCTGTGCCTCAATTGGAAAGTAAAAGAGTAGATGATTTAATTGTTGGAAATGCTGTGCCTGAAGCTGAGCAAGGTTTGCAATTTGGTAGAATTATTGCTGCAAAAGCATTAGGAATAGAAGTTGCAGGGATAACAATCAATAGATATTGTGCCAGTGGATTGGAAAGTATTGCAATGGCCACAGCTAAAATTAGATCTGGAATGGCCGATTGTATTATCGCTGGTGGAACAGAGAGCATGAGTTTAGTACCCACTGTTGGTTGGAAAACCGTTCCTTCTTTTGCAATTGCTAAAGACCAGCCAGATTATTATTTGGGCATGGGTTTAACTGCTGAAGCAGTTGCTAAGGAATACAAAGTTTCAAGAGAAGACCAAGATGAGTTTGCATACAATTCTCACAGAAAGGCCAAAGTTGCCATTGAAAGTGGATTTTTTAAATCGGGAATTTTGCCAATCAATGTGGAGGAAGTATATGTAAACGAAAAAAATAAAAGAGCTGTTCGCAATTATATAGTTGATACAGACGAAGGTTTGCGAGCTGAAACCACAGTGGAAGGATTAGGAAAATTAAAAGCAGCTTTTGCTATTGGTGGATCAGTAACAGCGGGCAATTCTTCTCAAACCAGTGATGGGGCTGCTTTTGCAATAGTAATGAGTGAAAGAATGGTGGTAGAATTGGGTTTAAAACCTATCGGTAGATTAGTCAATTGTGCTTCAGCAGGAGTTGATCCAAGAATCATGGGAATCGGACCAGTTGCTGCAATTCCAAAAGTATTAAAGCAAGCCAATATGAATTTGGCAGATATTGATTTAATAGAATTAAACGAAGCTTTTGCATCTCAGGCATTGGCGGTCATTCGCGAACTCGGCCTGAATCCAGATATTGTAAATATTAATGGAGGTGCCATTGCATTGGGTCACCCTCTTGGTTGTACAGGCTGCAAGCTCACTGTTCAATTGCTCAATGATATGAAGCGTTTGAATAAAAAATATGGGATGGTTACAGCCTGTGTTGGAGGAGGTCAGGGTATTGCTGGAATTATTGAGCATTTATAAACTGAAATAATGGTTTAATTTCATTCAATCTTGATAAAGGTTTTTTTTATAAGATTGGTGATTCTTTTCTTAGCTATTGCTGGGATCAATAATGTATTGATTGCTGGGCAATACATGGGCGGAGAAATTCTTTACGAAATATCAACTAAGGGTACTTCAGTTAATACCTA
This sequence comes from Sediminibacterium sp., assembly GCA_040403975.1. Lineage (GTDB taxonomy): Bacteria > Bacteroidota > Bacteroidia > Chitinophagales > Chitinophagaceae > Sediminibacterium. Next base: position 61,667 of record JBBAJS010000019.1, read on the forward strand.
TAAAATCACTTATAGGATCAATAGAAATTGCAAAAGTTTTGCAGAGTTTAATCCTCCGCTAATATGGTTTTTCAATAGCATGAATGGTATTTCTCATACCAAAGGTTTTAAACTTTCTCCTACTTTATTTTCAAAAAAAAGGTTAAGTGGAATTAAAGTAGATGATTGTGCCATGAACCTTCCAGAGACCTGCAATGATTTGTATGAATTTGTTGGATATATTGAATTGCCAAATGATGACAATGGATACTTAGTTTATGCAACAGATTGTTGTAGAAACGATCATAAAAATTTATCGTTTGAATCCTGGAATAGAGGAGAAGAAATAGTAGCTGGTATTCCCGAACCAGGTTTTGCTTTAACATATTATACTAGAATCCCTGGAAATGGTATAGCTACTTTAAATAGTAGCCCAATCCCTAATACAGATTCTGTAAATGGAGTCTGTGTAGGAAAGCCATTTCAATTCAAATTAAATTACAAAGATATTGATGGAGATGAGTTGCGTTTTTCTTTTGGAGACCCAATTGGAAAGACCGATTTAGGTATTTCTCAAATTAGAACATTGACCTATTTTGCTGGAGCCGATAATCAAAACCCATTGGGTGCTGCCGGCAATATTAGCATCAATCCCATCACTGGATCAATAGAAGGAAAATCAAATCAAACAGGAAATTTTATATTGGTTGTAGACATCCAGGAATGGAGGAATGGGGTTTTAATCAATACACATAGAAAAGAAGTTGAATTAAATGTTGTTGAATGTAGAGCCAAGCTTCCAACTCCACCTGTAAGTTGTGAAAACCCTGTTGTATATTTTGGAAATCATTATAACGACCCAACTTTAAAATATAAATGGGATTTTGGTGTGCAAGGAATTGATTCAGATACATCCAACCAAATGAATCCAATCTATACATTTCCAAATGCAGGACAGTTTAAGGTTCAATTAATATTAACCAATGCCCAAAATTGTAAAGATACAGTTGCTGCAAATGTGGCTGTATATCCCGATTTAAAAGCAGATTTTGATTGGGCAGAACCAATTTGCAATGGAATGCCGTTGCTACTAAGAAATAAATCAGTTTTTCCTTCAGGAAATATCACTTCTTACAGATGGAATTTTACTACTTTTCAAAATGGCTCTCAGGTTTTTTCCAGAGACAAAGACCCTTATTTTAATTATTCTTATAAAGATTCAGTTCCATTAGCCTATTCAATTCAATTAAATATTACTACCGATAAAGGATGCAATGCAGTAATTAATAAAGCACCAATCATATACCCAAGACCAGATGCATATGTTGGTGCTGATACTACCATATCATTTGATCTGCCCTATGAAATTCCATTAAAGCCTTCTGTTCAAAACAGTTATTTATGGACTCCAGCAATTGGCTTAAGTAATCCAAGAATTGCAAATCCTTTGGTTACTGGGGGCAAAAATCAATGTTATCAATTGAAAGTGTGGGGGAAAGATAGTTTATGTACCAATACCGATAATATTTGCATTAGTTATTCGAAAGGCCCGGATGTGTATGTTCCTTCCGCTTTTACGCCTAATGGAGATGGTTTAAATGATCGAATTTCTTTTAAGGCTGTACAGGTTGAAGTAGAAGAATTTGTTATACTAGATAGATGGGGTACCCAAATTTTCAAATCTAATTCTTCATCCCAATCTTGGGATGGACGTGTCAAAGGCATTAAACCTGATACCAATGTATTTTTATGGGTGGTAAAAGGCAAGGGACCTGGGAATAAGCCCTTTGCTAAAAGTGGTACGATATTACTATTGCGGTAGAAAACACTTAAAATGGTTAATATCATTGAATTTCATGACATCTGTCATAAATATAGTCTGACATATTGAGGAACTTTACCTCAAATTCAAGACCATGCATACGATTATTGTACCAACTGATTTTTCAACTACTGCAGCCAATGCTGCAGCATATGCTGTTCAATTTGCAGAACAAATCAAGGTAAAAAGAATTTTATTATTTCATGCGTATGAATTACCAGTTGCATTAGATCCATTAATGCCTGGAGTTCAGATGCTCGAACTAGATTCTTATAAAGAAGTAGCCACCAATAATCTAGAAAATTTCCGATATGAATTGAGGTCTAAATTTCCGAATACTACCGTTCAATTGGATGTTGTAGTGGAATATGGTTCTATCACTGGTGGAATTGAAATGATCGCAACAAGAGAAAAAATTGAATTGATCATTATGGGAATCACAGGCGGTGGTGCATTAGAAGAAACATTAATTGGCAGTAATACTACTTCAGTTGCCGGTGCATTGGGTATGCCAGTGTTAATTATCCCACCACATGCCGATTACTATCCCGTTAAAAAAATAATGTTATCCTGCGATTTTGATCACGCAGATAAATTCATTCCGGTGAACATTATTCGAAGTTTAATTAATGACACCCATGCCAAATTGCTGGTATTTAATATTGAAGTAGATATGGAAGAAACAAATGCAAAATACCCAGCCAGCATGATGGGCGAGGGATTTGCTGTCCATACTTTATTGCAAGAATTTCAACCAGAATACCATTTTACAAAAAACAAAGAGTATGTAGATGGAGTGAATGAATATGCAGATTCACATGAAGTGGATATGATTATCTCTATCCCTAAACGAAAAGGATTTTTTGAAAAATTGTTCATCAAAAGTACCACCAAAAAATTGGCTTTTCATACCCATTTACCATTGTTAGTGGTACATAAGCAAGTGGGCTAATTCAAATACTTGCCCACAATCGGTACCCTTCTACCAACTCCAAAAGCTTTTGGTGAAACACGAATGATTGGGCAAAATTGATTGCGCTTGTATTCATTATTGTTCACCATTTTTAAAGTGCGATCTACCAATGCTGCATCAAATCCCAGTGCTTTTATTTCTTTAGGACCTTGACGCTTTTCAATATATTGATACAAAAGTTTGTCCAGTATTTCATAATCTGGTAAACTATCGCTGTCTTTTTGATTGGGTCTCAATTCAGCGGATGGTGCTTTGGTAATGATATGATTGGGAATGATTTCCTGATTTCGATTGATGTATTTGGCCAATTCATATACTTGTAATTTGTAGCAATCACCCAATACACCTAAGCCTCCTGCCATGTCTCCATACAAAGTGCCATAGCCAGTAGCTAATTCACTTTTATTGGAAGTATTCAATAAAATATAACCGAACTTATTAGCAATGGCCATTAAAATATTTCCTCGGCTTCGGCTTTGAATATTTTCTTCAGCCAAAGAAAAGGGTAGGCCTTTAAATAGCGGATCGAGTGTATCTAAAAAACTTTTGTAAATATTGTTGATCTTAACAATGTCATATGGATTTTGTAAATTTTTACTCAATTCAACTGCATCATCTACTGAATGACTGGTTGAATAGGGAGAAGGCATTAAAATGGCTCTTACATTTTGGGCTCCTAAAGCATCGCATGCAATAGCTAATGTTACAGCTGAATCTATTCCACCAGAAGACCCAAGGATGGCTTTTTGAAATCCCATTTTTTGAAAGTAATCTCTTATCCCAAGAATAAGTGCGTCATAAACTTGAGCAATATTCAAATCTGATTCCAATGTTTCTGGATTCAATTCTTTATTAGGCACTCTGTTGGCAGGTTCGATGATTGGACCAACAATTGACCCATCATCATTTAAATTAACTTCTACCAATGCCTCTTCAAACATGGGTAATGCTTTGCATAAATTGGCAGATTTGTCAAATACCAACGATGCCCCATCAAATACCACTTCTGTTTGACTGCCTACTGAATTGCAATAAAAAAGTGGGATCTTATATTTTAATACATTCGATTTAATGACTGCTTTTCTATCTTCATCATGTGTGTAATCGAATGGAGATGCGCTTAGGTTCAACATAAAATCGGGTTGCTGCAACATCAATTGATCCATCGGACAAATTCTGTACAAAGGGTTATCACCCAAATTCCAAATGTCTTCGCAAATGGTAACTGCAATTTTTTTTCCTTTGAAAGTAATTACATTCCATTCAAATGCAGGTTCGAAATAACGGTATTCATCAAACACATCATAAGTAGGTAATAATGTTTTATGTATTTCTGCTTTGATTTCTTTTTCATGTAAGAACCATGCAGCATTGAATAAATCCTTTCCTTTTTGTTGTTTATTTCTGGCAGGTCCTCCAATCAATACCCCAATGGTATCTGCATGCTGTTTAATTTTCTCAACAGCGTCATTGCATTGCTCAATAAAATCATTGAATTCTACAAAATCCCTGGCTGGATAACCGCAAACACTCATTTCGCTAAATAATATTAAATCACCTCCAGCAGCTTTGGCTGTTTCAATAGCGTCGATGATCTTATTGGTGTTGTATTCAAAATTACCAATATGATAATTTTGTTGGGCTATAAAAATCTTCATGCTACAAATTTCAGCATTTTAACAACAAGATCACCAACCTTTCCGTTAATTCGCGTATGAAGCAGTTGATTTTCATTTTTTTAGTCGGATTTTTCCTGATTGGCTGTAACCAAAGCACCAAAACCCCCAATGTTTCATCCATTAAAATTGATTTGGTTTCCCAGCGATTCGAAGAGCAGTTCTTTGCCTTAGATACCTTGCATTTAGATGCTTCGCTTAATCAATTGAATCAACAATATCCTGGATTCACCAAAGATTTTTTGTACAATATTTTGGGAACAACGCCCAACACTGCTGCCAAAGATGTTCCTGCATTTATTCATTCCTATCAGTCTATTTATTCCAATACCCGTTCGAACAATGCTTCCTATAATAATGCAGTTGCATCCATAAAAAAAGGATTTCAATATGTACATTATTATTTTCCGGAGTATCAATTGCCTAAAAAATGCATCAGTTTTATTGGCCCTATCAATAGTTATGGTTCAATTATTACCACAGATGCAATTGCTATTGGGTTGCAACTTTTTTTAGGGAAAGACCATCCTTTATATACAAGTGAGCAAGGACAATCGCTTTATCCTGCTTTTATCGCACGCAGGTTCGACCCCGTCTATATTCCTATAAGTGCTTTAAAAAACATTATTGATGATATGTATCCCAATAAAAGCGTTGGAAAACCATTGATAGAGCAAATGGTAGAGTCAGGGAAAAGAATGTATTTACTCGACTTATTTCTTCCTCATATTGCTGACTCACTTAAAACGGGATATACTCAAATTCAATTAGATGCTTGCTTTAAAAGCGAACAAAATATCTGGAGTATGTTTATTCAAAATGATCTATTATTTCAAACTGATCCTCAGTATACCAGAGATTATGTAAACGATGGTCCTTCAACCCAAGCTTTAGGAGAAGGTTCTCCTGGCAATATTGGTCAATTTGTAGGATGGCAAATCGTAAAAAAATGGATGAATAAAAATAAATCGATTAAGCTGAAAGACTTGATGGATAAGGACCCTGGAAAATTATTTGCGGAGTCTAAATACAAACCTTCTTAATTCAATTTAGAAGGAGCGATCAATTCGAAAGAAGGAATGTTCACCGTAAATATTTGTTTGTTGTTTTCATTTTCCATTTCATAAGTACCATGCATTTTGCCCATTTCGGTGTTTAAATTACACCCACTTACATACTGGTAATTTTCATTGGGAAGAATAATGGGTTGCACCCCTACAACTCCTTCGCCTTCAACTTCTCTATGTTCTGCATTGCTATCGAAAATAAACCAATGCCTTCTCAATAATTTTACGGTGAATTTATTGTGATTTTCTATGGTAATACGGTAGGCAAACATATACTCCCCTTTGATTGGATTGCTGTAATCGGACTGGTAGAATGTTTCTACAGTGATTTCAATTCCGGCTGAAATTTTTGATATCATAGGTAGTAATATTAAGATGTATGAGCCGCCTTTAGTAAAAATAGGGAATTTAACAGTTGTTACAACCTCTTGGAATGAATTATCATTTTGTTTTTGTCGAAAATTGTCGATAGAGGTTGTACTTTTGCGGCACTAAAAATTTTGACTATATGACTAAGATTGCTGTTGCAAAAGGAGATGGAATCGGACCGGAAATTATGGATGCTGTTTTATCCATTTTCGAAGCGGCTAAAGTGCCATTGGAATGTCAGTTTGTTGATATGGGAAAATGGGTTTTCGACAAGGGATATAGTAATGGTATGACGCCAGAAGCACAGCAGGCCATTGAATCTTTAGGCATTTTATTCAAAGGTCCAATGGAAACTCCCAAAGGAAAAGGGGTGAAAAGTGTAAACGTTACTGCCAGAAAAACCTGGAATACGTATGCAAATAAAAGAACATTCCAAACTTTACACGGAGTAGATACCGTTTTTAGCAAGGCAGGAATTCCTATTGATATTACGATTGTAAGAGAAAATATTGAAGATACTTATGGCGGTATTGAACATATGCTTACCAATGATGTAGCACTCAGCAGACGTTTTATTACCCGTCCTGGTAGTTTACAAGTGATTAAATATGCATTTGAAATGGCCAAGAAAAAAGGGGCCAGAAGAATTACTTGTGGCCATAAGGCCAATATCATGAAAATAACGGATGGGTTGTTTTTAGAAGTGTTTTATGAAGTGGCGAAAGACTATCCCGAATTACAAGCTGATGATGTAATAGTTGATGATTTATGTATGAAATTGGTGATCAAACCCAATTTATTTGATGTTGTTGTACTTACCAATTTACAAGGAGATATTGTAAGTGATTTATGTGCCGGATTAGTAGGAGGGCTAGGTTTTGCTCCATCGGCCAATATCGGAGACCATATTTCTATTTTTGAAGCAGTTCATGGCACAGCGCCAGATATTACTGGGAAAAATATTGCCAATCCAACTGCACTTTTATTGAGTGGATTTGGCATGTTGCGTCATCTGGGTTTAATGGAAACGGCTGCTATGATTGAGAATGCGCTGTTATATACGCTGGAAAGCGGACAACATACTGGCGATTTTGGAGATAAAAACACTCCATCCTTAAATACCACTGAATTTGCTGCAGCTATTGTTGCCAATTTTGGTAAAACACCTCATCATAATCCAAAACCGATCTTGGATAACCATTATGTTACGCCAACCAATTTTAAACTGGAGCGTAACCCAATGTTGGAATCCATTGACAATAATGAAGAATATATTGTAGGTGTTGATATGTTTATTGAAAGCAATGAACAACCCAATTGGGTGGCAGAGAAATGCCTGAAACACACGATGGGTCTCTTTAAATTGATTACAATCAGTAACAGGGGTACACAAGTGTGGCCAACTGGTTCTGTATTTACCAATTTAGTGAATCAATACCGAGTGAGGTTCGAAAGTATTGGCAATGTTCCAGTAACACAAACGGATATTTTGGAACTATACAGGCTTTTAATGGTAGATTTTAAAATATGTTCTACAGAACTCCTGAATATGTGGGGGGATAAAAAAGCATATAGTCTTGCCCAAGGGCAATAATTGAGTCGATTTTTAATGTAATTTCACGGCTCATTTAAAGCATACAAGAAAGATGGCTGAAGTGATTTTAATGCCCCGTTTGAGTGATACCATGACAGAAGGTGTAATTGCTGCATGGCACAAACTAGTAGGTGACACGGTAAAAAAAGGCGATTTATTAGCAGAAATTGAAACTGATAAAGCAACCATGGAGCTGGAAAGTTACCAGGATGGTACTTTATTACATATTGGTACTCCCAATGGTGGAAAATTACAAGTGAATGATTTGTTGGCCATTATAGGAAAATCAGGAGAAGATATTACTGAATTGGTTAAAATACATAGTGGTGGTGCAGCAGTTCAAGCAGCAGCCCCAAGTTCAGCACCAGCTGAAACAGCAAATGCTGAATCTGTTTCTACCCCTTCAACGCCATCAACAACTACATCCTCTTCTGCGCTAGATGTTTCAGCAATGGAAGAAGTGGTGTTAATGCCTCGTTTAAGCGATACTATGACAGAAGGGGTTATTGCAGGATGGCAAAAAAATGTTGGAGACAAAGTAAAAAAAGGAGATGTATTAGCGGATATAGAAACCGATAAAGCAACCATGGAATTGGAAAGCTACAAAGATGGTGTGTTATTGTATCAGGGTGCAAAAGCTGGAGAAAAAATATTGGTGAATGATCTATTGTGTATTATTGGCAAAGAGGGAATGGATATTGCTTCTATAGTTGCTGCTGTGAAAGCATCACCTTCAGCGCCAGCAAGTTCTAGTGCTCCTGCTCCATCTGCACCTGCAGCTCCACAGCCAACTTCATCAAATACAAACAGTGCACCTGTTGTTGAAAATATTGTTGTTAATGAAGGAAGAATTTTTGCTTCTCCATTGGCCAAAAAATTAGCTGCTGACAAAGGAGTTGATTTGAAATTTGTAAAAGGGTCTGGTGACAATGGAAGGATCACAAAATCCGATGTAGATAATTATGTGCCTGCAGTTGCAAGTGCTGCACCAGTTGCAAACACTCCTTCTCCTGCAAAAACTGCTGCAACACCAGTCATTGCTTCAGTTCCAATTGGTCAAGTGAGCTTTACAGATGTACCAGTATCTCAAATGCGTAAAGTAATAGCTAAGCGTTTGAGCGAAAGTTTATTTACTGCTCCACATTTCTTCCTCACTATGAGTATAGATATGGATGCAGCTATTGCTGCCCGCGCCAAAATGAATGAAGTAGCGCCAGTAAAAATAAGTTTTAACGATATGGTGTTGAAAGCAACGGCTATGTCATTAAAACAACATCCGAAAGTGAATAGCAGTTGGATGGGCGATTTTATCAGATACAATAATCACATTAATATTGGAGTAGCTGTTGCAGTTGAAGATGGTTTATTGGTACCAGTAGTTCGTTTTGCTGATGGAAAATCATTAAGTCAAATTGGGGCAGAAGTAAAAGAATATGCTCAAAAAGCAAAAGATAAAAAATTACAACCTGCTGATTGGGAAGGAAGCACATTTACCATTTCCAATTTAGGTATGTTTGGTATAGATCAATTTACTGCAATCATTAATCCGCCTGACTCCTGCATATTAGCGGTTGGTGGAATTTCTCAGGAACCAGTGGTAAAGAATGGACAAATTGTTCCAGGAAATATCATGAAAGTTACGTTGAGTTGCGACCATCGTTCAGTTGATGGTGCCACTGGAGCAGCTTTCTTGCAAACGCTGAAATCCTTATTAGAAGAGCCAGTTAGAATGTTGGTTTAATTCTTTCTTTTAATATAAAAGCTTGATACAAAAAGGAAACCTTTTTAAAATTGCGTGCTTTGAATTCGACATCGCAGAGCGAGGAGAATTCAGCAATTTTAAAGCAGTTGACGTTTGTATCAAGCTTTGTTAATTTATAAAAAAACACTAACCAGCATTCTAACTCCGCTCAAAAAGATTCATCAAAGTCGCAACCAATTGGTGCTCCTGGAGGAATTTCTTTGTGTTGTGGTAAAGCAATGTCTTTTGGTTTTTCAATGCGCTCAATGGCATATAAGAAATGTGCTTTATCAACAGCTGTTTTACTCATTTGTGTTGCATATTTTTTAAGCGATTCTAATCGATCAAAACAAATAGATTTTACTTGATAATTACTTTGTTCGCTTTGGCTTAGTCCTAGCATCCAAGTTAGTACCATTTGTTGCGTTTGTTGTTGAACCGATTTTTTCAATCCTTTTTCTTCTGTAGATTTCCAGGTAGCTTTGATGATAGCATCCAACACTTCATCCCATCCCAAAGTATTGGCCCTTGCTTTTAATTGTACCAAACGATTGGCTCTTTCTGGATTGAATAAAAAACTCAACTCAAAATTGGTTAATGCCTCTGCTGCTGCCAAAGCATCAAAGCTCATTCCTGTTCGTTTTGGAAATAGTTCCCCAATACCATAATATGAAGGTGGGCGAGGGGGAATAATTCCAACAATTTTTTCAGGAAGTGTAAGAACGTTTGGAGATAAGCAAGCAAGCACTTCTTTCAAAGCGGCTTCTTGTGTGGATTTTGGCAAAACAGAAGGGCTCACTTGTTGATCGCCCCTTACATTATAACTGTAATTGATTCCACCGATTAGTTTTGATGCTGCTTCTACTTGATATCTATGGTAATTGTAAACCGGCACCAACACATCTTCTAATTTGCTCATCGGTGTATTTAATCGAATGACATCTGCACTAAATTGATCAATGGCTTTTTGGCGTACAGCCAAAACAGATTTTAGTTCAGCAACTGCGTCTTTTCCATTATCCCATAGATGGGCACTTGGATGGAATCCGCTCACAGATCTCGCATCGGCATCGGCAATAAATAATAACCCTTTTTTTGTGTTTTCTGATAAGATATCATTCAATGCCTGATTTTCATTGGTGCCTGGTGCAAAGTCGGAATAGCCATAAATGATCGCTCTCTTGTCCCAATCGCCAATTTGATTGGTGTATACGGTAGAGAAATCTATTTTGCCTTGATCATTTAAAAATACATTGGGGTGAGGATAATCCATTACCGATGCACGGTCATTTACACTAGATGCATAATTGTGTTGTAAGCCTAAAGTATGTCCTACTTCATGTGCAGCCAATTGCCTCAATCTTTGCAAAGCGGCTTGCTTCATGGTTTCAGGAACTGGTTTTCCATTTTCGTAAGGAGCTAGCAATCCAGTAAAAATTAAATAATCTTGCCTCACTCTTAATGAGCCCAAGGTTACCTGACCTTTGATGATTTCACCTGTTCTAGGATCGTCAATGGAAGCTCCATAACTCCATCCTCTTGTAGAACGATGAACCCAGTTGATCATATTGTACCTAATATCCATTGGGTCAGCAGAATCGGGCAACACTTTTACGATAAATGCATTCTTATACCCAGCTGCTTCATAAGCTTGATTCCACCATCTTGCCCCATCTAATAAAGCAGAACGAATTGGTTCCGGGGTTCCATTGTCCAAATAATAAGTAATTGGTTGAACTGCTTCGCTGATAGTGGCAGATGGATCTTTTTTATTGAGTCGATGTCTTTTGATATAAATTTTTTCGATCGGTTCTGTAAAATCGCTGCTATAATCAAAAAAACTCATGCCGATATAACTGCTTCTGATATCGTATCTACGTGGCTTGTATTGATTGTCGGGTAATTCTACAAAAGAATGATGCATTCTAAGTGTAATGGCTTCTGTAGAAGGAGTTACGCTACTAACAAATCTACCTGCATCGGCACCACCTGTGAATGTTACAGACGCTTCAAATTCGCTGTTTTTGGGAAAATTTTTAGTGTTGTTGATGTATATCGCAGATCTGGCTTCGTTAATTGTATACGTTCCCTGACGCATGGATCTTATTTTGTCTGCAATACCATGTGCATCTCTTAAAAGAAATGATGTAATATCTACTAATACCAGATTATTTTCTTCTTCATCAATCGTAAAGCCAGCCAAAGTGGATTGTGCAAATGATTCTCTAACTGCACGTTGCTCATTCTTATCAGCTGTAACTGCTCTATAATCGTAATTAGGTTGAATGAGCAATAATTTCTTACCTACTTTATGAAAGTAAACAATTCTTGAATCTCCAATTTGGCCACGATCTAGCCCAACATCATTCGAACCCAATCCTGCAGGTAATGAATTTACATATAAAAATTCTTGGTCTAATTTATTCACCAATAGCCAAACTTTTCCGCTAGAAGCATCCCACCAATAATTGAAAAAACCTTCAAAGCTTTTCATGTTTTTGGTTTTTTCGTTGATTTTTGAACTGGGTTGTGTAAATGCAAAAATTCCAGTTAGGCAAAATAAAACAATGAGAAATCGGCGCATGGTTAAAATTTTTAATCTTTAATAAATCTACCTTTTAAAGATATTCGAAAAAATGATACAATAAAAAACCCCATTCTTGACAAAGTGCAAGAATGGGGTTGGATAAACTTAAAAAATAAAATTAATTATCGGATCCAGTAACTGGCGTTTCTGGTGTAAATAGTGTTGGTGCTTCTACTGGAGCAGGAGTGGCAACTACAACTGGTGCAGGAGCAGGAGCTGGTGCAGGTTTTTTAGCTGCAGGCTTCTTCTTTTTAGCAATCGGTTTTTTAACAATAACTGGCTTTGCTGCTGGTTTAGCTGCTTTTTTAGCTGCAGGTTTTTTAGCGGCTACTTTCTTTTTAGGAGCTGCTTTTTT
>JBBAJS010000020.1:0-63836 GCA_040403975.1 Sediminibacterium sp.
ATTGTTGGCAAACAGTGGTCGATAATAAGTAACAGTCGGACCAAACAATAATTGATGTGTATCTTTGGAAAGGGAGTCAGGCATTTTAAAATTGCCTTCAATCTTATCATCGGCATCAAATATAAAAACATAATCTGTTTTATTGTAGGCGCATTCCAGTGCTTTTGTTCGATTATGTCCAAAATGCTTCCATTCGTGTTGAACTAGTTCCCCCTTTATTTTTTTTTCTTTAAAAAAAGAAATAATCAGGTCAATTGTTTTGTCCGTAGATCCTGTATCTGAAATAACCCAGTAGTCAAACTTAATATACGAACATAAATTTGTCAATGTTCCTACAATGTTTTCTTCCTCGTCTTTTACAATCATATTTAAACATATCGTTTTCATTTTATAATTATCCCTTAAATTTTAAATAACTTTTAAATGTATTTATAACATTTCTATCCCCAACAAATTATCCATCGACAAATCCTCTACGGCAAAAGGTTCGGTGACATCGTCCAATATGTTAATACGCTCATCATCATCCAAACTTTGTGATTTTTGTAAATCATTCGCTCTTTGTAAATCTTGTATTCTCTTTAAATTTTCATAATCTTTGGATACCACTTTGGCATGATCATTATTATTTTCATCTCTTATTGCGTCAACATTATTAAAAGAAATGGCGGTCTTGTCAAAACAACCGGATTGTGTAAATTTTTGGATCATCATATCATTTTTTTCAATCGGATCATCTATGGAAGGCATTTCAATAGATGTTTCAATCGACGGCATATCATTTACCAATACTTCTGGTTTTCTTCTTCTTTGTGTAGTCGAATGTTTTTTTACTGGTTTTATCACCTCTTCTACAATCTGTTCTTCTACATCTTCCTCGATGGTTTCATCCAAATAAGCGCGAAGAATAGCTTCCAATGGAATACTTTCGCGAATGGTATTTAAAATACATTCTTGAACAATCATTTCCAATTCTCGGTTGTATTTTTGAACTTGAAGAGATTGAAGATTTGTCTCAAACAAATAAACGTTTGAATAGATTTTTCGCGAAACATTGATATATACCTTGTGAATAAAATCATCCAATTTAGGAATAGCAATATTTATTTTTTTTTGTTTATGACCCACCCTAACAGCTGTTAATAATTTTAATTGAATTATGTGTACACATGTAATCAATTCTTCTAAATAAGAACATTTGCTCTTTTCGATAATTCGATTTCGTTCTTCTTCAATAATACTTGTATTCCATTTAGGTGTTCTCGCTAAAAAGTTTTGAAATGTCATTAAATATTTTTCTTCTTCGCTATTTTTTTCGCACAATTGTTTTGCTTCTGAAAACATTGATTTTATTCCTTCTGTGACAAATGGCGTAAAAATGCCAATCAATCTAGCACTCCATTCATTTTTAGATTCTTGTAAACTAGGAATATTAAAATCGTCCATTTACATAACCACGATATTTTTTAAATTATCATTTAAACTCATAAAAAGAGTATTTAACATTATAAACATTATTATTTTTTCATTTCGAATTTCTTTTTTAATTCGGTGAAAGGTAAATAAAATATCTTCATTCTCGGAAATATGCTTTTCTACATATTGAATAATATCCAAACCAGAATATCCCTTGTCGTATAATTTCACGGAAAGGTCATTGAGTTGTTTACTATCTTTCTCCTTGCTCTTTTCCAATTCTTTTTTCAACCATAAATTTTTGGTTGGATTTTTTAAATGATATTCATGAAAAGAATGAAGATGAGTCGGGTGAACAAAAATCTCGCAAAAACGAGATATAATGGGTTTTAACAATTTGTATTTATCTTCCACGACAATAAAAAACCGGGTATTGTAGCTAAACATTTCGATACATCGACGAATTGCGCTCTGGGCATCCAATGATAATTTCTCGGCATTAATCAAAAGAATGCTTTTGAAAATACCATTGCTGGAATTGATTTGTGTTTTGGCAAAAAATTTCAGTTCTTCGCGAATAAATTTAATTCCTTTTCCTTGGGAACAATTGACATACATTATATAATTTTTAATCTTCTCCTTATCATCATTGTAGATGATATTAATAAACTTGAATAATAATGTTTTTTTACCGCTTCCAGTGGGTCCATGAAATAATATATTGGGGATTTTATTATTGGAATGAAAACATTTTAGACGATCTAAAATATTTTCGTGTAAATTTGTATTCATTTGTACATTCATTGGTACATTCGTCATTGTTACTTATGTATTTATTGGTTTTAATTTGTTATTTTAAACTTATTTGGCGAATAATATGAATATAACGCATCTATTCATATTATACAAATGGATATTTTAGAACGAGTCCTATTTTTACCGGAAGAACTGAGACAATATATTTTAACATATACGCATAAACTTCAACCGACGCAATTGACAGACGATATTCGACACTTTACCTTATCAAAAGATACCGCCACGAGATATTATTTTCAACGATTTCAACATGAAATCGAATACCAGGAAAAAGCAGATAAACATTGGCTGATAAATGATATTGCCGGATTTTTAAATAATCATATTGCTACCATGTATGGGTATATTGAAAATTATCAATATACTTTTAAGAATTTATGGGGGATAAAAGAGGATAAAATTGTAAAATTTATTCGCATAATGGGGAAAAAACAAGTAGAAACCGAAATAAATATTTATTGGGGGTCCATGACCGTTTCTCAGAGAGACCGATTTTTGCAATGGGTATATGATTTTGATTTACCTTTACCAGAATAAACTTTAAGCCACACTAGATAAACTATGTGTAAACGGATTGGCTTTGAAAGCATCTAAAAGTTCAGGCATCAAACGGTCGCCTGTAATAGTGCTTTCGTTGTTCGGTAAAAAGGTATGACCCAACATTTCTTTGTTGGCGTGAGTTTGTGGCATGGAAGAAGGAACAAACATTCTGTTATTGAGACGGTCATCCTCATTCTTTGCAATATTGACATTGGTATACGTTGAAAATGTTTGGGTATTTCCATGATTTAATCGTGAAAAGGTGGTAGGCTCCTTTAATTCATTGTTTGTTTGGCGATAATTCGCCGAATATTCCATGGGCGCAAATGAATTGGCTGTTCCGCTCACATTGCCCATGGAAGTAATCGTGGCAGTCTGTCTATTAGTATCTTTTTGATAATCCTCCCCAGGCAATGTGTATGCCCCTCCTCCATATTGTCCTCCTTGAAAAGAATGAGGTGTATACAATGTTGTTTCTTTAATAGTTGGTGCGGTATTTTGCGGAGGAGGAACATAATTAGAACTTACTTTATAAGTTCCGTTACCAAATACGCGATGAGTAGAACACAATTCCTCTCGATTGTTTGGTTTTATGATATCCATAATTGGCGCCAATACAGAACCAACCGTTTTTCCAAAATTCATCAAAGCATTGGGTTGACTATTGGCAGAACGATTATTTGTGTAATTATGATGACTTTTGTGGTTCATCTCTATTCCATGAAATCCACCCTTTCCTTGTGCGGAAGAAATACCTACATCTAATGTTGCGTCTCCCATCCTTTTGGATTCCATATAATTGCGTGAGGTGTATCCGCTTTTTTTCATTGCCGCAGAAGCTGGTCCTTGATATTCCATGGAAGATTGGCGATTTTGCATTTTAATCATTTCTTCTGGACGATCCATTGGCATTTTTTCACTAGTAACTGTGGTCAAATATCGATCTGACGAGTTTTGAAAATACCTGTCTGGTCTATTTTTTTCTACAGGAGCTTGAATACCAATATTATGAACCATTGCTTGTTGCGGACCTTGTAAATTATCCAATGTATATTCTATTTTTGGGTTAGTGACTACTCTTAAATCATCCACCGATTTGTCCAACCATAATTCACGTGCTTCCATTCCGCTATTAAAACCACCTGACCCCTGTGTGCCGTATCCTTGATTTAACCCAGGCGCAACCGTTTCTGATAGAAAAGGATTTACGTTAGAAATCATTGTACTAGGAGTTTCTCTCGACAAGAGAAAATCAGACATTACCGGCATTCCATTAATCCAATTAACATTTTTTTGTGGATTAAAGAGAGGAGCTTGCTCAATTTTTTTAATCACCGTTGACCCAGCTCCAATCATATTATCCAGAACACAATCTTCATTTGTCAATCCAGCCCCAGTAGCCGTTTTTTTTCTATAAAAGGGAACCATATTAGAGTGTTGAAAATCTCCTGGATTGATGTATTCTCCCGTCAATGAATAAATTTGTGGGATGGTTTGCTGGTATTTTTCTTGATGTGCGCCCGCAATATTCGCTTGCGTTTCATAATTGGTTTGGTCAAAATATTTACTTGTGGCAGAACTATTACCCGCATACGAATTTACTGAATTAGTAGGAACTTTATCTACCGGATAATTTGTAGGAGGGACATTTACATTGGGAAGATAATTTGTATTTCGTCCCATATTTACAAAAGCATCCTTTTTATTTTGTTTTTTCTTTTTGGATATGGCGAATACTCCCCCTAAAGCAATCATTGGGATAATAAATTCCATTATATATAATTAATTATTTTAAACTTTCTGAGAAACATTGTAAATCGAAGAAACATAAACATCTTTTTGGTAAATGCGTGAACTTACATTACACATGAAAGGTACTACCGCATTTGCTTGAGGATCGCGATGTAAATAGCAAGCAGAGGGATATTCATTTCCACGAATATTCCAAGCAGGATTTGAATATCTAGTGGACTCTACATTTAAAAGAGAATTTGCGGGATAATTTACTGGTCGAGAACGTATATCAGTATGATGAACATTACATTTTAATTGTTTATCGATACCTCTTAATTGACTATCTATATCAATGTGATTTTCACAACGATTTGCCGCCCATTTCTGAAGCCTTATATTTGGGTCTTCTATAAAAGCAGGTCTTGTTCCGTTTCCAGGAACATTAATGTGATACATTCCAATATCAACAGATTGTTTATTTTTTACTCGTGTTCTACACTCGTCATAATTAAATCGTGTATATGCCATATAATTAAAAAATATTTAAAATATATGAAATCTTACAAAAATGTCATTGCTCCTATTGTTTACAATTTATCCATAGTCATTATATTTGCGCTAATATATTCGTTGCCATCCGTGGAATTCAAAGAAGATACGACTACAACAAGTTTTTTGGATTACGTTGGATTAAGTATAACCATTCAAACGGGGGTCGGTCTCACATCGCTTCATCCAATAGATAGTTTATCAAAACTTATCGTCATTCTCCAACAAATGTTGTTATTATTTGGAAATCTAATCATTTTTGTAGCCCTTTTGACATAAGTTTTTAAAAGATATTATTCATAATCAATAATATCTAAACACAAGAAAAAGAGAGCGTCGTTCATTAGAATGGGCGTTGGTTCGGTAAAACGTGTATAGGTTGTATATGTATAGGTTCGTGTTGATAAACATGCAAGTGTGTATTTTTCTTTAAGCTTGGTCGGAAATTTTTTACAAAAGAATCGTCTACAAAATTATTCGAACCGATCCCCTTCAAACTAGATTCAATGTCAATATGATTATTTGATAAAAATTGTGGGGGTAATTTTGCGATAGATAATCCATTTCCTTGTAAAAAGGTGGAATGCGCAGGTCCATTGGGTGAATTTTCAAAAAAACGATACTCAATCAATTTTTCATCCCTTTTTTTGGCAAGGTTGTAATTTTCGCGTGTATGATAATTGTTTGTAAAAGACATATATTAATTCTTTATATATTAATTCTTTATATATCTTTATCTTTTAATCTCTTGCCTTTACATGTCCCAATAATTCATCTTTTACATGATCTGGAATTTCAACTTCTTTTAATACACATTGAATATAAGGAATAAACAAAAATAATGAATGATAGGAAAACAATAATTTAAATTTTAATTCATCGTCCATAGTTTCATCCATTTCCTTTAAAATATCTTGGATTGCCTCCATATTGACAACTTGGTCAAATAACATCATTACATTTTTATTAATCTCGTCTTCCTCAAATTGGGTCATTCCAAAAAATCGTAAGAATTCTTCTCTGTATAAATGTTCCGTGAGAATATATACCGCATCGCTATCATCGAATTCAGGATCATTCATGTAACGTTTTTCGATTATTTTGTACATGCTTGGGTAGGTAAGATCAAACGATTCCATTAAAAAATATACAAAAATACATTTAAATTCTTTTTAATGAGATGATTTGTTGCTTGTATTGTCTCGGTGTATTTCGCGAGAAGGTACTCCTCCTCTTATCCATCCTTGTGCAGCGACTCCTTCTACCAAATATTCCGGATTGGAAATGGTACTTTTAATAGAATCGATAAGAGGAGTGGTTGAATAAGGTATATAAGAGCGTTCGGATAATTGATTATAACTTTTTTTATTTGTATACGTTTCTCCAATCATCATTTGCGATTCCATTACTGGGTCAACCGACCCTCTTCCTAAAAAAGGAACTGTGACAAAAGGTCGTTGTGTCAAATCAATTCGACAGCGTGGATGAGTTTGTACAGAACCAATAGACAGCTGCGAGTTTTCATTAATATTAAACCCATTTTGTCCTACACTATTAGACCCTTTATAAAACACATTGGGTTGCATAGTGGCGACACGAATTGGTTTCGACATGGTCGTATCTTCCATAAAATAATTCTGAAGAACATAATTTGAATTATTTGTATTTTGGATAGTTCGTTGATCTAGATATTCATTATCATTTCCCCACCTAGATGTATTGTAAAAGGTCGATTCCATATAGTATAAAAATAAAAAAATTATATATTTAAATATCTTCCTGTATTATTTATACATTGAATACTATCACCGTCCTTACAAGATGGCATATCACCGTATAAATAATCTCCGTAGGCTGTTTGATCGTTGGGTATAGTAGTCGCTGGAGTAGAGTAAAAAGGAAGCATTGAAATGTCAAATTCTACCTTTTTATCGATTCCAGAAAATAAGTCGGTTTCTGTCAATCCTTTATTTAAAGAAACAATTGCTTTTTTAGTAGAATTATTAATATTATCTGTTGCTTCTTCGTTAAAAGAAGGTGCTGCTGATGTAGTCCTTGCAGATGAATAATCGGACAATAAAACATTTCCAAATGGATTTTTGGAAGTTATAGGAAAATAATTTTCTTGTAAAAAATCCTCCAATAGTTCGGATTTATTATTATAGGAAACTCTATATGTTTCTTTTTGTTTTTTGAACCCTTCTTTTTGTGATTGAAATTTATAATATATAACAATAATGACAATTCCGAACATTCCTGAAAATAAATATCCTATAGAAAAAGTAAATAAAAATCCCAACAAGGATAATAAAAGAATAAGACGTGTCAATGCGTTTAGTTTTTCGTTCATTGTCATATTTGCAGTTGGAATGATTTCATATAATACATTTTTTTCAAAAAGAATTTTAGGGGATTGAATCCAAAAAGACATTTATATATTTAAAATATATTTTTATCTATACATAAATTACTATGAATGGCAGTTCAATGATGAGTAGTTTAAGTAAAGCTGCGTCGAACAGTTTGTCTTTAGGTCAATCCAAAGCTCAAGCGCTATCTGGAGGTAGACGAAAACGCCGTCATAAACGAAGTATGAGAGGAGGTTCAGGAGGATATAATGGAACGTCCAGTTCTGGTGGCGTTGCCGCGAATGCGGCATCTTACTCATCTTCTGGATATAACCAAGGAGGTCTAGGAGATTTAGGAGGTACAAATGGTTATATTAATAATCAATCTGCTGGAGTTCGTGCTCTTTATGCTGGCACAGGCGGTCGAAGACGCAAAACAATGCGAAAACGTTCCAGAGATAGACATTCTAAAAGAAGAACAACCAGAGGATTTATGGGTCTCTTCAAATATTAAGTTATAGGGAACCTTGTATAAATAAGAACCTTTGTGTAAATATAGGGAAATAAAAGGTTAAAATAATTGAAATAAAAATAAAATTATTTTAACCGTAAAAAGATGGACACGAGAGAGTCTAGAGTAAAAACATTTCAAAGTTGGTCCAAGGTACTTTCTTCGTCTGAGTTAAACCATATTTTAACAGAATTATTATATACATTGAACGATTGGAATGATTATTTTAAAGAACGAGTAATGGATAGTTTAGAAAATGTATATTTATTGATTTTTACCTATAAAGGACTTCAAAAAATAAAGTTTGATGAAAATACAGATGCTGCTTATACATCATTTTACAATGAAACAAAAACAATTGCGTTGGGAGGATATATTCTACTTTATCCAAAATCAGACACCTTTTTATACATTGATGTATGTAACACTTGTATTCCTAATCTAAATTTATTACGCTATATGATAAAAAAAATAGAATCCAAACGAAAAAAAAGAATTATTCCTTTTCATATCATACCGTCTTCTACGATATATTGGGAAAGGTATTTGAAACAAGAATATGGGTTAAAAACACGTGAAGAAGCAACTGAATTTAGTAAACATTTGGACGTCAATTGGATATCTTTATTTGCAAATGTCTAAAGAATATTTAAGGCCTTGAGATTGGTGGTTTGCCATTAGAGATAAACTTATTCAATTCATCAATCTGTTGTAACTGTGGGTCCTTTTTCATCTCTCTTTTTTTATTCATTCGTTCTTTCATCTTGGTCAATTTTGCATTTTGATTTATCTTTGTATTCACTTGTCCCTTTTGATGTTTTGTTTTTGGCATCATGCCTTCAAGCCCGCTAAACATTTTGGTAATATCACCGAGACCCGGAACATCTTTTATTTTATTAAGCATTTCTAGCCCCTCGTTCAATATTTCCGTTTCATTTATTTCTCCTGTTTTGATTTTTGCGTCTATTTTCGACCCCATTGATTGGACCATATTCATTAATTTTGATGGGTCTTTCAATAAACTTGAAAAAATATCTTGGGTGCTCGTAATATCTTCGTCCATGGACAACCCACCAGCAGTTTCCTCGGCAATTTCAAACGCCAATTTTCCTATCTTTCCACTAATCATTTCTTGAAAATGTTCATGTATAATATCGGAAGGCTCTGTTTGGGTGCTTTCCGTGTCAAACATGTTTTTGATACTTTCCATTGTTTCTTGAAGTCGACCTGTCATATCCTCTTCATTAATATTTTGAAAGATACTTTCTGCGGATTCCGGTAAATTCACTTTTTTTACCATTTGTATGACTGAAAAAAGAATTAATTGAAGATATTTCCAAATAACCTTTCTGGTCTTTTCACTAATATCAGAATTCCACAAATGTTTGAAAATGATATTGGGAAGAAACTCGGTATTTTCCTTGCTTGTTTTGTCGAAGATTTCGACTTTTTGGTAAATAATGTCAAAGAATTTGGTTGGATATATGTGGAGACAATGTGAAAAAACATATTGGTTTTGAATACTTGAATGCTCTGGCGTAGGGTCTCTTATCCACCATTTATCAATAATTGCCTGATATTCAGGAAAAGTCGTACAAATATCCAATGTGAAATCGTTTATAATTTTAGAAAAATCTTCTTCAATCACCACTTTTTCAATAATATTTTTCAAGGCATCTTCGATATTTTCCTCCATTTTAACCGGTTCGTCTATTTTAACAGGTTCCTCCAATTCTTGTAATGCTTTTTCTAGTATAATGTCATGTTCCATTATTTCCATTATATTTGTAATAATATTCTATTTAAACTGATATAACGAATTTATTATTTAGAATAAAGTTCGGCTAATTTTGACAAAGATTGAATAATCTTCATTATTTCTTGTTGGTGTTCTGGGTTCATCCTTTTAACAGGGTCTCGTAATCGGTCAATCGCATCATATATATCTTTGTCGTTATGCAAAATTACATAATCACTCAAATCATTTGTATAATCTTTATTTATGAAAAATTCTACATCCCCTCGTATAATTTCTTCCTTATAGGGAGTCGCGACATAAAAATTCCAAACACGATAGATCATTTTAGGATTTACCTTACGAATCATATTCAATGCCTTTTCTGCTGTTAATAATGCCCTGTCATAAGGAAAACGTAATACGACAGTATCGACCAATTTAAAGAAAAGGGTGTTAAATAACGTTGTGAAATTAGGCTTGGACATTATATAAAGAAATTTAAACTTTTTAAGTTATTTCTTTATATTTAATTTATTTTGAAAAAGGGGGGGGGTTAATAGGGTTTTGATTGAACAAAATCCATATCGCGTTTTTTTTGTATTTGGTCCATACTCATACCCATTTTTCTCGCTCCAAATTGATCCGTAGGAGTATTAATTGGCGCATTGTTATAATCAACCGACGCATAACTATACATTTGGCGCATTCCACCGTCTCCTGTTGCTGCCAATGATTCGGCGGGACTATCCAAAAAACTAAAATTATCAGATACGACTCCCGAATTCCCATTATCAAAAGAAAAAGCAAGTGGTTCTTCATTTCCTTGAGTCGCCTCTGTCGTAAGTACTTGTTGACGCGGCGTCAAATAAGAATATATGTCATCTCCATAATATATGGAATAGTTTGTCAGGTTCAATACAGCAGGAACTTTTAAAATATTTTCGGGCATGATGATCTTTTGTCCAGTCTGTAATACAATAAATGTTTTTCCGTCTTCCTTTACACGATTATCAATACATATAAAATGTATTTTTTTTGTCAAATGTGTCTTTGAAACCTTTTCCAATATTTTTTTAGAATGATTACAATGATTGCTATAATATAAAATATCTGTCATAATCTAGTTTTTCATTCTTTTTGTTAATTTTAAACTCAACGAAATAATCGAGGCTTTTTTTCTAAATAATCACAAACCATTTTTTAAAATTTTGATTAAATTTAATCATTAAATAAAAATTGAAAAAAATATAAATAGAAAGGTAAAACAATAAAGATGGCATCCATTGTTGACGCAACCACAGACGAATTTAATACATTGAGATTTACTTTAAAAAATGTGGATGTCAGTGTCGCCAATGCGATAAGACGAACCATTTTGACAGACATTCCTTGTCCAGCATTTGTAGGGTTTCCTCATGAAAAAGATGAAACCTCGTTTATCACAAACACGAGTAAATATACAAATGAAATCTTGAAACATAGATTAGGATGTATCCCTATTAGGGATATACTCACGGACGATTTTGATATCACTGATTATTATGTTGAAGTCAATGTTGAAAATAAGACAGGTCAACTTTTAACAGTATCTACAAAAGATTTTGTCGTTAAACACGTGGAAACAAACGAAATACTTGACGAAGATACTACACGACAAATATTTCCTCCCTATTACCCACCATCTTCAGACGAAGAATATTATATCATTTTTGTCAAGCTAAAACCGAGTATTTCAGCCGAAATACCAGGCGAAAAAATACATTTTCGATGTAACATTATAATGTCAACGGCTCGATTAAATTCTTCGTTTAATGTCACGAGTGCGTGTTCTTATGGATATTCAGTTGATGAAGAAAGAATGTTAGAGGCTCTTGATGAAAAGAAGGAAGAATGGAAAGTCGAGGGAAAGTCTGAGGAGGAAATCTTTATGGAAGGAGAAAACTGGAAGTTACTTGATGGAAAACGAATATGTGTGCGCGATTCGTTTGACTTTATCATTCAGACGATTGGTGTGTTTACAAATGAAGAACTAGTCTATACAGCAACAGACATTATTGTGAGAAAATTAATTGATTTTATGAATTCTCTTGAACAGGGCGAAGTAGATATTAATCCGTCTTTCTCTACTATTCAAAATAGTTATGAGATTATTCTGAAAAATGATGATTATACCATTGGCAAACTCATTGAGTATATGATGGCGACCAAATATTTCAACAAATCTATAAGCTTTTGCGGTTATATCAAGATGCATCCTCACGATGAAGATAGTATTATACGCGTAGCATTGACCGAAAATATTGAAAATCCAGTTGATAAAATAGAGTATTATTTATCAGAAGCAGTAAAAGAGGTTGCTGGGATTATCTCAGAAATTCGAGGATTATTTAAAGAGGTGCAAGGCAGTCAACCTCGCTCTAGGCCCCCTTCTCGTTCGAGGTCTCAATCAAAATCCAGTTCAACCGCTAGTTCCAAGACGAGATCTGTATAAATGTTAAATTCCATCTAACCCCTTATATAAAGAAGCTGTAAATTTAGTAAAATAATAAAATATATTTTTTTTATTGAAATATCTTTTCCGTATTATTTATAAATATATATATTATCTTAATAATATATGTCTGAAATAACAGGTTCATCGAGAGAACCTTTTGAAAATTCGTTAGATTTACATTTAGGAGACATTATTTTTATAACAAATCCATCTCGTCCTGATTTAAACAAGAAAACATTTATCATTGAATATATTGATGAACGGAAAATAAAATTGGTTCGTGAAGACTCCCGACAAATTATTTTAAGAATTCATGATGGAATAATAGGCGACGGAACTATTCAAAATATTTCCATTGAAAGTAGAAGTGAATATCCTGGTTATGCCATGCAAAATGACCTTGTTCCAGGAAAATGGATAAATATTTATTTTCGTGGAGAATATTCAATGGTAATTACAGGAGAAATTACCAATTTGATTGAAGATATGATTGAAGTAAAAACATATCCAGAGGAAGAAACTATTTATATTGATTTTGGTTATAGTGGAATACCCGAAGATTTAAATATTGAAAACATTCTTACGACGACCCCTCCTCCACAATTACCCCTGGATTTTTCAGAGATACCGACGTCCCCCCAAATTTCTCAAACGTCCCCCCAAATCCTCGACGAGGAAATATTTCCAGAAAACGCAATGGATATTGATGTCGAAGACGACGAACATCTTCGACAAGTAATTCATAAAAATCCGGAAGCTCAACCTATAAAGGATTTTGCAATGAAAAGTAAACAGCTTATTTTAAAGGCCGACCAAGTGGTATTTGGGAATTATATGGATGAAATTGTCGAGACAAAAAATGTATCAAGCCAATTTAAACGGTACAGTCTCGAAGTTCAGACAACCGATTTGTTGGACGAAATGTTGTCCGAAATACCATTAAATCGTCAAACAAGAAATGTATTAAATGGGGTTCATCGAATGATTGAACGGTTTGTCCAATTGCGAAATGAATTCTCGAGATTTGATGAAGATGGAAATGTATGCGCAACTGAAATAAAAGGAAGCGATTATCGTCCTTTGGCAGAATCATTGCTTCAATTGGATAAATCTCTGCCTTGGATTATTTTAGTCGCACAAAATATTAAAAAATTATACATGAATGTAGAGGAAGATAATGTCCTTACGGGTTCAAATTTCAAGGTTCTCAATATTACGACAGAAAACACCGAGTTAATTAATTTAACAAATAATTATAAAAATAAAACGCTTGACAATGAAAACAATTACCTTTCGTTTATTCGTCAACTTTCTTCCTTTATGACTCCCTTTGACAATCCTAGTTTTGAAGAATATACCCAGTCCATCATTAATATAGATAATGTAAAAGATAATTACCCAGTATTGATAAATAATAATGAAAATAATTTTGAAACACCTGTGGTTACAAATGAATTAAATGTAAAAAAGAATTTGATGATGAGATACAACGATAGTTCAATAATGTCATTGAACAATGAACTAATTCCTTTGTTTAAATCGGATATTATTTATCTACGATCCATTGTTACATTACCAGAACCAGTCATTCGATATTCTTCCGTTAAGCTTCCAGGAACAAACATAATGACAAAATCCAATTTAGCATTGATTGATTTGCCTTATTTTAGCATGTTAAAATCTATTCAAAATGTCCCAGTGGAAACACATTTAACCGATTTTTTGATAAATCCGCCAGAGGGAAATCCAAGTCCCTTTTACGACGAAACATTCGGAGAAAAAACAAAAAATTTCACAATTGACATGTCAATCATTCAAGAAAATGCTGACAAACATCAATTATACAAAAATTATCTCAATACAATTGTTCCGCGAACAAAAAATTTGTTTCATTTGATGAAACGATACATCAAAGGTCAATTGTCCCTTGTGAGTATCATAAACGTACTAGAACCCTTTTTAATATATTCTACCGACATTACATTCCAACAATATGTTGAAATGTCTGCTTTTATCAAGGAGCAAATATTGTTAACTATTCGACATTTTATTGAAAGAGGAAAAATATATCAAACATTAAAAACGAATTCTTATTATTATGAGAATTCTTCCTCCAATTTGATTGCTACCATGTTACAACAAAAAAAATATTATTATGATATTGTCGCCAAATCATATGAATATCGTCCGTCTGATACCTTTTTTCTCACCAACTCGGAATTATTATCAAGGATAATTCAAATGGATTATGGAAATGTTTACAATACAACTATTTCATTGTTTAGTGATAAATTGATAAACGCATCCATCGGGAGTCGTCTCACACAAGAAATGGATAATTTGTTGGATGATTTTGAGAATGCTTCCTTTTCCAAATGTAAGAACCTTACTATCGCCAAAACTTATAAAAATATGGATGATTTAAAACTGGATAATGATAAAGTTATTTACTATGATAGAGGGTTTGATAAAACACCCTACAAAATAATGGAAGTATTTGAAAAGGAACGACGTTCAATGAACCCAGACTCATTTGTTGCCTTTTTAAAAGACAAATTAAAAAATAAATATCCTGAGGAAAATTTGGATGAATTTGTAGAAAATATCATCTATGGTGCAAAAAAAGTGAGAGACTTTGATACAGCCATTCTATTCAATGAAAGAAGGGATACCTTAAATTATTATACACGACAAAATAACGAATGGAAATTAAAAGATGTGGAAGACATGGGAAATACAACCGAATTGTCCTGTTTATTATCAGAATCGTGTATTATGCAAGATGAACCGCCAATTGAATTAAAGGAAATACGTGCACGAGTAGACGGAGATTGTGTTTCCTATGAACAAAGTCAAGCTGATTTTAATCTTTCCACGGTCAACAACATGGTTAAACAATACGACGCAAAATATGAACATGATATTCAAAAAAAGGTGAAAGAAACAAATAGCGCATTGATCTATTATGTTCTTTCTTTACAAAAAATTCGAAGTTATACAAATTTTTTACAATTAAGATATACTCTCCATGAATCAAATATAGGATTAGACAATATAGATGTTTTTGAACGTCCTTCTCCATACATTCATCTTCGAGATTTAATACTAGGACAGACAGATTTTGTCAAAAAACAACGAGATATTTTGATTTTTATTGAAAAATTCGCAGTAGAATATGATAAGGACGAGGAAGAAAATCATTGGTATTATTGTAAAGAAACATCGACCAAACTTATCCCCAAATTTTTCGGAATTTTGGCAAAAATCTATATCGAAACTCCCGGAGAGTACGAAAAAGTATTGGATTTGGTTTGCGCAAAATACGGGAAATTAAGCGATGACGGGGATAAATATGTAGACAAGAATAGTGGATTTACCATAAGATATATCGATTTTGCTAAAGAAGATGAATATGTTGAAGGAATGAAACAAACAAAAACATCATTGGAAGAAGACCTCGGGGATATTTACGTTAAAAATGCCAATATCCAAGAAAGGCGTAAAAAATATGACGCCATGGATAATCTTCTTATGCGTATTGTGCAAACGGTAGAAGAATTTATGCATATTGATATTGATAGTCAATACGAGTTTATTTTATCTGTTGCCAAACGGATATTAATTACCTTAAATGGAACCGAAAAACAATACGAGGCTTCGATGAAAGACAAACAAGGGAAAAAGGAAAAGGTCCCTTACAAGACATTTGTAAATCGAAATAATCTATATTTGACTTTGGCGGTTACTTGGGTAGCTATTCAGACCCATCAACCAGATGTTCGTTCGCGATATAATTTTCCTGGTTGTGTGCGTTCTTTTGATGGATTTCCGTTGACAGATAAAAACGAGAAAGGCCTCACTTATTTATCGTGTGTAGTGAATAATATCAAAACATCCATTGAGCCTTGGAATGTATTGCGATTGAAAAAGGATGCAGAGAATGCAGTAAAATTACAAGAAAAAATAAAATTCTACATTTCACGATATTTAATAACAGACAATACGGTAAAAAATAAACTAGAAGAAAAACGAATGTATATTATCGAAGAACCTGAAGAGGAAGAAGTGGTAAAATCACATACAATGTGGTTGGAATTTTTACCGGCTCTTGTACCGTTTCATTTAAAGAGAATATCCCCGTTATCCCCGCATTTCATTGATGATTTTCACGCACTCATTCGTCATGGAGGAGAAACCCAAGAAAAAATAGAAACAATTGAATCAAAGATTATTTTATTTTCGTATGAATTTCAAGAATGTATTCAAAAAATCGTATCCCAAAAGATATTGTTATTGAAAACTAGTCAAAATGTCCCATTTATGGATAATGCGTGTTGTAATGATGCCACACTAGATAACAATGTCATTGGATATTTTATCAAAGATGACCCTTATATTTTAAAACTAATCGAATACACGACTGATTTGAGAGCAGTCTTGATGGATGTCGTTAGAATGACAAAAAGTAGGACGTGGGTAAGCAATATTAATTCAAAAACTCTTCCTCTTCCCATTCAAAATAATTACACGGAAACAGTGATTATTAAAACATTGATTTTTTATTGTCGATATTTTTCAAACTATGAACCTCCTCCCTATTTGTCGGGATATTGTTTACCAAAACCGGATTATATACAACACGATGATTCTTATACAGTCAAAGTAGAAAAATTGATAGAACATGGGTTCAAATACAACAATGAAACTTTTTTGAAATTTATCCAAGAAATTGGAAGGAATAATCGTCTCGACATTACTTTTTCAAAAATATATCATTTGACGGATAATTTAAACACTCTTTTGGATAAAACTCCGGTTCTTCCTACCATTCCAGGATTGGTTCGATCATTAATGAATAAATATTCAGAAGATCAGAATATTAATACACGAGAATTGAATAATCTATTATTTGAAACAAATAAACAATATCGAGCTCAACTTTTATCATTTATTCATAAAAATACAAAGATTTCAAGAGAAAAAATAAAAGAAATTGAAAAAACGATAAATGAATTAAGTATATGGACAGGAGATAAAAGCGAACGTAAAGTAGATAATTTCTTTTTTATGAAAATGAATTTTTACAAGGGATTAATTTATACCTTTTCGCGTGTTTTTCCGAATATTATTATTAAAAAGCTTGATTATAGCGGAATGTCGTTTGGTTGTAAACATTGGAATTTATCTGAAAATGATATGTCAAAGGTAAATGATATTATCAAGAATTATTATCAACCATTGAGCACATTTTATAGCGCATTTCAATATTCAAGAAGTTATACAAATTTAGAACAAGAGTCTTATACTATTTTTGACAGCCTATTACAAAATATTGTTTCAAATACTTCTTTTTATTATAAAATGTCTGAATTTACTCCATTTGTTAGTTCTTCAAAAGAACAAGAAATAGATGAATTCGAGATGATTAAAATAATATTCGGAGAAATAACTAGTTTAATGTTATTTGAAAATTATTTTTTATCAGTATTGAATGAATATGTAGTTCAATCTGCGAGTTCGCCCAATGTCTATAAACAACCTAGACAGTTAGATGCGTATGCCCTTTCTTCCCAAGAAGCATTGGAAGAAGAAACCACTTTATTTACAGACATGCCTGTATCGGATTTACAAAGCGAAATGATTTCTACTCAAAATATGAAACAAATTCGTAACATTATCGCAAATTTATTGGTGGTGTATATGGATTATACGTTTCAAAATAAAAGTATTCAAAACATTACATATGAAAATATAATGGAACGAAGTTATACATTGAAAGAAAAGGAAAAGATATTGTTTACAGATCGCCTGGAAAAATTGAATGACGAGCAGGCAGAAATTGATAATATTTTAAAATCTCATCATTTAGGAGTTTGGAACAAAGGGTTACAAAAAGGATTGACGCGGTATGTAAAAGAATATACGGACGAAGATAGAGAGTTTGAAGAATATAATAAACGTATTGAAAAATCATTGTTGGAAAAAGAAGGAGTGAATGATAGAAATGTAGAACAATATAGAGCCGATGCATTGGATGATATTGAAGCAGATGAGTTTATGGATAACGAGGCAAATAGAATGGACTTTAGAGACGAAGATTATAGAAATCTTTATGACGAAGATGATGACAATAATGAAGAATATTGATTTTTTATTCTAAATATAAAACATGTTGAGAATATGGATTCGTAAAAATAAAACTCCCTTTATCATTTTCATTTACATTTTGTTTTTTTATTTGATTTATCATTTCAAGCCCGCTTTTATTTATAATGAGGACGGTAGTTTAAAAGAATTTGGGGCAGGAACACGACGAAAAACAATAATGCCGTTATGGTTATGTTGTATTTATCTGGCCG
This sequence comes from Sediminibacterium sp., assembly GCA_040403975.1. Classification (GTDB taxonomy): domain Bacteria; phylum Bacteroidota; class Bacteroidia; order Chitinophagales; family Chitinophagaceae; genus Sediminibacterium. The sequence continues at coordinate 18,509 of JBBAJS010000020.1, forward strand.
TTATTTGTTATTTAATGGTAGTGTTTTATGTTAAATATCCTACGTTGTCAATGTAAAGGGGTGGGACGTTGCCTAATGGGTGGGACGTTATTTAAGCAATGAATTTTCGACCAATTCTTCGTTGATTTGTTGCGGGGTTTTTACACATTTATAGGTAGTTATGCTGGTATTTACTGTCGTTACTACTAAAATTCCAGTGTAAATATACCAGAAAAATTCTCCTATAAAATCTCTAATGACTTGGTATTGAAATATGGCAAATTTCTGTTCATTTAATGCATTTATATCTGGTGCCAATGTGACTAATACATTCCACATATCATTAAAATTAGTAGGAGTTATCGCCGAAGTGAGAATTCCTGGAGTCTCGTTAATTTTTTTAAGGGTATCAAAAGCCAATTTTTTCCGTTTATCTTCGTCCGTTAATGAAGTGAATGCGTCCTTTTGTTTTTCTGAAGGAAACACTACAGCCGCAAGAATAGTATTTAATTTATTTGCGACAAATGCATAACCTATAACATCCGTGAAAGCTCGTTTGAGTCCTGGAAATACATTAAGCATAATAGCCATTACAATAAAAATAAATACCCAAGGTATAATGACCCGTCTAAAAACCTGTAAATAATTTGGAGCACCACACGTACTTGTTAGTATACGAGTACCTTCAAAAAATTGATATCCTATGATTAAAACAACATATATAATAAACAGTCCGGCCGTTTCAGAGAAAAAGGTGAAACCAGAAATAAAATTGGGTACCGTTTTGTTTCCTTTTGAGAATATAGCAGAATATTTAAAATAAAAAAACACAAGGGTCGCGATAATAAATACAAACATGGTAGATGATTTAGGTTTATCTGTCATAGTTATAATTTATAAATTAATTTGTTTTTTTTAATTAAAAAAAAGGATTAATAGCATATGGAAAGTAGACCTTCTCTCACTGAACCTGGTTTCAAATACTATTTAAACGAAACGTTGAAAAAGTGTAATATTGTCCGGAAAAAATATACAGATGGAATTTATAATGTTTGTTTTTTTCTGGGTCTTGTTTTTGTCATTGGATTAATATTATTTATCAATTATAAAGGAAAATTAACTCCTGAACAAAAACAAGAAAAGGAGCTTAAAAAACAACATTATATTTTGTCAAAAATTAAAAATTATCAGGATGAAAAACGCCGGGCTAGTCAGTCTTTGATCACAGGGCTACCTAGTTGGACGAATGAATATGATATCGGAAATAAAAATATGCCAATATAAAATGAGTGAAGTGAAAAAAAAAGTACATGATAAAACACGAAAAATAAAAGGAATTAAAAAGGATCATAAAAAGACAGAAATTGAAAAAAAAATTAGCAGAACGATTGGCTTAACAGCAAAACATGCTGCCAAGACAGTTGAAACGGCCGACACGGAAGAAAAAAAGATTATTCAGGAGAACCAATATTATTGGAGCGTTGTCAATCAATACTATTCGTTAAAGGGACAATACAAGAATGAATTACAAGATTTGGAACCAGGAGAAAAGGCAAAATGCGTTAATTGTAAAAGATATGTTGGTAGCACGTTTTTAAATCCTGTGCGTGGAAAAAAACAGGACATTGACGGAAGAATTTTTTCGCTGACTTGCGGGGACAAAAAAAATCCATGTCCATTAAATATTCATTTTTTTATTCCTGATATTCAAACATATCTTGACCTGATGAATAATGATAAGAATAAAATCGATGACTGGAAATTTCAAATCATTTTGATAAAAAATGATATTATTTTCGACTATACCCAGCAAGCACAAATAGAAGATGATTTGGAACGATTTATGGATTTAATCAATGATCGCGTAAAAACATTTGAATATACATTTGAATTGTATGCGAATATAATGGATAATAATGACGAAAAAGCATTGACAACTCAATTGACATCTGATATTACGGAAGCCATTCAACGATACAAATTACTTTTATATGAATTTAAACAAACACGAAACTCGGATTTTTCAAAAGAAGCCGTCAATGTCTATCGAGATGAAATACTCCCAAAAACAACCCAATTGAGAAATCTAAAGTATTCATACAATGGTGTTGTTTTGAATGAAAAAACGGATGAATATTCGTTGAATCAAACAATAAAAACAATTGAATATAAGGAAGCTGTTGACAGAGTTCCTCTTCTTACGGAAAACCTTAAACGATTTATTATTCAATTTACAACTGGATTAAAAGGGTTTGTGGACCTAGATGCAAAACCGAATGAAAAGTTGGCGAAGGAACCAAAAGGGAAAAAGGTAGAAAAGATAGAAAAGACAAAACGACCAAAAGAACAACGAAGAAGGGCTGAGGAACAAGAAATTATCCGCCCGCCGATTATACTGAATCGTAAAATTCGGTTGATTCCTGCGACAGAGGCAATGGATTAATTTATTTGGCAGTAAGGATCATAATGTATAATATAATAGTGATACAAATGTGAAACACAAAATATTTAAAGCGATGACGTCCCTCCCCGCCGAAAAACTAATAGAGATAATATATATGAAAGTTATCTCTTGGAAAATATTTTTCGTTAGTTTTTTACTGGGATTGTTTTTCGTATATATTCTTGGAAAAACACAAAAAGTGGTAATGGTTTATCCAACCTTGACAAATTCTTCCAATATTCTTTTTAGAGATAAGGCAGGCCAATGTTTTCGGTTCAAAGCCAAAGCATTAAATTGTCCTAAAAATATTGCCGACATAAAACAAATTCCAATTCAATAAGAATTTCTTTTTCTATAATATATGGCAAACCTAGGAAAATTTATTCATTCACAATCGGGAAGATATATATCATCTGTTATATTGGGACTAGGATTGGCAAGTCTCTTTAAAAGAATTTGTAATGGAGGAGATTGTGTGATATATAAGGGTATTCCCGCAAACGAAATCGTCGGTAAAGTTTTTCAGTATAATGATAAATGTTATGAATTCATACCCATTCCTACTACATGTGATAATACCAAACAAATTATTGAATTTGCGTAAATAAATACAACTAATTGTTTTTGCCTAATTATATGAGTACTTCTATCAATGATTTGCCAGGAATTCCATTTTCCTTTTCAGCAAATCAACCTGCTCAACAGATGCCTCAACAGATGCCTCAACAGATGCCTCAACAGATGCCTCCTACTGGACATATTCAATCTTTTGACCCCAATGTAATCAATCAGTTAATGGATGGAATTAACGAAGCTTATATCAAAGGAGAAACGGTATTACCTACAAGAGACATACCTCAGCATATAAATCCAATTGATGAACAAGTTATTCCAAACTATATTCCTCCAGAGGAAGATAAATATATGGATGACGGACCTACCAATGAGGATGTTATCGCATATCACGACAAAAAGGCCGCAAGGTCAAAAACGACAGACACCATTTATAATGAAATGCAGACTCCTATTCTACTATGCGCATTATATTTCATGTTCCAACTGCCTATTTTTAGAAAAACAATGCTTTCCTTTTTTCCATTCATGTTTGCCAAAGACGGAAACTCAAATGTCACTGGATATTTTGGTTTCAGTTTATTGTTTGGAATCGTATTTTATATTTTAAACAAATTGGTGATTTGGTTGAATAAATTTTAATAAAGTTAAAATATAATGAAAAAAGTGAATACAGATTCGCTGAATTTTGCAGATAGATTATTTCATTACCGAATTTTGATTGCTTTTATAATGGTTGTTCTATCCACATTGGTTTTTGCGGGATTTATTTATTTAAACCGAAAATGTTATTCGGGATTGAATGATTTCGCAGATTGTTTTCATTATAGCATTTGTCTATTTAGTTGTACTGGAAATAATGCAGTCAAACCGATAAACAAAATGGGAAAGATTATAGACACTTGTTTTTTGTTACTAGTTACTACTTTTATTGTATTATGTATCGTTTATCAATAAAGTTTAATATTGAAACCACATTTTTCGTTTTGTTTTTGTATTTCGTATTTTTCGTTTTTTTGTATATTTATTTTTGTTTTTTTTTTCAACATTCTTTACAAAATGGCTGCTTATTTCTTTGTCGTGAGAAGGACGATACCGAAAAAAATATTTCTGAAACTCTAATGAATTCTTGTCATTTTTATATTCTTGGTATATTTTCGATTTAGACTCTTTGATTTCTTCAAGAGTTTCTTGTGTTCCGATACACAATGTACTAAATCTTTTTAATACCCCTTTTTGAGAAAGACGGTTATGTTGTTGAACATTAAACAAATATTCAGACATGCATAAGAATCTATTCTTGTCATAATAATAAGGTTTGTTAATATAAAGAAACGCAAGATAAAAACTAAGTATGGTGTCAATGGTCGCAATACGCAGAGTGAGTTTTCCCTGTTTTAATTCATTATAGCTATGACATCCCATTGGCGTATAAATAAAACAAATGGTTTCATTTCCTACTTTGACTTCATAATGCTCACCAATCAATTCTCCAATTTTTTCATGTTTAACGATATCGATATGATGAATATCAATATCCTTTAATTTTTCTTTTACCAATTGAGCCACCCGTTCCGGTTCTTCTGCGAGAACGTCAAAATCAGGATTTTTATGAGATATTTTGATTGGCATATATTTTGAATAAACCGAAATGGCAAAACCGCCAAAAAAGACTACCTTTAGGTCAATAAAGAGGGATTTTACACTTTCATAAATCTTGTCGGACATTTTATGCGAAACCACCATTTTTCGTTGGAAATCATCCTTATTACACTTTTTGTTCATAATGGGATAAACCTTGTTTAAAATAATTAACCGTTTCAATACTTTTTCCCATCGAGAAACGTCTCCTTTGGGACGTGATAATTCGATAAACATGGCCATTTTCAAAAAATTAGGAGGCGCATAATAGATACCCAATTCACGAATCGCATTTTCTTTCAATTCTTTAAATAAAAATTTATCTAAATAAGTAATGTCGGCGATGGGAATAAAATTAACAAACACTTTGTAGGTTCCTGGATGAGCCCCTGATTTGGCTTCTACCTCTTTAAACCCTTCTTTAAAATAAATATCAGCGAGTTCCTTGGCATCTTCCATTGGAGTCGTTGAATAAAAATCGTAATCAGGAAGCTCATAATCTTTATCATAAAATCGATAGGATAGCGGTAAAATATTGTTTATGGCAGAACCTCCATAACATAATAATTGTTTATGTTTAATGAATTCTTCCACTAGCTGGATAATAAATTTGACTTCGGGAGATTTTACAATATTCTCTCCTAAATTTTTTTCAGCCTCGTCTACAGCAAGACGCAGGATTGTCAATTCACATTCGTCAAAAGTAAGTCCTTCGCAATGTTTCATATTAATAAAAGATATTATAAATCTTTCCAGGCAGTTTGTATGGAAAATGAATCCAAATTTTATTTAAAAAATAGCCTTTGTTCTAGGGACAATATTTTTACCCACTTCTTCCACCACACGAGACAATATCACAGGACGCAGTTCTTTGTCTTTAAGAACGATGGCTGAACCCTTATTATTAAAATATGCTTCGTAATATTCTAAATAATCATCTACCAATTGATATCTCATTGCGATAAACTGAATGCCTAATTTTAATAATACAACTGAATTTGAATTGTCAGGATTTGATTCCTTTTGATTGGGAGTCGCCATTATTAATGTCACCATCGACTCCTTTTGAGTATCTGAAATATTTTTCGCTTCTAAATCACATGAAGAAAATATTTTATAGGAAGGTCCCGAAATCATATTGACGAATTCCATAAATCGTTGAGCACCAGGGTCGTCTAGCACACTCGATTTTGCTGCCATTATGACAATCTTTTTCTCCAATTCATTAATGGGTATATAATTTATATCTTTCTTCCCGTATTGGTATTCAATTGGAAGAAGATATCGATTAATATACTGAGTAAATGTATCTACTAAATTATTTAACACGGCTACAGAGTTTGTTTTGAAACGAAGATTTATAAAAACGGGGTCTGATGTATTTGGACACTTGTTTGGATCGTTCAATGCCTCTTTTACAATCAATGCCAACGCGGTTTTGAATTTCAAATTTTCTTTTCCTGTATATGTTTGTTTGATGAAATAACTATCGGATGTAGAAGTAGAAATAATAGCCTCTCCGTCAATATTGAAAATTTCAAAATCAAAACACCGAACTCCTTGTGAAATCACCGTACTCAAAGCACATGTATCTACATAATCATCTACATATTTTCCCACGCTACAACAATTATATGCAGTTTTAATATAATAAGCGCACAGTGGAAACGGTTTCAAATCGTCTGTAGTTCCATCAATAGACAATTGATTGACATATGAATGAATAAATCTATTTTTGGTCGAATAAACAATGGACAGTTTTTTACATTGATTTTTAAGCAATCCTTGGTCCGACCCAAGAATATATTTAATTCTAGATATTCCGTAAATGACAATTGCAATGATTAACAAAATCATTCCAACAACAATATACCCCATATTCTCTTTTCGTATTTTGTCTGCTTTTTCATACATTTTTTGACCTAAATCTTGTATAGATGTTGGCATATTTTTAATCGATATTATTTTAAATTTGATATAATTTAAATACTAAATATGTAAAAATATATGCCAGGAGGATTATTAAATTTAGTTTCAGAAGGACAACAAAATATTATTTTAAATGGCAATCCGACCAAAACTTTTTTTAAATCCACCTACAATAAATACACTAATTTTGGGCTTCAAAAATTCAGAATAGATTATGAAGGAAATACGACTTTAAAATTAAACGAAGAATCTACCTTTACTTTTAATATTCCTAGATACGGAGACCTTCTTATGGATTCATATGTGGCGGTAACATTGCCAAATATATGGAGTCCGATTATGCCTCCACGCGAAGGCATTTCTTCCATTCAAAATCCTCTTGCCGCAAGTCAACAAAAATGGGCGCCTTATGAATTTAAATGGATTGATTATCTAGGAGCAAAAATGATTTCTAAAATATCCATTTGCTGTGGCAACCAAACCCTTCAAGAATATTCGGGAGATTATCTCTTGTCGATGGCGCAACGAGATTTTGACGGTACCAAACAAGCTTTATTTAATGATATGATTGGACATACCCCCGATTTAAATGATCCCGCTAATGCAGGTGCGAGGGTTAATACTTATCCAAATTCTTATTATACTTCCGACATTAATGGAAGATTTCCATCTATTCAAAGCCAAATATTATACATTCCTCTTAATGCGTGGTTTTGCCTTTCTAGCCAAATGGCATTCCCTCTAGTATCTCTTCAATACAATATTCTTACCATATACATTACATTTCGTCCTGTCAACAGACTTTTTCAAATTCGAGATGTATTTGATAGTATCAATAATTTTCCTTATGTTGCTCCAAATTTTAATTTGTATTATCAACAAATGCATCGGTTTTTACAAAATCCTCCTGACAAAGAATTGGGTATAAATTCCTATGTAGATACAAGAAATATATGGGATACAGATATTCATTTAATTTCTACCTATTGTTTTTTATCAGAGGAAGAACAACGACAGTTTGCTTCAAAAGAACAAAAATATGTTTTTAACCAGGTTCACGAATCTGTTTTTTATAATGTTACTGGACCAAATCGAGTAAATTTGGATTCGATTGGAATGGTATCCAGCTGGATGTTTTATTTTCAACGAAGCGACGTGGTTTTGAGAAATGAATGGTCCAATTATACAAACTGGCCTTATGGATTTCTTCCATATGATGTTATTATTGCTCCCGCAGAAGGAGATGTAGCTGTTTATAGAAAAACGTTTAAATCTCATCACGACGAAAAATTATTTAACATTGGTCCCGGGGTAGAACAAAATGGAAATCAATCAGGATTAATGATTACTGATATTTATCGGTCACAAAATATACGAGATATTTTGATTTCCTTGGGGATTTTATTAGACGGAAATTATCGGGAAAATGTATTGGCGGCAGGAGTATATAATTATATTGAAAAATATAGCGCAAGTCGTGGAAAAGCTCCTTCTGGGCTGTTTTGTTATAATTTTTGTTTAAATACAAATCCATATACTTCGCAGCCGTCAGGGGCGATTAATTTAAGCAGATTTTCTACAATTGAATTCGAATTCACGACAATGATTCCTCCCTTGGACCCACTCGCCCAAGTTCTTAGTATATGCGACCCTCAATCTGGAGAATTAATCGGAATAAATAAACCTACTTGGCGTATTTACGAATATAATTACAATATGTATTTATTTGAAGAAAGAATAAATATGATTACCTTTGTAAGTGGAAATTGTGGATTGTCTTACGCAACATAATTTCATACCTTTTACAATTGTGGAATTTCATTATTAGAATCAGGTATTTCAGAATAAGAAAGACTTGTGAAATTTATTGATGGATAAATTTCACGCGGACCTATAAATGGAGGCATACAACCTTGACAATCAATGTCAGATGTACATTGTCCTTGTGTAATTTCGCAAATAGATGCAGGTCCGCATTTATTTCTACAAGAATAATGAGTAGTTAATGGAATATCTACTGTGTGTGATGTTGCTGGAGTGTAAGGATTGAAATTGACATTGATATTTTCAAATCCTTCTTTGCGAAAGAATAAATAAATAATCACAAGGATAACCAATAATAATAACCAAAACATTTTATAAATTTGATATATTATATTTTTATCATTTTTTATTATATGGGGAATAACATCTCAAATAGTAAATCAGCTAAACAAAATAAGGCTGAAACAACTACGGATAAAACAACTACGGATAAAACACCTACAGATGGAACTACAGATGGAACAGATGGAACTATCGATGAAACCAAACAAGGAAATCCTTTTGTAAATTTTGCTTTTCAAACAACTGGCGCTGGAATAGTAAATAGATTGATAAAAGACCCATATTCAGGCTCATTTTACACATTGTTAATGTATGATTTTGTTAGGATAGTTATATGTTCAACCGTGTTTTTAATGATGTTTGCCACATTTGGAACATTATATACATATTTTTATTCTCTTTTTTACACGGGAGCTGTGCCAACAAGCACAGAAATGATAAGTTGTTTATCAGACTCTACATTTGATACCCCTTATTCGTATCCACTTTTTACTTTTACAGTAGACAAAACAGAAAATGATATTATCACTCTTGGAACAAAAACGTCAGTAGACCCAAGCGGAATCAATAAAGCTTTCGCGGGGGTAGATCCATATACAGGCAAACTTCCAATTTTTTTGAATTCAACTCTGTCAATGGGAATGATGTATTACGCATCTTTTGCTACATCTGTCATACGAGGAAGCGGGTTTCCATTTATATTAATATTGGCCTTTTTTTCCGCCATTAGTTTAGGGTTTGTCCTTTCGGTTACTCATTCTATATCCACTATTATATCCTTTATGAGTTGGTATTATAATCTTACTTTTATTTATTATGTTCCCCAAAACGGAAACTTATACTCTAGTCCTGAAAATTGGTATACGAAATTATTTTTAGGTCTTACTATGACTGTAGCTCTTTGGGTAGGTGTTATTTATTGTATTAGTCTTGGGCCTATATTCAATACATGTTACCTATTATTTATAATGACTAGCAAAGGAGGTATCACTACCGAAGAACCAAATGGAAAAAAAACAGGTTTGACGGTATTTAATTCCTTCTTTTTGTTTATGAAATATGCATTCAATCCTTACAAAAATGTTCTTGTGTATATCATATTTGGAGTAGTTCTTTACATAAGCGTTACGGTTACCTCTTCTAGTACAATGTTTATCGGATTAATTATCGGTATTCTTTATGCTATATTTGGAGCAAAAATCACAGCTCCAATGGATTATAATACTTTGGCGAAAAAGTTTACTAATTTTGGAGATCAGCATAGTGATGATACTATCGAAAGAGATAAATCAATAGCTACATTCAACTGCGACTTGGCTGGAAAAGTAACTTCTAGATAACCATATAAAGATATTAATATTTTATATTAATGAAACCATTTGTAAGTTTATGTACACCTACTTATAATAGACGACCATTTATATCCATTCTTTTACAATGTATTCTTTCACAGACATATCCTCAAGAACAAATGGAGTGGGTTATTTTAGACGACGGGGAGGATAAAATAAAAGATTTGATAGAAGGGTATGATTTTATAAAATATTATTCCATTGAAAAAATGAATTTGGGAGAAAAACGAAATTTACTCCACAAATATACCAAGGGAGACATTCTTATTTATATGGACGACGACGATTTTTATCCTCCTCAACGTGTAGAACATTCGGTCAATATGCTGAGAATAAATCCAACCGTTTTATGTGCAGGTTCAAGTATAATGTATATTTATTTTAATGATGTAGATAAAATCTTCCAATTTGGCCCATATGGACAATACCATGCTACAGCGGCAACATTTGCATTTAAACGAGAATTATTGAACCAAACGGGATATGAAGATAATGTCTCTTTTGCGGAAGAACGATTTTTTTTAAAAAAATATACAATTCCTCTTGTTCAAATGGAACCCAAAAAAACTATTTTGGTTATTACTCACGAGAATAATACAGTAGATAGAAAAAAATTAATTAAACCACCATTTGTAAAAGAAACGGATTTAAGATTGGAAGATTTTATTCAAGATCCATTGCTATGCCAATTTTATCGTAGTGAAATCAACGAAGTTCTTTTTAAATACCGAGAAGATACCTTGATGAATTTGTAATGTAAATGACTTAAAAATATTACGTGTATCTATAGTAAGAAGCCCAGAAAGATGAATGAATTTCACGAAAATCGTTTTGTACCTACTCCTGAAAACGACAGAGACGAACTATCTCAGTCTAGCGCCAAGACAGAAGATATTTCAAATTCAAAAAAGCACATTCTTCGACGAAAGGAAGAAGGTATCCGAAAAAAGAGAACGGTCGTTTGCTATGAAGCCAAATATTTAAACTCGTTCATTGTAAATGCCAAAACCAATCAGACTTATCCTTATCGACTTGGTTCCAAGGACGAGCTTCAATTATTCTCTGTAATCCTTTCTACAGGAGAAACGGGACAAACTCCTGCCATTTTATTCTACGACTCTCCAAGAGAGTATGAAATGCATATGCATCATAAAGTGTCCCCTGGAATTGTCAAGACGTGGAACTCCAGACAAACGACCTTTCGTATCAAGTCGGGTTTAGCCGGTACATGATAAAGTATAAGTAGACGATACAATCATTACCACAAAATTTTATCAGCATACCACCCACGTGAACCTTTTACTCCCCTATCTTTCTTATGTCGAATTCGATAAAGATTTCTACGCTTCGTTGCATATTTATTTCCTTTTAACTTCCGATACGTCGGATAATCATTCATCCCATTTGCTCCAACAGACGCAACCTTTTTCCCATTTTTAAAAACGTCAATCTTTTTAGTAGGGTTTGACGATGGTTTTATCTTTACTCCTAATTGTTTTGCCTTTTTATAAGAATAAGGCAAAATATGATATTTCATATAAAATAGTCAAATATTAAATTTCGTCGAAATCTTGAATAACAAAAGTTTCGTCTATTTTCTCTTCTTCCATAGGTGTTCCATTTAATATTTTATCAATATATCGAAATATTCGATTGATATACAATTGAGATATATCATAATGTGTCAACATATCTTTTATTTTTTCATCTGTAAAATTCGTTTTTAACGCGATAAATAAAGAGAGCAAATCTTTTTTGTCCAATGACATTGTTTGACATAAATCTTTTATAAAAACATAATTATTGTATTCCGTTGAATATTTTGTCAGAGCTTTGGTAAAGCGAATTTCTTTAATATCCTCAAAATGTAATTCAGGATTTTCTGATTTAAATTGTTTGTAAATCAATGTATTTTTGAATACTTTTATCAATGAAGACATTTCGTTAAATTGCCATATTTGTTTTTGAAAGGTAATTCTGTCTATAATATCTCCAAAACATATATTGGAAAGAACAGAAATGTAAAATGGGATAGACTTTTCTTTGGGGATTTTTGAAATAGTGTCAATGATATTTTCGTGAAATAGCAATCCAATGACAGTTCGATCCGTATCATTGGAAATGAAATCATTTGATAAATGAAAATCATTGATTATATTTTTAGTAATTATTTTCGTATCATTATTAGAATACTTTGGTAAAATGTGAGTATGTAGATTTTTTACTACAATCTTCGGGTCAATATTATAAATATCTACTATAATATTCAGTTTTTGTAAATCCTTGTTACAATAAATAGTCATTTTGTCCTTTTCGTCATCACTCAATAAAGGCATTAGTAATTGAATAATTTGATTGATTTGGGAATGAGAAGGAGTAGGAATTTCGATAATGTTACATATATTTGTCAATTCTTTGATTTTTTTATCCATACACGTATTTCCAATGCAAATAATCGGAATAGAGGTCGAATCCTCCATTTTTTGTTTTTTTGTTTTTTTTGGTCGAAGGATTTTAATCAACGAATTAATTCCATTTTTATCACCACTATTCATTCCGTCAATCTCGTCCATAATAATAGCAATCTGTTTTGTTTGCTTGTGAAACATGGACATTATATTACGATTACTCATATTATCATTTGAAATATTTTCAATACTGGCTTTATTGCGAATATCACAAGAATCGTACATGATAACATCATAATTCATTTCTTTCAATACACTATTAACAAGACTTGTTTTTCCAATTCCATTATCCCCACATACAAACAAATGTTTTTTATTTGTTGGCTGTGCCGTATTAAAATTTGATAAAATTTTGCGTATTTTGGTTTTAATAACATCTGAATGTAAAATGTCAGAAATTTGCTTTTCATATAAATTCATTTCTAATTGAATGTATATAAATATATTTATATGTTATTTTAGACCCATTTAGTCCGGACCGCATGGATTTTTAGTTCCAAATCCGTAATTTATTCCGTCCCATGAAACATTGCATTTATTTGCCCATTGTTGTTTATTACACAATGTATTTCCGCCGTCGAGATTATTAAAATCAAAATAATAATATTTACCTGGGTCTTCGAGCTGGTCAAACCTTACGTCTTTTTGGGAGGTATTTCCAGTATTATCTGGGTATTGACAATTTCCTAGCCCATGTATATTAAAACATTTACCAGAAATGTCCCCAGATTCGACCCAAAAATCGGGGCACGAAGATTGCTTGGGTCTCCATTCACTGGAAGAAGTAAATGTAAACATATAACTAAACACAATAAGTAGTACTACCGCCATTATTAGAATATAGTATTGAAATTTTCCAATTGATTGGCGTTTGATAGCATCCATAATAATATTTTATATTTTTATTTAAGGATAACTGGTTTATAATCGGCGTCACAAGGAGTATATTTTCCATTTCCATAATTTATTCCATCCCATAAAACCTTTGCACTAGGAGAGGGTGTAATATAGCTGTTTCCCGAGGCATTTGACCAATTATATTTATCGCAAAGAGTAGCTCCTGAAAAGTTGACTTGGGTTTCCACAATACCGCCAGAATTTCCTGGCGTAGAATTATAGCATATGTTGTTAGCCCCCTCTATCCAATAGTCGGGACAATTTTGAGAAGTAGGAGGCCAATTAGATATATTTCCTGCCGCAATAAGAGTAAATATCAATGATCCAACGATAATAATAAATAATACTATAAAAACAATAATAATAATTTTTTGAGTCTTGCCTATTTTTGCCATATATTAATATTACGATTTTATTTTCTTTTATTTTTATATGAATATACCAATTAATCCTAACGGAAGAATAAATATACTACAACCAAACACAAACAATTTATTTCAATTATACGATAAAATACCTATTCATCAGATATCAACCCTTCGAAATCCTACTCAAGGTATTTGGGACGATACTAAATTATCCACCCTTTTTTTTTCTAAAGAAAATGTAATTATTATTCAAAACGGAATTCGCGCGGGAGTATATCGACGATCGGACGGACATTACATTATTGACCCACAAGATTATGACACATTAAGCGTTATTATGCGCTCTATTTATTTGGAAAATTCAAAAAATCAGTCGACTCATATAACCCGTCAACTGGAAGATTTGAATAGGCTTGTTGTTGATTATTCGGTGAACAATGTATTTAAAGAGGCACAGGGTTACTTATGTTATTTAAAAGACGCAAGTACAATGTACGAGCCCATAGATCATCCAAAATTAATGTCGTCTCATAAAAAAACGATTGAATTTAAAAAATTTTTCTAATATATGCAACTCCAAAACAATTCGTATTTAATTCTTTTTGTTGTTGGGATATTTAATTTTTGGAATAAAATCACTCCTTTATATTTATATATTCTTGGGTGGGGCATTTTGTCTTTATTTGTAAAATATTTAAAATTGGTGTTAAAAATAAAAAGACCCAGTGTAAATACAAATGCTAAAAATGTAAAAAGAACTGGTTTTTTGGGATTTAATTATAAATGTTCTGCTATACCAGTTAATTATGGAATGCCTTCAGGACATGCTGCCGATTCCATATATACATTAGGGTTCATCTATTTGATTTATCAAAAAATAACCATTGGTTGGATCATTGCATTTATTGTTTCGATATTTATTGTTTATGAACGCATCTATTGCGATAAACATAATATGAACCAAATACTGGTCGGTATGGTATTAGGAGGACTTGTTTCCGTTTTATTGTTTACATTTTACAAAGTAATCGGGACAAAACTTCGCTCAAAGTAAAATATATAATCAGAATGTATGAGGGTTGATTATATATTTTCTTATTGGGTTTTTCTATGGTTTCTATTATACTATTTTCATTTCACAAATTACAATCCAAAATTAATGTTTCAGTTTGCGCTAATTTATTTGGCGATAACATTAATCTACGCTTTTCTCTACTTTTCGTGGTACAATTTGATTAAGTATTTTCTCATTAATTTTTCAGTAAAAGTAATTCCTTATTTATTAATCATTCACACAAAAATAAAGCTCCGGGATATTTATGCTACATTTACACTGATTTTTATTTATTTGGCATGGTTATTCATAAACGATAAATCTTTGCTAAAAATATACAAACGATTAGAATGTTCTTTTGTTAAAAAGAAATGTTCCAAATACGGCACTTTTGTTTCAGAAGTATATGATAAAATATATCATTCAACTGTTACTTTTTAGGGTTGACAGAGGTCAAAATTATATGATTTCTGTAAAATAGAATATATAAAATGATTATCGTTCTTTTCGTAGAATTTTAACCCGTTTGTATTTGATTTTGTATATAAATCTAAAAAATGTACATTATTATAATAAGAAAAAGAGTGATTTTGTGGTTTGTGTGGGGTGTTTAGTATCGTTAAAAGGGTGTAATTACTTGTAAATCTTGAAAATTTTTCGTTAAATTCAATGACCTTTTTTTTAATTTCATCTTTATCACCATAGACATCCGAAAACATTATTACGAATAATTTATGTTGTGGACGACTAAGTAAATGCTTGAACCTATTAACGCAACGTATATAATATTCGTAATTTTTTTGGATTAATGGATTATAATGATTAAACATGTTATATTCTCCTCCTTTGGGATAATAATAGGTATGTTGGCATATAGTGGGAGAAATCGATATATAATATGATTTATCCAAAAAAATGGTAAAATTGTCTTCTATACAATGAATAATATTGTTAAGATTCGAATATATCCAATCAAATGGATAAGAACATATTTTTACATTCATCCTTTTTAATGTTTGTGCTGTTTGACATCTTGTTCCTAATGAACATACATAATTTACATCCATAGTATATAAATACATTTTTATAGATTTTATTCAATGAAACTATAAATAAACGAGGAACTTTCCAACCCTTTATTCCAACGTTTTTCAACTATAAAAAAATAATATAATTATACCATATGAGTTTTGGAGAAAATTTAAATCTATCTAATTTAAGAGGGACAAGATTTAACGGGAACGGATTTAACTAGCGCTGATTTAACGGGCGTGGATTTAACAGGTACGATTTTAGAAGACGCTATTTTAGAAGATGCGAATTTATCGAGAGCAACTTTAAGAGATGCGGTATTAATAGATGCGATATTAATTGGGACTAATTTATCAAGCGCAAATTTAACGGGAGCAAATTTAACTGGTGCAAATTTAACGGGAGCTCGTCTCACACCGAGAGAACAAAATCTAAATACCCCTAAGAAAAGACTTAGGACATTAACTATCAGGAAAGCAAAAGGATCAAAACGTAGAAAACAAAACGATTAAGACGTCAACGGTTCGCTCGTTAAAATGAAAACCCTATTTATTTAATGAAAATGGATCTCCGACCAATGCTTTGGCGCCGTGGTCTGATTTCTTGTCAAGAACGATATTTTCGCCTTCAAATAAAACAGAATGTACATCCTTTTCACTGACATTTTCTTGCTGGCTCAATTCCTTTTCTTGTGTATTCAATTGAAGCCCAATTAAATTTCCTTCTGCGTCAATTGTTTGGGTAAGCTTATTTCCTGAAATCTCAGCCTTTTTAATATTTTCTTCAATCGCCTTTTGTTTTGTTTCTTTTACCCTTGTTTCAAAGGCGGTTTTGGCAAAACTTTCATTTTTATTTTTCTCGTGCATTAATTGGTTCAATTCTTCCTCCAAGTATTCCACTTTTCCTGTTTTATATGCTTCTGGGTCCCATGGCATCCACATTCCAACAGGACCTACTAAAATATCGTGATTTGGGTCTACTTGACGAAGAAGCTTGCATCTCAACTCGGCTTCTTCTTGGGAAGAATATACTCCGCGTATCTTTAATCCGCGTGTACTCGTTTGAAAGGAATGTTGTTTTGAAAACATTACATCCAAATCTTCTTCATTTCTATCCAAAAATGTCTTGAAATCATTTGAAAATGATTCGTCTTTAATCAAATTGGGTCGTTCTTCCTTGATAAATTCGTCAAAATCATTTGTCAGGTCTTCAAATTTAATATTATATTTGAATGAAATAAAGTTAAGAAACTGAATAAACTTTTCGAGCGATTTATTAAAATCCCATCGTTTAATAAATTCGTTAAAAAGAAATTCTTCCTTTTGTTTAAGAATTTTTTCGGGGGATAGAAAGGAAACGCATGCGAATTTTTGACCAGATATAGGCTTATCTTCGTCTAGCAAATCAACATATTCTGGATTGGGTTTGCCATCTTGGTTTTTTCTCACAAACTTTTTTTTACCCATTCTATTAAAATAGAATTCTGGTTTTAAGTATTTATTAAAGTTTATTTTTTCTCTTTAATTTATATATGTTAAGCCAATTTTTTGACGTTCAAGAATTAGTGAGAAGAATAGTAAAGTATTTGATAGAAGGGTTAATGGTTGCAATTGCTGCGTATGCAATCCCCAAAAAGAGTATGAATTTAGAAGAAATTGCTTTACTAGCATTAGTGGCCGCAGCTACGTTTAGTATTTTGGATACATATATTCCAAGCATGGGGGTCAGTGCTCGTACAGGTGCCGGATTTGGTATTGGCGCAAATATGGTTGGTTTCCCAGGAGGATTATAAATTATTTAACAAATAGTTGGCATAAAATCCCAATTTAACACACCGCACATTTTTTTCCAAATTTCGTCTTGTTCAATCAATTTTTCTCTGTCTTTTAACATTGGAATTTCAACCAAATAAGATTTTTCATTTAATAATTCACATAATTTAAATAAAACGTAATAATAATTTAAAAAATTAACCCGATAATCGGGACAAAATTTGGCATAAGGCGCTTGTAGTTCCATAAACAAGCTACACAATAATTCTTCCATCTCTGGATTGATGACAAGAGGCTGAATTCCCAATTTATTTTTAATAAAGGCGATATGTTCATAATATTTATTGTACCCCAGCTTTTTTAATATTTCTTTTGTTTTCAAGTAGGTTAATTGAGCCAATTCAATTCTTTCTTTTTTAATTTGATTTTGAATATTTTCGATAATTTCATTAGATATTTGTGTCATTTCTTTCCCTTGAAATTGAGCCAGTATTTCTTTAAAATGATTTATTTTTTTGTATGCATAAAAACAAACCTCTTTGGGAGGTTCTTTATAGGAAGGTTTTTCATTTTCAATCAAATAAGGAACATTTTTAAAACAACTGTTACAAAGAAGCAGCCCCTCGTCTTCAATGGGAATCATTTCGCCTTTATTACAATATTGGCAAACATCTTTTTGGCAAACAAAATTGTTGATATCCATATATTCAACATCAATGTTATTTAAATATTTCTGGATAATATTTTTATCATTATCTATCACAGGTTCTTCCTTTTCAATTTTGAAAAACTTGTTTACAAAATTATTCTTGGAATCGCTCGGTTGATTTATATTGGAAATATTCTGTTTATTTTCAAAATACTCATAAATATATTTGGAATTATTAAGAAAATATTGCTTTTTATAATTTTCAAGTTGTTTGATATTCGTCTTTACATCTTTAATTTCATCTTTAATATCCAGTTTTTGTTCCAATGTAATGACAGTTTGCAATTTATTTTTTAATCGACCTATTTTATTTTTCAATCTAGGGATAATTTCATTCTCATTTTTATGAAATTCTAATAAAAAGTCGCTATGCTTTCCATCTAAAGTTAAATTATCATTTTTGAATATTCTTATTTTTTTGTTTGTTTTAGGTTTAAACCCAGTCATAATTAATAATCATATTTATATTTAAATAACTAATTCATTTAAATATAATCACCGAATATACTTTCTTAAATATAAATATGAATTTAAAGATAGTATGCACCGAAGAAACAGAAAATTATTCTTTAGACATTTCTTCGCATCAAATCCAAAAAATGTTATTTATATTTAATGCTTTGGAAGATGGGTGGTCAGTAGTGAAAGAAAAGGATTCCTTTCTTTTTAAAAAGAACCACGAGGAAAAACAGGAATATTTTTTGAAATCTTATTTAAAAACCTTTATTGAAACAAATTTTAAAAGCAAACATGCAGTGATTTGTGAAAAATAGTCGATTAATAATACAATAATGATTGGATTAAATAAATTAAATAAATTAAACCAAAATTTTTTTTTCTTTAGGAATAATATAAAATATGGGTGGTGGTTTAATGCAATTAGTCGCTTATGGTGCTCAAGATGTTTATTTGACGGGTAATCCACAGATTACTTTTTGGAAAGTGACCTATAGAAGGTATACAAATTTTGCGATTGAGTCCATTGAACAAACATTCAACGGCCAAGCTGATTTCGGAAGACGTGTTCAATGTATTGTTAGTAGAAATGGAGATTTGGCTTACCGCACTTATCTTCAAGTCACTCTACCAGAAATTAACCAGTTGATGGGTGTCGGTTTCAACTCGAGCCAGGATATTCTTTCAACTGTTTATGCTCGTTGGTTGGATTATCCTGGTGAGCAGCTCATTGCCCAGGTAGAGGTGGATATTGGAGGCCAGAGAATTGACAGGCAATATGGCGACTGGATGCACATTTGGAACCAGTTGACAATGACCTCTGAACAAACCGCTGGTTACTTTAAAATGATTGGTAATGTTACTCAACTTACCTTTATCACTGACCCTTCTTTTGCCGAGGTTGATGGTCCTTGCGACTCCCTTGCGCCTCGTCAAGTATGCGCCCCAAGACGTGCTCTCCCTGAATATACATTGTATATTCCTCTTCAATTTTGGTTTTGTACCAATCCTGGTCTAGCCCTCCCTCTTATTGCTCTTCAATACCACGAAATCAAAATTACCCTTGATATTCGTCCTATTGATGAGTGTCTGTGGGCAGTCACTACTCTAAACTGTAACGCCGATAGTTACAGTGGAGGCGGAATGGCCCTAGAAACAACCAAAAAGGGTCAATATGCTCCTGGACGCCCTGTTCCAGCCGCAATTGCCTACAATCAATCTCTTGTTGCTGCCTCCATATACATTGATTATGTGTTTTTGGATACTGACGAGCGCAGACGTATGGCACAAAACCCACACGAATATTTGATTACTCAACTTCAATTCACTGGAGACGAGTCTGTTGGTTCATCTTCCAATAAGATCAAGCTCAACTTTAATCACCCTGTGAAGGAGTTGATTTGGGTTGTTCAACCTGATCAGAATGTCGATTATTGTTCTTCATTGGTATGTGATGCTCTCTTGTACAAGGTGTTGGGCGCACAACCTTTTAACTATACTGATGCGATTGATGCTCTTCCAAACGCTATCCACGCATTCGGTGGCCCTGATGAACTTTCGGGTCAATATGGTTATATTGATGCTCGTGGTCTATTCGACGATGCCGGTGCTATGGATGCTCCTCCTACCGACTCTCACTTTACTGGTTACTGGCACGGACCAGGAAACCCATATTCTGAAACTAATATGGGAGGAGCAGATTACACTTGGGGCCCTGCGGTCCAACCTGGCACAAACACTATTCTACCGCAACCCAACCAAAGTCTGGTGAGCCCTTATCTTCAGGGGCTTGTTCAGCGTGATGGAAATATGCGCGACCGTAACTCAACCGTTTCTGACGCTGGAACCTTTGTGTTGTGCGAAACATCTCTTTCTCTTCATTGCTGGGGTCTTAACCCAGTGGTTACCGGCAAGCTTCAGCTTAACGGACAGGACCGTTTCTCTGAGCGCGAAGGAACTTATTTCTCGTGGGTTCAGCCTTTCCAGTGCCATACTCGCACCCCAGATGAAGGTATCAATGTTTATTCCTTTGCTCTTCGCCCAGAGGAACATCAGCCTTCAGGAACTTGCAACTTTTCTCGTATTGACAATGCTACTCTACAATTGGTTCTATCCAACGCAACTGTTGAGGGCACCAAAACTGCCAAGGTTCGTGTCTATGCTACCAACTACAATATTCTTAGAATTATGAGTGGTATGGGAGGTCTCGCATACTCCAATTAAGTTTTTCATCTTTTTGTTCTATTTGCTTTCAATCCCTAAAACATATTCTCTTGAAAAAATAAATAATCCCCGATATCATTTCATCTAATAAAAATGAGACGATAAAAAATTTAAATTAAAAAAATTGATTTAAAATAAAAGAAAACATATACAAATAAAAATGTTGGATATGAGAGTAATTATCAAGCTTGCGTTTGGATGTCAATCCATGAATGTGGAAAATTTAAATTACAATTGGACAACCGCCTATTTTAAAGACCAATTGATAAACATTGCAAAAAGTTCCTTTCAGCTACAAGATGCTTCCGGAATAGATCTTGTGTTGAACCGGTCGGACTTTTGTAATGAAATGAATCAAGTTGTTCCAGACAGTAATTTACCCATTAATCAATACATTTATCAAGAAATGTCGTTTGAAACATGTATCGTGTTTTATGTTCGACCCATTTACACCATTGGCGGAGTCGATTTTGTAAGAACCGACCAACATCCAGTTTCAGGAAATGATTCTCTTACTTTTATCAAATATAATGATTTGATAAAAATTAAAAATAGAACTCATCAAATGATTGACCTTGAAATGTTTACTTCATCCGAAGTTACATTGTTGGCTCATCCAATCGAACCTGTATCTTTGCCGATATGTCCGGCATGCCGTGATACTATATACAACCCAATAAATTTACAGTTTTATTCGTGTAGTCATTTACTATGTTCTAATTGTCATATTCGATGGAATTTAAACCATACAACTTGTCCCGTTTGTCGAGCAGCACATATTTAATTGTCTCCGCTAAACAGTCTGTTCATATTGTACATTTCGGGTTTAAATTCGGTTGGATAAAATAATAAATGTAGCTGATTATCATCTCGAAAACGAATAGTATATGTTTGATGTATATTGCCTCGCCCAGTTCTTCCAATGGCTTGAAATATTTTATCTTGGGACATTTGTAAATCTTTGCTAATATACCCGTGGCAAAATTGATAGTTTGTTCCGTAAATATAGTCCGTGTCAGCAATAATCAAATATAATCTTTGTAAGGAAGCCATTTTTTTCATTATTTCAATATACTCGATGTTTTCGTGATTTGTAAAAACACCAATTCCCAAAAGAAGGAGGATCTTCCACCCATCGTCGACCTTTAAACTCATTATTTGTATAATGGTTATTTCATCAATATCGCTAGTATAACATCTTTCAGGACGAGATGTCTCATTCATCCATTTTTTAACGTGTTCCAATTTATTTGGAATATAAACATCGTTTAATTGAACTGATTTAAATGAACCCTGCATTTTTTCCAAATTTACAGCCATCATCCTTAATGAGCTATCTTCTTCTATATTCTTTTCTTTTTTACCCGTCTTGGGTTTAGATACAGCTTTGTCATTGGTTGTTTCATTTCGATGAGAAATATCCTCAATCTTTTTTTCCAAGATGGAGATTTTTTCATTCAAATTATTATTAAACTCGATTTTGGCAAGAATACTATCCATTACAATTTTAGGAATATTTGATTGTTGTATATAAAAGTTGGCTATTTTTTCAATGGATTGTGTTAAAAAAATAGTGGGTCCATCCGTCAAAGTATATGCATCCTTTGTGGTTATATACATTGCACACTGGTTGTTTAATACGGGTGGAGTAACATTAATTCCGGGACCAATACTCTTTATCTTTCTGAATTCAGTCGTTTTTCTTACTCCTTTAATATCAATGGTATCATTATTGACAATGCGTTGCTTTCGAAGAATTTGTAACTGACCAAAAATCATCGCCCATTCCGTTTCTTGAATATTTTCCAAAACATACAAATAATACTCTTTGATATTTTGAATGGTTATATCGTCCAATGACGTAAAATGTCGATCAATTTGATTTTTGGGTGATAATTTTTCTTCCATAAATTGAAGAAAGGCTGATATTTCAGGCAAATCAAAATAACGAAGAATGGTAAGATAATCCTTACAATGTTTCACACAAACGAGCAACTTTTGGTAATCGTCCGTCAAATAATGTGGCAAAACCACAAACCCGTTATTGTTTATTAATGGAATGGATTTTTTGCAATCATGACTTATAATTGAATGAATTTGTCCATTTGGAAATTTCTCGTAAAAATGAGAAATTGTATTTGGAAGTTCGTGTGCTTTTGGAAGCGTCGCAGATGAAAGAACGATATTTGGAATCAGATTTTCGCTCCAATTTTTATGAATAATTTCGTGCAATGGATGTTCCGTATAATCCATCGTAATAGTCGGCTCATCCCAATAAGTAAGAAGTTTATGACAATCGGGTTCAAATGCCATCATATAGTACATTGCCGATAAGTAAGATTGAATATCACAAATCATAATCTCTACTTTATCGCCCACCGAATTATCCACTTTGAATATTCCTCCCGATTTACGGTCTTTCACATAATCTTTGGCCGAAAAATAATGTAACCGAATTTCATCAGTAGACTTGCATCCAAACGCAAACGCAATCTTTTTATTCATGGTAATACAAGAACGCGCAAACGCAAGGCCTACATGTCTTGCCGCACAAACAAAAATAATCTTGTAATTTTCACTGAGAGCCAATGGAGTAAGCGTTTTTCCTGTTCCTGTCGGAGCAATATACAAGATTAATTTTGGATCTGGAAGTTTCGTCAAGGTAAAAATGTTCTTTTGATGATCGTATAATTGCTTGTCTGTATATTGAGCCAAAATTTCATTTTCTTCGATATGTTTTACACATTGATGAACAATATTTCTGAAACAAACATTATCCTCCCATTTTTTGAGAAAAAAGTTGATTATTTTATTTACATATTCGTTTCGTTCAATGTTATTTTTCGAAAGTTTATATAGAGTGAAATAGTGATAAGATACATCTTTTTTTTTCAAAATAAATTCTAATTCATTTAATAGAATATATTCAAATACCAAATGTTTGACCTTGGAAATATCATTAAGGTCAACTCGAATTGCGTCTACTTTTTTGATTTTTTGTTTTGATTTTGGTTGTATGGAAGAAAGAAATTCATATTCTTCTTCCGTCTCTTTGAATATGGTCTTGAAGGAAGAAACAATGGAAGAAAAGTATACATTATAAATATGGCTTTGTATACATTTTTCGTACTCAATACTTTCTTTTGAATTTATTTTTAAATAAGATAAAATAGATTTTGATTTATTAATGGTAATATTGACATTGGAATATCCATGTAATATCATTTTGAGAATTTCTTTTTCATTTTCCTGTTCAGGGATTTCAATAGACTCCCATTCAGCCTTGGTTAATTTTCGTTGAACCAAGTCCATTTAAACTATACTTCTAGACAAATGTTTAAATTCTTTTTTCTTTTTGCTCTATTTTGAAAAATTAAATTGTTCTCCGAGCGTACATACTTTTACGAGTTCGAGTGACGTGGGATTTTCTCGCCAAAGGCAAAAATCCTTCCAAAAAATAATCTTTACGGGTTCTTCGCGGAGATTTTCGACTTGGAGATTTTCGTGGGCTATGAATACTTCTTAAACTGGTTGGAGTAACAAAATTATAGCTCTCTAAAATAGGAGGAGTAGGTTCTAAATATTTTGATTTCGATGATCGAATGGAGGTAAAAATACTCGACGCAGATCTCATATTTTTTCGGTCCTTTTCATTATTATGATATTTCCATAAAAAAAGGTTCGTTGTCGTAACATTATTTCTAAAATTTTGGGATTTATAAAAGTTGGTAGTTACTTCATTTCTTATAGATTCCAATTCGATTGTCCCTTTTTTATCAATTGAATATACCATTTTTTTGATAAAATTTAAAAAACTTTTCCCAATATTTGTCATTAATAAATCTCCACACAAGTATTCCAATATAAATCGAGAGTCTTTTTGCGCAGTAATCGTTGCAAATCCAGTCAAATAATATTTGTCATTGACATTGGCAACCGAGTATAAAATTAAATCGTTATCTTCAAATGATTTACTCTCAATTCCAGATACACCGCCACAAAGTCGCATTTTGTTTTTAAATATAATATCTCGAAGATCCTTCATAAATTGTCGTTTTCTATTAACATCATCCACTATTTCTTCTGTTCCGTATGAAATATTATTATCGTTAAAATATTGTATCATCTTGGCTATCATCATTGGATTTTGAGAATTCTTTTTAGTTGCTATAATACATTGTATTTCATTGACAACCGTATCCGGTATAATATTTTTCGGAATAAGTTCCATATATATAAAATTTATTTAATTAAAAATTGATTTCATACCAAGAAAATATATTACAATCAAATAACCAAAATGAACGGAAACACTATATTTACCATTGAAGGAAACATCGGGGCAGGTAAATCTACCTTTTTGAACCAAGTTAAGGATAAATATTCGAATAATCCGCGAATTCTGTTTTTGGATGAACCTGTAGAATTATGGCAAAGTATCCGTGATAAATTCGGGGTCTCGATGCTTCAAAAGTTTTATAGCGATCCAAAAAAATATTCCTTTTCATTTCAAATGATGGCCTTTGTTTCACGAACCGCTATTTTGCGAAAAGCATTGGAAGAAAATAAAAATTGTATCATTGTTTCTGAAAGATGCGCTTACACGGACAAGCATATATTTGCCTCCATGTTATACGCCGACGATATGATGGAAGATGTGGAATTTCAAATATACAATACTTGGTTTGATGAATTTGCCATAAAGCAAGTCAATGAAGTCTTTATGATGTCTACTAGACCAGAAATTTCACACGAACGAGTCATAAAAAGGTCGCGCACTGGCGAGGTCATTGCCTTGGAATATTTGAGAAAATGTGACGAATATCATCATACCTTTATGAAAACGCTTGCCCAGTTAGATATCAATTTTACTATTTTCGACGCAGACAATGATATCTACAATGACCCAGACATAATGACAAGCTGGATTGCGACATTTGATGAGAAAATAAGGTCCTATCTTACATAGCACCCTAAAGATAATTGATAGGCTTGAACTTTAAAAGATCGCGTTCTATTTTTGTAGTCGGAAATTCTTCGGTTCCGTAAATATCTTGTAAAAGTAACCATTCAAACAATCCGCCCAAATAGACAAAAATATTTTGAAATCCCATGGATACAAATTGCTTGTATTTTAATATCACCTTTTCATCATTTGTATTTTTACCATAAATAATGATTGATTGTTCTTTCCCAGATTTTAATAAACTATTTATTTTTTTTTCTTCCATTGACGCAGGAAGTGTCCCCTTTATCAAACAATCTTGACAGTCTTCTGGAAGAGTATTAATGAGTATCATATTGGATGGTAATTTTTGAATGTCTTCAAAGGATACCTTTTGAATTGTTTGAATATTCCCCATTATGAAACCTATCAACCTATTTTAAAATTGATTTTAATATAAAGATATTTTCCGTGATTTTATAAAAAGAAATGAGATTTACAAACATTGTCAAGGAAAACATGCACATTATATATGTGTTTATAATGTGCA
Organism: Sediminibacterium sp.; assembly: GCA_040403975.1. Classification (GTDB taxonomy): domain Bacteria; phylum Bacteroidota; class Bacteroidia; order Chitinophagales; family Chitinophagaceae; genus Sediminibacterium. The sequence goes on from JBBAJS010000020.1 coordinate 45,006, forward strand.
TCATTCTTCATTATATCTCGGCAATATTATATGCCAAATATTGTACCCCGCTCACTTTCATTGGATTTTTGTTGTCTCCTTTCATGACATTATCTCCGCATTGTCGTGCGTTAAGATGGTCAATTTCTACGTTTGGCGACCATATATGTAATTCATGGATTTATATGGGGGTTTATGCGGTTGGTTATGTGAATAATCATATAATTTCCAAAAAAGAATAAAATGTCTCTCAATTGGTATTTTGTATAAAAAATTGAAAATAAAAGTATAATCAATAAGGGGGTATAATTACAAATCAAATGACGCACTTTCCCGAAGAAATATGGACCATCATTAAAAGTTTTGTCTTGGACGACATGACCTATCTCCTTCAGGTTTTTGTCGACTACAAACGTGAAAATGGGAACGACAATGCGTTCAAATTAAAGGTAAACATGTTTTACCAGACAAAGTATCGTTTCAAAGAATATGCGAGGCAATGGATTGAAAAAATATCCCAACTGGATGGGACCGAACTTCATCATGAACGATATCTAAAAAACTTACCACTGTTTACATCTGTTTATCATGAACCCTTTTTGAACATCAACCAGTTTTGGAAGAACATGGAGCTATGCCATGAAAACACTGAAAAAATATCTCGTATTTCTCGTCATTTCTTGCATGAAATGTTCCAGCAACGATTTTTAAATTTTGACGTAATAGACACCCGTTACCATTTTGCCGGCTGTATCAAGATTGATACATTCGACCCAGACTTGGTCGCTGAAGCAAGATCGTATATTCGTAAGGATATTGACATTATCATACGAGAAAAACACGAACAAGAAAAAATAACCCTTTATGTGTTCTCGTGTAAAACATTGTATGATATGAATAATATTTTCGACCCAACTCACAAGGGAATGAGAAACGGTAATCCTCATATAACGTTTGATAAATTACATCACCTCCATTTGATTAGTAAATACGAAGATCATCTAAAAGATTTTGTCGACGACGATCTTTATAGTGTATATACTTGTCCGCGACCTCGTTATATTATGTAATTTACGTCAAATGGTCATTCAAGTTTACATGATTAACGTTTTTATCAATTTCTGAAAATATAATATTGTATCACATTATAATGGTTAATGCACCCAGTCCTCGTAGATATGGAAGAAATTCTCCTACCGAAGAATCTTCCTTGGCTGCCATTGAACTTCTTCGGAATCAATTGGATAGAGCAGAAGTCCATCCAAATCATGCCCAAATGATGAGAATGGCCGGAATACAGCGTCATTTGAACAGGATTAATCGTGATGCGTATCGAGATATTATTGCGGGTATTCAAGCCAGATTTGACAATTTACCTCTGTCTCCTCCATCAAGTCCTGTATCTCCTAATGATGCTAGTGGAAAACGAAGAGGTAAAAAATCAAAAAACAAAAGATATAGTAAATCTAAAAAAACGAGAAAAACGAAAAAACCAAAAAGAAGATTTTAAAATCAATTGTTAAAGGTTATTTTGATTTGAACTGTTTCTTTTTTAATACTTTTTGTAGCAGATACAGACAATTCTTCGCGTTTCTTTCGCGAATTATCCGTTTCTTGTAATTCGTTTTCCAGTGTCATTCTTTTCTTCCGTGAAGTACTATTACGAGTATTCATATCTTGTTCTATATGTTGATAATGTTCTTCAATATAGTTGACGATATTATTCTCCAGAGCCCATTTAAAAAAATTCAATTGACCAATAGTTGTTTCAAATCCAGCACCTTCTTCTGTTTTGTATGGAATATTAATTCGTTGCCATCTACAAAATGGGTCAAATCGTTGTTTTGAATATGCCTTTAATTTTAGCTTGTAATCATCGTATACCTTGAACCTCCCTTCTTTATTATCGAGGACAATGTAATTTTTTTTCGCATAATTTGTTACGAACCAATCAATAATTCGAAGAGATATATTTGATACACCTGTAATAATAGACAACATTTTATCCAAATTTTCCTTATTGTGATAAAATTGCATTAATTTTTCAAGGATGATATTATTTTGAGTAATAACACAATTCATTACCTTTATTCGCTCATTTGTTTAAATACTTATTTTAAGTATTTTTATTAATTATTTTAAAAATGATTATATTTTTTGAATAATCAAATTTTTGGTAAATATGAATTTTTCTTGAGATTTCGTTCTTCTCTCCAAATTACATTGTAAACAAGATAAAACAATATTGTCTTTTTGATGCGGGAGATTATTGGATATTCTATCCAGAGTCCATTGTGTTTTTTCGCGTTGATATTTATAAAAAAGAAGCAATAACTGTTTACAATAATGACAAGCAAAAGATTGTTTCATTTTACATATAATTTCATCAAGAGTTATATTATTATCAAAGATGCGTTTCTTGAGCTCATCTTGATGTCTATACCCATATAATTTCGTTTCAATGTTTTTCAATAATTTTGGATCATTTTCGTATAACAATTTCATCTGAAAATCTCGGTCATAATATTTTTCTTCCATAATCTCCTTTTTTTCAACAAGCTTTTCATAATGAGTGAGTTTTTTTATCTGGTAACGATTGGTTTGACCAACAATGGATATTTTTTTCATATCCATATAATTATTATATGAAAAGAAGTTAAACTTAATTTGATAAATTAATATATAATGGAATCATATAAAGAGAACTCGGATAAGATAGAAAAGATTTCAGAAACAAATGAACTAAAAAACATACGTTACAAGACAAATTCAATGTCTTCCATGACGGAAATAAGCAATCTGACAAATTTAGACACATTTTTGGAAAATGAAAAATCGGTAAATCAAACCGAGGTCTGGACGAAATTAGACAAAACATTGAAATTTAAAAAGGTACTTGCGTTTATCGACAAGTATTCCATTGATAAAGAATTAACATCAAGTGAAAAACAAGAATTGACTATTTTTTTAAAAGACGCGATTGACAAAAAGAAGATACAAAAGGTAAAAGACATTATTTACGACAAGGTCACAAATACTATTAAAGATATCCCTTGTCTGGTGTATTTAAAGGACGATACACGAAGATTTACATTAAAGAGTTCTACTAAAATTTCAAATACGTTAAAGAGTATGCCAAAGAAGAAGTCTCATTTGAGCGAAGGAGCCGTCCATTTAGCCCATACCAATTCTATTTCTTGATTGACTTCGACATCTCTTGTATCCGTTTCGGCTTTGAGCCACAAGAGTTGGTAAAATGTAGTTTCTTTTATTTTACGAACAAATGTTCGGTAATTATCGTCTGTGCAAAGTTTATCCAAAAAGAACCCAAGTTCCTGCTTATAGTAACATTTTGCAACTTTTCTCGTTTCCCTCTTTACCAGATTGATAAATTCGGGTGACGGCTCTTCGTTTTCTTCTTCGTCCTCCACGTCGACACAGTAATCCTGTAAAGGATTATATTCCAGATCAGGATCGTAGGTAAACTCTAGACGGTCTCCTAATATTCTTAACAGATCTGGGTCGTCTTTATCAACGTAATTCAACCATAATTTTTCAATGCTCGTTTTAAGATAATATTCTGTGCGACATTTTGGGACCATACATAACAATCCATAACAAATATGTTTTTTTATGGTTTGTTCAAATGTTTTTCTCGACAAACCTTCTGGTAATCCGTCCATAAATTGGTTTACCTCTACAAGCCAAAACATTTCCGATAGCTTTTGCTTTGCGGTTTCAAATTCAACGCTCATTTTTATAAATACTTATCTTGATCCGAAATATATTTCAATTTTATTAAAAAAATGAGATATATAGTTTATAAATGGTTTAACAAAATTTTCGTTTATCAGATAAATGAAATAAATTCAATTTAAGTAATTGAATTTAATCGAATTAATTATTTTTTGCTATCATCCTTGATTTCGTAATAAGAGAAATTTGAAATCGCTGCAGGATGAAAAAATAGAGAAGTGTGCTCTATGTGGGACTTGAACCCACAACCTTCAGCTCATAAGACTGATGCGCTGACCAATTGCGCTAATAGAGCTTTTTGAATGCTATCATCCTTGATTTCGTAATAAGAGAAATTTGAAATCGCTGCATGATGAAAAAAACCATATGTGGGGCTCGAACCCACGGCCTCCAGCTTAAAAGGCTGGCACTCTACCGAACTGAGTTAATATGGCAAAAAGGCAAGAAGGTTCTCAAGTTCCTTCTTATACTACTATATAGTATCCTTTTAAGTTGTTTTGTGAGTTATTTAAATTATATATGGGTTTGATTTTTTGATTTTACACGATATGTCATTTTTAAAATTTTATTCTTGTATATGTTTAAATTCTCTCATTCTTTCTCCGATGACGGGAGTCGGTTCCCCAAAAGGAATATTGCCAAACGCTATACCAATTTCTACATTTTGTAGAATTTCTCCTCTTGGTTCTATATATTCTCTTGGCAAATTTATCGGCAAATTTATCACCGGAAATGTTGAATACAAAGGTGTATTCAGGTCGCGCATCACGTGTTCAAGACAACGAATAAGACTGGACGCATTGAACGAATTCAAATTGTCGTCCATGTGCGGAATCATATTGTTTTTGAGAATAATCAAATGAATTTCCTTTTTATCGCGAGTTACATAAACTCGTAATTCAACATTTTCCAGTGTATCCAAAAAGATTACTCGGAACATCCCTTCTTCCTTGACATATGTAAGTAAGTTTGCTTCCGCAAAGATTTGGAGTTGATGCTGAATTCGTAAAACAAAGGCAATAACATTATGTCTCATTGTTAATGTTGATACTCCAAAGACCGGTTCGGTGAAAATACAATGACTGACATATCCGAGAGAACGCGTAATGTTTTCCACTACCCTTGAAACGGTGAGATTTGCACAGTAACGCGGATAAGACCCGTAAAACAAAGTCCATTTATTGGTTTGGCGGACAAGTCTGGGAGGCTCAATGTCTTCGTCTACTTCAGGAAGCAAGTTTCTTTGATAAAATTCGTAGTGTAACCCCGAGTCCACTCCAATATCAATCGCGCTGAGTTGTGTGTAGTATGCCATTTTTTAATACATACCAATACAATATCCTTTTTGATTTCAATTTTTTTGTTCGTTTGCATTTAAGAAATACCCAAAAGGGTAAAAAGTTTTTATATTGTTATATCAATTAAAATATAAAAATATTTATATAAATTATATAAATGACGACCCCAATGGCTCTTAAACCAATACTCGAACCAGATATAACATTTACATATGAAGAAACAAAAGATATTGTTGAAAGCATTGTTTGGATAATGTTTGATTATGTTTATAACAATGTTTATCAATATCCAGATATGGACTTTGAACTATCTTTTTTAAATGATATTGATGAATATATTAACGAATTGATATATAATATTACTGGTGAAAAAGAGACCCTTTTTGGAATACCTACAATTGTATCTAGATATAGACAAAGTTTGGAATATGTGGTGAATTATTCCATTCAATTGTTTCATTCTATTTCACCCATTCGTTCTTTTTCAGATTCTGTCATTTTACAAAAAATGAATAAAGAGCTGAGAGATGAAAAAACGAAAATCATTGATATTCTCCGCAAAAAACCGCAACCAGAACAACGTACCAAAGAATGGTATGATATGAGAAATAATCTCATTACTGCTAGTAATGCGTATAAGATTTTTGAATCGAGGGCAATGCAAAATCAACTTATTTATGAAAAATGTATCGCTTTTCATAAAATACCAGAAAAAGTAGACGAAACCTTGTTTAAAAATATAAATGTAGATACAACATTACATTGGGGTCAAAAATATGAAAAGGTGAGCGTAATGTTGTATGAATATATTTATAAGACATCTGTGGAAGAATTTGGATGTATTCGGCATGACAAATACTCTTTTATTGGTGCGTCGCCAGATGGAATTAATGTAGATCCTGAATCTGATCGATATGGTAGAATGTTGGAAATAAAAAATATAGTGAATCGAGAAATAACCGGAATACCCAAACCAGAATACTGGGTACAGATGCAATTACAAATGGAAACATGTAATTTGGAAGAATGTGATTTTTTGGAAACAAGATTTAAAGAATATGAGAATGAACGAGAGTTTTTGAGCGACGGGAGTTTTTTATTTGATAGTAATAATAATCACAAAGGGGTCATTTTATTTTTTTCACACAAAAACGGAAATCCTCGTTATATATATAAGCCAACTGAAATGGACAAGGAAGATTTCGAGGAATGGGAAATGAATATGATGGAATTTTATCAATCTCCCTCTCAAAATCTAGTTTGGATAAGAAATGTATATTGGAGACTAGACCAATTGAGTTGTGTATTGGTGCCAAGAAATCAATTTTGGTTTGATATGGTTGTCATGGACGTTGAAAAGTTTTGGAATACTATTGAAAAAGAACGTATTGACGGATATACTCATCGTGCTCCTAAAAAAAGAATAAAACAAACCAAAGAAGAAAATCATACCTTTTTGTATAGTCGCGACAAAGAAGCAGAATTTAAATTATGATAATAATCTTCTGTTATTCTATTTACATTATTTGTATAATGTGTAGCCCATCCTCGTCGTCTCATTCGAGCAGATCGGTCATATCGATGTTTCATTTTTTCTATTAAAAAGGGGATGCCCAAATAATTCATATGTTTATTTTCGTATTCTTTTTCGCTATACACTGAAACTGACAAACGAGTATACGCATTATTATATAATACTGGATTACAACCATGAGCACCAATTGTATAACCCATTTCATTTACCGCTTTTCGATAAAAACATATATTTTTGTTTTCAGGGGGATAATAAACCTTTTTTTCAATAGAATGTAAATCTATATCGTTTAATTCTCTTTGAATACTTTCGCCAATCATATTATAACCTTTTACGGTTAATATACACGTTTTTTTATTTTCTTCTTCTTCCAAATCATCTAATGTAATACAGATCCATTCATCCATATCACAAACAATTACCCATCCATCCATTACACGTTTCCAACAATTGTTTTTTATACCTATATACTTGAGTTCATCAATGTCGTCGGAAGCCCATGAAATAACATTACAGCCCATTAACCGAGCAATTTCAACAGAATTATCAGTTGATTCATTATCATAAATAGTAATCTCGCATCCAGGCAAATAATTTTGATAATGACGAATGGTATGAGAAATTAAAATACTTTCATTATAACATAACAAAAAAACAGAAACTTTCATATTTATAAATAATATTAATTTAAAATCGTTTGACTGAATAAGTATAATGCAAATTCCAGAAGAAAAAGTCACGAAACGAACCGGAGAACTTCAAGTTGTATCGTTTGATAAAATTTTGAAGCGGATTCGTGTAATTGGCGAAAAGGCGAATGTTTCTATTAATTTTACTCAATTGGCCATTAAAATCATTGACCGTTTGTACGATGGAATAGAAACGCGTAAAATTGACGAATTTACAGCCGAGCAGTGTGCATCAATGAGTTCTATACATCCCGATTATGAAACAATTGCGAGTCATATTATCATTTCCAATCATCATAAAAATACAAATCAATCATTTAGTCGTAATGTCGATTTTTTAGAAAAAGATGGAATAGTTGATTCAGTATTTGCGAATTATGTCAAAGAAAATGCCGAAATTATTGATTCTATGATTGATGAACAAAGGGATTATCTCATTGATTATTTTGGATTTAAAACATTGGAACGCGCTTATTTATTAAAATCAAAGGAAGGTGTTATTATTGAAAGAATTTCTCATCTATGGATGCGGGTGGCCGTATGTATTCATAGGAATGATTTGGAGAAAATAAAAGAAACATATGACGCAATGTCCTTGAAATATTTTACACACGCGACACCGACCCTTTTTAATGCTGGATTAAAATGTCAACAACTAAGCTCTTGTTTTTTATTAGGAATGGAAGAAGATAGCATTGAAGGTATTTATGATACATTAAAAGATTGTGCTCTCATTTCCAAATATGCCGGAGGCATAGGGCTTCATATCCATAATGTAAGAGCCAAAGGAGCAACTGTAAATGGGTTAAGAAATGTTTCCAATGGAATTATGCCAATGTTGCGTGTTTTTAACAATACAGCGAGATATGTCGACCAAGGAGGAAAACGAAATGGTTCTTTTGCGATTTATTTGGAACCTTGGCATTTTGATATTGAAACTTTTTTGGATATGAAAAAAAATCACGGAGATGAAGAAACCAAAGCACGAGACCTCTTTTATGGGCTCTGGATACCTGATCTCTTTATGCGCCGTATCAAAGAAAATAAAAACTGGTATTTATTCTGTCCATATGATTTTCCAGGATTAGATAATGTATACGGAGAGGCGTTTGACGAATTGTATGAACAATACGAAAAAGAGTGCGAACAATACGAAAAAGAAGGTATATCTAGTTCCAAAATATTTAAAAAAATATCTGCTCGAGAATTATGGTTTAAAATTCTCGATTCGCAGATGGAAACAGGAACTCCCTATTTATTATACAAAGACGCTGCCAACAAAAAATCAAATCAACAAAATATAGGGGTGATTAAAAGTTCAAACCTATGCACAGAAATTATCGAATATTCTGACGAAACACAGAGTGCCGTATGTAACTTGGCGAGCATTGGTCTCCCAGCGTTTGTAAAAAACAATACATTTGATTATCAAGAATTGGAAAAAATTGTAAGGGTCGTCACATTTAATTTAAATAAAATTATTGATATTTCCTTTTATCCTACAAAAAAAACGAGAAAAAGCAATACGGAAAATAGACCCATTGGAATAGGAATACAAGGTTTGGCAGATGTATTCTTTTTAATGAATATCCCGTTTCATTCGGAAGAAGCTAAACAAATCAATGAAAAAATATTTGAAACGATTTATTTTGCTGCTCTTACAGAAAGCAATCATATTGCTTCCTTAGAGGGATATTATTCTACATTTGCTGGATCTCCGGCGTCCAAAGGAATATTACAATTTGACCTTTGGAATGAAGTGACCAAATCAACGAGATATGACTGGGAAACGTTAAAACAATCTATTAAAGAAACAGGTCTAAGAAATTCTCTTTTGATAGCGCCCATGCCTACGGCAAGTACTTCACAGATTTTGGGGTACAATGAATGTTTTGAACCTATTACAAGTAATATTTATAATCGACGAACCATTGCTGGAGAATTTATGATTATCAATAAATATTTAATTCGGGAATTGATTGATTTAGGTGTTTGGGGAGAATCGATTAAAAAAAATATTATTGCCAACAAGGGAAGTATCCAACAGATTATTACTTTACCACAATCCATCAGGGATAAATATAAGACAGTATGGGAAATACCAATGAGACATATGATTGATATGAGCGCAGATAGAGGCAAATACATTTGTCAAAGTCAAAGTTTGAATTGTTGGGTGGAAGAACCTAATTATAATATTTTAACTTCTATGCATTTTTATTCTTGGACAAAGGGGTTGAAAACCGGATGTTATTATTTGAGAAGAAAACCGAAACATACCGCCCAACAATTTACAATTGAACCCGATGAAGTTTGCGAGGCGTGTAGTTCGTAATATATATTTTGATAATTTAAATAGATTAATGATTTTGGCTAAATCAAATGGGAAAATTTGGACAACACATCCACATTGTGTTTAAACTTGTAGAAGCAACGAAAACACATTAAAACATCGTTTAATGAATTGTGTAGTCGAATGGGTAGAGTATCTTTCCCAAAAAGGATGTCGTGTAGTTCGATTAGTTTTGGAAACTTTACAAATGTTTTGCCCGTTTTGTATTTATGTAGAATGTTACAAAACAATGTCGTCTCCTTCATTGTACAATAAAAGGGTAGTGATTTGAACATTTGGATTTCTTCATTCGTCATTATTGTATTCACGATGGAATCGATATCGCTTGTCAGGTCAACGGTAGTTGTCTCATCGGTAGACTGTATCTCATCGGTAGATTTGGTCTTTAACCTCATTAATTCTGTAATGACAATCGTATTGTCATATTCCAGATTATGGCCGACCACCAAATCCATCTGCTTACAATCTTCCATAAATCCTTCCAGACACTCCTTTATAGTGATTTGCGATCTTTGACAATCTTCTTTTAAAATATGATGAATATTACTGGCTTCCAATGGTATCTCGACCCACTCTGGAAGGGAAATAATCTCGTCATAGACTTTGATAATGGTTTCTTGTTCCGTATCATAGACGATATAACTGAATTGAACTACGTATGGAAATCTATCCAAATCTGCGCACTTTTTGGGTATTAATCCCGTCGTCTCTGTATCGTATATCAAAACCTTCATCTTTTATTATGATATTAAAAGATGAAAATCACTTCAATTTTATTTTCAACTTTTTACATACTCAAATTATAAATAATTTATTTACTTTATATATGAAAAAAAAAATAATGAGTGTATTTATTGGATTATTTATCATCATTTTTATATCAGTTTTTATCGTTTCTTTTAGAAAAAAAAGAAATGTAGAAGGAATGACGGATGGTACACGCAATTCCATAAAGGCGGCTATTCAAAATGCGAGTATACCCGCAAATACATCGACCGATGTTCCGGAAGATTTGAATGATGATGATTCTAATTTAAATACTTATTCAGTGGACGATACTTCTCTGATAAATAAATTAAATGAGAAATTACAAAAATCGAATTTTACAAATATCACAGGAGTAAAAGCTAGTGATTATTCAGTGGAACAAACATATAATTATGACCATTATACCAAAACAGAGAATTCCATTGTTTTTTTCGGTCCTAATAACTCTACCGCAACCGTGTCATTAATCAATAATAGATTACAGATAAATGTAAATTATGGAGACGGGTCAAGCGAAATATTCATTTTTTCTTCCACGACAGATGGACAAATTGTATTCGTAGGAATATCCAATTCACAAAATTCGGCTGTATTGACAAAAACGGAAAATAAATCTCAAGTGGTTACGGTTTATGCAAATGGAACAACTTATACATTTTATTCAAATATTCATGAAAATACAAATGATTTGTCTTCTTTTATAGATGCGTATTATTACAGTGGTGATGCCGGGGTAGATGAAGCCGGAAAATTATATGGAGTTTTAACAAGTTTGGTAAAAAATCAAACAGCGGCAAATTATCCATACATGTCTCCTATTATAAATACAAATCCAACCACTCAATTCACTTCTAATTATAATGATTATCTTCCTCCCGGGATACCTCGTTCCCAAATTCCAACAGGGATGGAAGATTTATACATATTAAAAACAGAGATTGTTCCACCTGTTTGTCCTGTGTGTCCATCTCCTATCATTATGAGTAATTGTGCCGCGAATGGTAAAGGAAATAGTAAATCAAACACATCTGATTATCCTCCTTGTCCTGCATGTAAAAGATGTCCCGAACCAGTCGTTGATTGTAAAAAGGTGATAAAATATAAAAATAATAGTGGAACGACTAGTTATGACTCATCGAATGACTCCTCGAACGACTCCTCGTATAATTCTTCTTATAAATCGAATGGATCTAAAAATGGATACTCAAATCCAGTTCAATCAAAATTAATCGCTGGGTCTCAAAACGTTTTTAATTCAGAACCAGAATTATACGACCAAGGAACGCAAGAAAATGGCGGACCTATGCCAGTTTTAAATAGTTTTAGTTCTTTTGGATTGTAAATTTAATCATTGTAAATTTAATCACTCTATATAAATATGTTATTACTCGTGAATAATTCGACTGAAGGAAACAAGCTATCTTTTATTTTTCAAGTGAGAAAAGCATTAAAAGAACAAAAAATACCATATATTGAAACCAATAAAATCGATGAACGCATTTTACAATATTCTGGTAAAATCATAGGGATTATTTTATCAGGAAGCCCCATGATTTTATTTACTGATATTCTAGCGAGTTTTTCCAAAAATTTTTACTACATGTTGAAATTAAAAGTTCCTGTGTTGGGAATATGTTTTGGGTGTCAATTATTGACTGTTACCAATGGAGGAACTCTTGTAGATAGAGGCCACACCTTTTGCGAAACCACTCGCGTGACAACTGATCCAAATTCAGTCTTATTTAGAGGACATTCTTCAATTGATTTAAAATTCTGTTTCAACGATCTTCCAGTACCTCCTAAAAAATCACTGATAAAAAATATTGGTAGTATCATGATTGATAATAAGGAACAGCCCATTTCATTTGACTTTGGAAATAATGTATTTGGATTATTAGGTCACCCAGAATTACATAAACACACCTTTTTTATTTATTCAAATTTTTACCATTTTTGTCTTTCTCATTGATAACCAGACATTTTTTATCAATTTCAAAAGATTTTGTTGCGGAAGATTGAGGAATAATTCTCAATACACATTTTGATTTTGTTCCATGTAAAGGTTTAATACATCCCTTTTCCTTTCTACTTTTTTTCTTTGATTTTTCTCTATTCTTTTTTGTTTTAATCAAACACCTTGCTCGAAAATGTTCATATCGTTCTCTTACATCTTCATAAGTTAAATTAGATTGTTTGTTTAACATTTTATTAATATGTTCATGTAGATTATATATATATCTTGAAAAAGTTTCTCTCGATGACATTGTATCCATTGTTAACGGAAGAGCGCGAAAATTCTTTTTAAGATTTATCCGACAAAATTTACACGGCAATACATAAAGTAGACCCTTGACAAATTCCATATAATGTTTTTTATCCTCTTTGGTAGGATTAACTGGGTAATTAAAACTTATTGTGTGCAGAAAATGCCATATAGAAGGACCCCAAACAGAGGTAAGCATTCCGTCACCACTGCCAAAATCTTTCTCACTAAAAATGGGCATCATATATTTATTGAATATTAAAGAATTCGTCAAAATTTATAATAAAATATATAATGAATAATAATATGAATTCAACTCCAAAAGTACCAGATACGTTGGCAAAGATTGCGAAAAAGCCGCGTTCTAAAGCTGGAATGATTCTTTTATGCGGAGTAATCTTGTTTGTCGTTGCCGTAAATGTGTACAAATATTATAAAAATAAAGGAAAGGCGAATTCCCAACCTAATCCAGCCACCTCCACAAAAAGCGCAGAAGTATTAATGTTTTACACTGACTGGTGTCCTCATTGTATTTCCGCAAAACCCGAATGGAACAAATTTAAGGAAAAGTATAAGAATACGCCAGTCAGAGGATATCAATTGACCTTTAATGATGTGAATTGTACCAAAGAGTCTGCCGAGAGCGAAAGATTGATGGAAAAATATAATGTGGATGGATTTCCTACGATTAAATTGGTGGTAAATGGAAAGACGATTAATTTTGACGCAAAACCAACGGAAGAAAATTTAACTACTTTTGTCAATAGTGCTTTGAATTAATATATTGAAATCATCCGCAAGTACAGAACCTTTCTCTATATAGTCAATACGATGTTCTTTTGACTGGATAAAATTGGTTATTCCAGTAAATACATCTTCCGTTGTTTTGTAATTTATTGAATAAGGAATTTTTGGAATGGGAATATGCTTGTTTGAATGTAGAATCATATGTTTTATGATAAACAAGGAATAATGAATAATATTTCCTTGTGAAATAGATTCGGTTTGCGTCAAATTACAAGAATAATCTAGATTAAGACCAAGTATTTCTTCTTCGTTATATTTTTCATGTTTTTTTAAATGATCGACGCAATATTGAAGAGGATAATTTATTATTAGTCCTCCATCAATATAATAAGTATCGCCTTCTAAAAAAGGTGGAAACATTAACGGAATACTACAAGTCATTGAGAGGGCATTTGCGAGCAATAAATTAGGATGGGTTAAATAAGAAACATCGATAACTGTAAAATGGTCCAATTCAGCTGTAAATAAATGAAGTTCAACGCCAGTTTTTTCATAAAATTCGGTCAAAGTTACATCTAATGTAATCTGTCTATATTCCAATATAGGTTTTATAATTTCAACTAATTGGGAATGCTGAAACAACCCCTTTTCACTATACAAATCACAAATATTTTGAGGGTTTATTTCGAATAAATCTTCCCATGGTCGATTAACAATATATTCAATAATAATCTGAATGTCTATTTTCATAGAAAGAAAAACAGCAATAATTCCACCAGCAGATGTTCCATAAACAGATTGAATTTGAGAATAATCAATCCTATTTGATTTTAATAATTGTCGTAGTGCGCCTAAAAAAGGCAATGTTAACGCACCGCCTCCCGCAATAACAATATGTTTAAACATTATCATTATTCTCGTACATTTTTATATTCATTTAATTTACAATAAAATTGTATTTTGATAAATTAAATGAACCTTTTTAATATTGATAACGAAATTGACAATTTTACAGAAAAGATTGATATTGATGAACTTTACGAAAGAAAACGAATTTCTGATGTCCAAAAACTCGAGACTTTTAATAAATTGTTAAACCGAGTTCACGTAAGAATTAAACTTACTTCTAAAAAAACAAATGACAAATTTTGTTGGTTTATTGTTCCTGAAATTATTTTAGGAATTTCTCAATTTGATCATGCGGGTTGTATAGGCTTTTTAATGGAAAAATTAAAATCAAACGGATTTAATGTTTTTTATTATCACCCAAATTCACTCTTTATTACGTGGGATCATTGGGTCCCTTCTTATGTAAGAAGTGAATTAAAAAAAAAGACTGGACTCGAGGTGAATGAATTTGGACAAAAAATTGAGACAATTGAGAAGCCTTTACAGATTACAAATGTAATGAAAGAAGATAAACGCAAAAAATTCACTCCCATTGATAGTTATAAACCCAAAGGTATTTATAACGACATTTTAAATAAATTAAGTTAAAAAATATGTTTGTAATATAATATCATGTCATCTAGTCCTACTATTGTTACAAGTGATTCTCCTGTTTCTACTGTTTCTACTGGTTCTCCTGTTTCTACTGTTTCTACTGGTTCTACTGGTTCTCCTGGTTCTACTGGTTCTACTGGTTCTACTGGTTCTCCTGGTTCTACTGGTTCTACTGGTTCTCAATTATCTTTAATAAATCCTTCAATATCGTCCTCCACATCACTCCCTCCCGAGACCATTACTCATGAAGCAAAGCCTATGACAAACGAAGAGTTTCAAAAAACAATTGACCAGATAATAGAAGAAGCTTTGAAAAATATAAAGGATGGAACTGCTCCAACTCTCGTTTCTAAAAGCGCTCCCTCGGGAGCAATATCTGGATCAGCCGATAGTTTACTTCGACCATTGCCCGGTAATCCTTCTAACGATAAGGTATATTCTGCAAGTGGCGAGACAGACAGTTCTATCAAATCTGTTTTAAATACTTATTATAACTATTCTACGATAACATTGAATAATGGGACTACTACTTATACTGTTTTTCCAGTAAAAGAAAAGGGTATATTTAATATTAATGGAAAAGAATATTCTTTTAATAAAGACATTTTTACGTTTGGTCCTTCGTCAAGTCTTCGACCAACCTCAAGTTCAACATCTAGTTCAACATCTAGTTCAACATCTAGTTCAACATCTAGTTCAAAAACCGGAACAACAACCGGAACAACAACCGGAACAACAACCGGAACAACAACCGGAACAACATCTTCCTCTTGGAACCCAATGAAGTGGGGAAAATCATCAGATTCTTCAAACTATATAAGTTTTGATTTTTTTACAAAACCCCCAATTAGATATTCAAACTCCAAGCTGTTTGAAATGATTATATCAACGTTTGATTTAATACCTGCTGTATATTTATTATTTATAAATTCAGAAACATTTGTAACATTAAATAATGTATCCTTTAAAGATTTGATAGATAAATCAGGAACTAAATCTCCATCCAAGGGAAGAATTACAAATCCGTATGATACTACAATTTCTGTTATAAATGGAAATATATGGTCAGTTGATAGTATGAAAGACAAAAATCTTTTGATAGATAATATTGTATTTCAATTTGGTGATATTAAAATGAATGGTTCGCAATGTATGCAATGTGTTGGAAACAAATATAATATTAAACCAACCGATAAAATGATTGGAAATCGTTTGATTGGATATAGTTACAAACTATTAAAAAATACATGTTTGACTGGAATGAGTAAAAATATTGTTTATGGAATTATAGAATTCGGCAATTGTATAATTAATTACGAGAATATTTGGTATCAGTGCAGGGTTGAGGCTGCGCGAAATATAATGATACAACAATTAAAATATTTTGGTACACTTGAGATTAAGGATACTATTACATTTAATAGTATTGCAATCGATATGGAACAAGTTGTAGAAGACCCTGTTTTATGTACAATGGATATGTTTGCTCAATATCTTGAAAATGATGAGTTGAAAGAATTTTTGGAATATTCTGGACCTATTTTTCTTTCGAGAAATAATATATGTAATAAAAAATTAATTTTATATATGTTGTTAGGAGAATTGTATTTGGATATTAATACTGAAATGTACCCAATTATGAAAGATGATTGTGGAAACTTGTCATCTCAAAAATCGAAAATTGGATTACTCTTGGCGTCAAAATCAAGTTCATCAAGATCAAGATCAACAAATTCAAGTGGTTATGAGACTACAAACTTATTATCAGGACTGGGTTCTGTTGCTCAACTATTTTAGGTGTATAAATCCAATCAAATTTCATAAATTAAATAAAGTATTATTAATAAATAAATATAATAATAATATTTATTTATATGTCGGTATCTACAAATCTACACATTGACGATAAAGCATTTGAAAAAATAATTGGTTATACCGGAGGAGGAGGAAGAACTATTGTCAAAAATGTTATAACTGTTAAACTTGATATTATATATAATATGAACTACTGGATTGTTCCTAATCCAAACGCCGTGATTAAACCAGCGTATTATTTAAAAGAAGAAGTAAGTAAAGACGCAGAGGATTTGAAAAAATATATGAAGTACTACATTGACGAATATACCAATGCCGATATTACCAAAAACGCATTTTATGTCAATGTTATAAATAAAAATGTAAACCCGAAACCAGTTAAATATGCTTCGATGACTAATTCTTATGTTATGAATGCTCTTTTATATGATTTTACAATAAATATGAATAGTGATATGAACACTTGGCAAGAATCTTTAAAAAAATCAAAACTAAATGTTGAACTCATTGCTACATTTATTAGCGGAAAAAAAAATACCGTGTATTCAATTAAAAAACAAGGCAGAGATATAACAACAACATCACCGAAAGAAAACGTAGACGAAATAGTCGGTATTGATGAGTATATCACGGATAATGATACCGATGCCATCAGTAATTTATCTATCGACTATTTTACTTCGTTAACAGAAGAATTAACCCGTAAATTTAATGAAGTTCAAACCATATTTGTAAATTTGGTTGCCGGTATTGTTAACGAATATGAAAAATTAATTGGTACCTTAGAAACTTCGATAAAAAACCGTAATAATAAGTTTTTGAAGAAATATCCCTTATTCAAAAAGGACAATTTTTCTGATAATTCAATAAGTAGCGGTGATGTTTATGATAATAATTCAAGAAGTGATAGCTTTGAAAGTGTCATTAGAGGTGTTAACGTTAGAGAAAGAAGTGATAGCAGTGTAAGTGTCGGAAGTAACAATTCAAATGTTTATGGTGCTGTACAATCTTCCCCTAATAATATTCAAGAAGAAGAGAATAAAACAAAGGAAAAACTCAATAAAAATGACCAGGATAAGATAAATCGTTATATGAATGGTATATATTATGTTAACGCAATCGAATTTAATATAAACTACATATATAAGATTAAAAACAATACTGAAGCTGCTACTACTAAAAATGAAATAATTGAGAAAATTCGCAGTATAAATATTGGGGAAATATTGAATAAATTTTCCGATATTTGGTTCTATTTGGATACTCTTCGAACAAAAAGCAGTGTTACTTCAAGAATAGGCGTATATTTGAAAGGAGACGCCGATAAGAATAAAATTAAAATAGAAGGAAATCAACGAGTGAAACAAGCCAAATTAAATATTTCTGCGCAGAAGGAACAAAATAAAGCATCCGCAAATAAACGTAACGCGGATGAAATTAAACGTAAAGCAGATGAATTTAATGAAAATCTTAAGAAGGAGACCGAAGCAAGTAAGAAACTCAAACAAGAAGAGTTTGAATTTAATAATTTTATAGCCACGTCATTAAATGGGATGTTGAATGAGGGATTAACTCATATTATGGATGATATATCAAAAATAGATGAGTATATAAATAAGATAAACGAAAATAGAGAACAAACTCTATCACTTTTGGAAGAATTCGGAGATGAATACAACCGTCTGGATCTTGGCAATGGTCCCGCTGATGAAAATGTTCAAGAACAGGATGAGAATAATGGTCAACAAGTTATTTATCCCGACCAGACTGAACATCATAAAAGAATCGACGAATTGACACAAATGTTGGAGAACAGAACCGATATATTAAAAATTATAAATGAGTTAAAGAAGGATTTTAACCTAGACGAGACTAATGTAAAATCTAACAAAGAATTAAAACGAAATGGATTTTTAGATACGGTTACTAATTTTATGTCGAGAATTGGTACATCAATAAATAATACGATAGTTTGGGCGACGAAAAGTGTGGAAGTAGGAAACCAATTTCAGCAAATTATTGAACAACATAACGTTAATGGTCAAGGTAATGGTGATGGTAATGGTCAAGCTAATGGTCAAGGTGATGGTAATGGTCAAGGTAATGGTCAAGCTAATGATCAAGGT
>JBBAJS010000021.1:0-68891 GCA_040403975.1 Sediminibacterium sp.
TTACAAAACAGAATGAATTTCGAAGGGATCAATACCCTCGATTTATTTGGCGGAACTGGTTGTATAAGTTATGAATTGGGTTCTAGAGGTGCTGCACATTTAACCATTGTAGAAAAAGACCCGGTCATGCATTCCTTTATTGCAAAGAATGCTGCTATATTAGGAATGCAAGAAATAGCATTGTTAAAAATGGATGTGTTCAGTTTTTTAGATTCATGCACACAAACATTCGACTTTATTTTTGCAGGGCCACCATATGCACTTGGTTCAATTGACGAATTACCTAAGAAAATTGTTGCGAAACAACTAATAGCTCTTGGAGGTTTCTTTGTTTTGGAACACACTCCCCGCAATGCCTATGAAAAATTTCCTGGCTTTTCTTTTGCAAGAAATTATGGTACTACTGTATTTTCTTTCTTCACGAATGAAAATTAAGCAGTAAAGCCGTTATTGGTAATGAATCTTACCAGACTTCTTTTTGCAATTGGCAGCAATGTTTCTTCTATTGGTAAACTTAAATCTGTTTCCATTGCATACACAGCAGGATTAGGCAATTCGGCTCTTTGTTTGATCAACTGATTTTTGATATTGCTATAACTGTTTACTAAATTCCTTTGCCATACATCTACAAATTCGGTTTTAATGCTTCTATATTTTTCATCGTGCTTTTCGAAAATACTTAATCGGTATTGATATACCCATGTGTTTTTGCAAGCACCTTCGCACAATAAAAAATACCCTTCATGATGATCTATGGGCATTATGCCAATTGGTTCAATATTGATTTTATTTTCTACAAATTCATAAATCTCCGTTCCACTATTAATAGTTTTTTTCATAATGCTAGAAGCATACTGAATGATCTCTTCCAATTCCTGCATGAGTTCATCATCTTCAACCATTGATTCGTATAACAATTGTAACTGAGCTAATTGTATTCCGTTTAATTTTTTGGGAAATTGTTCTTGTAGGTATTTTTTATTTTCCCTGAAAGCCAATAGATTATTATAATGGAAAATCACATCTGCTAATAATGGATAGAGTTTATTCTGGCAGAAATACTTATTTACTTCTTGTAAATAAGCCAGTAAAGTATATTTCTTTAATTCAAAATCGATGTATCCATCTGCAAACCAGGTTTGTGATAAACTTCTCATCTGATTGATTTTGTTTATCCAATTTACTTATTCAGTAAAGGCAATTAAAATTTCTTTATGCACAGGTGTTGATTAGTCAATCATTAATCTACCGAGCTTGGATGTAATTCTCTTCCAGATTTGAATTCGTTTAAAGAAAACAATAGCACAGTTTGAAAGAAATTTTTGGTTTGTTGTTTTCCAGGACCCAAGTTGTCCATTCGATTCATATAGCCTACCTGAAGTGTAAGTTGCTTATTTACCTGATATCCTATCCCACCATATATTCTATTTTGCTCAAAGATCATTCCGTCATTATTCAGAAAAACTTCATTGTTTAAGCTCAGGTACCAAGTTTTTTCCTCTATTATTATATTATTAATCGGGTAAAGCGCATTTAAGCGATATCTAAATCTGTTTCGATATCCATCAGTGAGAAATCTTTGTTCTATTCTATATCGGTGCTCAATTTTTAATCGGTTGATATTATTATTGAGAACAAACTGTTCCCAGATTCTAAACTCATTCGTTATTTGTGGTGTTTTAAAATTACCATCTGGTTGATAAGTTACATAGTGACCCATCGCTAAAATAGCACTGATGCTTTTCGGAAAATTATAACCGATGCCGCCTTTGTATTCGTGATAACTGAAATTATTATAAAAAGCTTGTGATCTTAACTGAGCTTCAAAAAAAACATTCCATTGTTTGGTTAAAGTGTATTTGGTGGAAATAACAGACCAGGTCCCTAAACCAGGTGTTTGGGAGTAGGCATTTGTAGCAAATAAAAAAGCCATCAGAAAGATGGCTTTTTTAAAATAGGTATTATTAATCTTAATCAAGTCCATCGTTAGAGGTAATGAAACCAATGTTTATTTAGGTCCCAATTTTCAAATTCTTTGGCAACAGCTGTTAAAAAGCTTGCGCCAATACTTCCATCTACAATGCGATGGTCATAGCTTAAAGATAAATACATCATGTGGCGAATTCCAATAGTGTCTCCTTCAGCAGATTCAATTACTACAGCACGCTTTTTAATAGCACCTACAGCCAAAATAGCAACCTGTGGTTGATTGATAATAGGAGTGCCCATAAGACTTCCAAAAGTGCCCACATTGGTTAATGTAAATGTTCCGCCTGTTGTATCTTCTGGTTTTAATCTTGCGTTTCTTGCAGCGTCTGCCAATCCATTCACTGATTTGCTTAAGCCAACAATATTTAATTGATCAGCTCCCTTTATTACTGGAACAATCAAATTGCCAGATGGCAATGCAGTTGCCATACCGATATTGATATCTTTCTTGATAATTATTTTATCTCCGTCTAATGAACAATTGATCAAAGGGAAATTTTTCATCACTTTCACTAAACATTCAATAAACATTGGAGTAAAAGTGAGTTTGGTTCCCTCTCTTTGTTCGAATTCTTTTTTCACTTTTTCTCTCCATACTACCATATTGGTTACATCTGCTTCTGCAAAGCTGGTAACATGTGGACTTGTATGCTTACTGTTTACCATGTGATTGGCAATCAGTTTTCGCATTCTGTCCATTTCAACAATTTCAGTCAAACCTGTAAGTGCCACATTTGATGGATCTGAATATTTTCCAGATGTTGCTACAGTATTTGTATAAGTTGAAATCGGTTGGGTTGCTGTTGTATAAACAGGCGTTTGTTGAATGGGAGCTGTTTGAGCTGCTGTTGGTGCAACTGTTGGTTCAACTGACACTGGTTGAACTGGTGATGGAGCAACATAAACTGGTGTAGGTGGTGTTGGCGCTGCAAACCTTTCTACAGGTACCAGTTTTTCGGTGGTGCTTGCTTCAACCATTGCATTGATCGCTTCTTTATTATTCTTTTCTACAGCTGGATCAACACTTCCATAAATCTGTTCAATTGTTGGTTTAATATTTAGTTGTGTACTAACAATAGCAGGTATTTCAACTGCTGGAATATCAACAGTTGGCAATTCCACTGGAGTTGCAGTAGGCGCTATATTTTGAGCAATTGGTTGTTCAATAACCGGTTGCTCAACTATTGGTTGAGGGGCCTGATAAACAGGCGTAGGTGCAACATATACTGGTTGTGGTGCAACAGGAATAGCCGTTATTCTACCAGCTTTTTTATCGGCAACATATTGTAAAATATCTTTTTTAGAAACTCTTCCATCAATGCCAGTTCCTGGTATTCTCTCTAATTCGCTTAAACCAACGCCTTCACTATTGGCAATATTTAAAACCAACGGTGAATAAAACCGATTCGCAGCTGGTTTAGACAATAGTTCTATAGAAGGGGATGAAGGAGTATATGGTACTTCATTGGTAAATGCGGGTGCTTGAACAGCTTCAATTTTTGGTGCAACAACAGGTGATGGTGCAACTGCTGCAACGGGCTCCATTACTGGAACTGGGGTTGGAGCAACAGGAGTAGGTGCAATTGTTGGTTGTACAATTGGTTGTACAACAGGAGCAACCGGTGCAGTTTTTACACTGTCAACGGTTTGTATTTTTGCAATGATGGTTCCTATTGGAACTACATCATTGATGTTAAATAATATTTCAGTGATTATTCCTTCAACTGTAGATGGAACTTCGCTATCTACTTTGTCGGTAGCTATATCCAATACGGTTTCATCTAGCTTTACATGATCGCCCACCTTCTTATGCCATTTAAGAATGGTTGCTTCCATTATACTTTCGCCTAATTTAGGCATGATCAATTCAGCTATTGCCATCTGTACTACTGTTTTAAGTGGGTAAAAATAAGTCCATCACCCGGTCGATATAGTTTGATTTTGCATGTACAAAACACTACTAATCAACAAATATAGCGGTAAAGCCTATATACTTATTCAACTATTATCCACAATTATACCTCTAAGCATATTCAATGCATTGGTGGTAGTTAGTTCAATATTTCTCCTTCTATCGAATCTAAAGTTAAAGGACTTTGCCACTACTTTGTGGGCTGAAGCAACTGCAATCCATACCAGCCCTACTGGCTTTTCATTTGTTGCACCTCCAGGCCCCATTATTCCGCTTACGGCAATGGAATAATGGGTATTCATCGATTTTCTAACAGATTGAGCCATTTTGGTCACCGCCTCCTCGCTGACAGCTCCAACGGTGGTTAAGGTTTCGTGAGAAACATCAAGCATCATTTCCTTAATGATATTGGCATAGGATATAATGGATCCTGTGAAAAAAGCAGAGGAACCAGCATGAATGCTTAACATATGGGCAATATATCCTCCAGTACAACTTTCGGCTGTAGAAACAGTTTCATTTCTGGCTTTCAATAGATTTCCGATTGCCACTTCAATGGGCAGGTCTTCATCAATGATTAAAAAGTCTTTTACCAGCTCTTTTAAATTGCTAAACAGCGTATTTAATTCATTTTGTAATATGAATTGATCCGAACCCCATCCCGAAAGCCTTAATCGAACCATCCCAAAATTGGGCAAATAAGCCAATTTAATATGAGCGGGTAATGCCAGTTCAAATGATTGAATTA
This sequence comes from Sediminibacterium sp., assembly GCA_040403975.1. GTDB lineage: Bacteria > Bacteroidota > Bacteroidia > Chitinophagales > Chitinophagaceae > Sediminibacterium. The sequence goes on from JBBAJS010000021.1 coordinate 4,650, forward strand.
ATTCAGCTAAAAATGATTCTCCAATTCCAGCAGTGAGTAAAGTTCTATGCTCAATAAACCCTGTATTGAATAATTGAGGAATTAAGGGTAGCACATGATTGGACATTATCCATTTCATTTCGTGCGGTACACCGGGTAGGGAAACAAAAATTTTCCCCTCTCTTTTAAACAACATTCCTGGGGCAGTTCCTTTTTCATTTTTTAGAACAATGCAATTGTCGGGCACTTCGGCTTGTTTTGCATTTCTTTCGATCATCGGCCTTTTGAGAATATGCTCAAAAATATGTTGAACATGATCTAAAGTTGGTTGATGAACAATCATTTTCCCTCCAAAGTATTCAGCTAATAGGGGCTTGGTAATATCATCTGCTGTTGGCCCTAAACCACCGGTAATGATAATAATATCGGTTTTTGCAGTTTCTTCATCGAGTGCTTTCCAAATATCATCCCAAATATCACCCACTGCCACTCTATGTTTTACAGTAACGCCTATTTTATTTAATTCTTGAGCAATCCAACTACTATTGGTGTCAATAACTTGACCTATCAAAAGTTCATCGCCAATAGTAATAATTGATGCAAATGTTTTATTCATGGTTTCACTATTTCAAATCCTTTTAACTAATAACCCAATAACCAATAACTATTTAAAAAAAATCGATAAGGTTTTTTTTAAATCCTCCGGCATCCCAATCCATTTTCCTGTTTTAGTATCTATGAAAAACAAACTGACTTTTCCTGTTGTAATTAATTTCTTTTTCTCATTAAATACTTCATGATGAAAATGAATTTCATGCTTTAATGGTAGTTCTTTTAAAACGGTTTTAATAGTAATTAAATCATCATAATGTGCAGCCCGCAAAAATCTTGCTTCCATATGAACTACTGGCATTCTTACCCCCATTTCTTCCATTTTTTTGTAGGTGAATCCCAAAGCCCTTATGCATTCTGCTCTTCCTACTTCAAAGTATTGCGCATAATTGCCATAGTACACAATATCCATCTGATCTGTTTCTGCATACCTAACCCTCAATGTGGTGAAATGTTCGTACATTTTAGCAATTTGTTGACAAACTTACAACCTTCGGTTGTTTTTCCACAAATAAAGGCTTAACAAAGTCTTACAAAAGTCTACGTCTATCTTTATCCAGCAATACAACTGGATTACCTATGATCAAAAGAACAGGGATATTGATTTTGTTTTTCTTATTAGGTTCAACATTCATAAAGGCACAATTGACGCAAGTTTTGATTGAACCAGATGCCAATTACAAGCAAGCAAAATTATTATATCAACAGAATCAATTTAGTTTAGCCTATCCTTTATTTAAATTATTCTATAATAATGGAGTAGGTGGTAGTGCTGTTCCCAATCATGTTCGAACTGAATCTCTCTATTATTATCTTATTTGTGGATTACAATTGGATGATGAGACTGTATTAAAAAATGCTCAATCATTTGTTGAATTAACAACTGAAAATGTTTATAAACAAATTGTAAGTTTTTATTTGGGTGAGTTTCATTACAGAAAGAAAGAATATGGCATTGCAATTGTTTATTACGACAAATCAACTATTGCTAATTTAAATGTTACGCAGATTGCCGAACTGAAGTTTCATCAAGGATATTGTTATTTTGCTAATCAACAGTTTGATAAAGCAAGTCCTTTGTTCAACAGTGTCAGACAATTGCCAAACGATCCGAATTATATTGATGCCAATTATTATTATGGATTTCTTTTGTTTAACAATAAACAGTATACCGAAGCTATATCCTGTTTTTTAATTGCAGAAAAAGATGCGGCTTATCAAAATGTTGTTCCTTTCTACCTGACAGAATTATATTATTTCAATGGAGAAAATGATAAGGCATTGAAATATGGCGAAACTGTTTATCAGCAAACCGACATGTATTATACTGTTCAATTGCAACAATTATTAGGGCATTTGTGGTTTGAGAATAAAAAATTTGACAAAGCATTGCCCTATTTAGAAAAATATATTGCAGCTAATTCAAAAGTAAGAAGAGAAGATTTATATGAATTGTCTTATTGTTATTACGAAGCAAATCGCTATGACAAAGCAATAGAAGGATTTAAGCAAATAGGAGGGGCAGAAGACTCATTGGCACAGAATAGCATGTATTTATTGGCTGATGCCTATTTGAAAGTAGGTGACCGTCAAAATGCTAGGAATGCATTTCAATTTTGTTCGGCCAATAATAGCAATAATACGCAGAAAGAAGTAGCCAGTTTTTATTATGCAAAATTAACTTATGATTTAAATTATTTTGGAGAAGCAGCAAGCGGTCTCAGAGCGTTTATTGCAGCATATCCCCAATCGGCTTATATCAATGAATCAAAAGAATTATTATTGAGCGCTTTGTCTAATACCAGTAATTATAAAGATGGATTGGAGATTTATTCAGGATTAAGCAGTAAGTCATTCAATGCTGAAAAAATATTGCCAGCATTATTGTATGGCAGGGCAGTTGAATTGATCAATGATCAACAAATTATTGAAGCCGAAAAAATATTGGACTCTATCATTAAAGTAAGATATAATTCAGCACAAATTCAGTTAGTCAATTTTTGGAAAGGCGAATTGTCTTATAGAGCAGGAAGAACTGATTTAGCCATTTTTTATTTACAAAACTTTTTAAAGAATCCGGTTAGGAATGGCGAAGTAAATTCAGCAAATGCAAGGTATAATTTAGCCTATTGTTTTCTTAAACAAGAAAATTACCGTTTGGCGAAAGAACAATTTGAATTGGTTAATAAATCCTCCATTGGAATATATACCGATGTAGAAAAAGATGCTTTTTTGCGTGTTGGAGATTGCCATTTTATGTCCAAAGAATACAAATTGGCATTAACGACTTATGATCAAGTGATCCAGAATGGATGGCCTGCGGCTGATTATGCTACTTATCAAAAAGGAATAATTGCGGGAGCATTCAATAAGCCAAATGAAAAAATTCAATGGCTTAGTTTTCTAGAAAAACAATATCCGGCTTCGAGTATGATTCCTCAAGCTCAATTGGAAATTGCCAATACTTATTTATCTGAAGAAGATTATAACAGTGCCTTATCTCCTTTATATAAAGTAATCAATAATGAAAAGGCAATTCCTTTTCATCCACAAGGGTATTTAAAATTGGGAATTGCATTATTTAATTTGAATAAAAATGATCCCGCATTGGATCAGTTCAAAATTTTGTTGTCTAAATTTCCAAACAGTCCTGAAACAGAATCAGCAGTTGAATATATACGAAACATCTATATCGAAAAGCAACAACCAACTGGATTTGTTGAATTGATGCAAACAAATGGTAAGCCTATTTCTATTAATGAAGCTGATTCCTTAACCTATCGTTCAGCATATAATCGATATGAGGCAAAAGATAATGCAGGCGCACAAACTGGTCTTACTGAATATGTTTTGAAATACCCTAATGGAAAATATGCAATTGAAGCCAATTACTTTCTGGCGGAAATTAATATTGTACAAAAACAAAACAGTACTGCGTTACCTTTTTATAATCTGGTTGCCTCAAAGTTCCCGAATAAGTACGCTGAGAGGAGCGCTTTGCAATCAGCAAGAATTTATTATTTCGATTTAAAAAACTATCAAGAAGCAAGTAAGTATTATTCATTACTCAAGAATATTGCTGTTCAGCAAGAGAATCGGTTGGAGGCAATGAGGGGCTTGTTAAGGTGTCAATTTAAGACAGCAAATTTTGTCGAAGCTGCTCCCAATGCGATAGAACTATTATCACAAAAAGGAATTGCTGCAGACGATCAACTAATGGCAGGATTTGTCATTGCGAAAACAGATCAATTGAATGGTAGAAATAACGAAGCATTGATTGGTTATAGAAAATTATTGGCCTTTGGAAAATCAGAAATAACTGCTGAAGCACAATATAGGGTTGCAGCATTATTGTTGTTGAATAATCAATTGCCTGAAGCAGAAAAAGCGGCTTTTGAAGTAATTAAACAATATGGATCTTATGATTATTGGGTGACCAGCAGCTACATATTGATCGGTGATATTTATTTAAAACAGAACGATTTATTCAATGCAGAAGCTACCTATAAAAGTGTTTCAGACAATGCCACCATCAATGAGTTGAAAAAATTGGCTGGCGAAAAATTATTAGGGGTCATCGCTTTAAAGGAAAAAATTACAAAAGTTCAATAGTAATAGAAATGAATAGAACCAATCGATGGATACTTTTTTTAATCTTGCCTTTATTGTTAATAAATGCATATGATCTTACTGCCCAGAAGCGAAAATCTACTCAAAAAAAATCGACTAAAACAGTTGCTCCATCAAAGAAGAAAAAGCAAGCTGAACCCATAGATTCTACTAATAACAGAACTGTAGTAATTACTTCAGACTTTAAGCCTTCTTTGCAAAATGCGGCTAAAATTAATTTTACGGCTGCTACTGGTATAGCTGATACAACTAAAATCCCACTCAATTATAAAATACCTTCTTCCAATTTATTTTTCTCTTATGAACCTATAGCTATTAAACCTTTGGCAATGCCTGCTGATTCAGGTTTGGCCTGGGTCAATCAGCATCAGATTAAATTAGGCGCAGGAAATCTTAGTACATTTTTTGGCGAAGGAAGATTTTCATTTGGAGATGGGAAAAAAAGCATTACTACTGTAGAAGCAGATTATATAAGTTCAAAGAGTAATTTATTTGCCCAGCAGTATAGTAAATTGAATCTGGATGTAATTTCAATCTATAATAGCCCAAAAAATATTGAATGGACTAGCCGAGCATATTTTAATTCGGTAACACAATACAAGTATGGTTTTAGTCCTTCTACATTAAATTACACAAAAGATCAGTTAAAGCAGCGATTCAATACTGTTTCAATACAAGCAGGTGCAAAAAATAGCACAGCCAATGAAGCTGGAGTGAATTTTCATCCACAATTAAGTATCTATCGATTTACTGATAATAATAGTGGTGCAGAAAATAACTTGATTTTCAAATTACCAGTTGAGAAAATATTTAGCAAAATCATGTCATTTAAATTGACTTTTGATGCAGATATTGCTAATACAAAGTTGCCAGCTGCAACAATCAACAATAACTTGTTTTCTTTAAATCCTGCTGTTGTATTTAGTACACCCAATTTCATATTAAATATTGGATTACGTCCTTCCTGGGATAACAACCAGTATAAAATGTTGCCCAATTTTACAGCGGAAGGAAAGTTATCCAACTCTCCCTTAACCTTGCAAGCAGGCTGGGATGGAAATTTCCAAAAGAATGGCTATCGTTCTTTAGTAGCCTTTAATCCTTGGATAGGTCCTTTTTCTACTTTGTTGAATACACAGATCAACCAGCAATTTCTTGGAGTGAAGGGTAATTCAGGGAATCATATTTCATATAATGCAAGACTTGCCTTCCAACAACTAAAAAATCAACCGCTGTTTTTAAATGATGCATTAGATGGTAAAACCTTTATTACGGTTTACGAATCCACAATGAATGCTATAAAACTTCAGGGGGAATTTGGATATACTGTTAAAGACAATCTCTCATTGTTGGCTTCCGCTAATTTTACTCAATTCAATGCATTTTCAGTAAATAATTATGCTTGGGGCTTAGTTCCAGTGGAAATTACAGGTTCCGCCATCTGGAAACCGTTAAAAGATCTTCAGGTTAAGGCAGATTTGTTTTATTTAGGCGGCAGCATGTTTAAAACAGGTTCAATTCCACCAACCAGGCTATCTCCAGGGCTGGATTTGAATATTGGTGGAGAGTTTAATGTGCAAAAAAATTGGCGGATATGGCTTCAAATGAACAATTTATTCAATAATACATATCAAAGATGGAATCAATATCCAGTTTTTGGTTTTAATGTTATGGCAGGAGTTGTATATTCGTTTTAATAAACGGAGGGAGCATGAACCAATACTTGAATAAATATCTATCGCTTAATAAAAAATTAAGCATTCCTGATATTGGCAATCTCGTGATTGAGTCTAGTGGAGCTCAACTAGATGCCATTAATGGATTATTGTACGCACCCACTCAGGTGATTCAATTTAAACAAGACAATGCAACAGCGGATAAGTTTTTTTTCGATTTCTTAGCAAATGAGTTAGGGGTTGACGAAGTGGTTGCCATCCGAACTTTTCATGATTATTTATATAAGATCAAATCAACTATTAATACACCTCAAGGTGCAATAATACCTGGGATCGGTCGTCTCAAAAAAGAAGACAATGGGTATATACTTTTTTCTCCAGAAAAAAATTTATTAGAGCTATTGCCACAAGTAAAATTGGACGCAACTTATCCGATGCCACAGAAGGCGGCAAGTATAGATTACGATAAAGAAAAAGAACTAACATTTCAAGAAGAAGAAGATATTCGAGAATTATTGGGGCAAGAATCTGAAGGAGAAGACTCAGATAATTGGTGGATTTATGCAATCATATTATTACTCATTGGAGTAGGAGCACTTTTATTTTATTACGTATAGTGTATGCTGGGAAATATTCATTTATCAAAATGCCCGGCTTGTTCTGCTGTAAATATTGCACCTGTATTAAAGGCGATTGATTATACAGTTAGCAAAGAAGAATTTCCTGTCTGGGCTTGTAAGAATTGTGGATTACAATTTACTCAAGACATTCCAGATATTGATCATATTGGACCATACTATCAATCCAACAGTTATGTCTCACATTCCGATACCAAAGAGGGATTGATTAATCGATTGTATCATCTTGTTAGAAATTATACTTTAAAATCAAAACAACGATTGATTCAAAAATCAACCAACAAATCTGTTGGCCAGTTATTGGATATAGGAGCTGGAACTGGGGCATTTGCGCATCAGATGCAATCGAAAGGATGGAAGGTAATAGGACTGGAGCCGGATTCTTCAGCAAGGAATTTGGCTAAAACAAATTATCAATTGAAGCTGGATGAACCTTCTGTAATTAATAATTTATCTGCGCATTCTTTTGATGCAATTACTTTGTGGCATGTTTTGGAACATGTGCATGATTTAGCTGGGTATTGGAATCATTTTAAAAACTTGATTGCTACTGATGGTAAATTGGTGATTGCAGTTCCGAATTATACTTCTTTTGATGCTCAGCATTATCAACAATACTGGGCTGCTTATGATGTGCCCCGACATTTATATCATTTCTCTCCAGATTCAATAGAACAATTAGCCAATGCAAATGGGTTTGAATTAGTAAAAGTCTATCCTATGTGGTTTGATTCTTTTTATGTTTCCATGTTAAGCGAACAATATAAAAATGGCAAACCCAATTTGGTAAAAGCATTTTGGATCGGCTTATTGTCTAATGCAAAGACAATATTTGATCATAAAAAATGTAGCTCCGTCATCTACATTTTTTCGCCTAAACAATAGTAAAGATTATTTATTTGAAAGTAATTTCAGCTAAAAATGGCCAACGCTTTCCAGTTATTAAAAAATGTTGATTGGCAGGATTATAGGCAATGCCATTTAATACAAATCCGGCATCTATAGTTCTTGGATCATAGGAAGATCCTGATTCTTTCATTAAGTTAGATAAATCTGCTTTTCCTTCGATATTTCCAGTTTGAGGATTGATTTTAAAAATCAAATCGCTCATATATTTATTGGCATATATAAACCCATTTACCCATTCTAATTCATTGATACTATCGATGTATCCATTGTTGTCGGATACTCCAAGGGTTCTCTCAATTTTCATAGTTGCAGGATTTACAAAATACAAATTACTGCCACCAGTGCTAATGATCAACTGAGTACCATTATTTGTAAGACCCCAGCCTTCATAGGGCCAATCCATTTCATTTGTTTTTTTAAATGTGGTAGCATCATAAACGAAAATTTTGTGCTCCATGTAAGTAAGTTGATAAATGCTATTGTTCAGTAAGGTTATGCCTTCACCAAAATATTCATTAGGCAACTCTATTTTTTTGATTGGCTTTCCTGTGTTAATGTCTACAGTCATTAATTTACTTTGCCCATACCATCCTGTTCCTTCAAACAATACATTGTTGTGCAAGAAAAGCCCTTGTGTATATGAGGAAGTGTCATGCGGATAAATTTTTAATACAGCATATTGAAGCGATGTGGGTGCAGGTACAACATTGTTTGCCATTGCATCCTGTTGTTCTGTATTCTTACAGCCAATAAATAATAAAGGAACAAATAGGTAGATGATAATTTGCTTCATAAAAAAAGTTCAATTAAAAATAATCAAGAAACTGCCAATTAGCAATTAAAGCTAATTTAATAATTCGAAAGCAACTTTTTCGGCAAAAATAGGGGTGAGGGCAACCCCCATTCCGTTACAAGCTATAGATACTGAAACATTCGGTTCTATTTGTTGAAATAATGGAAGTTTGTTTTCTGTAAACCCCATGATGCCGCTCCAACTTTGTTCAATAATGATGGGTTCTGATGTATCTAAATGGGTATTCAAGAATTCAATTAATTTTTGTCGTATTAATTCAGAGCCATCTAAATTAGTGGTTCGTTCATTGCTAAAATCGCTATTTCTTGCTCCACCCAAAAGAATTCGATCCCCAATATTTCTCCAGTAATAAAATCCTTCATCAAAATGAAAAGTGCCCTTGGTGCTCAATCCTTTGATTGGTGCTGTGAGCAGAATTTGCCCTCTGGCTGGCTCTATTGATAAGGATGGAATTAATTCATTGGTAAACCCGTTCGTGCAAATGAGTAGTCGATTTGCTTTAATTGATTTTTTTTGGGTTGAATGGATGCATATTTTATCGTTCGATTTTTCCCAGCCAATGATTTCCATACCATTCAAAATGCGAATTCCTTTTTCAATGGCTAATTGAGTTAAGGCACTTACTAATTTACCACTATGTATTCCTGCTTCTAAAGGATTAAAAATCAAATGGTCAAAGTTTTTTAAACCAATGGAACTCATTTGATTCGATGCATTAGAGAAACAATTTGCTTTGCCGGTTATCGATGAAAGTAATTGATTGATATAATTGATTCGCTCGTTCATTTCTCCGGCCCAATTAATTGGCCCAAGTGCTTCATAACCGCCACATTCATCCAGATCAATTTGTTGGGAGCTGAACGTTGACTTGATTTTTTCAATGCCTTTGTAACGCATTTCAACAATTTCCAACATAGCGTTGGTGCCTATATTTTTTTCGTCTGCAAGCAGCTCTGTAAGACTTCCAAAGCAAGCAAATCCTGCATTACGGGTTGATGCGCCGAGTGGGGTAGAACTTCTTTCTAGAATGGTTACCGAAATTGATGGAGATTGTTTTTTAATTTCCAATGCAGTCCATAAGCCCATTAGCCCACCGCCAATGATTGCAATATCTACATCAGCATAAAAACTATCTTTTTCCCAAAACGATTGCATCTTAGTTATTAAGTTATTGGGTTATTGAGTTACAAGCTACACATTGAATCGAAAATGCATTACATCCCCATCCTTAACAATATATTCTTTTCCTTCAATTCTCAATCGGCCGTTATCTCTACAAGCTGCTTCACTACCATATTTTACAAAATCATCATAGGCAATAACCTCAGCTTTGATAAAACCTTTTTCAAAATCCGTATGAATAACACTTGCTGCCTGAGGTGCTTTCCAGCCATGATGAATAGTCCAAGCTCTTACTTCCTGAACACCTGCAGTAAAATAAGTTTCAAGGGATAATAATTTATGAGTAGTTCTAATTAAACGATTCAATGCAGGCTCCGTCATTTTGTATTCTTCCATGAACATTTGCTTATCATCTGCATTATCCATTTCAGCAATTTGAGCTTCAATATTATTGCACATTACAATCACTTGAGCGCCTTCTGCTTCAGCTGCTACTTTTAATTTATCCGAAAATGCATTACCTGTATGCATAGAAGCTTCATCTACATTGGCAACATACAATACTGGTTTATCTGTTAATAGAAATAAATCTGCAATGGCTGATTTGTCTTCTTTGCTCAAGCCCAATGTATGTATTCCTTTTCCTGCATCTAAATGCGCTTTGCATTTAGTCAAAATTTCAAATTCCGCTTTTGCTTTAGTATCGCTTCCCACACGTGCCATTTTCTCCACACGCTGCATTTTCTTTTCTACACTTTCTAAATCCTTGAGTTGTAATTCTGTTTCAATGATTTCTTTGTCGCTGATCGGATTAATAGCGCCTTCTTCTCTTAAAACATTTTCATCTTCGAAACAACGGATCACATGTATGATGGCATCTACTTCACGAATGTTTCCTAAAAATTTATTGCCTAAACCTTCTCCCTTACTGGCTCCTTTAACTAAACCAGCAATATCCACTATCTCCATTTGAGTAGGGATTATTTTGTTGGGTTGAACCAGTTCAGCCAATTTGTTTAAACGCTCATCTGGAACATCCACTAGACCAGTATTGGGTTCGATGGTGCAAAAACGATAATTGCTTGCTTGTGCTTTAGCACTATTACTCACTGCGTTAAAAAGGGTTGATTTTCCTACATTGGGTAAACCTACTATTCCTGCTTGTAAAGCCATATTTAATTTTTGAAGGGGCGAAGTTATTGAAAGAATTAAGAAATAAGAATTAAGAATTAAGAGAGATGAATTAAGAAATAGGAGTTTTTTGAATTCAGATGGTGATTTGCTTTGAGCCAAATCAGCTATTTAGCAATAATTTTTGCAATTTTTCCACGCCAACAGAGGCCGGGGCCTCAATGGAAGTTAAATTCAATACAGATTGGGTAAAAGGGATATTTTTATCAATAATAAATTTGGGAATTCCTCTTGGTGCATAATTTACTAATCCTGCTGCAGGATAAACGGCCAGTGAAGTGCCAATCACCACAAATAAATCGGCTTCTTCTACTATTGATGCTGCTTTGTAAATCATTGGCACGTCTTCTTCAAACCAAACTATATGTGGCCTGTATTGACACCCATCAGGGGCAAGATCGCCCAAATGAATATCTCCTTTTATTGTTTCAATTTGAAGATGGTTTGTGTCCAAAACACTTCTCATCTTAAATATTTCACCATGTAAATGCAAAACCTGACTACTGCCTGCTCTTTCATGCAGATCATCAATATTTTGCGTGATTATTTGAACATCAAAATGCTTTTCTAAATCAGCTAAAATGGTATGTGCCTTGTTCGGAATTGCATTGGCTACATCTTTTCTTCGCATGTTATAAAAATCGAGTACCACTTGCGCATTCTTTTTCCAACCTCTTGGATTTGCTACTTCATTTATATCGTACCCTTCCCATAATCCATCACTATCTCTAAAAGTTTTTATTCCACTTTCAGCACTAATACCTGCGCCAGTAAGTACAACTAATTTCTTCATCACTTCAAATTTTTGTTCCGCTCAATTCCATGATGATTGTACATTCAACTTCTGTAACAGGTTGTACTGATAACCTGCTATTTTTGATCAATGCCATATTGGCTAATCTTTTATCACCCTTTACTGTTATCAATGTAACTGGCTTTTTTAATTTTTTGTAAGGGGCAAAATCAACCGCTACCCATGCTTCATCTTCTGTTGTAGGGTCTTGGTAAAATGTTTTTACAACCTTGGCAATTCCTACTATCTCCATGCCTTCATTACTATGATACCAAAAAGCCAGGTCGCCTTTTTGCATAGCTTTTAAGTTATTTCTTGCCTGGTAATTTCTTACCCCATCCCAGAAAGTTTTTTTATCTTTTTCAAATTGATCCCAACTGTATTTAAAAGGTTCGGATTTAATTAACCAGAAATTCATGATTAGTTATTTATAATTCTTAATTCTCTTCAAATCGTATTCCTTCTTCAGCTAACTCCTCCAATACAGGCTTGTAGATGGATTCTACAATGGGTATTTGCAAACCTCGCAAATTCATTTTATTCTCTAAAATAAGTTTGGCCGCTATTCCCAAAGGAAGCCCCACCGTTTTTGCCATGGCGGTATTGCTTTCATCATCACCTTTTACAATCAAAGAACTTTTCAATTGATGTTTTTTATTATTCAAGGAATAATCTATTTCATGCAACATCACAATCATGTCTTTATCGCCCTTTTCTAATTTCCACTTTTCTTCTAATAATTCTTGCAAAATTGCTGCATAAGATTTTTTTCCTTCATGTATAGATCGATTATTATACAGTCCTAGAAATTCAAATTGTTGTTCAAGTAGGGGCGTATCTAAGCTGATTTTTTTCGAGGATAATCGGTCACGCAAAAATCTTCCAAAAGAAAGTTCATCCGTATCTAATAATTCATCGTCCATTGTAAATCCGGCTTCTGCTATTTTTTGCCATCCACTACAAAATTCGGGATATCTTAAAGTGGTTCTGATAAAAGTAGCTGCAGTTTCTAATCCATACAGGCTAGCATAACTCATTGAATCTCTGTTGGGGTAATAAGCCAGTCTTCCAAATGAAGGTATTTCCACCGAACTACAGTCTCGAAAAATTTGTTCGTAGTTCACTTCTGTAATAGCATTATTTTCCTTGTAAATGGCTCCGGCTTTACCAGCAGTGATAATATTTCTTGGGTTCCAGCTGAATTTATATTTCCATGGATTGTTATTGCTTTCTGGTGCTACTAATCCCCCGCAATGCGATTTAAAGGAATCAATTTTGCCCCCTTTTTGCTGAATTGAATGAATGAGTTGCATCGCACTCATATGATCAATTCCGGGGTCTAAACCCATTTCTCCTAAAAACAACAATCCTTTTGAAATAATATCTTTTTCCAGCGTTTTAATGGAATCATCAATATAAGAGGCGGTTAAAAGGTGTTTGCCCAATTCTAAACAGGATTTAGCCACCAAATTATGTAAATGGGGGGGCAAAAGGGATATTACTAATTGGGTGTTTGCAATCAATAGTTTTCTTTCTGCCTCATTTTCAATCGGGATCGATTTTGCGCTTAAAAATGGGGAATCCCCAATTTTTGATTGAACTAATTTTTCATCGATGTCTACGATGGTGCAATGCCATTGATTTTGAGCACATATTTTAGCCAAATAATGGATAAGTACAGTGGCAGATTTTCCTGCTCCAAAAAGCAATATTTGTTCGTTATTGGCCATAAAAAAAATAAATATAGAACAATTGCCGCCGATGCATGAAAATCAATCAATTATAGCTCTTAACAACTGTGGATAAAACCCTTAAAAAAACCTGTTTTTTAGCGTATTTAGAAGGGTAAAAAAGGTATCTTCGCAAACCTTTAATTGAGTGGTTATTTTGCCACTTAACAGTTAACAATTTTGAACGAGAAAAAGATACATGGAAGAGAATCAATTACCAGCCCTTACAAACGATAACGATCGTATTATTCAGGTAAATATTGAAGAGCAAATGAAAACTGCTTATATCGACTATTCAATGTCGGTAATAGTAGGTAGAGCATTGCCAGATGTTAGAGATGGATTTAAGCCTGTTCACCGTCGTGTTTTATATGCAATGAGTGAATTGGGTAATAGTAGTAACAAGCCCTTTAAAAAATCAGCGCGTATAGTTGGGGAAGTAATGGGTAAATATCACCCCCATGGAGATAGTGCTATTTATGATACGTTGGTTCGTATGGCTCAGGAATGGACCATGCGTTATACATTGGTTGATCGACAAGGTAATTTCGGTAATCAGGATGGAGATCCACCGGCCGCTATGCGTTATACCGAAGCGAGACTTCAGCGAATAGCAGAAGCTATGTTGGATGATATTGAAAAAGAAACGGTAGATTTTCAGCTAAATTTTGATGACTCTTTAGAAGAGCCATCTGTACTTCCTACAAGAATCCCTCAATTATTAATCAATGGTTCATCTGGTATTGCAGTGGGAATGGCCACCAATATGATGCCGCATAATCTGAGTGAAGTTATTGATGGTTGTGTTGCCTATGTAGAAAATAGATCAATTCCGATTGAAGACTTAATGAATTTTGTAAAAGCACCAGATTTTCCAACAGGTGGTGTGATTTACGGAATGGAAGGAGTAAGACAAGGTTTACTTACAGGAAGAGGTAGAGTAGTGGTAAGAGGTAAATGTAATGTAGAAGCCAAGCCAAATGGCCGCGAAATGATTGTCATTACCGAAGTGCCTTATCAGGTTAGCAGAGACGTTTTAACCGATCGTATAGGACAGTTAGCCATCAACAAAATTGTAGACGGAATTTCTGATGTTGGTAATCAGAGTAATAAAGATGGTACCAGGATTGTTGTTGAATTAAAGAAGGATGCTGTTGCACAAGTGGTAATCAATCAACTGTACAAGAATACCGAATTACAAACCAGCTATGGTATCAATAATGTTGCCCTAAGCAAAGGAAGACCAAGAATCATGAACCTTCGCGATTTGATTAGCGAGTTCATCGAATTCAGAATGGAAGTGGTTATTCGCAGAGCTAAATTCGAATTAAGAAAAGCAGAAGAGAGAGCGCATATTTTAGAAGGTTATTTAAAAGCGCTTGATCATTTAGATGAAGTGATCAGGTTGATCAGGGCTAGCAGAACGCCTGATGAGGCTAAAGAAGTATTGATCGCAAAAAGTAAAGAAGAGAAATGGTATTTGAATGCTGCTATGTTCTCCGATTTGGCCAATGATATTTATTCTCAGGAAGAAGGATTATCTGAAGCGCAGGCAAAAGCAATATTAGAATTGCGTTTGCAAAGACTTACTGGAATGGAACGTGATAAGATCATTGAAGAATTCAATGGTTTAATTGCTACCATCAAGCATTTGAAAGCTTTGTTGGCAAGTGAAGACATGCGTTACGATTTGATCAAAACAGAATTGTTAGAAGTAAAAGCCAAGTTTGGAGATGAACGCAAAAGTGAAATTCAATATTTGGCAGATGAAATGAGGATTGAAGATTTAATTGAAGATGAAGATGTAGTGATCACCATCTCTCATTTAGGATATATTAAAAGAACTTCTGCAACAGAATATCGCCAACAGAAAAGAGGAGGAAGAGGTGCAATTGGTTCTAAAACCAGGGAAGAAGATTATGTAGAACATTTATTTGTTGCATCTACCCACGACACTATGTTGTTCTTTACTGAAAAAGGAAGATGTTTCTGGATGCGCGTATATGAAATTCCAGAAGGAGAGAAGCAAGGAAAAGGAAGAGCAATTCAAAACTTGATTCAATTGCCTGGAGATGATAAAGTTAAAGCCATCATCAATGTAAAAAAATTGGATGATAAGGATTTTGTTCAAAATCATTTCATTGTACTTTGTACCAAGCGAGGAATTATTAAGAAAACTTCTTTAGAAGATTTCAGCAGACCAAGAGCAAATGGTGTAAACGCAATTAACATTAATGAAGGCGATGAGTTATTAGAAGCTAGGTTGACTGACGGAAATAGCGAAATCATGATGGCTGTGAGAAGTGGAAGAGCTATTCGTTTTCCTGAAGTAAAAGTGAGACCTACTGGTAGAGGAGCCATTGGGGTAGCTGGTATTGAAGTAGATGATAATACGGATGAAGTTGTTGGTATGATCTGTGTTAATAAAGATGATACTGAAAGAACTATCTTAGTAGTAAGTGAAAAAGGATTTGGAAAAAGAACCGCTATTGAAGATTACCGAATTACCAATCGTGGAGGAAAAGGAGTAAAAACAATTAATGTTACCGAGAAAACAGGTAGATTAGTAGGCATTTTATATGTAAAAGAAGTGGAAGATTTAATTATCACTTGTAAATCAGGTATTACCATTCGTACTGGAATAGTTGATATCAGAGAGGCAGGAAGAGCTACTCAGGGTGTTAAATTGATTCGCTTAGACGATACAGATGAAATTGCAGCGATCTCTCAAATTGAAGAGCAAGTAATTGAAGAAACACCACTTGAAGAAACAACAATTGAAGAAACAACAATTGAAGGAGCGTCAACTGATGAAACAATAAAAGACGATTCACCATCAGCCGATTCTACAACAGATGATACAACAACCAATTAAACAACTTTAAAACACCCCATATGAAGTATTTTTTCTCCGTTCTTTTCAGCATTGTATTATTGAATGTTGCGATTGCGCAGGATTTCAAAAAAGTGCAGACCCTTGTTTTACTAGGGAAAACTGAAGATGCTAAAATAGAAAACGATAAATTATTAGCCGATCCAAAAGGCGCTGCAAAAGCAGAGGGCTGGTATTGGAAAGCTCGTTTAAATGCTGCATTAGCAAAAAATGAAGCTACTAAAGCTAAGTTTCCAAATGCATTGACTGATGCTGCTGAAGCAACTAAAAAGTATGTTTCAATGGATCCTTCTTTTGCTATTGTAAAAGAAAAAGGTGCTGATGGATTTTTTGATCTCTATTCAATGGCTTTTAATACTGGTTTAACAGATTTTACTGCAAAAGCTTGGCCTAAAGCTGCTGAAGATTTTGAATCTGCTGTATACTATAGTGATTTTATTTTCCAGAATAAATGGGCAAATTCAAAAGCATCTTTCGATACAACGTCTATTTTGTATGCTGCATATTCAAATCAAAATGCACAAAAAATGGACAAAGCTTCTTCTTATTATATGCGTTTAGCTGAAGCAAAATGTACAGGTGAAAACTTTCAAGATATCTATAAGTTTTTAGCTGATCAGGGGATTAAGAAGAAAGATAAAGAAGGCTTTTATAAAGCTATCGGTTTAGGCAAAGAAGTGTATCCAAAAGAAAACTGGGATGATTACGAAGTTGAATACATCGATCAAAATTTTACATTAGCTGAGAAGACTGCATTTTATGATAAAGGAGATGCAGCAGGAACATTGTCTGAAATGCAGTATTTACAGTTTGGTGATGTATTTGTGAATGTTAGGCATAAAGAAACAGACAGTTCCATTTTTGAAAAGTACACTGTAAAAGGTGTTGAAGCATTCAAAAAAGCGTATGCTAAAAACAACCAGAATGCTTTAGCAGCTTATAATGTGGCAGTTATTCATTACAACTATTTTAACGATGCGGACGATAAATATGGTGCTAATATCAGAGAATTGCAACAATTGAATGCTAATAAAATACTTGAAAAAGATCCTAAGAAAAAAGCAGCAGCAGATGCTAAATTGAAAGAGCAAACTGATGCTATCAAGAAAAAGAATCTTGAAGTTGATAAAATTGCACAAGACAATATTGATACAGCCATTGATTGGTTAAATAAGACCTATGCAATTTTAAAGGATAAAAGTCCTAGAACAAATGTAGAGAAAGGCGTTCTGAATAAATCAGTAGATTTCTTGGCTAATTTGTATTCTTATAAAATGAATAAAGTAAGAGGAAAAGATACAAAAGCATTTGATGCATTTGAAGCTAAGTATAAAGAGTTTGATGCATTACATGGAACTTTCAAATAGTTTTGAATTGAAATAAAATTTAGAGAAGCCCCATTTATTGGGGCTTCTTTAATGCAATCTATTTGCTGATTTTAAAATTAATCATTGTCGAATCAAATACATCGTTTGCTGCTAAACTTTTTTAATTTTAATATCAATGCTTTGAAAATTTGCAACACTCGCTGCTTAGAAATGCAATGCCTTAATTCAAGGACTTAAAAATATTGCATTTCTAAAAGGCTCGTTTTTGCAAATTTTTCAAAGCAGATTAATTAAATTTCAAATTGAGATGATTGAATCAAATACAAGAGTGAGCCTTTGATAAATGCATAAACACTAGTAATCTGTAAATGAAGAAATGCATTTATCAGCAGCGAACGATGTATTTGATTCAATCTTTAAATTGTACAAATAAAAAATCATGCAATTCGAAATGCCTTTTTATGCAAATTTTTTCAAAGAAGTATTTATAATTTCTTTTTTATTTCTGACCAATTCTTTTTCAATGCGTCAAATGAAGTATTTAATTCTTTAATCGTTTGAATAGCAATATCAGTAGGCGCCAGGTCTGCTTCTTGTAAATTGCTCATTATAGTTTCATAAGAACCAGCTAAAGATCCAAAACTAGCAGAGCCAGAACCTCCGCGTCTTCTGCCAGCTGTTCCTGATAAACTAATCAATTGTTTTTTTGTTTCTTCATTGACACTTGGAGTACTAACGTATTTGCCAATTTCGTCCATCAACTTTTTAGCTTCGATGGATTTTTCATAACATTCCATAGAATATTGATGTTGCAATTCTATATCTTTCAAAGGTGTTTTTACTCTTGGATCCATTCTGATTGAAAAAGATTCTGTGTATGATTGACCATCAACATTTAAAGTAACTGTATAATTTCCAGGTTTTGCCCATGGAGAAGTAGGGGAAGGAGCGGTGTTGCCTTCAATAGCTGCAATAGGATAACTCGGTACATTATTGAGTGGAGCATAATGCATATCCCAAACAAATCTTTGAGCACCAACTTCAGCTGATAATATTTGTTGTGGACGAATCCAATACAAAGGAATATTAACTGGAGGAATAGGATAGGGCTGGTCATTGCTACTAAATTTCCTAACTGTTTTTCCTGTATTATCTTTTATCTCCAAAGTAATTGGGCCACTTGATTTTTTATTCAAATAAAAATCAATAATGGCTCCATCGGGTGGGTTTTGACCACTTGGTTCTTCTTGTGGTATTGGAGTATCTGTATTCATGTTCCATCTAACTCTTGTAGTAGTTGGTGGTTTAAAAAGAACGATGTTTTTATTTTTTACAAGCTGACGAAGCGGAGTGATATTATCTAAAATCCAAAACGATCTTCCATGCGTTCCTACAACAATATCATCGTCTTTAATGACTAAATCTCGAATAGAAGTAGCTGGCATGTTTAATCGGAGTGGTTGCCATTGCTGACCATCATTCAAAGAAAAATAAACCATTCTTTCAGATCCAGCAATCAATAATCCTTTGGTATTTGGATCTTCTTTTACAGCATTGATAGGATCTGCTGGTAATCCATTTACTATTTCATTCCAGGTTGCACCACCATCAGTTGTTTTATAAATATGTGGCTTCATGTCGTCGCAACGGATTCGATTCACAGCAGCATAAGCAGTGTTTTCATCAAAATGACTGGCTTCCATAATGGAGATTTTACTCCACTCAGTGATGGAAGGAGGTGTTACATTTTTCCAAGTT
The DNA here is from genome assembly GCA_040403975.1 of Sediminibacterium sp. Lineage (GTDB taxonomy): Bacteria > Bacteroidota > Bacteroidia > Chitinophagales > Chitinophagaceae > Sediminibacterium. The sequence goes on from JBBAJS010000021.1 coordinate 23,723, forward strand.
TTACCACCATCTTTTGTGAGTTGAATATAACCATCATCGGTACCACACCAAATAATATTCGCATTCTTAGGAGAAGGAGCAATGGTATAAATAACACCACGTCTTGGCATTTTTTTCATTTCCTCTGAAGTGTATATGCCAACACTCTCCGGAATATTGGAATAACTCTCTCTCGTTAAATCTGGGCTAATTACTTGCCATGATTTTCCTCCGCTATTGGTTTTAAACAACACATTACCTGCATAAAATAATGTAGTTGGATCAACAGGTGAGAACAACACTGGGGCTGTTCTTACAAATCGATATTTACCTGTGGCAATTGCTTCAGGAGAGATATGTTGAACCTGGCCTGTACGCTTATCGAATCGGGTAATTTTTCCACCATAAATAATATTCGGATCGAGTGGGTCAGGAGCCACATATCCATATTCTTCTACACCAACAGGATGCCATTCTCTGAAAGTAATTTGACCATCATTTCCTCTGGACGCAATGCCCACTGATCCGCTTTCTTGCTGACCGCCATATACATTATAGGGGAATGCATTATCGGTGCTTACATGATAAAATTGAGCGGTAGGTTGATTGTACCAGGAAGAAAAACTTTCACCACCATTCACAGTAATGATGGCTCCTTGATCGGAAGCCATTAAGATAATATTGTTGTTATTGGGATTGATCCAAATCCGATGATAATCATCTCCACCTGGAGCGCCTCTAAAATCTTTCCATGTTTTTGCTCCATCAGTAGATTTCCAGACGACTACATTAGCAGTATAAACTATATCAGCATTGAAAGGATCTGTTTTTATTTCAGCGAAATCAGAACCGCGTCCCCAGTATCGATTATCACTACTCATGTTTTTCCAAGTTTCACCTGCATCATCGCTTCTATAAATTCCTCCTTTATCTCCGGCATCTACAGTTGCATATAATCTATTGGAATTACTCGGAGCAATGCAAAATCCAATTCTTCCTAAACCTTGGGCAACAGTAGGGAGGCCAGTGACCAATTTTTTCCATGTATCACCGCCATCAGATGATTTATATAAACCACTTTCAGCACCGTTCCATGCACCGTTTTCCCAGGGACCTTGTCGGCCAGCCCATAAATCGGCATAAATAATATTTGAATTGTTAGGGTCGATGGTTACTTGAATGGCCCCTGTGTTTTCATCTTTATACAAAACCCTTTCCCAGGTTTTCCCACCGTTTGAAGTTCTGAAAACACCTCTTTCTGTATTCGGACCATAGGGATGGCCCAGTACAGCAGCAAATACTTTGTTTTCATTTTTAGGGTCGATGGCAATTCCACCAATTTGTTGGCCATCTTTTAATCCAATATTTTCCCATGTTTTACCCGCATCAATAGACTTATACATACCATCGCCAACAGATAAATCGGGGCGTTGAATTCCCTCTCCAGACGCCACATAAATGGTATTTGGGTTAGAAGGGGCAACCGCCAGATCACCAATAGAACCAGTCGGCTGATCATCAAAAATAGGTTTCCAGGTTCTTCCAAAATCGGTGGTTTTCCAAACTCCACCATTGTTTACACCAATATAAAATACATTGGGTTGGTTGGGAATTCCAACAGCTCCAACAGTTCTGCCGCCTCTATGTGGGCCGATCATACGCCATTTCATGGCTTTTAAATAGCCAGGATCAACCTGAGCTGATATTATAAGCGTTAATAACGCAAAACTGAATGAAAGGATTGAGCGGTTGATCAATTGCATGAGCTGATTGTTTAGTAATCGAAAATTACAACAAAAAGCCTTAAATGATCAAGAACTCGATTTATACGATAGAATTAAATAAGGGTTACTTTTTTGGAAAAATGGGCTGTTTTGATCCTCGGCGATCTATACCATAAGGAGTTTCAAAAAAGGATTTATTCTTTATTTGATTGATTTGCTTTTGTTGGTTAGCAACTTTATTTTCCAGCACCTGAATTTTTTGGGTATTGGTGCTATCAGATTTTACCTGAGCAAAACTGTTAGAAGTAAATAAGAGGGTAGCAAGAATATAACTACTTAATACAAGGGCAATCTTTTTCATCTGGCAATTATTGAGTGATTTCTAAAAGCAAAGGTAATATGAGTGGATTAAATTGTCAAATAAACTATTTAACATAATATTAATTATAGGATATTTGTATTGTAGATTTTAGATCTGAATAAAGGCTAATATCCTGATAATCATTATATTCATACTATAATATAAACGAATCAATCACATGAAAAGTATTCCTCGTAGACAGTTTATTCAACAAGGCACTGCAGCAAGTTTAGCTTTTGGTGCATCGCTGAGCAGTTTAAAATTATTTGCGGCTGAGCAAACTAATATGGTTAGAATTGGAATTATTGGTGTTGGATTACGCGGCCAGAATCATTTGGAAATGATGTTAAATCGTGCCGATGTTCAGGTAATTGCCATGGCTGATCCTAACCCAATTATGATGTCTGCTGCGCAACAAATCATCACCAAATCTGGTAAAAAAGCCGCTGTAGAATATGGTAAAGGAAACCTCGATTATAAGAATTTATTACAAAGAACCGATATAGATGCAGTGATTATTGCTACCCCCTGGGAATGGCATGTTCCTCAAGCCATCGATGCTTTAAATGCAGGCAAAATTCCTGGTGTGGAAGTCTGTGGTGCCATCAAGCTCCAGGACTGCTGGGATATTGTAAATGCTTCTGAAAAGACCAAGATTCCTGTAATGGTACTCGAAAATGTATGTTATCGCAGAGATATCATGGCTGTATATAATATGGTCAGAAAAGGCCTTTTTGGGGAAATTTTACATCTGCAAGGCGGTTACCAGCACGATTTGAGGGGTGTTAAATTCAATGATGGCATAACTCCTTACAATTCTGGAGCTGAATTTGGTGAGAAAGGTTTTAGTGAAGCTCAATGGCGTACCAATCACTCGGTTAATCGCAATGGAGACCTTTATCCTACCCATGGTTTAGGTCCTGTTGCAATGATGATTGATATCAATAGAGGCAATAGACTTACCCGATTATCATCGGTTGCTACTAAAGCAAAAGGTTTACATAAATATGTAGTTAACCATCCTAAAGGCGGTGAAAATCACCCAAATGCGAAAGTTAATTTTAAATTAGGAGATATCGTTACAACGCAAATTCAAACCCATAATGCTGAAACTATTTTGTTAACCCACGATACAAATTCACCTCGTCCATACAATATTGGGTTCCGTGTTCAGGGAACTGATGGATTATGGCAAGACAGTAAATCTGGTGCATTTAATGCTGGCATGTTGTATATAGAAGGAAAATCGGAAAAATCCCACCAATGGGAAAATCCGGAGAAATGGCTCAAGGAATACGACCATCCTCTTTGGAAGAAATATGAAAATGCAGCGGTTGGTGCAGGACATGGCGGGATGGATTTTTTTGTAGACAATGCATTTATTGAATGCATCAAGCGTAAGATCAATTTCCCCTTGGATGTATATGATCTTGCTACCTGGTATGCCATAACACCACTGAGTGAAAAATCAATTGCAGAAAATGGACAGGTTCAAACCATTCCAGATTTCACCCGTGGAAAATGGCAAACTAAAAAAGCCGACTTTGTAATGGGGGATTTTTGATGCGGAAAAACTTGGTTTCATCAACGCGTCGTTTCCTGAAATAATTGCAATAATCGATCCTGATTGAGTGCCCTGACCAGATTATGGTCGGGGTATTTTTTGCCATAATAAATATCGTTTTGCAAATAATCTGTAACAAAACGCAATGATTGCATATAAATTAATATCTCACCACTTAAGTAAAAATGATCCAGTTCAAATGCCGAAATGGAATTTTTGATAGTTCCTATATACCCATCGTAAATGGCACTCAGAATTTCTTTTCTTACTTCAATTTTATCGAGGTCTTTTTCTTCTTCCGAAACTGGGGAAATATAGGTTCTAAGCATATCGCCTATATCACTAAATAAATATCCTGGCATAACTGTGTCTAAATCGATTACACATAGCCCCTTCCCTTTTGAATCAAACAAAATATTGCTGATTTTGGTGTCGTGATGCATCACTCTTTTATACGCGTCCGGATTTGATATATATTCTTTGAATTGTTGAACGATCGAAACATTGTTTTTCAAAGATTTGACGAGCATTTTGCAATTATTAAGCCGATCGGTATTATTGTTTTGTATGGCTTTTTCAAATTGTTGATAGCGCAGATCCAGTTGATGAAAATTGGGTAAACTAATATGCAGTTGATCAATGGGAAAATGAATTAGTTCCTTCGTAAAACTGGCAAACTGGGCTGCGGCTTCCTTGGCTTGAAAAGGACTATCAACAACAGAAAAAGTAGTTGTGTTAGGAATAAAAATAAATGCACGGTATGCCAATTCATTGTCAATGATCAATCGCTGATTATTTTTATTGGCAACTGGTATTGTAAATAAATAATGGGGTGCATGCTGTTGCAGATATTTTGCGATCATTCCAATATTGTCATCAATCCATTCTGGATGATTAAATACTTGAGTGTTGATGCGTTGCAAAATAAATTCACCCTGATCAGCCTTGATTTTCCAGGTATGATTGATCAATCCACTTGTTAAGGAATTAAAACCAACATTGGTCCAACCAAATGCGTTAAAAATAGTATCGAGTTGATTTGTAATCACCCTTTCAAAATACGAATTATCGGCAAGGAAATAAGTATCTTAGTCAACTTAATTGATAAACTTTTATATCTCCCATTTAATAAAAATCAATCATGCTAGCTAGAAGACAATTTTTACAACTAAGTTCTTTCGGATTAAGTGCAATTGGCTTATCTGCATTTAAAGGAAAATCAGCCGCTCAAAAGCCCATCGTTATTTCAACCTGGGATGCCGGAATACGCGCCAATAAAGCAGCCTGGCAAGTCTTAAGAAATAATGGAAGAGCCCTAGATGCTGTAGAGCAAGGGGTTATGGTAACAGAGAATGAAAGAAACTGCTGCGTTGGTTTAGGGGCCAATCCAGATAGAGATGGCTTCGTAACACTAGATGCTTGTATTATGGATGAATTTGCCAACTGTGGCAGTGTTGCATTTCTGGAAAGAATAAAACATCCGATTCAAGTAGCCAGAAAAGTAATGGAAAATACACCACATGTTTTTTTAGTAGGCTCTGGTGCGCAACAGTTTGCGCTCTCGCAAGGCTTCGTTTTAGAAAAAGAAGGATTGTCTGAAGATGCGAAAAAAGAATATGAAAAATGGTTAAAAAAATCGGAATACAAACCTCAAATTAATATCGAAAAAAATCAGCAAGCATTCGTGCCAAGCCGATTGTCTGATGGTTCTTTTAATCATGATACTATTGGGATGATCGCGATGGACGCAGCTGGGAATTTAAGCGGAAGTTGCACTACCAGTGGTATGGGATTTAAAATGCGTGGACGTGTAGGCGACTCCCCTATTATTGGGGCCGGATTATTTGTAGACAATGAAGTAGGCGCTGCAGTAGCAACAGGCCAAGGAGAAGATATTATTAGAGTGGGTGGATCACATGCAGTCATTGAGTTGATGCGTCAAGGCATAGCGCCAGAAATAGCATGCAAAAAAGTGATTGAACGTTTGTATAAAATAAAAGGTGCAAAAGCCAAAGACATTCAAGCGGCTATTATAGCTATCAATAAAAATGGTGAATATGGTTCTTTCTGTTTACAGAAAGGATTTAATTATGCAGTATGCACTGGCGACAATAACAATCAATTAATCGATGGTAAATATTTAATTTAATATGAGTCAAAATATATTACTCGAAATCTGTGTATTCAATGTAGCCACAGCTATTGCAGCAAGCAATGCTGGTGCAGATCGCATTGAGTTATGTGAAAATTATGCCAATGGAGGAACCACTCCTTCCTATGGGTATTTAAAAACAATCAGAGAAAAAATTACTATTCCTGTTTTTCCGATGATCCGTCCGAGAGGCGGTGATTATTTTCATACTGACGACGAAATAGCCATCATCAAAAAAGATATTTTATTATGTAAAGAATTAGGATTTGATGGAGTGGTTTTTGGATTGCTACATCAAGATGGAACAGTTGATAAAGACAATACAGCCCGTTTGGTAGAAGTTGCTTATCCGCTAGAAGTAACTTTTCATCGTGCATTCGATCGATGTAAAGATCCATTAGAAGCTTTGGAAATTTTGATAGAAGCTGGATGCACCAGAGTATTAACATCTGGCCAGGAACCTAAAGTTACGGATGGAATCAATTTAGTAAAACAATTGGTTGACCAAGCCAATGATCGAATCATCATTTTGCCTGGCAGTGGTTTGAATAGTTCCAATATAAAACATATCGTCGATTCAACAGGTGTTTCAGAAGTGCACACTTCAGCAAGAATTAGAGTGTCTTCTTCTACCCTTTTCAGAAACGAAAAAATGCCAGAAGATTTTGATATTGATTTTGTAGATGTTGAAGAAATTAAACGACTCAATCAAGTCATTAAGACTCATTAATAGAGCAACCTTACTTTGATAGTATGTTTTACTTCTTTCAATAATGCCAAAGCTTGTGTAGATAATTTTTTATCTACATCCAAAACAACATAACCAATGTCTTCATTGGTTTTTAAATATTGCCCAACGATATTGATATTGTTTTTCGACAAAACCGTATTGATGGCACTTAACACTCCAGGTACATTATGGTGTGTATGCAATAAACGGTGTGCTCCATCAATTGGAGGTAAACCAATTGCAGGAACTGAATGAGAACCATTGGTAATGCCTCTTTCGAGGTATTGAAATAATTTGATACTCACATCTTCTCCAATATTTTGTTGTGCTTCTTCTGTAGAACCCCCAATATGTGGAGTGAGTATAACATTCTTTAATCCCTGCAAGGGAGTTTCAAAACGGTCACCATTTTTTTCTGGTTCAACAGGATAAACATCAATTGCTGCTCCGCTTAAATGTTCTTCTGATAAAGCATTGGCCAATGCTTTTAAATCTACTACTTCACCACGAGCATAATTGATCAATATAGCACCTTGTTTCATTTGCTTGATTGTGTTCTTATTGATCATGTTTTTTGTTTGTGCGGTTTCTGGCACATGCAATGAAACAATATCAGAAAGTCCTAATAGCTCTTTCATGTTTTTTGCAGAGTGGGCATTGCCTAATGGCAGTTTGGTTTCAGTATCATAAAACAACACTTTCATGCCCAGTGATTCTGCCAGCACACTTACCTGAGATCCAATATTTCCATATCCAATTAAACCCAATGTTTTTCCTCTTAGTTCAAAGCTTCCTTTTGCTTCTTTCAACCAGATGCCATCATGTGCAGCTTTGTTTTTATCAATGATTCTTCTGATGAGCATAATGCTTGAACCGATCACTAATTCGGCCACACTTCTGGTATTACTATATGGTGCATTAAATACTACTACTCCTGCTTTGGTAGCAGCTTTTAAATCAACTTGATTTACCCCAATACAAAAACAGCCGATCGCTTGTAATTTGGTAGCAGCTTCCAATACTTTTTTAGTGATCATGGTTTTAGAACGGATACCAATTAAATGGACGTCTTTCACTGCTTTGATCAATTCATCTTCGCTTAATGCACCGCTTAATTTTTTAATATTCGTATAGCCATTCTGTTTGAATTGTTGAACTGCTCTGTCACTGATATTTTCTAAAAAAAGTATATTGATTCGCTCTTTTGGATAACTCGTTGTTTTAACTGCTGTGCTCATGATTGCAAAATAAATGTTTATTGTTTTCACATCAACTGCATAGTTTTCCACTTTGCGTGGCTAAAGTACATTGTACTGTTATATTTGTGTTTTCGTACCAATGTAATCCTAATGCCCAGAAAGATGATTATTCCAGTGCTTTCTTTTTTAATAATGGCTTGTAGTGGTTCAGACAAGTCTAAAATGCAAAAAGAGCAGTTTTCTTTTTCTCCCATCAACGATTTTTCGCCTATTTCAACAAAATCAAAAGAATATTATGCCAGTTTGATTGAGCCACTATACCAAAAGCAATTGGTTGCCACTGGGTTTAATGGAGCCATCATCATGGCCAAAAATGGGGAAATTGTTTTTGAAGATTACAGAGGACTGATCAATTTTAAAACCAAGGAGCCGATTACTTCTAGTTCTACCTTTCATATAGCATCTGTATCCAAAACCTTTACTGCAATGACCATCCTTCGTTTAATGGAAGATGGCAGATTAGATATAGATGAAACGGTTGCTAAATACCTCAATGGCTTTCCCTATGAGACCATTACCATCAAAAATTTACTGTCACATAGAAGCGGTCTGCCAAAATATGATCATTTTATGGCTGGTACAAGGTCATATGTGACTAGAAAAAAGAACAAAAGAGGCAAATGGGTTAAATATACAGTGTATGTAAAAGATCCGATTTCTCAAACTGGAATGAGCAATAACTACGATGTGCTGCGTTATTTGGTAGAATTAAAGCCTGCTTTAGAAGCTACTCCTAACCGTAGTTATAGTTATTGCAATACCAATTATGCTTTATTGGCGCTGATCATTGAAAAAATAACGGGTCAAACCTATCCTCAATACATGAAAGACAGTGTTTTTACCCCCTTAGGTATGAAAGACAGCTATGTATTTAGCTTAAAGGATACGGCTAATTATATCCCTTCCTATAATTACAATAAATCCCCTTTTCCTTTAGAAAAATTGGATTGTGTTTATGGAGATAAGAATATTTACAGCACGGTCAGAGACTTATTACAATGGGATCGGGCATTGTATCAGGGTACTTTTATTAATCAATCTACCCTTGCTATGTCATATGAGCCATTAAGTAATGAAACCAGGGGTACCAAAAACTATGGATTAGGCTGGCATTTATATGTAAATCCCCCAGAACCTACTATTGTTTACCACAATGGCTGGTGGCATGGAAATAATGCAGTTTTTAAAAGATTGATCAATGATACCGCTACTGTTATCATTTTAGGAAACAAGTTTAATCGAAATATATGGTCTGCTGGTAAAATGAGTTCGGTTTTCACTGGAAGAGCCGATACTGCTTCCCTAGATCAATAATAAAAAGTCAGTTAATACGTTTTTAACCAGCAAATAGGTTTTAACCCTATTTTTGCCAACTTGAACCAAATAAATATCAGACACAATTGCTTATGAACAATCTACTGTTTTATGCCGTTCCGGCGATGGGAGTTATAGGACTCCTTTACACGTTAATCAAATTTAACTGGGTTTCTAAACAAGACGCTGGCAACGCTAGAATGAAAGAAATCAGTACTTACATTGCCGAAGGTGCAATGGCCTTTTTAAAAGCAGAATGGAAAATCCTGGGCTACTTTGTAGCTATCGTTGCTTTATTATTAGGATTTATGGCAAAGAGCAATCCAGAAAGTCACTGGAGTATTGCTATTGCTTTTGTAATCGGTGCTGTATTTAGTGCAACTGCTGGTTATATTGGAATGAAAGTGGCTACAAAAGCCAATGTTAGAACTGCAGAAGCAGCAAGAACCAGTTTAAGTAAAGCCTTGAATGTTTCATTCACAGGTGGAGCTGTAATGGGCTTGGGTGTATCTGGCTTAGCTGTATTAGGCTTGGGTGGTTTGTTTTTAATATTGAAGCATTTCTTCTCTCCTGATGGAGATGCTGAAGGAATGTTGCGTACTATAGAAGTATTAACTGGCTTTTCATTAGGTGCTGAAAGTATTGCCTTATTTGCCCGTGTTGGTGGAGGTATTTATACTAAGGCCGCTGATGTAGGTGCCGATTTAGTAGGTAAAGTAGAAGCAGGAATTCCTGAAGATGATCCTCGTAACCCTGCTACTATTGCCGATAATGTAGGTGATAATGTAGGTGATGTTGCTGGAATGGGTGCCGATTTATTTGGTTCTTATGTAGCAACAGTATTAGCAACAATGGTATTAGGACAAGAAACCAAATCTGTAGATGCATTTGGTGGATTAGCTCCTATCTTATTACCAATGATCATCGCAGGTGTAGGTATCATTTTATCGATCATCGGAACATTGTTTGTAAAAGTGAGTGATTCAGTAGGTGCAAGTACACATGCTGTTCAACGTGCTTTGAACATGGGTAACTGGGGATCAATGGTGTTAACTGCTATTGCTTCTTATTTTATTGTAAACTATATTTTACCAGAAACCATGAATTTGCGTGGCTTGGAATTCTCTCGTAATGGAGTGATGGGAGCTATTGCAGTGGGTTTATTAGTAGGTGCTTTAATGAGTATCATTACAGAATATTATACTGCAATGGGCAAACGTCCTGTAATGAGTATTATTCGTCAATCTGCAACAGGTCATGCTACTAATATCATTGGTGGATTAGCAGTTGGTATGGAAAGTACTTTCTTACCAATTTTGGTATTAGCTGGTGGTATTTATGGATCTTATGCTTGTGCTGGATTATATGGTGTAGCAATTGCTGCTGCAGGTATGATGGCCACCACTGCTATGCAATTAGCCATTGATGCTTTCGGTCCTATCGCAGATAATGCGGGTGGAATTGCAGAAATGAGTGAATTACCAAGTGATGTTCGCGAAAAAACAGATATTCTAGATGCAGTAGGTAACACTACCGCTGCTAGCGGAAAAGGATTTGCAATTGCTTCTGCTGCACTTACGGCTTTGGCTTTATTTGCTGCATTTGTTGGAGTAGCAATGCCAGATAATCAACATATTGATATTTATAAGGCCGATGTGTTAGCTTCTTTATTTATCGGTGGAATGATTCCTTTCATCTTCTCTTCATTAGCTATCAGAGCCGTGGGTGAAGCCGCTATGGCAATGGTAGAAGAAGTGCGTAGACAGTTCAGAACTATTCCAGGAATTATGGAAGGTACTGGTAAACCAGAATATGATAAATGTGTAGCTATTTCAACTGAAGCTTCTTTAAAGAAAATGATGTTGCCTGGAGCTATCACTATTGTTTCTCCATTGTTAATTGGTTTTTTATTAGGACCAGAAGCATTGGGAGGATTTTTAGCTGGTGCAACAGTGAGTGGTGTTTTAATGGGAATATTCCAAAACAATGCTGGTGGTGCTTGGGATAATGCTAAGAAATCTTTTGAGAAAGGTGTTGAAATTAACGGTGAAATGTATTTCAAAAAATCAGAGCCACATAAAGCTTCTGTAACAGGTGATACAGTAGGTGATCCATTTAAAGATACATCTGGTCCGTCAATGAATATCTTGATCAAATTGATGTCGATCGTATCATTGGTTATAGCTCCTACTTTAGCTACGATGCATCCTACAAAGGGAGCAAATCTTACCGAAAAGAAAGTTGAAGTAACCATCAAGCAAACCAGCACAGACAGTGCTGCAACTGTTACTATTGATGGTAATGGCGATAAAATGAAAGGTTTGATCGAAGCCTTGAAAAAAGATGGCTTAGTTAAAGGCGATGATATTAAATTAGAAATCAATAATGGTAAGATCACCATCAATGGCACTGAATTAACAGCAGATGTTGCAAGTAAATATGCTATGTATATTGATGCAAAAGAAGGCGTTAAAATTGCCATCAATGAAACTGAAAAGAAACAATAACTAGTATACTAGATATTCAAAAAAATACCCCACCAATTGGCGGGGTATTTTTTTTAGCAAGCAATCGAAAAAAATATTACCATTTATCTACTTCTTCAGTAGCGGTTGGATTAATTACTGGTTCTTCTTCTACTTTAGGTGAAACTAATGGTGCAATTGATTCAGGAGCGGCATCCTGTATCATATCAACAACCGGGGCTTCCTGTTTTGGAACTGTAGCTTCTCCTCCATTTTCGTCTTCGCTGTATTCGTGATTGAACGCATCAAAATCGAAATCGGGCATCAACTCTGTTTTTACATAATCAATGGCTTCTACCATTGCTTTGATAAACTTGTTAAAATCTTCTTTATACAAAAAGATTTTATGGCGGTCATAGCCATTGTTGTCGAAACGCTTACGGCTCTCTGTGATAGTGAGAAAATAATCATTGCCACGTGTTGCTCTCACATCAAAAAAATAGGTTCTTCTTTTTCCTGCACGGATTCTGGTGCTGTACACACTCTCCATTTTCTTTTCGTTGTTCTCGTACTCCACTATTGATTGTTTTGGTTAAAGCTTTGTTAAGTGATTTACAAATATAGGGAAGTTGACGAATTGACCAAGTTTTCAGCTTTCTGCTTCTTCTGTAAGCTGTAAACGGTATAATTCAGCATAATACCCGTTAGTAGCCATCAATTGGTCATGGGTTCCCATTTCGGCAATGCATCCTTCCTCAAAAACGACGATTTTATCAAAATGAAAGCCAGAAAAAATACGATGGGTAATGATGATGGCTGTTTTATCTTGTAAATAGCCATATAAATGGCCGATAATTTCTTTCTCTGTTTTGGCATCTACTGCACTGAGGCAATCATCAAAAACAATGATTTCTGGTTCTTTAATTAATGCTCGGGCAATGGAAATGCGTTGTTTCTGTCCTCCACTCAGCGTCACCCCTCTTTCGCCAATCATTGTTTCATATTGGTGCTCAAATCCCATAATATCTCCGTCTACATTAGCAAACTGAGCCGCTTCTTTCACTTTTTCAAATGGTGTGTTTGCATTTACACCAAACCGAATATTATTACTAACAGTATCACTGAATAAAAAAACGTCCTGCTGAACATAACTGATCTGTTGACGTAATTCTTTCAAAGGAATTTCATTCAAAGGTCTTCCTCCTATTGTAATGCTTCCATTATCTGGTTCGTAAAAACGAAGCAATAATTGTGCAAGGGTAGTTTTACCACTTCCGGTTTTACCTAAAACCAATACTTTCTCTCCTACTTGAATATCAATATTCAACTGTTGAATGGCTTTGATGCCTGTATCAGGATAGGTGAAATTGACATTTTCAAAACTGATTGATCCTCCCAGGTTGCCGCTGTATTGCTTTGTAGAAGGGTTGGTGATAGCAGGTTTTACATCTAAGAATTCATTCAATCTTTTTTGCGAAGCTGCTGCTCGCTGTATCATACTGGCCGTCCATCCAATGGCACTTACTGGAAAAGTAAGCATGTTGATATAGATCACAAACTCTACAATCATACCCACTTTTGTTGGATCCTCAATGGCTTGTAGTCCACCAACAAAAATAGTTGCCAAAGTACTGATGCCAATCATCAAAGCCATGCTAGGAAAATATACAGCTTCTACTTTTGCTAATCCAACTGCATTTTTTTTATAGGCTTCACTATTTTTTTCGAAGAAGCCCAACATGGCTTTTTCTTGAACAAATGATTTAATAACTCGAATTCCTGAATATGATTCTTGTGCATTAGTAGTTAGATCAGATAAATTACTTTGAATGATCTCACTTTTTTTGTTGATGATACTATTGACAATATAAATGGTGATTGCCAGAATGGGTAAAGGCGCTAAAACAATCAAGGTGAGATGAACATCTTTGCTCAACATATTCACTATGCAAAAACCAATCAATGTAACAAGGTTGATCAAATACATGACTGCCGGACCAGTGTACATTCTTACCCTACTTACATCTTCCGCCATTCTATTCATTAAATCACCCGTACTATGTGTTTTGTAAAAAGCTGTATCCAATTGCTGATAATGTTGGTAGATCTCATTTTTTTGATCAAACTCGATATGCCTGCTCATTACAATAATGGTCTGACGCATGAAAAACATCAGTACTCCCCTAATTACAGCAATCAATAAAATACATAAACTGCAAATAGCCACTAACCAACCGAAACTGAATGTAAATTGATTGATGATACCAATGAACCAATTCACAATTGAATCATGGGCATTGTAGATGCCAGTTGGTTTTGCGCCAGGCAATTTTTGTTGCACTAAACTGATAACATATCCGGTTATCTGAGGTGCCAACACTGCAAAATAGTTGGAAGCAATAACAAAAAACATCCCGATAAAAAATCGCTTACGGTATTTCCAGAAATAGTGATTGAGGGATGCTAGGTGTTTCAAATTGGGTTATTAGGGTGCAAATATAAGACTTTGTATAGATGATATTTTGAATTGCCTATTTCATCTGCAATGCACTATCGATGGCATTTTTGATCAGGTCAGGATTGGACCATGGAACAAAATGATTCATGTCTTCTTTGATCACGAATGTTAATTTGCTGGAATTGGTTAACATCTTTTTTGCAAAGCTTGCATTCGCAGGGTTGACCAATACATCTTTATTGCCCTGGATAATAGTTACAGGTTGTGTGATGTTTTTCCAATAAGGAAGCATTTTTATAAGCTCGGGCTTTAAATATAATAACTCAAGATTTGATGCCCTGAAGGATTTAGGAATAACTAATTTTATTGGAGTGAAATTCATAGGAACCCTAAACCACTTTTCATTGGGTTCAAGAGCAGGATCAATAGCACCAGCTACAATGATCAAATAATCTATCAATGATGGATAATCCATGGCCATTTTAGCAATCAGTGGGCCACCTAAAGAATGACCTATTAAGATCAGTTTCTTTCCTTGCTTTTTATATTGCTGAACAATCGGTAGTAAATTTTCTGATTGCTTTTCTAGGCTTTTTTCACCCTCGCCTAATTCGGAATAGCCAAAACCATTTCTATCAACGGATACTATTTGAACTTTTTTTAGCAAGTCAGTATCCTTCATGAAGTCTACAAAAGCAGACCAACTACCTGGTGAACCGTGCACAAAAAAAGCAGTGGGCAAACTATCATTTCCGATGACTGCATAATTCATTGTTCTTCCATTCACTTTAATTTGATGTTGAACTGGCTTTTGTGCAAACTTGGCAAATGAGCTGTCAAGTTCTAGCTGAGAAAGTCGAAATGAAAAGCAGGATGAAAAAAAATAGGAAATGGTCAGTAAAAAAAAGTAGACAATTAATAATGTTTTGGTGATTGTGAATACCTTTTTTTGAATTCTTTTGAAGTTCATTATTGGCAATTTACAAGAAAAACTAGCAATTACCTTCGGCGTCCAATGGGATTAGCTACGCTGATCCTTTCGGATTGCCTTCGGCTTTCCCTTTATGGGGGGTGCTTAAAGAATTTAAAGCTGGATCTACGATCCATTTTTTTATCCCCTCAAGCTCTTACGAATAAATTCGCATCGCTTTCGGGAATAAAAAAACCCGCTATCGCGGGCTTTAAATTCTTTAGCGGAGAGCGAGGGATTCGAACCCCCGGACCTGTAACAGTCAACAGTTTTCAAGACTGCCGCAATCGACCACTCTGCCAGCTCTCCGCGGCAAAAGTAAGGGTTGGGGGTTTTTTATCCAAAACTTTTTAAAATCAATTAAAAACCCTTGATTTTATTGAGCTTTCATTGAATTTATTGTAAAGGCTTTCCCTGTTCCAACAAAGCAATCTGGTTGGCTATATTTTTTTTATTGGCTTCATCTGGTGCCTGGGCCATTGCCAATTTCGCATGTTCCAAAGCTTTGACTGTATTACCAATTGCAGCATATCCACGCATCATTCCTCCATTGGTTGGCCATACTCCTTTGTTTTTAGTATAATTTTTTTCAAAAACTGCCATTGCTTCTGCTTTCTTTCCTTCAGTTAATAATCTTCGGCCATATTGATGTAATTCAAAAATTCCAGCAATATCAACGGCATTCTCCATGATTTTTTTTGCATCTGCTTGTTTGCCCAATTTCTCTAATAGTCCAGCTTTTATAGACAAGACATTAAAATTGTTTACACCGCCTAAAGAAGGCGAAGATGCAGAATTGATCCAATTCAAAGCCTGTTCATAATTCACCTGATTAGTTAAACACCATTGCGCTGCAGCTTCTAAACTAGGAGGATCAAATCCTAAAGCGCCACTCATTTGTGCTTGGATAGTAGCCAAAGTGGTTTGTTTAATATCAACTTCAACGGTGAAAGGAATTTTCCATCGCTCCCAAGACATGGCAATATCAACACTATTGTTTTTTTGATTGCTAAAAGAATATTCTAATAGTTCGGTTGATTGTGGTTGATTCTTTTGTTGAATTGTTTTTACACGCAAAACATCTAATTGATCATTGTAAAAATAGGAACCCCAACCTTGGTTGTTTTTATTAAAAATGAGAACACATGAATCGGAATAGAGTGCAATAAAAAATCCATATTTTCCTGCAGGTAGTTTTTTGCCGTTAACCATTACATCTGTAGAAAATTGAATGGTCGTATTTTCATCGGCACCAGCTCGCCATGGAGATTTAACTTCAGATCCAAAACCCAATACTGTAAACTCATAAGGTGCAATATCTGTTCCCCATATTTTACCTTCCCTGCCCTTTACACCAGGAGCATTCCAAGTAATATTAATTTCCGTAGCTCCTAGTCTCCTACCCACAGAGGAAGATAAATTAGTTGATGACGGAATTTTAATGGCTTGTGCTTGAACGAATAAGCCGATTAAAGTCAGCGTAAAAGCACTTGTTAAACGATATATAGGTTGCATAAAAATAATTTACCAACAAGGTAAAAAATCAACTAGCAATACAAAGTCTTTTTGGATGAGCGGAAAGAATCAGACAGATACTTTCATTACAATCTTTTTAATGGAACCATCTCCAATCATCGGTGCATGAACATCGTTGGGAAAATAAATGCCAAATTGACCCTTATGTAATTGAAAATACATATCAGGTGCATCCTTGAAAAATAGCACATCTTTTTCAGCACTATAGTCCCCTTTTGGAGAATGGCATGTATTCCTTGGCTTCCATCCAACTGTTTCAGTACCTTCCAAAATTATTTGAATATCAATATTTGCGTTGTGACATTCAAAAGCATCAATTGAAGTTTCTTTTGCAACCAATACATCGTTAATCACAATGATTCTTAAGGTTTCATCGAAGGTAATTTCGCCAGGAGTTAAAGTATCCAGGTCATTGGATTCTATAAAAGCAACTGCTTTTTGAAAAACTGGATGTAAATGAGCGTATTTCTGTAATTGGCTTAGTTGGTCAATGATCATTGATTGATATTTTTTAGTTGCTATTTTTTAAATTGAATGATTTTGTCAATTACAAATTTACGAGAAGCTTCGCCATCTTTCAATTTGTATTGTATTTGTTTAATAGTGTCTGATGGATTGCTATTGGGTTCAATTGAATGATAAACAGGGTATCTGCGCAATAGTTTTCCTTCACCTATTGTAAATTCATCATGCCCCATATAACCAATTGCCGCTTTTTTATTATCAGAAATAGGTGGCATATAAATTCGACTCATTGATTTTCCATTATTGCAGGAATATCCAATTACATCTCCATAGCTTCCACTTCCTGCTGAATTAGTATACACCAAAACTTCAGGGAACCCATCTGAGTTGATATCTCCAATTTCTGCATTGGTTACAGATCCATCAATGGAATCAATTAAAGGGTCATTGATTATACTCAAACCAATTGGTTGAATGATTAATTCTTGTATAGATCCATCTCCAGTAGAGATAATAGTAAAACCATATTTTCCAAGAGCTAATTTTTTTGAAAAATGCATTGGGGTTATTGCTGCACTGTCATTCATTTCAACCGATTCAAATGTAGTATCGGCAACAGTTATAGTTTTTACTTTTTTTTCCGAAACAATATTGCATGAATAAAATGCAATTAGAAAGGCAAGAAGAAATGGTCTTTTCATAGTTAATATTTACACTTCATTTTCAAATTTACTATTAATACACATGATAAGTATTGAATATACTGTTTAGGTTATTTAAGAATAATTGCAAAAAGAGTTAACAAAGCCACTTATTTTAATGAATTATTAACTTTTTAAACTTTTATTAAAATTTTGTGTTTAAGTTTAGCAAACGCTTGCTTAAACAAAATGTTTAAATAAGTTATTAATTCAACCTCAAATTTTTAAACATGTATCAAAATTTCCTGTCAGCACTCCCCGTTGCTAACACCAATTATGTAGCTTTTACCTTCTTTATAGGTACTATGGCTATGATGGCAGCCGCCGTTTTCTTCTTTTTTGAATTATCAAATGTGGATCAAAAATGGAGAACATCTATTTTAGTTTCTGGTTTGATTACGTTCATTGCCGCTGTTCACTATTATTACATGCGTGGCTACAATCTAGAAACTGGCGAATCTCCAGTATTCTTCCGTTATGTAGATTGGATTTTAACTGTTCCTTTGATGTGTGTTGAGTTTTATTTGATCACCAAAAAAGCTGGAGCAAAAGTTGGTTTGTTATGGAAACTAATTGCTGCGTCATTGGTGATGTTGATTACAGGTTATATTGGAGAAGCTATTTACGGTAATGAAACCCAAAGTTGGATCTGGGGTTTGATTAGTGGTATCGCTTATTTCTACATTGTTTATTTAGTTTGGTTTGGAGAAGTAGCAACACTTGCTTCCAATGCTGGACCTGCTGTTGCAAAAGCAGTAAAAACATTGGGTTGGTTTGTACTAGTTGGTTGGGCAATCTATCCAGTTGGATACATCGCTGGAACTGCTGGTGGATTATTCGGAGTAAGAGTTTTTGAAGGATTGTCTATGGATATTGTTTACAATATCGGAGATGCCATAAATAAGATTGGATTTGGTTTAGTAATATATGCATTAGCTCAGTCTGATAAGGCAAAAGCTTAACTTGGTATAATTAGAGGGAGTGCAGCAATAAATACCTGCACTCCCTTTCTTCTTTTGTCTATTTAAAGAATTGCCATGATAAGAATTTGCTTGTTAATAGCTGGATTTGTTTTGTTAATTACACAACATTATATCTATTCATTCAATATCAATCTGCAATTTGTTTTTTTTATTGTAGGTATTTTATTGTTAGGCGTACCACATGGTGCAGCAGATCTTTTAGTTGCCAATCAAAATGCAGAAAGCAATCAGCAATCGTTTTCAAAATTTCGTTTTCTAGGAATTTATTTAGGTAGATTATTTTTATTTGCAGCAGTGCTTTGGTTCTTTCCAGTAATAGGTAATATTCTTTTCATCTTTTTTGCCGCCTATCATTTTGGAGAAACGGATCTATATCAGTTCAAGACAGATACTTTCTTTGGTAAAATATTTATAATCAGTTATGGGCTTTTAATACTTTCTGTAATTCTATTACATCATTTTGAAGATGTAATGCCCATTTACTTACAATTTGAATCTGGCAAAAAGAATGCAGTCCTTATTAATTGGATAGACCTACACAGATACACATTGTTGTCAATTACTGGAATCGCTTTTTTTTCTACAACCTTTATTTATTTTCTAAAAAACAGGGACAATACCACTAACGCAAATGGTTATTTTTTGATTCGCTTTGCCTTGATTTTATTTATACTTTTTAGTTTGCCGATGCTTTTAGGCTTTACTTTTTATTTTGTTGTTTGGCATTCTTTTTTATCCTTAAATAATATTGTTAGTTATTTGCGTGACAAGAATCGCTTTAGCAAGAAAATCATCATTCAGCAGATTATATTCTATAGTAGTTTAGCTATTGTAGGAATTGCGGTTGTGGGTTTTGCTGGATTCATGTTTGCAAGCAATACAGCCACTATGGGTTACTTATTTTTAGGACTCGCAGTACTTACAGCACCGCATATGCAAATCATGCATGAAATGTATAGTCAAGTCCGTTTAGGGTTTAAATCGGAATAAATTGGTGTCAATTATTTTAATTTGATAAAGTTAATTGAATTGCCAATTGGTGGAATTTTCCTTTGTTTTCATTTTTTGTTTCTAGAAATTTAAAATCTCCTTGAGCCCAGGTTCCATTTTTATAAGACCACATTCTTTCCTTAAAGTCGCAGGGTACTGTACCAACATTAGGTTCGTAATCTATTGCTTTGTTTTTTTCACTTGAATCTTTTATTGTATATACATATTCATATTTATTAGACTCTGTAATAAGAAATTCGTAAGCAATAAAAAGACCATTTTGAGGAAATAATATGTTCAAATTGGATATATCTATTTCTGTTATATTCTTACCTTTTTTTGCATTTCCTATAATATTATTTTCGTAAATCAAAGATCCTGGCTCTCCTCCTTCTGTTGATTCGTAAAGTCTAATATTGAACTTTGCATTTTTGACATCACTAATTGTAAGAATACCTATATTTTTTAAAAAGGGTGTTTTATTATAAGTTTCTTTATGAGGAAAATGATTTGCTAAAATTAAAGGGCCACCACCTGTAACCCAACTATGTTTGACTTCTGCTTTCTTAAAATTTCCGAATTGGTATTCAATTGTATTTTTTCTTGATCGAACAACTACTTCTTTTAGTTCTTTCGATTCTTGAATTAATTCAACAACAGTTGAAATTGAGTTGTATTTGTATTTTGCAGTTTTATAGCCAATTGCCGAAAAAATGAAATTAGTAGAGCTGTCAAATTTAATTAAATTAAATTCTCCATTTTCGTTAGCAGATGTGCCCCATTTACCATTTTCATTCCAAATATTTACATATGGTATTTTTTCTTTTGTTTTACTATCTATAACAGTTGCATTTATCTGACCCAAAGTCGTTTGAGTGATTAATAAAACAAATAAAGTAATATTTATGTATTTAAAAATAAAAAATTAATTTGGCTCCTCGATTTTTTGCACCGATATCAAATCAGCCAATTCCACATTGATTGGCAATGATCCAATTTGAACAATGGCCCGCTTGCCCCTGATCTCTTTTACTTCTCCTACCTGATAATTCTTTTTCAATTTCACTAAGCTGCCAACTGAAATAGTTTGACTAAGTTCTTTATATTGTTTATCTACTTTTTTTGCGAGTTTGTTTACTACTATTTTTTCTTTTTGTTTGAATAATAAATCTTGTAAATTTTTTACTACTTCATTTTTGTTATCACTTTTTTTCCAATCCAATACTATCTGCTTTAGCTTTCGTTCCATGTCTTTTAAATAGACCAAACGATCTTCTGTTATTTGATTTTGATTGCGTAATATCTCTACTTGCTGACGATGTTTCTCTTTATTCAACACCTGCTCCATTTCTTTTTTCAATCGCTCGTTTTCTTTCATCAAGCGATTCAACTCTTTCTGCTCTTTCTCTAAATGCTGTAAGTCTTGCTCGGTTCTATTCAATAATTTATCTAACTTAAAATGATCGTCTTCTACCAATTTTCGTGCACGATTGATCAAGTGCTTGGGTAATCCTATTCTTTCTGCAATAGCAAAAGTGTAGGAACTACCTGGCTTGCCAGTGATGAGTTTGTACATGGGTAGCAAATTCACTTCATCAAACTGCATAGCTCCATTTAAAATTCCCTGGGTATGATTGGCCATTACTTTCAAATTCAAGTAATGGGTTGTTACTACTCCATAGGAATACTTCCTTGCCAATTCTTCCATAATCACTTCTGCAAATGAACCTCCTAGGTTGGGGTCGGAACCACTTCCGAGTTCATCTATAAAGAATAAAGTTTTTCCATTGGCATTTTCCATGAAATGCTTCATGTGCAATAAATGACTGGAATAAGTACTTAGTTCAAATTGTAAATTCTGGGTATCGCCGATGTGTATGAATAATTGTTTGAAGATCCCTAACTGAGACAAAGCGCTCATGGGTACTAATAAACCAGCTTGCACCATCATTTGATTAAGCGCAATGGTTTTCATGGTTACGGTTTTACCGCCTGCGTTAGGCCCGCTGATGACCAATATTCTATGTTGCTCATTGAGTGTGAGTGTAACTGGTATTGTTTTTTTACCTGCCACTTGATTGTAGAGATACAATAATGGATGATAAGCATCTACCAAAACCATCTGTGCTTTATCCGCAATTTCAGGTAAATTTCCATTCATTTTTACAGCCAGTTGTGCTTTGGCCTTGATAAAATCATATTCTCCAACTATTTGTAAATAACTATCTAATAATGGAGCATATACCGATAGTCTTGCCGTTAATGCTTTTAAAATGCGTTGTACTTCTTGCAGTTCTTCGTTCTCTAAAGAGAAAACTTCATTATTGAGTTCAATGGTTTCTTCTGGTTCTATAAAAGCTGTTTTTCTACTATCACTCTCACCATGTAAAATACCTTTCACTTGTCTTTTATGTTCTGAGAAAACGGCTACCACCCTTCTTCCATTACTAAAACTTTCATCAATATCAGCAGTATAGCCAGCTTTGGCCATTTTTTGAATGACTTTCTCAAACATGCGGCGTAGCTCATTCCTGCGCTTATATAAACTCATCCTAATTTTTTGTAATTCGGGTGATGCATTGTCTTTTACTACACCGCTATCGTCCAACACTTCATTGATCATTTCCACAATTGCTTTCTCATAATAACTATCACGTAGAACCAATGTTAAAGCAGGAAAAGCCATTCTTCGTTCATTATCAAACCACCTGAAAATACTTCCAATACTTTCGGTGAGTTTTTTTATTTGCATCCATTGCTCTCCTACCAATAATGCACCAGGAATGGATAAGAGTTTTATGTCTCTTTTAATATTGATCAAAAAATCGTTGGGGAAATATTGGCCTTGTAATAAAATGAGTTTGAACTCATTGGTTTGATGTAAGTCTCTATCAATAAAATCTTTTCGAGTATGAATGCGCAAGTGTTGCGCCTTTTCTTGTGCATAATCGGTTTTACAAAGCTCCGCCAATAGTGTTTTTACTTTGTCGAATTCTAATTGGGTTAATGCCGATTCGGGATATAAACGCATTGCTTCTTTGCCTATTTTAACGGCAAAGGTAAGTGCTTGTGCTAATTAGCCTGAGAATACTCGTTAATTATTGATTTCTGCTTAGATGGGAACATCAATATTAAAGCATACAATATGAAAATAAGCTGTATTAATAATTGCAGCCCAAGTACTAGATATGTTCCTGCAGTAGCTTCCATTCCTGCTAAAGTTTCAGGAGCAAGGCCAAAAACGGCTACACTATTTTCTCTCCCTGTATAGGATAATGGAACATTCAGTTGGTAAGTAAATAACATTCCAAATAATAGCCCAATAGATAATAATACATGGCCATAATGAATAGCTTCGGATCCTAATTGTTTGTCCCTTAAAAAGCGGTGCATTAAATAAGGAACTGAATATAAACCCAAATGAATGATTATTACGTTATTACTAATTATAAACGGGATGGAGATGGTGAAATATGGATTGATGTTCATCCCCTTATAAAAGAAGTAGAATATCACAAAGATGATGATCGGGCCTAATAATAATAGGGTCTCTATACTTAATGAAAAGTATTTCTTGAGTTGGGATTTGAAACTCATAGCTGTACGGTTAAAATAAAACTACTAACTATTATGATAATTTTCACATTTTCAAAATAGGATTCTTGTAAGGAAGGCTAATTTGCAACGTAAATCAAACAAAATACCACGAGGTTTGTATATACTAAACGTAGATTTACCTATTATGAAAAAGAACTTATTATTTAGTGCATTGTCTTCTATTTGTCTGATAGCATGTGCTGCTGCGCCTTCTAAAGAAAATGAGACGGATAAAAAATTAGTTACTAAAAATCAAACTATGACAACTGAATTAAACGACCCCAATGTTACCGGCCCAAATAGAGATACTGCCACTTTTGGCGAAGGTTGTTTCTGGTGTACAGAAGCTTTCTTCCAAAGAATTAATGGCGTTGAGAAAGTTTTAAGTGGATATGGCGGTGGATTTGTAGAGAATCCTACCTATGAGCAAGTTTGTGATAAAAACACTGGACATATAGAATTGTGTAGAATCATTTACGATCCTGCTAAAGTTTCTTACGATGAATTATTAGAAGTGTTTTGGAAAACCCACGATCCTACCACCATGGATCAGCAAGGCAATGATGTAGGGCCGCAATATAGAAGCGCTATTTTTTACCATAATGCCGATCAAAAAGAAAAAGCTGAAAAGTATAAAGCAGCATTAGATAAATCGGGTGCATGGCCTAAGCCAATTGTAACAGTGATAGAACCTTTCAAAAACTTTTATCCAGCCGAAAATTATCACCAGAATTATTATAATTCCAATCAAAATCAAGGCTATTGCCGTTTTGTAATTCAGCCCAAGCTGGAGAAATTTGAGAAAGTGTTTAAGGCTAAACTAAAACATTAACTGATAACAGTTATTGGTTATTGGTTATTGAGTTATTGAGTAATCAAGTAGTTCATAATTCTTAATTTTTATTTCTTAATTGGGAAATGGTATTTTTATTGGATGAAATTAAGCTCATCCATTATTGGACTTGCCGTATGTACTATTGCAAGTTTATTAATCCTGCAAACATCAATAGCTCAATCAGCTAGAACCTTTTCTCATGCAGACTCTATTCGTGGTAGTATTACTCCCGAAAGAGCCTGGTGGGATTTGCAGTATTATACCATTGATATAAAGCCTGATATTTCCAATAAAACAATTGCAGGAAAAGTAGCTATTCGCTTCAAAACCATCAAGGTTGGAAAAACAATGCAAATCGATTTGCAGCAACCGCTGATCATGGATAGCGTGTTGTATAATCAAACAAATGGCAAATCAGTAAAGATTCCTTTCAAAAGAGATAGCAATGTTGCATTTCTGCAATTACCTGTTGCTATTCCTATAGGCAAAATGGCCAATATCACCGTTTATTACCATGGTACACCAAGAGAAGCCAAACGTGCACCTTGGGATGGTGGTATAAGCTGGAAGAAAGACTCTACTGGCGCTCCCTATATTGCAACATCTTGTCAGGGGCTTGGGGCAAGCGTTTGGTGGCCTTGTAAAGATCATCAGTACGATGAACCTGATGCAGGAGTAAACATCAATATCACTGTACCCGATACATTAACGGCTGTTTCTAATGGTCGTCTAATTAAAACTGTTACGAATAAGGATCATACAAAAACATTTAGTTGGCAAGTAAAGAACCCCATTAATAATTATGGAGTGAGTATGAATATTGGGAAATACCTACTCATCAAAGA
Source organism: Sediminibacterium sp. (assembly GCA_040403975.1). GTDB lineage: Bacteria > Bacteroidota > Bacteroidia > Chitinophagales > Chitinophagaceae > Sediminibacterium. The sequence goes on from JBBAJS010000021.1 coordinate 48,651, forward strand.
CAGTTTTAAAGGTGAAGGCGGATTATTAGACCTTTCTTATTATGTGCTTCCTTCCAATAAAGAAGCAGCGATCAAGCAATTTGCCCAGGTTAAAACCATGTTGGCCTGTTTCGAATTTTGGATGGGCAAATATCCATTTTATGAAGATGGATATAAATTAGTAGATGTTCCTTATTTAGGAATGGAACACCAAAGTAATGTTGCCTATGGCAATAAATACCTGAATGGTTATTTAGGAAGAGATCAATCCAAAACTGGTTGGGGATTACTTTGGGATTTCATTATTGTGCATGAAAGTGGGCATGAATGGTTTGGCAATAATATTACCAGCAAAGACATTGCTGATATGTGGATCCATGAAGGGTTTACCACTTATACCGAAACCTTGTTCACCCAATGGCAATCAGGTAACAATGCAGGGAATGAATATAGTTTGGGAATAAGAAAAAACATTCGAAACAATGCTTCAATAATTGGAGCATACAATGTTCAAAATGAAGGAAGTGGAGATATGTATCCTAAGGGTGCGGCGATGATTCACAATATTCGAATGGCTATGAATAACGATACTTTGTTCAGAGCCATGTTAAGGGGAATGAATAAAACTTTTTATCATCAAACAATTACCACTACAGATGTAGAAATATTCATGAGCAAATATGCTGGTTTCTCATTGACAAAAATCTTTGATCAGTATTTGAGAACTACACAAGTGCCTACTTTAGAATATTATTTTGCTGCGGATGGAAAATCGCTCAATTTCCGTTGGATGGAGGCTGTAGATGGATTTGACATGCCTTTAATGGTCAATTTGGGTACATCCATGCAGCGCATTCAACCAAAATACAAGGAATGGTCTAACATTCCATTAACATCAGAACAAATTACTGATGCACAAATAAAAGCATTAGTCCCTTACTTTTACATACAATTGATGGAAAGAAAAGAAATGTCCATCAAAGTAAATTAGCACATGGGAAGCATCAGAAAGCAAACGATCATTTCGAGCATATTGGTGTACATCGGATTTTTTATCGGTGCCATTAATATGTATTTTTATACTAAGAACGGGTCTTTCACTCCTGAGCAATTTGCACTTACTAGAATATTCTTTGATTTTGCTCAGAACATGTATGCGTTTGGGGCCTTGGGCATTATTCCTGTGATCTATAAATTCTACCCTTATTACAAAGACAATCTCGAAGCGCATCAAATAGATCTGATGACATGGGGAATGGTTTCTGCATTTATTGGATTTGTTCTCGTAATTATTTTGGGTTGGTATTTTCAACCAGTTTTTGTTCACCAGTTTTCTGAAAAATCTAAACTGATTGTTGATTACTATTATTGGATGTTCCCTTTTGCAATGGGTATGTTGTTTTTTTCGGTCATTGAAAGTTTTGCCTGGGCATTACAAAAATCGGTACTATCCAATTTTTTAAAAGAAACAGGGTTAAGAATTCTTACGAGTGTATTGATCATTCTTTATTTTTTCAAACTGATCAAATTCGAAGACTTTGTACATCTTTTTGCTTTTTTATATTTAGCCATATTTTTGGTGTTGGCTGGTTTTTTATACAAGAGCAATCAATTGCATTTTCCAAAAACGGTTAGCAGGGTCAGTAAAAAGTTCTGGAAGAAAATGATGAGTATGCAGCTATTGATTTATAGTGGAACGATCATCGCTTCTGTTGCAGCAACCATCGATAGTTTCATTATTGCTAAGTTTCAGGGATTAGCTGTTGTAGGCGTTTTTGGATTGGCACAGTATGCAGCCAATTTAATTCAAGTGCCACAACGTAGTATACAAGCGGTTTCTGCTAGTGTGCTCTCGAGGGCCTGGAAAGATAAAAACATCACAGAAATCAAACGTATCTATAATCGCTCTTGCATCAATTTATTATTGATGGCCTTATTTATTTTTGGGAATCTATGGCTCAATGTGCAACAAGGGATGATCGTGCTCGATATTCAAAAAGATTATGAAGCAGGTATTGCAACCATTTTTATTTTAGGCATGGTGCGCATTATTGATGCAGGAACAGGATTAAATGCAATGGTGATCAATACCTCTACTTTTTGGAGATTCGATTTTTTTAGTGGGGTAGTTTTATTGGCTTTTCGTTTGCCTCTCACCTATTTTTTAATTAAAAATTATGGAATCATTGGTTCAGCATTTGCAGAATTAGCAGCCTATTCCGTGTATAATTTTATCCGCTTCGAATTTTTGAGAAGAAAATTCAACATGCAACCATTCACTTATAAAACAGTGCTTTCCATTTTAGTTGCAGCAATTGCTTATGCACTTGCTTATTTTCTATTGGATGGAATTTCAGGATGGGTAGGAATATTTGGCAGATCAATTGTATTTTCTGGAATCTTAATTGGTGCAGTTATTCAGTTGAAACTTACTCCTGATGCCGGTCAGTTAATTGATAATTTCAAGAAACGATTTAACTAAATCGAAACTACACTATTACTACCTCCATATACATTTGGGGTTTCGCTGTCAGCTGTAGGATCGTTGATCCATTCAGATGCATTGATGCGGTATTTGAATTCGTGCTGAGAATCTTTTTCTAAAGAAACGTCTGCAGTAAAACTGCCATCTTTCTTTTTGCTCATTACTATAGAATTCTCCCAATCGCTATTTAATCCCAAAATTTCAATGGTTTCTGCGTTCTCAACAGAAAAAGAAAATTTTACTTTACAATAGCTTTTGGTCTTAAAATATGTTTTTTGTATCATTTTTTCGATTTATAGGGGTTTATACCTTTTTTACTAAAAAGTAACCCTTTCGATAATTATGAATTGTTAATAACCAATAACTAATAACTAAAATAACTTTAGTCGTCCTCCTCCCACAAATTTGGGCTTCCAATACTTATCATTCAAATCGGTGATAGTAACACCCACCGAAGTAGAAGCGTGCACAAATTTGTTATTCTGTAAATAAACACCCACATGGCTGATAGATCTTCCAGAGCCAAAAAACACCAGATCACCTTCTCTTAAATCTTCCAGCTCTACCCTTCTTGATTCTTTGTATTGTTCCTGTGAAGTTCTGGGCAATGTGGTATAAAAAATTTCTCTTTCCAAAATTTGAGTAAAACCGGAACAATCAATGCATTTTTGCGTATTTCCACCAATGCAATATTTGGTGCCCCACCATTTATCTATTAATTCAAGCAAATCAATATTTTTCAATTTATTAGTAGGCACATCTACAATCACCGCATATTTTAACTGTAAATAATGAGCTTTTTCTTTTTCAGATTTACTGGTATAGACTTCAGACTCTTTTTTGGTATTTCCTTTAGAATCGCTATCGGTATTGTGCTTGGTCTTGGTGGTGGAGCCCAATGTTACTTCTATCCCATTGATAAATTCCCTTTTCTGAGCGCTTTTCTTTTTGGTATTGGTGGTCTTTTTCACGGAATGACAACTGGCAGTAAGCACCAGCATGATCACGAAAATGATATATGAATTCAATCTCATATGAGGCGCAATTTAAGGCTTTTATAAATGTGGAAAATTGTTGCTTTTTTGGAGGGTATCTTTCAACGAACTTCGTCGGATCATGAATCGTTTTTCTCATTTACACGTACATACTCAATATTCTTTATTAGATGGAGCTGCATCAATAGCAGATTTATACAAAAAGGCGGCAGATAACCAGATGCCTGCCCTGGCAATTACCGATCATGGTAATATGTTTGGTGCGTTTGATTTTGTGAGTCAGGCCTGGAAGAATACCAAAGTAACCGGCAAAGATGAAAATGGAAAGGATATAGTTGAGCCTGTAGTAAAACCAATTGTTGGATGTGAATTTTATGTGGTAAAAGACCGTCATGTTAAAGCATTTACCAAAGAAGTAAAAGACGATCGATACCATCAGGTGCTGCTTGCGAAGAATAAAATCGGCTATCAAAATTTAGTGAAGCTTACTTCTCTTGGTTATATCGAGGGTATGTACAGTAAGTATCCGCGAATAGATAAAGAATTGATTGAAAAATACCATGAAGGATTAATAGCAACTACCTGTTGCATTGGTGCATATGTACCTCAAACTATTTTGCATCAATCCGAAGAAAAAGCAGAACAGGAATTTAAATGGTGGCTCGATTTATTTGGAGAAGATTATTATATCGAAATTCAACGGCACAATATCAAAGAACAGGAAATCATCAACCAAACATTGTTGAAATTTTCGAAGAAGTACAATGTTCCTGTTATTGCTACCAATGATAGCCACTATGTAGATCAGGATGATGCCAATGCGCACGATATTTTATTATGCATCAATACCGGTGAAAAACAAAGTACACCTGGTTTTGATGATTTTGTAAATGATGAGGTTCAAATAAAGAACAGACGTTTTAAATTTCCGAACGATCAGTTTTATTTTAAAACGCCAGAAGAGATGCAAAAACTCTTCCATGATATTCCTGAATCGCTCGATAATACCAATCAAATTGTAGATAAAGTAGAAGTACTCAACTTAAAAAAAGATATTCTATTACCTGCTTTTCCGATTCCTGCTTCATTTCAAGTGCATAAAGATGCCAACATGAATCAGTGGGAATTTTTGCAACACCTTACCCGAGAAGGTGCTGCAAAAAGATACAGCGATCTTACACCTGAAATTCAAGAGCGAATTGATTTTGAGCTTTTCACTATTCGTACCATGGGATTTGCAGGGTACTTCTTAATTGTAAGTGATTTTATTAAAGCAGGCCGAGAAATGGGCGTATTTGTTGGGCCAGGAAGAGGTTCTGCTGCTGGTAGTGTTGTGGCTTATTGTATTGGTATTACCAATATCGATCCGATTAAATACAATTTGCTTTTCGAAAGATTCCTGAATCCCGATCGTAAGAGCATGCCCGATATCGATACGGATTTTGATGATGAAGGCAGACAAAAAGTGATTGATTATGTTGTCAATAAATATGGCAAAAGTCAGGTAGCGCAAATTGTTACTTATGGTACCATGGCTGCAAAAATGAGTATCAAAGATGTGGCTCGTGTACTCGATCTGCCATTAGCGGAAAGCAATATGTTGGCCAAATTAGTTCCTGATAAACCAGGTACTGAATTGGGCAGGGTATTAAAAGCACCACTCACTATTAAAGAAGGTGCTAAATCACTGGAAGAAAAAGAAGGCTATCAACCAGAAGATATAGAGAACGTAAAAAAACTAAGAGAAATTTATAAGGGTTCAGATATTCGTTCGCAAGTGTTGAAGGAAGCAGAACGTTTGGAAGGATCTGTTAGAAATACAGGCATACATGCAGCAGGCATCATCATTGCACCTACTGATCTTACCGAACTATTACCTGTTGCTACAGCAAAAGATTCCGATTTATGGGTAACGCAAATTGAAGGAAGTATCATTGAAGATGCAGGTGTAATTAAGATGGACTTTTTGGGATTAAAAACCCTCTCTATTTTAAAAACAGCGCTTGAGCTGATCAAACAAAATCATGGTATCACCATCGATTTAGATACCATTCCTTTGGATGATGAAAAAACTTTTTTGTTGTATCAACGCGGAGAAACCAATGCTACATTTCAATTTGAAAGTGTGGGCATGCAAAAATATTTGCGCGAATTAAAGCCCGATAAATTTGATGATCTAATTGCCATGAACGCCCTCTATCGTCCAGGGCCGATTGCCTATATTCCACTCTTTATAGATCGTAAACATGGCAAGGAACCCATCACTTATGATATAGAAGATACAAAGGAGTATTTAGGCGAAACCTATGGTATTACCGTGTATCAGGAGCAAGTGATGTTGCTTAGTCAAAGCCTTGCTGGCTTTACTAAAGGTGATGCCGATGTATTGCGTAAAGCAATGGGTAAGAAACAAAAATCGGTGCTCGATAAAATGAAGGCCCAGTTTATTAGTGGTGCCACTGCTAAAGGCTATGCTTCTGATAAACTGGAGAAAATCTGGACCGACTGGGAAGCATTTGCACAATATGCATTCAATAAATCGCATTCAACATGCTATGCATTTGTAGCCTATCAAACTGCGTATTTAAAAGCGCATTACCCAGGTGAATACATGAGCGCTGTATTGAATCACCAGGGCAATATTGAGAAGATCACTTTCTTTATGGAAGAGTGTAAAAGAATGGGCATTAAAGTATTGGGGCCAGATATTAATGAATCACTGAAAGGATTTGCTGTAAATAAAAAAGGAGAAATTCGATTTGGTTTAGGTGGTTTGAAAGGTGTTGGTGAAATGGCTATTGAACAATTGATTTCCGAAAGACAAAAGAATGGACCTTACTCCGATATTTTCGATTTTGTAAAAAGAGTGCTCACTAAATCGGTCAATAAAAAATCGATGGAAAGTCTTGCTTACTCTGGTGCTTTCGATTGTTTTCCGGCATTTCATCGGGCACAATATTTTAGAATTGCTGATGGAGAAAGGGTAACCGGTTTAGAAAAGATCATTGCATATGGTCAGCAACAACAAAGCATGAACCATGGTACCACCAATACATTGTTTGGAGATTTGCCAGGTGCTATGACTGTTCCCACACCAAAGATACCCAATGCAGAACCATGGACTTTGACCGAACTACTTAATTACGAAAAAGAGGTAACGGGTATGTTTATGAGTGGGCATCCACTGGATCATTTTAAGTTCGAACTCAAACATTACGAGATCACCAATATAGCCGATTTCAATGAAGCAAAAGATGCCATTGCATTGCAGCCTAACCCCGGAAGAATGTGGCGTGTAGCGGGTTTGGTAACAGATGTGCAGCATCGTGTTACCAAAACTGGAAAGAATTTTGGTTCATTTACCATGGAAGATTATAGCGGTAAAACAGAATATGTTTTGTGGAGCGAAGACTATGTAAAATTTCAAAACTATTTAGAGAAAGGGCAAAATATTTTACTCAATGGATTTTTTAGAAACAGGTACAATCAACCCAATGTATTTGAGTTTAAGATCAATACAATGAGTTTATTGGAAACCGTAAAGCAAAACCTTACGCGAAGTGTAGAAATAAGTATGCATCCTAGTGCAATGAACATTTCAATGCTGCAATTTTTAGAGAAAAACCTTAGATCGAATCCAGGTAAATCAACGTTAAAGTTCAATGTGTATGAGCCCAAAGAAAATTTGCGCATCAGTATGTATACCATTGAAAAAGGATTTCTAATGAACGAAGAAATGGCCGATTTCTTAATGAATAATCCTGATGTTGACGTTCGAGTGGGTTTGGTGGGATAATTTCATCCTTCTATAACCTGCTTTATACTTGATTTTTTGCGTTTGTACTTTTAGATTTGATGATAAGCGTTTAATTAACTTACTTGAAGTTGAAACAATCATACTATCATGGAGAATTTAGTTCAACCCAATAGAATTCAAACAGTAGATGCACTTCGTGGCATGGCTTTATTCGGTATTCTTTTAGCACACATGATCTTTTGGTACAGTGCTGGCCCTCTGCCACAGGAATTATTTACCAAGTATAAAGACATTGGAAGTCAAATTGTTCCTTATTTAAATGATATATTAATTGCTGGAAAGTTTTTTGCATTTTTTTCTTTTTTGTTTGGATTGAGTTTTTACCTGCAAATGCAAAGCATGGAGAAACGCCAGGACAATTTCATTCTAAGATATGGTTGGAGAATTATTTTGTTAGGTATTATTGGTTTGATACATCATGCATTTTGGCGTGGTGATATTTTATCGATCTATGCTCCATTAGGCTTGTTGCTATTGCCTTTGCGCAAAGCAAGTAATAAATTGATCTTAGTATTAGGAATAATGTTCGCATTAAATGTTCCAGGCAAATTAGTAGATGTGATCAAGTTTATCATCGATCCTAAAAATGCAGGTTTTGATTTTGGGATGGATCCTAAAGTGTATTATAACATCATGAGCAAAGCAGGTTGGAAACAATTGCTTTTAGATAACTGGAACAATTTATATGTCAAATTTCGGTTTCAGGTATTAGGTGGAAGAATTTACATCACTTATGGATTCTTTCTCTTAGGAATGTATACAGGACGAATGGATTGGTTCAGGAATTTGGAATCATCAAAACCTATATTTAAAAAACTTTGTAAAAAAACAGCCTGGCTCGGATTGATTTTATTAATTCTTGCTTTTTCCATTATTGGTGCCAATGAATTATTTAAATTAAAATGGGATCAGAATCCGGTAGTCGGATTCTTTTTTGGAATCATCTATGATACTTTCAATGCGGCTTTCGTTGTTTTCTATGTAACTGGGCTAAGTTTATTAATGTATAAACCATCTTGGCAGAAAGCCGTTCAATCTTTTGCAACAGTGGGCAAATTGGCATTAACCTGTTATTTGACTCAAACAGCTTTAGGGCTCCTATTGTTTTATCATGTTGGTTTTGGCTTGGTAGGAAAAACGCCACCTTTTTTAAATTGGGGAATAGCGGTCTTATTCTTTGGTTTTCAAGTAATTGTAGGGAATTGGTGGCTAAAACGCTATAATTATGGCCCAATAGAGTGGTTATGGCGCTCAGCTACTTTTTTCAGATGGTATCCAATTAAAAGAACAGCGGAAAGCTTGTCAGTTGCAAATGACAAAACAATCTAGTCACACACGTGGAAAAGTCAATTAAGCAGTTAATCTGCTTTGGCAGTAAATTTGACTTATGTAAGGAAATAATTGCTAAATCGTAATTATGATAGACATATTCAAATCATCCAATTAAAATAAACAAAATGGCATTAGAATTAACAGACGCAAATTTCCAGACAACGGTACTGGATAGTAATAAATTAACCGTAGTAGATTTCTGGGCAGAATGGTGTGGACCATGTAGAGCAATCGGACCAGTTATTGAAGAATTAGCAAAAGAGTACGATGGTCAAATTAATGTAGGTAAAGTAAATGTAGATACCAATCCTGGATTAAGTGTGAACTATGGTATTACATCGATCCCTGCAATTCTTTTCATTAAAGGAGGTCAAATTGTAGATAAGCAAATTGGTGCAGTTCCAAAATCTGTTTTGGATAAGAAAATCAAGACTTTGATGTAGTTTTTAGTTGTGATCTCTTAATAATTAGAAAATAACTAATTATTTGAACCGCGTATAGAACTATATTCTATATGCGGTTTTTTGTTTGATTAATCCCTTCCAACTATTGATTTTCCAATTCATTCCGTATCTTCCGAACCTAATTGATCGCTAACTAATTGCTTATGGAAAGGTTTCAAGGAATTTTTGGAATTATATTGATCTTAGGGATCGCTTTTGTATTCTCCAATAACAAAAGAAGAATCAATTATCGATTAGTCATTAGTGGCATTCTGTTACAAGTTGTAATAGCGGTTCTTATTCTAAAAGTACCTCCTGTTACCCGTTTCTTTCAAATATTGGGTCATGGAATGGAAAAAATTGAACGTTTTGCCCGTGAAGGTGTTGCATTTGTATATCGCGGTGTAATGGTTAATACCCCTGCAGGTGTGAAGGATTTTGGTGAAGGAGGATTTGTATTTGCATTTTCAGTTACCTCTACTATAATATTAGTTTGTGTTTTAGTGGCAATTCTATATCACTTTGGCGTTATGCAATTCATTGTTTCTTTGATAGCCAAAGCCATGAATTTTATCATGCGTGTAAGTGGTGCAGAAGCCTTGAGTAATGTTGCGAGTGCATTTGTAGGACAGGTAGAAGCGCAAGTAATGATTCGCCCCTATTTAAGCTCAATGACCAAGAGCGAATTATTGGCCAGCATGAGTGGATCTTTGGCATGTATCGCAGGAGGTATATTAATTGTGTATGCCAATATGGGTGCCAAAGCGGAATATTTACTGGCAGCCAGTTTGATGGCAGCACCAGGTGCATTGGTGATTTCTAAAATTGTATTTCCAGAAACGGAAGAGTCTCAAACAATGGGTGAAGTAAAGCTAGAAGTAAAAAGCCCATACAGTAATATTATCGATGCAATATCTCATGGAGCCAGTGATGGAATGAAAATTTCGATTAATGTAATTGCCATGTTAATTGGATTCATTGCATTGATCGCTTTTATTAACTGGGGATTGGGTAAATTTATTCCTGGCGTTACACTTGATTTTTTATTCAGTAAAATATTCTACCCAATGACCTGGGCAATGGGTGTTCCTTCAGTGGATGTGGCCAATGCAGCATCCTTATTGGGGCAGAAACTCACTATCAACGAATTTGTAGCATTTAATAATTTGACCACCAAAGCAGTGCCGATCGTTTCAGAAAAGGGCTTGCTCATAGTAAGCATCGCCATTTGCGGTTTCGCCAATTTTAGCAGTGTAGGAATGCAGATTGGAGGAATTGGAGAATTGGCACCCACCCGTAGAGCTGATCTGGCTAAATTGGGATTAAAGGCTTTATTGTGTGGAACGCTTGCATCCTACTTGTCTGCGACTATTGCGGGAATTCTCATGAATTAGATATTAGTTGATAGTTATTGGTTATTAGTTATTAGTTGTTATTAGGTTATTGAGTTATTTAGCAACTTAGCTTAAACAGTTATCTGAATCAAAAGCTTATTTCGTAAATTTGCATTCTAAAAGAGTACAAATGAACAGTGCAGCGATAAAAGTTTTGGTAGACGCAGAAAAAGACCCCCTATTACAATCCATTGGTTATAAGATTCTAAACAAAGAGCGTATTCAATTTGATGAAGGTGTTGCTTTGTTTGAAAAAGCATCTCTCTCCTATGTTGGTGCTTTAGCCAATTGGGTGCGTGAAGAAAAACATGGAGATAAAACTTTCTTCAATAGAAATTTTCATATAGAGCCCACCAATGTTTGTGTTTTTTCTTGTTCATTCTGCTCCTACTCTCGTTTGTATTCCAATAGAGAAGAAGGTTGGGAATTAAGCATCGAACAAATGATGCATATTGTAAAAAGTTACGATGGCAAACCAGTAACTGAAGTGCATATAGTTGGAGGAGTTCATCCAAAAATGAACCTCGAATTCTTCCTGGAATTATTACGCACTATCAAAGCCCATCGCCCGGAATTACATATCAAAGGATTTACACCGGTTGAGTTAGATTATATGTTTAAGAAGGCAAAAGTTTCTGTAGAAGAAGGCATGCGTTTAGCGCATGAAGCGGGCTTAGATTCTTTACCAGGTGGAGGTGCAGAAATATTTCATCCTGATATTCGCAAACAAATTTGCGATGATAAAGTAGATGCGGAAGGTTGGTTGAAAATTCATGAAACTGCCCACCAGTTGGGGATGCATAGCAATGCAACTTTATTGTATGGTCATATTGAATCCTTTGCGCACAGAATAGATCATATGGAAAGATTGAGAAGTCTTCAAGATAAAACAAGCGGATTTAATACCTTTATTCCATTGAAGTTTCGCAATCAAGATAATGACATGAGTCATATCAAGGAATCTACGATAGTAGAAGATATGAAGATGTATGCAGTCTCCAGAATTTACATGGATAATTTCCCACACATCAAAGCATACTGGCCAATGTTGGGCAGAAAAAATGCACAGCTTACTTTATCATTTGGCGTAAACGATATCGACGGTACCATTGATGATTCAACAAAAATTTATGCCATGGCAGGTTCTGAAGAACAAACGCCTACCATGAGCACTGCGGATTTGGTTCGATTGATTCAACAAGTAAAACGCCAGCCAGTAGAAAGAGGAACGCTTTACAATGAGATCAGGGATTACTCTACAGTGGATGCAGCAAGTTTAGAATTGGATCCGCAGATGAATTAACAATTAATAATGGTCAACATAAAATCGTCGCTGCCTAAAAATTAAAGTAAATAAAGCTTTTTTTTAAATTTCAATTTGGTTTCACTTTAATTTTTAAAAGGCTCCTCTTTTTATGTTGACCATTTATTTGTAAAATGCTATATTAAATTGATTAGAAGAATTGCATTTGAACAAAAGAGAACGAGCTCATACAAATAGATAAATCTGAGCCTTTTAAAAAAATTGATGAGCAATACTTTTTAGGATATCTGTATTATTCTTGATCAATTTTTTAGGCAGCGAAGATTTGCTATTTGGATGAGCTTATTTCTTCCCTTTCAAATACAACCCAATACCAATCTCATATTGTTGGCTTGCAGCATTGGCTACTTTAACATTGGTATTGTAAAAGAAATTGGCTTCTCCTAAATTACTCATAGCAATGCCTGCACCAGCTCTGATATTGCCAGTACTTTGATAAACAGCCATTACATTCACTTGTTTGTTGTATTCAAATTGTGCACCTAGATCTATTAATGCACTAGTGGTTCGATAGAGTCTAACCATTGCGAGTGGTTTTAAACTGAGTTTTTCATCACCCCCAATGCTAATATCATAGCTACCTCCTAGTTGTGCAAAAGCAAGGTTGGCACTTCCGCCACTCTTTACACTAAAGTTTTCTCTTAGTCTGTAAAATGATAAACCCAATGTGAGTTTTTTATTGTTGTACACAGCGCCAATATTTCCATCGAACTGTATTTTATTATCAATGCTTGCAACAATTAATGGATCTACTGCTCCACCCTGATCGATGTATTTACTATTCACTCTATCTCCAGCAAAAGCCAATGAAATACCAATACGAATATTTTGTTCTTGACTCAATTTTACTTTATAGGCATAATTCAGTACACCAAAAGTTCTGTATAAAACGCCTGTAACATCACTCATAAATTGCAAGCCTGCTGCTGAGTTTGAGCCAAAGTTTACTTCACCGCTGATATTGGTTAATACTGGTGCACCATCAAAGCCCACCCAGCTGCGGTTTTGCAAGGCATATATCTTATTGCCATCCGCACCTGTGAATCCTGGATTCCAAAGCATTCTGTTTCTAAAATACTGACTCATGGTATTTTCCATTTGCTGTTGTGCAGATGCACTTAACTGCATTGATGTAAATGCAACGAGCAAAAGGGCGATAAGATTTATTTTTTTCATTACTATAATATGTTTAAACATTGCTTTTTGTTTTTATAAACGCTTATTCTAAATTCTTATCTCTTAATTCTAAATTCATCATTCTTCTTTCTTCTTTATTCTTTATTATCTCACAAGCGTGATAGTTGCTTTCTTAACTATAAGACCATTCACTGTAAGAACATAGAAATAAGTGTCTTTGGTCAACAATTTTCCGTTTACATAACCATCCCAAGTATTGGCATAATTATTTTGTTCGTAAATAATCTTACCCGTTCTGTCGAACACTTGTAATTTATTGTTCGGATACAGATCCAAATTCTTAATTACAAATCGATCATTGATTCCATCTCCGTTTGGAGAAAACACATTCACTGTTTCAACATACACTTCATCTTTAGTAGTCACCGCTACATTGGCTGTATTCACACAACCCGCAGTTGAAGTTGCAGTAACTGTATAGGTTGTGTTTTGTGTAACACGAACTGTTGTTGAAGCAGGATTGGTAGTTAAAGTGCCTCCACTTGGTGACCAAACAAAGCTTGCAATATTACCTACTGCGGAAACATTCAACTGGGTGCTTTGTCCTTTAAATACAACCGTTAGAGATGCGCTAGCAGTGATCAATGGCAAAGCATTTACAGTGATATCTCTGGTAACTGTTGTAACGCATCCACCAGCTGCATTGGTTACAGCATAACTAATGGTAGCTGTTCCTGATTGCATACCTGTAACAATACCGGTAGTTGCATTTACTGTTGCAGCTGTTGTGTTATTACTGCTCCATACTCCACCTGTTGTTGTACTGGCAAATGGTGTGGTTGAAGCAAAACAAACTTGTTGTGCTCCTGTAATTGGTGCTACTGTTAATAATACATTTACTGTTCCACTTACTCCAAGTGTTTGGTTGGTTGCATTGGTAGAACTTGCAACAATATTACCTGAAATACTTCCGAGTGTTGCTCTATTTAATCTTACAAAAATGGTTGTACTAGTAACTGTTCCACTTACTGGACTAAGAGCAACATTACTTGAATAAGTTCCTGTTGCACTTGTTGATAGCTCATACCCTGTAGGAGCAGTTACTGAAATATTGCCTACTAAATTGGTGCCTAAAACAGAGAAGCTTTGCGGAGTCGAAGGAGTGCTTATACAACTACTAAATGCAGAAAGAGTACCTGTTAGTGTAATTGTTGCTGAAGTAATATTGGCAGTTAAACCTGTTGGTTGAGTAAGTGTATAATTGCTTGCTGCTGTTCCACTAATGGTATAACCAGTTACAGTTACCGCTATATTATTACCCGCAGCACTGGATGCAAATGTTGCAACTGGTGTCCCGCCAAGTAGTACATTATCAGATCCATTTACTCCAACCAATGATGGGGTGCCACTTAAAGTAGCAGTTGTATTACCATCGAATACTTTATTGTTAGCAGTAATGCCTGATATTGTTAATGCTTTTGCAGTAACAGTGCTTAATACTGTAGGTACATTGATATTAGCTGCACCTGTACTACTTAAAACAATGTTGCCACTATAATTTCCAACAGGAGTTGTTGCACTCAGCCTAACAAAAATGGTAGTCGCAGCAACCGTACCATTTACTTGTGGTAATGTTACTGTTGGAGCAAAGCCTGAAGTTGATGAAGTGCTTACTTCGAAACCTGATGGCGGTGTTACTAAAATATTCGCAGTTAAAGATGAACCACTAACACTAAAGCTTGTGTTGCTAGATGCTGTTCCATAAGTAGTATTTAAAGTGGTTAGCGTTCCGGTTGAATTAATTGTATTTGAAGGAAGAATATTTTGTAATACAGAAGCAGCATTTAAATTATAATTCGGTACCGCTATATCTGGTCTTCCATCCCCATCCAAATCGCCTATGGCAACTGATCTTTGACCACCAATTGTTATTAAGTCTACTCTAGGTGCAAGACTTGCAATGTTTAGAATACCGCTAGTAGCTGTATTACGATATACTGAAACGAATCCTGAGCCACTATTCGCTACTGCCAGATCAGGTTTGCCATCTCCATCAAAATCACCTAAGGAAACTAAATAAGGTAAGGTTCCTGTTTCAAAATCAACTTTTGCTGCAAAACTACTTGGGCCGATACTACCACTATTAGCAGTGTTACGTAATAGTGAAATACTATTCGAAATATAATTTGCTACCACCAAATCAGACTTGCCGTCTCCGTCTAAATCGCCTATGGTTACTGAAACTGCATCACCTGTTGTAAAATCAACCTTGGCTGCAAAACTTCCAGCATCAATACTTCCACGAGTAGATGTGTTGCGAAATACTGAAACATTATTCGAAGTAATATTCGCTACAGCCAAATCAGGTTTGCCATCTCCATCCAAATCGCCTATAGATATTGATCTTGGGTTTGTACCTGTTGTAAAATCAACCTTCGCAGAAAAACTAATGCTGCCAAGTGTAGAATTATTGCGAAATATAGAAACCGTATTTGAACTAAAATTCGCTACTGCCAAATCCGGTTTACCATCTCCATCCAAATCACCTATTGCTACTGAATAAGGACCGGTGCCAGTTGGAAAATTTACTCTAGCAGCAAAACTAATACTGCCAATGGTAGAAGTATTACGTAATACTGAAATTGTAGCATCTGCAGTATTCGCTATTGCCAAATCTGGTTTACCATCTCCATCTAAATCGCCCATGGATAATACATATGGTGATGAGCCCGTTGAAAAATCTATCTTATTAGCAAAACTACCAGTGTTTATACTACCAGTAGTAGATGTATTACGATATACCGAAACAAAAGAATTTGTAATTGAACTTGCTACCGCCATATCAGGCTTACCGTCTCCATCAAAATCGCCTATAACTACTGAAAAAGGGTTTGAACCTGATGCAAAATCCACCTTAGGTGCAAAATCTCTAGTTGTAATACTTGTTTTTGCTGGGCTATAAATAGGATTGAAATTACTTAAACTGTATGCTGTTAAACCATTACCCGTATTTAAAACTGAAATAGGCCCATAGGTAGCACCAGTTGGAACGGTTACAGTTAAAACTGATGTAGAAAAGCCTGTAGTTATAGCTGTTACAGTTGCTCTAGTTGCACCGAAGAAAACTATATTGTTGGCTGCAGTTGTATTAAAGTTGGTTCCAACTATGGATACTTGATCTCCAGGTTTGACATTCTGGGTAAATGAAGTGATCGTAGGTGGAGCCGGAGGTGGATCTAGATTACGAAGAACAGAAATAAGATTAGTTGAATTATTATATCCGATAACTAAATCTGGTTTACTATCTCCATCTAAATCTCCGATGGCTGTTGAGAATGGACCTTCACCAGTTGTAAAATCTACTTTATTAGAAAAACTGCTAGAACTAATACTTCCACTTACAGCATTGTTAGTTAAAACTGAAACTATTCTAAGACCCGCATTTACAGACACCAATTCTGGTTTGCCATCACCAGTTAAATCACCAATTGCTAAACCACGACCCCCTGCTGAGAAATCTACTTTAGGTTCAAAAGAATTTGGAAATATAGCTCCTAGATTATTAATATTGCGGAATACAGATACCATATTGTTATCGTTTGCAACTGCAATATCGAGTTTTCCATCTCTATCTAAATCACCTAAAGCTACTGACCATGCACTAGCTCCAGTGCTAATGTCTATTCTAGGCAAAAAACTACCAGCATTAAAAAATCCAGCTACTACACTATTTTGAAAAATAGAAATATTATTAGTAGTAGTATTGGCTACAACCATATCGGGCTTCCCATCACCATTTAGATCACCTATAGCTATTGATATAGGGTTCGAATTATTTCCAGTACTAAAGTCTACTCTTGCTGAAAAACTATTTCCATTAATTGTTCCAATAGTGCTTGTATTACGAAATATAGAAACTGAATTTAATGTGTTATTAGCTACTGCCATGTCTGTTTTTCCATCTCCATCCAGATCTCCAAATGCAAGAGAAAATGGTTGATTGCCAGTAGCAAATTCAACTTTTGAAGCAAAACTAGAAGCACTTATATTGCCACTAGTAGAAGTATTTCGTAGTATAGTAACAAAATTTGAACCCAGAGTTAAAATCGCAATTTCTGGTTTTCCATCACCGTCTATATCCCCAGTTGAGACAAAAACGGGTTCAGCATCAACCGTGAAATCTACTTTTGGCGCAAAACTACCTGCATCGATACTTCCGTTCGTGGATATATTTCTGAGTATAGATATTGTACTAGCTTGTCTATTAGCAACGATCAAATCTGGTTTACCATCTCCGTCTAAATCACTGATTGCAGTATGAAAAGGTCTTGTACCAGCAGTAAAATCTACTTTGGCCGAAAAATCACTAGAACCAATTGCTGTTTTTGTAGGGCTAAATATGGGTATAAAATTATTTAAACTATTGGTTGATAAACCTGTTTGTTTATCATAAATATTGATTGGAGAATGAGTTGCACCATTCGGAACTGTTACAAGCATACTGAGTGGTGATAATGCAGTGACTGTTGTTCTGGTGGCTCCAAAAGAAACAATATAATTATCTGGAGTAGTTGTAAAACCGCCTCCTGTAATAGAAACTTGATCACCTGGCTTAGTAGCTATTAGACTAAAAGAAGTAAAAGTTGGTGGGGCTGGTGCTCTTGTAACTGTTATGCTATATGTTTTTTGAGTTGTTCCATCTTGTGCAGTAACCAGAACATCTACTGTGTTAGCACCAACATTCAATGCTAATGCACTTGATGCTGTTCCACTAACAACTGTTGCATATGTTCCGGTATTTGCACGAACCTGTATGGTTGCGTTTGCTTCTTCTCTAGTAGGAGTTATTGTAATACTGGAAGTTGCATTTGGAACAGTTGCAGTGTAGGCTATTGTTCCGGTTGTAAATGTTGGGTTTAATGTTCCAGTACTAATGGTCATTGCAGAGAGATTTGCATTGGTGCTCACAGCTCTTGTAATTGTTGTGGTATAAGTTTTTTGTGTAACTCCATCTTGAGCCGTAACCCTAACATCAATTGTGTTAGTGCCAACATTTAATGCTAATAAACTTGAGGCTGTTCCACTCGCAACATTTGCAAATGTTCCATTATTTACACGCACCTGAATGGTTGCATTGACTTGTGCTCTTGTTGGAGTTACTGTAATACTAGAAGTTGCGTTTGGAACATTTGCTGTGTAGGATGTGGTGCCTGCTGCAAATACAGGTGCTAAAGTACCACTAGATAAAGTCATAGCAGAGAGGTCGGCGTTGTTAGATGGACTTAGAAATATTTTGCCTCCAGAACCAACTAAAAATCCTTTTCCAGAGTTTCTAAAAAATATACTATAATAAAATACATTATTATCAGAAGCAGTTTGATTGAACCAAGTTGTACCACCATCATTAGTATAACGTATTATATTATTTTCTCCCACAACCCATCCTTGTGTAGCACTTGTGAAATAAACACTTCTCAAAGGAATAAAGCCAGCTGATCCCTGAGTAGTCCAATTGGCTCCACCATCAATCGTTTTTAAAATTCTTAAATTTGATCCAACAGCCCACCCAATATTATTATCAACAAAAAAAACACTATTTAAATTATCAGTTGTACTAGAAGTTTGAGTAGTCCAGTTTGCCCCACCATCATTAGTAGTTCTTATAAATCCTCCATTACCTACCACCCAGCCTTTGGTATCACTTATGAAAAAAATACTTTGAGCATGATTTGTAGTACCTAAAGTTTGAGCTGTCCAAGCAGTTCCACCATTAATAGTTTTATAAATTACTCCGTTTTGACCAACAACCCAACCCAATGTAGTACTCCTAAAAAAAGTGTTATTCCAATTTTCTGCACCTGCATTTTGTGCCGTCCATGTAACACCTCCATTACTTGTTGTTAAAATATTACTATTTCCTCCAACTACCCATCCCTGTGTGGGACTTACAAAGGAGATACTCTTTAAAACATCAGTACCCCCAGAAACACCTGAGAATTGCGCAGTCCAGTTTAATGCACCATCATTGGTTGTTAAAATAGTTCCTTGTTCTCCTACAGCCCATCCTTTTGTATCACTTGTAAAAAAAGTATTGTATAGAATAAGTTTAGTTGCAGCTGTTTGACTTGTCCATGTTGTTCCACCATCATTGGTAAAAAGAATATTTGCTCCATCACCTACAGCCCAACCATTAGTTGCATTTGTAAAAGAAACACCATTTAAAAAAACAGATGTATTTGAAGTTTGTGCTGTCCAGTTAGCACCTCCGTCGTTAGTAGTTCGTATTATTCCACCACTAGCAACAACCCAACCTTGGTTGGCACTGCTAAATGAAACACTATTTAATCTATTTGCAGTACCAGATGTTTGAGCTGTCCAGTTAGCACCACCGTCATTCGTAGTTCTAATTACACCTGCATCTCCAACTGCCCATCCCTTAGTTGCACTAGTGAAATAAACACTGAATAAAGTTTGTAAAATTCCAGAAGTTTGAGCAGTCCAAGTAGCTCCGCCATCATTTGTAGTTCTTATTACACCTCCATAACCCACTGCCCAACCTTGGGTGGCATTGGCGAAAAAAACACTATTTAATATTTGTGCAGTTCCAGAAGTTCGTGCTGTCCAAGTAGTTCCACCATCAGCAGTAGTAAGAATTGTTCCATTATTTCCTACAATACATCCAACTGTAGAACTTACAAAATAAACGCTATTACATTGTAGTACAACTCCGGGGGTTTGCGGTGTCCAAGTAGTTCCACCATTATTCGTTGTTAATAGTGTTCCTCCAGCACCTACAACCCAACCTTGTGTAGTACTAATAAAAAAAACACCATATAAGTCAAACGTAGTTCCGGAAGTTTGTTGAGTCCATGTTGTACCACCATTACTGGTAGAAAGAATTCTTCCACCAAGCCCAACAGCCCATCCCTGAGTAGCAGTTTTAAAATAAACATTTTGAAGATTATTGTTATAATAACCACCTCCATATTCATTGGGAGTTAGCCAGTTTTGTGCATGTAATGCATTTAAACTAAATATTAGGCTTATCAATAAAACTAAACGGGTAAATGAGAAACAGTTGTGTAAAGTAGTAGTTGGTTTCATTAGCTAACATTAAATATGATATAAATTACCATCATTATAGTTTACTATGATGATGGGTTAATCAAAAGATATTTAATGCAACTGCTTGAGTGGCTTTGGATTTTATAATGAATTTCTATCAAATAGAGTTAATGGAAAATCAATTTAATACTTGTTAATGTAAATTACAATATTTATCACACTAAAAAACAAATCAATACTTTATTTGACATTTGTCAAATAAAGTATTTT
>JBBAJS010000022.1:0-10914 GCA_040403975.1 Sediminibacterium sp.
TTATACCCTTTGTTTAATAAAAAATGAGTAATTTTTATATTAGATAAATATATATGAGCGCAATCACCGTATATATACAAGGTCATGGGTACGAAGGTAATCGACTTGAAAAAGAATGTTATTTTGACGATAATTATGATAGCGTTCAATTACTTTCTTTTTGCGGATTTGTTGGAGAACCTGGATTAATGACTTATTGTGAGGTTGACGGGAAAAAAGTTCCGATTGATTTGATTACAATTAAATTATTACATACATTATATCAAGAAAACACACTGAATCAATTTGAAAAATCGCCCATTGAAATGATTAAACATATTACGCCTATTATACAAAAAAAATATAGAGAATGCGATATTTTATTTCAAGGAGATACTACAAGAAAAGGAACACTTTCACAACGACCCGGAGGATTTAACTTAACTTATCCAATAAATAATCGTGGATTCGTGTTAACTAGGCCTGAAGATGAAGATTGTCTGTTATGCCCCGAATATGGGATTACTGTTGTCGATTCGACAGATTCGGATGATATAGACTTTATGTTAAGCACTCCTACTCGTTCAAAAAAAGAAGAAGATAATCAACGAAAACGCATTAATTGGTCAAATTCAAGCACAATAGAGTATTGGGAACGTAAAGCATTGACGAACGGAGTACCTAATTATCAAAAATTCCATTTTGACTCTGAAGAAGAAATAGATGGATATATTCGATTTATTTTTCACGAATTAAAAATGGGAAAAACTTCATTATCCAGCTTAATCGAAATATTCAAAATAATGGGATTTGGTAGAATTTATTTTATAGATCCAACTTGTCGAAGTTGTATTGGGAAAACGTGTTCTTTTTGGGAACAAAATGAAAATGCTATATTGGAATCACGTAAACCGAGAAGAAGACTAAAACCTCTTGCAAAAATAGCCCAGCCATTACAAGAAATATATGAAATTCCGAGAACTCCGCAAGAATCACCAAAAAAATCTCCTTTAAGTAAATCAAGAAAACGAACTCCTACTTGGCTGGAAGAATGTGTTGAAGGAGTTTGTTCTTTTTGGACAAATACAAAAAAAGGCAGGGGTAAAAGAATATATAAGAGGTATACACGAAAACACAAGAAACAATTAAAATAATATTATATTTCGCTCGTAATATAAACTTTTTCACATGAACGCCCTTCATAATTATCAAATGTATCAATATCGACCCAACCATAAAGAGAACCTTCTTTAACCTTTTCAGATATCATTCGAGGCGTTTCAATACATATTTTTTGTATGGGCATAAAAGAAGCGATAATTGCCCATATTTCGAATGGAATGGAATGGGAACGAAACCAATCATTTAACATATTTGTCCGTTTTTTCGTCAATTGGCAATGACGCTGTAAATGTATCCACTCGATAATTTCTGGCTCAATCCACGTATCCAATGTTTTTGTACCCATTATGTACTCCATACATGATGGATTTAATAAAATTTGTTGTTTCTTTTCAGCGAAAAGTCGTTTATGAACATATGGTGGCGAAATAAAGAGAAAGGAGGAACATTGTATCCAAAAATTCCCCATCTCGTCGAATGACCGTAAAAGAACATTTCGTGTAAACTCGATATTTGGCAATATTTCGACATAGGCTGGTTTCAAAGACACTCGTATCATACTGGCCAATAAAACATCAATATTATTATAAACGGCGAGAAGCATATTGGGAGTATAATTGTAAATAAGACTACATAAATCACACAATATTGGATAAGTTCGATCTATCGTATCCAACTGAGAAACAATATATTCAGGAGAGGGGATATGGTCTACATTAAATAAAGTATCCAAAGGATGCATGGACTCTATAATTACTCGGGTAGCGTCCTTAAAAAGAAACCCGTTGTTTTCCTCTCGCAGTTGCTGATTGTATACACGTTCGTCTTCCATACTACTAAAATGTTGTCTTGTAGAAACTGGTATACGGTATCGATAAATACGATAAAGTTTAATGTTGGAGGTCTCGTCTCTTTGATCGGAAACGACTTCAGAAAATTTATTATAAAGCTTCATTGATCTTATTGAAATGGCTTATTGAAATGATATTGGAACGAAAATGTCTGAAAATGTGAGTATGACAATCTTTTTATTTATATTTTCAATTTTTTTGATTGATGAATTATTCTATCAAATGAACAATTTCCATTGTTTCGTCGCCATAAGGTTCTACATCAATCCATCCATCATATACCTTATCGCATATAAGGTCTTCTAATCTCATAGGACTGAATCTATCCATCCGTTGAATATTCATAAAAGAAGCAATAATGGAACAAACTTCTTCCGGGATAGAGTCTCGAAAGAAACTTTTTAGCAACATTGCCCATTTTTCCCTTTGATAAACCCAACGTTTTCCGTGTATCCAATCTACAATAGGCGGATGGATCCATCCACTCAACTTTTTAGCACCTTTTATAATCTCAAAACATTCCGGGTTTTCCAAAACTTCTTCTGGCATTTCTATTAAAATAGGCTCAACAATGTCAATCGGTATCTTAAACAGAAATTCAGGATAATTCATCCAGCATCTACGAATCACCGAAATAAGCATTGATATAATTGAACGTGAACGGTAAATCTCTTGTCTATCAAAGAAATCAAACGGAGAATCCAATACCTCAGCCACATCTTCTTTCAAAGTAAACAATTGACGATAAATGCTCAACATTGTGCTAGGCGAATATTCGTGAAGAACGTCGCAATAATCAAAGACATATTGGTAGAGTTTATCTATTTTCAAAATACACTCAATACCAGAAGAAAGATATTCAATATAAATTTCCTCGTTTTCCAGATCTTCCTCATCCAAATTTCCCAACGGGTTCTGAAAAGTTTCAATCATTGCTATTTTTATCTTTAACAACAATCTATCAAATGATTGACCTCCGCATCTTTTCAACATTTCTTCGTCAATCCGCATCTGTTCTTCCAATGATGATATTTCAGGTAATGAGGTTCGAAAATGACGAAACACGGTTATCCAGCATTCATCGGTGATTAATTCAGTAAATTCTTGCATTTTTCAAACAGCTTGCTACTTTTATTTTTTCAAAATAAAATTTCAATTTTTTAAAAAATCGTGTAAAGCTAATTATACAACAAAAATTATATAATTATTGGAAGATAAATACAAGTTTCATTCTGGATTGTTTGTATTGTTCCACTTGTATAATTTTGACAAACAGAGTCTAATACCATTTCGTGTGTTTTCATACATATTCGTTCGATTGGTATAAAGGATGAAATCAAACAACATATTTCAGATGGTATACCCTTTGTACGAAATATCTCTTTTAGCAAAAGAGACCATTTATCACTTTTCTTTTTCCAGCGTTGTAAATGAATCCATTCTACAACGGGTATATCTATCCAACCAGGTATACTCGTTTTTCCAAATATAATATCTACGCAACCTGGTGTATTCATAATTTGTTCGATTTCTTCTTCCAAAATATTGACGGAAATATCGGTCGGCATTGTAAAAAGAAATCGAGGAAGAGAAATCCATAAAGAACGAAATAATAAAATAACATTAAAAACACAATTTCGACAATGTTCTATTTCCAACACAGGAGTATCTGATGATTTTATTTCATTCCATAAAATCATTATTTTGCGATAAATTATTATTAACAAATGAAAATAATGACGATGAAGCACATCATACGTTGCTTCTACGAGATTACATATAATTAATATAACCCTAACATGTTCTGACTTATCAACGGATTGACGCGTACCTATCACATTTTTAAGTTCTTGTATTATATTTTCATACAAAATACCTGTCCCATTCTGGTGTATTTCTTGTGAAGATAATCGACGAGAATTACAAGTATAAAGAAACTGACGAAAAACTTTAATTGTGTTTTTTTGAGAAACCAATTCAACAAATACTTTCATCTTTTACATCCGTTTGTATATTTTAATTTTAAGTCAATTTTTAAAAAACAAAAAAAATGAATTGGGTTAGTATACAATTTTAATGAAATTGAAATGAAATTTCTTACCTGAGTTTTACTAAAAATTATCCATATTTTTGTTTTTGTTGTCAATTGTTTTACTGTCGTTTATATAGCCGCCCCAATGTGTCCAAAATTTATGGAGATTTGAATAATTCGTCCAATTGTATGGCGTCTACAAAATCCCCATTTACTCGAATCATTTCGTATTTTAATGTCCTGGCATTTCCTCTAGGGCGTCTACCTATTTTTATTTGATGATAACTATAAAGTTGATTAAGACTATCAAATATCTTTTCCTCGCCGCCGTCAGTCACCCTAAATACATTGTTTGTAAAAATAGCATGCTGTTTTGAACGAACGTGAATAATCATATCTCCTTCATGAAACACCTCGTTTAGAGGTAAACGATGTTTTTTAAGTCTCGGTGTCTTTGCTTCTACTGGAATTTCAACTTCTTGAGAAGGAAGAACCATGACAGAAGCACTATTCTTTTCTTTTTTAAAAGAAACTCTAGGAGTTGAAGTTACTCTAGAAATTTTTGCTTTAACTCGAGGACTTGACCTAGGAGAACTAATACAAGCTCCTCCTCCTGATAAAAGATGTTCGTCGGGTATGGCTGAGGAGATTGTCTCTCTATCAATCTCCTTTTTAATCGTTTTTCCAGATTTTTTTATAAAAGGAGAAACACATTCCGGCAATCTATCCACAAGAGATGCGTTTGATACTTCTCGAGAATGTTTCGAAATAGGCTCAACAATACTTACTGTTATCATTTCGCATTGAGCCTTCGCTTCCTCTATTTCTCTCGCTTGACGCTCGGATACGAGCAATCGTTCTGCTATTTTTTCTAATGCTTCCTTTTTACGATTTTCTGCTTGTTGGTTTCGGAATATTTCGAGGTCGTCCGCTTGTTGGTTTCGGAATATTTCCATATTGGTTTCATCAACAAGATTACGCTGCTCATCATATTCGATTGCTTCTCGTCTACTAATTTCGTTTTCTTCAGAGTGTTTTTCTAGAATATTATTCAAGTGTTTATTTCTGATAAACTCTTGTTCTCTCTTGGCAAACTCTTCGATATTGATGGACATTGATTTGAATCGGTGGTTAACTTGGTTGAGAAATATGTCTTTCTATTCTTTTGTTTATCCATTTCAATTTTTTTGTTTCTCATATAAAAAAATTTGTTCTTGGATTTTTTATTTTATTTGAAAACCAAAAATAAAAAAGAAATAAATATGTTAGTATACGATTTAATAAATGAATTGAAAATATTCTTACCTGAATGGATTTGTCGACTAATTTTCTCCTTTTTGCGATTTAACCTAATTTGTATTTTTAAATTTTTCTAAACATCCCGATTCACAAAAATGATTAATCTATGATATAAATGTGTTGCGAATATGCTCCATTGGTCATGACCATTTCGATACGACCTTCTAATAGTTCTGTGCGAATAAATTCCGCCAAAATCATCGGAGGTTCTATTGACTCTTTTTCTACACAAATGTAAGAAGCAATCAATGAACAAATTTCAAACGGGATTCCTGCGACACCCAAACAAATACCAAGAACATTGGTTTTCTTTTCCACTACATATTCTTGACGCTGTATGTTTATCCATCTGGCAACGATTGGATCAAGCCAGTCAGTGATAGGTCTCACTCCCATCACAATCTCTAAACATGACGGAATTGTCATAATGTTTGCAACCTTTTCCAAAATAATAGGCATTGTGAGGTCGGTAGGCATGGTGAAGAGAAAGCGTGGATGTTCATTGACCCAAAAATTACGGACACATTCAATCGTCTCTATCAAAATGCCTCGCACATTCACCATTTCATCGAATGTTTCTTGGTAATATGGGTCTATTAACAACATATCAACCTGATTTTTCAGGGTAATCGCGCCTCGATACATTCCGATAAGCAATCTGGGATTGTATTCCTGCATCATTTTGTGACTAGAAACAGTGATGCGATACATCTGTTTAATAGCCTTAATACGAGCAAGACGTCGTGTAACTACACCATCGGGCAACAAATCATTTGTGGAAATTGTAGTGTTCTTGATTAATTTCGACAAGAGAGGGGTCAATTCGTTCCAAAGAAGCCCGCCATATTCTTTTCTCAATTCACGAAGATAAATACGCTTGGCGCGATGATCTTTAAAAATTGGAAAGACATAAGAATTTTTGATGTGATATTGGCGAAAGACTTTGACGTCTAACATGCCAACAACGTGTTCTTGGGCGATTAGTTCTGGTCTACTGAGTTCCATTTTCTTTAGAGTGATTGGTTGACTTTGCTTTGAGAAATATACTTTTCGTTCCTTTTCATTTTTTTATTTCATTTTTTTTGATTTTCATAGAAAAAAATCAATTGGATTTTACATAACGTCCATAATATTTTATTTTCCATAAAAAAATAAAAGTGGTTAGTATTGTTATACATATAAAGTCTGAAAATGAAATTACCTGTAATAATTGGTCTCTTCTATCGCATTGCATCGCCCCATCTGTTCCTCAGCGTATTCCTGTATAAAACTATTATTTTTATATCCTTTTTTGTAGAAAAATTATGCGGTAATGTAAATATTATGAGAAAGTCCTCCGTTTGAGTGAAATGTCATATCAACCCGTCCATCCATTTGTCTCAACTCAATCATTGTAGCCAAACTAAGGGGTTCTACGAGTTTTTCTGATTTTGTTTGAATGAACGATGCGATGAGCGAACATATTTCCACAGGAATTCCAGCAACACCAAAACAAATGCCAAGAACATTTGTTTTCTTTTCCACTACATATTTCTGGCGATGAATATTAATCCAGCTGGCAATGTTTGGATCAATCCAATTAGAAATTGGTCTTGTTCCCATTACCATTTCTAGACACACAGGATAACGCATAATATTTTCGCAGTGTTCAATCAAAATGGGCAGAGCAAGACCAATAGGCATCGTGAAAATAAACTGAGGATGTTCTGTCATCCAGAATTCATGTAACCTATCAATGACATTTTGCAACGTATTTTTAACGCGAATCATTTCGGTCATTGTAGTCTCAAATATGATGTTTGTAATCAAACCATTCACTTCATTTAGTAAGAAAACAGCTCGATTATATATAACAATCATCAGCTTTGGATTGTGTTTATGAATCATCTCATACGTCTTCTTGACAAGTTGGTATGTGTTTTCAATCGCATCTAACCGACTAATGCGACGTCGAACAATTTCATCAGGAGACGCATCTAGTATAATAGGCGTAGATGCGGCGATGATCAATTGACTGATTTCATGAATTAATTCGTTCCAAGTAAATCCGGCACATTGTTTTCGGATGTCGGAGACATGTTGTTTTTCACACTCATTAAGTTCCATGGGATTTTGAGATTGAATGTAGTCTAAACACATATATTCGCGAAAAACCTTAACAGAGAGTCCAGCCACATTTTGCTCGGCAACTAATTCAGGTTTACGTTTAATTGACGCTTGATATCTGGTTTGCTGCATTTTCTTTGGAGAATTTTTGTTTGACTTTGCTTCGAGAAATATACTTTTCATTCTTTTTCATTTTTCATTTCAATTTTTTTGTTCCTGTATAATTTCAGAGACGCTTAGATTTTATACTCTTTATACATTTTGTAGAGTTAAAATACATTTTGTAGTTCATCCAAAGGTTTATAATTATCTTCGAAACTTATGGGAGTAAGCGGAATAAAGTATTTTTTTCTATAGGGAATAATAACCTTTTCTGCTGTATAATCCGATTTTGAAAAATTACCGAATATAATTGGGTCACCTATTTTCATTTCTATTTCATTAAAATAAGAATAAATCACGGGGGTAGGTATATTTATATTATACTTTATTTCTAAAATATCAAATGGCATTTCATACTTCACTTCCAAATATTTAATTTTATTATCTGTGTCAATAGTCATTCGAATATTTTGGTCTGATTTATATACAAAAGAAAATCGTTTGTATTCGTTAAAAAATAAAACAGGGATTTCACGTGTTTTTATTTTATCCAGTAATACGGT
The DNA here is from genome assembly GCA_040403975.1 of Sediminibacterium sp. Taxonomy (GTDB): domain Bacteria; phylum Bacteroidota; class Bacteroidia; order Chitinophagales; family Chitinophagaceae; genus Sediminibacterium. The sequence goes on from JBBAJS010000022.1 coordinate 8,055, forward strand.
AAATACTTCTTCGTATTCGGGATGAATGGGTTCTAAAATATTGTAATCGCAATCAATGAGAACACGTATTTTATTTTGACTGTATTTTATCTCAAAATAAGAATTTGGGTCAAAATAATAATGACGAATTCTAACTCGTTTGACTCTCTTTGTCTTTAAAAATTTGTATACAGATCGACTATAGGTTGCTTTTAAAAAATCGTAATAAGTTGTATATATTTGATTACACGAAGTACCGTACATCGCGGATGGAACAAAAATAGTAGATAACGCCATTAATTTATCTTTCGTCTTTACATCCAATACGGATTTAATAGTATTTCGTTCGATTAATTGAGAAGAACTATCATTATGAATAATAGAATGGGAAGACAAACAATGTTTCACAGAAGTATCTTTTACAACACACTTATTTCGATGTTTTGCTATTATTGGTTGTTTTAGACAACAAGCACTTCCTAATAAAATAATGATAAATAAAACCAAAATAGTTTTTTTCATATTATTAGTGGTTTTATTATTTTTTTCTAAAAATAATTAGATAAAATTGAATTAAATCTAAGATGAGAAAGCCAAACAAAAATGACCCGAACAAATAAAATGACAAAGTCGAAAGACACTTCATTGATGGGAATAATGTTTGGACTGAGTACTTATTTCACGATGATTTTCTGTAGACCCGTAAAATATAAATGCGTGACAAAAAGAAGAAGAAGGGGAACTGTTTCTTTTTAAAAAATGATTAAAAAGTATTTTGGTTATTTATAAAATGGGGTCAAACAAAAAAATGGAATTTATAATTGAAACCATTGATTCTTCTCTGACTACGCCTTTCATTGATATTCAGAATATGGAAGGATTAGAATATTTATCCAGTATTGAGAATGAATCGGTTGATTTAGTGTTGACTGATCCTCCATATATCATTTCGAAAGAAACGGGGATGAATTCACATTTCAACAAAGTAAAACAAAACAAAGAAAATAATATAGAGTTTGTAAAAACCGAAGAAGAATGGGATGACTACAAAACGCACGAGATGACGGATACATCTGCCAAAGAAAATTATATGAAATATGGAACAATCTACGGAAAAAAGTATTGTGTCAAAACCGATTATGGTGAATGGGATTCGGAATTCACAATGGAAATCTTAGAACAGTTTGTAAAAGAATATTACAAGAAACTAAAAAAAGGAGGAACTCTCATTATATTCTTTGATATATGGAAGATTTCTTATTTAAAGGATATTATGGAAAAATACAAGTTTAAACAAATACGATTTATTGAATGGATCAAGACAAATCCGCAACCGTTAAACTCAAAAATAAATTATTTGACAAATTGTCGGGAGATTGCGCTCATTGGAATAAAAGGATCAAAACCTACGTTTCATAGCCAATATGACAATGGGATATATAACTTTCCTCTTCAAGGTGGAAAAGCACGTTTTCATCCGACACAGAAAAGCCTACTTTTATTTGAAGAATTGATTAAAAAACATTCTAATGAAAATGATGTTGTGTTGGACACATTTTTAGGTGGCGGGACAACTGCGTTTGCGTGTAAAAATACAAACCGTTCTTTTAGAGGTTGTGAATTATCCACAGAGTATTATGAAAAAGCTATGCTTTTGATATTTGATATGTAATTTTTATTTAAAAAATTGAAATAAATCGCCAAGAAATAAAATAAAGATAAAATGTCGATTGATATTCCGCAAATTCTTCCAGAAGAGGTATGGCGAATCGTCAAAGAGTTTATGCTTGATGATTTGAAAAGGAATTATGTATTTGCTATCATTGACATTAATCCAAAAGGATTTCCAGTATATTATCCTGACAAATTCAAACTAAAATTATCTATTTATTATCAAATAAAGTTCAAATTCAAACCATATATTATAAGTTGGATGAAAAAGGAGTGCGCAGAACTAGAGAGAATTTTGGTAGAATATTATATAAGAAATGAAGAAGAAGACCCAGTATATTATCATCGATTTTTGGTTCAACGGCGAATTTGTCTCGAACGATCCATTGATAAATTTACAACTTGTCTTTCAGACAATCGTTTTGTAGAAATGGATTTGGATACATTTTGGCTGACAATAGACGATACTTGTAAAGAGTTTACCAAATATTTTACAACCACTGTAAGATCCCAGACAGATTTATATCTAGAAAAAATATTATCTAAACCACTGATAAAGATTTGAGAAAACATTGAACACGGTAAATATTGGACTTCAAACTATTTTTTTCTACTAATATACCATGAGTAGAATGAGTGTCGGCGATTATGAATCGGCTGATAATTCCGGAGTCGATCTTCTATATAGCCTTTTGCTTGCGTGTAAAAATAGAATAGCAAGAACACTAAACAGTTTTATAAATGGAACTCCTGAAGCAAAACAAGTATATGCCCAAACTCTAGATACACTTGTTAGAGCATTAGAATCCATGAAAAATGAGATAATCCCTCGTATGCAAAGATTAGAAATAAATCAAATAGACATTGATAATCCATCTAGTTATGTTAATTTTACACGAACATTATCAGAAGAAAATCAAGAAAAACTTATTCAAATACCTGGTCTACTGGCTGAATTAAACGCGGGTATAAAATTATTCCATGAAACCATTTCAGATAGTGCTCGCGGTAAAAAATGCAGGTCAAAATCAAAAGCGAGACGTGGGTCAAAAGCGTATCGATATATGAAGTCGATGCGTCCAAAAAGACGATTTATATAGGTATAAAAACATATATACATATTAAATAAAATGGCTCTCCAACAATTATCGGAAAAATCAAAAAGGTCATTGATGAACAAGAATCGAAAAATAGGCCATTATGTTTCAAT
>JBBAJS010000022.1:11014-21894 GCA_040403975.1 Sediminibacterium sp.
GATTTTCCAGTGGAAAAGATTTGCGATATCGAATGTTATTTTTATTTAGAAATCGAAAAATAGGCCATTATGTTTCAATGATTTTCCAGTGGAAAAGATTTGCGATATCGAATGTTATTTTTATTTAGAAATCGTAAAATATACAAATGAATATATTGTGCGATTTGGAATCAATACAAGTTCCATAAGTGTTACATGGGAAGATGAATTCGTGTTATATATAAAGCTTCTAGATACTCGCTCTGGAACATATAACAGAATATATAAATCGCATCTTGGAAATTGTTCCAAATTTAAAAATAAATAAACTTGAAAAGTTTGGAAATGTCTTGACAGACTCCCTCATCGAACAAGACAATGTTATTGAATTATTTCAGTTTCCAAATGTAGAACTAAAATATAATCCTTGTTCTGTGTGTTTAGATCAATGTTGTACAAAAACAAAAGATTGTAAACATCCATTGTGTTTTTTGTGTTGCTCGAAGATAAAATTTGTATGTAATGATATGTGCGATGGCTGTGATAATTGTTGTACTAGAGATTGTCCTATATGTAGAGGACGATTTAATGTTAAATTAATTTATAAAATGAAAAAACAAAATATCTACAATATATATGTTCTTCAATCGAAAATATTTACCCACGTCATTGTCTCGTTCTCAGCGTAAAAAACAAGCAAAAATGTTATTAAAATCGAGAAAAATGTATAAACAGAAAAAATATTTTACACGTTCTCGTGTTTCTTCCAATCATACAAAATCAAATCATATTAAAAATGCACAATCGATTTATCACGTGGATAAAATAACGCCTTCCCAAGAGCTTGCTTCAAAAACAGGTTGTTCAATATCTGCCATGAAACAAATTGTCAAAAAGGGAGAAGGAGCATACTATTCGTCTGGTTCAAGACCAAATCAAACTCCTCAATCGTGGGGATTGGCGAGATTGGCAAGCGCAATTACTGGTGGAAAATCGGCTGCAGTAGATTATTCCATTTTGAAAAATGGTTGTGATCCGAATAAAAGAGCGTTTCGTTTGGCAAACCAAGCGAAAAAAAAATATGGTTATGGAAGAACCAAAACCAAAAAGGTATCATTTTTCCTTTAAGTTTGCCCAAGATAATATAAAATATGTAGATGAAATGTGTAAAAGATTATGTCTGCAAACTAGCAGACGGAGTCTGAATTAGAATTTAGCCTGGCCAATCTCTTTTGCTTCAATTTCTCCTTGTTTTTTTGGTAGTAGGAAGAATTATACTCATCCACCTTTTCCTTTTTGTTTGTTTGATACGTCACTTGATATTCCGCTCGTTCCGCTTTTGTCTCGCGATAATATTCCAATTGTTTTTGGATAATCCTCTCCTTGTTTTTCTGGTAATATTCTTGACGTTTCGCCTTTCGTTCAATTTTTTTTACCATATTGGACAATAAACAAGTGACTTCTAGTACAGTTCTATCGACAAAATATGCAGTGGTTTCCATTTTTCCGTGTTTATACTCCCCGTTTTGTTCTAGCATTTGATTTCAATTTTTTTGTAAATGATAATTGATATCAAAGAATTTTCTTCCTATTAAATAATGACAACTCTGACAGATTCAAATATAGGCGAGTTTATCAGAATATATTTTGAATCTCCTGAAGATTTGCCTGAAGATTTACAAAATATAACTTATTGGGATACATCAAGAGTTCGTATAATGATATCTCTATTTAAAAACAGACATATGTTTAATGAACCACTTGATTGGAATGTTTCGAATGTTAGTATGATGTCAAATATGTTTGAAGGATGCGTTCATTTCAATCAGCCATTGAACCATTGGAATGTAGGCAAAGTAAAATATATGAATAACATGTTTCAAGGATGTATTGCATTTAATCAGCCATTGGAAAACTGGGACGTGGATAGAGTCGAGTTTATGAGTAAAATGTTTCAAGGTTGTATCACATTTAATCAATCTCTGGAAGAATGGGACGTTTCCAGTGTAAAAGATATGAGTTATATGTTTCAAAAATGTAGAAGATTTAATCAACCACTGGAAGGTTGGGATATAGACAATGTAACAAATATGGCGTTTATGTTTGAAGGATGTGAATGGTTCAATCAACCATTGAATGAATGGCGCATATCCAATAAAGTATTGGTTATGGATTATATGTTTCAGGGTTGTATTCGTTTCAATCAACCTCTTACGGAATGGACGACAAACGGTGGTATATCTGTCGCTCATATGTTTGAAAATTGTCTGATTGATCGTGAAAATGTACCACCTTTAATAAGACCACGATTGCCTCTCGTAGATCTTCGTCAAATCAACCAGGAAAGAATGGAAGAAACAATGGAGGTTCATACAATGGCGCGTAATATTAAATACGATAATTTACTCCATTTTTTTATACAATGGGAACGAGAAAATGGTCTTTCTTCTCCCGCAAGATTAACACATGATTCCATGATACATCATATTCGCGAAACTCTTACTTATTTAATAGAAGGCGTTCCCGATTTAACTGTAGATCCAGCTATCGTAAATCTAGACCAATTGAATGTATTAATGGAAAAACTTGAAACAATGACGGATATTTGCGAGATTGGTCCAACGACTATAAAAGTATGTTATTTTATGCTATTATATATCACGGATCAGCCACCGGCATTTATTAGTCAATATTTGAATGATTTATTTTTTGATACTTTGTATGCTCACGTGGACCGAATGTCGTGTGTCGGAGGAATATTAGAAAGAATGCTATTAACATTTGGTAGTGCTTCCTTGACGACAGACCCAGAAAATCCGGAATATAAAAAGATTAATTCGATGCTTATTCGAGATATTTTGGAAGAAATACTGGAATGGTACAAAACATATAGTATACCCAAAGAAGGGCACCCTGAACGACCATGGCGAGATGAATTCATGAGAAAGACTCCTGAACAACGAAAAGAAATGATGCGAGCATATTTATTAGAATTGTACCCGAACCCACGAGAAGTATCCTTTGTAAATGAAAAAATAAAAGAATATGATGACTCCATTGGATTCGACGATGATGCTTTTATGGAAGCAAGAGGAAAAAAAAGATTTAATCGAAAAACCAAAAAAAATGGACCGAAAAGGACAAGAAAATCATTGAACAATAGAAAAAGGATTTCGAAAAAACGCTACAAATAATCGAGACATTTTAATTCATATTTCTCTATGAATTTCTAAACAAAATATGGTCGTTTAAGTTTTTTACCGGATGATATAAAATATTTGGATTTATTATTTCATCTTTAAAATCATCGCTGGTATAATTTGTATTTATTATTTCTTTAACACCGTATTTGAAATATATCTTATTAAATTCATCTGGATTAGAGTAGATTAAATCATTATTAATAGCAACGGTTGGAAATAATGCTTCTATAAAACATAATGTTTTGTTTTTAGAAGCATAATTATTTATACATTCCGTCATTTTTTTTGAAAAACGGACGCAACACATCATGCCATTGTAATAAGGCGGGGGATAATCTATATTTACCCTCCACCAATGCCAAGTGTTTTTATTTCCATCGCTTATTTCAATGGTATTAGATAATAAATCATCATTGATATATTGAATATCGATCTTCATAAGGGCGGCTTCACTATAAAAAAATACATCATCTTCTATATACCAAATAAATTCAAATTTTTTTTCTTCGACTCCAAAATAATATAATGCTTTATCCCATCCACTTATTAGTTTGTTTAGAGTGAAATTTGTATCTATATAACCATTTAATTTACACTTCTCGTCATCTACTTTTACAAATGTTATATTATTGTAATTTGTAAAATCAGACAAGTCAAAATCGTTATCATCAATGATTATAAATATTTTATATTTAAATAAATTTAAAAAATCACACCAAATTTTATTTGGTCGAAACGTTATCAAACAAACAGCATTCATATTTTATACGAATATTAAATAATATCTTGGTAAAATGGAAATAATATGCTCTAATAAAAAATTGAAAAGAAAAGGATAAAATACAAAGATGGTAAAAAAGAATACGAAGCTGTTGGATGTCTATGACCAAATATTCAGGCCCTGAAATGAGATTCGCCGAAGATGTTTGGAAAATAGTAATGTCATTTTTAGATGTAAGAAAAGATCCATTGTTCGACCGCATCTTTAACATTTTCTTGTATCGAAAAATGTTTAAACGGTCGTTCCAGGAAGAACCGCGTTTTAAATATGTTTGTTATTTTGGATATTTGTATCAATTACGAAATGTTCAATCAATATGTGATGAAAAAATATGCGAATATAGATCGCGACATGCTTCATCGCTTACCACTTTATTTATAGAAGCATACGAAGAAATAAAAGAGTATTCCATCTACAACAATATAGATTTGTTTGTCAAAGAGAAACAAGAACAAATACAAAAAAGGTTTCCTTCAGCTTGCTTGGCAGGAGATTTTTCCGTTGAACGGTTCATCGACATGACAAATTTTCATCCAATGCTTATAAATGGAAGAGAATTCCATATCGGGCAAGTTCGCGCAGATGTACCTTGTTCGTGGAAAACTATGATTGAAAAACGTAGTATTCTATCTCCTATTTATTTTACCAAAGACCATCAAGATTATGTGATAACATTGGAAGATGATAACGGGGATATCTTTCAGTCGAGCGATAAAATAGATAGAGGTATTCATTTTATTCCAAAAATTTTACACGAATTTGTACATTGGATTGGAGCGCGTGGTGTAAAATATAATACAAGTAAACATTTGATTGACCCATTTACATTGGACGATTTTCGCACAAAATTAAAATTATTAATTTAATCAGAAATTCTTAGTAAAATGAATATATGTAAATAATATTTGAAAATAACTTAAAGACAGTTCCAATGTATAATATGGAAGCAGAGTGGAGCAGAGGAAGCTCAGCAGGCTCATAACCTGAAGGTCGGAGGATCGAAACCTCCTTCTGCTATTTTTTTCATAAAATTCCGTTTTTATGAAAAACTTATTCTTTAACCTAGTGGTAAATGAAAAATGATTAAATATTTAAATCTATATGGTGTTATTATAGTAAGACAATGGCATCCCAAGTATATTACAACAATATTGAGCTTACCTCTGGAAATTCTCGTATCACTCCTGAAATTTTACAGATTATTTCCGAGTCTCCTAAATTCCAAGGATGGGTAGCCGAATTCGCCCAAGAAAATATTGTCACGCTCTCATCGGTCGTCATCAATGATGTTAAATTTTTTGGTCCTCAAAAACCCGATAAAGTAGGATTTTTGATGGTAGAAGCTAAAGCATATGAAACTGCTACAAATGACCCCATTCAAGCGTCTTGTGCTTTTATTCGAGGAGGTTCCGTTGGTATTTTTGTACACGCGGAAGTTGTCAATGCTGATGGAGATGTTTCTGGTAATTATGTCGTTTTAACACGACAAATCCGTTTCCCAATGGGAAGATATTTGGAGGAAATTTGTGCAGGGTGCGTGGATGAAAAAACCAATGATATTCGAGGGGTAGCCATTACCGAATTGGAACAAGAAATGGGTATTTCGGTCAATGTAAATAATCTTCAACCGATTGGATCGATTGTTCCTTCTGGAGGAGGAACATACGAGGAAATCTCCCTGTTTTATTTAAAAGTTACTCTCACAGAGGCAGAATACGCAGAAAAATCGCGAAATATTTATGGAGAAGGTTCTCACGAAAAAATCGGACTTTCATTTGGATCATTGGATGATATTGATGATATTTTGGACGAAATCCAAGATGTCAAGGCAGAGTGCGCGTGGAGAAGAATTAAGAATTTAAGACTTATTCATAATTCTATGAGATAAACTTAAAGATTTACTCTGAATCTTATAAAATGTTGTATATACGAATGAGAGGTGAATGGGACGATATGGAGATTTATCTCACAGAAGAAGACGCGATAGATATATCTACTACTTATCCAAATGAAAGAGTGGAGATTTTTGTAAAAGTGGACAATAAATACATTCCTTCTTATTGTTATTATAAAAATGGAATACTTATTGATTACCGTTAATGTAGTAAAAATAATTATATACATTAATAGAATGGATACTCTTTGTAAATATCAAGAGAATTATATAATGTTTGCAAAATATAGTCATCATATCTGGAATATGAAAACATTATCCAAAGAAATGTTGGATAATATTGACAAAGTGCCAAATCACTATAAAAGAAGCTTATTTGAATTATTAAATGAAATGAATACTACGTTTGAAGAATTTATTCGTTATCATATTTAACTTATTTTTAGTAACTCTAATTGAAAAATGGCGAGAATAAATACTCCTTTGGCTATTTCTTGAAATAAAAAAAGTGGGTCCTTTCGAATAATATTATGGACAAAAGAAAAATATATCACTAGACATAGCGAAGGAACCCATACGTGTTTTTGTAAATGATAATAAATAACAATACCAGAAAGAATTCCAAAATACCCCATGGTGGTCACGCAAAAATAAGGAACAATCACATAAGATGGAAGGATTTGTTCCATTTCAGGATAATGATAAATATTCTTCCCCGCAATATAATTTGGGTCAATCCATTTTTTATATCCATACGAAATAGGACATTCTCCCTCGGTAAAGGTATAACTTGACATTATGATAAAAAAATATTGGAGATAACAAATATGCGAATAAAAGGTATCAAAAACAAACGGAACGCATAATAAAAGAGGACAATGACATAAATGAATGAAACCGACAATTTCTCTTATCATTTTTAATAAATGGATAATAATTTAAATATTGTTTCCTATATTTTATTAAGAATGGCTCGCGTAGAACAAATGAAACAAATCCAGCAAGAAGGATTAGAATTATTTACAAGGAAGAATGCGGATTATGGTGACGCATTTGCGAAATATGGGGTTATTGGAGTGTTAATGAGAATCGAAGATAAAATCCAGAGATCATTATCCATCACAAAAAACGGAGTGAATTTAGTCGCCGATGAAGGAATTCGTGATACATTGCTGGATTTACATAATTATGCTGCCATGGCGTTAATGCTTTTTGATGAAAAAAAGGAAGAGTAAAAAAATTGAAATGAAATACAATAATTATAAGGGAATACAAAAAATGATTGCGGTTATCTTGTTTACACTCGTGCTTACAGCATCAAGCTTCGAAACGTTCTTCAATCGAGATACGTTTATCAAGGAAACATTAAGCAATGTACTGAATATTATTCAGTCGGGAGTTAGCGAAAACGCGAAACTCCATTCAGATCGCTACTTTTTCAACCTTCATTGGGATGATGATTCTAATCAAAACGAATGTCGTTATTGTGAAAAATATGCGTATAGCGCAGAACCATACATTGGGTCGGTAGTTACCAAGCGAATAATCGAAAAAGAGGTGGATGTGAGAGACAATGATTTTTATGTATTTCCAACACATAAAAATACAAAAATAGTTCCAATAGCGCCTACAAATGTACGAAAAACAGAAAAGGAAGAAGCGACGACATTACTGTTCAAAAAAATAATGGAAATGTTTCCCGATATTGAAGTCTATCTTTTCGCCGATACGTGTTGCCATCGGTATATATTAAAATGGTGAAAATCATAAATTAACCAAAGATCCATTTATCCATTGTCGTCCTAACACAAAATAACCTATGTAAAAGTATTCCAAGAATAAACAAAAATAGTAAAATCCACAAAAATTTATATTTGGGTAAAAACCAATGAATGATATATGCTCCTAATATAGTTCCTAAAATATCTAAGATAGCCAAATTAAAAATTCGATAAGAATGTATCCCTTTCCCAGCCTTTCCAAATATATATTGATATTTACAAAGCATAATATATATTCTATTTTTTATTTATCCATTTTTAATTTATCGAATACTTTTATTTTATACCTTTCGTTTAATGGTTTCTTTGATTTTAGACGACCTATTTTCTAATACAAACGTCGATATTTTTTCCACAATGTCCTTGTCATCCTCCCCAATATTTTCGTAAAATTGTTGAAGTGATTTCAATAACATTTTTTTACTAATAGGTTGTTTTATAACATTTCGTTTATAAATCAACGAATTGTCATTTACATCCAAACAATCAATATTATTCGTTCTCATTACATTTGTAATATTTTCAGTAATATTATTCTTTTGTTTTTTTATTTCCTTTGCTTCATTTTGAAGTCGGGCTAATTCAGTATCCAGTTTCATCCATTCTTTGACATTTTGTATCAATGCTTCTTTTTCCATTATATTAATTACACGATTAATATTTAAATTTAAGTTGTGTATTATCTAATTAATGGAAGCCGAGAAACTCGCTCTTTATATAGAATCTCGTTTAATAAATCAAACAGAAGACAAGTTGAAAATATATTTATATATGCAAAGCATTCATAAAATTCCCGTAAAAGTATATTTGGTATACTATCGTACCAATAACGTTTTTTATCTAGAAGTAACTACTAATATAAATGATTATAACAATATCGAACAAATCTTCCAATTGCCGAATGATACCCCTTTTGTTCAAGATAAGAAAATGGTAGATCGTGATAATTTTCTAGTAATATTAGAAAATTTACTATCTTCCTTGGAAGTAGATATTTATAATGGAAAATTTTCTGTTTCAGGTGTTCCAAAAGATACATCCTTTTTATTGGAGCTGTTTGATAATTCTCATATTGAATTTGAATTTGGAAGTTGTTGTATTTGTTTACAATCGACAATGACGACTACTCAATGTCATCATCATTTATGTGTTGTATGTTGGTCGAAATTGCAGACACAACAGAATGGTAAACAATGCCCCATATGTAGAAAAGTCGGAATCAATTCTTTTTAACTTATTGAATGTATAATTGCGATATTTATCCTTAATTTTAAAATAAACTTTTATATATATATATATATATATATATATATATATATATATATATGAATACTTTAAAAATAAACTATAAAAGTAATTCATCAGAATTATGTGAAATTGGGAAAAAATATGATACTGATAAATCATCTCAAAGAAATAATGTATCTGATACAAGGCATTGTCACCCTTATACATTGTTTTACGAGGGACTATTTAAGAATAAAAAAGAGGAGGACTTAAAAATGGCAGAAATAGGTATATAGATGGCGCGTCATTACTTATGTGGAAAGATTATTTTACAAATGCTGAAATATATGGATTTGAATATGATAATAATTTAATAAATAATTTAAACAAAATTTTAATAATGACAGAGTGACGCTTTCCGATATAGATGTAAGAGATAAAGATAGTATTGTAAAATCGTTTAGTGAATTAAATATTTTATATGATATTATAATTGAAGATACAACACACCAGTTTGAAGACCAAATAAGAGTGATTGAAAATACTTACCAATACTTAAAACCAGGCGGAATATTAATTATTGAAAGCATATTTAAATCATATAATGAAAATGATTACATTAATAGATTAACTCCTATATTAGAACATTTTCAAGATTATTATTTTATAGAACTAGACCATAATAATAGAAATTCAGCTAATTGTAATAATGATAAATTATTTATATTAATAAAAGGAGGCGATGAACCTATATTTAAAAATACAAATAAATTAACAATAATAACCCCTTCATACAGAGTTAATAATTTATTAAAAATCAAACAAAATATTAATTTTGAATATATAGAAGAATGGATCATTGTATATGATGGTAGTAAAATAATAGATAACCCAAATTTATTTGAAAATCAAGAAAATGGCAAAATCAAGGAATATGTGTATAATGGCGAAGGAATATCAGGAAACCCTCAAAGGAATTATGCTTTAAGTAAAATTACAAATCCAGATACTTTATTATATTATTTGGACGATGACAATATGTTTCATTCAAATATTTATAAATTATTAAATATTATTGATAATAATAAAATGTACACATTTAATCAAGATAATTTATTAAAAGGCAATCGGATAGAGGTCTGTTATATCGATACAGGAATGTTCATAATACCTTATAAATTATGTAAAAATATAAAATGGATATTACACGACTATGCAGCAGACGGTTATTATATAATTGATTGCTATAATGAAAGTGAAAATAAACATGTATATGTAGATAATGAGTTATGTTATTACAATATAATCAGAGGTTAACTAAAAATATAATATTAAAATAAAGTGGGTAGAATACATAATGTTAGTAGAATTTATCGAAAACTTATTATCGGTTGGTTCCTATGATGAAGACACTCATTTTTCATTGGGAATTTCTAAAATTCACAATATTCCCGTTTACACAGAACTCCATTTCACTCCTCGTTCTGACAAACCGGCATTAATCATTGAAATTGCGCTTGTTGGATTTTATTATCATCGATATAATTTGACAATGACATTTGAAACAGACGAAGATATGAAAATACAAAACAATAAAATCCTTTATCCCGATAAATTTGTAAAACATTTACAAAAAGTATTCAAAGAAATTAAAGTAGACGTATTTCATGGTTCGTTTACAATGGACGATAGTATAGATTATGGAGAAGTTGCCAATATTTTCAAAAAGGAACATATTGTGTTTGATTTTGGAGAATGTAATGAATGTATGATAAATACAAATACATATACAAATTGCGGAATTTGGATGTGTATTAAATGTTGGAATAATATTCCATGTTGCGACTTCTGTAAAGCCGATCGTCGTTGTCCTCTTTGTAATGATAAAATAGAACATTATATCCCTTTTTGTCAATATTGTTGAATTTTACTCTTTATAAAAGATACACAAATAAAATATATGTTTAGTATATGTCCGAAAATATAGACAATCCACAATCAAGCTTTTCTTCGCA
>JBBAJS010000022.1:21994-66683 GCA_040403975.1 Sediminibacterium sp.
AAATTTCACTAGTATTCCTCCACAAATTCCCGCTAATCCTTCGCAAAATTTCACTAGTATTCCTCCACAAATTCCCGCTAATCCTTCGCAAAATTTCACTGGTAACCCCCCATTGGGTAACCCCCCATTGATTAAAGATAATGATGCGAGCATTTCATCCGCTACATCTACAGATACCCTTGTTCAAAAAGAGGAAAAAAAATCAGGTTGGAGTTGGCCATGGTCATCAAAACAGAAGGGAGGCAAACGGGGAAGACGTTCTAAAAAAAGGACACATGGACGATTGAAGAAACGAAAAACAACCAGAAGAACAAAAAGAACAAAAAGAAAATCAATCAGACGAAGGTAATTCTATTTTTACAGAAATTTTCTTGGAACTCTTTTTAGGTGTCTTTGTTTCTAATTTCGCTAGTCGCTTTATTTCCTTTTCTTCTGCTTTCTTTGCAGCCAATTCTGTTTTCGCTACTAATTTCGCCAATGCCTTTGCAGCCGCTGTTGCTTCTACCTTGGCCTTCTTTGCTTCCTCTTTTTCAATTGCCTTGGCCTTCTTTGCTTCCTCTTTTTCTATAGCTTTTGCTTCTGCCTTTGCCTTCTTTGCTTCATCTTTTTCTATAGCTTTTGCTTCTGCCTTTGCCTTTTTTTCTGCATCCTTTTCTTCCTTTTTTTTCGCCATTTGTTCTTTAAACATGATATTTTTATTTTGAACCATTGTTATTTGATTATTAATTATAATAATTTCCTGAAAAGAAAGTTTCGCGTGTCGATAGCAATAAGAATGTCCGTATTTTGATAAAATATATTTATTGCTACAGTCAATGACATCACACTCCCCTTCTTTGTATTTTTTCAATGATTCAATGGAAGAATGACATCTTTCTCCTATCGAGTAATTAGAATCGGTTGTGTTTATAGGATATACCTTTAAAAATCCATCTTTTTCTGGAAGAGGAATTTTCTGTATTTTCCGACAATAAGGACATTTATATTCGTTTATTTTCAATCGCATTGTTTCATTTGCGAATTTGATATTTATTTTTTGATTAAAAACATCATAATATAAATTCTTATAGTTGAATGAATGACCACAAGATAATTTTATAAAATCATCTTCTAATCTTTCATTTGTAATCAAACAAATATTTTCTTCCTCGACATCTGGTTGACATATCGCGCTATAAAAATCAATTCCGTCTTCCACTTTATACATTACTTTATACATTACTTTCATATAATTATGTTGTCTTTTTAATATTTTTTTCTTGGACTAATGAAATGGTATCTATCAACGAATGGGGACCGCATTGTTGGGTATTTTTTCATGTAATCATTTTAAAAATAAATCCGGAATGTTTTGAAAAAGTATGGAGACCCTTATTATCTCATTTACAAAATATATGTTCAAATCTTCCATGTCCTTCGTGTAGCAAACACGCTCAGATATTTTTTTCTAGACAAAAACGTCTTGAATTTAAAAACAAGGAAGAATTTGCGGAATTCATATGGTTTTTTCATAATTATGTGAATTCTAGTAAAAAAAAGGCTCATTTTCCATTAGAAAAAATGGGCGAATATAATGCGAAAAAATTGGACGACTCGTATCGTCAATTTTTACGAGTATATAATTCCAAAGATACAAGTCTTAAAATGTTAAACGAATCTTTTCGACGACGATTAATTTCCAAAACATTTCATACTTGGATCCTTACAAATCGCAAATGTTTTTTTAATTAGTTTAATGATCCTTTTAATAGTTCGCCATTTTTATAAGCATTACAAACAAAATTCTGTTTGCTCGGCATAGAACAAACCTCCTGATTGTTTTTGTTTGTACGAATAAAGAGAAGCATGGAAGTATTGCTTCCGGCGATTGTTACAGCAAATAACATTGATAACATTCCCAATACAACTCCTAAAGTAATATCTGTCACGAGACGTTTCTTGCCTCCGTCTGCCATTATACACCCGTAACTAAAAATAATACTCAGTATCATTATCACAGATAATGAAATAATACAAAGAACATTATATATTCCATTACTTATCATTGGACCAAGAACATAGATAAATGTATATACAGAAACAAAAATGCCGGTATTGGGAGTTTTTTTCCCGGTTCCGTCGTCCCCTTTCTTTGAAAGACCTGCAAATGTAGTGTCTACACAATAACTTTTAAGAGGATCTGTTGTCTGCATAATCATTCTTCTTATTACCACCGCAGCAAAAACAAATGCTAAATAAATAATCCCACCTAAATTATTTTGAAACACGCTGTAAAAAAGAATAGATATAGGTAATACTAATGGAACATTTACGACATTTGAAAAAGTTGCAAGACTAGATGTTTCATGTATCCCAGATTTTACAGTTGTATCTGTCGCAGCCATTATATTCTGACTATAAAAAAATCCACTTAAAAATTCTGCGATATATAACAATAATGGGTATTCCAAGTTATTATTCGGCCATCATTCAAAAAAACAAGTTTATTTTTTGTGTTTTGGGAACCATTCTAGTCGACCATTTTTTCATGGACTGTAATTCCATTATCTATGATACAGTTAATTCATTTCCATACGAATCTTTTTTGAAAGATCATTCACCCATCGAATTGGATGATTTTATATGTTTAAAGGTAATTGAAAAAATAGAATATTATATTCAACTTATCAATCCGTCGCGAGGAGTTTATATAGCATTTGACGGAGTTGCTCCTATTGCTAAATTAGAACAACAACGAGACCGACGTTTTAAATCATGGTATCAGTCTCAAACCCGAAAATCAATCTTTAATGAAAAACAGGCAAGAGATTATTTCGATACCGCTAAAATCACACCCGGGACTAAATTCATGGATAAATTGGCAAAACATTTAAATTCTCATTTCCAATCAGACTTATATCCAAATATTAAACTTTTATCCACGAGTAAAGAACCAGGGGAAGGAGAACAAAAATTATTTCAGTGTATGAGAGATATCTCGCCATATGAGTCTGGCGTCGTTGTTGTGTATGGGTTAGACGCCGACTTGATAATGCTATCATTGAGCCATTTAGCTTTGTTTAATAATATTTATTTTTTTAGAGATACTCCCGTCTATATCAAATCATTAAATCGAGATTTGGATCCTAATATTAATTATCTAATGAACATTCATGAACTTTCTCTTCAAATAGCAACAGATATGGGGTTATCGACTAACATACCATCAGACCTATCGCCAAGTCTAATACCAAACCCAATACCAGACCCAAATATACGCCATTATGATTTGATATATAATTATATTTTCATGTCTTTTTTACTCGGAAATGATTTTTTACCTCATTTTCCGGCCATTAATATTCGAACGGGCGGAATGGAAAAATTATTCAGTGCTTATCAAAAAACAAACGGCAATTTTCTTACAGTAAACATGCAGACGTCGATAATAACTATTCATTGGAATAATTTCTCACATTTTATTGGCATTTTAGCCGGGTTAGAAGAAAAGTATATATTGGACGAATTCTTATTACGAAAAAGAAGACGATTATGGCAAGGAGATACAAAAGAAGATAAATTTCGCAAATTTGAAAATATTCCTCAATATGAACGCGATGTAGAGATTTATATCGACCCTGGAAACAAAGGTTGGCAACATAGATATTACGAATCTCTTTTAGATACGGATATTAAAAAATTGTCTCAAAATTATATTCAAGGATTGGTTTGGAATATTCGATATTATGTCATTGGTTGTCCTGACTGGCAATGGAAATACGATTATGCTTATCCTCCTCTTTTAACTGATTTATGGAAACGTATTCCTGGACGAAATGAAATATGTGAAATGGAATGTAACGGCGAGCCTGTAACTGAATTGGAACAATTGTGTTATGTATTGCCCAAACAAAGTCTATATTTATTGCCTTCTAAGATAAAAACGAGACTAATTGCCGAAAAATCTCATTGGTACGTGAATAATACAACTTTTTCGTGGGCATTTTGTAAATATTTTTGGGAATCGCATCCAGATCTTCCCAAAATATCCATTCAGGCGTTAAAAAAAATAACGAGGTAAACGCTTCGTTTTTCGCCTTCGTCGTTTCCCCCGTCCACCTTTTTTCGTTTTGTTTTCCAAGCCTCTAATCATACCGTCGCGAACGGACTGATATAGTATCTCAAGTTGTTCATCTGTTAAAAGTTGTATTTCGTTATATGTATATGCTTCTCGCAAAAGTGACACGACATCTGTAAACACCGGGCTAATAATGGTTTTCCCCGATTTTTTATAAATCATATTTCTAATAATGGTTCCGCTTATTTTAGATTGGTTTCTTGGAGTAATCACAGGAATTACATTACAATCCGCCACAAATTTGTATGCGTCAGATTTTGCAATCGATCGATCTGCGCCCACAAAAAGATATATTTCATCCAATGGATGAACTGATGTATACATTCGTGTATGATGTCTTTGAAATGGTATTCCTTTGGGTAATGTTTCGTCGCAGAATATAAAAATATTGCTTTCAGGACCAATTGGCATATCAATCCCGATATGTTCCAAGTAAGTTTCGAGCATTGTTTCGATGAAATTCTTTTTGATAGAACAAGTCAACGGATCTTCAAATGAAGCAGACTTTAGTCTTTCGGGGGATGAAGGAGATAAATTTAAAATAATGGGAATACTTATTCTTGTTTTTTGATACACTGCGTCCCTTACAGCTAAAATTTGTAAAATAATATCGATGTGTCCTTTTGTAGGAGGATTTGTTCTTCCAATAAACATTAATCCTATTTTTTTTTCATGAATTTGTTCGGAAATATGGGTCGAAATGTTGTCAATCATTTCATCTCTTGTTTCATCTACCATTTCATCCTCTTCCATCTTTGCACTAGCCTTTGCACTAGCCTTTACACTAACCTTTGCGCTTCTTACTCTGCTTTCTTCTGATAAATCCGATGCAGAGAGTTTTCGTTTAGACATATTATAATGTAATATTTTAACAAGAATGAAAATGATTTATTTTCATTCTTGTGGGGAATATTTTTCTTGATAAATATAAAATGTTACGCGTATACTTGACATAATTTTTCAATAATTCACAGATATTATCAAATTCAAAAGTTTAAAGTTTATTAAATTTTTCGGATTCTGAATTTCGATTTTTGATTTTGGACATTTTAAAAATGTCCAATTTTGATTTCCCCGAAAAACTTTCGACAAAAAAATAAAAAAATCACCTCAGACCATAATGCTCTGAATTCCATTTTCCCAATCAAAAATGTTGTTATCATAAATTATTTTTTCAAAAAAAATCCCGAAAAATAAAATGTTCGAAATGAGACATTTTTAACAAAAAAGTATCAAAACTACCAATCAAACGGATATTACCAATATTCCAGATTGTTTATCAGTTATATAAAAGAAATTTTTCGTCCAACTTTAACACCATAAAATTTAAATGAGACATTTAGAGACAGAAACTACTCAAAGTATTCGCTTCATTGACCAATGATATTTATCAGAACTTTAAATGATGGTTATGATTATTCATAACAAGATATTTAAAAATAATTGAAAATAAAATAGATAAGAGAAAAGTAAATAATCAATGGAAGAACGAAACGAAGAACGAAACGAAGAACGAAACGAAGAACGAAGTAAATCAATGGAATTATCCGAAGAACAATCCTTTCTTTTTGAAAGGTTTCAAAGAGGCGATAACCTATTTATTTCTGGGCCCGCTGGATCAGGCAAATCTCATTTATTGAAAATAATCCAAGAAGAAGCCAAAACATTTGGTAAAAAGATTGCGGTAACCGCAATGACAGGATGTGCAGCCGTTTTACTGGACTGTGGAGCAAGAACCATACATTCGTGGGCAGGTATTGGTATTTCTCAAGACGCTGACCGGGTCATTGAAAATATAAATAAATTAGCCATAAATGCTTGGCGAAGCACTCGAATTTTAGTGGTTGATGAAATCAGTATGATGTCCCGAAACCTGTTTGAAGTATTAGACCAGGTTGGAAAACATGTGAGAGAAGACCCAAGACCATTTGGCGGAATCCAATTAATATTTTCAGGGGATTTTTATCAATTGCCTCCTGTCGGAAGTCCAGACTCCCCTGAAACAAGCGAATTCTGTTTTGAAAGCCCTTCTTGGAACCGCGTTTTTCAGCATCAACTACAATTAACAAAAGTATATCGCCAAAAAGACGATATTTACGCCACATTATTAAACCAATTACGACAAGGAATTATCAAGAAAAAATCTGTTGTGTTATTACAATCTCTTGTGAATCGACCCATTGACCCATCATTGATTATCACTCCGACAAAATTATTTCCAACAAAATCAATGGTACAACGGGTCAACAATGAAAATATAAAGGGATTAAAGGACAAGCCACACACTTTTACCGTGACCCGATTGAATGAAAGTAATCATCTTTCTAAAACCGAGTTGATTCGCGAATTCGAGTATTTGGAAAACAACTTCTCTGGCGAAAAATCATTATCTTTGACGATTGGATCTCAAGTAATGTGTATTGTAAATATCATGAATGATACATCATTAGAATTATGCAATGGAAGTCAAGGTATAATTACAAGTTTTTCAGAATTATCAGGTTGTCCCATTGTCACTTTTCAAAATGGAGTGACAATGGAAATGAAACGACATCAGTGGTCAAGCGAAAAAATAAAAGGGGTTATTATTTCTCAAATACCATTGATTTTGGCTTGGGCGATTACCATCCACAAGTCACAAGGGTCATCATTGGATGCAGTGGAGATAGATATAGGAAGCGGTATATTTGAGTGCGGGCAAACATACGTTGCATTGTCGCGAGTAAAAAGTCTCGAGGGATTATATTTATCCTCGTTTGATGTTTCAAAAATAACCGTCAATCGAAAGGTTCAAGAGTTTTACGCGAAATTACCCAATTGTTCCATATAAGCCTTCCCCTCTTCGTGTGTATCCGAAAAAGATACACACCCATATATTTTACGATTATCTATAACTTGAGGTACATTGTTTTTTCTCAAATTTTTAGAAAAAATGACATATTCGTGATAATTCGTATCATCGTAATAATTTATCTTGTCAAATACTTCTTTTCGAATAAGATATGTACAATGTACCAAATCAACTGTATGTAATCCCGGTTCGTTTTGATTAAGTATTTGGTGATATTCCATTGACTCATGAAAATATCCTATATCCGTTACCGGATGATGAAAATTACTATATAAGCAAGTTGGATTACGTAAAAAAGGGGCAACGACAGACATATTTGTTTCCAAGAGAGATTCTATTGTTTCTGGTAACAAATAATTATCCACATCACATACAAAATAATCCATATCCAACTCTTTTGCTTTTTGTATTCCTTCTGTTCGAAGTCGCGACATTACGTCAAATCGTTCATGGTTCCATTCATGTGTTTCATATAATTCAACTTTTTCAGGAACATTTGTCGAATCAAAGATAATATTCTTCCATTCTGTTTGTTTCTTTATCCATTCTTTTAAAATTTCTTCTGTATTATCCGTATTATTGTTAGTTCGGATAAATAAAACAATATTTTCTTTAAATGGCAATTTTTCTAAATTTTGATAAAGCCAGTATTCTAATATACCCCCCTTGTTTTTTGCCAAAATATGAAATAATAACATACAATGAGAAGATATATTATTATTGATAAATAAATGCATATCTTTGGTCATAATCTGGTCAATTGTATACCTCTGGTCAATTGTATAAACTTAAATGGATATTATCATATATCAATTAATGTTTTCTTGTGAAAAATGTCAATATATCACTGATAGTAAAAGTAATTATAATAAGCATTTAAAAACCCAAAAACATTTAAAAATCAATGTTTTTTCTTGTTTAAAATGTAAAAAAACATATAAATGTCGTCAATCTCTTTGGCGACATCAAAAAATACATGAAGACCGAATAGTCGAGTTAATCAATCAAAATAAGGATCTCCGTCAGCAATTAATGGGCAATAACACGATTATTCAAAATATTACACATACCACTCAGAATTTCAATCTCAGCATTTTTTTAAATGAAACGTGTAAGGATGCAATTAATATGCGTGACTTTATTGGCTCTCTAGAAGTTCAAGTAAAAGATTTGGAAGAAACAGGGCAATTAGGATTTATCAATGGTATCACTCGTATTTTTATGCGAGGTCTTCAAGAATTGGAACAACACAAACGTCCTATTCATTGTAGTGACCTAAAAAGAGAAATTATTTATATCAAAGACCAAGATAATTGGGAGAGAGAAAACGATGAGCGAATACGCTTAAAAAAGGCCATATACGATGTTTCTGTGAAAAATCTAAGACAAATTCCAAAATGGCAGCAATTCAATCCAGATTATTTAGACATTACTAGTCCCAAAAATACAGAATATATTAACTTAATCGGAAGCTCCTTTGGCGGGTCCAATGAGGAAGAAATAACCTCCAAATATGACAAGATTATCAAACGCATTGCCAAGGAAACGACCATACATAAAGAATCGTGTATAAAAAATTAAGTGTGATGTATCTATCAAAATAATTCAAATATTATAAAAATGCGATAGTGTTACACATATAACGATTGTGTGGTCGCAACAAACTTTAACATTTGTGGAATCGCTTGTAATTTTTCCAATAAAATCATATCTTCCAAATATTCCGCAGCTTTTTCCACTTCTCGACCAATATTCACCAGTTTCAATATCCCTTTTATAAAATCACCTAAAAACACATCCTTTTCAGATTCCAGACGTTGTATCACGATCTTACACGCCGTTTCGTCGGAACATTCAAACCATTCCATCATAAAGGAAACCATATCAAAGGAGTATACAAAATTTACCATTTGGTTCCTTTTTTGTAACATATCTTGTCGTTCAAAATAATTCCATTCTTCTTCCATACAAGAGATAACCCCCTTGATTTTTTTATTGTCCATTTCATTACTGGAAAAATCATCCGCTACACGGATATCCAAAAAACACGCAAATAATCCAATTATCTCTGACGGAGTAAACGTTTCCAGTTTTCCTTCTACTAGAACAAAACTAAACAAAATAGGATTGATTTCATTTAACAAGGAAGAAACAACTCCTCTCCGACAAAGGGTATCCTCCAAAATAAACGATTTTTCATTCAATATGCGGATCAAATCATCTACTTTCAAACAATCCTCAAAATTATCAATCCGGTGAGATAAATCCTCCATCTCTTTTTCCAGTTCATGTTGATAAAGAGCCTCTTTATAATTTTTTTCAAAATCTGGATATTGTTCCAGAAATTCTTCCATCTCTCTCTCAAATTGTTTTCGTTTTTTATTTCCTGAAGATTGAATTCCGTTTTTCAGAGAATTGTATCTAGGAAGAAGCATAACATTCGAATTCTTTTTTTTTGAATCAAGTATTTTCAAATACTTTTCATCGGCATCTCGTTTCCGAATATTTTCCGCGTGATACATTGACCGACGAAGAAAAGATGAAATGGACGTCTTTTTTTGAATCAAGTTAATGAGAAAGGGATAAGAAATATTTAATTTGGAATAAAGAATTGGAGGCGAACCCTGTAACATTTTTCGATGAGTATCGCGATCCATTTCAGGAAACAGGTTATACAATAAAATAGAATATCCTACCTTATCAATACCTCTTCTTCCTGCTCGGCCGCTCATTTGAGTATATTCATGGGAATGTAATACTCGTTCGGTGTTTCCATCAAATTTCATCACATTTGTAAAAATGGTTGTTTTGGTGGGCATATTCACTCCAACCGCAAATGTTTCTGTAGCAAACAACATTTTAATGTACCCGGACGCATATAAGATTTCAACCATTTCACGAAAAACTGACAAAACCCCGGCGTGATGAATTCCAATTCCTTTTTCCAATAATTTCACCATTCTATGAAATTCGGGCAGTCGAAGATATTCATGCGAATTAGGCAAACGACGAATAATATTTTCACATTCCTTTTGAATAATATAAGGAACTTTGGAGTCGTCTTCTAGTAAAACGGTGGTCAAATCGTGAGCGCATACTTCCAATTGTTTTCGAGACAAGACAAAACATAACGCGGGTAACATATTCTCTTCGACCAATTTTTTCGCCAATTCATTCATTATGTGTTTTGAATAAATACGAATATTTTTGGATCGTAACAAATGAGTAAATTTCGTCAATGTTCGATAATTAGATTCGTGAAAATCGCAATCCTTATCTCGAATCAAGTGAAAGTTATTCATTTTCTTCTTGATTTCCGCCTGTTCTGATTTATCTTTGATTGTTTTAAAGATGGCAGAGGTCGCGGTGACAAAACCATAATGAATAAGAGGAACAATGCGCGTATATGTGGGAATAAGCCAAACCTCTTTTTTGGATTCTGACCCTGTTTTATATTTCGATTCGCACCAAGTAGCAAATTGAATAGGAGAATCAATGGTTGCTGAAAGCATTGTAAGCTGAACATCCGATGGTAAATTCATAATGGTTTCTTCCCATACCGTCCCGCGATCAGCATCATTGATGTAATGAACCTCGTCAAAAATAACACACGCCAAATTATCCAAATCAAAATTCGCAAATGTTTTGTCATAAAGTTGTTTTTGAAGTATTTCCGTTGTCATAATCAGGACATCCGCTTCGGGGTTCATTTTAATGTCTCCTGTCAAAATCCCCACATTTGGAAATTTCTCAGAAAATTCCTTGAATTTTTGATTGGACAATGCTTTGATAGGTGCAGTATAAATCACTTTTTTACCGAGAGAAGTGAAATATCGAATGGCAAATTCAGCCGGCAATGTTTTTCCAGACCCTGTATGAGCAGTGATTAAAACATCGTTTCCAGCGATAATCCCTTCCACTGCGTATTTTTGAAAATCACTAAGAGGAAAAGGAAATTGTTCAATGAACGAAATCGCATTGGTTTCGTTCATTTCATAAGGGTCGGTACAAATTCTTACCATTGATATGTATATAAATAAATCTTTATATATCCTTTTAAAATGAATGTTCCCAAGCACAATGTTCAACCCAAGTACAATGTATTAGAATTAATTGGACAAGGAATGTTTGGCAAGGTATATAAAGGAATAAATTGTTTGACAAATGAATTGGTTGCCATAAAAATGGAAGAAAATTCAAACTTATTGAAAAACGAATCCAATATTTATTTATTGTTAAACGAAGAGTCTGGGTTTCCAAAATTGCGATGGTATGGTAAAATTAGGCAACAATATTGGATGGTCATTGATTTACTCGGTACAAATCTACGAGAATTTAAAAATGAGCATATCGATATAAGTTGGAATATTATAAAATACATTGGATTACAAATGTTTACTTTAATAAAAATTATTCATAAATATCATCTTTTACATCGAGACATTAAACCCGAAAATTTCGTGTTTGGAGAAAAATCCAGTTTACATTTGATTGATTTTGGAATGGCCAAAACATATTTTATAGATACCCACGTACCTAATCGAAAAATAGACGAACTCATTGGGTCGAACGATTTTGTCAGTGTAAATGTTCATTATAGGTCTCTTCCTAGCCGACGGGACGACTTAGAAAGTATTCTTTATATACTTTTTTATTTGTATTTATCTGAATGGGTAAATGGAAAAGAGGAAGAAACCATATTATTCAAGGAACAATTAAACACCGACCAACCTGAATTAGCCACGTGTTTACGATATATTCGGCAGTTAAAATACGAAGAAACGCCTGATTATGAATATTTAATACAACTTTTTATTTTGACTTAAAAACGAATGAATAATGTAGTATAATATGTCGCGAACATCAAGTCTACCTGTTCAAGAAACAATAACAAGAGGAACAAGAGAAATCGGAAGAGTTAAATGGTTCAATACCAAGACGGGATATGGGTTTATCACTCCTCTAAATACATCGGAAAATATATTTGTTCATCATAGCAGAATTGTGGTAAACACTGAACAATATCGTTACTTGGTAGAAGGCGAATATGTGGAATTTGTCTCGATTGATACAGGGAATGCTCCAAATAATATTCAAGCGTCAGATGTTACTGGAATCGGAAGAGGTCTGTTAATGTGCGAAACAAGGGCTCTTTCATCTTCTCTTCGTGAAAGCAGATCAGAAGAAGAGGTTATATTAGAGAGACCTGTTCAAACAGAAAGACGACAATCTGAAAGAAGACAAACAGAAAGAACGGATGGACAAATTCGACAAGCCCCCGTCCAAAAGATGCGAAGCGCAAGATAAGAGAATGACAATAAATGAACCATTTTAGTTACACCTGATATTTATTTTTATATTCATAATAATAAATATGTATACCCCTAATTTCCAAGTATCTTCTCAAAAAATGGCCAATTATCAACTTTCGCTCAAACTAAAAGAAAAAAAATATTTGGATGATGAATTGAAACAAACCATGGATAATATAAATAATATGAATGAAATAATCGAAACAGAATTACAAAAAAAACGAATCCTTGTCGAAGAGGAAGAATTTCTCAATCATAAATTAAAATTATTAAACATTGTTAAATCAACCGAGGAATATATTCAAAATAAAAAATTGTTGGAGGATTTGGTCCTTTTAATAAACGAATTGGACACTACTATTGCCTCCAAAACATTTAAAATAGAATATGTGAATGAATTGGTAAACAAAGAAAAAGGATTGTTGGATGAACAATGTTTAATAGAAAAAGAAATAATTCGTTTGAAAGAAACAAACGAACAAGAACAAGAGATTTTAACAAATAATATTCAAATACTTTTGGAGAAACAATATCAATACAAACGTGATATAAATGTTTTTGAAAAACTTGAAATAAATTTGGAGGAAAAAATGGAAGAATATCATATTACACGACTAGACCTTACTCGAAAACAGATTGGTCTTGAAAAAATGAAAAAAAAACAACATATAATGGAACGAGACTTGCGTAATACAGAAGAGATAATAAAAAAAAAAGAGGTGGAAATATTAAAGCGAACTAGGAAGCAAACGACCAAAGAAGAGTCGGTAAAAGAAAAGGATGATTTGTTAAAGAAAGAAGAAGAAATGTTGACAATGACAAAAATATTGTTAATACAAGAACAAGAAGAATATATTATCAAAGAAGATGAATATAAAACCCAAATCGCCAAGTTAAATGAAAGTTTAAAAAATTTCCAAGATAAAACAAATGAATTTCAAATCGAAAAAAGGTTATTTCATAATGAACGGGAGTCGGTTCGTTTGGAAACCAATCTTTTACAAAAACGAGAAGAAGAATTAGAGGAGAGATTTGGCGAGTGTGATAAAAAAGAGGAAGAATTGTCTTTATGTGAAAGAAAATTGGTGGTATGTGAAGAAATGCTTACTCGTCAAAGTGGACAATATTTACGCCAAGAAGAAGAAATGAGAAGGAAAGAACGGCTTTTGTCTATTCGTCAATCTAATTTTAGGGAAAAAGAAGCGACATTGACTACAAGTGAAAAGAGCTTGCAAGAAAAAGAAAATATTCTTCGAATGAGAGAAAAGGGTGTTAATTCCAAAGAAGTTGAGCTTTTTTCAAGAGAAAACAAAATATTATCAAAAGAAAATAGTCTTCGGCTGAGAGAGCAATCCATCCGCGAAAATGAAAAGGTATCTCCAATCAAATGCGAGACAATCAACCATAAACCAACCAAGATACCAAAAGAAATTTTAGAAAAAGTCAAAGAAATAAAACCGACCCATACATCCAATGAATTTTTTTCTTCCGATGAAGTTATTCAACATTTATTCAAATCGTCGATTAATTAAAATATTTTGAGACACAGTTTACACAAGTCCATTAGTTTACACAATATGTCCATATTTTTCAGTCAACTTCAGCAATGTTTCATTGTCAATCTGTTCAAGTAAATTATCCATTATTTCATTTTGAAGAGGTTCTCTATGATGAATATTCATAAAGGACGATTTAAAATCATCAAAAATCTTCTGATGAGTTTCATCAATTTTTTTCTGTTTATTGTTTTTGATATTGTATATTTTAATAATGTCTTGCATTTTTTTTTCTTTATATTCTTTTCCAAACCAAGATATACGATTTGCGTCGGTGGATAAAAGAACGTCGCAAATTTCTGGTTTGGAAATCGCCTTGTATGCGTCTGTATCTGAAAACGAATCTTTAAACTGAGCAATGATTTTATCCGGAATAACAGGACTTGTTTCCATTAGTCGGTCGTATTCTTCCTTTGATATTTTCAACATTTGTAAAACATGCATTCTTTCTGACGGGTGTTTGGCCAATTCTATTTTAATATTTCGATAAAATTTATCCCAGGCAATACTACTTACACGATGCGCTTCGTTCAACTGGGTTATTTTTAAAAATTGTTGAATGGTTGTGATAATCCCAGCAATCAAGTTAAATGTACCTATCCCCATTCCAAAATAGCTCTGGTATTCAATCGGGATTTTACCTTGCGCAAAATTAGCCGTTCCTGTCAACGTAGAGATAATAATCACTGGAATTGTATACAATGCGTTTAAATTTGAAAACATTGCATTAGCTCTAGAATGAAGCCATCTATAAATCATTGCTTTATCACACCATTCTACAAAAATACTTTCGTGTTCTTCCGTCCAATCATTTGTATTTTCATAAATTTTATATTCCAAGAGGTTCAAATCGATTGACTCTTCGGAAGAGTTCATATATTTATTCTATTATTCTTTTTTAAAAAAAGAATATAATATATGTTAAAACAAGAAAGATTAAATGATTTGAAAAAAGAATTTACTCTTATTATAATATTAAAAAATGAAATAACTGAAACATTTGATAATATAAAATTGCGGGTCATCAAAGTAAAAGATGTCTATGAAGGATTTATCAAAAATAATAAAAACTTTATTTTCGGGCTAGATTCGTTTAAATTTCAGGGAAAATTATTGGACATTGAATATGATGATACGATGAGATTGTTTAAATTGGTTTCCAATAAAATATATTGTGATTATTACAAATTGTTCAAAATGGTCTCGGATTATGTCGATGTAAATATCAAAGAGAAAAAAATCCGATGTCTCATAAAACTCAATGAATATTCTGTTTATAAAGATTTGGAACCTTATAAAGAATACGATTTTTCGGAATTACATAGTATTCATGAATCTACCATTACTATTTTATTGGGAATTTTCGATCTCGTGTTAAATGAAATGGAAGAAGTGAGGGTAATTAAAAACAAGCGAGATATGGGGTTTAATATAGATAATTATATCAATTCTTATCAATACAATATTGATATTATTCTACAAAAAATCCGATTATTTGTGGATTATATGGGATTTTTTCATATTAATCATTTAAAATATTTGAAACGGATATTAAACAAATTACAGAGTTTTTCCGAGCAAATAAACAAAGAAGTCCGGTTCGAAGAGAAAAATGAAGAACAGTCAGAATCGCTTAAATTATTGATTAGCGATGATGTTGATATCAAGACATTGACAGAAATGAAAAATATGATTTGTGGGTCTTGTGATGTTGTAATGGAAGAAATCATTCAGAGTTTTTCTTGTCAAAATTTGGCATTTTATTCAGATAATGTTTCGGTCAATTCCAATGTTTCAATGGAAATGTTTGTTTTTGACAGTATGGAAAAAAGGGCGACAAATTCTCATTCAAACAATTTTGTCATTCCAGAGACCAATTCAGACAAGTATTCAGACAATTTTTCTCCAACAAACTCGATTATTTACGACATAAACATGAATTTGTCGGATGATATTGAGACAATTCATTCAAGTCTTCATTCAAGTATTCATTCAAATATCGAAGAAACCGATTATCCAGTAGTTATACAAGACGACGCTACAAGAGACGACGGTGCAACAGATCTTATAAAAGTTCTGATATCAGAACTTGTAAATGAAATTATCTACCACCCTTTTACAGATACGGAAGAAAACATTGTAGCTAATATGGAACAGATACGCATAGGAATAATGTCACAAGACATACAGAATATATAATCTCTTTATATTGTTTTCACAAATGTTCTACGCGTTAAAATAAAATTGATTAAAGATAATCCGACATATTAACACTATAATACAATGGAAAAAAAGATTAATGGAAAGATGGATCAACATATCACTGGTATTTTCAAGGACATTAAAGAGTTTTTGGGGAAAGAAAACGTGTCGGATGAGACCATCGACCAGATGAATTTGTTGTTTGAATCGCGATTAAAATTGGCCTTAAACAAGGATGATTTTCATAAACGTAAACGTACACAGAATATAGTGCCCACTTTTTCGAGATGTTGCGCAAAACGAGGCAACGGCGAACAATGTTCACGGAAAAAAAAAGATGATGGGAAATATTGTGGAACACATCTCAAAGGTAGTCCGTACGGTCTTTACGAAAAATCGGAAAATGTATCATCTTCTACAAAGGTAGAAGTATGGGCGCAAAACATTAAGGGGATTATTTATTATGTTGACAAACAAAACAATGTCTATTTGACGGAAGATATTGTAAACAACAAGTTTAATCCAGCCATCATTGCCAAGTATACCAAAGAGGGAGAGACATATCATATTCCTGAATTTGGAATATAATGGTTTGCTTTATATTGAATTTATCCGCCAATATATTCAACTTATAAAATATTAAACATATAAGTCTATATAACTCAATAGAGAATGTCGCGCATTATCCATTTTTTTACCTTTTTAATCATTCGTGCTTACTCAAAGCAAGTCAAAGTAAATAACACGAAACAAACAGTTCGTTTATATCATCCAAAAACTACGGGACAAATTAATTACTCGAAAAACCTCGCGAACCCCGAGATTGACCTATTATTGTGTTTAGGTCCAGCTGGGTCGGGAAAAACATTATTGGCTTGTAATGAAGCCATTCACCAATTGTCGACAAATAAAATCAGTAGAATTGTATTAACCCGTCCTATTCTTCCCGTAGAAGACGAACAATTGGGATTTCTTCCAGGAAACATTCAAAAAAAGATGGACCCTTGGACAAGGCCGATTATGGATATTTTTGCGGAATATTACAATCCGAGTGATATAGCCAAAATGCTACAGGATAATGTGATTGAAATTTCACCATTGGCGTATATGAGAGGGAGAACCTTTAAAAATTGTTTTATCATTGCCGACGAAATGCAAAATAGCACGCCAAATCAAATGTTAATGTTGGCTACGAGAATTGGCGAAAATTCAAAAATGGTTATTACAGGAGATTTAAATCAAAGTGATAGGTCGAAACAAAATGGATTGAGTGATTTTATTGAAAAATTTGAAAAATCAAAGATTAGTCCATATATCGCTGTGAATAAACTACAAGGCGAAGATATAGAACGAAGTCGGGTAGTGAAATCCATCATCAACCTTTACGAGCCAAAAGAACCAGTTGGTCCCTATTACAAGAAAATTGTCAATGATTTTTTAGACAATCAAAAAATAAAGGATGATTGTGCTTTAATCCCTTTGAATTTCAATTCTTTTGAAATTTAATACCAATGGAAAATTTAATACAATCAAAAATTAAAAAAATAATCTATTTTATTATTATGTCAAAACAGATTATTTCCAATATTAATGGCGTAAAACAATTTAACGAAATATTAAACGCTAATCCGGGACTTGTTATTTTAAAATTAGGAGCTACTTGGTGTGGTCCTTGTAAAAAAATTGCGCCTATCGTTGAAGGATTTTTTGCTACTTCTCCGCCAAATGTTGTGTGTGCAGATATAGATGTAGACGAATGTTTTGAATTATATGGATTTTTAAAGAGTAAAAAGATGGTCAATGGAATTCCGGTAATGTTAATGTACCGTCGTGGAAACACCACTTTTATTCCAACAGATTCGTGTACCGGAGCCGATCCGGTTGCGCTCGACCAATTTTTTAGGAGATGTGGAAATCATTTGGCAGAAGTAGTCAGAGTAAATCAAACAAGAACAAACATACAGACCATCCTTGAGAACGATGAAACCAGTGTGGACCTATAAATACCAGTTCATTATTTTATACAAATAAAACATATTAAAGGATTGGTCGATACATATGATTAATGAGTTTGGATATATACACCAATTTAATGAAACGGTTTCATATTAGCTCGGCCAATACACGCTTCTTTTTTGAGGTTTCAAAGTGTTGTGGTTACTCTGAAATCGTAGATTGTCCCAAAGCGGAAACATTGGAAAACTTATATACGATTATAAGTGATATTTTTCAAGTACACAAGGACAAGTTAAAATTATATGTTATCCACGAAAATTCAAAGATTTTAATAGTCCGAACCAATGTGAAAATACGGGATTTTTTATCTGTCATGCAAGATATTATTAAACCAGAATATCCTTTACCTGCGCAAATTGTATACAAAATCTATTTTGACGACGGAACTTGTCATAAAGACCACACATCGAATCTGGTTTGCCAATCAAATATACATCCATAAATTGATGTATTAAAATACGATTATAATAATATAAAGAATAATATTATTATATATAATGACATATCCCGTTATTGTTTGTATTGCAAAAAGAGAACATGATTACATTGAAGAATTTGTAAAATATCATATTAATCTAGGATTTAAACACATTTATTTATACGACAATGAAGATGTTCCTACATATGAATCATTTTTACAAAATTATAAAGATTATATTACGGTAATACACTTACCTTTTAATAATTATCATATTGGGGTACAATATATAGCTTTAGAAGATTTTACAAAAAATTATTTGAAGCTTCCTCATATTACTCATGTGGCTCATATAGACATTGACGAGTTTATTTGTTTGAAAAAACACGCAAATATTTGCGAATTTATAGAAGAATATATTGTAGGAGATTGTCAGGCAATTGGTATGAACTGGCGATTTTTCGGTTCTTCTGGAAGAACCGAAAAATCAGATGGGCCAAATACCCTTCGATTTACAATGTGTGAAAAAAATGGAAATCAGCATATTAAAACTTTATTTAAAACCGAACATTTTGTAAGATATGATGGATGTCATAATATAACATTATCGTCTGGATATACAAAAGCGACAAATGGAGAAATTATAAATGGTCCATTTAATTTTAATATTGATTTTAATGTTATTCAACTCAATCATTATAAATGTAAAACTTTACCTGAGTTTAGATACATACGTACCCGACAACGAGCTGATATGGCAACACAAATACCCGAAAACGTTGACGATTCTTTTAATCATTATGATAAAAACGAGGTTGAAGATTTGACCGCCTTTTATTTTTATATATCTCTTTTGTAATCTACTTTAGACAATAAGATTTATATAAAATATATAAAGAATATTCATGAGATAAAATCGACGATTGAAATAAAATTGAATATAAATAACCCAAAAAATAAACATAAACTATGATTCCAGCTATTAAAATCCCATTGGCTATTGAAATCCCATTGGCTATCGCAATCCCTCTTGCAGAGATTGTCGAATATTTAGATGAAACCGACGACTATGACGAGGCTTATAATTATCTTAATTACTGGCAATATGTCGAACCAATGTCATGTATGTATTATTAAATAAAATATTAAAATATTTCGTTTTACTATTTTATGAGCGTAGATTTAGAAATAAATAATTATTCATTGGAAGAAATTCTCAACCTTTTCAAAATCCCCATTCATTTTAATGAAACTGATTTGAAAAGAGCGAAAAAAAAAGTTCTCCAAAGTCATCCAGACAAATCAAATTTAGACCCCAAATACTTTATTTTTTATTCCAAAGCATACAAGATTTTATTTTTTATTTATGAATTCAAACACAAGGCAACTCAGTGTACAGATTATTTTATTGAATCAGAAGAAGAGAAACGAATTCTTTTGGATAAGGTCACCAAGAAATTTGACGCATCTTCCTTTAATGAATGGTTTAACAAAGAATTTGAAAAACATCATCTGGAAGAAAATGACGGATATAGCGAATGGTTAAAATCGGACACGACTCCCGTTGATACAAATGTAACTCGTGAAAATATGAATGAAATGTTTGAAAATAAAAAAAAAGAATTGATCATTGAATATAAACCAGTGGAAGAAATGGACGCAGGATCCGGATATTCTACCCTTAAAGGATGTCGCGACAACTTTACTAGTAGTATGTTTAGCTCTCTTCCTTTTTATGATTTAAAAACAGCACATACAGAATCCATTTTACCTGTCGTAGAAACCCCTCTGAAAAAAACAAGTCTGGAAGAATATCAGCGCAGCCGAATTCAATGGAATCCCTTGTCTGAAAAACAATCGCTTGAGATTTTAAATGAAAATAAGTTGAAAATGGAGGAGGAATCATCGCATAGAGCCTATTCATACGCCAAGGCGCAAGAAGAAATCGTCCAAAAAAATAACAAGTTTTGGTCTAACTTAAAGAGGATAAAATAAAATCTTATATATATAAAATGATTTCAAACTTTATTCTTCTCCTTGTTTCCCTATTTCTAGTCATTTGGCTATATAAAAAACACGAACATAAGCAGGATGATAATTACCACGAATTACGTCAATATTTAAAAACTACATCGTTATCCAATGTGAAAAAACCCATTTTATGGATTTATATCCCAATGGAAATCAATTCCCGGAAAATATCATCTTTTGGAGATGGTCATTCTATTGATTTGAACCAAGACTATTTATACATCACCTTAAACAGTATTATAAAAAATAATGAAAAATCGTTTCATATTTGTATTATTGATAATAATAGTTTTCGAAAATTGATACCTGGTTGGGAACATGATTTGAGTTTATTAACGTCGACAGAATATAACAATATGGTTCTACTTGGGTTAACAAAAACATTGTATACATATGGTGGAATGTTGGTTCCTGTATCCTTTTTATGCTTTCATAATCTGGAAGATGTATACGAAAAAGGAATGAAATCCGGAATGTTTTTATTTGAAAAGAGAGACAATGGCGAACAAATCAAACATCTTCCAGACATTACTTTTATGGGATGTAAAAAGGAGAGCACAGAAATGTTTCAATTTTCAAAAGTAATTGAGTATAATATGGCAAATTATTCACAAGAAACCGAATTTTTTCAGACATATGGGAATTGGTTTCATAAACTTTCCAAAAAAAAATCAAATGTTAGTATTTTAAATGGAAAATTGATTGGTGTGAAAACAAAGGAGAACAAACCTGTCACTATTGAAATGCTTTTTAGTGAAAAATATATTATTTTTGATAAGAATATAACTGGAATTTATATTCCACGGGAAGAAATTACCAAAAATCGGAATTTCGAATGGTTTTCTAGACTAAATCAACAAGAAGTATTGGAAGGAAATACCTTTTTACAAAAAGTGATGATTATTGCGGCAGCGGCATCCTATAAATCCAACCCTCCTCCTAGAAAGAAATGGATATCTTTTTGGAAAGTTCCGTCGAACATTAGTCTATATGGACTAAAGCCGGCTGGTCTGGGAGGGTATGTGCCTCAAGGATGGTGGTAGGGGGAGTAGTTTTTGATGAAACATAATAAACAATTTCATAACATGATTTTTCGTATTTTATTTTTGAATGATATGATACATTTACAATATTACAAATTTGTCTCAAAATGGTAATAAATGATTTGAAAGAGTTGGCAGCTTTGACAATATAATAATGTTTGGATTTTCGATAATATTTTTTACATTCTTCCAAGAATGCCGAAATGAAATGATGATGGTTGCCTTTTTTATACGCAGACAAATCCACTTTATATTTATTATTCTCTTTTGAGCAAATTTTTTCCAATAAATCAAACATTATTTTACATTCTATTATAGTATGAAAAAGCTTTGACATTTAAGTATTAAGATATATTTTTATTTACATAATATCTGTAATATATTGTTTGTAAAAAAAACGAGTTCGATTTCATCTTCATGAATCGTGTGAAAAATAGAAATATACTTGCATATATATTTTACAATATCATATTTTTCATTTTCAGACAATATAGTCGAACTTTTCAAATATTGATAATAAGAACATAAAATGTCCAATACGGAATACCCCTTGTCATATATATAGAGTAACATTTTGACAGAATCGCTTAAATTTTTCGATTTAATATACATTGTAAATGTCTGAAAATTGACAAAATTGATAGTGGATGTTAATCCTTTTAGTAGATCTATCGTGATTGTCTCATTTAATAATTTGAATGTTTCCAATTCATTAAATAATATCTTCACATTGGAAGATATTTTTAACAAATATTGCTTGGCTTCTTCCGTGACAATAATATTTTCTCGTGTCACAATATTATCATAGATTTTTCCCATCATTTCTATATTTGGGTGTTTTACAGATATGATATTTAAACGCGATTGAAGAGGTTCAATCACTTTTTGAGGGTTTGAGCAAGAGGCTATAAAATGTACATTGTTTCTATATTTGTCGATATTACTCCTAAATATCTGTTGACTCTGTTCGCTAATATAATCAATATCGTCCAATACAACAATTTTTTTTTTATCCTTTATACTTGACGGGGTTTGGCAAAATGTTTTTACATCACTGCGATAATAATTTATTCCTTGATCTTTCAGACTATTTATGTATAAAATATTATTTTGATAAGGAATATCTTTGAAATACTCTTTTATAAGAGTGGTGATAAAACTAGTCTTTCCCGAACTTTGTTTTCCTATAAATAAAATACTTATTTTGTCCATTTTTACGAGACCAATCAAAAGGTCGTGGAGAGATTGTGATATCTCATAATCCTTTAAATAGATTGGTTGATATTTGTGTATAAAGAGCGGACTTGTCATAAATGGAGTCGACATAAAGAATTCGTAAATATTTATTTAAGTTTATCTATGTAAAAGATATATATGAACTTTTTTGAAATTTTAGGAGTTTCTAATGATGCGACTACCGAAGAAATCAAAAAGGCTTATCGAAAATTATCTCTTAAATATCACCCTGATAAAAACCCAGGAAACCAAGAATATCTGGAAAAATTTCAAAAAATAAACGAGGCTTATGAAACACTCGGTGACGAGAATTTACGAAAAGCTTATCAAAATCCAAATCCATTTGGTGGAAATCCATTTGGGGGGGCGCCTTTTGGATTTGGTGGAATGGATGGTTTTCCGAGTGATATTATAGAACAATTATTTTTTGGAGGTATGGGTGGAATGGGAGGTCAAATGGGTTCAATGGGAGGTCCAAATATTCGCATTTTTCACGGAAATCCTATGAACGGACAGAATATGAATGGACAGAATATACGCATAAATGTCCTTGAAAAACCGCCTCCAATCATTAAGACCATTTCCATTGATATTGAAAAAGTATTGACTGGAGGAAATATACCCATTGAAATCGAACGATGGGTAATAGAAAATGATATAAAAGTATTTGAAACAGAAACAATTTATGTAAATATTCCTAAAGGTATAGACGACAATGAGATTATCCTTTTACGAGAAAAAGGAAATACAAACAAAACAATGATAGGAGACATTAAATTGTCGTGCAAGGTAGTGAACCTCACTGGATTTAAACGTGATGGACTAGACTTGATTTATGAAAAGGAAATTTCTCTCAAGGATTCGTTGTGCGGATTTTCATTTGAACTTAAACATATAAATGGAAAATCCTACACGATTAATAATCATGCAGGAAACATTATTCCTCCAGGATACAAAAAAATAATACCAAATATGGGACTGCAACGAGAAGGATTTCAAGGAAATTTGGTGATTATTTTTCAAATAAAATTTCCTGAAACATTGGCATTGGATATTATTGAACAATTGAAACCATTGTTATAAACTTTACTTCCGTCTTGTATACCTCTGTCGTGTATTGTTTTTTCCACGTCTTTTTGTATTTGCCCGTCTTTTTTTGGTTTTTCCTTTGATTTTCCTTTTCCCGTATCCAACTGGTTCTATATCATTAAAGTCACCAAATAAGGATAAAATATAAAGCCCGGCTTTTAATCCAGTTTGAACCAAATACCCATTTTTTACCATATCGTAATTTATATCTCGTTCTCGTAAATATTCTTCCGTTATTTTATTTTTATAGTATTTTCCCCATTCATCTGTCAATTGATCTTTTGTAAAATCATATATTTCAGTAGTATTAATAAAGTCTTGTGTCCATATTGTCAATCTCTGTTTAAATTCATCGATAAAAATTTTAGAAACATCATTTTTATTCTCTTTTTGTAATTCTGTAAACAAATTATATTGTTCTTCTTCTATTGGAAAAAAGGGAGCTATGGTTTCTGCAAATGAAAGAGAAAATCTTTCAATTATCCCTTTCTGGCAAGAAATTCCTCTTCCAGAAACCCGAACTCGTCTATCTTCATTTGGATCTTCTGTTTCATAAAATATTGTATCCATAACAATTGACGCAAAATTCGGTATCTCATCTTTTCTTATGTCATATGCTGTAATATTTTCAATGAAAAAAAAATCTAGCCAACTCATTTTAAAACTGTCTGATTGTTTCATAAATAAAACAGAAAATATACAAGTATATTGAAAAATATCAAAAGAGAAAATATCAACAGTTGATTCTAAATTTTTAAATGCATGAAGTACTTTATGAACCATACGCGAATTACTTTCGGGGTTACTGAATATTTTACTAGGATGACTTTTTAATACTCTTAACATATCCTTTGTCAAAATTTTGATTGTTTTGTCAATATCACATTCTATAAAATAATTTTGTAATCTATCCATAATAACCTCTATTGGGAGACATTTAAAAAGTTTGTGGATTTTTGTACTTATCGCATTAGATAAATAATACGGCAATTTATCCAAAATAAATTTTTCTGCTCGACCAATATCAAGTAAAAGAGAAAGTTCTTGATAAGTTAAATCGGTATTTTCAATGAAACTGTTTAAAAATAATACGTGTTCATCGCTTCCCGAATAACCGATTCTATCATATTCTGTTTTAGATACTGTAATATCAATGCCATTTACATTAATTATATGAGAATTATCATTTGCGTATTGTGTTATAAATACTTTACATTCAGCTATCCCATACGATTCCGTTAAAAAAGTTTCAATTAGATCATGATTCCCTAATCTTGTTATTTCAGACGAAGCATAATTTTTCAATCTTCTATCAATTGTCCCATGTATTTTCACTCTTTCTTCCAATAAATCAGGAGATAATAAAATTTTACCAAAATCAATATCAGTCTCCTCTTGTTCAGTCATTTCTAGAAAATCTAGAGGATTTACTCCAAAATCTTCTTGAACTACAGGTCTTATATTTGTAATTCGATTAAACATGGAACTAATATGTTGTCTCATTTATATAAAATACTGATATATTATAAAAATGTAATATTTTTACCTCTTCATAAAGATTTATATAAATTATGTAATCGTGTTCTCCATTTTCACTTAAGAACCATTTTTAGTGTTTTATTTGTGCCAGAACATATCTTTTGGCATAACCTTTGAATATTTTGGCATAGGTCCGTATTGTTTGCGCAATGCATCTTGTCCCACGACCCAAGCAGCAATACGTTGACTGCTTCCCATTCCCGTTGGCTCGCCTACGGCATAAGCAAATACTCCAGCCGTCCCAGAAACACTATATGCGTTTTGACGTCCGTAAATTTTCATTATATTTATTGCTAAGAAAATAATTTTTTCCAATTATATAATAAATACGCCCATTAACATTTGTATTCGGCTGATCCAATGGATAAATGAAACGTCCGCAATTTGAATGACATGACATTGCCTTTTTTAATTTGGAACGACGACTAAAAATATTTTGAGCACCCACTCCTGACCCACTCGTATATTTTGTAAATACATCACTTTTACTACCAGTGATCAATCCATACGGAATAACAACACCAGACCCCGCGCCACGAACGGTTTGATATCTTAACCCTGGATTTACTGAATTCAGAGTCGGGTTTCTACCAAAAGCGGAATTCAAATAGGCCATTTAATAATAGTCTATATTTTATCTTTTTCGGGTATGTCTTGTTCTTTTCATTCTTTTAGATACTTTTCTGTATCGGAGCCTCTTGGAACGACGATGCTTTGAACGAGTATATCTTTTTATTTTTCTACGAGTTGATTTACCTCCTTTTTGTTTTTTAGCTCCTATAGTCACTTTTTTATAATGTTGGCTAGTATATTTCCGATGTTTCAATAATTCTGTATTAGCCCACTTTGTGATTTGAAAACAATCATCAAGGTCCAGTGATAATACATCATCGTTAAAGGTTGATATATTGCTATCTTGGAGTATTGATGTAATATTTGTGAGTTGGAAATAACAAACAATATTATTAGTTATTAATGGAGGGGTTATTAATGGAGGGGTTGTTAATGGAGGAGTGATTTGAACTAATTGACCAGCACCATTCGCGGTAAATAATTTATATAATACTCCAGGAACTAATGTAATCTCACTCAGTGGTTTCGTGTGTATATTTTCTTTTAATCCCCCCCTAAAAGTTTCATTCGCATAATAATTAAAAATATCTTTTGAAGTACTTTCATTAAGAGATTTTATAGTGCCGTCGCTTCCTGGTATCTCTTTATCACCTAATCCCAGATTAATCAACAAATTTTTAAATCGTTCCAAATCTTTTTGATGTTTACAAGTATTATATCTAGATAGAACAAATTCGGGTAAATATAATAGATTCATTAATTCTAATAAAATTTCTAACTTAGTAGGCACACGTAATACCATGGAATAATGATCTAGCCGCATCGCTGCCAAAGCGAATGAAAATGATTGAATGATAGGTGGTACAATATCAGATAAATTATCAACTTTTACATCGTACACTGAAACTTTTGAGGAGGATACTATTTCAGCATCGAGAACAGCAGCTCTTTCAGGATTCGGTTCATCTGCTCTTTCAGCCGCGAGAGTAATGGCTCTTTCTATATGAGCCATATTAAGATTAAATAAAAAACATTTTATTTCTGATAAAAAACCTATATTATCGATTCCATAATTGCCATAGTGTAATGTATGCCCGTGAGCTCCAAAATTCTTTTTATATACAATATCTAAAAACGATACAGGATGTTTATATGATTTACTATAAACAAACGGATATCCATGCAAAAAAATGTAAGAGAATTTATACATTAAATCAAACGAGGCAAGAGAAACAGGAAACAGCGGAGGATCTTTTACCCTTGAAATAAAAAAGGTGTTGTCTATGTCTGCCATCCAATTCATATTACAAAAATGAATATATTCTCTCATTACGCCTTCAGTTACACTGAAATTTTTATATGATAATTTATAGGAAAATTTTATTTTGGCGTATATACTTTTTAATAATTCCTCTTTTAATTTACATGCAATAAACGCTAACCAATTCTTGATTTTCGCATCAAACATGTATTTTTGTTCGTTTGAATATGGACAAGTATCAAAATAATAAAATTTGTAATCATAATCCGCAGTTATTACCATAGTTGGATCAATAAGCGAATATAATGAACCACCTGATATATCGATAAATCCAATTCCATACTTTAATAAATGTTTATTCAATGCAGTGACAATGACAAATGTTTTTTGACGTAAAGAAGATTTATTAGTTTCTTGTATTTCCACAATATAATTATTAAAATAGTCTTTAAAATCAGCTAAACTATAGGAGACATGTTGTAAATCTAAAACGGGAATGGCAATATTTGTATCTTTTTTTAATAATCCGCTAAACTGACTACTAAAATATTCGTATTTAGGAGGATATATACAATTTGTAGTTTCTGTAGTTGGTGTACATACCGGATCAGATATAAGTAATCCAGTTTCACTATTTATAATACCAGATACATAAAAATATTTTGAAAAATATTCAATAAATTGACTTTTTCCTGTCGAAGTAGCAAAAATATCATAATAGTGTTTAAATGTTTCTATAGCACGAGCCTCGTCTTTATCAAACAATAAATTAATACCACTTTTAAATGGAACTGTACTTCTCGGATGATACGCTAGTTTTGTTATATTTGCATATAATGTATCCGGTTTAAAAATACGATAAGTTGGAGTATTGATGTCATCTAATACTACTACTCCAACGAGTGGTTCAACGTCTTCTATTAGCCAAGTTAATTCACTTAATTTGGAAGCGTTTGTGGTCAGTTCAGTTTTAATGTATTCTTCAGGTTTAGATGTAATATTAACTGTAGAAGAAAAATAGAATTCTACCATAGACTCTTCATTGTAAAAAACAACAATTTTCATTGGATTTGTTTCTACAAAACAACTTATTTCGTCATATGCCGGCGTAATTTTAAAATAAATCGTCTGATTCGTCGTTCCTTTTACAACAAATTCATTACAACCTATTGCTTCTAAAATGGGTTTTATATATGATAAGGTGTGTCCAAATAATATGTAAGAAAAAGTTCCCATATGACAATCGCATATCGATACTTTTTTATATAAATCAATATTGTTAAATGCTTCTATTTCTTGTATAGAGTCCTTATTTGGAAGGGTAAATTCATAATCTAGTGAATATAGTGTTCCAAAGAATCGAATAATTGCAGGGTTAGAATAAAATATCATATCACGCGTGATATCAAAATATTCTTCACATAATTTTGATAAAAAAGAGATTAACGCAACTGTTTTAGGCAATATTACTGGACGTTGTTCAGTTATTGGTGCGGACAATGCTGTAAAAAAGGATACTAATAGTCTATTTCGTGTTGTATATACATCATGTTGCTTTTTAAATAATGTAGAAACATTTTCGGCGATAAGTTGTTGATAAGTATTAACTGAACATAAAGTGTGAGGACAAACCGACTTGCCTGTATTTGTTTCGGTATCATTAATTATTGTATCTTTGTTATCATCGCCTGCTTCAGATTGTTGACTACATAACATACCGTCGTCTTCAATATTTTCTTCGTCGTGTGAATCGGTTTCAGAAAAACTTCCTTTTCTTTTTGTATTTGACATATTTATACTAGCTACCGGAAATGAACCTACTCCGAGATTATCTTGTTGTATCGTTGTTTGTATGTTACGAAAACCCGAAAAAATGCTCATTATAATATATATATGTATACAATATTAAATTTTACTTTTTTGACTTCTTTTTGATTTCAGGTTTTTCAATATTTCGATGAGTAATATATTTCGAGTATCCTTCTTCTAGTCTAGCCAATTCGGACATCCACATTTCCGATATGGTCGTGTTTGACAAAATCAATAAGTCATTCTCCTTGGAATGTAAATCCTGAATCATTTTTGCTACATTTTCTTCTAAAACACAATCCCCCGACATCCGTGTAAGATATTTATAATCTCCTTCCTTTTTATTATACCCCTTTTCTTCCAATATTAAATCAAGGTCTTTTTGCGTCTTGCGTATCAATACAATTGTTCCATCCAATTGTTCTTGAATATAATTCACCTTATTCTTCAATCCCATCAATTGTTGTTCAATGTTCTCCATCAATTTCGCTTTTCGCTTTTCATACGTTTCTAATCGAACATCGACATATTCTTGGATAATTTCTGTAATAGTCTCGTACTTTTTCAAACTATCATTCGCATCGAATAAATGCATATTGGTAGAGGATAGGAAAGAATAAAGCTTGAACGTTTTTTCAATATTGTCATAAGGAAGGGATGCGTCTGACAATGCCATTATTTCAGAAAGTTTGCCTTTGTGAAGCGTAATGGTGAAATTTATATCCGTGTCTTTGGAAATATCATCAATATCCTTTACAATAGGCGCCTTTTTGTTTCCCTTTTCGTCTGTCGTTTCTGTGAATTTCTCAAGCATTTCTTTGAAATCGTCTGTCCAAGTTCCCACAGGAAGTTCCGAGACATGAATCTTGTCTGTATCTACAATCTTA
Organism: Sediminibacterium sp.; assembly: GCA_040403975.1. GTDB lineage: Bacteria > Bacteroidota > Bacteroidia > Chitinophagales > Chitinophagaceae > Sediminibacterium. The sequence continues at coordinate 51,935 of JBBAJS010000022.1, forward strand.
TAAATTCCTTTGGCGATATATTTTCCTTCATTTACCTTTTGAATGGTTCCGCGAAACCCTTCGTAATAAGGTAGAAAATTTGCCACAGACACGGTTCCTGTCAAAATCTCTCGAATGTAAGAAATAATGTCTCTTGGATTATAGGACAATACTTCGGAACTAAATCCTGTTCCAATTCCTTTGGTTCCATTTACCAAAATCATTGGAATAATGGGAACATAATGAATGGGTTCAATAGATAACCCATCATCGGTCAAATATTCCATAATACCATCATCTTCTTTTGGAAAAAGGAAACGTGTAAGTTCTTCGAGAACCGTAAAAATATATCTTTCGGAAGCACTGTCTTTTCCACCTTTTATCCGACTCCCAAATTGACCATTTGGTTTGAATAAATTTATATTGTTTGCACCGACAAAATTCTGACACATTCCTTTGATACATTGGTACAAACTAGCTTCTCCGTGATGGTAAGCTGAATGTTCCGAAATGTATCCCGCAAATTGAGTGACTTTACATTCTGTCACCAAATTCCGTTTAAATCCACCAAACAATATCTTTCGCTGACTTGTCTTTAGTCCGTCCACAAGGGAAGGAATATTTCGGTCATTGTCCTTTTTGGAAAAATGCTTCAATTCTTTGTGAATAAATTCAACATAGGAAACTTTGGGTTGATTTGTATCCAAGCAATCGCTTCGATTGTATGTTGACAACCACGCCTTTCTATCTTCTGCTCGTTTTTTATTAAAAATCATATCAATCGTTTCCGGGCACTCGGCCGTTTGGACATACTCGATGATTTTTCTGTCCTTCATATACTTTTCGAATTCTGCTCCAGTGCTTGTTCCTAATCCCTTGTAATATTTGATTTTAAAAGACGATTCGTTGTTTTCTTTTTTCCATTCGTCAAACTCATTGTCATTGTAAAACGAAAATTCGGTTATTCCTCGAGTGGCTTTGATAATGGGTGTATTCATAAAATTCATAAAATTTGGCAATTGTAAAAGAGATGGCCACAATGTTTCAAAGACATTGATACATAATGCTTTGATATGGGAGCCATCTGCGTCCTGGTCGCACAAAATCCATATACTTCGATATCTCAATAATTTGTTGGCCTCTTCTTCCGTATAAACCTTGTTGGTTTCCAGCCCCAATATTTTTTTCAGTTCCGATATTTCCTTGTTTTCAAGGACGCTCTTTAAGTCCATTCCGCGCACATTCATCATTTTTCCTTTTAGTGGATAGACGCCGATGAAATTTCGGTCATCGGACGAGAGCCCGGAAACAACTCCTACTTTGGCCGAATCACCTTCAGTGATAAACAATTTACATAAATGAGACTTGTTAGTCCCTGCATAATTAGCATCACTTAGTTTCGCAATCCCGCGCACATTTTTTGTTTTTGTGCCGTCAGTCTTTTTAAGCTGTTTGTTATCCTTTATTTCGTTGATTTTACATGCCGTTTCCATTACGCCCATTGCCGCCACCTTTTCAATAAATTTTGGGCTAATTTCGCACAATGACCCGAATTTGGAGAAAGGGGTATTCATACAATCCTTGGTTTGGCTGTCAAACGAGGGGTTTTCGATGTCGCATCGTAGAAAGAGAATTAATTGTTCCTTGATACTATTTTGTGAAACAATCACCTTTTTCTTCTTTTCGATTAATTTTACCAATTTACGAGTAATTTGATTCATAATGTATTCGACATGGGTTCCGCCTTTAGAAGTATGTATTCCATTGACAAACGATACGTGCGCGAATTCTTGTAATGGGGTAAGCGCAATGGCATATTCCCATCGACCATTTTCACTCGACTCTTCCACTCTCACACAATCCTTTTTGGTTCCCACATAAAGGTCGATATATTGAGAAAATGATTTAATGTTAATGGTTTCGTCGTTCCATTTTACGCGAACTCGTTTATTTGTAATGGCAGCGATATCATAGGTTCTTCGTTTCAACAATTGAATAAAGTCGTCGGTAAGTCCGGGAATCCCGAAACGCGTGTAGTCGGGTTTGAATCGAATAAGTGTATAGGGCTTGGAAGTACATTTGGTAATGACGGGAGGATGAATGGTATTTAGATTGTCAGTGAATTTTTGCGTATATTTCAAACCGCGAACGTGATCAACCGTTTCTAGATATGCTTCGGTGGACCAAATAAAGATGATTTTTACACCATATCCATTTTTCCCACCAATAATGGTTTTTTCGTTTGTATAATTAGTAGAACTTCTCAAATGCGCGAAAATCATTTCGGGAATCCAAGTTCTGTGTTCAGGATGTTCAGCGACATCAATACCGTTACCATTGTTTCTCATAGTAATGATATCATCCTGAACACTAATTTGAATGTCCGTTACTTGAGAACTATTGGGGTCGCTCTCCATTCTCACGCTATGATCTCTACAATTTACAAACCCTTCATCGAGTAATTTATATAATCCAGGAATATAAATTACTTTTTTAGAGATAATTTTACCTTCTTCAAATACCCACGAATCCATTTCAATAGGCTCCACTCCACCCATATAGGTATCTGGGCGTTTCAAGATATGCTCCTTGTCGGTCATTTGTTGATAAGTGGTAGAAAGATCCATTTGTATTTTATTATATCTATTTATGTTTAAATATTTTCAATTTTAATTTTAATGAGTTATATCCCTAGCTAAACGTTTACCTTAATGGAAACAATCATCTAATGTCGTCTACGTCTAGATCTGCGGATAGACCTACGTTTATGTTTTCTGCCCCCCGACCGACTTCTCTTATAGCTTTTACCTCCAGATTGATATGCGCTTTGACCCATGCTTTGCGCAGCACTCCGATAAGCACTTTGGTAAGCATTTTTCGCTGCGCTCTGTGCTGCGCTCTGTGCTGCGCTCTGTGCTGCGCTTTGGTAAGCATTTTTCGCTGCGCTTTGACCCATACTTTGACCCATACTTTGACCCATACTTTGACCCATTGAGTTTTTAGGTTTACGTTTAAACGCACTTGATATTTTATTTCTCATACTACCAAACATTCCTTTAATTTTTGATCCCATTCCTCGTTTTTTAGTACTGTTCGAATTTGTAAAACTCATATACTAAATAAAAATATTTTATTTTTATAATTAAAATGTTATTCTTTTCGCCGGGCACGATATCTTCTCATCATATTCATTCTCTACCAGTAATGGGGTTTCGAACCGAAATGTTACTTAAAAGATTTTCAAACACGTGTTTACAAACGATCAAACCCGTTCAAACGGGATATCTTATTCCAAATTATTCCAATAACTATAGGAAAATAAACGCAATCAAATATTTACATGGAGGAAAAATATCTTTTGGAGAATTCAAAATAAATTCGTTGGGAAATGCTGAAGGAAGCCCTGGTGGATATGGCTCTCCTCCAAAAAATAAATACTAAATAATATTTTCTATATATTACTTATGGGGTATACAAAAAAGACAGATGGATTTTATCACATTAAAGGGAAAAAGTATAAGGAGTTAATGGGAAGTCGGCTAAAGGTCTGGAATAAAACCGCCTATAAAACAAGCGGTGGACTTACACGAAAAAATTTGATGCGTAATAAACATGGTCGTATCGTATCTCTCGCTAAACACCGAACCGAGAAAAAGGGTAATCGGTTAAGAAAGCACGGCTATGGTGCTGTAAAAGGAAAATTCGGTTATGTAAAAATTTCAAGATCAAAATCTCATCGAGGAGGAGGCGTACTCGCGCCAGCAGATTATTAAAGAGATTTCGACAATCCTAAATTAAGATACATGGAAAATTATTTAAATACAAATGAAAAGTATTTTAATAAATGGCCACGACTAAAAATTTCAATGAAAATAATGTATTGACTTTACAGACTGTTCAAATATCGCCATTTAGAACATTGATGACGGCGTTAAAGGATATTTTACTAGAAACAAATATTACTTTTCAGCCCGATGGAATCAAAATCATCAACATGGACAAGTCGCATACTATTTTAGCCCATTTGAATTTAGAATCCAAGAATTTTGAATTTTACGAGTGTAAAAAAGATAAGATTATCATTGGCGTAAATATGTTTCACCTGTTTAAACTAATTAATTCAATTGACAATGATGATACGTTGACCATTTACATTGAAAAAGCCGATTACATTGACGGAGTGGTTTCTCATTTATCCTTAAAATTTGAAAACGGAGATATTAAACAATGTAAAACCCAAAAGCTGCGTTTGATTGAACCGGATATGGATGAGATGGATTATCCCGATGTTAATTTTTCGTCGATTATCAATCTTCCTTCCGGCGATTTTCAAAAAATCGTTCGCGATTTGTCGTGTATATCGGACAAATTGGAAATCAAATCGGTGGGCAATGAACTCATTTTTAAATGTCAAGGACAATTTGCGTCGGCAGAAATCCATCGTGCGGAATCTGATGGAAGCATGGAATTCATATTGAAACAAGATATATCCAAAGTAATCCAAGGTGAATTTTCGTTGAAAAATCTGGGATATTTTATCAAATGCACGAATCTATGTCAACAAATTGAAATATATTTGGAAAATGACCTTCCGCTTGTCGTAAAATACAATGTGGCTAGTCTCGGAGTGATATACTTGGGACTGGCTCCTTTACCCAGTATTTAGTTTAAAATTATCTATAAATATAAATTATAGATAATATATATGAATTTTCGACAGTTTGCGAACCATTATTTAAAATCTTATAATATAAAAGAAAATAAAAATGTAAATAAAAATTTAAATATGCGTAAAATAAATCATAAAACGGCGCCTTCTAGACCTCATACAAAGATACAGACTATACCTGCAAAAAATGCTTCTAGAGCAACTCCTAAACAAACCTATAAACCAATAACTAAACCAACGCGTTCAAACTCGATTAGATTAAATAAACTAAAACATAAATCAATGATCGATCCGTTGTCTCATCACACACATCATCACCATCATCGCCGCGAACATCATGAACATCACACTCATATTCGTGGTCCGCGCAACGACGATAATTACGACGAATCTGATAGTGATGAAAGTGGCGGCGAAGATGAATTGCCGCGTTATAAAAGACTTAGAAAACATTTTCGTTTGTTCAGAAAAAATATCAATGAAAGGATGGCGAACGAAAACAAAGCAATACAAACCAATGTGGATATATCAACAAAAACTATCAATGAAAGGATAACGAATGAAAATAATGCAATCCAGTTAAAAATTGATATGTTGACAGAAGCTATCAATGAAAAGATATTGATTGAAAATAATGCAATCCAGTTAAAATTTGATATATTGACGGAAGCTATCAATTATCCACTGATATCTATATTTAATACAACCGTCGCAGAATATACTACAAGTTTACGACCAAATATTCTGTAAAAATTTATAATGATTCATCTAAAAGTTTATCATTAAATGTTGTTATCGCATCACAAAGACCATCTCTTCTGTGGAAAAATAAGATTATCATTGTTAATTTCGAACAGCAGACTGGCGACATTACAATTATACGCAAATCACAAAGTCATCAAAATCTTCCAAATGATCTATTAACCTCTATTTTTTCTGATGTCTAGAACTAAATAGATTTATTCCTAATAAATAGGAACATGTTTCTTAAATATGCATCCAGCAGGAAGTAAATGTTGAATTTCATTCGTGACAACCATTGCGTTTTGATGTTTACAATTGTTCATCCATATTTTCACAATACAAAAATTCTTCTTGGGCGAAATGGTAATTCCTGAAATATCATCCACAAATGATTTGTCTTTGCTAATCGTTTCTCCTACCAATACATATGTCAATTCTTTCCATACAGTAACAACCTGTTTGTTTGAAATTTTATAAGAAAAACATCCACCGTTTCGATTTTTAGAATCTTCCCAAATGGGCAATATACCTTCACGCATGATAAAAAGCATACAGTTTTTAATCATATTTTCTGGAATAACCTCCGTAATCGCCGCTGTCCCTTCGACATCTACAAAGTCACAAATCTTTTTATAACTGTCAAGAGACCAATTATCTTCTTGAGGAAAATGAGACCAAAGTACCCATGTATTTTCCAGTTGGTGAAAAGAAGAGGATTGTGATGCGATGTCCATTATTATTTTAATAAGAAATTTCTTTATATTAAAATAATTAAGTAAGAACTGAAGATTCCTCGATAGTAAGTGTCTGAGATGAATCGAAATCGCCTACTTGGATATTATTTGTGATAAATCGTCCAGTATATACAAAATCATCAAAGGAAACGTCTTCGCCCATTCGTTTGACAAAATAAAAGAGAAAGGATTTGTCGAATTTGTTACCGACAATCATATAATTATAATCTCGTGTTGTCCATTGAATATCAATTTCTTTTCCATTTACATTGAGAATAAAGTAGAGAAAATAAGCGCTAGATACTTTATATTCAATGGTATCTGGAATGGCTGAATAGATTATTTTATTATTTATCCATCCATTGTTTTTGTCCGTATAATCATTTCGTAGAATAAAATCAAATTTCACCGGGCTACTTATTTTTAGCATATTCAAGGTTGATTCTAGATCAACCTCGTTGGTCGAGAATTCATTGGACAGTATTCCTTCATGTACAAATCCGTATTGACACATTCTTTTCTTGTCTTTCCAAAAAAACGAAATTACTTTTTGAATGGAACAAGAACAAATCGTCACATTGCGTAACCAATTCAGTTGATTTTTAACATAAAATTCGCTACAACAATACCAATAGAATCCCTTGTATAACGTCTGTAACAAAATAGATTTCAAGTTCATTCTTTGATTTGTGGTTGTATTTTTAAATGTTTTTTTAATTAAGATAAACAAACTTCTTCTTCAATGATACCTGGCAAATAAACAACATTTCCATTTACTACTTTAAAATTTTGTGTGCGAATTATTTGACAATTGGGAGGAATAGTATTTGAATGAGAGGGAGGAGGGTTTGATGGATTTGGATAGGGTAGAGGAGGATAAGGTTTTGGTGGCGGATAAGGTTTTGGTGCCGGAGGAGGGGTTGAAGGTTGAGAACTTGCTCCGTGAGCAACATTCAATCCAAATACATATAATAAAATACTTACCGAAACACCCATAAATATAAAAGGAACCATAACAATAATCCAAGAGATAAACGTAAGTTCGTTAACGCAAAGTAATTCCAATAAAATCGTGACAATAATCATAATAATTGTTTTTATAAATGCGGTATTATACATTTGTTGATATAAATCAATGACAATCTGGGTAAGACAAAAAACAATGTAAATCAAGGCAGGTGCACAAAACATATATATTTTATTAATATTTAAATGGAAAAATATTAAAAAAGGGTCTTTTATATAAGAATGGAACTAGAATCAGAAACAGAACCAAATATAGAACCCTTAAACGATGAAATCAAAATGGTAATGTCTCAAACAAACTATGATTATAAAACAGCTAGAGAATTATTAATGAATAATAATGATCCAATGGCTATTATCCATTCTTATTTGGGTATTATACCAAAACAAACGGAAATAAAATCAATCAATCAAGAAATTTTTCGTCAAATGCGCAAACATTTGGACATTTCGGCGTTTAATAATGCGCAAGTTATGCCTACCGCAGAAGATTTAAAAAATTAAATATAAATATATATCATGGCGTCCGTCACGATATATATTCAAGGTCATGGAGCAGAGCATCTCGTTCGTATCCCAGATAAATCATTTTTTTATGATAAGTATGATAGCGTATCTCTTCTTTCTTTTTGTGGGTTCATAGGAGAAGATGGTATAATGTCATTTTGTCGCCTAGAAAACGGCGAACTGATTCCCATTGACATTCTTGCAATCAATGTTCTACACGATTTGTATTTTGAAAATAGTAAAAAAAGAAGAGAAAAACGTTCACCGATGGAAATGATTGAACATATTATTCCTACATTGCGAAGAGTATATAAAAAATGTGGAATTAATTTGATGGATGAAGGATTTAAAATAACATATCCTTATCTCGAACGCAGTTTTTTTTTCAAACGTCCAGAACACGAAGATTGTAAAAGTTGTGTCAAAAAAGGAGATCCGGAATGTATCAAACGGTCATGTAGTATATGTCCTGAATACGGTATTACCGTGATTGATTCTACCGATGAAATGGATTATTATAATGTATTGGCGAGCCCACCTTTTACAGATCCGCCATTGAATGAAAATATATGTGAATTTCGCAAACGCGTCAATTGGTCTAATCCAGACACATTAGAATATTGGAGATCCAAAGCAATTCAATATGCGAGCAAACATTTGGACGATTTTAATTTCACTACATTGAAGGAAATGGAAGATAGAATTGAATACATATTTTCAACAATTAAAGAGGATGGTCACGTCTTTTTGGCCGAATTAATTGAACTTTTTAAAATGATGGGATTTGAAAAAATCCATTTTGTGGACCCAACTTGTAGAAATTGTGGAGTAACTGTGACTGACCTAGAAAGACAAGAACATACTGCAAAAGAGTCTAAACCGAGACGTCGTCGAATTCCCAAAAGAACTCAACCAACGCACACATTGGTTTCTGAACCAATTCAAAGAAGCGTTTTCGTCGAGAAAAAATCCAATTGGATAGAAGAATGTGTAAACGGCGTTTGTTCCTTTTTTACAGGAACAAAAAAAGGAAGGGGGAAAAAGGGGAAAAAGGGAAAACAAGGAAAATCCAAAAAACACCGACTCACCCGAAAAAGGTAAATATTCATTTTTTCTTGTATCGTTGTTTGATATTGGAAGAAGGTATCAACTTTGAATTCAACATGAACTCGTCGTTATCTTCGTGTAGTTCCGGAAATATCCGGGTCAGTGGTTTGTCCACGACAATAATCAGTTTGTCAGAAGTATTTAATTTTCTAAATTCATGTATATCCATATTTCCGTAATACTTTTCCAGCAAGTAATAAGGAGATGGAGCAGGTTTGATATTTTTTGTATAATTATAAATGCTTCCGTAAATATTATTCATCATATAATACCTTTCAAATTTCACAGACGTATCCAATGTTTCATTCATTAAATAAGCTACACCGCATTCCGGAGAACAAAAACATCCATATGATTCGTAAACTTCTTTATGATAAAATTTGGGGATATGAACAGGTTGATTTTCAAATGTATAGGTGCACCAAAAACAATCGGAACATTTGTTAATAATATCATTATTGTGAAAATTGTGTTTCAACTGCTTTAATTTTTTCCAAATAATCTTGTTGTCAATATCTTTGTCGCAGTCTATTTCATCTTTTTTAGGAACTTCAATAAAAAAATGTCCATTTTCAGGTTTAGGGTGGTTAATGACTTCGTACAATAATTCGTTTTTATCTTTTGAAAAATGATAATTTGTAATGGGATTGTTTACATGATCTAAATCATCTAGACTGCATTTCAAATGTAGAATAATATTAGGTAGTTGGTTATATCCAGTAGTTGATGGAAGGATTTTGGTGACAATTTTTCCTCCCTTTGGTTTTCTTCCTCTTTTTTTAGGAAGAACCTCTTTTTTATCTTCTAAATTTTCTACCTTTGCCTTTCTTCCCCTTTTTTTAGGTACAGATATCATAAATACAATAGATGATTAAATTTAAATTGTTTTAACAATTAAGATATTTTTCATGAGCAGAGGTTGATATTATAGCATTCTCTACATACTGCATTGTAATTTGAATGTCCGATAAGAACTTGCGCTTCTTCGCTCGTTAATCTCAATGAAAATATTGCCTTTTTCCCACATTGACAATTTGCGGTTCGTTTAACAATTTCGTCGCAATAGGGCAATAAGTCCAAGAAACGACCAAATGGATTTTGACGAAAATCTCCGTCTAACCCGGCGAGATAAACGCGTTTTCCGGCATTTATCATTTCCAATACCCTTTCTTTGATTTTGGGAAAAAACTGGGCTTCGTTAATCAATATATATTTGGCGGAATGAATGAGGGTATGATATTCATTGTCAGAATCATACCATAACGACAAGTCGGTTGAAATAATACACGGAACTCCAATTTGGTCATGGCTTATCATCATCCCGTCACCATATCGATTGTCTGCAGAATGATTAATAACCACAATTTGTTTGTCCTTGTATTCTTCATAGATGGACAATAATTCCGTCGTTTTTCCAGAAAACATTGGACCTACAATCATTCGCAAAAATCCAGTTTCGTTAGACATTGTTTCGTTAGACATTGTTTTAAACAAATATATCACATTAACTCTAATTCAATTTTTATTTAAATAAATTCGATTATTTAATAAAATGAGCTCAAAACCATCCATTCCATGGGTAGAGCAATATAGACCAATTCACTTTGACAGTATCGTTATTTCTCCGTCTAATAAAAAAATGTTGAATAATATTATCGAGCAAAACTATTTCCCTAATATTATTTTTTACGGACCACCTGGCACTGGAAAAACAACCACTATTTTAAATCTAATTTCCAAATACCAAGAAAAATACAATGAAAAAAATAAGGATTTGATTATTCATCTCAACGCGTCGGACGAAAGGGGAATTGAAACCATTCGCAATCAAATCAATCAGTTTGTAAATTCAAAAAATATGTTTAGCAAAGGGATGAAATTTGTCATTCTAGATGAAGTCGATTATATGACTAAAATCGCTCAACAAGCTTTGCGGTATTTATTACAAAATTATTCAAAAACCGTTCGTTTTTGTCTAATTTGTAATTATATTTGTAAAATCGAGGAAGGATTACAAAATGAGTTTTTGAAAATTCGATTTAATGAATTGCCCAAAAAAGAGATTATCGATTTTTTACAAAATATATCAGAAAAGGAAAAAATGGGGTTGACGACACAAACATTGGAAACGATACAAACTCTGTTTAAATCAGACATTCGTAGTATGATTAATTATATGCAGACAAATCAAGGAATTTTGGACGAAAACATTAATATTGTGACAAAAGAAGTCTGGTCGCATTTACTCGAGATTATTCAAAAAGACACAAAGAAAAAAATAAAAGAAAGAATTACAGAATTGTCCATTTTATACAATATCGATGTGAAAAATATCATCAAGGATGTTGTTTCCTATTTAATTCGGACTTATATCGACAAAATAACATCAGAACATTTGACAATGATTGAATATATCATTCACAATAATGATTGTTGTGTGGATAATTATGTTTCTTTTTTCATCAAAGAAATGAAAATTATTTTGTCGTTTCTTTGATTTTCGTCAATTTATTTGATTCTTATATTTCTTATAACATATTAAATGGGTTCATATATTGGTTATAATGAATAAAATATTTATTCAAATAGCGTCCTACAGAGATCCAGAATTGATTTATACTATTAAAGATTGTATAAAAAATGCTGATAGTCCTGACCATTTAAGTTTTGGTATTTGTTGGCAACACGATGAGAGCGAAAGCTTGCATGAATATGTGAATGATTCTCGTTTTAAAATTATTTCTATACATTATTCTCAATCAAAAGGTTGTTGTTGGGCCAGAAATTTAGTACAAAAATTATATGATAATGAAAAATATACTCTTCAATTAGATTCGCATCATAGATTTGTAAAGGGATGGGATACTATTTTAATTAATATGTTCAATGAACTTTTAGAAAAGGGTGTTTTAAAACCTCTACTAACTGCCTATTTACCAAGTTATAATCCAGAAAATGACCCAGAAGAACGAGGGAAAACTCCTTTGAAAATTGACTTTAAAGAATTTACAAATGATAACCAAGTTCTATGTGTTCCATCGGATATACAAAACCATGCAACATTAACCGACCCAGTTGACGCTAAATTTTATTCTGGTCATTTCGCATTTACATCAGGAAATTTTGTATTAGAAGTTCCCCATGATCCAGAGTTATATTTTACAGGAGAAGAAATGAGTATTACCGTTAGAGCATATACATATGGATATGACTTGTTTCATCCGCATATTGTTGTTGCTTGGCATGAATATACAAGAAAAAATCGTAATAAACATTGGGACGATGATAAGGAATGGTGGAAAATAGATTTAAAATCCAAAAAACATTATTTATCTATTTTTGAAAATTATGGATTATATGGGATAGGAAATGTAAAAACAATTGAGGATTATATTACGTTTTCAAATGTAAATTTTTTAAACATACCCAAGGTAAACATAGAATACAAAGATTTTGATGAACCTTGGGAAAAATGGATAAAAGAAAATATTGATTTGGGCATTTCAAAAGACGATATTAATTCTATTTTAGTAGAAGCAAACTTTAACCCGTTAGATATTAAATCGCGTTTTTCTAATTAAGACGAACCGGTTCCTCCATAGATAGTATTTCCATAAGTACCTGTTAACCCAAGATAATAATTGTAAAAGCAAAAGGTCATATCAAAAGCATTTTGTCCAGTGGTAATAGTGTTTATATCACTATTTGTTAATAACGGTAGAGTAGTTGTGTTTGGTGTAGGTGAATAATTTATTTGGGTAGAACTAGTTTGGTCAAACGCATTTGTATTTTGAAATAATCCCCATATTGTATATGAAATATTAAAGGTTTGGAAGTTTTCAAAATATCCTATAATAAATGGAGCAGTTGTAGCATTTCCATATTCATCATAATATTGGCCTCCATAATAATAAGTAGGAGCAGCGGTTTGGGTTCCTTCCCAATCAGAACTAGTACCTTGGCTAACTGTTGGCGGCGAAGTCTGATTGTACATAGTTGTGTATGTAGTACCACTACTATTAATCCAAGGTAAATTATACATACCAAATTCTGTACAAATAATTGGAAATGTTATTTGAAAATCAGAGCAATTAAGACTTGTGCATGTATAAGGAGTAGTAGTAGCATAACTTGAATAGATTGGATTTGTGCCAGACTGAAGCGCTTGTAAGAAATTACATAAATTAGGATTTTCATCTCCGTTATTTGGAGTTGTAGTGACAGTATCATTGCTTGTATTATACATGTATCCTGGAAATTTACAGTAACCATCTGAATATGGATGTAAATTAGCTAATACTCCTAATAAACCACTGCTATTACTTGGATAAAAAATCTGATTACCAGAGCTATCTAGTTCTAAATCACCATTACTATCTAATATTGGAATAGTCCCCCCTACAACAGCGGCATTTAAAGTTGTCCAGCAATTATAACACGTTGTACCATTAGAAACAAAATTATTTGGAATTGTCGTACCTCCTGAAGTTGTATAACCATAAGATATGTAATTGTATCCAGCAAAATATGAATATGATTCTGCTCCTCCTACTACAATAATATTGTTACAGCTATTTGTAATTCTGATATTATTATATAAAGTTCCCATTCCAACTACATTATATGTAATGTCCGTGTTAACGTTATTTGGGTCTTGGAGAAAACCTGTAGTAGACGCGCTTCCTTGAATATACATTGCAAACATGTTAGCGTAGTCACTGTATGATGTATAGGTGGAAGAACCTGATGGAATTGTATTTATTTGATCTACATATGGTTCATTATACAATTCAAAAAATATATTTTGTTTTTGGGACGATGTCAATGTATACGTAGTCCCTCCTCCAATACTTGAACTATTAATCGTATTTATTGTACAATTTGTAGTATTTAATTCATTCCCAGAAGAATCTATCCCAAATGTGTTGCATATTGAAGTCCAAAATAATATTGAATTAGTTGAAACAGCCATAGCACATTGTTCAGGCGGAGTTGTACCATCGATATAAGAACCACTTTCTTGATTATTGCTACTAGTAGAGTAATTCCAATGTAAATCTAAAATTATTACACAGCCATTTGCCGTTCCATTAAAGAGGGCATTACATCCTACAGATATAGTAGGATTCATTAAATAATAAACCATTGATGTAATCATATTTTGATATTGTGTACTAGTCATATTTACGCTCATATTAGAGTAAATTGTAGAACCATTACCAGAACCTGATAACCAATAATCTGCGTTTAATGGAATACGTATAGCTGGAATATGATTTATAGCGGACGACGATAAATTATTTAGATTATTATATGTTGAATTTCCTGTACTATATATTATATTTGCTACATTTACCAAATTAGAGTAAACAAAATTATTGTAATAATTAAAATATACTACACAATCAGTATCTGGTTGTCCTCCAGTTGTGTACATACTATTGAATCCTGCATAATTTTCTGTATGAGTCAAAGAAAAACCTGTCAACTGTACAGAGGCTGTATTATATGTAAGAATATTTGATGATGTATTCCATTGGGTAGCATTATTCGTAGGAGTTGGTGGTTGCGTAGTTGTTGGCGTTGGCGTAGGAGTTGGTGTAGGTGTAAGTGTAGGTGGTTGTGTAGTTGTCGGTGGTTGCGTAGTTGTTGGCGTTGGCGTAGGAGTTGGTGGTTGCGTAGTTGTTGGTGGTTGCGTAGTTGTTGGTGGTTGCGTAGTTGTAGGTGGTTGCGTAGGAGTTGGTGGTTGCGTAGTTGTAGGTGGTTGCGTAGTTGTCGGTGGTTGCGTAGGAGTTGGTGGTTGCGTAGGAGTTGGTGGTTGCGTAGTTGTCGGTGGTTGCGTAGTTGTTGGCGTTGGCGTAGGAGTTGGTGTAGGTGTAAGTGTAGGTGGTTGCGTAGTTGTTGGCGTTGGCGTAGTTGTTGGTGGTTGCGTAGGAGTTGGTGTAGGTGTAAGTGTAGGTGGTTGCGTAGTTGTTGGCGTTGG
>JBBAJS010000023.1:0-1300 GCA_040403975.1 Sediminibacterium sp.
AGTTAAATATGCCCCATCTTGGCCAGTAATACCGGTGATTAATGCTTTCTTCATTGTACTCAATATCTTGATTTCAATTTTTCGACATATTAAAAAAACATTAAAAAATAAAAAATTTCAACAAAACAAATGGCTCCGCCAACCTCAGTCACAAATTACCGAGCACATTCTTATAAATATAGCTATATAGGCTAATTTTTAATAATAAAGATTCAAGATATCAATTTACACATCAACCTAAATGATTAATAATCAGCTACATAGATCAAAATATGGGGGTATTAGACACTATATATCTTTAAGAGGTGCAAATATAGGTATATGAAGTAATGGACGCAAATATTAATGGCTTTTGTTTAAGCACAGTGCTAGACCTAATTCTATAGTTTATTCAACTAAAAATGACTAAACTAAAACTTTGATATTGCTTATTTTATTAGACATACAGCATGTGCAACTAACCCTTCTTCCCGACCTACAAAACCCATTTTTTCGGTTGTAGTAGCTTTGATGGATACATCTTTCAAACCAATTCCAAGAATGCCAGCAATGGTCTCCTGCATAGCTGATATATAAGGTTTGATTTTTGGCGCTTCTAAACAGAGGGATGCATCAATATTTACTATGGAATATCCTTCTTTGGTTATGAGTTCTTTAGTGCGGGCTAATAGTATTTTACTATCGATATTTTTAAATTCACCAGAAGTATCGGGGAAGTGAACACCTATATCTCCCAAAGCAGCAGCCCCCAATAAAGCATCGCAAATAGCATGTAATAAAACATCTGCATCACTATGTCCTAAAGCTCCTTTATGGTGTGGAATTTTTACTCCTCCGATCATTAAATCTCTTCCTTCTACCAATTGATGAAAGTCGATGCCATAGCCTATTCTCATAGTTTCAATTTGAACAAATATAAGCTAAGTGTACTATAATTCTGTTTTGAAAAAATGTACTACCTGGTTTGAAAAATGTACAACACTCGTTGCTTAGAAATGCATTTCCTTAAAGCCAAGTTTACTTAAAGCTGCATTTCTAAAAGGCTCGTTTTTGTACATTTTTTCAAACCGACTGAATTAATTTTTAGAAACCTAATTCATCAATAATCAGTGGATTCATCAATCAAAACAGGTATAAATACCCTATTCTAATTGGCTAATACACATATTTTTATGAGAAAATAATTTGTTCCATTTTAAGTTAACTTTGTATTTTAAATCCAATTAGGGAAATCAATGGCAATCACTAAAAAAGAAGTAACAACTTTTTCAGCTCATTTAACCAAGCAATATGGGAGAAA
>JBBAJS010000023.1:1400-58948 GCA_040403975.1 Sediminibacterium sp.
CTAAAAAAGAAGTAACAACTTTTTCAGCTCATTTAACCAAGCAATATGGGAGAAAAGGGAGTAAAAAAAGAGGTGAATTCGAAGTAAAAGCAAAAGCGTTTTTAATTGGAGAACTAATTAAAGAGGAAAGAAAATTAGCCAAAATTACCCAGGAGCAATTGGCAGATCGAGTTGGCGCGAAAAAGAGTTTTATCTCAAGAATTGAACATGGTAAAACGGATATTCAACTATCTACATTATACAGATTAATCGAATTAGGTCTTGGAAGGGAGGTTCATCTTTCTGTTCGATAATTAAGGATTAAAAAGCTTCGAAAGTTTTGCAAAAGCGAGCCTTTTTAGAAATGCTAAGTTTGAGAATTCAAACAATAAATGACTGCATTTCTAAGCAGCGAGCGATGCAAACTTTTGAAGCTTATTAGTATTTAGAAAGCTAACGTTTATTTCTTCTCGTAGGAAAGAACACTCCAGTCTTCGATTTTTTAGATGTTCCTTCAGCAGATCCATAATGGCTCATTGCACAACGGAAACCTAGAGTACTCAAGCTTTCTGTCTCTTCTAAGAATCGACGTGTGCCCGGGCTTAACCAATAAGCACGATCATTCCATCCACCGCCTTTGTACACACGAGATTTATCAGAGATCAAAGTAGTAATGCCATACCCATAAGTAACTGCACTTGAAGAATCACCGTCCATATAGTTGATGGCATAAGATTTCTGGTAATTTCTTCTGTTCTTTAAAGATGAATCAGATTCATTGATCATTTTAATTCTACCCTTATCGTCTCTTAAATTTCCTTCACCCAATGCTTTATCAATTTTTTGGAAAGTATTACCACGATATGGGTTATAATCGTCCGCATCACTGTTAGTAGTAGGGCGATATACATCAGATACCCACTCATTTACATTTCCGCTCATATTATATAAACCAAAACCATTTGGCAAGAATGTGTTCACTTCTGCTGGAATAGCGGCGTTATCATTTAATCCACCAGCAACACCCATATTATCTCCATTTCCTCTTTTAAAGTTAGCCATAAAAGAACCTTGAACAGAGCCTTTTTGGGTATAACGGATATTGTCGAATCCAGAGTTCTTCCAAGCGTAAATTTGTTTATTGGCAATTAATTCTTCGCCCTTGGTTCCTTTAGCTTTTTTCTGAGGATTTTCCATTACCAAACCATAAGCAGCATATTCCCACTCAGCTTCTGTTGGAAGGCGATAATCACCAAACATAATACCATCTTCAAATTTAGCAGTGGTTCTAGGACGGCCTTGAGCATCCTTCAAAGGATTCTTTTTAGATGTCACTTCTTTGCCAGGAGTTGCCTGGTATTCGCCCAGCAAATATGCTTTGGTATTGAAATTATCTTGTCCAGCACCATTTAAGGTTTTCTTGATCTGAGATTTCTTGTCGAGGAAGCCTTTTTCCATTAAGGCAATTTCATTTACACGGTCGGTTCTCCAGATACAAAATTCTGAAGCCTGTCTCCAGGTTACTCCAACAACAGGATAATTATTATATGCAGGATGACGGAAATACAATTCCACCATTGGTTCATTATAAGCCAATTCTTGTCTCCAAACCAAAGTGTCCGGTAAAGCTTGTTGAACTATTGAGTCCATTCCAGCACCTCCGAATGTTCCTTCCAACCAATACAAGTATTCACGGTAATTAAGGTTTGAGATCTCTGTTTTATCAATGAAAAATGAATTAACCGTTACACGACGGGGAACATTGTTCCAATCGCCCATGATATCTTCTGTAGTTGCCCCCATGGTGAAAGTTCCACCTTGTACAAAAACCAATCCTGGGGCTGTTTTAATGTCTTTTGGCTTGGTCACATTGAAGTTACCATAGTTTTTATCGTTGTAATTCCAACCCGTAGTATTGGATTTTTCTGGCTTTTTCTTGATAAAACTACAAGACGAAGCTACACTTGCTACAACTAGGAGCAACACAAGACGTTGTGATAATTTGGATAATTGCATGTTCAAAAGTTGAATAAGTAAAGCTCTACTTCAAATATTCTGGTTTTTTCAAAGCGAATGTAAATAAATATTAGTTATCAAAACCCTAATTTTAGACACCCTAATGGCTAAAAACGCAGTATTCATCTATTTATTTTATTGGCTCCTGCCCTTTTCTTTGGCAGGTCAGTCAAGCTATGTCAATAATTCTGTGTTATCAGTAGGAAATTGGGGTAAAATAGGGGTGATCAAAGAAGGAATTTATAAGGTGGATCTGGTTATGCTGAATCAAATGGGCTTCCCCAGTGGATCGATTAACTCCAACTCAATTCGCCTTTATGGAAATGGAGGGTCAATGCTTGCTGAAAACACAGCTCTTCCCAGAATAGATGATTTGGCCGAAAACGCCATAGAAATGGTGGATGGAGGAGATGGTATTTTTAATGGGAATGATTATTTGTTGTTCTATGCACCTGGCCCACATCAATGGACCTATGATAGTAGTAAAGGCAGTTTCAATTATACAAGACATCTATATTCAGATACAGCCTACTATTTTATCACATTTAATGCATCGGCTTCAGGAAAAAGGATCATCACGCAAGCTCCAGATCCAGCTAACCCGTCTGTTCAGATCAATCAGTACACCGATAGATATGGTTATGAGACTGATTTGTACAATATACTGAATAGTGGAAAGGAATGGGTGGGTGAAAATTTTTCCACCAGTTTCGGGGGAGCATTAAGCCGCACTTTCCCGATTAATTTTTCAGGATTGATTTTGAACGAACCATTACAATTGACTACTCATTTTACCGGACGTTCGGTTGGTACAAATGCCCTATTCAATGTTTCATTGAATGGTGTCAATGCACAAACAATTAATATCCCAACTGTAAGTGGAGATTTATTAGGCGCTTATGCAAGATCAGTAAAAACGACCACCAATATATTAAGCAATCAAGCAACACTTTCATTGACTATTCAATTTCAGTCGGCTGCTGCTGGTGCAGAAGGATGGTTGAATAGTTTTAGTGTGACTGGCAGAAGGGCTTTGGCTTTTACGGACAATAGTGTGCTTCGTTTTAGAGATACCCGTTCGTTACAAAATAATGGAGGGCAAAACATTGGCGGTCAAATCAATACTGTTGGGCAATTTAATCTCAGTAATGCACCTGCTCAAACAATGGCATGGGATATTAGCAATCCATTAGAACCCATCAAATTATCAGTAACTCAAAATGGTGCAGCGGTCAGTATCAAAAACAGTATTCAAACATTGAAAGAATATATTGCTTTTACTACATCGCAATTATCTACTCCAATTATTGTAGGTAAGATCAATAATCAGAATTTGCATAATTCCCCGATTGTAAATGGAATTATTATTACACATCCTTCCTTATTAACAGCTGCCAATCGTTTGGCTGCATTTCATTTACAACAATATGGTTTTAAAGATGTGGTTACAACCATCGACCAAATTTATAATGAATTTTCGAGTGGAGCTGCTGATGTTACAGCTATCAGAGATTATATCAAATTAATGCGAGACAAGGCTTCCAGCGCAGCTGCAAGACCTTCCTATGTAGTTTTATTGGGGGCTGGATCCTTCGATCCCAAAAACAGAATCAACAACAATATTAACCTTGTACCAGTTTACGAAAGCGCCAATTCACTTGATCCATTACTCACTTATACTTCGGATGATTTTTTTGGATTGATTGGAGCTGCAGATGATATCAATGCAAATTCAGCAACACCACTTTCTATTTCAGTTGGAAGATTGCCTGTAAATAATGTTACTGAAGCACAGATAATGGTAGACAAAATTATTGGTTATCATTCGGCTAAAAGTTTAGGAGACTGGAGAAAAGAAATGATTTTTTTAGCAGATGATCAAGATAATAATTTGCATTTGAATGATGCGGAAAGTATTGCTGCATCAGCGGTACAGGCAAATCCATTATTTCATTCTGAAAAAATTTATTTGGATGCTTATCCGTTAGTGAGTGGAGCTGGTGGAGCAAGATATCCTGCAGTAAATGAAGCGATTGTAAATAGTATTTTTAAAGGGGGATTGATTTTTAATTATTCAGGTCATGGAAATTTTTTACGATTAACCGAGGAAGCGGTTTTTAGTTCGACGGAAGTAAATCGTTTTAATAACCCCAATAAATTACCGCTATTTATTACAGCAAGTTGTGATTTTGCTCCACATGATGATCCTACCAAACAATCTTTGGGAGAAAAATTATTGTTTGGAAATTCTAATGGAGGTATTGCTTTATTAACAACTACCCGTTTGGTTTTTGCTTCAAGCAATAGAATTATGAATGAGAATTATATTCAAACAGCATTCACCCGAAACTCAAATGGCACATATCTTTCGTTGGGCGAAGCTGTTCAAATTGCCAAGAACAAAACCATGCAGAATAATGGCGATGTGTTGAATGCAAGAAAATTTTCTTTGCTGGGCGACCCTGCCATGCAATTGGCTTTCCCGAAAGGAAATATTAAAATCAATTCAATTAATAACAAGCCCATTAGCGCAACTGATAGTTTGCAATCTTTGGGTAAATACACCATTCAAGGAGAAATACAAACCGCGTCTGGCTCCATCAATTCCAATTTTAATGGAACGGTTTATCCGATCATTTACGATAAAAATCAAACGATAAAGACTTTAGGCAATACTGCAAACAGTCCGGTAACTAATTTTAGCATCCAAAAAAGTATTTTATTCAGTGGCAAAGCAACTGTTGTAAATGGCATTTTCGATTTCAGTTTTGTACTTCCTAAAGACATTCAATTTCAACCAGGAAATGGCACCATCAGTGTGTATGCTGAAAATGGAATTTCGGATGCTGCTGGATCTACTTCCATCAAAATCAGTGGTAGCAACAGTATCAGCACACCAGATAGTAAAGGCCCGGAGATAAAATTATTTATCAATGATACTTTGTTTAAAAACGGTGGACTCTCCAATGAACGCCCCATTTTAATTGCTCAGTTATCGGATAGTTCCGGAATAAATTCAACTGGCAACAGTATCGGGCACGACATTACTGCTGTAATTGATGGTGATGAAAGAAACAGTATTGTTTTAAATGATTATTTCACTTATAACACCAATAGTTATCAAGCTGGGCAATTGACATTTCAATTACCTACACTAAAAACTGGCAAACATAGTGTCCGATTAAAAGCATGGGATGTTTTGAATAATTCCAACGAACAATCCATTGAATTGACGATTGTTCAACAAGAAAAACTCTTTATTGGAGAGGTAAGAAATTTTCCGAACCCTTTCTCTAGTAGTACCCAATTTGCTTTTGAGCACAATCAACCGAATACCAATCTGTTGGTAGATTTATATATTTATAATAATGCAGGACAAAGGGTAAAATCCATCAAACGCCTTGTAAACACAGATGGTACAAGGAATGTACAGATCAGCTGGGCTGGAGACTCCGATTCTGGCCAAAAATTAGCCAAAGGAATCTATTTTTATCGTATTATTGTGGTAGCAGGTGCGCAACAAACTCAAAGCGCAGGTCAATTACTGCTTTACTAAACATACTGAATGGCATAATTTCTACGTTTAACTTTTACGAATTATCAATCTCTGTTTAAACGAATGTTTAGTCTAAATCGATTAATGATGAAGAAAATAATCTTAGCGTGTTTACTGATTGTAGCATTAGTGCCATCAACTTTTGCTCAAACCGATTCAATCAATATTGTTTCTACTGCGGTTCCGTTTTTGCGCATCTCTCCTGATGCTCGCGCAGGTGGTATGGGTGATGCAGCTATTGCTACTGCACCTGAAGCCAATGCAGTTTTCTGGAATTTATCGAAAGTAGGTTTCGCTAAAAAAAGAACGGGTATTGCCTTTAACTACACTCCTTGGTTGCGCGATTTAGGATTGACAGATGTGTATTTAGCCAGCATGGGCTTTTACCATAAGCTTGATGAAACGAGTGCTATTTCTAGTTCCATGCGTTTTTTCAGTTTAGGAAATATTCAATTAACCGATTTTTCGGGCAATGTGTTGAATACGGTTCGTCCAACAGAATTTGCGATAGATGGTGGATATACCAGAATATTAAGTGATAAATTGAGTTTAGCCGTGGCGCTTCGTTATATCAATTCGAGATTGGTAACAGGTGATGTTGGAACTGGTGTTGTATACCGTGCGGGCAATTCTATTGCAGGTGATGTTTCTTTATTTTATAATGGAGTGAATGGAGATGGAGAAGGTTTTACTGCTGGTTTATCAATTTCTAATTTAGGTACCAAAATGGGGTATACCAATGATGCTCGTAATAAAGATTTTTTACCAGCTAATCTGGGTATTGGTTTTGGCTATACAAAAGCCATCAACGATCAAAATAAAATTACGTTTGCATTAGATCTAAATAAATTATTAGTACCTGCTGCTCCTGTAGCAACTGGTAATTTTTCTGTTGATTCAGCAAATCTTGCCGAATACAGAAGCCAGAGTGTAATTAGCAGTTATGGTAAATCTTTTTCAGATCCAAAATCTTTCACAGCATCTATTGGTGCTGAATATGGTTACGACGAAAAATTCTTTTTAAGAGCAGGTTATTTTTATGAAGATAGATCAAGAGGCAACCGCAGTTCTTTTTCTGCAGGAGCCGGCTTCAACCTCAACTTCATGACGATCAACGTTTCTTATCTGGTACCATCAGGAAGCGGCGTAACAAGAAATCCTTTGAGCAATACACTTCGTTTGGGAATTGTATTTAATTTGGGAGATGATTTTTAAATCTCAATTTTCAACATTTGAGGATTTAAATCCGAATATTTGGCAACTTTTCGGGATTTGAAAGTTTTGATGTTTATTTTTGATCAAATGATGAACTATCAATGCTAATTTCCGAACTCTATAAAATATTCTTAGCGAATCCATCTATACAAACAGATACGCGTAAATTAAAAAAGGGAGATTTATATTTTGCGTTGAAGGGTCCTAATTTTAATGGCAATTTATTTGCAATTCAAGCATTGGAACAAGGTGCTGCTTATGCTATTGTTGATGAAGCGATTGATGTGGAGGGCAGCGGCGAAATTGTTAGCGGCGGGGGAATTGCTGACCATTTTCATTCGCGCATTATTGTAGTGGATGATGTATTAAGCACTTTACAAGCAATAGCAAAATATCATCGCCAACAATTTACGATACCATTTATAGCAATTACAGGAAGCAATGGGAAAACCACCAGCAAAGAATTGATCTATACTGTTTTGAATAGCCATTTTAAAACATTTACCACACAAGGAAATTTAAATAATCATATTGGTGTACCGCTAACCATTTTAAGCATTCCAGCTGATGCAGAAATGGCCGTGATTGAAATGGGCGCCAATCATCAAAAAGAAATTGAAGGTTATTGCAGGTATACATTGCCTACACATGGAGTTATTACGAATTGTGGCAAAGCACATTTAGAAGGGTTTGGAGGAGTGGAAGGTGTAAAAAAAGGGAAAGGCGAATTGTACGATTTTATTCGTGCTAATGATGGAGTTGCATTTATTTATGCTGACTATGATTATTTGCAACCCATGAGTGCTGGTATAGAACATAAAATTTTATATGGACAAACAGCGGGTTTGGTTCAAGGAAATGTAGCTGCCAACGAACCATTTGTTGAAGTAGCAATTACTCAAGGATTATCAGTTGATCGAATCAATTCTCAATTAGTAGGTGATTATAATTTACCCAATATTCTTTGTGCAGCTACTATTGGAAAATATTTTGGTGTGCCCGACGATTCTATTAAATCGGCTATTGAAGCATATGCACCTTCAAATAGCAGATCTCAATTAATAGAGAGTGGAAGCAATCATATTATTTTAGATGCATACAATGCCAATCCTTCCAGTATGAGGGCGGCCATTGAAAACTTTGCACATATTCATTCGGAAAAGAAGATACTAATGCTGGGTGCTATGATGGAAATGGGTGATGCAAGTTTAGAAGAACATGAAAACTTAGTTGCCCTAATTATGCAGTACAAATGGGAAGCTGTAGTATTGGTAGGAGGTGATTTCAGTAAAGTAACGCATCATTTTATTTATTTTAACAATGCGATTGAGGCAGGAGAATGGTTGAAAAACCAGCATTATCAACATGCACATATTTTGATCAAAGGTTCGAGAAGCTTTAAAATGGAGAAAGTGCTAGAAGCATTTTAATCGTAATTTTGCCTAATTCTTAATTCTTCTCTCTTAATTCATAATTCCTAATGCCTTATTCTCATTCATATTTACTTAGTGCAATAGCCAATAAATGTCCTCGATGCAGAAAAGGTAATATTTTCAAATCATCAAATGCATATCAACTTAAAGGCAATATGGAAATGCATGAGTATTGTCCTGTTTGCGGCCAACCTACTGAAATAGAAGTTGGTTTCTATTATGGCACAGGGTATGTGAGTTATGCATTAACCGTTGCTTTAACGGTTGCTACATTTGTAGCATGGAAAGTATTGATAGGATTGAGTTTTGACATTGACGATAACAGAATTTTTTATTGGCTAGGAACCAATATTGTCATTTTAATTGTTTTACAACCGCTGGTAATGCGTTTATCCAGAAGTTTATGGTTGAGCTGGTTTGTAGACTATGAACCTGATTACAAAAACAAACCCTACAAAAATTAGCATTAAAAGCATGCATAAAAAAAAGAGCAACTTTCGTTGCTCTTTAATTCAATCAATCCCCCGATTGATATTGATCATTCAAACTTATTGATTAATAAATCTTGTCCAACCTCTCCACCAGTTTGCATCAGGGCCAGCAGGTGCACATGCTCCGCGGAATGTTAATGCAGAACCATCCTGAACCAATGTTTTCTGGAAAAATGAACTCGCTAATTTAGGATCAGTAAAGCTAGCTCTTGTTAAAATATCTTGATTTCCATTAGATCCACCGAAAGGAACAAAATCTGGTGCAGCATAACTAAATGGAGCAATCAATAATGCTTGAGCAGCATTAGTTAATACTACATTGAAAGGAAATACTGTTCCTACTCCAGCTCCTAAAAAACGTGCTCTTACAGAATCAGTTCCTGTTGCAACAGTTGTCCATCCTGGTAAACTTTGAGCACCATTGATGTATTGTAAAGAAATTGGATCAGCCAATGCAGGTGCTACACCTGGAACCAACGGACCACATCCTGCAACAGTATTGTTTTTAAATCGAGTAGTACTATCTAGAATATTATTTTCAACTGCTCTACCTAAACGAGAATCGATTAATAAAGCACCAGTCCAACCAAGAAAAATAGAGTTGAAAATAGAAATACCAGAATTTCTACGAATCTGTGCTGCAGTTAAAAACAAAGAATTACCTGTATTGGCTAAAGTAGCTCTTGGTCCTATAACAGTCATATTACTAAATACCGCTCTAGTTTGTGGACCATTGGTAGAACCATTTGGATCATTATCACTTTCAAAAGCTTCTGAACGAGAGATATCAGCAATAGTTGAATCTCTTAGAGCAATTCCAAACTGTACATTTCCACTATACCCATTATCTGTATCAAAATCATCATCCTGAGTTTTATAAGCAATTAAGTGTTTGCAATTAACAGTTCCACCAAACCACTCAAATGCATCATCTTTCGCATAAGTAACCTGTACATAATCGATTACTGTTTTTCTTCCAACAGCAGCCATTGTTAAACTGTTGATTTCTCTATCCGGTTGAAACGCATAACCAGCATATTCTATACGTACATATCGTATAACACCAGAGCTATCATCATCATTTGGTGTTGCTCCACCACCTGCAATACCATCTCCGAATGAATTATCGATTCCTCCTTCAACAGTTAAGGTACCAGGCGATCCACCTGTTGCAGTATTTACAGAAGCTCTTCCGCAAATTACCAATCCACCCCAATCTCCTGAACGAGGTACAGGTGAATTTGAAGTAAAAACAATCGGATTGTCTTGAGTACCATTGGCTACAATTTTTGCTCCACGAGTAATCGTTAATGCAGCCACAGAAGTACCTTGGAAATCTCCCTTAATGATAGTACCTGGCTCAATTGTCATGGTTGCATTGTTAACCATATACACCAAACCACTTAAGATATAGGTATTGCTGGCCTTTAATAAAGTATCCTTGGAAATTCTTCCAGATAATGTTATTGTTTGACCACCAGCTGTTGGAGGAGTTACGGTAACTGTTGTACCACCATCCATCTCAATTTTTCTACAGCTTGTAATTGCTAATCCTGCAAAAGCTGCTACCCAAATGATTGACCTTTTCATATTGTTATGTTTAAACTTGTTGATTGTATAATTGTTTATAATGTATATCCGTAGGTTACAGAAATATTTGTTCCAAATTGTCTTGTTAATCTGTTTGGATCCAAGGTTGTGTGGCGGCGAGTATCTCCATCAGGGTTTTGATAGAAATACAATGGCCTGTTCAAAATATCCTGCACATTCAATCTCAATTCTGCTTTGCCTTTTGATAGTTTTTTGGTTACTTGAAAATCGAAAACTGGTCTTGAAGATTCATAAATATCTGGCTGATCCTGACTTCCTACGAAAGTGATACGTCTACCAATTTGATTATACAATAAAGTAGCGCTAAATCCTTTCTCTTCTAAATCATATAAAATAGAGGCATTAATTAAAAAAGGAGATTGACCTTGTAATGGTCGGTCTAATGCCAACTTTGCATCTACAACACGGCTATAAATATAAGAGGCGTTTGCTTGAAAAGTGAAGTGCTTCAACGCTTCAGAGAAATCCAATTTTTTTCTAAAATCAAATTCTGCTCCATAAGCTTGCGCACTATTTGGGTTGGCAAAATTAAAATTACTAGAACCACCAGCACCAAAATTGAAAATCATTTCGATTGGTTTATCAAAGTATTTATAAAACATTCCAAAAGAAAATACTTCACCAGCTCTTGGATACAATTCATATCTGAGGTCTAGGTTAGTAACTTTGGTTCTTAATAGAGTTGGCAATCCTTGTACAGCAGCGTTCAATTCAAAATCATAGTATTGGAAAGTGGCCAATTCACGGAACTCAGGACGTACAATGGTTTGAGAGGCTGATAAACGGAGATTGGTTTTTTGGTCCAATTTATAAGTTGCATTGATACCTGGCAAGAAGTCGGTTACTTTAGTATTGTTATACCGAGGATCTGATGTTTTAACGCTACCCACTAACTGATCATAATCTTCCATTCTTACACCCCAAACAACACGCATTTTAGGTCCGAACTGATTATCGAATTGTACAAATGCAGCATTCAAAATGGCGTTTGCTAAATACCTGTATAAATTCCCTTTGATAGCATCGAATGCCAATAAATTACTGGTAGTAGAACCATCACCAAAATTATTTGGATTAAAAATAGTAGAAGGACCTTGTAAACGAAGTGCTGGATTGTCTCTTGGAAGATAGATAGAAAAAGGCTTGGCATCAAACAAACGATCTTTTACTTGGAATAAATATCCAGCTTTTACTGTTTGTTTAGAACCCAGTGCCTCAAATGTATATGCCAAATCACCACCTGCAGAATACACATAATCACTTAGATTTTGGTAAAATCTGTTACCACTTTTTTGTGACAACACATTCGACAATAAAGCTACGTATGGATTATTGGCGGCTCCATTATTTTTTTGATAATACAACCTACGTTGATCTGGAATATAGCCATCTAATAAAGTAAAAGACCCGAACCATTTTAGTTTAAGCACATTGGGTTTAATATTGTGTTCTCCACTGATTTGATTATTCCAAAAAGTATTTTGCTTAAATCCATATTCAAAAGCTCTTGCACTGTCTAATGTAGCATTACCATTTCCTTCAACTCCAGTTCTTAAAGTGGTGAAATCGGTTGAGTTGATGTTGAAAATAGTTTTATAAGAAATTTTATTATTGTTATTTATTTGATAAGTTAAATTACCCAATGCGCCCCATAAAACATCATTGCTGTATCGGTCATCATTAAATGCAAAATCTGGGCTAAAACTTCCATTTCCTACAAATGCATACCCATTATTGGTTCCTTTTAAATAACGAGCTGAACGATTATAAGTTAGTCCAAAAATACCAGCCAATTTTTGACTGCCTTTCAAGTTTTTTGTAAACCCACCGGCAATTTGAATCTGACCATTGAAACGATTAAGACCGTTTGCTGTATTGGCTGTCCAAATATTTTCGAACTCTTTACCCATTGCAGTTTTTTGCTGAGCTGTTAATGCATCAAACTGAGATTTGGTAGTATATGAACCGGGTAAACTTCTTGTTCCATCATCAATTCCTAACCAATCTGTTTTTCCTCCTTTATACTCGTAAAAATTATTTCCAATGGTTTGTGTATTGAAACCAGTTCCTATTTGGATGGTAAAAAAGTTTTTTGCAGGAATATCTCTGGTATTTACTTGTACCAATCCTCCAGCCCATTCACCAGGAAGTTCTGGTACAAATGCCTTATTGATAACGATATTATCAATCATGTTAGAAGGAATCAAATCGAAAGAAAATGCTTTTCTATCTGGCTCTGTACTTCCCAACTGAATACCATTTAACATTGCAAGATTGTATCTTTCAGCTAATCCGCGAACAATTAGAAATTTTCCCTCTTGTATACTTGCACCAGGGGTTCTTTTAAGAACTTCTCCAGTATTTTTATCTGGAGATCTGCGAATGGCTTCAGCAGAAATTACAGAAGCTACGGTATTGGTGTTTTTTTGAAATGCAATTAAGGCATTTACTGTTTCTCCTTTAGCTGATGAAGACCTAGCTGTTGTAGTAACTGTAACGTCGGTTAATTTTTTTCCTGCATCTTCTAATAATACACTTAAGAAATCTTCACTTTTTCCTGCTGGCAAAGAAATATCTTCAATGGTTTTGTCTTTGTAACCTATATAAGACAATACAACATTGTATTTTTTACCTGGTTCAACAGTGAGAATAAAATTACCATCTAGATCTGTTTTTGTAAAACCTGTTGCTCCACCAGATATTTTAATAGTGACACCACTTAACCCTTCATTGCGAGAATTGATAACTTTTCCTGAAATCTTTGCTTTTTGAGCAATTATAATAGAGCTAGTAAATACGAGTAATAATAGGGTAATCAACTTCTTCACAGCATGTATAATTTAGTGCTGCAAAACTGCCTCTCTAATGTTACCGAATTGTTACCCCAATGTTACCGAATTGCTATTAACTTAAAATGGGATACCGCTTATATCCCTATATTTGCAACCCATAAACAGAGAGGTGTCCGAGTGGTTGAAGGAGCACGCCTGGAAAGTGTGTAAACGGGAAACTGTTTCGAGGGTTCGAATCCCTTCCTCTCTGCAACCAATTAATGAAATACAATCCCGACTTGTCGGGATTTTTTTATGCCACGAAGCGAGTCCGGACATTCCTGTGTCTGAGCGAGCAGAGGGGGAATAAAAAAACTGGGCACTTTAGTGCCCAAGATTGTATTTCATTGTTTGATTGCTACCCCCACCCCGGGATCAGCGGAGCTAATCCTTCCTCTCTGCAATTAATTTCGAAATAATCTTTCTGCATTGGCAGTTGTGATAGCTGCAATAGTAGTTTCAGGTACTTGTTTGATGTCCGATAGTTTACTCAACACATATTGCAAATAGCTGCTCTCATTGCGTTTGCCTCTAAAAGGAACCGGAGTTAAATAAGGCGCATCGGTTTCTAGAACCAGGTATTCCAAGTCAATTTTGGTTAAGACTTCAGCTAAACCTGCATTCTTATAAGTAACCACTCCACCAATTCCCAATAAAAAACCCATTTTGATAATTTCTTTGGCCGATTCATAAGACCCACTGAAGCAATGAAAAATTCCTTTCAAACCCTTCGCTGCAAAAGGTTTGACCATTTCAATGGTTTCTTGCATGGCATTTCTGGTATGTATCACAATGGGCATAGATTTTTCCAAGGCCCAATTCATTTGCAATTGAAAAGATTCTTGCTGTTGCACTTTAAATGTTGTATCCCAGTAATAATCAAGTCCTATTTCTCCAACAGCTGCAAAAGGTCTTTTATCCAACCATTCCTTAACAATGCGCAATTCTTCCTGGTAATTTTCTTTTACATAACAAGGGTGTAAGCCCATCATGGCTTTGCAAACACCTGGGTATGATGCTTCTAATGCAAGCATTCCATTGATCTCGTTACTATCTATAGCTGGTAAATAAAATTGCTTGACTCCTGCATCAATTGCACGTTGAATCATTGCATTGCGGTCTTCGTTAAACTCTTCGGAATATAAATGACAATGGGTATCAACTAATATCATGCTGCAAATGAAAGAAATAATCGTTGAATTTGGCCAGTTCGAGGCTTTTGTAGTAAATCATCGACAGTTCCTCAAGATAAAACGCGAAAAACCAATAATTCTTAGATGTAAATTTGCGCTTGAGAATGATTGTCAATATTGTAATATTAATTTTATTTAATATACGATTTGGCGATTTTTTTTCTCTGGTAGAAAATAAAATGGATGCTGTTGGCGTTTAAAGAAAGCGACAGGTAATCTACCAAAGAAGATGAAAGAAACGATAGACAGTATTAAGATATATAGGGATTAATTAAAGTAACTGCGGTGATTTAGCAACATCAATTACCGTGATTTTTGTTTTCATAGGGTACGGATTAAAAACAGGCTGAGGTTTCTACCTCGGCCTTCCCTTTTTTTAAGGGGTACCCCAACCAGTCAGAGTGCCGCAAACCGATACCCCATTCCCGAAAAATGTTCCAAAACTTTTGGCAAGGCAACCGATAGTCGATCCCAGGCTTTTGAACTATCATGAAAAACCACAATTGACCCAGAACCAGTCTTTTTCAGCACATTATTAGTGCAAGCCGATGCACTGAGTGTTGTATCAAAGTCACCACTTAAAACAGACCACATGATGATTTTATACACTGATTGCGCCATATTCAATTGCGCACCAGTTGAAACATCGTTGGATAATTGCGTATCAGCAGATCCAATCAATTGCTTGATTTGTGAACGTTTAATTCTTCCGTATGGTGGGCGAAATAATGGAGAATGAATCAGTTTAGCAGCTTCGTCAATTTCGCTGAAATATTGATGATTGCTTACTTTCCAGCCATTCGCATGATGTTGGGTATGATTTCCTACAGCATGACCTTCTTTCAAAATTCGCTCATAAATTGCAGGATGCTCCAGCACATTTTTTCCTATACAAAAAAAACTGGCTTTGGCATTGTAATGAGCAAGTATATCTAAAACAAAAGGTGTTGCTGTTGCGTGAGGACCATCATCAAAAGTTAAATAAATGATTTTTTCTTGAGTAGGCATTCGCCAAATCAATTGCGGATAAATTGCCCTTAACCACCAAGGAGTTTTAACCAAATACATTCGGTAAAGATATTGGATAGGAGCATCTAAAATCCATAAGCAATCAACCCAATCACTAAATTTTCGAACTTATAGGCTTTGCCAATTTGAGCCAATGTTTTCTTCTGTGAAGTTTCATTTTCTAAAAGAGGATCCATAAAAAGTTCTAATTTCTTTTTATCGATCAATGGAAGGCCTCCTTTGGTAATGGCTGACTTTGTAAATGATGCCAGCATCGATTCCCAGGCATTTAGAAATAAAGTAGGCGTTACAAAAATTTCGGTTCCTAAAATTCGATCTCCCGAAATAGCCAGAAATCCTGCAAATGAACTATCCGTTTTGGCCAATTTTCCATTAAAGAAATTTCGATAAGCAGAATCTGCTTTTTCAATATCTCTATCCAATTGTAGGTATTGCGAAGTGGCAGATTTAATATTTTGTGCAGCTAAACTTTGGGTGATCTCTTTCCAAATATCGGCCTGACGCTGCGTTAAATCAAGGGTTTTACGCAATTCCATATCGATATTGCCACTATGTGAGAAGGCTCGCGGCTTTTTGGTCCATCTTCCTTCTTCCACACAAAAAACAGTAACATATTGCTCTTCTTTTCCGGGTGGGATCAATTTGGTTTCGCCTACCACCCTATCTTGCTTTCCTCCTCCGAGTAATTCCCCGGAATTAATCAAAATGGTTTTATCCGAATTATTGATAACACTCAATATATGTACATCGGCATCGCCCTTGGTTACAAATTCTTTCACTTTTACCTTGCCCGTTCTCATTCCTTCGGATAGTGTGATATATTGACTGGGCAATAATTGTCTGTAAAATGCCACATTGCCTTGCCCTTTAAATCGAATGGGTATCAGCTGAAGGTTTTGAAAAGTCCAGGCAGAGTCATAATCTACCCAAACCTGCTGATAAGTTAGCTGTGCATGGGCAAATTGGGTGATCAAAACGAATAATACAATCAATTTAAGGCTCCGCATATACTCAAAGTAGGATTTTTGTGGTTTACTTAGTATTAACGAATAGGCAAAGTTTATATTTGCATCATGAATAAAAAAGTTAGGGTTCGTTTTGCACCATCCCCTACCGGTGGATTGCATTTAGGAGGAGTTAGAACAGTATTATTTAACTATTTGTTTGCCAAACAACATGGCGGAGATTTTATTGTACGAATTGAAGATACCGATCAAAGTCGTTTTGTGGAAGGTGCTGAAGATTATATATTCAATACCCTTGAATGGTGTGGACTGATTCCGGATGAAAGCCCAAAACATGGGGGTCCATTTGCTCCTTATAGACAGAGTGAAAGAAAAGCAAGTTATAGCCAATACGCAGAACAATTGGTAAAAGATGGTTATGCCTATTATGCTTTTGATACGCCGGATGATTTAGAAAAAATGCGTATCGATTTTAAAACTCCTGAGAACCCTTCACCGCAATACAATCATTTGTTGCGTTCAAAGATGCGCAATTCTTTAACATTGCCTGCGGAAGAAGTTTCGCAACTGATTGCCAATAAAACGCCTTTTGTAATTCGCATAAAAACACCGGAGAATGAAACTGTTTCATTCACCGATATGATTCGTGGTGAGATCAATTTTAATACATCTCAGGTAGATGATAAAGTATTATTGAAAGCAGATGGAATGCCAACTTATCATCTGGCGGTTGTGGTAGATGATTATGCCATGAAAATCACCCATGCATTCAGAGGAGAAGAATGGTTGCCATCGGCACTAGTGCATTTGTTGTTATGGAAATATTTAGGCTGGGAAGCTGAAATGCCAATGTGGGCGCATCTTCCATTGATTTTAAAACCTGAAGGAAATGGCAAACTCAGCAAAAGAGATGGCGATCGTTTAGGATTTCCCGTATTTGCAATGGACTGGACCGATGCAAAAACAGGAGAAAAAACCATTGGATTTAAAGAGCGTGGATTTTTACCGGAAGCATTTGTAAACCTTCTGGCTTTACTTGGCTGGAATGATGGAACTGATCATGAAATTTTTACGATAGAACAATTGATCGCTGCATTTTCGATGGATCGGGTGCATAAAGGAGGAGCAAAATTTGATTACGAAAAAGCCAAATGGTTCAACCACGAATGGATTAAAAAATTATCTGTTGATCAATTACAAATTCTCGTTAAAGAACAGTTTCTAGCAAATGGTATTGAAGAGAAAAATGAAAAGCAATTGCATCAAGTAATTGAACTCATTAAAGATCGTTGCACACTCTTACCTGATTTTGTACAACAAGGTGCTTTCTTTTTTAATACACCTACTCAATTCGACACAGCATCCATCAAACCCAAATGGGATGCAGTAAAAAATATGTTCTTTATTGAATTGGCAAAAGCCTATGAATCAAGCATCGTATGGGAAAGCGCCGATTTAGAAAAAGAGCTGAAAGAATTGGCTGCAGCACATCAACTAAAACCAGGCGAACTCATGTTGCCATTGCGTATTATGTTGGTGGGCGGAAAATTTGGTCCTGGTGTATTTGATATTGCCAGTGTTATAGGAAAAGAAGCTACCGTTGAAAGAATGAGAAAAGTATTGTCTATTTTAGAGCATGAATAAGCATAAACGGCTGATATATATACTAGCCTTATTTAAATTCATTTTACCTTTTTTACTAGTTCCTTCTTTTTATCAGGCGCATCGAGATGAATACCTTTACATGATCGAAGGAAAACATCTTGCCTGGGGATTTATGGAAGTTCCACCGATGCTTGCCATATTAGCTTGGATCAACAATCTATTTGGAGGGGGGCTATTCTTTATCAAATTTTGGCCTGCCATATTTGGTGCCGGTACTTTTATTTTAATCGCTCGAATTGTTTTGAGTTTGGGGGGAAAAACATTTGCCATTTTACTCGCATTTTTACCTTTTATATTCACTGGCTATATTCGGCTGTTTTATTTATTTCATCCAAATTTCTTGGACGCATTTTTTTGGACCCTTAATGCATACGCACTCTTTTATTTTATTCAAACAAAGAAAAATGGTTGGTTGTATGTATTCGGCATCAGTGTAGGATTGGGAATGATGAGCAAATATTCTACTGCATTCTATACCCTGAGTTTATTAGCTGGATTGGTTTTCAGCCAACATAGATCCGTTTTTTTTAATAAACATTTCTATTTCGCAGGAATCGTTGCTTTATGTATTTTCCTTCCAAATATGTATTGGCAATACCAACATCATTTTCCTGTAGTTGAGCATATGAAAGAATTACAGGAAGAACAATTGCAATTTCAAAGCCCAATCAAATTTTTAATTGGTCAGTTACTCATGTTACTCCCTTGTTTGTTTTTATGGCTTCGAGGACTGATTTATTTACTATTTAACAAAAGAGGTTCTACTTATCAAGTATTTGGACTTGCCTATCTTTTTGTAATTACTTTATTGATTTTTTTACAGGGAAAAGATTACTATGCTGCAGGTGCGTATCCAATATTATTTGCCTTTGGCAGTTATCAATTTGAGCAGTATGCATTGAATAGATCAACTTTTGCAAAATATTTACCCATAGCCATTTGTATTTTATTGGGATTATTTATTTACCCGCTACTACTGCCCGTGGCAAAACCTGCAATTTTATCGGCCTATTTTCAAAAAACCGGCTTGTCTAAATCTGGCGCATTTGAATGGGAAGATCATCAAAAACATACACTGCCACAAGACTATGCAGATATGTTGGGATGGAGAGAAGTAGCTATTGCAACAGGGAAAGTATATCAAAGCTTATCCTTAGAAGAGCAACAAAAAACCATGATTTATTGCAGAGGATATTATTTTGCAGGAGCATTAAATTACTATGCTAAAGAAGCAGGCTTACCTGAAGTATATAGCGATAATGCTTCATTTCTTATTTGGATGCCTCAAAAATATCAAATCAAAAACTTACTGGTTTTGGCGCATAATATCCCCGAAAAAGATGATATCGTTTTTCAACAATTCGAGAAAATGACCGTGAAAGACTCATTGATCAATCCATATTTTCGCGAATCAGGCATTAAAATCATACTGTATCAAAATGGAAACGATTCCTTGAATAGTTATATAGAAAATGGCATCGCAACTAAGCGATTAAAATTTAATCTTCAATAATCATTACCCTTGTTTCTCCATCAATTGCATTACTTCTTGCCAGTGCGTTTCATATAATTTTTGTAAAAACAGTTGATCGGCTTTTTCTAATTGCACTAAATGATTTGTATTGAGCTGCACGTGTTCAGGAGTACGTATGCCTGGAATAACGGTGGAAATAGCATCATAACTTAAAATATAACTCAAGGCCAATCCTGCAGCAGTAGTTTGGTATTTCTCCAACAAAGGCCAAACCTTTTCTTGAAGAATGGATAAAACCGCTTCGATAATTGATGGTACCAATCGATAGCTTCTGTGATCATCAGAAGAAAAGACCCTATCGGATTTGATATTACCTGACAATAATCCAAACTGCAATGGCATTCTTGCAATCACTCCGTAACCCTTTGCTGCAGCCATTTCCATAATGGGCAATGCTTTTTGATTGATCAAATTAAATACCAGTTGAAATCCATCACCCAAATGATGCTGGAAAAAAAATTCAGCTTCAGGAAAAGGGTTAAAGGTAATTAAAGAGATGCCCCAATAACGAATTTTTCCTTCTTGTTGTAATTGTTGCATTGCCTGGATACATTCGCCGTTTTCTAGATGAGTCATTCTCGCTACATGCAAATGATGAAAATCTATAGCATCTCTTTTAAGTCTTCGCAAACTTTGTTCGCAACTATCAATGATGTGTTTGGCAGAATAATCAATATTTATTTTTCCATCTGGTCCTATCTTCTGCCCTACCTTACTGGCAATAATTACATTTTTACTATTGCCAATAGTTTTTCCCAAAAGAGCTTCTGCATGTCCTAAGCCATAAAAATCTGCGGTATCAAAAAAATTAATTCCCGCATCGAGCGCTGTATGTATCGCTTGAATGGAAACCGAATCATCCGAAGGACCCCACCCTATCTCTACTCCACCCACATTGGCGGATCCACCAATTGCCCATGTTCCAAAACCTATTTCACTCAGTTTTAAGTCGGTATTTCCAAAAGGCCTGTATTTCATATCAGCGAATTTTTGATATATAAACCTAAGTAGATTTAGTTAATTTTACATCATGAAAAGACCATTACGTGTTTTGGTTGCCAAAGTTGGGTTAGATGGGCACGATAGAGGGGCCAAAGTAATAGCAACCGCTTTGCGAGATGCTGGCATGGAAGTAATCTATACTGGTTTACGTCAAACTCCAGAAATGGTGGTGAATGCAGCTTTGCAAGAAGACGTGGACGCCATTGGCATAAGCATATTAAGTGGGGCACATATGACTGTATTCCCGAAAGTAATTACGCTGATGAAAGAAAAGGGAATGAATGATGTATTACTTACCGGCGGCGGTATTATTCCGGACGACGATATGAAAACCTTAAATGATATGGGTGTAGGTAAACTTTTTGCACCTGGAACCACCACCACAACCATTGCAGAATATATCAGCGAATGGGTAAGCATGAATCGTAATTTTTAAAAAATCAACATGGCATACCAAACACTATTAACTTCTTTAGAAGCTGGTATTTTTACCATTACCATCAATCGTCCTGATAAATTGAACGCATTGAATATGGCGGTATTTGCTGAATTGAATCTGGCATTTGATGAAGTGAATACCAATGAATCCATTAAATCTGTAATTATTACTGGTGCAGGTGAAAAAGCATTTGTTGCTGGTGCAGATATTAGTGAGTTCAGTAAATTTACTAAGCAAGAAGCCATGAAATTGTCTGCTGATGGCCAGGCAACTTTTTTTAGAATTGAAAATTGTACTAAACCAGTTGTTGCAGCTGTAAATGGTTTTGCATTGGGTGGTGGATGTGAACTGGCTATGAGTTGCCATTTTAGAATAGCTTCTGCTAATGCTAAATTCGGACAACCAGAAGTGAACCTGGGTTTGATTCCCGGATATGGTGGCACACAAAGACTGGTGCAATTGATTGGCAAAGGAAGGGCAATGGAATTGTTAATGAGCGCTGGAATGATTGATGCTCCAACTGCATTACAATATGGTTTAGTAAACTATGTAGTGCCTGCAGAAGAATTATTGGCAAAAGCTGTAAGCATTTTAACAGTCATCAATAGCAAAGCACCATTAGCTATTGCAGCATGTATTGAATCTGCCAATGCGGTTTTTGATGAAACCAAAAATGGTTATCAAGTGGAAGTAGCAGCTTTTGGCAACTCATTTGATACTGCAGACATGAAAGAAGGAACAACCGCCTTCCTTGAGAAAAGGAAAGCGGTATTCACTGGTAAATAAAAGTATTAAGAATTAATATCCAAAGAGCTCGGTTAAGCCGAGCTTTTTTACTTCACCATATTTAGCCAAATCTTCTTCTTTTACTTTTTTGTCACTAGCCACAATACAATAAGTGTAATTTTTCTTGCTCAGATTATTGCTATGGTATTGAACTAAATCTGAGGGTTTTAATGTTTGATAAGTTGCATAATAGGTTTTACGAGGATCTTCTTTCCAACCTTTTTTCTCAGCAGCTAGATAGCTTAATAAAATCCCATCCTTACTGATTCTTTCCGTTTCTATATCCTTAAACATACTTTTCATACTATTCGAAAAATTCTGATCATTCATAGGAAGTACATCCAACAATTCATTCATACTAACAATACTTTCATTTAATTTATCTGCTTGTGTTCCTACATAGGCAACGGCAGAAAATCGATCTTCTTTTTTTGAAGGAGCTTGCATAGACGCATAAGTAGAATAAGCCAATGCTTTTGATTCTCGTATGGTTTGAAAAACAATATTACCCATTCCATTTCCAAAAAATCCATTGAATGCATTCATAACGGATTCTTCTCCAGGATTATAATTATTGAGGTTTCTAACCCAATAAATCTCTGCTTGCACCATATCATAATTGGCGAATAATACTTGATTCTTTGTTTGCTCGGTTCTTTTGAAAATCTTAGCAGCTGGAACACTTAAAGGAGTATTTGTGCCTTGATGTATATTGTTTAAAGTTGTATTGATTGCAGTGAACTCAGTTGGACCATAATATAAAATAGTATGAGCATAATTGAATAATTCATGCAATTGTTTAACCAAACTTTCAGCAGTTATGCCTGCAAGCTCTGCATCGGATAGTGTATAATTCAATGGATTATCTGAGCCATAAGTTGCGTAACTTCTTAGTGCATTTGCAATGGCCCCTTTATTCAGTTTATTATTCGCCCTGGCTTTTGAAAGTCTATTTTTCAAACCAACCAATGCGGCTTCATCTGGCTGGCAATTCCGAATTAAGCTTTCTAATAATGTAGTAGCTTTCTCAAAATTCTGTTGCAAGCCTGTTAAAGTAATGGTTGTTTCATCATTGCCTGTTCCTGTATTAAATGAACATGCTAAATTATAAAACTGCTTACTGATTTCTTCTGAACTGCTTTTACCATTTCCTAAGAATTGCAAATATTGCAATGCAATACCCAAGGTTTTACTATTCCAGTTTCCCATAGGAAAACGATAATACATTCTAAATATACTATTGGTGGTATTCGGTGTATACAAAAGAGCATTGGCACCTACTTTACCTTTTTTAATTTGGGTATTGTAATCTACCCAAACCGGTGAAAGCTTGGACTGTGGTTTTGCAATAAAGCTTTTTACATATGCCGAC
The DNA here is from genome assembly GCA_040403975.1 of Sediminibacterium sp. Classification (GTDB taxonomy): domain Bacteria; phylum Bacteroidota; class Bacteroidia; order Chitinophagales; family Chitinophagaceae; genus Sediminibacterium. Next base: position 24,518 of record JBBAJS010000023.1, read on the forward strand.
TGTTTATCGGAATTGGTTTCAATTGGAGTAATACTTGGTTTTTCAACTTTTACTATGCTCTTGTCTTCTCCTTTTCTTTTGTATACAATTACATAATTATCATCAGTAAAAAAACGATTGGCGAAGTCTACCAATTCTTGCTTTGATACTGAACTTATTACTTCGTTAAAAGCAACATCTTGATCCCATTCATTCCCTTTGTGCTTGATATATGCATCCACTAATTCTCCAACACGATACCAGTTTTCTTCCAGATTTTGTTGAACATTTAATTTTTCATTCGCTGCAATGGCTTGAATTAAATTTTGATCAAAATCACCTTTTTTCAAAATAGCGATTTGCTCCAAAATCAATGATTTTGCTTCATCCAAAGATTGCCCTTGTTTAGGTGTAGCAACCACTTGTAATACACCATAGTCTTTCTGTTGGGTTAAACCAACTCCAGATGATTGCAACTTCTGCTGTTTATTCAAATTCAAATCCATTAAGCCAGCTTTGCCATTGCTCAATATTTTTGCAACCAATTCTGTCAAAATTGCGTCTCTGGAATGATTTGCATTGACTCTATAAAATAATCGAACAGATTCAGCACTTGGTCCAAACACTTCTTTCACAATTGGCCCCTTTACAGGAGCTTCTTTTGGTCCTTTATATTCTTGAAATGGTTTGGATTGCATAAAACTGAATTTGGTGTCGATTTTTTTAATCAATTCATCTGGATTAAAATCGCCACTTAACACCAATGCCACATTGTTAGGAACATAATACTTATTGTAAAATGCTCTTATAGCAATTAAAGAAGGATTTTTTAAATGCTCAATTGTTCCAATGGTGGTTTGCTGTCCATAATTATGCGTAGGAAAAACATTAGCCCATCCTATTTCATTTACTTTAGACGCATCATTATCAAGTCCTCTATTTTTTTCTTCATATACAGCTTCTAATTCGGTATGAAAAATCCGTAGAATAGGGTTTCTAAATCTTTCTGCCTGTACATCTAAAAATTTATCCATTGCATTGGCAGGAATATCTTCTTCGTAAACTGTTTCTTCATACCATGTATGCGCATTGGTTCCCTGAGAACCAATAGAAGACATCATTTTATCGTATTCGTTTGCAATGGAAAATTTAGCAGCTTCTCCAGAAACACGATCAATTTCTTTATAAATTTCTTTTCTTTTTGCAGCATCAGTTGTACGATTGTACTGATCGTACAATTGATCAATCTGATCTAATAAAGGTTTTTCAGCAGCCCAATTTAAGCTTCCGAATTGATCGGTTCCTTTAAACAATAAATGTTCCAAATAATGGGCCAATCCTGTATGGTCTGCTGGATCAGTATTACTTCCTGCCCTCACGGCAATCTGAAAGGAAATTCGAGGTTCTTTTTTGTTGGGCGATAAAATTACGGTTAACCCGTTTTTGAGTGTGTAAAACCTTGCTTTAATGGGATCACCCGCCACTGTTTTATAATTGTATCCACCTGAGCTCAGATTTTGCCACTGATTTTTACCCTGTGCAACAATTTGTAATAAAAACGTACCTAAAAAGGCAAATAATAAAATGATTCTTTTCATCTTGTTTAATTTATAGTGTTGAAAATTACTTAAAAATACCATTATTAGCACATCAATTTTGGTAACTTTGCGTCTCAAAATCAATAACAATGGAATACAGAATAGAAAAAGATACCATGGGTGAGGTGCAAGTGCCTGCCAATGTATATTGGGGAGCTCAAACACAACGCAGTATTGACAATTTTAAAATTGCGCAGGATATCAATAAAATGCCCAAAGAAATAATTGAGGCATTTGCTTATTTGAAAAAAGCTGCTGCATTAACCAATAGAGATGCAGGTGTTTTACCAGAAGAAAAAGCAGCTTTGATAGGCACTGTATGTGATGAAATACTGGAAGGTAAATTGAATGATCAATTTCCATTGGTAGTATGGCAAACAGGCAGTGGTACACAAAGCAATATGAATGTGAATGAAGTGGTTGCTTATCGTGGTCATGTATTGAAAGGAGGTTCATTAAACGATAAAGACAAATTCTTGCATCCGAACGATGATGTAAATAAGTCGCAGAGTTCTAATGATACTTTTCCTACAGCCATGCATATTGCAGCGTATAAGATATTATTAGGCACTACTATTCCAGGAATTGAAAAATTAAGAGACACATTAGCTGCTAAGAGTAAGGCTTTCATGCATGTGGTGAAAATTGGACGCACCCATTTTATGGATGCAACACCATTAACTGTTGGACAAGAGATCAGTGGTTATGTAGCTCAACTGAATCATGGATTAAAAGCCATCAACAATTCGTTGAGTCATTTAAGTGAATTGGCTTTGGGAGGAACTGCAGTTGGTACAGGAATCAATACACCGAAAGGATATGATGTAAATGTGGCCAAACATATTGCTGCTTTAACAGGCTTACCATTTGTGACTGCTGAAAATAAATTTGAAGCATTGGCAGCTCATGATGCCATTGTAGAAGCGCATGGTGCTTTAAAAACTGTAGCAGTTAGTTTAATGAAGATTGCCAATGATATTCGCATGCTTTCTTCAGGACCACGCAGTGGAATTGGTGAATTATTTATTCCAGACAATGAACCAGGTTCTTCTATCATGCCAGGTAAAGTAAATCCTACACAATGTGAAGCACTTACCATGATTGCTGCACAAGTAATGGGCAATGATGTAGCTATTAATATTGGTGGATCAATGGGTCATTTTGAATTGAATGTTTTCAAACCAGTAATGATTTATAATTTCTTACACAGTGCTCGTTTAATTGGAGATGGATGTGTGAGCTTTAATGATAAATGCGCCATCGGTATTGAACCAATTGAAGCAAATATTAAAAAGCACGTAGACAATAGTTTGATGTTGGTGACTGCATTAAATACCAAAATCGGCTATTATAAAGCTGCTGAAATTGCTCAGAAAGCTCATAAAGAACATACTACTTTGAAAGAAATGGCGGTGAAATTGGGTTATGTAACTCCTGAAGAGTTTGATGCATGGGTGATTCCTGCGGAAATGGTAGGGGAGATAAAGTAAATCATTTAAAGTGCAACAAACCAAACAATACTTATAATCTCCCAACAGGCCTGATTAAAAATTACGGAAGATTTATTTATTATGCTACAATGAAAGAACTCGCCCCAACCAATTGGGGCTCAAACAACTTTCATTGTTAACGCATCACAAATAAATCTTCTTTTCGTAATTTTTAAAAGGCCCCTTATGGGATTATTATAAGTCTTTATTATATTAAAATTAAACAAACCAAAAAGTGGGCCTTTTAAAAATCCTAAAAGGATTTTTGGGTAGACCACGTTTGGTTTGTTTGATTTAATATTAATAAACTTTCTTACCTCCAATAAATGTTGCTGTAACTTTTGTTTTGAGAATATCTGTTTCAGCCACTTTCATCAGGTCTTTATCGAGCAAGATAAAATCAGCTTTTTTGCCAACTTCAATACTACCTACTTCTTTTTCTAAAAACCCTGCCTTTGCTGCCCAGATGGTCATTCCACGAATAGTTTCTTCGCGTGTGAGTGCATTCTCCATTTGAAATCCATTCGCCGGAAATCCTTTACTATCCTTGCGTACAACTGATGCTAAAAAAGTTTTGAATGGAGAAATATCTTCCACTGGAAAATCAGTACCGAGTGGCATCCATCCGTTTTGAGCCAATAATTGTTTGTATGCATAAGCACCTTTCATTCTTTCTTTTCCCAGTCTTGCTTCCGCCCAATACATATCTGAAGTACCATGTGTAGGTTGAACAGATGGAACAATTGATGCTGCGCCAAACAAATTAAAATCATTCAGATCCACAATTTGTGCATGCTCAATTCTCCAGCGCTTGTCATTTTTCCCTTGCAAGTATTTGTTGTAAATTTTAAGTATGGCTCTGTTGGCACTATCACCAATAGCATGGGTACACATTTGAAAAGCTGAAGTACTCAATACTTTTGCCAATGAATCATAATGATTTGGTGTGCGCAATAAAAAGCCACTCCATCCTGGTTGATCGGCATAATGTTTTAATAAACATGCACCCCTACTTCCCAATGCACCATCGGCATATACTTTAAAACCATTCACAAATAATTTATCGGTTTTGTATGGGCCTTTTTTTAGATAGGTATTGATATTGTTATCGTTATCACTCAACATCACATACAAACGCATATCCAATTTACCGTCTTTTTGCAACCCATCTAAAAGATCAACATCATCTGCATTCAATCCACAATCAGTTACAGTGGTTAGCCCTTGTTCAAAACAGTTTTTTTGCGCAGCATCTAACCATTTGGCATAGTCTTCTTTGGTGGGTGTTGGAATTTTTTCATACACTGCATTATCTGCGTTGTCAATTAATACTCCTGTTAGTTTTCCCCCAAGTGTTTGGATATCGCCGCCTGTAATGGTTTGCCCTGCTTTGATTCCTGCCAATTCCAATGCTTTATCATTGGCTATTGAAGCATGACCATCCACTCTTGTAATAACAACAGGTGTGTTAGGAAACGCTTTATTCAATAATTCATTGGTAGGAAATTGTTTGCCTGGCCATTTATTCTGATCCCATCCACGGCCTTGTATCCATTGCATTTCGGGATGTTGCTTGGAGAATGCAACAATGCGTTCAACAGTTTCTTCCCAGGTAGAAGTATTAAATAAATCCACCTGAAACAAAGAACGAGCATAGCCCACAAAATGCGCATGCGCATCGATTAATCCAGGATAAAGGGCTTGACCCTTAGCGTCGATACTTTCAGCAGCAGTGTATTTGCCAGAAATTTCATCGTTCTTTCCAACGGCAATAATTTTTCCGTCTTTTATCGCCATTGCTTCCGCTGTTGAGAATGCAGAATCAACAGTATAAATTACTGCATGGTGAACGATAGTATCTACTTTATTGGAATTGGTGCAAGATGATATCATTACTACAAAAAGAAAAAATACATAATTTTTCATACCCCTATTTTAAAGATGATCTATTTGATTCCAAGGTAAAGTAAATTGTCGGGAATTTATTTCTGAATTTTCGGCACCCCCATAAATAAATAATCCGTTACTGTTTGGTTGTTGTTTTTGCCAATAGCTAAGATTTTTTAAAGCAGCTGAATCTATTTTTTTTCCTGATTTAATTTCAATACCAAATAACTCGTCATTTTTACGAATCACTAAATCCACTTCATTACCCGACGCATTTCTATAAAAATGAATAGGTTCTAAAATCCCTTGATTGTATCGATTCTTTTTTACTTCGGTAATGATCCAGTTTTCGAATATCGAACCATATTGAGGATGCTTTTGTAGTGCAGTTTTCGAATGGATCCCTTTTAAAAAACAAAGCAAGCCTGTATCATAAAAATATAGTTTAGGGCTTTTAATTAGCCTTGTATTGCTATTATTAAACCATGGCTGAAGTAAGTATATCAAATAACTACTCTCTAACAAACCAAGCCAAGATTGGATGGTTTTGGTGTCTACCCGCGTATTTTTTGCCAACTCATCTCTGTTAAGCAATTGACCCGCTGCATTAGCACATAAAAAAACAAAACGAGTGAAAGCCGCAAGGTCATTGATGTTTTTAAGTAATCTAACATCTCGTTGAACATATGTTTGTATATAACTTTCTAACCAAGTAGAAATATTCAACTGCTCATTCCAAATTTCTGGGTAGCCTCCTTTAAATATCAGATCATCTATTGAGCTAACATTCAATTTATTTTCTTTCAACTCAGCAAAACTCAATGGCAATAACGATAAGTAACCTGCCCTCCCAGCCAAAGACTGTGAAACTTGTTCTTGCAACAAAAAATTATTGGACCCTGTTAAAATAAACTGTCCGCGCTTAGTATTACTATCTAAAATTTCCTGCAAATATCTAAAGACATCAGGCACCCTTTGTACTTCATCAAAAATAGCTCCCTTAGCATATTTTTTAAAAAAGGCAGTAGGATTACGCTCAAATTCGGCTTGAACAAGGGGCGTTTCGAAATTTAAATAGGGTTTATCCTTAAAAAGTAGTTTACATAATGTGGTCTTACCGCTTTGCCTTGGTCCGGTAATACATAGAGCCCTAAACTGGGTCAACCTAAATTCGGCTTCCGAAAAGATTTCTCTATTAATCATCTTTGCCATAGCACAAATATATGCAAAAATGGAATTAGATTCCACATTTGCAGAAATATGCAAAAATGGAGTTAGATTCCATATTTGCAGAAATATGCAAAAATGGAATCGCCGCAAAGAGCCGAAATTAGAATATCTGGTTCTTATCGTTCACCAAAGTATTGGTTTCTACAGTATGGTGTTCTTCTTTTTCAGCTTGCTTGAAAAAAGAATTTTGGAAAACCAGCATAGTAATTACTCCAGTAGATATAGCTGCATCAGCAATATTGAAAACAGGGCGGAAAAATTCAAACTCATCTCCCCCTACAAAAGGTACCCAGTTTGGATAATGCGAATTGGTAATGATCGGAAAGTAAAGCATATCAACTACTTTGCCATGAAACAAACTCGCATAGCCGCCAGTCTTTGGCAATAATTGTGCAATATTTTGGGTGAAAGGATTACTATAATCGAAGATGATGCCGTAGAATAAACTATCAATCAAATTACCTAAAGCTCCTGCATAAATTAAGGCAGCGCAGATAATAAATCCCTTGGTCATTTTCTTGCGAATAAAATCGCGCAGCAAAAAACTACCCCAAATAACGGCTATCAGTCTAAAAAGCGTCAATGCAATTTTGCCAAATTCGCCGCCAAATTTCCAACCCCAGGCCATGCCTTCATTCTCTACAAAATGCAGGCGAAACCAATTGCCCATTACATTGTGCTCTTCCCCAGCAAAATAATTCAGTTTGATATAAAACTTCAATGCCTGATCGGCAAATATGACTGCCAGAATGATGAAAATGACTTGTCTTGCTTTCACGATTACAATTTTTTACGTAATCGCAAAGATAGGGGTTGAGTAATTGCATAAATCTATAAAAACCGTCCTGCTTATAAATAATTATAATCTGTTCATCCAAATAGCAAATCTTCGCTGCTTAAAAAATTGATTGACAAAAATTTAGTTGATTTAAGAATAGTGCTCATCAATTTTTTAAAAGGCTCAGATTTTGCTATTTACACGAACTATCCTACCTATTTTATTTATTTCTTCCCGTTTAAATACAACCCAATCCCAATCTCATATTGCTGACTAGCCGCATTGGCTACTTTTACATTGGTATTGTAAAAGAAATTGGCTTCACCCAAATTACTCATAGCAATGCCTGCACCCGCTCTAATGTTACCTGTACTTTGGTAAACAGCCATTACGTTTACTTGTTTATTGTATTCAAATTGTGCACCAAGATCGATTAATGCGCTTGTTGTGCGATAAAGTCTTACCATGGCCAATGGTTTTAAACTGAGTTTTTCATCACCACCGATACTAATGTCGTAGCTACCTCCTAGTTGAGCAAAAGCGAGGTTAGCACTTCCCCCACTCTTTACACTAAAATTTTCTCTTAGTCTGTAAAATGATAAACCCAATGTTAATTTTTTATTAGTATAAACACCACCTATGTTTCCATCGAACTGTATTTTATTATCAATACTTGCAACAATCAAAGGATCTACTGCCCCACCCTGATCGATATACTTGCTGTTCACTCTGTCTCCAGCAAATGCCAATGAAATACCAATACGAATATTTTGCTCTTGACTCAATTTTACTTTATACGCATAATTCAATACACCAAATGTTCTGTATAAAACGCCAGTTACATCGCTCATAACTTGCAAGCCTGCTGCTGAGTTTTCTCCGAAATTTACTTCTCCGCTAATATTGGTTAATACTGGTGCACCATCAAAGCCTACCCAGCTGCGGTTTTGCAAGGCATATATCTTATTGCCATCAGCACCTGTAAATCCCGGGTTCCACAACATTCTGTTTCTAAAATACTGACTCATAGTATTTTCCATTTGCTGTTGTGCAGATGCACTTAACTGCATTGTAGAAAAAGTTATAAACAGCAAAAGAATTATTTGTATTTTTTTCATTCTATTTTTTTTGACGATTCTTTTAATACATCTTTCTTAATTCATCTTTCTTCTCTCTTCTTTCTTATCTCTTATCTCACGAGAGTTATAGTCACTTTCTTCACTATCAGACCATTCACGGTAAGTACATAGAAGTAAGTGTCTTTGGTTAACAATTTTCCATTTACATAACCATCCCAAGTATTGGCATAATTATTTTGTTCATAAACAACCTTGCCAGTTCTATCGAACACCTGTAATTTATTATTCGGATACAGATCCAAATTCTTAATTACAAATCGATCATTGATACCATCACCATTTGGTGTAAATACATTGACCGTTTCAACATAATTATCCTCTTTAGTTGTAACAACAACATTCGCCGTTGCAATACATCCTGCTGTTGAAGTTGCAGTTACGGTGTAAGTAGTATTTTGTATAACACGAACTGTTGTTGATGCCGGATTGGTAGTTAATGTTCCTCCACTTGATGACCAAACAAAATTGGCAATATTGCCTACAGCAGAAACATTCAATTGCGTGTTTTGCCCTTTAAATACAACTGCTGGAGAAGCGCTTGCAGTTATCAATGGCAATGCATTTACGTTGATATCTTTAGTTACTGTAGTAGAAGCACATCCACTTGATGCATTTGTAACAGTGTAACTAATGGTTGCTGTTCCTGATTGCAAACCTGTAACAATACCAGTAGTTGCATTTACTGTTGCAGCAGTGTTGTTATTGCTGCTCCATACCCCACCTGTTGTTGCACTGGTAAACGGTGTTGTCGATTGAAAACAAACTTGTTGTGATCCTGTAATTGGTGCTATAACTGGTAATGGATTAACTGTTAAAACTACTGCAGAAGAATTTGTGGAAGCTGAATTATTGCTTGTTACACAGCGATATTGAAATCCATTCAATGATGTGGTTGCTCCAGTAATAGTAAGTGTTGGAGTTGTTGCATTTGCATATGGTGCAACATTATTAATATTAACAAAACCAGCACCACTGTTCACTTGCCATTGATAAGTAAATGGTACAAAACTACTTGCAGCGATGGTGAAACTAGTATTAGCGCCAGAACAGATCGCAGCAGCAATAGGTTGCACACTAATCGATGGGGCTGTATTTTTATCAACCATTGTATAAATAGGCCCTGTTGTAAAATTGGCCGTAAGTTTATTACCCACAACATCAAAAATAGTTGTTGAAGCAGCAGAACCCAATACATCCAATCTGATAGTACCATTGGTTGTACCTGTATTGATAGTGACCGTATATGTTGTTCCGCTTCCTGTAACACTTGTAACAGCAGCATCAGTAATGGTTGGAGATACCAATACAAAATCTGTAATATCAACACCGGTTACTGGTTTAGAAAATACAACAGTGTATTGTAGTGATGATGCATTAGAAGGTGTAGGATTTACTAATTGAATACTACTTACCGTTGGAAGTACTCTGTCTATATTTAATGTAGCACCAACAAATGGCAAAGCATTGCCAATACCAGGACTGATACCATTTGCATTCGCTAGATTCAATACAATCGTTCCAGCACCGGACCCTGTAGCAACTACAACATTCCATGTAGTTCCTGATCCTGTAACTGCCGAAATCAAACTATTCGTTAACCCTGTAGTTGTTAATGAAAAATTGGCCGCAGTTAATCCTGTAATTGGTTGTGCAAAATTGACCGTGAAACTTCCTGCCACTGCATTGGTTAAACTAGGGCCTACAATGCTAATTGAACTAACACTAGTTTGTGTTGTGAATGTTTTTGTTTGACCAAAACTAGTTCCTGCAGAATTGATTGCATATGCTCTATATGAATACAATGTTCCTTGCAATAGCCCAGCAACTGTTTGCGAATAAGCGCCTAAGCCATTTCCAATAATCGTTTTATTATTTGTTATAGCAGGCTCTGTATTTCCTGTAACATAAACAATACCTCTATCTGTAACGGCACTATTTCCAATATCAGTAACATTTCCACCAAGTGAAACTGATGTTTGACTAATCGAACTTGCATCAGCTGTAGATAATGTTGGCCCCCCTGGAATAAATACAAATACACTTCCATAAGAAGTACCAATACTATTGGTAGCATATGCACGCAAATAATACACAGTATTAGCCGTTAACCCAGTTAGAGATTGTGAAAATATTCCTGCTCCAGCACCAATATTTAATTTTGTATCCGTGATAGTAGGCAAGGTATTGGTGGTTGAATAAACAGCACCTCTGTCTGTAACTGCTACTCCACCCTCAAGCAATACATTACCGCCAACTGTTGCTCCACTTGTTGTTATTGCAAGTATCTCAGCAGTAGTTACAGTTGGGGCAACAGGTAGAGTGGTGAACGTTCTTGTGGCTCCATAAGAAACCCCAACTATATTAACGGCATAAGCTCTTACATAATATAAACTTCCACCAATAAGCCCAGATACATTCGCGCTAAAAGTTCCTGTACCTGTTCCAATTAATTGCTTTGTATTAGCAATGGTAGGTAATGTATTTGTTGTAGAATAAACAACTCCTCGTTCTAACACAGGTGCCCCACCATCAGCTGTTACTACACCACCCATCGTAGCTGTTGTTTGCGTAAAACTAGTGATCAAAGCTGATGTTACCGATGGAGACAATGTATCTGTCTCTATCGGAATTGGAGGTTGTGCATTACTTATATTACCAAACGAAATAATTAATATAACAAGTGCAATTATTTTTTTTATCATTTTCTTATTTTTAAAACAATCAAGCTGATTTTTCTACTTAGTTTTTAATTACCCGTTTAATTTGCTTGAATTGATCATTCCTGATTTCAATTAAGTAAACTCCTTGCGCCAAGTCAGCACTATACAATTTGATCTTATCTGTTTTAGGAGCTGAAGTAATTGACCTTACCAATTTACCATCAAAACCAAACACTCGAACTGTAGTAACTGAAGTAGCTGAAACAGCTGATTTATTCAATTGAATGGTTAGCTCACTCATAAATGGATTTGGCCCAACACTTGCATCTGCCTTACTCAATTCATCTGGCACAGTTGCAGTAAACGATATTTTTTTCACTGACAATTCAAAACGATTATCTCCTCGTGTAATTGAATCGGCAGTAATTGAAAAACTATATACATCTCCTTCTTTCTTCAACAATGTTTCTTTATTCAAAAGCTTATCTCTTAAATAAACCTGAAGCCCTGTTGGAAGATTTACAATAGATGCTTTAATACTGAAATCACCCATGTCAACTTTTGTCTTCAAGCCGAGTGGAATAATTTCTTCCATACTCATTGTATCGCTTCTTGAATCGATAGTCAATTTTTCTTTATCAGAGGAAAGTGTATAGAAATCCAATAAATCATTTTTCAATTTTCTACCATCATAAGGGTCTTTACTCATTGAGTGAGCACCTTTATCGAACCTTATTTTTACATCATCCCATTTACCTTTTGAATTTTCAATATCGAGTACCAATTGTAATTTATTGTTGGTGTTTAATACTTGTAACGGAGCTGCTGAAACCGCTTTTACATTTTCATCAAACTTGATCACATTGCCAGCTCCTCTCGAGTTCACATAAAACGCTCCAAACATCGGAACAATAATATCTGTAACTCCATCATTGGTATATGCATCATATCCTCCTCTTTCTTCTTGATTAGGCGATCCTGAAACGCCAGGCGATTTAGTTGGATTCCATATATATACAGTATTACTTACTCCTGTTCCTCCATTATTGGCACTCAAGAATACACTACCATTACTTCGTAATTGTTTAATATTAATTGGTGAAGGGTAAGGATTTCCAACTAAGTTGGATGAGTTAAATAAGGGGCTAACACCTAGAACATAATCTGGGATTGATCCTTGATTAATGCTTCCTGTTGCATCTATAGCAAATGCTGTAGGCTCATTGGTTGAAGCATAACCACCAGCTAATCCTTCATTACCTTTGCCTCTTACAAATACAGATATACCTCTATTTCTTGTCCATACTAAACTACTCGATGTATTTGGGCTATTGCTTATTGGAATGAATCCTCCAAAATTTATACTTGAATCAAAAGAATAAACGGAAGAAGTTGAATATCCAAATCCACTCGCAAATCCTGTTCCAGATCCACTGATGGCAAAATTATCAGTGAGTTGACTTAGAGGCAATGCAACATTAAATGGATGACTAATTGTTCTATATCCTCTTTGTCCTCGTATCCATGCTTGTGCAGTTATGCTTCCAATAATAGATGCTCCTGTAGGTATTGGACTTACATATGCAGAGCTATTTGCAGTTGATTGTAATACTATATTATTACTGGTATTAAATGTTCCAGAGACCATCGTTAATAAATTGGTGATCGTTTGTACATTGGAAATACCAATGGCAACAGAAACTCCATTGGTGTTATTGATAGATAAATTATTGATTTTTCCTGTTCCACTTATCACTTGAGCTTTACTACTATTCAATTGAATAGAACCTGTTCCACCAATTGTTCCATTATTAGTAAGATTAGATACCAATTGTATTGTTCCATTATTGGTAATGCTAGCTGATCCATTGATGATTAATGCATCTATAGTAATGATGCCAGATTGTATTGGTAACGTAGTAATGTTTGGAATAATAGCAGTTTGTGTGATCGATGGAATTCCATTATTCCAGTTAGAAGCATTGTTCCAGTTACTATTAAAACCCAACCAGGTAGTAGTCAACGAGATGATATTAGCAGATAAGCCCGTCGGTTGAGTTAAACTATAGTTGATCGCTGCCGATCCATTAATGGTATAGCCCATAACGCTAACTGCAATATTTGATCCAACAGCACTTGAAGCAAATGTTGCTAATGGTGTACCTCCAAATGTTACATTCGCAATATCAGCTGCAATTATTCCATTCAATATTGGCGTTCCACTAAGTGTTGCATTCGTGTTTCCATCTACAATTTTATTGTTCGCCGTTACTCCACTGATCGATAATGCCTTAGTAGTAACAGTACTTAATACAGTAGGAACATTGACTGTTGTGGCGTTTGTACTCGTTAATATGATATTACCACTATATGGTGATGCTGAAACTAAATTTGTTGATGCTAATCGAACAAAAATAGTAGTTGCAGAAACAGTTCCATTTGTTTGTGTTAATGTAAGGGTATTACTAAATCCACTATTTGTATTAACACTTATTTCAAAACCAGATGGAGCAGCAATAGTTAAATCATTGGTTAATGATAAACCACTAACATTAAAGCTGGTAGTGCTAGATGCTGTTCCGTAAGTTGTAGTTAAAGCACTCAATGTACCAGATGTAGTAATAGCTGCTGTTTGCAAACTGGCAACATTACTTACGGTTATACTATTACCCGTTAAATCAGCATTCCCTGTTGATGCAATCATCCAATCATTAGCTGCGGCTAAATTGTAGGTTATACCAGCAATTGAGCTTGTACCATTTTTATTTAAAAGTTGATTTACAGAGTCCCGATCATTTGCTCCAAGTAAAACAGAAAAACTAGTTGGACTGGTGATTTTTACATTTGGAGTATTGCTTGTTAAACTAAAAGTACCATTGCCTAATAACTCACCAGATAAAGTTAATTTGGTTACATCTATGTCATTAGCAGAACCTGACATTGCAATCAAATTTGTTCCCGTAACCTCCAGAGACCCAGTTGAAGCATTGTAAGATGCAGATGTGATTGTCGGTGGAGGTGAATAGGTATATACCCAGGCTGCTCCTGTTTGGTTATTATCTCCACTTCCTCCAATTAAAACAGTTGTTCCATCTGCACTTAAGGCAGATGAAAAACCAAATTGAATACCAATAGGCTGACCAGCAGCATCAGTTGATCCAGCTCCAACAAATTTATTACCCTGCTGTGTCCAAGTTGATCCATTTCTAACATAGACCCAAAAAGACCCAATTCTTCCATCCGAATGACCACTCACAATAGCTGTATTGCCATCTGCACTTATGTTTACAGACTGGCCTTGTTGAGCATTAGTAGAGGAAGTACCAGTTCCGATTAATTTGTTGCCTTGTTGTGTCCAAACAGACCCAGTCCTAGTAAATACCCAGGCAGCGCCTGCAGAACTATTATCTCCAATTCCACCTGAAATAAGTGTATTACCATTGGCACTCAATGCAACTGAAAAACCCATAGCTGAAGAACCTACAGTACCTGTTGCTGCCAATTTGTTGCCTTGCTGAGACCAAGATCCAATAGTACGTGTATATATCCAAACTGCACCAATACCGTTATCCGCAGATCCTCCTACTGCTGCTGTATTGCCATCTGCGCTTAAAGCAACCGAAGAGCCCTGGTTAAAACCATTAACGAATGCAGAAAACGGTGGGTCTACTCCTCCAGTCCCTACTAATTTATTACCCTGTTGAGTCCATACACCTTCTGTTCTATTAAATATCCATGCTGCACCAAAACGTCCATTATCAAATGGAGCGCCAACAATTGCAGTATTACCATCTGCACTAAGTGACACTCTGTTGCCTTGATTTGCAGCACCTATTGCTCCAGTACCTGCTAGTTTTGCACCTTGTTGGCTCCATACTCCATTACTGCGCGTATACGCCCATACAGCCCCAGCACCACTATTATCTTGATATCCGCCCACCAATGCGGTATTACCATCTGCGCTCATTGATACACTCCAACCTTGTTGTGAAGCACCTATTGCTCCAGTACCAACTAATTTATTTCCCTGTTGTGTCCATAATCCACCATTTCTAGTGTATATCCATGCCGCTCCTACACTATTGTTATCGTACCTGCCTCCAACTATCGCTGTATTTCCATCTGCACTCATTGCAACTGCTTGACCTTGACCTTCACCTGCAAATGAACTACCTATGCCTCCTGTACCAACTAGTTTATTACCCTGCTGTGTATTCGGAGTTTGAATCGTAGTTACCGTAAAATTACCCGTACCATTGGCTGTACCTCCGCCTGTGGTAACACTTACTATACCCGTAGTTGCACCTGGCATTACCATGGCAACTAAACTAGTTCCAGTATTGCTAATTGGTATAGCAGCTACTCCGCCGATGGTTATGGCTGTTGGGTTGCTTAAATTAGTTCCCGTAATTGTTACTAATATTCCTATTGGGCCACTTGTTGAAGTGAAATTGGTGATAGTTGGTAATGGTGGCTGAACATATGTGTACGCCCATGCTGCACCAGCTGTGCTATTATCAAAATATCCACCAATAATCGCTGTATTTCCATCAGCACTTAGAGATACACTCCATCCATGGTAGCCAAAAGTGCCTTGCACATTAGAACCTACTAATTTTGCTCCCTTTTGGCTCCAAACTCCTCCACTTCTGGTGTAAACCCATGCTGCGCCAGCACCCCCGTTATCAGCATATCCACCAACAATAGCAATGTTGCCATCCGCACTTAAAGATACACTCCTACCTTGGCGTGCATTACCTGTTGATCCTGTACCTACTAATTTTGTACCTTGTTGGCTCCAAACTCCACCACTCCGGCTATAGACCCAAACAGCGCCAGCACTGCCGTTATCAGGATTTCCACCCACCATCGCTGTATTGCCATCTGCACTTAATGATACACTTCCGCCTTGTTGAGCATTACTTGAGCCACCCGTACCTACTAGTTTTGCTCCTTGTTGGCTCCATACTCCCCCACTGCGGGTAAACACCCATGCTGCTCCAGCACTACTATTATCAAAAATCCCACCCGCTATCGCTGTATTGCCATCGGCACTAAGGGATACAGTTCCGCCTTGGAAAGCATTTCCCACTGCTCCCGTTCCCACTAGTTTTGAACCTTGTTGACTCCATACTCCGCCAGTACGGGTATACACCCATATTGCTCCAGTACTGCTATTATCAGATCTGCCACCAACAATTGCTGTATTTCCATCTGCACTTAGGGATACACTAAAACCTTGGCTGGCAGCTCCTATTGCGCCAGTGCCTTTTAGTTTTGCACCTTGTTGGCTCCATACCCCACCACTTCGGGTATACACCCATGCAGCGCCAACGCTGCTGCTATCAGAGTATCCACCCACTATCGCCGTATTACCATCTGCACTAATTGATACACTAAAGCCTTGGCGGGAAGCTCCTGTTGCACCCGTGCCTACTAGTTTTGCCCCTTGTTGGCTCCAAACTCCGCCACTTCTTGTATAAATCCATGCAGCTCCCAAACTGCTATTATCTTCAGGGCCACCAACTATCGCTGTATTGC
Organism: Sediminibacterium sp.; assembly: GCA_040403975.1. Taxonomy (GTDB): domain Bacteria; phylum Bacteroidota; class Bacteroidia; order Chitinophagales; family Chitinophagaceae; genus Sediminibacterium. Next base: position 40,820 of record JBBAJS010000023.1, read on the forward strand.
CATCTGCACTTACGGCTAATGAAGTGCCTTGTTGTGCTGCTCCTATTACACCAGTACCTACTAGTTTATTACTTTGTTGTGCATTGGGTGTTTGTGAGTCCGTTACTATAAAATTACCCATTCCATTGGCAGTACCACTAGCTGTAGTTACACTCACTACTCCTGCGGTTGCACCTGGCATAACCATCGCTACTAAACTGGTGCCTGTATTGCTTATTGCTATCGCTGAAACTCCACCAATTGTAATGGCTGTTGGACTACTTAAATTAGTTCCTGTTATTGTTACTAAAGAACCTACTGGACCACTAGTTGCCGTAAAATTGGTGATTGTTAGAGGGGGAGGAACATAAGTATACACCCATGCTGCGCCTTGACCGCTATTATCAGTCCACCCTCCCACTATTGCTGTATTGCCATCTGCACTTAATGATGCACTCCAGCCTTGTCGCACAAAACTTCCTACTGCGACATTACCTAATAGCTTTGTGCCTTGTTGACTCCATATTCCTCCACTTCGGGTATATACCCAGGCAGCGCCTATAAAATTATTATCTGCAGATCCCCCAACAATTGCTGTATTACCATTTGCACTAAGAGATACACTACGGCCTTGTTGGGCATTTCCTGTTGCACCCGTGCCTATTAGTTTTGAGCCTTGTTGGCTCCATACTCCGCCACTGCGCGTGAACACCCATGCTGCACCTGCACTGCTGTTATCACTAGTTCCGCCTACTATCGCAGTATTTCCATCTGCACTAAGGGATACACTAACACCTTGGGAGGCATTGCCTGATGCATCAGTGCCCACAAGTTTATTATCCTGCTGTATCCATATACTACCACTACGAGTATATATCCATGCTGCACCTAAACCGCTATTATCACCAGATCCACCTATTATCGCAGTATTTCCATCTGAACTAAGGGATACACTAATTCCTTGGGAGGCATTGCCTGTTGCGCCCGTGCCTACCAGTTTTGCACCTTGTTGACTCCAGGCGCCGCTGCTGCGAACAAACACCCATGTTGCGCCAACATTGCTGTTATCACTCCATCCTCCCACAATCGCAGTATTCCCATCCCCACTGATTGATACGCTTCTGCCTTGGTAGGCAATACCAACTGCACCTGAACCTACTAGTTTACTGCCTTGTTGGCTCCAAACTCCCCCGCTGCGAGTATATACCCAAGCGGCGCCAACATTGCCGTTATCTCCAGGTCCACCTACAATTGCTGTATTTCCATCTGCACTTAGGGATACACTAAAACCTTGGCTGGCATTGCCTGTTGCGCCTGTGCCAACTAGTTTTGAGCCTTGCTGGCTCCATACTCCCCCACTGCGTGAATAAACCCATGCTGCACCTGCACTGCTGTTATCATTAGCTCCGCCCACTATCGCGGTATTTCCATCAGCACTTATAGACAGGCTCCATCCTATTTGAGCTATTACTCCACCTGTCCCTATTAGTTTTGCACCCTGTTGCGCATTAGGTGCTAGGCTTGCGGTTACCGTAAAATTACCCGTTCCATTGGCAGTGCCACTAGCTGTGGTTACACTTACTGTACCTGTTGTAGCTCCTGGCATGACCATTGCCACTAAATTAATGCCTGTGTTGCTAATTGGTATTGCAGAAACACCACCTATTGTTATGGCGGAAGGGTTACTTAAATTAGTTCCTGTTATTGTTACTAAAGATCCTACTGGACCACTAGTTGCAGTAAAATTGGTAATCGTTGGAGGAGGCACATAAGTATACACCCATGCAGCGCCAGCATTGCTATTATCAATATTTCCACCCACAATTGCTGTATTACCATCTGTACTTAAAGCTACAGAAAAACCTTGTTGGCCTGACCCCACAGATCCATTACCAACTAATTTATTGCCTCGTTGCGACCATGCCCCTCCACTGCGGGTATAAACCCAGGCAGCCCCAGTTTTACTATCATCATTATACCCTCCAACCATCGCCGTATTGCCATCAGCACTCAACTTAACTGAAGTTCCTTGACTTGATACCCCTACTGTTCCTGTACCTACTAATTTAGTTCCTTGCTGGCTCCATACTCCGCTACTGCGGGTATAAACCCAAGCGGCTCCGACGGCACTATTTTCTAAATTTCCAGCTACTGGCCCAGAGCTATTATCATTATATCCACCTACTATTGCCGTATTACCATCTGCATTGAGCGAAACACTAATACCTTGGTAAGCATTTCCTATTGCTCCGGTGCCTACTAATTTTGCACCTTGTTGGCTCCATACTGAACCATTACGGTTAAATACCCAAGCAGCCCCTGCGAAGCTATTGTCAGCATATCCACCTACTATCGCTGTAAATCCATCTGCACTTAAAGAAACGCTAAAGCCTTGACCGGCAGCTCCTGTAGCGCCTGTTCCTACTAATTTATTGCCATCTTGTGTCCAATTCGTTCCAGTTCGGGTATACATCCAAACTGCACCAGCTTGACTATCATCTAAATACCCTCCTACTATCGCTCTATTGCCGTCGGCACTTAATCCTACCGACCAACCTTGACGTGCTACTCCAACAGCACCAGTTCCAAATAATTTAGCTCCCTGTTGGCTCCATACGCCACCACTTCGGGTAAACACCCAGGCTGCTCCAGCATTACTATTATCAAAAGGTCCTCCTACAATTGCCGTATTGCCGTCGGCACTTATAGCAACTGAATTACCTTGAAAAGCGGTACCAATTGCACCTATACCAACCAATTTATTGCCTTGTTGGCTCCAAATACCACCGCTCCTAGTATACACCCATGCAGCACCAGCATTACTGTTGTCATTATATCCACCTACTATAGCGGTATTACCATCTGCACTTAGAGCAATTGAGTATCCTTGTTGTGCAACACCAACCGCACCTGTTCCAAATAATTTAGCACCTTGTTGAGTATTAGGTGCCTGAGTGGCAGTAACTGTAAAATTTCCCGTTCCATTGACAGTGCCACCAGCTGTGGTTACTCTTACAACACCAGTGGTTGCTCCTGGCATAACCATAGCAACTAAACTTGTGCCAGTATTGCTAATTGGTATTGCCGCTACTCCACCGATTGTAATTGCTGAGGGATTATTTAAATTGGTTCCTGTTATTGTTACTAGTGTGCCTACAGGGCCAGATGTTGCCGAAAAATTGCTGATTGATGGTGGAGGTGTTATATAAGCATATGTCCATACTGCACCCTTGGTAGAGTTGTTATCTTGATATCCCCCCACCATTGCAATATTGCCATCGGCACTTATAGAAACACTATAGCCTTGGTTTGCAAGTCCTGGTGCTGCTGCTCCCGTTCCTATTAATTTTGAACCTTGTTGACTCCATAACTCGCTATTTCGTGTATACACCCATACTGCCCCCACACCATTGTTGTCACCGTATCCACCAACTATCGCTGTATTGCCATCGGCACTTACTGAAACTGCATAGCCTTGTTGGGCTAAGCCTACTGTTCCTGTACCAACCAGCTTATTGACTTGTTGTGTCCATGCTCCTGCACTGCGAGTATACACCCAAGCTGCACCTGTATTGCTGTTATCTGCATTTCCACCAACTATCGCTGTATTACCATCTGCACTTATTGCTACACTGCTGCCTTGTTGTGCCGCTCCCGATGCGCCCGTGCCTACTAATTTTGCCCCTTGCTGGCTCCATACTACCCCACTGCGGGTAAACACCCATGCAGCTCCAACATTACTGTTATCTGCATTTCCACTAACTATCGCTGTATTACCATCTGCACTTATTGATACGCAATTGCCTTGTTTGGCAGCTCCTGTTGCACCTGTACCTACTAGTTTTGAACCTTGTTGGCTCCAAACTCCCCCACTGCGGGTGAATACCCATGCTGCTCCAGCACTGCTGTTATCTCCAAATCCACCAACAACTGCCGTATTTCCATCTGCACTTAATGATACACTAAAGCCTTGTCGGGCACCACCTCCGGTAGTTCCCGTTCCTACTAGTTTTGCGCCTTGCTGACTCCATGCTCCCCCGCTGCGAGTGTAAATCCATACGGCTCCTGATTGGCTGTTATCAAAATGTCCACCTACTATTGCTGTATTGCCATCCGCACTTAGCGACACGCTAATTCCTTGTTGAGCAGCTCCTGTAGCTCCTGTACCTACTAGTTTTGCTCCTTGTTGGGTCCAAACCCCGCCACTTCGTGTATAAATCCATGCAGCACCAACAAAACTGTTGTCACCTCTTCCGCCTACTATCGCAGTATTGCCATCTGCGCTAACAGCTATTGACCCGCCTTGTTCGGAAAATGCTGTTGCACCGGTACCCACTAATTTGTTGCCTTGTTGCGCATTAGGAACTTGGCTTGAAGTTACAGTAAAATTACCTGTACCATTAGCGGTCCCGTCAGCTGTTGTTACACTTACTACACCAGTTATTGTTCCTGGCATAACCATCGCAACTAAACTGGTACCTGTATTTGAAATTTCAATTGCATTTATTCCACCTATGGTTAAGGCAGTTGGTGTACTTAAGTTTGTTCCTGTTATTGTAACCAATGTTCCTACTGGCCCAGATGAGGGTGTGAATGAAGTAATAGTTGGCTGTGCAAAAAGAGGAGTAAATCCAATTATTAAAAAAAGAAAGACTGTAAACTGTTTGTAAATTTTACTCATTTTGCTTATTTATAATTGTAGATAAGATTAAGGTTGTATTTATTATTTTGTACTTATAAGATTAATTTTTTCATTATTATTTAGCTTTACGCTGAAAAGTAGTAGCGAGAATAATCGCTTCCGTTCTATTACGAACATCCAGTTTTTTAAATATTTGCTTATTATGTTTTTTCACTGTATCAATGGTAATGCCCATTTCTGAGCAGATCTCTTTGTTCAGGTAACCCTTACACAAATAATGAAGAGTTTGCTTTTCTCTTTCTGTTAATCGTTCTAGTATCTCCATAGAATTATTGAAGAATTAATTTCTTAATTATTACTTTTTGATTAATTGTTGAATTGTTTTGCCAATTCCTTTTTCAATTCGGGGGAGCTGATAATTAGTGGGGGATAAAAAAGATCAGCATCTAAAAATACACTTACCTGTTATTACAAAAAATCACTCTTTAGGGTACTACGTATTTTCAGTATTGTTTGATTGACTATTCATTAAATGCAATACTGCTTCTGCTCTATTACGAACACATAATTTGCGAAATATATTTTTGTTATGACTCTTTACAGTTTCTAAATCAATAGCCAAGGCAGATGCAATATTTAAATCTTTGTGACCCTCGGCTAATAATGATAAAATCTGGAATTCCCTGTCTGTTAGTTCTTTTAATTTTCCCATACTATTGATTCATAGAATCTAATAAACACTCGTTTTGGTTTAGGGGAATAAAAAAATGATTATACAAATTCTATACCCCTTTAGGGGTATTTTATTTTTATTAGATTCTAGCGCAGCCTCCCCCGAAGCTGCGCTGTTGAATCTTAATCACAAACTTAGATTATTTCCCATTTTTTTATTGATATCAAAAATCGAAAATCAATTGGTCAGTTAATAACGGAAGTTTACCTTTTTGAAAACGTAAAATCACGTATTAAAATGTAATACTACAAAATTGTTACTTTCAAATTTTATTGAACGAGAAAATACCCGGAAACGGGGATGAATTTTTATTGATATATTGGAGTTTTAATAGCAAATAAAATCCTATCATTGAAAAAACATTTACATGTTGAGTGAAAAAATTATTCGGGAAAATATCATTACTATTGAAGCAATAGCCGATAAACTACCTGGTGTTGTTATTATACATGACCTTAGAGATTGGTCGGTTGCTTGGATGTCGCCGCGAGGTTTGGCATTATTAGGAACTTCCCTTGAAGAAATTACTGCACTAACAGCAGAAGAATACTACGGACGTTATTTCAACAGCGAAGATGCGAAAGATTATGTGCCCAAAATACTAGGGCTCTTAGAGCGTAACGACGACAATGATATTTGTACTTTTTTTCAACAAGTACGCTTTAAAACAACCGATGATTGGAGCTGGCATATGGCCAGTACCAAAATATTAGCGCATGATGAAACAAGCAAGCCCTTGTTAACAATTACTATGGCTTTTCCGATAGATGCTATGCACCATATGGCTTCAAAAGCAGGTCGTTTATTATATGAAAATAATTTTTTACGCAATAATTATTCAAAATTCTCAAAGTTAAGTAATCGGGAAGTTGAGGTATTACGTTTAATGGCTATTGGCAAAAGTGCACCTGAAACAGCAGAGATCCTTTTTATATCACTACATACTGTAGAAACGCATCGAAAAAATATAAAGCAAAAATTAGACACTACTTCTTATTTTGAACTTACCCAATACGCAAGATCATTTGATTTGATTTGAAAACATAGCCAAAGCCGATGTTAAATTCGATTCTAGCGCAGCCTCCCCCGAAGCTGCGCTATTGAATCTTAATCACAAACTTGGATTGTTGCCCATTTTTTGTAAATTAAAATCAAAAGTCGAAAATCAATTGGGGAGTTAAAAACGGAAGTTTACATTGTTAGAAACGTAAAATCACGTATTTCAAAATCAAATAAATTATATTCTTTTACTTATTCTTTAACAAAAACCAAAAAAATGGCACCCTATTGTACAGGTAATTACCCAAGAATGTTTGTAAAAAAACAACTTGTAATTGAACGAAAAAAATGGCATACAGAAAAAAATCGTTGCCGTTAACTATTGAATTAAAAAGGCAAATATTCTATGACGCAGTTTATGATTACACTACTTTTAAAAATTTATGTAATATCATTAATAAAGTAGACGGAGTTAGAATATATATAGCTTGTTTTCCAAATGATTCTACAGATCCGAGAGTTCCAAGTGGATTTGAGGGGATGGCTACTTTGATTTATACTCCTTGTAATCGAAATAATACAACAAACTATTATGAAGACTCAAATTTTTTTTACTATATTCATCCATTTAAAGGTTTGACTAATATTCCTAAGGATATTGCAATAAAATGGGTAACTGAATATAGGGATAATATTATGCCAGAACTCACAAAAATAGTTAATGCAAATGGAGGTGTTTCAATAACTGACACACAGAGTGTTTTACATAAAAACCCAGATTTTAAGGAGTTAATCGCAGAAATGGAATGTCAAGAATCTTTATATATAAGAGCCAGTTTTACTTCTTACACTAATACAGAAGGCCAAGATGTTAATGAAGAATATAAGGCAAGGTTAACTATTGATTTCGAACTAATTGACGGAGATGGAAAAGTGATTTATGTAGAAGAAAGACCTAGATTGAAATTGGAAACAAATCAGAAAATGTTTGATCTTAATAATGGAGACTTATGTCCACCACTAAATTGTGAAGGTTCATCCATTTAGAAAATGAATTTATTTATTCACATATTAGAATCTATAGCTTTATTATCTTGTACTATTAATTTTAAAAAACTAGAGAGCAAAGCATTAAAAGGATTTTTATTCTTATTAATCTTAACTAATATTGTAGAATGGGGTAATCATTATAAATTATTTATAATAAATCATTCAAATAATTGGGTTGCCAATTTGCGCAACCCAATTGAATTTGCCTTCATTGGATGGTTCTACATTCAAATAATCGAAAATCCAATAATCAAAAAAAGAATCAAATACCTTTCTTGGGTGATATTATTAAGTTCAGTCATTAATTTTTGTTTTTTTCAAGGTTTTAGATATTTGAATTCTTATACGATTATTCTGGGAAGTTGTATTTGTGTTTACTATATTTTTGAATACTTCAAGCAAATGATGAATACTCCTGGATCAGTCAGTTTATTTAAGAACTCTTATTTCTGGATCAGTGTAGGTTTCTTGTTTTTTTATACTGGTCAAAGTATTTTATTGAGCTTTTTCCAATATTTTTTGAGCATCAACAATTTCAAACCATTTTTACCTATTTGGGAATTTTTCATTACTTTAATAATTATAATTTTATATTCTTGTTTAACCATTTCATTTTTTTGCAGGCTCAAACCAACCAATACATCATTACAGGAATCGTAATTGGCGCTGTTGTATTTCTATTCCTAGCAGGATTAGTTGTATACTTTGTGCTAGCATACCAAAATCGACAAAATTTAAATGAAAAAGAAAAAGAAACCATGCAATCCGCATTTGATCAAGAAATATTAAAAACTGAAATGGAAGTAAAGGAACAAACCCTTCAGACCATTGCTGCTGACTTACATGATAATATTGGCCAGTTGCTCAGCTTAACCCATGCAACACTATCTTCCATCAATTTACAAGACCAGCCTAAATCGGAACAGAAAATAGCTACAGCACTAAATTTTGTGAATAGTTCCGTAAAAGACCTACGTCAATTGGCTAAACTATTACAAGCTGAAAATTTATTACAACAAGGCTTAATTAATGCTATTGAGCAAGAAATAAATTGGCTCGAAAAAACTGGGCAATTCAATGTTCAATTCAATAATTTGTTAACTATTGATTTGCCGTCAATGAATAATAAATCTTTATTCATTTTCAGATTAATTCAAGAGACCATTAGCAATATCATTAAACACGCTGATGCAAGTGAAGTCCGTATTGAAATTGGGGAAATCAATAACCAATTATATTGTAAAATTCAAGACAATGGCAAAGGCTTTGATGTAACAGAAATGGATCACAAAAAAGACAGAGGCCTTGGATTAAGCAATATGAAAAAAAGAGCATCATTAATTGGTGGAAAACTCGATATCAATTCTTCACCAATGATGGGTGCCACCATTTATATAGAAGTACCATATGAAAACTAGTACATCAAAAATAGATATTGCCATGATTGATGATCATGCCATGTTTCGCTCTGGTATTGCATCTTTATTAACCGAATACAACGATATTAATATTGTATTTCAAGCCAATAATGGCGTTGATATGCAAACTAAAATTGTTCAGGCAAAAGATACCCAAGTAATCTTAATGGATATCAATATGCCGCATATGGATGGCTATGCTGCTACCGCTTGGCTTAAAATAAATTACCCTCATATTCATGTGTTGGCTTTGAGTATGTATGATGAAGAACAAGCCATTATTAAAATGCTCAAAGCAGGTGCCAATGGCTATATATTGAAAGAAGCCGAAATAGGTGAATTACACAGAGCTATTTTACAATTAGTTGAAAAAGGGTTTTATACCAACGATCTAGTTTCTGGTAATATGTTTCGCTCTTTTCATCTTTCTGAAAAAAATGGTCCTGATGAGTTTAAACTCAATGAAAAAGAAATATTGTTTCTTCAGCTTTGCGCAAGTGAACAAACGTATAAAGAAATGGCCGACCAATTAGATATTGCGGTAAGAAGTGTAGACAATTACAGTAGAAATCTATTTGAAAAAACAGGCTGTAAAAGCAGGGTAGGTTTGGTTTTGTGGGCTTTGAAAAATAAAATCATTGATCCGCAAGATTAATCACTCCTCAATATAAACCCGCTTCACCCTTTGGCTGATACCGGTCATGATTTCATAAGGAATAGTTGCTGCTTCTTTCGCCAGGGCTTGAACGCTGATATGGCTCCCAAAAATTTCAACCACATCGCCTGCTACAACCCCTGCAATATCAGTAACATCGATCATACACATATCCATACAAATATTGCCAACAATAGGCGCCAATGCACCACGAACAAATACCTTGCCCACTCCATTGCTTAATTTTCTACTATACCCATCGGCATAACCAATACGAATGGTGGCAATAATACTATCGCGCTCAATAATTCCTTTTCGTCCATAACCAACTGTATCTCCTGCTTTTACTTTTCTTACCTGTGCCACGGTAGTTTTTAAACTAGCTACAGTTTGTAAGTTGAGTTTTGAACTATCCGCACTATCTACTCCATACAAACCAATACCCAAACGAACCATGTCTAATTGATAAGAAGGATTCCGAATGATGGCAGCAGTATTGGCAATATGTTTGATAAACGAATATCCAAGTGCGGTTTCGATGGCATCACAAGCAGTATTAAATTGTTCAACTTGATCGGCTGTGTACGAATCTTGAATAGGATCTTCGCTAGCCACCAAATGACTCATCACCGATTTTACTATTAACTGATCTTGACGGCCAAGTTGATTGAGTAAGGCTGGCAACTCGATCAAATCAAAACCCAATCTGTTCATTCCGGTATTGAGCTTCAAATGAATCGGATACTGTTTCAACCCTTCTTTTTGAATGTATTGATAAAACGAAGTAAACAACTCAACTGAAAATATTTCTGGTTCGAGGTTATAATTGATGAGTGAATCGAATGTATTTTCATCTGGGCTCATTACCATGATAGGCAGGCTGATTCCAGCTTTGCGCAACTCAACTCCTTCATCGGCATAAGCCACTGCCAAATAATCGACTTGCTGTTGTTGCAATCTTCTGGCCACTTCTCCTGCCCCACTCCCATAGCTAAATGCTTTTACCATGGCCATCAATTTGGTTTTTGGCCTTAGCAAAGATTGATAGGTTTTTAAATTCTGCACCATGGCCGTTAGATTGATCTCTAAAACAGTTTGATGTACTTGCTTTTCTAACCAATGCGCAATTTGTTCAAATTCAAAAACCCTTGCTCCTTTCAATAAAATATATTCTTGTTGAAAAGAATGATGATTCATTGAATGGATAAACTGTTCGGTGCTTAAAAAAGTTTTATACTCAAATGGAAATTGATTGGCTGATAATCGATATAAAAAATCAGTAAAGGAAGCTCCAATAAAATAACATTTTTTCACACCGGTTTTTATCAGCAAATTAATGACCGATTGATACAATAAATTATTTTCCTGATTGGATTGTACAATATCGGAAAGGATCACCGTTTTCGGTTGGTCTCCTGCTTGCTCTTGCAAAAAGTTCAAAGCCAGCTCCAATGAAATGATATCATTGCTATAACTATCATTCAATACAAAACAGTGATTAATTCCTTTGCGCAATTGCATACGCATTTCCACTGGCTCTAACAACAATACGTTTTCCTGAATAGCAGATTGTTCATACCCCAAATGCAATAGTACCGCAGAACAGGTAAGTGCATTTTGAATAGAAATGGCATCTGTAAATGGTATAGTCAATTCAAGTTCCCAATGTTTATACAGGAAATGAACCTTAGTTGTTCCAGTTCCTTTCTCCTGATTCAATATTTTTATATCACGACTATCAACAATAGTTGATGCATGCTTAAACAACAATGATTTCTCCTGGAGCTTTTGCTCTTTGCTTTCAAAACCCTCACTATGCGCTTCTCCAATACTGGTAAGCACTCCAATAGTTGGTTGAATAATTTTTTCGAGATTGGTCATTTCTCCTGTTGTAGAAATACCGGCTTCAAAAATTCCCAGTGTATGGGAAGCATTCATTTGCCAAACACTTAATGGCACACCTATTTGAGAATTATAACTTCTTGGGCTCCTAACAATGTTGTGCTGATGAGAAAGCATTTGATACAACCATTCTTTTACAATGGTCTTACCATTACTGCCTGTAATACCAATTACGGGGAAATCAAATTGCTTTCGATGATAGGATGCTATTTGCTGTAAGGCTGCCAATGCATTGGGGACCAACAAAAAACAAGCATCTAAAAAAACATTTTGATCAACTGGTTCATCTACCACAAAACACCTGACTCCTTTGGCATAAGCCGATGCAATAAAATCAATTCCATTTCTTCTGGGACCCTTAATGGCAAAGAACAATGTTTCGGCAGGAAAAACTATTTTACGGCTATCTGTTACCAAATACGCAATAGTCAAGTCTCTCTGTTCTTTTATTTGAAGAGAAAGAATGTTTGCTATGGTATTGACTGAATAGCCCATTTAGTTTATTTAGTAGAATGATCAATTTTGTCTACAGGCGTGCCTTTCTTATTCATTACCATCGAATAAAAAATAGATCCCGAAATACAAACCAATATGACGCCCAATGAAATAAATACCATTGTTTGTTTAGGTATCCATTCATTCAACCAATGTTCTCCCAACATTTTGGCGCCAATAAAAATCAATACAATGGCAATACCTTGTTGCAAATAATCAAATTTGGTAACAGCGCCTCTCAATAAAAAGAATAAGGAACGCAAGCCTAATACTGCGAAGATATTTGAGGTATAAATGATCAAAGGATCTTTGGAAATACCCATTACTGCAGGAATTGAATCCAGTGCAAAAACCAAATCGATGGCTGCCAGTAAAATTACTACAACAAACAAAGTAGTGTATACTGGTCGGCCATTTTCGTTAATTACATATTTCCCATCTCCATCATGGTTCACTAATGGAAGAAATTTTTTGAGGAACTTATAGACTTTAGAATTGTGTGGATCGAACTGTTCATCGCCATCAGCCGTAAACATATGATACCCTGTGTACAATAAAAAGGCGCCAAAAATGTAGAGTACCCAGGAGAACTGTGTTACCAAAGCAACACCCAGCGTAATAAAAATAATCCGGAAAAGAATAGCCATCAATATACCTACCAACAATACTCTTGAATAATGTTTCTCTTTTACATTGAAGGAATTAAAAATCAAGATGAACACAAAAATATTGTCGATACTCAAACTCCATTCCATCAAGTAGGCGCTCAAAAACTCCAATGGCAATTGATGAACAGCAACCCTTGCTACTCCTCCATCATTGGCCAAATCTGGCCCTTCTATCCATAAAAAAATAAAAAATGCCAGGGCCAATCCTACCCAAAAAAATGTTTGAATCAAGGCTTGTTTAATAGTTATGGTCTGGTTCTTTTTACTCAAAAGTCCCAGATCAAAAACCAAGGCAATTGATAAAACAATTCCAAAAACCAAATAAACCAATGTATGTGTATTCATAAAAAATTATAATGAGTATGATTTTTTTCTCCAAGTTTGAAAAAGGATGCCAATCAGCATTACGATCAATACAGGCAATAACACGTTGAGGAATTGCCAGATCGCTTTTTGTGCTTTCACTTTTTCTTTATCCAACAATCGAAGCACCACTGTTTTATTTCTACTTTCGAATAATTGTTTATCCGACGATAAATAATCCACACTATTCAACAAAAACTCTCTGTTGGCAAAACGATAATTTTCCATCGGGATCATTCCCATTGGCATTGGACCAGTCGTATTGCTGATTTCATTGGTTACAATATCGGCATCGGCCACAACAATTTGTTTACCTTCTTTTATCGCATTGGGTAAAAATGCTTTACCCGTTATCCGCTGTATAGAATCCAATACCGATTGTGGTAATCGATTGGCGAACAGAGAATTGAATTTACCTTCTAGCATCACCGCAACAGGCACATAACTTTTGTTGAATGAATACAGGTCTTCTTCGCTTTGAACACTGGCCAATGAAACAATTGCAGGCGAACTGATTCTTCTGCTATTGGTATCTGAAGCCAATAAAATGGTTTTACGAATTCCTTTCGCCATTACCGTATCTATACTTGATGGAAATATCGGCAATACACGATCAATATTTTGAGAAATTGGATTGGGCGTTCTTGCAGAGAGAAATGGATAATATGGCCATGGCAATCGCTGCATACGAACTGATCCATCAGGGTTCTTCCCCACTACCAAAGGAATTTTTGAGCAATTCAAATCTTGCAATAGATCGGGATTGATGCGCACTCCATATTTAAACAATAATTCATCTAAGCCTAAGTTGCGATCGAACGCGGTGTATTGACCTTCGGCTCTTTTTAAACTATCTAACTCCGCATATAATTTATCGATGAACCAAATGATATTTCCTCCGTTCATTACATACTGATCTAATTTCAGTTGATCTTCTTCACTGAATGGTTGAGTTGGTTTAACGATGAGTAATGTTTGAATAACTGAAGCATCGGGATAAGCTTGTTTTAAATCAAACACACCCAAGCGATAATCGTTGCGTAAGCTTTCGCCTAAATCATTTACGGTTAAACCCGTAGGCTCTCCATTACCCACAGTATACGCTATTGTTGGAATTGTTTTTCTAGTAAGCTTATCGATAGCTACAATGAATTTATTTTCGAGCAATGCTTCTGCTGCATTTCTGGTTGCTTCAATATCTTCTTTGGGTTGATCGTTGATTACATTGAATTGCTGGTAGACTTTTTTACTGCTTCTTAGATCGACCACAATCGGAAATTGATTTTTCCGATAGCGAATAATAGCAGCTGGTGCAATTAATTGACTAGTTGATCTATCTGCTCCATCTTCACTTTCAATTTTTTCGAATGGAACACCCATTTTTGCCAGGCTATCGAATAATTGAACTTTCAATGAATCATCATTCAAATCATTTGCTGGCTTTTTAAATTCAACTTTGATCAAATGATGTGCATGCACATTGAACTCGTCCAATATATCTTTTACAGCAATACTCAATTTTTTATAATCTGCAGGCAGTTCTCCCGACAACAAAACCTCTACATGTATTGTACTGTCTACTTCCGACAATAATTGAAGGGTGGACTCACTTAAGGTAAAGCGTTTGTCTTGGGTTAGATCTACTCTTTGAGAAACAAACAATGACGCGAGAATGACCATCGCAAATACGATGGATCCGATGGTCATTGGATATTTCTGTAGTAGTAACTTCATTTATGCAATCGACTGTTTAGTGATTTGAACTTTCGTGAAATATAAAAACAAGGAGGTCAATGCAATAAAATAAATCAAGTCTTTCCCATCTATTACTCCCCTGCTCATATTGGCTGTATGCATTTTAATACCAAACAATTGAATATAATAATCGATGCCATTGCTAAAGAATGATAATTGACTCAACGCATCCAAACCAATAAATAAAATAAAACACATGAATGCTCCAATGGCAAATGCGGCAATCATATTCTTCACCAAACTACTTGCAAAAATGCCGATAGCAGCATAGACGTTTGCTAAAAAAAACAAACTGATATAACTACCAATGGTGGCTCCTAAATCAATTCCTCCGGTAATGCTTAATGATTGCATGGAGAATGCATAAATAGTTGTTGGAACTAAAGCAATGAAAATGATGCATACAACACCCCAGTATTTTCCTAAAACAATTTGGGTTGCACTAAGTGGCAATGTTTGTAAAATCTCGAAACTACCTGAGCGCATTTCTTCTGAAATGGATCTCATGGTTATTGCTGGAATCAGAAACAACAATAGCCATGGCATCAAATTGAAAAAGCCATTCAAATTGGCATATCCAAAATTGAGCAAACTGGTATCGGGGAACACAAATAACAACAAGCCTGTAATTAGCAAAAAGATGCCCAACACCATATAACCGGTGATGGAACTAAAGAACTGTTGCCATTCTTTTTTGCAGATCATCCACATCCCTCAAAACTAAAGTTTTATTAGGCATTTGTCATTTTTACTATCCACATTTATCCTACTTTATGGAATTTTTAGGGGTTCTGCATATTTGGAAAAAAAATCCCAGTTATTGGTATAACTGGGATTTGTAAATTTGTATAAGACGAACTTACTAAACCGCAAAACTTTCTCCGCATCCGCAGCTTCTGCTGGCGTTGGGATTGTCAAAATAAAAACCCTTACCATTCAATCCATCAGAGAAATTCAATTCGGTATTTACCAAGTATAAAAAACTTTTTAAATCGGTAACTACTTTGATGCCATTATCGTCAAACACTTGATCCATCGGCTTGATTTCATTATCAAAATCGAGCTTATAACTCAAGCCAGAGCAACCACCACCCACAACTCCTACGCGCAAGAAATAATTGGGATCGCCCAATACTCCTGCTTCTTCCATCAAATGATGAACTTGCTTCTTAGCTTTATCGCTAACGAATATGCTATTTTCTGCTGCTACTTCGCTCATGCTTAGTGAATTCTTTCTTCAAACACCAATTCTTCCAAACCGTTTTTCTTACGGTAGTCGTTAATGGCAGATTTAATTGCGTCTTCAGCTAAAACTGAGCAATGGATTTTTACCGGAGGAAGATTTAATTCTTCTACTAAATCCATATTATCAATTGCTACAGCCTGGTCTACAGTTTTACCTTTTAACCACTCTGTTGCTAATGAAGAAGAAGCAATAGCTGATCCGCAACCGAAGGTTTTGAATTTTGCATCGGTAATTACACCAGTTGCATCATCAACTTCAATTTGCAAACGCATTACATCGCCACATTCTGGAGCACCTACTAATCCGGTACCCACGTTTTTCTTTGACTTATCAAGCGTTCCTACGTTCTTAGGATTGCTGTAATGATCGATTACTTTTTCTGAATATGCCATGATTAGTTATTAGTTATTGGTTATTAGTTATTGGTTATTACCCTCCCCCTTTAGGGGGTTGGGGGGTTAATGATGCGCCCATTCAATTTTGTCCATATCCACTCCTTCTTTAAACATCTCCCACAATGGACTCATATCACGTAATTTCAACACAGTATCGCCTACAGCTTTGATGGTATAATCAATCTGATCTTCAGTAGTAAATCTACCTAAACCAAAACGCAATGAGCTGTGTGCTAAATCATCGCCCAAGCCTAATGCTTTCAATACATAACTTGGTTCGAGTGAAGCAGATGTACAAGCTGAACCAGAAGAAAGTGCGATGTTTTTATTAAAGCCCATCAACAAACCTTCTCCTTCCACATATTTAAAAGAAATATTAGAAACATGCGGTAAGCGATGTTCTTTGTTTCCGTTTACATATGCTTCTTCTAATTGTACTAGAGCATTTTCTAACTTATCACGCAATTTGCTTAAACGTGCAGCATCGTCAGCCATTTCTAAACGAGCCAATTCACATGCTTTTCCGAATCCAACAATACCTGGAACATTCAATGTACCACTTCTCATTCCACGCTCATGTCCGCCACCGTCCATTTGAGCAGTAACTTTTACACGAGGATTTTTACGACGCACATACAACGCACCAATTCCTTTAGGACCGTACATTTTATGCGCAGTGAATGCCATTATATCTATTCCGTCTTTATTTACATCTACTGGAATTTTTCCTACTGCCTGAACCGCATCTGAGAAAAATAATACGCCATTTTTCTTAGCCAATGCTGCAATTTCTTTCATTGGTTGAATTACACCAATTTCATTATTGGCATACATGATAGCAATTAAAATAGTAGTTGGCTTGATGGCTGCTTCTAATTCTTTCAAATCGATCAATCCATCTGCCTTCACTTCTAAATAAGTTACTTCTCCACCAGAACGCTCAATATGCTTACAGGTATCCAACACAGCTTTGTGCTCTGTGGTACAGGTGATGATATGATTCCCTTTACTAGCATACATTTCATATACTCCCTTAATACCTAAGTTATCTCCCTCGGTAGCTCCAGAAGTAAAGATGATTTCTTTAGGATCTGCACCAATTAATTTTGCTACTTGCTCACGAGCATAATCCACTGCTTCTTCTGCTTCCCAACCAAATGGATGGTTACGACTAGCGGCATTGCCGAAATGTTCCGTAAAATAAGGGATCATTGCCTCCAATACTCTTGGGTCCATTGGAGTTGTAGCGTTGTTATCTAAGTAAATTGGTAACTTCAACATAAAGAATTGCTTGTTTTTTCTAATAACGCAAAAGTAGTGGAATAGGTTCTATAAATTTGAGCTCTTTGGTTGATGTAGCTTGATTTTCCTTAATTCGAAATGAAATATATAAATAATTTATAATGTTAAAGGTAGAACACATTGGTATTGCAGTAAAAGACCTCCAGGAATCCATCGAATTATTCGAAAAATTGCTCAATTCGCCCTGTTATAAAACCGAAGAAGTTGAATCTGAAAAGGTAAGTACCGCTTTTTTTAAAAAAGGAGAGACAAAAATTGAACTGGTAGCATCCCAAAAGTCAGACCAGCCGGACGGTGTTACCTCAAGCAATGTGATCGATAAATTCATCGAAAAAAAGGGGGAAGGTTTGCATCATATTGCATTTGACGTGGCCGATATTCATGCTGAAATGAAAAGACTGGTGGCCGAAGGATTTACATTATTAAACGAAATACCCAAGAAAGGTGCAGATAATAAATTGGTTTGCTTTTTACATCCCAAAGGAACCAACGGTGTTTTGATAGAATTGTGTCAGGAGATTTAAAGC
>JBBAJS010000023.1:59048-66669 GCA_040403975.1 Sediminibacterium sp.
TTAAAGCCCCAATTTTTCCACTGCTATTTGTGCAGCTACCTGGCTGGCATCTTTTTTATTCCCTGCTTTACCTTGGGCAAAAACTTCGCCATCTAAAACGGCGTTCATGGTGAAAATTCGGCGATTGCCTTCTAATTTTTCTTCCGCTAAATCGAATGTGATGGTCTTGCCGTTTTTATTGGCCCATCCAATTAATTTATTTTTTAGGTTGATGTCTATCAACTCCAGATCTTCTAAAAATAAATGCGGAATGATAATTTGTTTGAGTATCCAGGTTTTTGTTTTATCATATCCCTTATCGAGATAAACCGCTCCTATCAAAGCTTCCAGCGTATTGCCGAAAATTTGACTACCCTTCAACGCATTATCGAACTTATTGTAGAAAGTTAATTTTCTCAATCCCATTTTGAGAGCGATATCATTGAGCTGTTGACGATTCACCATTTTACTGCGCATCTCGGTCAAAAAACCTTCTCCTTTATATGGATAACGTTTGAATAAATAATCAGCAACAATCGCACTCAACACAGCATCTCCTAAAAATTCTAACCGCTCATTGTTTTCATCCGGTGTTTCCTTAACAGATCGATGACTTAAGGCATTACGATACAACTGAATATTACCAGGCTGTATACCCAACATATCAGTAATCTGCTTGTCAAAAGCAGAAGCCGATTTAAACGAAAACAAATTTTTGAAAAATTGCACTATATATGAAAGCTGTTTCTAGGCTACGTATTTCTTTACAATCACACAAGCATTGTGCCCACCAAATCCAAATGTATTACTCAATGCCGCTCTCACTGTTCTTTGTTGTGCTTTATTGAAAGTAAAATTCAATTTTGGATCTAATTCCGGATCGTCTGTAAAATGATTGATTGTTGGGGGAACAATATCATGTATAACGCTTTGGATACAAGCAATTGCTTCAATCACTCCAGCAGCTCCTAAACAATGACCAGTCATTGATTTGGTTGCACTGATGTTTAAATTGTATGCATGATCACCAAAAACTTCAGTGATCGCTTTTGCTTCTGCACCATCTCCTAAAGGAGTGGATGTTCCATGTGTGTTGATATAATCAATTTCATCGGGGCGCATTCCCGCATCTTTCAATGCAGCAATCATTACATTTCTTGCACCTAATCCATCAGGATGAGGAGCTGTTAAATGGTAAGCATCAGCAGATGCACCACCTCCAGCTATTTCACAGTAAATTTTTGCACCACGTTTAATAGCATGTTCATATTCTTCTAAAACTACCACTCCTGCTGCTTCTCCCATAACAAAACCATCTCTGTTTTTATCATAAGGGCGGCTTGCAGTTTCAGGATCATCATTTCTTTCACTCATGGCTTTCATGGCATTGAATCCACCAACTCCAGCTTCGCTGATTACGGCTTCAGATCCACCACTGATAATAATATCCGCTTTACCCAATCGAATGGTATCTGCTGCTGCAATGATTCCATTAGTGCTAGATGCACAGGCACTAACCACAGCAAAATTGGGTCCACGAAATCCGTGACGCATCGAAATTTGCCCTGCGGCAATATCCAATATCATTTTAGGAATGAAGAAAGGATTGAAACGTGGGGTTCCATCTCCTTTGGCAAAATTGATGACTTCTTCCTGAAAAGTAGTTAATCCACCGATACCACTGGCGAAAATTACGCCAACGCGGTCTTTATCGATTCTTTCATTGTCAAGTTGAGCATCTATTACAGCCATATCACTTGCCACAAGTGCCAACTGAGCAAATCGGTCCAATTTACGGGCTTCCTTGCGCTCCATAAATTGAGTAGGGTCAAACCCTTTCACTTCACAGGCAAACCTTGTTTTAAACTTGCTTGCATCAAATAAGGTAATAGGCGCAGCACCAGGAACACCATTAATTAACCCATTCCAATAATCATTGAGATTATTGCCGATGGGAGTCAATGCTCCAATACCTGTAACTACTACTCTTTTCAATTGCATAAAAGGGTCCTGTTAAAAGTGAATCCGCCTTTCGAGGCTTTAGGGCCGCAAGAAGGCGGATTAATTATTCCTAGTTGTGTTTATCTTACTTAGCGTGTTCCTCTAAATAAGCAACTGCTTGTCCAACAGTGGTGATGGTTTCAGCCTGCTCATCAGGAATAGAAATGTTAAATTCTTTTTCGAATTCCATGATTAACTCAACGGTATCTAAAGAATCTGCACCTAGGTCGTTGGTAAAAGAAGCTTCATTAGTTACTTCTGCTTCATCCACACCTAATTTGTCAACGATGATTTTCTTTACTCTTGTAGCGATGTCTGACATTGTAAAAGTTTTTGATTACTGCCGCAAAAATATACATTTTGCGATATAAGCAATGCAATATGCCATTTTTGTTTCCACAGTATGAGTGAATCCGACTAAAAAACCCAATTAATCGCCATTTTTAGCCTTTTTTTAAAAAATGATGGTTATATTAGACATCCCAATAACCCTCATTTTTTGCCCATGGCCTTGAAAATGATTCAATATGGTTCCAAGGAATACGAACAAATGTTAGCATTAAGACATCAAATGTTGCGTAAACCTTTAGGGCTGGATTTTAGTAGGGAGGAATTAGAAAAAGAATCAGATAATATTTTATTGGGCTGTTTTGATGATGATGTACTCGAAGGTTGTTGTATGCTCGTTGAAACTTCCAAAAAAGAAGTTCGTTTAAGACAAATGGCTGTTTTATCTGGCTTACAAGGTAAAGGTATCGGGAGAGTAATGATGCTTTTTGCTGAGAACGTTGCCAGAGATAGACGATACCAAAAAATAATCATGCACGCTCGCTTGAGTTCAATTCCATTTTTTGAAAAATTAGGTTACTCTGTGGTGGGTGAACCTTTTATTGAATTGACGATTCAACATGTAATCATGGAAAAAGAATTATGATTTCTTAATTCTTAATTTCAAAAGGCCTCTCAATTCATGTTTCATCTCTTCCGTCATTCCTTCTTTTGGTACAATAAAAAAAGATTTAGAATCGAAATACAAATGAATAAAATGCGGGCTTTCAAAATAATGACTGAATTGTTTCCAACTCCACTGCGATGCGCCGCGTTCATTTTCTAAACGAACACCTTCATCATTTAAAAAAATGGTGAAATGATCTTTAAATGTGGCTGCCCTTTTATAAATACTATTGGGAAGGAAATACCAGAAAGTGGCCATCAAAATGAGCCAAATAAATGAGCCCAATAAAAAAGGCTCGGGCCTGATTTTTTTGGTATAGAATAATATAGCAGCTACAATCGCAAATACATTGACCAATACAATTAATATCCTCAATTCTGGTCTTTGAACAAAATGGTAGCGTAAAGCCTGGATCACTTTTTTCTTATCGTAACTAAAAGCGTGTTGCATTCAGCAAAAATAAGGTTCTCCAACTAATGGCGCTGCAATCGTTTGCAATGAATAAAGAATTTAAACTACTACTTTCTTCAAAATCATTTCACTACTTTTAAAGTCCAACTATTGCCATATGTCTTTATTAAAGCCTCGCCTGAGTTTCATGCAAATCATCAACATGAACGTGGGTTTCTTTGGAATTCAATACAGTTTTGGCTTACAGCAAAGTGCTGTAAATCCTATTTATGATTTCTTAGGAGCTCAACCCGATCAGATTCCGTTGCTTAATTTAGCCGGCCCAATGACTGGTTTGCTTATTCAACCAATTATAGGCGTTTTAAGCGATCGAACATGGCATCCTCGTTGGGGAAGAAGAAAACCCTATTTTTTTATTGGTGCCCTTTTCTGCAGTTTGTGTTTATTCATTTATCCTTTCAGTAGTAGTTTATGGATGGCAGGAGGATTGTTATGGATTTTAGATGCGGCCAATAACACTGCTATGGAGCCTTACAGAGCATTTATAGCAGACAAACTTCCGACATCGCAACACGCCAGTGGATTTTTAACCCAGAGTTTTTTCACAGGATTAGGAATTACACTTGCCAATATTTCTTTATTCGTGTTTCAAAAATTCATACCAGGAAAACATGGTGCAATTCCTTATTGGGTTTTTGGTTCTTTCTTTTTAGGATCTGTTTGTTCGATCAGTTCTGTTTTATGGAGCATTACTAAAACACCTGAGATACCTCCTACTGAGGAAGAGTTGGCTGTTTTACGTTCCAACAAAAAAGGGTTGTTTCAACCTTTTTTAGAAATAGCCCATGCCATTGTTGATATGCCTAAAGTGATGTGGCAATTGTCATTGGTATATTTGTTTCAGTGGTATGCCCTTTTCTGCTATTGGCAAAACGCATCTAAAAGTATTGCACAATCAGTTTGGAAAACAAGTCCATCTGCCAATAAAACTTTATACGAAGAAGCCGTTGGCTGGGCGGGCTTAGTGAATGGCTGGTATAATGTAATTACTTTTTTATCTGCTTTTGGTTTGGTGTATATGACCAAAAAATACAGTCCTAAAAAAGTACATGTTGTTTGCTTATTAATGGCCGGTTTAGCATTACTGGCATTTCCCTATATAGAAGATAAATATTTATTGTTTGTTCCAATGACTGGCTTTGGTATTGCATGGGCAAGTATGATGGGTGTTCCTTATCTAATGGTAGTGAATGATATTCCGAAAGAAAGATATGGCGTGTACATGGGTATTATCAATATGATGATTGTTATTCCAATGATTTTACAAACCACCACATTCGGATTTGTGTTGAATCATTTTTTAGACAATGATCCAGGCAAAGCCATTGCATTTGGCGGAGTGTTATTATTGCTTGCGTGTGGAGCAACTTTATTAATTAAAGAATCCAAACCAATTGATGATGAAATTGTATTACAATCTGGAGGGCATTAAAGAATTAAGAATTAAGAGAGATGAATTAAGAGATAAGAGATACAATTAGGCGTTTATTCTAATAACCAATAACTAATAACCAATAACTAATAACCAATAACTAATTAAATGAAAGTTCTCTGTATAGGCGAAGCATTGATCGATATGATTTGTACCGACAAAGGCAAATCTCTTTCTGCTGGAAATAATTTTCTAAAAAAACCGGGAGGTGCGCCAACCAATGTAGCCGCAGCTATTGCTGCCTTGGGTGGCAGAGTAGAACTGTCGGCTAAAGTGGGGAACGACCCTTTTGGTAAACAACTCATTGAAGTGATGCAATCATTTGGAGTTGGCACTAATTCTATGCTCACTGATAAAAAACATTTTACCACTTTTGCTTTTGTTTCATTGATGGAAGATGGCGAAAGAGACTTTGTGTTCAATAGAGGAGCTGATGGAGAACTTAGCATTGAAGAAATCGATTCTATCGATTTAAGAGATGTGTCTATTATTCATTTTGGATCTGCAACAGCGTTTTTGCCTGGTCCATTGCAAGCTGCTTATTTACATTTATTAGAGAAAGCTTTATACCTCAATATTTTTATCAGTTTCGACCCCAACTATCGTCATTTATTATTTCAAAATAATACGGATACATTTATAGATCAATCCTGGCATTTCTTACAACATTGCAATTTTTTTAAGCTAAGTGATGAAGAAGCAATGCTCATTACCAAAACGAATTCTTTAGAAAAAGCCACGCAACAGTTACAGGAAAAAACAAAAACCATTTTTGCCATCACATTGGGCAAAGAAGGCACACTATTGGGAATGAATGGAGAACAACATATTATTGAAAGCATTCCGGTGAAACCAGTAGATACTACAGGAGCTGGTGATGCGTTTGTTGGAGCTGTTTTATATCAATTGAGTCATCGATCCAAAATGCAAATTGCTGAAATGAATTTGATAGACTGGAAACTCATCATCGAAAATGCCAATAAAGCTGGTGCCAGAACCTGTGAATATTTAGGCGCCATGGAAGCTTTTGCTTTTTTAAATAACCAGATTTTTAATTAATCAACTTTTTTAAGTGTATCAATACAACCTTCATCAAAAAATTACGGCTGCTTGTACAAAAGAGAAATTAGACATTGGCGATAAAGACCAGTTATTTTTTGTTCGATTCATTGCAAATGCAGTTGTATTAAACCAATTGTATGAATTGATCTACAAAGATCATCCTGAGCATGAAAAAATGTTTGATACTTTATTAAACACAATTATTAAAACCCATAAAGAAAGATCAGCTGCTTTCAAGAAAAAAGATACTGATAAAGAAAAAAAAGGGACTTGGTTTTTATCGAATCAGATCACTGGAATGAGTTTATATGTAGACCGTTTTGCAGGCAAATTATCAGACCTACCATCTAAGCTAAGCTACCTTCAAAATTTAGGTGTTAATTTTTTACACTTAATGCCCGTATTTGAAAGCCCAGCAGGCGAAAGCGATGGCGGATATGCTGTTTCCGATTTCAGGAAAGTTGACGCTCGATTTGGATCCCTCTCCGATTTAAAAGACGTGCAACAATCAATGCAAGATCAAAACATGTATCTCATGATTGATATTGTATTGAACCATACATCGCATCAACACGAATGGGCAAAAAAAGCCAAAGCTGGCGATACAAGATTTCAGGATTACTATTATATGTACAACGATCGAAACATACCTGATCAGTTTGAACAAGCAATGCCAGAAATTTTTCCTGAATCTGCACCTGGTAGTTTCACTTATGTGCAAGAATGCAACAAATGGGTGATGACGGTTTTTCATAATTACCAATGGGACCTTAACTTTTCCAATCCGGCTGTTATTAATGCCATGTTGGAAAATATTTTCTTTTATGCCAATTTAGGTGTAGATATTTTAAGAATAGACGCTCCTGCATTTATCTGGAAACAGATAGGTACTAGTTGCCAAAATCTTCCGGAAGCCCATACCCTATTAAGATTGATCAAACAAGCAGTTTATATTGCAACACCAGGTATGGCTATTTTAGGGGAAGCGATAGTTGCTCCAAAAGAAATCATCAAATATTTTGGCACTGATGATTTTATTGCGAAAGAATGTGATGTTGCATACAATGCTACTCAAATGGCATTGCAATGGGATGCTTTGGCTACAGGAGATACCAGAGTGATGTTAGCGGCACAAAATGATTTATTGCAAAAACCTTTTGGTACTACCTGGATTACTTATACAAGATGTCACGATGATATTGGTTTGGGATATGACGATGATAAAATTGCAGCAGCAGGTTATAATGCCTATGAACACAGAAAGTTTTTAAAAGAATATTATTCAGGGAATCATCCGGTTTCAGATGCAATGGGGGCTTTGTTTTCGGTGAATCCAAAAACACAAGATGCACGCATTAGTGGAACTTTAGCTTCTTTATGTGGATTAGAAAAAGCCATTGAACAAAATAATAAAGTCGCTATCAATCAATCCGTTGCTAAAATTATTTTGATGCAGGCACAGAGCATGTTCATTGGCGGGATTCCTATGTTGTTTTATGGAGATGAAGTGGGCTATACCAATGATTACTCTTATTTATCAGACGAAGGAAAAAGTTATGATAATCGATGGATGCATCGTCCGATCATCGATTGGAAAAAAAATGCCAAAATAGAAATAGAAAATAGTACTGAGGAGCAAATTTTTTCAGCTACCAAAAGATTGATCAGTATTCGAAAAAAATTACGCGTACTCGACGATCAAAAAAATATCAGTTGGTTGA
>JBBAJS010000024.1:0-1120 GCA_040403975.1 Sediminibacterium sp.
CATTTGGATATGATAATACAGCAATAGGTTATAATGCTTTACGTGGAAATACAGGTGGGACTGCTAATACATCAGTAGGATCCGGGTCTTTATTCGGTAATACATTTGGATATCAAAATACAGCAATAGGATTCGACTCCGGACAAAACACAAGTGGAGGTAAACGTAATACTTTTTTGGGAAGTAGTGCTAGAGCATCAGGAGTTTTCAATAATTCAACTGCGATAGGTTATAATGCTACTGTTGATTCTTCCGATACCATACAATTAGGTGATTCTAATGTTTTAGTTGTACGTGCTGGTGGCGATTCGTGTACAGTTTATGCTACAACATTTTCTAATTCTTCCGATTATCGTCTTAAAGACAACGTTGAACTAATTTCACACTATTCTATCGATGATTTAAAACCAATTCAGTATAATTTAAAATCAGACGAATCAAAAAAAATGCAAACAGGTTTTATTGCTCATGAATTACAAGACGTATTTCCTCATCTCGTTGAAGGAGAAAAAGATGGGGGAAAAACGCAATCTGTAAATTATACGGGTTTAATTGCTATTTTAACAAAAGAGATTCAGGATTTAAAAAATAAAGTATTAATTTTAGAGAATAAAATGAATTAACTTTTGAATAAGCAGTTAATTCTTGAAAAGGCGTGAATCCAGATGGATCTTTTCGAACCATGTAGACTTTATAAATTATGAAAAACTTCCCAAATAACTAAATTTATCAAGATGTCCTAAAATATCATCGCGTATGGTCATTAAATCACCGTCGCCTTCTTTGTAATGCATTTTCGACAAATAAGCCTTCATTTTCTGAACATATGCTTTCATATCTCTATCTTTTGAATAATTACATACATTTAATTTAAAGGAAGGTTGCATAATACGCGACCCATCTTTCTTCCCCAACATTACTTCTACATAATCATCAATAGACGAATTCAGGTCCGAATATAAACTATCTGCGTTTTTATGCGTAGCGTAAGAGGTTGTTTTCCAATGATATAATTTTACCACCATTAATAATTCCATAAAACGATAAACGATTTCATTTTGTTTATTTTTTGAACGCTTTCGAGTATGCATATATGAATTATAACAAGAAAAAAATACAT
>JBBAJS010000024.1:1220-14528 GCA_040403975.1 Sediminibacterium sp.
TATTTACATTATTTACATTATTTACATTATTTACATTATTTACATTATTTACATTATTTACATTTGAACTATGGACCTTAAATGTACAAACATACCTTTCCCATTTGTTTTTCAGTGATATATTTGTCAATCGATATTTGTTCATATCTTTCCATTTGAGAAACCGAATCCATTTGAAACCGAAACACGAACACTTGGTGTTCCTGTCCGATACGATGACATCGCGAAATAGATTGATATTCGACGGCAGGGTTCCAGTTAGGACTGACAAAATAAATCTGTGAGTAATGTTCTTGCAAATTCAAACCTTCATTGGTGGTTTGAATTTGTAAAATTAAAAAGGTGGGATGAGATTGGATGAGTTCATTTCTTTTGCGTAACGAGAGTCTGCCATCAATGATGCCGATATTTTCATGGCGGATGCCATTGTCAATCAATCGTTTTCGTAATTCATCCATTTCATCGCGAAATTGACAAAATATCAATTTTCCACATTCCCCCGAATTCAACAATTTTTCTACCACGGCATTCATTTTCGAAGAGTATGTATCTATTTTTTTTATTGATTCTATCGTATTTTTCAAATATGCGCATTCGGGCGAATCTTCGGGCATTTGGCTTATTTTTTCTTCCAACATAGGCTGGATCTTATCCAATAACCCTTTTGCCAATTTGGGTAAAATACACATTTGTCTGCTTTTTATCATTTGAACCAACCTTTTACTATCTATTTGATAAATATCTTGAACCGCGTTAGAAATCGCACAAGAACGTTTTTCAGTATTGATATCGAAATCGTCGGAGATACGGATAAAGTTAAGGGGATGAAATTCTTCACTAATACAACGTTCGCTTTCTGACCCCCAGGAAACCAGGACATTTTCCTCGACAAAATCAGGAAGATCAATGCCCACTGATTTTTTTGTCCGTTTCATAATACAATCCTCCATTATACTCGTTATTTCTGTTTCATCTTTCAACGACATTGTCATGTTCAATATACTCGCCAAGGTAACAAAATCCTTGAATTTATTTTGAATGGGGGTTCCTGTAACCAACCATCCAATTTTAAATTGCAATGATTTTGCGCCGAGAAAGATATTGGTATCGCTGTTTCGCAAATGATGTGCTTCGTCAAAAACAACCCGAAAC
The DNA here is from genome assembly GCA_040403975.1 of Sediminibacterium sp. GTDB lineage: Bacteria > Bacteroidota > Bacteroidia > Chitinophagales > Chitinophagaceae > Sediminibacterium. The sequence continues at coordinate 2,373 of JBBAJS010000024.1, forward strand.
CAATCCACTCGTGTCAATAACGAATTTTTAATGGATGGGCTAAGCGAACCATATGAGGTGAGCACAATGGGTGCGTCTTCTAGGTCTTTTTGCGTAATTCGGGATTTTCCTTGTCCGTGGTAAATAACGGCCTCATTTCCGGTTGTACGAAAAATCTCCGCCTGCCATTGTTTAATCAAGGCCACAGGTAAAACAATCAATGTCGAGCGTCCTGGCAAATGGTTTGCAAATATCGTGCCAATCATCATCATTGTTTTTCCCAGTCCCATTTCGTCTGTTAAAAATCCTCCTCGTTTTTCAACTCGAGCAGTCGACAAAGAACGGTCTTTCAATTCTTTTCGGAGACACCATCGAACGCCCTGTTCTTGATAATCTTTTGCGGAAAAGCCTGCGCTTTCGACAAATATCTGGAACCGTTTCATCTTTTTATTCACCATTTCCGTAAACTCATCTTCAACCTCGTAATCTGCTGGGATTTTGGATAAATTATGTATAAACTGTTCGTTCATTTTTTCACTTTTACTCGTATGTCGTTACAAGAAAAAAATGAACCAAAAATTTTCAATTTTTTTATTTTTCATACAAAATGGGTGCTTCTTGGATTTTTTTTGCCAAAAATTTTTTAATGGCTATATATTTTGTTTCGTCGTAATGAAATGAGTCGGGTATGTAACTTTCCAGGAAACAATCCTTCTGGGTTTCTTCAATATATTTTCCAATGTCGTGTAGATGAATGTTCTGTTTCTTTGCCAAATCGGTTAATAAAAGAACCATTTTATTTCTTTCTTCGATATAAGTATTGGTTTTCAATTTTAAATTTAAATGCGGAATAAGATGAATTTGGATATTTTCATTAAAAATCACTCTGCATAATTTTATAATATAATCAATGTCATATTCAATATCTTCGTCTGTTAATTTTATTTCCGTTAAAAAATGGATTTTTTACTCAAATGTTCCACAAAGGATTGTTCCGAGTTTTTTTCAAATTTCATATGAGCATAAAAATGATTTATGGGGATTTCCTTATAATATAAAACTTTTCTTGAACTTATTTCAAAAATAATGTTACGAATATCTTTGTCAATTTTTTTGTGAATAAACCGATGAAAATCTTTCGAAACAAACGGATGACAACTATCTCCGAAAATGAAATTTGTCCAATTATATTTTTCCTGAAAAATTTGATCGATATTATGAATGTTCTCCAAAAAATAAATAATTTCTCTTGTTGTATGTAACCTCGCCGGAAAATAATCCCAATAGTAATTATACATGTATCTACAAGAACCAACGTAAAGCATTATATTTATATTATTTTACATTTTTACAAAAAATACAACATACGGGATTTTATATAATTCGGCGACCCATTTGCTAAACCCTGAACCGTGGGCATAAACCGTAAAACTAAATATACTCAATGATTTGGACATTATATAAAAATCAATCATTGTATTTTCCAGCTCATCGGAAGAAGAAACATCGGCTGTATGTGTAATGGGTACAATATAATGTTGTAAAAGAGGAAATTTATTGATGAGTATTTTTTTAATTTCATTATTATCCGAAATGATGAGTATTTTTTTCGATTGATAATACGTTTGTTTTGTTCGAATGATTGATTGGATTGTTCTAAACATGTATTGAAAATTAATATTGGTCTTCTTTAAGCCTGCCTTAATGCTCGCATCACCGCATCGAAAATGAAAAACAATAAAATTTCGTTTCAGAGAGCACGTTTCTAAACGTTTCATTACTTTTTTTTCTATTTCTTCCGTGGGTAAAAAAAGAGCAGTGAGTTTTTCACGAGTTTCCGGAATAATTTGAGAAGGAAAACAAATATTATAAATAAATTTGATATTGTTTTTCAATGGAACCTTTTTCAAAAATTGAGTGAATTTTTCTTCCTTATTTGGGTCAGAACGTATATACAATGGTCCATTTGGTGGTTTGGGAGGCGGAACCCAGCCAGTATAAGAATTAAATTCGATTGTTTTTAAAATAGGCAAGGGTGTCATTGTTTCGTATACTTCCTTGTGTTGTTTCAAAAAAAGGGCAATGGGATGGTTTAATAAAATGTTGAATTTATATTTGTATTTGTAGCAATAATTGACGAGGAAAAAACAGCCTCGTATAAAATCGCCAAATCCATTTGCCTTTTTACCTTTATATTCATACTGAAAAACATTACATATCATTACTTGGTTCATACAAACTAGTGAGAATAATTACAAGAGATTTCAATGTTATTCATTTACAAATATTTCCAAGTGTCTTTTTTCAATGGTATATATACGTATAAATCATTCTCCTCTTCCAGTTAATCTCTTTCAGATTGGCTCAGTGGTTAAGACCGATTGAATTAAATATTCATTTAGGTTCGATTTCCACCTTTGCGCAAACTTTCGTTATCTTGCAGCAATTACTTTCTTACTTATTAAAAGAAAAAGGATAACAGCATTCAAAAGTTTCGTTAGCTCAGTAGGTAGAGCAATCGGCTGTTAACCGATAGGTCAAAGGTTCGACCCCTTTACGAAACGATTTTTTAGGTCTCTGGATTTAAGATTCTTCGGGTTTAGGCGCAAATACCTTGAAACATTCGTGTATTTTGGCAGCCTCTTCAATCGAAAAACAACCCCTCTTTTGCGCCAATGCCAAAAAAGAAAAGGCTACATTCAAAGCAGTAGGTCCGTCTGTCACGGCAACGTCCATCAATCTAGGTTCTTTTTCACGTGGTTGGTTCTCCATAATTTTAGGTATTTTTTGTTTTTAAATACTTATATTTATAAATCTAAAAATAACACAAAATAAATAAAGATGGATAAAATAAATTTTTATGGACAATTGAAATATGACGAAAAACAGAGACGCGTCTCTTTTCCTTTGCCACCCAACAAGATAAATTCTCATTTTTTCAATTCATTAAAAAGAATGGAAAAATTCAATAGCTTTTCGAGATTGGAGCACAGTGACAATGTTTGTTCTTTTTATAGTAATCGACCCATTCCATTATCCCAAGTATGGGAAGAAAGTAATCTTGATAAACAATATACCATTCGGCTTATTGAATGTCTTTTATTTCAAATGGAAAGTTTGCGTTATTTTCAAGTATATTTGTATTCCATCTCCATGGAAGATATTTATTGTTTTTCCAACTCTTTTATGTTTTTAAATCCGAAAAATTTAATATATGAAAAAAATAGTATTTTGAATAAACCTTCTTCTCCTTTTGACTCCCCTGAAATAAAAACAATGAGTATTCCTGGAAGAATTCCCAAAGATTCGGCCTCTTACAGTTTAGGGTTAATTGTCTACACTCTTTTTTTTAATCAATGTCCTTACTGGGAAAAAGAGACAAAATCGTATATTGACCCAAAAACATTGTTGCCTGTGGAAAAAATAGTAGAAACAATGTCCGACTCTCATTTTTCTTTTTTCTTGAAAAGATGCTTTACAACGAAAGAATTGTGTTTTTTATAAAATAAAAAATCAATAGATATAAAATGTCTATTGTTGCCTTTAAAAGAAAATCAATCATAATGGCAGGAACACATATTTCTGGGAAAACGCCGGGTGGAATATGGATCCCACAAGGTCCGTTTGGAAAACACACGGGTACATCTTATCCTTGGTTCGGGGATTCTGGATTTTCATTAAATGGAACTCATCGCAATAAAGGTCCCGTTGGACAAACAATGGCCTTTTCTAAAAACGGGACTCCCTTTAGAGGCATTATTCCAATGGGAATTGGTTCAAATACAAACGAAACTTATCGTCAACAACCTTTTTCAGAACCCGTGATGAATGTAAATGAAGCAATCATTGTACCTGGAACTCAATACATGTATGTAAAACAATCTGTTTTATCCAATAAGGGAATGTTGGCAAAAAAATATAGATGGGCTTATAATGGGCAATATCCAAATTACTGGGTTAAAAATATGTATACAAATGGTCCATTGAGTGATAATAAAAGCCAGGGATTGTATATTGGAAATATTTCTTCCTGTAATAATAAAATTATTCGTCCTTGTACAAAGAATTGTTTACCCGACCGGAAGATTATCGGAAACCAAGGGACACTCACGCAAGAACAATATGTCTCTTATTTTGCGCGTCGTTGTTACAATCCTTTTTCACAAACAATTCAATCTGGGAATGGAAATGGGAGTGCTTGTGGAATGATCATTTCGCCAAATTTAAATAGTAGTCCTATTTAATGGGTTGGGACGTTGCCTTAGGTGGGACGTTGCCTTAGGTGGGACGCCATTTAAACATTAATATATTCAATCAGCCCATTTTTCAAAAATTGGGAAGTCGTTGTCATTTTTACCAATTTGTAAAAGATTTCACTTTCAAAAAAGGATTGTTGGGAGTCTGTCGGAGAAAGCAAATAATATATTTGAGAATGTAAAATATATTGTGAATGTTTATCATAAATACCTTTTTCGTAAGGCTGCATACGAAACAAAATATATTTTGGTCCGAATGGTTGTAATCCTAATAATATTTCCTTTTCAGAGTCAATCCAAATGGGTTTTTGTCTAGATGGATTTTGAATAATATAATTGGTCGGAGAGTCTGTCAAGTTTTCAGTCAAGTTTTCAGTCAAAGCCTGAATACACTTGCTATTTTTTTCTCCTGTGCGTTTAAATCCATTTCTCTTTCCCAAATATTTTCGTAATAATATTTCATTTTCTTCCGTCCAATCTTCTACCGGATTTACTGTAGAGGTTGGCGAAAGAAGTATATAAGAGGAAGAATGAGCGGTTTCAATCAATGTCGGCCGACAAGACTCCCGTTTCAATACAAAATAACACATTCTCAAGTTCTGTCCAACTTTTGGGAAATATTTTTTTTTTACATTATTCAAACAAAGATACTGAACCCAATAGTGAGTAAGTTTTGAATATAAATTGGGTTTTGATGCGGCTCCACTCCATAAATTATTCGGAGAAACAAATGCCAAATACCCTTCTTCCGTTACCTGATCCAATGATTTTTGAATAATTTTTTCATATAATTTTCCATTTCCACCTTTTCGTAATCCATGAACAGAACAAAGAGAGGACTGAAAAGGTGGATTGCCGAGGATAATATCATATTTTTTACAAGGTTGCGTTAAAAAGTCATCAGATGTCGCATTTATATTTTCTCCCAATATTTCCTTTATTTTTTCAACATTTGTCAAGGAAATATCATTCATAAATAAATTTCGACCGAGTATATGTGAACGACGGTCTTCTTCCGAAAAAGACGAATATTTTTCGTGTCCCATTAAATACTGGAATAAATACAACAGAAAAAACCCTTCCCCGCAAGTAGGATCAAACCACGTAGTATCCGTGTTCCATTGCACAAGATTTACTATTTTCTCTATTAACGGAAAAGGGGTGAAATATTCATTCAGTTGAATGTTTGCGGTTCTTTCTTTTATCCTAGAATCAAAATATTCATTCAAATTCCAATCTCGCCAGTTTTCCACATTCATCTCTTTTTCTTTTTTATTTTTTATTTTTGCGTTTATTCCAAAATTAAAATAAAAACCAATAAAATATGTTTATATGTCATTTGTCTTGTTCTTCTATTATACATCTAGATTGTATCGTAAGAAACGCAATACTTATTTTGATATTGTATATATTGTACTACCTATTCAAATCACAAATGTATAAATATATTGCCTTTTATTTTCTTTCCAAAATGACCTACGGAAATTTGGAATTGATTGAAGTATCCTCGGGACCTATTTGTGGTCCAAATGAAGTTAAGCCGTTGATTGAGAAAAAGGTATTTGAAAAGGTCAATCAGTCCATTCTTTCTTCTTCCGTGGTAGAAAATTATCCTACTGTAAAAATATTTATCAAAGACCCAAGATTTTATGAAAAATGGGTATTGGAAGGAGAAGTGGGAGTCGGGACAGCTTTTGCGAATGATTATTTTTTTACAAATAATATTGATCAACTTTTACAAATTATTTATGGAAATCCTCTTGATGCTTTTAGTCATATATGTAAAGACCCATCCTTCCCCTCTTTGGAAGAAATACACCCTCTTTTATTCCCGCGCGGAATAATCCCCGGACTCCCGAATACTCCTTTATGGAGTTTGGAAAAAGTAAAAGAAAAAAATGAAAAAAATGAAAAACAAAAGGACAAAAAAGATGAAAAGGTAAAAGAAGTGGATGAAATAACCACATTGATATTTCACGGAAAATGCCAATCTTCTTTTTTATCCAAAATAACCCAACACATTCTTCCAAGACACGATGAAATTATTTCGTGTAAAAGTTTTGGTAAACAAAATTCATCCGTCGAATATTTAAAAGTAGAAATGGAAAATGATACTTATATTCGGTATTTGGAGGAGTCTGTCTCTTTTTTCGAATCCAATGAAAAAGAAATTGTCGATAAATATAATGCGTCGACATTTCGTGCGTATAAATATGCATTTTATTCGTTGAAATATTTAATGGAGAAGAATATAGTTACCTTTGCCAAATATGTTTTTTAATATATATAATATGACAGTTCTTTGGAAAGGATGGGCAATCCAAAAACCAGGAAGGCATCAACGAACCGTAATGGCGAGAAAATGTGGTAAAAAATGTTTTTTAGGGAAAAACAATACATTTCCCATTTGTATAAAAAATACATGCAAGCGTTCCAAGAAAGGAGTCTATGCGGCGTATATTCGTTCAAGACAATATCGTCGACGTGGTTCAAAGTATAGAAAAATCGCAAAAACAGCAAAACATTTGCTTTTACGGCTTTAACTGCGTTTCGATTTATTCGCGTTTCGCTTCATCCTTTTTTCATTTCAAAAAAATTGAAATGAAAAAGGAGAAACAAATAAATACAAACGAAAAATGTTACACCCATTGATTCAAATCGAAAAGTTACGAGTTCGCGGATTGTGTGCAAACACAGACAAGAGAGCCATTTCCTTGATGATGAATGATGAGACACTTTATCAGGATATGATGAGTTTGAGAAATTATATTGCGTGTAGGAAAGCCTTGTCAGGAAATCCAAATAGAGAGGCATTGTACGTGTTTTCGGATATGATGGAACCTGAAAAGGAAATCGATACTCTTTCACGCAATCCGACCTTGTATGCTATCCAGATGACTCTTGATTATTACGCGGACATTGTCGATTGGAACATTTTTGGGAAAACCCTATGCAAATGGCGCGAAATGGATGACTTGAAAGTAGCAAAAAAAGAATATATCAGAACTTTTGACGATTCCTTTGAAGGAAGAGAAATAGCCGAGTTTCCAAAAGTAGAAAAAGTAGAAAAAGGCGATTTGTATAGTTTGGCAACACAAGACGAAACTTCGTTAAAAATCATTGCTGAATATCTAAAACCACAAGATACGAACGAAGCAAACGAATGTCCGCCCGAGTGGAATGTTGTTAAAAAGGATATTACCTTTTGGCAACATTTATGTAGGAACACTTGTCCATTTGTTCTTTCCATCTTGTTTTATTCTTCCGAAACAATGGAATGGATTGATTGGGAGATTTTATCAAGTAATCCAGTGATTTTTGTATAAAAACATTTTAGGTAGAAAGAATAAAAAACGTAAAAAAAATAGTTTACAAGAATAAAAATTAAATATATTATTATGTATTAAAAAATGGATATTGAATTAATCGAAATCGAATCAATCGAAGTCTTTCCACTAGCGACTGATGCTGTGGAGGTCGTTTATCAATCTTGTGATTTGAATAATATCTTTATTGATTTTCTAGAAAAAGAGATTATAGAAAATAATTGGAAATTTCTGACAAAAATGGTCGACGATGAATTGACCCAAGATGGCAAGGAAGAATGGAGAAGGTTTCAGAAAAATATATTGTCGCAACCTTTTCATCATCGACTAAGCACTGAATTGGCATTAAATTTGTTAAAAACAATTGATTTGGCTTATATCGCAAAATATGGAATAGAATATAGAGTTCCTTTGAAAGATTATAGCGAAAAAGGATTGCTTCGGCATTATCGTTTTTGGTGTTGTTTTATGAGAGAAAAGGAAATACTGGCCGTTTTGATCGAACATTTGGGTGAGCGATAATGGGGCGAGCCGTAACGAAGTGATTAATGTGTTCTTTTATAATTTTATTCCATTGTTTATAACATGATTCCCTTGTTAAATAAATTTTACTAAATTCAAAAGCGTTTTCGGCAATTTCTTCTGCCTTTTTTTTATTTTCTATACACCATGTCGTTTTTTCAATCAAATCGCTCAGGTCGCGTTTCACTGGAATATAATGAACCCATTCTTTTAAAAATTCAAAAAAGAATTCCTTATAGGGTCGATCCACTAATAAAACAGGACGATGTGACCAAAGTAAATATTTTAATCTTCCAGAATATCCATATCCTTCAATATCAATGAGACATTCATATGTTTTTACCAACTCTGGAAGAGGGATAAAGGTGGTTGTTTTCCCAGGACGTGTATCGAAAAAATCAAACAAGTCATGGTCTTTGCCTATTTCCATCATTTTTTCCCGCATTTTATTTGTTTTAGTACTTCCAATCCATCCCACTTTGGAGAGGGTTGCCGGGCTACGTCCTTCTTTCTCAATAGTTTCGGTCATTTGTGTATAATCATTGATTCCAATTTCTGGCCAAGAATCAAAATTAAAATCAGGAACAAGTCGATAATATTCATTTCTCGAAAAAGTATAATCCCTTTCATTTTTTGCCGAATCTCCGGTGTAAATCAACATTTCTGGAAAATTGTTCCATTTATAAATTAAATCCGCTTTGTAAATACATCGAAAAGTAGAAATATTTCGGGATTGAAACCCATTAATGTTTTTAAATTTTAATTCACCGTTTTCCTTTTTTATTATAAATACTTCTTTTCGTTTCATTTATTTTGTTGTTATTTTTTTTCAATTAAAAAAATTGAAATAGAATTTAAACATTGCTGGATAGATATAAAAAAGAGATGAGTATTACAAACATTGAAGCAATGACTTTCCCAGCCTGTCCTATTGTAGAAAACGTGGTTGAAACTGCTACCAAATCAGAAATCGAGCCAATAAACATGGGTATTCCTCTACGAGAATGTTACTCAGAGTGGCCTAATCCGCCCACGTGTTATCCAGCGAGCCTTTCGCTTTCACTCGGCGTTTCTTTGAAAAATGACATGAGCTTGTTTGTTCGAAAACTTTCCAAGGCTTTTACCGAAGAGTGGATATTTCATCTACTAAGTTGTCCCGAATTTGGACGAGTTATTCGTGTCGACTTTTCGCCGATTGTAAGAATGGTTCAAGAAACCTTGGTGGAAGATATAGCGTTTATGAATGCGTTTGTTCATTTTACGGAACCAATTCCTGAAACGACCCAATGGAAACTGCTTTTGGATAAACAAATTATTTTGAATTTTCCAGAGAGATGCTTTTACTCTCAAACAGGAGTCGAGGGAGTCGATTGGATATGTATTCATGAGAATAATTCAACCGACGTTCCGGCTTGGTCGAATCAGAATGTTCATCAAATAACTCATCGAATGCTAAAATTGGAGAAAATTGTGGAAGAACAGCAAGCGCAAATTGCCCGATTACAAGAAAAGTTGAATTTCTCGGATTGGGATATTATCGAGGAAGGGATCTTTGATAGAGAACCACTCTTTGATAGAGAACCGACCTTTAGTGAACCGGTTGTTCGCATACAACACAACAAACCAGTGTTAAGAACAGAACCCATTCCAGTTCCAGTGCCGGTTCCCCTACATCTTGCTCCTCCTCTACATAGTATACCAGTAAATCTTGTTCCTCTCCCAGTTGTTCCTCTCCCACTTGTTCCTCTCCCAGTCGCTCCTTGCTTATCCAACGAAGATATTTCCTATGGCAGTGACTTTCCTCCCATTGGTGCTGTATAATTATTGTAAGTAAGAAAAATGAGAAAATGAGAAAAATAAGAAAAATAAGAAAAAATAAAAAGAGGATATAAACCCCTTTTTTATTTTTTATATACGTTTTCGTTGCCATAAATAAGAGCTGGATGTAGTTCCCACTCTTCCTATATCGGTATGAGGTTTATAGATATAATTATTGGGTTTATTATAGGTATAACACATGCATTTATTATGTTGAATGGGAAGAAGAGCAGGAGGAATATTTGAATACAAACTGCTAAAATAAGTGGAACGAAAAGGAGATTGTCCTACAGGCGACGCAAAAAAATTCATTTAGTATTAGAAAATATTATAAATCGAACCAATTTATTTTAATCCACAATTACAAGCACCTGCTCCTCTTAATCGCAATAACATGGATACCCCCCTTCTTCTCGGTCCAAATCGACGCACATTACTGAACATGAAATGTTTCATACATGACCGATTAGATTTTTATTTGCTTGAAAAGCATCTTCCAACGAATGTTCAAAACTAGGATATACGTCTTTTTTCCGGATAATGGGTAATTCGCCACATTTATAAGGAGCAAAACAATACTTGTATAAACGACATTTCGCCAATTCGTCCTCATACTTTGTCACTTTTACCTTATCAGTAAAGCCAAGTTCGTCAAAATATTGTAGAGTATATCGGTTTCCTTCTATATCCAAAATTAATCCAATACATTTAGGACCACATTGAATATAATCTCCCAATTGAAATCGAGGGAGATTTCCCAATGGTTTATCAATAGAGACGATTCCAATATTGTATTTTTCCAATGTATCTGATGGAGCACAAAAACATTTGACAATATTCGTTTTATAATATTTTCCACCGTAAATGGGAAGCGCTGGATCAAACGGAATGGTTCCCGTTTTTGAAACATAATCAGTAATCTTTCGCGAAATGTACCCTCCTCGTAAATCCTTTCCTTTTAACCGATTCAAATATCGATTGTAAGAATTGTGTTTAATATCACAGCCGATACCACCCGGCGATCCGGCTCCTGGTTTATGGGACGTTAACGTGCGTCTCACACTATTTCCATGTGACGGAACAATTGTTTTTTGAACATGGGGATACACACGGTCACTGCTTTGATTCCAATTTACTTTAAATTCCGGACGTTGATACACGGAAAGCGCTGCTTTATTCATAAAATATTCGGACGCCGACACACGACATGTATTCCAAATCACTTTTTGTCGTTGATAATTAATTATTGAATTGGTTGTTGTATTATACGTAAATCCTTTACATCCTGAAAAAGGAGGAGTGGGTGTAATTATGCTCGTCATTATATATATAATAATTTAAATTAAATTGAGTTGAAAATATGAGGCGTATTATTTTATATACAAAAAAATGAACTATATCTGCAAGAACTGCATCAAAGTTTATAAATCCAAAAGTTCATGGGAAAAACACCAACGAACATGTGAATTAAAATCTTCTTCCAAAGAAGAGATGGAAAGGGATGATTTGCCTTCTTATGCCGAATTGGTATGTATTGTGCGAGGACTAGTGGAAAAAATAAACCGCCTTGAAAAACCCGATAAAATGGAAAGAAAACGTGTAGAAGTCAATTTTATCGAATTTATGAATGAACACATTACAATTGAAAAAACGGATTTGGGTTTGTTGACGGAAAGCGGAACGGCCTGTTTTATTAAAATTTTAAAACAGAATATAGAAAAATGGGCGGAAATACCCGTTTGTCACGAAGAATGTATCAAAATTTACGACGATGAATGGCGCGAATTTGTCGCGAAAGATGCCGAGAATATTTTGTTTATTCTACAAAGAAAATGGTTAAAGGGTTTGTCTGAATTTGCGAAAAACGATGAAAATTATCATAAATTGGTCATTAAAATTAGCGGTGTGAATATTAAGAAAATGGGAGACACGGAATTTCGTAAAATCAAAAAAATCATCTCATCTTAAAAAAAGTATTCGTGCTTTTTGCTAGTGGAACCGACCCTGATTCGACTGATATTAATAATTTACGCTTTTCTTGATTTTGTAAAAAACTCCTTTTTCGATTTTTTTCAAAATCTTGTTTCCATTGAATATATTCTTCTTTGGTAGGGACTTTTGTCTCGTTTTTGAAATATTTCTGGTAAATATAACTCCCTTTTAGGGCGGGGGGGACGTCCGTTTGGGGTACTTGAGGACTTGGGGTGGGACGCGAATGCGAACCTGATGGGGTGGGACGCGAATGCGAACCTGAT
>JBBAJS010000024.1:14628-60874 GCA_040403975.1 Sediminibacterium sp.
GGTGGGACGCGAATGCGAACCTGATGGGGTGGGACGCTGGTCGACCAATTCCGGCTTTTGGCGATAAAGAGAGCCTTGGAACAATTTTAAATTCATTTTTTCTAGAATTCCTTCATAATCAATGGGGGGATGGTGGACAGGAATCATATAATTAGAAAGAAAAAAATATTGATAAAATATGACATAAAAACATGAAATATTCAACACAAATATCCATTTATATTATATGATATCGAATGAAATGATTGCCAGTTTTGATGGGATAGAGGGGTTTATTGACATTAAATCAAATACAAATGGAAATATGAAAGAAAGTCAGTTTAAAATTAAAAGGGAAAAAATTATTCCTATTCTTACAAGATATAAGACAGCCAAAGGAAGATTACATACACGTCTTTTACGAGATTTTTCAAAAAAACGAAAAGCAAAAGGCAAAAAATCCCGCAAATCATATAAAAAATAATATTGTTCCAACATATATGTATTTTGTTGTTTTTTTATACTTTTTTTCCATTTGCTTTGCGTTATCTCCCGGAGTGATTTTGCGTATTCCTGTCAACGGAAAATTAAAAAGAGTTGCTTTTATACATGCATTGCTTGTGGCCTTTGTATTGACATTGACCTTGAAACCGATATTGGACCGGATGGCGACTCCCAAAAAGGCTTAAAATGTCTTTTAAATATGTTTGAAAGATAAAATAAAATTATCATATACAAAAAATGGCCTTTCGAAAAGTCGGAGGAACAGACCGATTAAAAACAAATAATTATGTTTCAAACAATACCGCCAATATGGTAAATGCGAATATCACGGATAGTTTAGGAAAATTAAATACCAAAATTGTGTCGCAAAGTCACTTGGACCTTCAAGGTCAAACTTTGTTTAATGTAGGAAATGTTGTTTTTGTCAACGGGACCGATTTGGCTACATTGGTCTTGAATATGCAAAAATTAAATGATATCGTGTATGCAAACAATATCTGGACAGGGACAAATACATTTAATAATACTACGACATTGAACGGGTCCTCGTATTTATATAATACCAAATATATTAATGGAGTGTTGGGAGAATTTCAAACATTAACCGCGCAAACATTAACTTCGACTAATGCGACCATGGGAACATTGAAAGTGACGGGCGATATTGAAGGGGATTCTAATTTGAATATTTCAGGGAATGCTACCATCGGAGGCACATTGGGAGTTACCGGCGGTATTAATATGAATAGTTCTATATTAAGTAACGCAAAGGCCACAACACAGGCAGCCGGAAGTTCTGGTCAATATATAGCAACAACAGAATTTGTCCAAATAGCTATATTAAACGGAATTAGTAATTATTATGCAATTAGTTTTACATCCACGCCTACACATTTGTCGGGAATAACTTTTTCGTCATCTTCTTTTACAGTTATACAAACTTTTAACGGAAATTCAAACCAAAATCAATTTAGTTTTCTTATGTTTCAGAACGCCGGTTATAATCCTGCTTATAACCCTATCCAATTTTCTACTCCATTATCTCTTCTTTCTCCGGCTGGGACAACTCCAACAATTTCGTCTAATTCATATTTTATAGGTATTACAAATAGTAGCTTTACAGCTATTCCATTTACTATCTCGATCTCATCCGACCCAAATACAATATCTTTCAATTCTGCGTTAGTACCATCAGGCAATACTAAAATAAATCTTTCAGGAAACGTCATAATTACTTGGTAAAATATATTTTACCAAGTTAAAAAGAATTAATATGGGTATAAATGTAAATTTTATATCTATTAATTAATTCAGGATATTCATGTCAACCTTTTTGTTTCCATTATTCATTTAAGTCGTCTTTAACATTTTGGCAAAATATTTTGTGAAAATAGTATAATGGCAAATACAAATACGCATTTGGGTACAAAAGCGTTAAATGAACAAAAAACATCGAAACAAGCATTTAACACGGCGGTCGTTTAACACGGCGGTCTGTGCGTATGCACTCAATTCATTAAGAAGTCAGGACTCTGAACAAAATGTTGCCATTGGTGGACGTAATCTTATTTTGTTTGAAAATGGAACAGATAATGCTTCTCTGGGAACATCTGCGTTGGAAAATTTAATTATTGGATCAAACAATGTTGCCGTAGGATCATTGTCTTTGGGATGTTTGACAAATGGTCGTAATAATGTTGCCGTCGGTGCCCAAGGATTATCCGACTCTACGACATACGAATTAAATGAAGGAAATAATTGTATTGGAATTGGGTATCAAGCCGGAAATATCATAAATGAAGATAAAAACATTTTTTATTTCCAAATACGACAAACGCAGTGATTATAAATCCCGATTCCAAAAAATCTGTCAATGTTCCGGAACCCATTGAAGAAAACGAGTATAATAGCAATATGTTTGTCCTTGGAAATAATGATAATAATGTTTACCTTAGCGGGTTTTTATGAGATTATTATGGCCATGCGGGAGCCAATGGACAATATTCAACGTCTGACAATGGGAAATTATTATGGAGAGATCTAGATCAAATTGGTGCTACTGGATTAACTGGAGCAACTGGCGCGACAGGTGCGTATGGACCACTACCGAATGTTCCATCAACTACTTATATAGGCTGGGCTTCGACTACAGATGGCTCTGGTAATGTTGTGACATTTTATAAACTGAATACAAATACTCCGGAAAATGTATATGCAAGTTTTAATCTTCCGTATCCAGATTTAAAATCAGTTACATTTAAAACAGGATCGACTGGGGCGACAGGGTCAACCGTAGGATTTGATTTTACAACAAGCATTGCTCAACCCGTTATAACCCTACCTAGTTTTCGAGGATTAACAGGTGCAACTGCCAATTCCGCTGTATATGATCCCAACGATAACTGGGCTCAAATTGCTCCTGTATATAAAGACGTTAATAGTAATACTTTTTCGCAATTATTTTTCGATAAAGATCTGTCTAATGGAAGTTATTTATCTCTGAAAATACAATACAATTTTCACAACCCTGCTGAAAATTTCGAGATAAATAAACATTATTCCACCATTATTCCATCATTTGTATATTATTAAGTTTCCTCGTTTTTCAGATGGACGATCCAATTTTCGGAAATAAAGATAAAATTGAAAACAATTAAACATTGATAATGATATCTAATACAATGTTGGCTCAAAAAAATGTTCATCCACGTGACCAAAATATTTCATTTGCGGAAAAAAATCACAAATACACAATACTCACAGACCTCGTTCCTTATACGAGCGTCACTACATGGGTTCATCGACAATTCGCTCCCTTTGACTCCGATAAAGTGATTGAAAAAATGATGTCTGCGAAATCGTGGCCGAAATCCCCCTATTTTGGAAAAACGGCAGAAGAAATAAAAACCCAATGGTCGGCCAATGGAGCTGAAATATCTTCTGCTGGAATTAATCTTCACAGAGACATTGAAACTTTTATGAATTTTCCGGTAGATCCTGTTAATCATGAAACATTATTTGACTATTATCAAGAACATTCAGAATTGATTGAAAATACTTCGATAGAATGGAACTATTTTCTTGAGTTTGTTCGCGCAACCTTTTCATTGATTCCTTTGCGCACAGAATGGACCATTTATAACGAGGATATTAAAATATCGGGAAGCATTGACATGGTGTATAAAAATCCAGATGGAACGATAATGATTTACGACTGGAAACGGTGTAAAGACATTGGACCAAATGGTTGGAATAAATTTGCCATCACAGACAATCTCGACCATATCCCCGACTCTAATTTCTGGCATTATACTCTACAATTGAATTTGTACAAGTATATTTTAGAAACCAAATATGACCAAACCGTCGCCAAGTTATGTCTCGTGAAATTACATCCAAATAATAAATCCAAAACATTTGAAGTTATCCCATTACCTCAATTGGAAGAAATAAAAAGAATTATGGAGAACGATATAAATATAAAAGAAGAACCTGAAGTAAATGGAGATTGATATGTATACTATCCAAATGATTATCATTTGTTATGCAATGTATTTATTTCAATCCAAAGTCCAAACGTCGTCAATGTATATTTTATTAAAACATCGAATTCGCCGTTGTTTTCAACCAAAATTGGTTACGCCAATTGCCACAAAAAAAGTCGAGATCATTCATGAAATCCCTTATGAAAAAAAATACGAAAAAATGTATGAAAAAGTAGAGCCTCGTCCATTAACCCTCGAAGAATTGGCTAGTTTAAATCAATCGATATTGTTGGAGATGACTCCGGTGGGAAATGTTGTCATGTTTTATAATTCTCAAAAAGAAACATTTGATTATTATTGTGATAAAATAGTTCCTTACCGTTTTTTAGAGTCGGTTTCTCGTAAATATGTTTCCAAATTTGATTGTAAAATAGTTCGAGCAGATACAAAAGAAAACAGGTATTCTCAATTAGGCAAAATTGTCAATTTTTCTTTTTTGAAAAAGGCGGACAAGATATTAACAAATAAAAAATTAAATATGTCCTTTAAGGATTATAAAAATATGAATTTATAGAATGATTGTCATTAAAATAATTAATGGTATTTTGAAAAGCAATGAAGATGCATTAAAAGAAAAAATATACATTTCTTTTCAAAATATACTGAATGAACGGTTTGCGGAAATGACGGAAATTTTGTATAAATTGCCTCGTCATTTTGAAACGATGGATACTTTTTCGCAATGTTTTTCCAAAAAACAGCTTCATCAAGATTTAACTTATATTCGGTTAGGCAATAAATTTAAACGGTGTGTTGATTTGTTTTACGAATATATTCAAGAAGCTGATCCAGATACTATCGAGAAATTTGAGAATATTCTCTTTGAGGTAACACCTCACGAAAATAAATCCGCTAAATTTTTGATGAAAATTCGAAGATTTGGCGAAAATCTTGACGGAAATCTTGACGGGGGAGGAAAAGAATACGATGTAATCAATGGAAAAATACCCATTGCTCCATCCGAACAAAAAGATTTTGATTATGTGAATATAAGAGGAGTCGGAATATCAGGGTTTATTAGTTCTCTTCTCAAACAGATTGACAATCCAAATGAGCCGGGTAAAATGAATACTAGCACGAAAGATATGATGACTTTATTAAATACTTTATATTCCAGCAATATTACTTTATTGGTCGTGGTTCTCAGCAAATTAATGAAAGAATCGTACGGGATTGATGAAATTGAATATAATAGCTCGGGAAAAACTACAACAGATTTAAGTGCTGAAGCAAATACCAAAATTGATAATAATAACACGATAGCTGAGAAAAAAAAGACGGCAATGGATTTTATAAAAAAAATACTCGACACAGATGTTCCGATAAAACCATTTGAAAATGAAATGAAAAGATTATCTAGTGAAGATAAAAAAAATTACACGGATGCCTTGAATGATATTTACGAAAAAACTCAACTAGATTTCATGCGCATGTTAGATAAAAAAATAAACAAGGTTCAAGCATATATAAATTTAAATAAAGTAGTTCCTGTGAAAAACGCGGATGCGAAAAATGTCAAAGAGGCTAGAGTCAAAGAGGCTAAAACAAAAACTGAAGGCGGTAGTTTCAATACAGGTAATTTCATTGGTGGAACTGACGAAGAACTCATTACTATTGCAAAAGAAGTATTGAACGATTTAAAAAAAGAAAAAGAATCAGTCGAAACAGTTCCTACGACAGATGATGACAAACTCGAAACAATCTATAAAATGACTACTCTTAAAAAAGCTTATGAAAACACCGACGAAGATAAAAAAGGATTTAATACTCTTATAGAAACGTTTAAAAAGGTTTATGCAGAAAATGCCCAACAAAATGTATCGGATATAACGGACGAGGTATCCAAAATAGCAACCTCGGCGAAAAATCAATTGGGTGAAATGTCTAACCAAGTGGGCGAACAGGCATCACAATTGGGTAAACAAGTATCCCAACAAGCATCCCAACTAGCCAATAAATTGGATACAAATGTAAATATGACAATTGCGGCAAATTACGGAAAAGGACCAATAAAAGGAGGAATGAAAGGAGGAATGAAAGGAGGAATGAGTGAAACTGATTTTCAAACATTGTATACAAAGGGAACAACTATTTCCAAATCAGTCAAAAATTTCATAGATAAAATTACAAAAGCCATCAAACGAAGTGAAGGGGTCGAAAAAATAAAGGGATTATTTTCGGCAGACTCTCTCTCACAAGGAATTGGGACAGCTTCTTCCATGACTTCTGCTGGAATATTGTTTATGGAACCTTATATCAATTTAGCTACAGGTTCAATGAGTATGCTTGGTTCTCAAGTTCAGTCCTCTTTTACTCCGAGCAAAATAGAGTCAACCCAAGAGAAAAAACTTATTTTGAATAAAATCGACGCTATTCATTATAATATCCAAAAAATTCGTGGGATAATTATACAATCTTTTACAGAATATGAATACTTGCTGGGACCTAATTTGAATATGTATAAAGCAACAGTAGAAAGATTAATAACAAAACTCAAAAAAGATGCCGAAGCAACTGAAACGAACCCGGAGCCGCAACCAGAAAATCCAGCCACAGATGTCTCCTCAAATACTAACCCAACAAATACCGAAGAGAAACCTATATCCCCAGATGAAACAGGAAAATCCATCGCTGATGCTTATACTGAATTAATCAGTGCGGTGAAAAAACTTAGTTCCTCTGGAATCTTTGGGAAAGGTAAAAAAGCGGCAGAAAAGGAAGAAAAGGAGGAATTTACAAAAGTTACTAAAATTGTTTCGAATATCGACAAGAAAAGTCTTTCCAAATCAGAAGAAAAACTGACGGTATTATGTAATATTTTACACATGTGCGATGAAATACTTTTTACTTATAATAAAGATTTCCCTACTCCGCCTACTATAGATACACCAGTTGATATAAAGGAAGTTTATAAAAAAATGATGAAATCTGCCTCTTTTTTAAAAAAAAGCGTAAATGAAAACAAAACCTTATTGGCAGGTTCTTTTAGTGTTATGAGTGGAGGAACTATGAGAGGAACTATGAGAGGAGGAGGAGAAACAGGTTCAAGCGACACAATAACAATGACACCCGACGGAGAAAAATTTATAAAATATTCGGTGATTTTATATTTAAATAAATATCCAAACAGTACTGCAGACGAATGTAACTGGTTTATAGATAGATTATTTTTAGTATTTTATACAACTAAATCGAGTGAATTCGGCGAGTTGTTTCTGGGGATTAACAAAATATTTAAAAAATCTCAAGAAGAATTGAATGTTGAGACTAAAAAAATAATTGATGAGGTACCCGCCTTGTCCGAAATCCCAGATATTAATCAAACGGTAGATAAAATGAAAACAAATATAGAAATGTTAGAAGGATACAAGTCAACTTTTTTGAAAAAAATACGTAATGATGATAAATCAACAGAAAATAATCTAAACAGCAGATACCAAGTGGTATTCCTTCAAAAAAAAATAGATGAATTAAAACTCAACGCGAACAAGTTAATGCCGGGTACATTTACAGATGAATATTCATTTGACCCTGCTACGCAATTCAATATAATAAGTATCAAATATCAACCTAACCCTTCCAGTTCACAAAATAATACGACCAATTCGACATCCACACTAAATCCGAATCAGGATTCATCAGTTCCAATTTCTCCTCTTAAAAAGACAACTTCTCCTGAAAAAGAAATCGCTGATTTAAAAGACCCGTCTTCCGGGGACAATTCTCTTGGACCTGGGGATGGTTTCCGTGAAACTGTTGGAAGGCGTTTATCCAAACTTTAATTACGATTTTGTGCAATTTTTAAAATATCAAAAGACGTTCCTAAGTGGTCTCGTGCGACCCGAAAAGCTATCCAATCCATATCTGTAAAGGTATTTATAAAAGTTCGGATAATTTCCTTTTCTTCTTCCGTATATTTTTCAAAATGAGGTACTTCGTTTTCCATTTTTTATAACCCAATATTTCTAAATTATCAAATCAATTTTAAATAAAATTGAAATTCAATACCAAATTTGGAGGAATTTAAAAAAAAATGGAAAAGATATTCAGATACAAATTCAGCGAAGAAATGACCGACTCATTGTCCCAGTTTGCCAAGAAAAATGAGTTATTGGATAGGCTACAATATAAAGAACAATGGGACCTCTGGCTTATTGAAAACGATTCCCTTGTGAAATCCGAAACAGACCGGCTTCATTCTCTGGAATATTCCGGGAATGTTCCAGAGAAGATGTTTAAAAGTGCGCGATATTATTTTCGAACCAAACGACCGACGGTAACCAAAGAGAGACGTCCCTACATTTCATTAGATACAGAATGTATACATGCGATTGACACCTATCTTTATCGAGACATTGAAAACCCCGATTTCACCCCACAAAATAGTTTTATGAAATTCTGGCAAGAAAATCAGTCCGACCCACTCTTTCTCCGACAAGGGGAACAATGGGAAGGAAAGTTGCCCGAAAAAATGGAGGCGAAAATTAAAAAGACATTTAAGAATAGATATTTCATTTTATCCAAAGTTTAAACATACTTTGTATAAAATATTATGTTTCGGTATACTTACTCTCTCTCCAAAAAAAAAGAAACTAAATATGTAAAATATGAAGAGTATGAAAAGGAAATAGTTATATTAAAATCCATTTGTTACCCGATTGAATGGACGTTTCATCGCGATAAGGTTCAACGAACTACCCCTCCACTTGTTTGTCTGTATGATCAATTATCGACTCTTCCTCCTTCTCCGTCGATGGTTGATTTGCGAGGAGTTATGGACTCCATTCATTCTCTTTTTTATTTGGTGGATTTTTTTCATTCTAAAAATATTATTCTTAATGTTCTCATGGAAAAGACGACAATGTTTTTTTTTCGAGACAAATGGTTTTTTAGTGATTTTTCTCATTCTTTTTCTAAAGGAAATACACGACCTGGTCATTTTTATACATTGGAAGAATGTCATTATGATTATTCTTCCTTTATGAAAAATTACAATTATTTACCAGAAAATATCCAAACACAATTTTTAAAGGAATGTAAAAAGGTTGATCTTCAACAAATAGAAGATAGAGACAAGGTGGCCGTGTCAAGATATTTTAACCAATTTATATTAGAATGGTTAAAAGACGATTTTCGTAAAGATTGGAAGGTCGGACTCTTCAAAATCACTTTATTGGGAATTCTTCCGGACCCATTGAAACGAAAACACGGAATGGAAAGATATCAAACGCATTTTCATAAATTGATTGATTGATTTTAATGTTTCCTCGATTTTCTAGATTTTCTAGATTTTCTAGATTTTCTAGATTTTTTCAAACGCCTAGATTTTGATACTGATCCTACGTTTGCGGTGCTGGATCCGGACTTATATACCTTTTTTGCGTCCTTCATTGCATCTTTCAGTTTATAATTTGGATTTTTGGCCTTGTTCTCTTTATACACTCTACTCACGGTATCTGTCCAAGCTGTCATATAATTAGATGTATATTTTTATTTTTCAGAGTTTTTAATAAACATTTAAATAGACGACGATAATATAAATAATGGTGAAAAATGTCAATGGTGGAAAACATAAAAATCAGGCACGAAAACACGTTACCAATGTTCAAAATAAAAAATTGCGATTAAAGGAAGAAGAGGATGAAATGTATGCATGTGTCAAGAAAAAATTAGGGGATAATAAACTCGACTTGCTATGTATTGATGGAAAAGTTCGATTAGGAATTATTCCCGGAAAGCTAAAAAATAAACGAGGGGATAATAATATAGATATTAATACTTGGTTATTGATAGGAATACGTAGTTGGGAAACCATTCCCGTTGACAAAAAAGAAAAGTGTGATGTCCTCGAAGTTTATTCAGATGCTGAAAAAAAAAGGCTTCAAAATAATGTCGACGAAAAATGGTCGGCTCTGAATGATTACACTTCTCCGGCAAAGGAAGATGAAATTGTATGTTTTATGAATGAACATGAGGTTGATTTAAACTTGAATTATATTTCTACGGGAACATCCATTTCCATTATGGATGAAGAAATAAACATTGATGATATTTAATGGTTCTTGCTTTTATTGTATATGATGTTTAAAATAATGAAACCATGAAAAGGGTTCAGGTCTCCGGATAAAGGTATTATATTCTCTGTTGATTTTTTTAATGTATTTTCGGTATTTTTTTTGTTTGTTGAGAAGGTACAATATGGTTTGGCTTACACTATATGTCTCTTGGTTGTAACTATATTGTACATTGGTGATTATATCCACTTGTACATTGGGATATTCTAAATAATAAGAATATCTTTTATAAAAAACCTGAAAAAGGGGTGTTTTCTTCCGTGAATACCAGTTCTCAGCTCCCTTTTTACAATCTTCTGATTGATTTTCCCACAATATTGTTCCATTGATATCATTATCAATTCTTGCAAATGAAATTTTATGGTGATACGAAATTTCTAGCCATTTTGCAGAAGTAATGGAAGAAACCATACTAATATATTGAAAATTTCTATCTTGCGGAACATGGAAATCACATGTGAAATTGGTACAGTAACTTTCTTGTGTTATCTTGGGAATGAGAATAGATTTTTTTTGAACCAATGCGTCACGAGTAAATGTATCAATCAAAAACGCATAAGAATAAAACGTGTCAATGGACTTGGTAGTCAAATGCTGAAACACCTCGTTATCTACAATCCCATTATAAGAAATACATTGGTCATAATCTAAAACATCTAGATTTGGATAATGAGATACTATATCTTGATTTCGAACCATGAATATACAAAAAAACAACAAAATAATAAAAAATATATGCTTCATAACATATCAAGGTATTTAAAAAAATTGATTTATTTTAAATAAATTATCACGACATTAAAAAGATGTTTAGACCAAATTTATTTAAAAGTTCAAGAAACGTTTCTGAAAAAAAGGAATTGACCATGGAAGAATTTCCCGTTTTAGTTCCTTCAAAAGTAGCGGCAAAAGTATCCACTGATTACAAACAGGCTACTGAATTTCCTGCCATCGCGCCTCCGCCCAAAAAGGAAATGGGGATATTACGAATTTCTTCTAGTGAAGGAGAAATCGTCCATGACCATTCAGGATACTCGGATGAATATCTCTTTAAAAAACAAGAAGAAGAAAGCATTCATTATCAAATGTCCCAAAGTGTCTTGAAAATTTTACGACGCAGAGAAGAATATAGACTAAAAATGATTCGCGATTATGATGAAGAAGAGTGGCATAAAATTTCATATGAATCTTACATTGTTCCTTCTTCTGACGATGAGGCTGAAGAAGAAACCGAAATAATCGAATAGATGGCTTCTTTAAGCTGGTTGTGAATGAATATATTTAGATATGTATATAAAGTTATAAAGGATAATATTACCAATTGATTTTATCTCCGCAATGGATGTCTCGCCAAAGACAAGCACAGGTGAAAATGGACACGCGCAAAAATCGTGGGTAGCCACGCCGTCAAAAGGAGACAATTTCTCTCCGACTGAATTAAATGTTTTGGTTAGCGGGAACCGTTTTACACAGTCTGCATTAAAAGAATTGATTTGTCAACTCCATTTTCAGTTGGTAAGGACCACGTCTTTTTTAACTGTTTTGACCAAATTCCGCGAATTGTTACATGTACTGAAAGAAAAGCCTTCCCGTGACCTTCTCGTCATTGTCTATAAGCTGATTGCACAAACAAGAGATATTGTTGATGGAAAAGGTGAATATAGATGGGCTTACAAATTAGTGCTCCTCTGGGATGAAATTTTTCCGAGTTCTTCCGCTTATCTCATCCAATCTTTTTTTGTCTTGCCTGACAAGGAGCACCCCTATGGATCTTGGAAGGATTTTAAATATATTTGTCAAGAAATGAAAGAGAAAGGAAATGTTTTCGACTCTCCTCTTTATCATTCTCTTCGCGCTTTTGTATTGAACCAGTTAAAAGAAGATGTTGGTCGGTTTCAGGCCAAGGAAAAGATTTCTTTGGTTGCGAAATGGCTTCCTCGTGAAAAATCCAAATATGGGTGGTTGTTTGAAGACCTGGCCACTCATTATTTTAATTATACAGAAACAGCAAAAACACCCGAAGCAAAAACCCGTGGACTGTTGAAAAGCAAAATGGCCTTTCGAAAATTGTTGTCAGAACTCAATAAATACATTGATACTACTCAAATCAAACAATGCGCCAATACATGGAAAGACATTGTTTGTTCCAAGGTGACATCCATCACATTACATAAAAACAAAAAGGCATTTTTGAATACATGTAAAAAGGGAACAAGAACGTACGATGACTCTGAAAAAGAAGAAGACCGCGAACAATGCGCAGAGAATTTCAGAGAGTTTTTAAACAAGGCCGAAAAAGGAGAGGTAAGAATAAAGGGCGAAAGGGTCGGAATGACAGATTTTACGAAAAATGCTCTCGCCCTTCTCTCTGAATTTGAGCGCGTCAAAGGAATGAAATCAAGCCCCAAATATAAATCGTGGCTTCAAGAAACATCAATGTTAAATCTTCAATGGAAGGACAATTCTTCCAAAACCAACAAATTGGATAAATTTATTCCAATGGCAGATGTTTCTGGATCAATGGACGGCGACCCATTACTGGCGTGTATTGCCCTAAGTATTCGTGTATCCGAAGTATCTGCCTTTAAAAATCGTATCCTCACATTTTCATCCAATCCAACGTGGGTAAATCTTGACACAGCCTCTACTTTTACAGAGAAAGTGGATATTGTGAAAAAGGCGGAATGGGGAACGACTACCAACTTTTACAATGCGCTGGATATGATTTTAAATGTCATTATTGAAAAGAAAATGCCAGCCAATGAAGTAAATGATATGACATTGGTTGTTTTCTCGGATATGATGATTAACGCCGCCGACAAAACATTTGATAGTATGTTTGACAGAATCAAGGGACTATACAAACACACAGGAATAGCTGTTTGCGGAGAACCCTACAATCCACCACATATTCTTTTTTGGAACTTGCGATCCACTAGCGGATTTCCTTCGTGTTCGAGCCAACCGAATACATCCATCTTGTCTGGGTTTAGTCCTTCTCTGTTGAACCTCTTTTGCGAAAAAGGAAAAGAATGTCTTGAAACATTGACCCCGTTTGGATTATTGGAAGAAAGTTTGGCAAAAGAACGATATTTACATCTTGAACAATATCTCGATACTCTTTAAACCTTTATTGTCGTATTTAAATGTCGATTTTAAAAGTTTTTATTTATTTTTTGAATATAATAAAAATTGAATTAAGTTATGTAATTATATTATTACATAACTTATATGAACTTTATCAAATGAACAACTCCGATAAAGGATATATTTATATTAGATGGCATTCATCGTATGATGTTGATGATGTGTATAAAATGGGTAAAACAACTAACATTCCTGAAAGGGGGTCAACATATGCTACCGGTGAGCTTAAAAGAGGAAAATTTGCAGCGGTGTTTGAAGTTCCTATTAAACGGATGGGAATTATTGAACGCTTATTACAAGACAAGTTCCGTGATTTAAATGTTAAGTATGATACAGGAACCGAATTTTACAAAAAAGAAATTATTCCTCTTATAGAACCTCATCTAATTACACTTGGAATTCTTTATAAAAATTTATCAAAACAAGAAATTAGTGATTTGGAAAGACCCGATAGAGTAAGAAAAACTATGAATAAAATAAATATTCGGCCATTTATTCTTACACTGAAATCAACGATAACAAATGAAGAAGTTATTATTGAACCTAAACCAAAGAATAAAAAAGTTGGTAAAAAAATTAAGTATTTTACTATAGTAGAAGAAGACGATGATTAATAAAAACATTATTTGTAGCCCATATAATTTTATAGCTATGTAAAATTATGTAAACATTTATTCCCATTTTTTATATTTTAAATTAGGATTAGAATAAACCTTTAAAATAAATTGATTTCATACTCCCTTTTTATTTTTGATTTAACTCGAAAAATGCTTGCTTCTACCCGATTCAATTCAAAAACTTTTTCCGAGTTCTCGGAATATTCCGAGATAAAAGGATGGTTTTATGGCGCGCAGTTGAAAATAAAAAGTAAAGTGCCATTGAATACTATTTTGTTTGTCGTGGAAATGAATAACGAAACAAACCAAATTACAGGAATTGGTGTAATCAAAAATACGCCGACGGGCGTTTATCGAAACATTTACAAGGACCCAAATTATAATCGATACAATTATAAAATATTTTATCGATTAACACGCGAATATTTATGGGAACAGAACCAGTTGTTAGTTACCTTTTTAGAGTTGATTTTATTCAAAGGATATACTCATATCAAACGTCATTCGGGAATTACCATTGTCCCCGAATCTTTATTAACTTGCGACCGAGTTCGCGGAATGCCTCTATTGTCCACTATTGTTTCTATTTTTAAAATTTGGAAAAATACAAATAAACATAAATAGATCCTCTCATTCTATAAAATGGATATAGATACGAATATTGATAATTATACTACACAAGATTTATATACCATTTTAGGAATTCAAGATGTCCCCAAAGATAAACTTTCGGCGGCGATTATCACTTCTTCTTCCAAATACATTCAAAAGTATTCCATTCAAAAAAATACCGAAATGGTTTCTTTTTTTCAAGAAATCAAAGATAGATTGCTCTCGGAAGAAACCCCGAGCCGATATGTCCCCGAAATGGTTGTCCCAGAAAGAAAACCCACTGATAATGTATTTAATGTAGGAATCGAACGAGATGTTCTCAATCCAACTCTTAAAAATACGTTAAAGAGAACTATTCTGATTGATAGCCAATATCGCGACGATACGTATGAAAGTATTACGAGCCAAGACGATTCTTTCTATGAAAAATCCGGAGGTGATTATAGCAATACTTATTTTAATGCGAATTTAAATGAAAAACTGTATAATGTCTTGTCCATTACAGTAACGAGTATAAACATTCCAAATAATTGGTATACCATTGACAGAAGTTATAATAATAATTTTTTTTGGATTACAAACAACACCGTGGATTTTTTAATTGTTTTGCCTTCTGGAAATTATAGACCAGAAGAATTTGTTATTGCCATGAATAAATCAATTGTTGGTGCAGGATTTGTGAAAGATGGGGATTTTATTGAATATGATAACTATACGAATAAGGTAACCCTCACTTTTTCAGGGACAGTCGATCCAAAAGGAAGTAAAGTAGACGCAAAGGGAGGCGCATTTGTACCGGGTATAAGTCCGGGAGTTTCTCCTTATTTTACGTTTTATGATGTGAGTGGAACAAAAATGGAGAATTATGTAGCTGACAATGGTTCTTCCACTGATTTCAATTTATGTACCCTTTCTAATCTAAAACTCGATGGAACATTGGGGTGGTTAATGGGATATCGGTTGCCATATGAAAATATATTTCTTTCTGGAAATCCAGCACAAGTTCCCATTAATCTAGCAGGAACCCAATATTTTTTTATAATGCTTGTGGATTATCAAACAAATCGGGTGACAAATGATGTGGTCACCCTGACAAATACACAAGACGTAAGACTTGGTTTACCCGATTATATTAATCCTTCATTACTCTCAACGTGTAGCCCTATTGAACAATTGCGTTCTGCGGCCATTAGCGAAAAAACAATTTCGAATGACCTTTTACATAAAACAAATTTGGCACAAACTAAAATATTACAGTATATTCCTTCTGCTCCAAGAATTCTCACTCAAGCTCAAATGTATTCAACCAATCAAATTATTAAAAACAATCAAAAACGTGTATTTACTGTTCGGAATTTACCCCCGACAATGACAGATATTATTTGCGTGGTTCCTATAAATAAAATTGTATTGACACCCGGCGAAATTTTTATTGAAAATAAATTTCAAGTCAATGATCGGATTTATTTTGGTCCCGTGGATATTGAGCGTTTTACTGTTCGTCTTTTGAATGACAAGGGACAGATAGTCAATCTCAATGGTTCCAATTGGTCATTTATTTTATCCGTAGAAGTATTGTATCAGTATTAGGGAGAATGTTCCGGGAATGTTCCCCACGTATTCAAAAGAACCGAATTAAGTTTTGTAATATAATAAACAAGAGTAACCTTTGGTGAAATTCCAAACGGTTTCTGTTTCAAATTCATAAACATAATCTTTGAAATTCCAATCGACATTTTCATTCAATAGTTGTTCCCATTTAAATGGAATTAATCGCGACTTGCTATAACCATCAAAGACAAATTCTTCTCCATTGATGGTCAATACGGAGCAAAAATGTTCTCCGGCATTGTCGATAATACACCCACTATCCAACACATATTTATATTTATCAATATGAAAATTAATCGGTTTCACAGAATGAATTTGGTGGGAATTGGATTGCGGGTGAGTCTGTAAAGCAATAATATGCGGATATGTCTTATTATCAATCAAATTCTTTTTCCAGTCGTGGGAAAAAGAATTAATCGTCATTATATTAATATCAGACGAGTGAATGTAATTCATCAATGTTTTATAATATACAATGGGGTGACCAGCCTCTGAAACATTGTATAATCTTGGTTTTTCAGAGGGGGTTTCGATAGCGGTATATAAACTATGTATTACTTTATTTGTATTCAATGTACTTGCAAAAGAAGCGCCTGTTAAACAGCTCTCAATAATAAAATTCAGCAAAGCAAATCCTCGTTGAATTTTTTCAGGGAATTCAATGTGATTGGAAGAATATCCTTCCACCATTAATTGGCGAAAAAAGAGGAAGAATATTCTTCCTTTGTCACTAACAAAAAACATCATAAACATACTATTGAACCAACAATTCGAATCAATTTGCTTCGGCGCAGCAACTCTTTCTGTATTTACATGAAATGCCCGAATTTCCTGTAAAAGTAATTGTTTTACCTTTTTATTGGTATACGAAAGACATTTTCCATTGACTTTATATTGAATGGGTTCGCCGCGAAATGCCTGTTTATAATTACACGAGGGGACCATATCCATTTCTCTGTCGTGGATAGAAACCAGATGTTTGTTTATGGTAGGAAGGTAACTTCCTATATTCTTAAAAGTATTTACATTTATAGTGGGGTTAAAAACAACAAACGATTTTCTTCGTTTAATTGTCAAAAACTTTTTCCTCGCAGAAACGCGATTCGATTTCTTTGGATTCTTCATATATTCTTTTCAAAGATAATATATGAAGATAATATATGGGCGCAGGTATTCTTCCAGTATGTATCCATAAAAACAAAATATATTTTTTATTTGGAAAAGAAAACAAATATGCGGATACTCCTGGGTGGAGTGATTTTGGGGGAGGAATTGAAAAAGGCGAGGATGAATTATCTAGTGCGTTGAGAGAAGCAGAGGAAGAAAGTTGTGGATTTTTAAATATTCAAGATTTAAAACAATCCATAAAAAGAAATGGACTATTAGAATTTAACATAAAAGGATATACTACATTTCTTGTCAAGGTTCCATATGATTCGACAATGGTTACCCATTTTAATAACTCACATGCCTTTATCGAGACTAAAATACCCGAAAAAATATTGAAAACTTCTTATATTTTTGAAAAGGAGAAAATGAAATGGGTCTCGTGGGAAGATATGCGCCATTTAGATTATCGGTCATTTTACCAAAAGATAGTTACTATTTTGGTAAAAGAAAAAAAACAAATTCAACAATTTATAAAAAAACAAAAGACGCGTCAAAGACGACATCCTCTTCATAAAACACGTAGGTTATAGTACCAGATGATTTTGCAAGTCCTTTGCCAACAAAATCCGTTCTTCCAAGAGGGTTTTGGCCAATACGCGAATAACGTGACGATGCTTTTTTAAGATATTTCCTGATATGGTATATGCTCGAGTAATTAAATCAAAAATATCATTGTCAATCAACTCCTTGAATTTTTCGCTCAATTGTGGATAAATAACATTTTGTCCCATTCCATAATAGACGACCATTTTATTTGCCAATTTGAGAGCTTCTTCAAAATCGTTGATTGCACCAGTTGTATAACTCCCATAAATAATCTCTTCGGCAATTCGTCCAGCCAATAAAATCATCAAATGTTCAAACAACGACTCTTTGGTATTGATTTCATCGTGTTCTTCAAAAAGAGTATATCCTGGGTTCTTCGGAGAAGACAAATTAATCACAATTTTATTCATTTTTGCGTGGTTTTTACAAGTCATTCCCACAATAGCATGCCCCAGTTCATGTACACATATCTTTTCCAATAATTCTCTTGAAAATTCATGTTCGTCGGGTTGCCATCCGGCCACAATTTTATTGTATACATTTTCTATATCTGATTGAGTAAAGGATTCTCGGTCTTCTCGAAGGGCGAGTAACATGGCTTCATTTAACAGATTTTCGATTTGTGCTCCCGACATTCCATTGGACATTTCGACCAACTGAGAACAGGAAATTGAGTTTGGTTTTCCCGAAATGTGAATATCAATAATGGCTTCCCTTGTATTAGAATCCGGATAACCAATATATATTTTTTTATCAATTCGACCCGGTCGCATCAATGCGGAGTCAAGTAAATCAACGCGATTGGTGGAAGCAATGACAAACACTCCAGCATTGGATTTAAACCCGTCCATGGCTACTAGCAATTCATTCAAGGTGGAATCTCGTTCTGAGCTTGATGTTTCGCCATCACTGTTTCGTTTTCGTCCTAGTGCATCAATCTCATCGATAAAAATGATACATGGACTATTGTCGCTGGCCAATTTAAATAATTCTCTAATGCGCGCAGAACCAATTCCCACATATTTTTCTTGAAATTCGGCACCCGAAACGGCGATAAAACTCATATTCGCCTCCCCGGCAAACGCCTTGGCAATCATTGTTTTTCCATTTCCAGGAGGACCTTCAAAAACAATGCCACGGGGAATTCGAACATTGAATTTTTGGTATTTTGTATAGTTCTTCAAAATGTCCAAACATTGAGATAATTCCTTTTTGATACTAGCATATCCTCCAATGGTCTGAAAATTTGTATCGTGATGGGTAACAATCTCAAAATGTTCGGATTTAATTTTGGCCGGAGCGGTTGACCTTTCAAACAAGTTTCGTCTATTTTGAGAACTTTTGTAACCAGGTTCGTAGGGAAGACCTTGAGAAAAATCCGGTAAAAACCCAGGAGGGAATTGGGACGAGCCATCTAATTCAGGAAATTCTTCCTCTGGAGACTCTGGAAATCCCTCTGGGAGATATATTTCAAATGAATCGCCCGAATTCCGAAGGATTTGGCTGATTAAATCGCTAAATGGTTCTCGTGTTATATCGCTACGATTTTGAATGGGATTGGAAATTCGCTTCAAATACTCATTATGATATTTTCGCGACAATGGATAATTTCGATACAATGAAACAGATGCGGGTGGAGCATATCTATAGAAGGAAGAAACACAAGTCAAAAATCCCAACAAGATTAGAATTTTCATTATTATATAATAATGAAAACCATTTATATTATTTTATTAATGTCTTTTACGATGTTTCCTTGTCTGCATTGGACAATGATTTCTTAAATGACTTCTCTTACATACTTTACAATAAGCGGGTCGCTTTGGAGTGCGATGTTTATTGCGATGTTTTAGACTACGCGACGGTTTCATTCCAGAAGAAACATTTCCCATATATTTAGCAAAGATTAATCTTTTTCATTTTTTGAAAATTAAAAACGTAGTCCATTTTCGACACTTTCTAAAGCTCCTTCCACCCATCCTTGATTTGTCGCAACCATTTCTCCTACCACCAAGATATTTGGTGCAGGATGCTGTGCTTCATAAATAAACTGTGATCTTGGCAAATGAGAAGGACAATAATAATGAGTTCCTATTTTCCAAAAAAAGGATTTTACATCTAATAATTTTAACGGAGATATCTGCAAAGCTTCTTCCAGGAGCTTTTCAAGCTTTTTACGGTTTTCTAGTGTATTTTCCGAATATTTATGTAAATACATTGCGTTCCGATTATCCGCGTAAGCAATCATAAACACTCCTTTTTTCATTGGAATAATCTTCTGAAGAGGACCTTTCACTAGGGTTGTCGTATTTACCGATTTTAATATTTCTGTCGAATCCGAATTGAATTTTCCATAAATTCGTATAAAAGGTTGTCCTTGTATCCCTTTGTAAATCGGGTCTTTTAATAATTTTCGAACTGTGTCTACTGTCGTGGCAAGAACAATGGAAGAAGATTGATATTCATTATTTTCCGTAAAAACAGAAAATCCGTGGTCTCGTCTTTTTATGGAAACGACATTTTCTTTTCGAATACACTGTCTTCCAATTTTATCAACAAGTTTTTGTACAAGAGTTTTCCACGGAACTGAAAATCCCGTCCAACCAGGAACATTATCTTCCATTCCGTAAGACTCAATGACCTCTTTTGCGTCTTCGTTTTCGTAATCTCTGTAACCAGCCGTTTCCAAAAAAGTCTCGTAACGATCTCCTAAAGTACGATGACCATATTCTCTAAAGGTTTCGCCCTTTTTCGGTTTTTTTTTCAAAACGGAAAAAATATCCAGTGGTTGGAATCCAATGTAATTTTCATGAATGACAAACTCGTGAATAGGAATATGTAATTCCGTCATTAATCCGGCTAATAATACATCTTTTTGTTTTCGTCCTATTCCGGCACCAATAGGAACATTTACCGAATGAAAAGATGCCGAATTGCTTCTTCCTCCTATATCTCGACCAATTAACAATATGTGTTTGTTTTTTAATTTAAATCCAGTGTATAGCCCAGATATACCGGTTCCAATAATAATAACGTCAAACATATATTTTGAAAATGTTTTTAAAATATATATGAATAAACCCACTATTCCCCTCTATATATTTCAAACGTGGCATTCTACTTATATGCCATTATCTGTAAAGAAATCCATCGAGGATATACGGAGAAACAATCCCGAATTCACTCACATTTTATCAACAGAACCACAAAACAGGTCTTTTATAGAAACTCATTTTCCATTCGCATTGTCTGCGTATGATCGTATTATTCCTTATGCTATCAAAGCGGATTTATGGAGGTATTGTGTCTTGTATAAATACGGTGGAATTTATATCGATGTAAAATATTCTTGTATCAATCATTTTAAATTCATTCATCTAATCAACAATGAATATTTTTGTAAAGATTATCCCACTAGTAAAAATGACGCTGTATACAATGGTATTTTTGTCTGTTTTCCCGAAAACAAAATATTCTATAACGCCATTTATCAGATTGTTGGGAATGTAAATACCAAGTTTTATGGCGATTTTCCGACTTCTCCGACCGGACCTCGTTTATTAAAACAATACTTTACAAAGGAACAGATTGACCATTTTTTATTGACAACTGTTCCAAATAAATATATTGTCTATAAAAATACACCCATTTTGAAATTTCACGACAATTATAAAAAGGAGCAACGCAAAATCCAACCTCATTGGGTATGGTTTTGGACGAATAGATTATTTTACAAATAAATATTCGGGTTAAATACGAAATCGTCTTATGCGGCGCATCATTCTCTGACGTCTCAGTCGAATAGCATGTAACCGTCTCAAATAATTCATTTTTCGAAAATATCCTATTCGATTGTATCCTGGTGGTGGGCGACGCGGAGCGGTTCCTCCTTGCTTCCACCCTTTGTTTCGATAGTATTCTTCATCCCGCGAATCCAATATTTTTCTATTTTTATAACTAACAAAACAATGTTTGATTCCATTCAAACTACCTCTTTCAGGAAAAAGAAAAACGGTTTCGTTTGAAGTAAAACAAATATCCAATGATAAATTGTTCCACCCAAGTCTATCCAATTTATTTACAATCAATTGATTGTCATTGATTTTAATATTAAACTCATTTCCAATACCATTATGAACATCAATGGTATATGGAACATCTGGAAAATAAAAAAGATGTATTATCTTTTGACTTAGTTGGCTCGATCCTACATTTATTTTTAATTTTACCTTGTCCATTGAATAGGATGTCTCCTCTTTAAGGTTATAATTATTTGTGTTATAGGCGATGGCTTGATACATGTCTTCTGTGGGACCGCTATATCCATTCAAATAAGGTCTATTTATCAAAAAAGAAAGCAAAAAACACAAAATGAGAGGATTTCTAGGAGAACTGTTGTTTATTATAAAAGCCTGAAAAATGGATTTACCTACAATGGACAGACAAGAGTAAAAGGTGATATTATTATTTACAATCGCATCAATGTTAATATATGGGACTAAATCTATGTCTGCGTATACTCCTGAATGTAAATATAATTTACATAATCGCCACAAATCGGCTTTATGAGGTCCGCAAGGTATTTCTACAAATAATCTGGCAATATATTCATTAAAATTTGTTTTTAAAAAATCAATACATTCGGGGTTCAAACTAAATTCAATATCATATCCTGGATTGGTTGCCTTCCATCGTCCAAATACTTTGGGTGGGACGTCATTTTTATAAGTCATATAAATGGTTTTTTTCGCAACGGGTTCTTTAAAAATTAATTGGCTGAAATCAATGACAATGGTAGGATTTTCTCCCGAACAGTTTTTTAAGTATTCATTTACCGCGTCAGTAAATAATCTTCCTGATTGGATAAATATATCGGGTTTGGTACATTTTAAAGAATATTCAAGAATACTCTCTAAAATCGGAGAATTAGGTGGAGCAGAAAATACACGATTACAAGAAGTTTCTGGTGAAACAATCACCATTTTATTGTTTATAAATATTTCAGGAGAAGAGGTTAATCGAATATCTATATCTGCGTATATTCCTCCATATTTATAAATGACACAGTATTTCCATATTTCTAGTCGCAAAGTAGGTGAAGCGGAAGAATAATCTTTAAAAAAATTTGGATAGGATGTTTCTATAAAACTATCGCGTTCTTCCTCTGTGTAAAAATGATAATTAAATCCAGGTACATTCCAAGATCGAGCGGCAGTTTTCAATTGATAATTTGTAAATACATCATTTTTGGTAGTATATGTTTGAAAAATATTACGAGGAAGCATATTATATTATTATATTAAAATATACTTGTTGTTTTGCATATTTTATTATACGTCAATCTCACTTTTAAATTTTCCACTTGGCACAACTTGGAACATGTCACAAGATATCCTAAAGACATCAAGATAAACCCATAATTTCCAATCCCATAAATTGGCGCCTCTATTATATCTTTGTGTATTGTGTATTGAAAATTCGGACAAAGGATGCATATTTTCAGATACAGAATAAATGACCCGCTGGTTATACATTACAGCACAAGTTCCCCCCCATCCTCTTTCATCTATTAGAACCATATCAGTGGTTGAAGTATTTGCAATTTCGATTATTTTGTCCATTTTGTTATCGGTCAACTGCGAATCATCTTCTAAAATACAATACCAATTATAGTCTGTATATTGCGTTTTTATAAGATCAAAACATTTCATATTTGAAATAGTCAGCCCCTTGGTTCCATGGTGTCCGTTGAGATAAAGATTTGGAAAACTTTTTGCGACGGTACCATCATATATCCATTTTTCATCCCCATATTCAAATGTAGACCCTAATAAATTTTCTCTTGGTTTTAAAACTTCTTGGGCAGACGGGTCATTTTCCATTGTATTTCCATCAACTCCTTCTACTCTTATGTAGGTAATATTATATTTTTTTTTAAGGTTTTCCAACTGTG
Source organism: Sediminibacterium sp. (assembly GCA_040403975.1). GTDB lineage: Bacteria > Bacteroidota > Bacteroidia > Chitinophagales > Chitinophagaceae > Sediminibacterium. The sequence goes on from JBBAJS010000024.1 coordinate 38,387, forward strand.
AAGATATACTCTCCCATCTTTCTGTGTTTTTTTTCATGTTCATGACAAAAAATATAATGGATTTATCAAATGTCCATTGAAGTTTCCCATTTATATTTTGATAATTTTTACGAGGATTGTATTTTATTTTATTTTTTTCCCAAGTTCCGTCTATTCTACACAATTCACATTCTAATATAAAACGTTTAAATTTAATATTACGTGCGGAATTTGTCCAATTTAAGCTTAGCATATTTTCATTTGGTGTATAAATATTTGGATCTATTGTTGGTGGATCTATTGTTGGTGGTACAACCATCTTGTTAGAAATACGCGCAATACGTTTTTGATAAAGTCTATATTGTATCATTCTCAATTTTCTATAAAATAAAATACGCATTCTTTTTTTTTTTATTCTTCGAAATAATCCAGACATTATATAATGTGGGTATATTTAAACATTTTGAATATTTTTGGGATAAAAATAAATTTAGATATAAACTAAAATATAATTTAATTATATGGAAGATTTGGGATTTATAATGTTAAGACATGTCAATAACTTGACGACGGATGAATATTGGAAATTGTCTTATGATTGTATCCGAAAACATTACCCAGAAAATATAATACTTATCATTGACGACGATAGCGACCCTACCTATTTATCTTCCAAAGAATTATATAAAACGGTTATTATAGATAGCGAATATCCTAAAAGAGGGGAATTACTTCCCTATATTTATTATTTGCATAACAAATTGTTTGAAACAGCGGTTATCATTCACGATTCTGTTTTTATTCAACAAAAAATAGATTTTAGCGTAGATACTTGCATGTCTTTATGGGATTTTGAACACCATTGGGATCAACCGGAAGACGAATGGAATATGATATCTCATTACAATGATCATGAATTAAATAATCGTTATCATGATAAGAGTTCTTGGAATGGATGTTTTGGTGGAATGATGTCTATTAGACACGATTATTTGAAAAAAATGAACGAAAAATATATGCTTGATATGCTTATTGTATTTATAACCAATCGATATAATCGTTGTTCGTTCGAACGCGTCATTTCTGTTTTACTCAGTGATAAGCCTGCAACTTTTTTTGGAAAAATAACAAAACCAGGAAACGAAATGAAAACCGAATTACCTCAAAATATGAGGTATGAACAAAAAGATGAATATAGCCATTTGCCAATTATAAAAGTATGGACAGGAAGATAAGTTTTCAAATGATTTTTATCCTATATAAAAATCATTTCTAAAGTTTCCGACTTGCCGGAATCGAACCAGCTACCTTTCGATATCAAGAAAAAACTACTACAGTCAAACGCTCTACCATATGAGCTAAAGTCGGGAGGGCGCTGTCAAGGGGGGGGGGGTGTTCTAAAAATGAAAATTGTTTAGGTCGCTGTACCTTGACATATAACTACTATGGAATGTCTTTAAACTGTTTTGATATTTAATTGGTATTAAGGACGTTTTTTGGTTTTTCTTGTCTTTTTGGATTTTTTCACCCCTTTTCGGGTACCCTTTCTCGATTTTATAATTTTCCCGTTTTTCATTTTCTTTTCTCCGACACAATATTTTTTACCATCAATTGTATAAATAGTTCCACCGCAATTTTTCATACTATTGATTGTTATTTTAATCTATATATTCTTTATATAATGTTGATTCAATCAAAGTCTCCGAGCGACATTTCAAACATAATAATAGAATCGGATTCTATTTATTCTTTTGAGTGTTTTGCCTTTTATATAAATGAAAATGTTTTTAAAATAAAAGTAAACGTGTTTGACGCAGATTGTATTGAAATTCGTATCAAAAATAAATACGGAGAAGAATTTATCGCATTGAAAATGACAAATGGATACGATGAAGAAATTCAGACTCCCTTTTTATTGGTAAAAGAGACTGGGAGTAAAATTCCTAAAATTATTCATCAATCGTATATTTCAAACAATGTCAAAAAGAATATGTATAATGCAATCAATCGATGGAGGTTGATGAATATTAATTACGAATATAAATATTGGACCGATGAAGAATGCTATGAAATGGTTTGTAGTTTTGGCGAGGATGTAGCGGAAGCATATAATATGCTTTATATGGGTGCGGCCAAGTCCATCCTTTTTCGGTTATGTGTCCTATATAAGTATGGAGGCGTATGGATAGATGTTTCTACCGATTGTAAAAATAGTATCGATAAGATATTATCCAACCACGATTTTATCATGGTGGCAGATAAAGACCAAAATTATGGCATATATCAAAAATTTATTTGTACGGAGATGAATAATCCAATCATAAAACATATACTACACTTTACGGTAAATAGGGTATTGAATCATGAAAAATTCGATAGGATACATCAAATTAAGGCAAATTTACCGTTAAATGTCGCTGGATCGTATATTTTCGAATTGGCTATGAAGGACTTTTTCAAAGTCTCTACTTTGAATAATTTGAAATTAGGCAAAAAATACCCAAATAAATCCATTTTATATTTACATTATTGTAACGGGAAAATATTTCATGACAATATTGAAATATTTGTGGAAAAATATCCAAACTATGAAAAGGACCGAACAACTCGTCCATGTGAGTTGTATAATAATCATATTTATAAAAGAAAAGTAAAGGATACAGAAGGGGCGGATATATGTATATATCAAATTTGGATTCAAGGAGAATATGTCAGCGATAATATGTATACCGCAATTCAATCGGTTAGACAAAATGTTAATTATAAAATACTAACAAATGACAAAATAATAAAAATGTTAAAGGAAGACACTGAATTCCCGGATATTTTAACAGCCTACAACAAAGTAAACCCATTTGCTTATAAATCAGATTTGGTTAGATATTATGTATTGTATAAAAAAGGAGGTATTTACGTCGATATCGATTGTGTAGGGGTCAATCCTATGATTGACTTGTTTGATGAAAATGATATTGTTATGGCTGGAAATGGAGACCATTTATATAATGGGTTTATTATGGCTAAAAAAGGAAATATCTTGTTTAAAACCGCGGCCGAGACTTGTATTTATAATATTTTAAACAAAATAATCGACCATCCGTTATCTTTAACGGGGTCGGTTATGCTCGAAAGATGTATGGAGTCGGTTTTTAACATAGAACATTATCACGGAGATTATTATAAAAAGAATACAAAAATCAAAATCATTTCATTTTCAGAAAATCTTCCTTTGCCTAAAGGCACATGGATACAATCTTCCAAAGATTATTCTGTCAAGGGTCATACTTTATCTGTCTTTTGCGAGAATGGATCCGGGGGGTCGGCATTTAACGAAATATCCTTTTTGCCCAAAGATATTCTTTTCAATACATTTGGAAGAATTACCGGAAATAGTATGTATTTTATTCGGTATGAACCAGGCGCTTATATGATATACGATGATACAACTCTTTATCTCGCGAGTAAATATCCTAATTATGACAATGAAAGATTATTATTAGAAGGAAATGATTTTACACAAATGTGCTATAATCTATTTGAAAAATAAGATTTTATTGATTTAATCACAAAAATCAATAAAATACTATATTATATGAAACGAAAAGTGGGAATTGCTTTGCTAATGATTTTCATTTTTGCCTTTTTATATATAGGAGTTGGACGATAATTAGAACGATTTATACACGACGGAATAAAATAGTTTCCTTTTTGAATTTTCCAAATGAACGGAGGTATTGGATCCTATTTTTTTTATTCATATGATAATATAATGAAGGGAGGAATGACATCTCAAGCAATTAGAGAAGCCATCGGGTGGAATCGCGATGAATATAGAAGAGTAGATAACGATGTTCTTCCAACCACCAAAGAAAAAGGAGATATCGATTATTTAGAAAATAAACCTGATATCTATTCTCTTTTCGAAAATTCATTGTTTATTCCGAAAGAATCTGAATTACAACATAAATCAGCCTTTATCAAAGGCGGTATTCGTTTCGGAGGAAGATATCCAGATGTAATTATCAATAAGTATGATTATGAAAGAGCCAAAAATATACTTATTCATAAACTTGAATTGACTACGACCAATGTTAGCAAATATATAACAGAAATTGTTCAATTTGTAAAAAAAGTATTCAAAACAGAAAATGCGGTAAAATATGATTTTATAGATGGACGAGCAAACACTAATCAAGTATGGACCGATACGATTGACGCTGCGGCTGCTTGTATTTACAACATACTCCCTAAACCCAACTCATTTACAAATATCACGGGTCTCCCTTATGTATTTGGCGACTGCCGAGAACACGCCATTTTAACCACTTTTTTATGTAGTGTATATGCGGATTATTTATGCGAAACACAATCAGAAACATGTAATCAACGTTTTCGTATATTATACACAAGATGTTATCTTGTAAACGACGAGACCCGTTCGATTGATTTTTTGGAAGAACATGTATACGGATTGTATTTTATGGGAGATTATTATGATAATGCGTATATTATTGATGCATTATACGAAACAAATGAGACACAACTTTCTAGACAACACGATAAGATAAGAATAAAATTTGTTGATAAAAATAGATACGAAACATATACACAACCGGAAGAATTTCGTAATGCCACTGTCCCTGTTATTCATAGCGGGGATATGGACGTTAATGGTACCATTTTCAAAGTGTTTAGTATTCCTATTATATGGAAGAATGAAATTGAATTCATTGATAATGTATATCTTCCGAATAATAAATACGATAAAATTATGCTTTATAATAGAGTGATGGATTATGATGCATATGAAACAATTTGGCAGAGCCATTCTGAATGGTGTAATGATATGCGCGGCGATATTGCCATTGGGAAAAAACGCAAAAAAAAAATGAGACTGACGAAAAAACGTAAAAATAAGAACAAAAAAACTCGTAAGATGCATATGTCGTTTATTTCAAAGTATTTTTAACGTGCCATAGATAATGAAGCTTCTTGTATTATATGTATTTCATAAATATAATGAAAGGGTTGCTCATTTTATAGAAAATTGTATTTTTAGTGATGAGAATGTAGATTTTATAATCATATCAAATGGTATAAACGAAGTTAATGTTCATTCAGATAATGTAACCACTATTCTTCGAGATAATATAGGATACGATTTTGGAGGATGGTCTGATGCATTATTAAATGATAATCTATATGAACAATACGATAATTTTATTTTTGTAAATTCTTCTGTGATGGGTCCTTATCTTTCTGTTGTTAAGAAATGGACGGACATATACATCGAGGGATTAAATGAGAATGTAAAATTGTTTGGAAGTACCATTAACACTTGCATGGATCCATTAAATAAATCACACGTTCAATCTTATATTTTTTCAATGGATAAAACCACGGTAGAATATTTGATACAATGTGAAATATTTAGTAAAACAAATTATGCTATCACCTTTCAAGATGCTATTTGGAATAAAGAAGTGTTAATGTCTAGAAAAATAATCGAAAATGGTTGGAATATAGGTTCATTGTTAAGATGTTATAAAGATGTCGATTTTAGGTTCAAACATAAACCAGAATGCGCCATTCCACCTATGGATGATTTAATGTTTCCTTGGTTTAGAAATAAAATATGGACCGAATATGAGATTGTATTTATAAAAGGAAATAGAGTTACAATTTAGTTTTGAATGGGAGGATACACTACACAAATATCTACAAAATCCTTAAAATGTTGTTCATATCTATCCAGCATACTCATATCTTCCAATTTTTCCATTCGTAACGGAGAAATATGCGTGGGCGTTCCTCTCGATGTTTTAAAAATATAATTTCTATCAAATGCAATATCATTTGATAGAAACAAATAAACTCTTGTTCCATTGGCTACCTGTTTTTCTCTTATGAGTATACTGATATCTGTTCGAACAAACCTTCTCCAATCTGTTTTACTTTCGAAAAATCCATAAAACGAATGATTGTCAATTGTGTCGTGTTGTTCATATCTCTGTCGTTTCATTTCCGCCAAGAAAAGTTTGGTCGGTCTCTCGCGACTTTTACATTCTTCCATTGCCTGCCACATTTCATCCATTTTAAATCCACTTGTATAAATACGCGATATATCTGCGTACAATGCAGAATCATTTGAATCGCCCATTTGAAACCAGACAGACATATATTGGTTAAAATGATGTTTTACTTGATAAAACATTCCCAGTTTAAACGGAATAGACAGTATATCGCCGTAGTCTTTCTCAAAGACCGCAGAGAAGTATTTGGTATCTTCTAAAAAATACATTTTGATAATGCTCCAGATTTCTTCAGGGAAATTCATTGTGTTCTTTTTCTTTTCACTAAATGTTATTTTTAATTCATTTTTTTTTAAATTTTTACAACGTGTTTAAAAAATTGAATCCGTTTTTTACAAAAGGAATAACTCTAAAAAATGGAGCAACATAGACAAAGATACACGCAAATGGTGGGTTCCAATAATTGGGAATCGAGGAAAGGAATGATTGTCTTTGCGGCAACGTGTCAGGCAGAGCACCGGGAAGAACGGGTCGGACTGACAAAATGGCAAACACCCATTGGTTTCTTTGTGCGACAGCCGCGGATGATGCGGCAGTTGACCTCCTTTATCGGAGAAAAGGAAACAACGGAATTAATTACAAATATTGGACGGATCAGTAGCGGAGAAGAAATTCTTGTGCACAAGAGCGACGATTGTCCAAGTGTGACACAATTAATAACTACAAAAATTCAACAAGATTATCCGAATATTTTAATGAAATCGCAAGATTGTTTCTCACAAGTGGGAGAGACGCGAGGAAGAATCGTATGGTTAGCTGTGGCGAGAAAAGAGAATGAACCCTTTTTCTCAAATTTAAAAACACATGGGTCCATCTTTCTCAAAGATAAAAGATTTCACATTGTAAAGATACCGTTGATTGTTGACAACGAGGACAATATTATTAATTTTGTTTATAAAGATCCTCCCATTATTCTATTTAAAGAAATTCGCCCCGTTCATTTCTAAAAGTGTTCTAAAAGTGGGTCCAAATTTCGTAATGTTTTCCCGCGTAATGATTTTATTTTATTCGTAAATTGATTAAATTTTTTCACTATTTCTTGAATTGTTTCAGAATCATAACCCTCTTTTTGGATATCCATAAAAATAGTGTATTGTGGGTCTTTGGAAATAACTACCTCTATGATTTTTAAAAAATCGAGAAAAATTTCAATACGAAAAAGGTGTAAATCGTCGACATTTACATTTAAAATGATTTTATTTTCCTCTCTTGGTTCCTCGATTAATTCGAGAGAATAATCAAAATCAATATCGTCTATTATATCTTCGACGACATTGACGATTTTAGAGTAAAAAAGTTTCTTGACATTTTTTACTCGTTTATCGTTTTTTGATTTTAATGTGCGAGAATTTGATATTTTTCGACGCTTGCGTGTTTCGGCGCTTTTCATCTTTCCCGAATGTTTTACGAGAGAAGGTCTTCTTTCTCGTATTGCCCATTTTTCAAACAATTCTTTTGTTTCCATTGTAGGAGATACCTCTTCTTTGACAAAGGGATGAGAACGACAAGAATAATCGAAAATATAACTATATTCAAACCCTAAATTATAGAGTAGTTGTATCAATTCATCAAAAGAAAGAACCGCCAAACAAGTATTATCCATCAAATGACGCCTTTCCATTTTCTGAATATTTTCACTATTTTGAGAGAGTTCGTGTAAATATTGAGTAGCCAAAGGATATTCTGTTTCATTCATAAAATCGCAAGATACAATGTTTCTTCCACGCAAATCCTCTAATTTTTTGGAAGGAGCTTGATCGGGAGGGTAACTTATATCTGTAATATAAACCCCGAAATTAAAATATTCGCACATTTTCTCCGTTTCACCGTGATAAAAATAATATTTTTTCTTTAACATCTGCTTCATTTTTGTCAATCCATATTTTTCATAATGCTTTTTTCCCCATTTGTCCATAAAATCATCTGTTTCTTCTTCTTTGAATTTTTTTGCAATGATGGGTTTAAATGCCATTGCTATCTCAGACGCCTTTTGTTGAATTGTCTCTGTTGTCGCTAAAGGATATTGTTTCATTCGTTCGAGATGTTGAAGCGTATCCGACTCTTCTGTTCCTTCTATTTTATCGGCATACGCAGCCGACCCCAAAATACCAGATAAAGAATAAACGGTCGCATTATCATAACTGCAATTCATTTCCAACTCTTCCGACCCATGGGCATCAATAAAAACAGTACATGTTGCTGATTTTTTTTTACGTTGTACGTCAAAATAACGCAAGACTTTTTTACTCAATGCTAGCGATTGTTTCATAATACTTTTATATATTTTAATGTAAATACGAAACTTTATCCTTTTTCTCAAAAGTATTTTGGGATTTTTCGAAATATTCTTTTTGGAATTTGAAACTTTTTTAAAATCCCAAAATACTTTCAAGAATCCAATAATTTTTTAATGAAAAAACGTGTTGTGATGAAACTCCCGCAAAAAACTTTTTCGTGACGAAAAAGCACCAGACGCTAATTATTTTATATTTTTTTTTGAAAAATATAAAGACAAAAAATCAATGATATCAAAATGGTATACGAAAAGGAGAAAAAGGAGAAGAAATTGTTTGTATGCGATAGTTGTGACTATCATACATCAGATAAAACAAAATATACCGTCCATATTCTCACTAGGAAACATCAAAATGGTATACAAATGGTATACAAAAAGGAGAAGAAAAGTGAGACTGAAAAATCAAAATACAAATGTGGATGTGGAAATGTCTATTCGTATAGGTCGGGATTATATAGACATCAACGAACTTGCGAAATATTCGGAGAAACTACATTGGTTGATAATAAAATTCTTTTAAATGAATTGAAAAAGGAAATTAAAGAAGAGCTGACGGAAGAATTCAAAAAAGAAATGAAAGACCAAGTTTTACAAAATATTACAAATATTACAAATGTTCAAAAAGCCAAACGAATTTATAACAAACAGAAAAACATTAACATTCAAGTATTTTTGAATGAACAGTGTAAGGATGCGATTTCCATATCTTCCTTTGTGGAATCCATCAAACCAACTTTGGAAGATTTGGAAAAGGTTGGAGAGATTGGATATGTGAGAGGAATGGTCGGAATTATTTTATCGAAATTAAAAGAATTGGATGTATACACACGTCCGATTCATTGTAGCGATTTGAAAAAAGAGACGATTTATGTGAATGATGGACAATGGGAAAATAATGACCACAAAGTGACGAAATTTGTGAAGAATATTGCAAATAAAAATATACGCAATATTCGGGAATGGAAAAATCAAAACCCAGAACACGATAATATCCAAAGTGGGAAAAATAGTCAATATTTAAAAATGATCCAAGAATGCGTTGGTGGGGAAGATGAAGCTGGAAACAATCAAAAAATCATCAAGAGAATATCACATGATATTTTAATTTCATGATGGAGATTGTAACCATCAAATCGTTTATTTGAATATTACAAAAAATCCGACAATTTATATATAAATGGATTATATATGTTTCATCCAGGTAAATCTATATCGTACAAAAAATTAGGAAGAACATCGCGAAGTCAAACACGTAAAAAAATGGAAGAGCAAACGAAAAAAACAAGAGAAAGAGAACAAGAAAGAGAACAAGAAAGAGAATTACGTGAACCCGAATTTGTTTCAGAAAGAAGGTTTCCGAACATTCATGAATCTCGAGGTCAATCTCGTTGTTTACAATTTCCATTAAAATTTAGTGTACTATCAGAAGAACAGCTTAATTCAAGTGTTTCACGCGATATCGCGAATGATTGTGGAGCGTGTTCATTACATCTATTAAATAATGTCTCTCGTAGAGAAGCACTTGATTTAAGTATGCAACAACAGTCTGTAGGAGATCGGAAAAGAAACGAGGGAGTAGTTACTCCGGATGAATTAAAAATATGTACGTTTGAGTATTTGTTTGACAAATATATAAAGGGTGGATTAAATAGCGAGATGGCTTTATTTGAATTTATAGATACAGGAGAACATCTCGAATTTATACAAAAAATATACGATTTTTTTTGTAAGGAATTACAAAATAATTACGGGTCGATGATTGGGTTTCGTAATAATAATGAAATAGGTCATTTTGTAGTCATTGCGAAAATACACAATAGAATAATTGACGAAATTCATATTGACACTGAATTGGTTATTTTTGACAATCAGCAAAAAATATATGCCATAGGACTAGAAGGTATTTCTCACTATATTTGGAATGAAAATTATTCGTCTGTCTGGATAGTACATTCTGAAAAAAAAACCGTTGGATCAGTCACTGACGGTATTGGCAAGAAAGCAAGAGCATCTGGAAAAAAGAAAAAGACCAAAAATCGTATTTTTAAGAAATGAGAATGTTTCGGAATTAATATAAATGACAATTACATGGAAAGAGAATGGGAAGATGTAAGAAATGGATATCCATACAGTTTAAATGGACGAGAGCCCGGAAGAATCTACAAACTTACTTACTTAGACGATAATTATATTAAACAAATTGATAAAGATGGTAATTATTGGATATTTCGAATTCACCCCGGATATCACGGATTTGAATTAGTTTATGCCGATGATTTAGATGATACAGAAGATACACAGACTGACGAGGATTATCTAGAAGATCGAGAAAATCAAATATATAATTTTGAAGATATATTTGATAATGGCGTCTCGGAAGAAATTCCGTTCGATGGCGAGAATTCCTTAAATGAAAATGCGCGACAACATTTAATCGAACGATTTATCAACCTTGAAATGGCTCGCGGAAAACGTAAAGGGATAAGATTCGGAAAAAGATTCGGAAAAAGATTAGGAAAAAAAAGCGGAAAAAGAACCAGAAAAGGATACTTGAGAAGTAAACGAACCGGAAAAAGAAGTGCAAAACGAAGATATTAACAATTATAACCCGAATATGTTTTCAACGTGTATGAGATAATCAGATATTTCTAAAAAGGAATGTTCTTTGCAGAGATACTCGTGGACAAACCGTAAATAATCATTTTGTATTTCTTTTACTTTTGTCATAAAAGTCAACGTACTATTTTGAAAATCGTCCGAATTACGAATATTGTCCCGATATTCTCTTTTTAATTGTAAAAGCTTGGTGTGTAATTCGTTGTAAATAAGTTCATCTTTTAAATTGGCTACCTCCATTAAATATGATTTGATTGTTTTCTTTAAATTTATATGAAAGTATCATTTCATACAATATTCATATAATATTCCTTATAAATCTTCCGCAAAACCTATGTGTTAATCAAAAATAAAATTGTGTATTTATATATATATATGTATATAGTATGACTGAAACATGGATGAGATTTCTAAAGAAACCCAAAATGCCACGTGCCCCATATAGGGAGACTGAATATGGAGAATGGGGCGAATGGCATAGACCAACTGTAACTCGTTTGGTATATCCATCCAAACTATTTTTCGATAATCCGCAAGATCTCGCTAATCCGAACTTTCAGACATACGATATATATCCTCAAAATGGATGGCATTTTAAAGAGGGTACATTAACATTTCCAGTCAAACCATGTCATTTTCATGATATAAAAAGAATCGATGTTGCTTTTTACGCATTTCAACCATCACCCTTTTTTATCAATGTAAATACACGGACAGGCACAGTAAATTATAAAACCGAATTAAAAAAAACAGGGGCGTATCAATGTTCGACAGTGGGTAATAAATTTGTTTATAATGAACACTTTGCCCTTTTAAAAAAAAATGGTCATTCGTGTAGTAGAGTGAATAATATAACTATAAATAATCCTGGCAACTACTTTATCATTTCGAGCATTCGTATAACTTACATAAAGTATGATATAAATTTTCAGTTGATGACCTTTTAATTTGTAAAAAAAATAATATAAAATACTTATATGAGTTTATTCGATACAACTCCGAACATGCCAGTCGAACAAAACCTGGTAACCCCTACAAGATATCTTGCTATCGATATAACAGACAATGTTTTCGCTCCACAGGATGTTACAGTGCATAGTGATTTATTGGTTTACGGAAAATTGCAAGTACAAGAACAAGTATCAATTTATGATAAAGTATACATTGAAAACAATACCGCGGTAAATATTAAAACGAACAATGTAAATATTATGTCTTCCTCCATGAACTTTGCTACGGCTAAACTTGATGTTAAAGCAACTGATTTGGTAACATTTAATGGAAATGATGTTATTGTCAATATTGATCCCGCAAAAAGTCTTCATATCTCTGGTGCGGTTGGTATTTCCGGCCAATTTAAAGTTGATAACGGCGATATTGTTCTCAATGGATGTAGTGTAGGAGAACTTGTTTCATCTACATTTAAGCCTGTCCATTATCAAACTAGAAACGCAAATTTTGCGTGTCAGTCTATTTATGGCGGGGATGTACCTGCCGCCCCAATTCCACGCGAATTAAATCTATATGTCGCCTTTACACAAGGATGGTACTATGCAGATAGCACTCTATTAGAATATAATTCCAATTTTAGTTTGGAAAGAGACAAAAAAAAGAAAATGAACTGGTATTTTGCGCCAGGTGTAATCAACGGAGATTCCCCATCAACAATTGGAAATTTTAAGGGGTTCAACATAGGAATAACATTATATAATACCACTGTTCCGTATGTAGTTATTTATACGCGACCTAAACCTGGTGAAAATAATGGAAAAGATACATCTGATTGGTATCAATCAAGAATAAATTTTACATGTAGCCAGTTGACAGTCGCAAATGCGGCTAAAACACAAGCAATAGACAAGTACGGACATACACCTGGGTTACCCGCATCCCTTACATATGGAGATTATAGTAATACTCAAACATTGGGTTTAGAAAATTTGACGTTAGCTTACGACTCAACCAATTCGGTTATAAATACAGCAACAACAAAGTATGAATCTGATGCCACAGGTAATAATAACCCCGCCACCATTGAGGGTGTTTTATCAAAAATAAAAGACCAACAAATAATGTGGTACACAATTCAAACAGGAAGTACTGAGAATAATTATAGTTTTACGGTACACAACTATACTTTTATGGAAAGTCATATGAAACAAGATAAGGCGTTTGAAGTTGCATTTGTAAATGTGCTCCCATCTATAATGGGTTAATTTCCAGTATCCTAATATTTGTGACAATTTTGACTTTAATCTTTTGTCTATCAAATATTTAATTGTTTCAAACATTTTATGTGATTACACAAAATACAGAATGTCATTTTTGGAAAAAGAGGTTTGTAATTACATTCCAGATATTCGTAAGTTAGGAATTGCGGATATAACAGAAGAGGATTTCTACAAATTAATAGGATTGACTTCAAACGAAATCGAATCACTAATGTAAAAATCTATACTCGGACAAAAAAATTGAAATGAAAATTGTCAATATTTATATATCAAAATCTTGACAATGAACCTATTTATCCTTTCGCTTCTTCAATGGGAAATTGCTCAGTATATGATGGACAAGCACGTTAGTAAGATACTACTAGAGGCGGTACAAATGCTTTGTTCTTCCAAACGAGTATTGGATCCAGAGGATGAAATGGAAGGTCTCTATAAAATGGCGCATAAAAATCATCCGGTGACTATTTGGTGCCGCAAATCAAAGGCAAATTTCGTATGGGTGCTAGACTTGGTTGATGAATTACATAAAGAATGGCGGTTTCGATACGGACATCCTGAAACCAAGTTTCACAAATCTTATTTGACTGCTTTAAGGCTAAGAGAACATATGCCTAGCGATGATAAATTCGAAGAACAAGAGTTGACGGCATTCGCGCTAGCGATGCCCGAAAAATACAAGACAGACGATCCAGTAGATTCTTATCGCAATTATTACATGTCTGAAGAAAAACAAAGAATCGCAACTTGGAAGAAAAAACGAGAAAAACCAGACTGGTATCGTTCAACTTTATAAATTTCATAGACTCAATACGTTTACAACGTGTTTTACATATTCGGATATCTCTAAAAATTCACTTTCGTTGTCGAGATATTCTTATACAAAAGTTAAATATTTGTCTTGAATTTCCCTTGTCCTTTGTTATAAAAATAAAAGTAAGCGGTTTCACGTGTAATCCTGCTTGAATATCTTTTAAATAATCCTTTTTTAATTGTAACAGTTTTCTATGCACAATTCATCGTATTTTTTGTTCGTTTTTTAGAAATATTGTCAAAAAAATCACCGAAAAGATTTTTGGATTCAAAGGAAAGGGTAAAAGGCGGAAGAGAAAGAGGCATGATTGGTACAAATTCGAATAAAATAATCATTTAAATATATTCAAAGAATATGTTATATTTAATTCATCTTTATGTATAAAGCGTCCCCCCACCCGTAACATGTCATATTCGTTAAAACTCGTTTGAAATTATACTGATCTAAAAAGTTGTCAATATCGGTAACTAATCCACAATTTTTATAAAGCTCTTTTTCATTTACCTCTAAATATATCACTTTTGCGTGTTTAATTGTTTCTGTCGCGCCTTTTAGAGCCATAAGTTCTGCTCCTTGTATGTCAAAATTCCAAAAATCATATTTAGACGCATCGATATCATGTATTTTAAAGAAATTGTCAACGGTAGTAGTTGTTTTTGTTATTTTATCTACATATACAACTGAAGGATGTTCTTGTGAATGAGTTCCAAATTCTAATACACTAGAAGATTGAACATTATTTGAAATATTAAATACAGCCTCTTCTATTTTATCTGTTATGAGAGCATTATATACATTTGGTATTCCCCTCTTTAACGCCTCGTCAACTTTTGATTGAATAGCGTCAATCCATACAATATTTTCAGGGGTTACTCCTAATTTATCGTAAAAAACTAATTCTTCGCAATCATGTGCTCCTATATGAAAACAACCTTTAACATCTATATTATTTGATAATAAAATTTTGATAATATCGTGAAAGTCAATCAACATAATTATATATTATATAAAATATTTAATTCTATTTTAGATTAAATAATGGTATATCATAAACTACACTAGACCAATAAACAAAATTTGAAATCCAACCATAAATGGAATAACAATTTACTGTTTTTGCGTTTATCACTAAAAAAAAATCAATTAATGTATCCATATTCTTCTCGCCGCTGCAGGTATGAGTTGGTTTATTTAAAAATAAATATACATCTTTATTCTCATAAGCACTGTTTAATATTTGTTTAAATGTTAAAGAATCACTAATAACTACCGCATTATCCTTTTTATTTTTTTCAAAGTTTTGAAAAATCTCATCTGTATTTAATGTATCATTTTCAAATACATCGTCGCCCAATCTATAATGGAATAAATGATAATCTGATGGTAATGATGACAATCGTTCTTCCAAATAACTTTTTACGTTCGGTTTTAAAATAAATAAATTTCGTATATACTCTTTGATATCTTCATCAATTTCTGTTAGAATTGGATATGAATTAGTTGTGATTATAATATTACCAAATGATGATATTTCTTTTAATAAAAAATCATTTCTTGGAATTTCATCGGTAAACCAATATTCTTTGTATTGGTATTCTACATTTGAAAAATTACAAATAAGAAAATTAGAGAATACATGATGAGAAAAATCTACTTCTAATTCGAAGTTCAGTTTTTTTTTAATTTGTAATAATGTTATCAATCCTCTAATGTTATCTCCAAACCCAGGATTATTCGTAAACCGAAAAATTATCATGTATTATATTTATATTATAAATATACATTCCTCCTTTTTTCATAATATTCATATATCATTATTTTTTTAATTCTTAAATAAAATATACGGGGTTAATTGGTCGTTAACGAATTTACTTGAATACTTTTATGTAATTTAAATTTGAGTTCAAATATAAAGCTAACATTATATATTATATATAATGATGCTTTGCAACGTTAGTTTTATATCACAGTATTGTTTTATAAATGGCAATCAGATATGTGTTTATGATTATATAAAAAATAATGATAAACAACCCATTTTTTGTTTAAAAGGTCATGAATTGATTTTAGCAAACGGCGAAAAAAACAAACCCCATTTTAGACATAAAAATAATTGTGATGTCAGTGGAAATCCAATGACTTTATGGCATACTGAATGGCAAAGTCGTTTCCCCAAAACAGAAATATGTTTTTCTTGTAAACCAACGCAACTGAAAACACGTTGCGCGGATGTTTTGCTGAATGAAAAAAAAATACTTGAAATTCAGCACAGTAAATACGAAAAAGAAGAAATCGATGATAGAAAACAAGATTATCAATTACATGGTGTTGATATTATTTGGTTGGTTGATGGAAATAAAAATATTACTGTTAAAAAATTAGAACATGCTAATAGGGTCTATTTAGAGTTTGAAGCTGACTATTGGAAATATAATAGTTTTACGAGTTATGATTTTATTTTTATAGATATAGGTTCAATAATATACAAAATAAATCCAAATAATGTTAAAAGTCATATGATTGATGTAGAAAACGGGAAATCAAAGGATGAATTTATCGAAGCATTACAAAATGTTCAAGATATTTGGAAAAACGAAGAACCAGAACAATGTAATTTATTTATAAAACAACAGGGAGCGGGAAATGGTAAAACCCATGGAATTATTAAAATGTTAGAAGATGATGATAAATCTCATTATACAAGTTTTATATTTATTACAAAACAACATTCAGCAAAACATATTATCAAAACAGAATTCGAAAATCAACAGAAAACCTTTCAATATTTAAAGAAAATTGAAATAATAGAAAATAACAAAAAATATATTATAAAATATTTTAATGAAAAATCGCAAAAAAACTGTCAAATAATTATTTCGACGCTAGATTCTTTTACGTATTCTATTGGCGATAAAAACCATTCGCATTTTGATAAATTTGAAGGTTTAATTTATTCTATTATCGATTGTCATATAGAAACAAAAAAGTGCGGAACAATCAACTTTGCGAAAGTAAATCCAAAATTAAATAAAGAAACATTGCTTGTACTCGACGAATTTCAAGATCCGTCAGAGTATTATGCGAAAGCGATTGTGCAAATTATGAGAAATAAATATATCGATGTATTTATTGTTGGGGATAAATTACAAAGCATATCTAATGAAAAGAACGCCTTTACATATTTTTTGGAGAATGATTTTCCTTCAATAAATATAATTAAACTAGAATCCTCAAACATTTGTAGGAGGTTCATCCATCCAACCCTAGTCGAATTTGTAAATTATATGATACCTTTTGAAAAATATGGGCTTCCAGAGATAAAACCGTATAAAGTGTACGATGGTCAAGAGACTACCCCATTAGTATTTTTTAATGGATTATTTTTAGACTCTAAAAATAAATCGGATGCCAATGATGAAATACTAAGCAAAGAAGTTGAAAAAATAATGGAATATTACTGTAGCGAAGTTTATGAAAATACAAGGTCCCCTGAAGATTTTTTGATTGTTACTCCTTTTACAAAGAATAACCCGCTCGTAGATGCTTTATTACTAGCTATAAATATTTTTTGGAAAACCAAATTTACAGAGGAAGATAAATATTATAGATATGCTATATTTCATAAATCGGAAGAAGGTTCTTCAATCGATCTATCTGAATCGGATTATTCTACCCGCATTGTATCTTGTCATTCTTCAAAAGGGGATGGACGAAACGTTGTATTTATGATTGGGTTTAATGAAGGAGCATTAAAAAAATTCAGTCAATCTTCCAATAATTTAATATACGATTCGTTGTTACATGTTGCGATAACACGAATGAAAGAAAAATTATATATTCAGTACAACAACAATGGCGATATAGCAAACAAAATTAATATCTATAGACAAAATTTTATGATGTGTGAAGACAAAGAAATGAAACCAAGTGTAAATATTACTAAAAATATAAAATTTGATGAAATTGTTAGTAGTTCTATAAATACAAGTTACGAGTTATTTGAAAGTATATTTAAGAATGCCGATTTTGAACCATTGATTGAAAGTACAGGGGAAACCCGTATAATAGATCTGGGCAATCATATGATTAGATACTCTTCATTATTAATAACTATTTTATTAGAGATAGTAAACAAGGAGAAAACGTCCAATGATTCTGATATTAAAAAACAAATTATAGCCATTTTAAATAGAGTTTGTAAATCTGATATTATTACTGTAAACACATTGAAAGAATATTATACATTGTTAAAAGGCGGATGTATTCCTATTATTAGAATTTCAAATAAAGGAAAAGATTATATAAGGTATTTCAAAGCAATTTTAGAAGTAGCAAGCCATTTAAAAACAAAACTTAAAAAAATATTACAAAATAGCGAAAACATAGTTTTATGTCCTCTTGAATGTATTATTTTAAATTATCTAATCGAAATTGTTCATCGAAAAGAATATTCTGATATTAATATTGTTGATATTTATGATATTATTGATCTTTATGATAATAGTTTTGATGACATAAGTGGTCACGAAAATTGTTTATGTAAAAAACATTTTAAATCGCAAGTAATCGTGAAAAATAGAAAAATAGAAAATGTGAAATTGTATCTTTATAAACATTTTGAAAAAATGAATGATATTAAAATCACAATGAATTCTTTCCATACAAAATATCCAAAGATAAATTGGCTATACGACCAACACATAGTATATGAAGGTAATTCTAATTTTTATACACATAAAAATTTCGTATTAATTGGTTATGATGAAGATAATGTAATAATAGCATATATAAAACCACAGTTTAAATCATTGAATTATAATGAAATATTAGTAAATAGTATTTTTCATACACATCTAGTAACTAATGTAAAAAAGATGAAAGAAGACAGAATATCGGAAAATTATAATAAATTTTATGGAAAAAAGGTAAGTATTTGCGTTTTTACGCTTGATAGGACTGAGCCCTATTATATAGATTGGCAAGATTTTATAAATCCCATTGTCAAAGAAAGGATGTTAACGAATATTATTGAAAAATATAAATTAGAAACGAATAATTTATATTATTTTTATAAATACTGGAGGCTATATTGTCCAGCCAATGAAACAAGGCCTTCAGATTTTGTTAGATTTTTAAAAGAACAAATATGTATAATTGATAAACATGACCATCTTCCAAATTATATTGATGAGTTTATTTCTCACATTGGGTTTGAAATTGAAATTAGCAGAGACAAAAATAAAAAGAGATTAATTTTAGAAAATTATGATAATAGTGAGTATTTTAATGAACAATTAGAAAGACATCTTGAGTTAAATGCAAAAAGGTATTTGTCTATAGAAATAGAAGAAGACGATTAAATGCGTGTAAATGATACCCATTTCTATCAGAATATTGACTTCGGATGAGTGTGTAATGTCGTGCAAAAAGAATTAAATATTTTTGATGAATAATTAGTAACAATGAGTAAATATACGATAGATATTTTGACTAGATATTGCATTGAAAATAATGTTATTCTCTTGAAGGATTATTCAAAAGAAAAAATGGGGTGTGAAGTAATCATTGAATGTAAATGTTATAAAGATGGATGTCAGAGTAAAATCCAAAAAAGTTTTGGGTATCTGTTAAAAATGGAAGCATATTGTCGTAGTTGCAATAAAAACAGAAAACAAAACACATTCCAAACTTTTATGGATTGTGTCAAAAACGATAGAGTAAAACAAGGAACTTGGTACAATAAAGAAAATCATAAATTGTATGCCGAATGGTTAGGACAAACGCTTGGGTATAGAACTATGGAAGATTGGTATAAAGTTACATTTAATATAATTAATGAAAATTATGGAAGTGGTTTAATCAAATATTATCAAGGTTCTTCGGTATTATTTTTAAAATCAGTATTTCCACAAGAAAATTGGTTGGAATGGAAATTCGTTCAAACGAGTCAAGGGTTTTGGAATGAGAAAATACATCATCAGTTATATGCTATATGGTTAGGTGAAATACTTGGGTATAGAACTATGGAAGATTGGTATAATTTAACGGTAGATATAATTACCAAAAATTATGGAGCAGGTCTATTGACCAGACATTACAAAGGATCTCCGTTTCTTTTTATAAAGGATAATATTCCAAATAACGAATGGTTGGGGTGGAAATTTAAAGTTGCTCCCTATCATTTTTGGAATTTAGAAAGCAGAAAAACAATACGCAATATGGCTAGGAGAAAAACTGAATTATAAGAATATGGAAGATTGGTATGGTATTTCACGTAACTTCATTATTGAAAATTATGGGGGAGGTTATATATTGCGAAAATACAATAGTTCTCCTTCTTTATTCGTAATGTCAATATTTCCAGAAAAAGAATGGATAAAAAGTAAATTTTCCAGAAAAAAATATTCCATTGGCCAAATTGAATGGTTGGAATACATGAAAATAACAACTCCTGATATTCTTCATATGTTGAATTATCATGACGGAGAATTCAATATTGCCGATGGTTATAGTTTACACTTAAATTGTATTTATGAATATAACGGATATTTTTGGCACGGAAATCCAAAAGTTTATGATGAAAGAAGTATAAATCCAATATCAAAAAAATCATATGGAGAATTATATTCTAATACTATTCAAAAACAAAAATTTTGCAAAAAAGAGGGGTTTATGTATAAGTCTGTATGGGAAAGTGAATGGTTAAGAGGAAAAAATGCTGTTATTAAAATACAAAAAAAGTATAAAAATCATTTCTTATGACTCTTCTTATGGCTTGCCAAACTCGCCTTCTTTGAAAAACAGCTTCCGCATTCATCGCAAACGAATTCTTGGTTTTGAATGGATGCGTATTTCGAACCCAGATATATTCCGAGATCTGGCATTTTTAAATTATCAATCTGCGAAATAACATTTTTATGAAAAGTCTTGCATGTTTCTACAATAAATGCACGTTGATTTAAAAAAGTCTGATATTGTGTGTTAATATTATCCAAAATATCTTTATCAATATTATTTCCATCTTTTACATCCATTTCTCCGAGTTTGGAAGAAAGATGTTCAATAATACTGACAGCCACTTTTATTTTTTCATTTGAATATTCTACATTATGCAAATAAACAAGAACTCTACCATCATGGATTTCAATGAAAAAATCAGGTTTACATACAATGCCAGAATTCTGTGACATTAGAATTCCATTACATCTTTGTTCGTTGACATCTCTCAAAAACTTTTTGATTTCTTCCAAATTTACATTTGCCTCGTAGTTTTTATTTTCAAAAAGAATGTATGGAATATTATCTCGTTTCATAATAAAATCACCAGATGCTTTCAAACCAGTTGTATTTACAATTTCCATGCTCGGAAACATCTTGTTTAACACTCCATGCAACATATTCTCCGAGTACTGTCCTTTATAAGTGACATTGGATTTATATTTATTCAAAAATTCTTCCAACTCTGTTAGAACTCTATCTTGTTTTTCATTGTCAACCGAATTTTTTTCTTTAATGACATTTAAATTAGAAATGAGTTGTTCTTGGTTGGCTCCGATAAAAGATAATATTGGATTCTGTAATGTTTGCAATCGAAGATCCAGGGAAGATAAATATTCGCGAATGGCTTCCGGATTGGTTTCCCGTTTTGTCAATTCTTGGAAGATGGATTGTTTTACTTCTTTTAAGTTGGTTTCTAATTTAATAAGAAGAGAGTCGTTGTTTTTTGGAATGGCTTCCGCAATCTTGTTGAAAAAGAGTTCATTGTTTTTATCCATGATTGATGACATCTTGTCAGAATTGTACGATGATGAGGATTCTAAAAGAAGTTTAATGTTATTTAAATAATCTTTATTTGTTTCATGGAATTTGAGAGAGATGGAAGAAGACATGGAAGAAACATTGTTGTTTAAGTTAAACACTTGTGATGATAAATCTTTCACAATGGAGAGAACTTCGAGGTTTGCACTTGTGTTTATGGTCTGTGTCAAATCTCCGTTTAACTTTTCAATGAAATCCAAAAAAAGAAGATTCATCGTTTCGAAACTGATTGTATCATTCTTTTTATAAAAGTCGTAAACGCGCTTGTTAGTAAGTGTGAGAGTATATTCTTCCATTACAGTTCTTTAAACAGTTCTTTTTAAACTGTTTTCAAAATTAGAAAACAAATAGAATTCTAATTTTGGGGTTTTTCTAATTTTGAATTCTATTTGTTTTCTAATTTTGAAAAAACATATAAAAAATATAAAAAATATTTTAATTTTTGTTATTATTAATAATAACAAATTTGTAAAAATAATTAAAAAATATAAAATCATAATTTTCTTTAATTATTAAAAAAATAAAAAAGAATTTAATTAAAAATAAAAATTCTTTTTAAAAATTAAAATCTTATTATAAATTAATAAAAAATAAAAAAAGAAAAACATAGTTATACTATTCAACAAAGTTGAGTTTTTCTTTTTT
>JBBAJS010000025.1:148-11096 GCA_040403975.1 Sediminibacterium sp.
CTGCTGCTCCTGCTGCTCAAAATGTGGCTGCCGAAGGTGAGGCTGTGGCTGCTGCTCCTGCTGCTCAAAATGTGGCTGCCGAAGGTGAGGCTGTGGCTGCTGCACCAGCATTCATGGGTATTTCCGAATTACCTTTGAACATCAGATCAACGATTCCAGTACGCGGTACTCGTGTTATAACGGCAAGAAGTGACGGATGGTGTTTTTACAGAGCTGTACAAAAAGGGAAGGAAGCGGATCCATCAAGTGATGACCGGTCAGCATCGCATGAATCTGCAATAGATCTTGCAAAACAAGTATCAGATTGGTTGAAGCGAAACAAAGATTCTTACGCTACACTTTTTAACCATAATTTTGGTGAAGGAAGAAGTTCGATGATTAACGTAGAAGGTATTCCTAGACATATGAATTTTGATGAATATACTGATTTGCTACCCCAAGAGCATACCGAAATGCCTGGTCTGCCAAAAATATGGCCAGAAGTTGACTTAGGAGTTGGTGCTGCTGCTGCAAATGTAGTTGATTCGACAATCGCAGTGTACAGAAAATCTAGAAGTGGTCGTATGTATGATTTGGTAGATGTATACCCTGCTCCATCATCTTCCAGTGTTATTCATTTAGTCAACACAAATGAAGATCACTTCGATTTGATTGTACCGCAAGAACTAGCAGAACCTGCACCGCCTATTCCAATTTCAGAAGAAACAATACGTATAGGAACAGTTAATCAAACATTCAAAGATGACATTATTCGAACGCTATCTGTATTTATTGGAGAAACATCTGGATCAGACCCAGATGTAGCGACACAGATTGTTAGTAGATATCAACCATTGCAAGATATCCTTCGCCGTGTTCAAGAGCAGTTTCCAAATGGTGAGTATATCCTAAAACTTCCAAAAAGAGACTCTCCAAGAAATTTTACAATCACACCTGTTGCAGAAGGTACGCCTCATGAGATTATACATATTGAATTTGCTACACCTTCGGTAATAACATACGATTTTGCATTGATTCCTCCGTCTGTTGCTCCTCCGCCTCCTCCACCTGTTGCTGTACAACGAGTAACTAATTCTGTACTTCAAAAAGTCGATAAACCAGTCGTTGTTGCAAAATATGTACCATTCCGAATGGAGCCAAATAAAGAGGTAATGGACTACCTTAGACTCATGCGAAAGCCAATTGTTATAGCGAAACCAGCATCGTTCAGAATGGAACCAAATGACGAGATGAAGCCTTACTTCAAATTAGTCTCTTCGTAAAGAACAATGTTTGATCCGTGGTATGTGTTCGCGGGACTACTGTTCGGGCTTGTAGTCACTACTGTGTTCGTGCCACCTACTATGAACACAAAGATGATGCCAGACCCTGCTAAACCAAATATGGTATTCAAAAACCCGAAGGTCGATAATGGGTTTTTCACAATACGTTCAATCGAGGTGCCATGCACAGGAGAAGTAGATTCTCTAAATCTCATGTCAATGTTACACAAATGATTGGGGTAAATATTGGAGAAGTGGTGAAAAGACCAGAAGCAAATATGTTTTTCTCTTTTGTTATAGGTGTTGGTATTGCCGTACTTCTGTTTCATCGTGCACGAGCAGAATATGTTGTTCCGGCAATTGATTTAGATCAACTTACAAATGCGATTAATAAAGTTGACGGCAAGTGCTATCGTTACAGAATAGCAGACGCGTCGGCACCCTCCATGTAATTTCAGATTCGTAACATAAATGGACTCTACTCCGCTCGATGCGTTAATGCCTACTGGCGGTTCGTCTCAATCGGCTCCTCCTCTTCCTTCTGCAACCACATACACTCCGGTTATGACCCCAGGTACGCAGACGTATAGTCCGCCTCCCCCGATGGGTAATGTTCTTCCCACACCTTCAGTAAAAAGCATTCTGAGAAGTATCATGACCTATGTTGCAATCTTTTTGGGCGTTTCTCTAATTTCTTTTACACATGTCCAGTCTCTTCTACTAAGATACATTCCTCATGCATACAGTGGTTCGGGTGTTGTATCCTTCTATGGTGCAGCGTTTTTGGGCGCAGTTGGTGTTGTAGTTATTTACATACTGCAATCGCTATTACAACCACTAATCTAAATGGAACAATTACAAATAATTGAAAAAATATTTGAAACGTTTTCAAATACATTGGATCCTGGTCATCACATGTATTTGTATTCGGCAGCAATCTTTGATGTATGGAAGGAGGGAACTGAACTCGAAAAGAATTTGTCACATCGTTTAATTGTTGAATGGGCTAGTCATTTGAACACTATGTTAGAAGATGCATATCGTAAGACAAAATATAACTATATCACTGGTAAAGCTAGACCAGAGTTTGATGAATTCAAAGACAATTGGAAAAAAAGTATGCGCGATACTCATACTATACATCACGGTATTCAGAGGGCACTAGATTTAATAATGTGAAATATCAGATAACTTCATTTCTTTTGAAACAAGTTTGCGTGAAACTTCACTCAGTTTTGTTTCATCATGATCATCAATATATTGTAGTAGTTCTGTCACTGTTCTTCTGTATGGAAACACTATATGCACACTTTCCTTACCATCATACTCACGAATACTGAATGTGCAACAGTCGGAAACTTCTGCAATATTAATCTTTGAGAATCCAAACTTCTTTTCAATATAATCCATCTCTTTCATACACTGAATAACAAATGGATGTTTTCTCCAATTATACTCTCTACCGCTCAATACACCATCGACAAAATATATATTTTTGTTTGTGCGATGTTGAACATAACAATTGTCTTTCGTATATGTTTTTTGTTCAGTAATAAGTTTATCGTAGTCTCCTTCGAACGGTTCTCGACTCATAATACGATAAAAATGCCTATCTTCGGATGGAGGTGGATCATCCTTTTCCAAAAACAAACTATACTTTTCTGCTTCAAATAATGTAGAACCTATTTCTGTATGTGGAGGATGTTCTTTAAATACTCTATGAACGACTTCTGATGGTATAACAAATCCTCCATAACACGTGTTGTACATAACTTGATAACTCATTATTTACATGTCGTCTGGATGGCGTAAACCGAGAAACACAGGGAATCGAGGAAGATGAAGACCACCTGATTCCTGGTACTTATATTTTACAAGCTTACCAATCATACTATCACGATCTTTCCAGTACTTGTCTCGATCTTCTGCTGTCATACCCGTAGCGACTTTGAACGTCTGTTCACCGTTCTGCACAATGAATGCACCTAGTGTTCCAGCAGGAACCTTACCTTCCTTTTTGGATGAACGTTTCTTGTGACCACGTTCATCTTCTTCTGAATCATTATAGTTGTGCATCAACTCTTCAAATCCGATAATTGTTGCCTCTGCATCTTGAAATCGCTTCAACTTGCAAAGCCAACCTTGTTTTGCAGTTGAACGTCCAAACTTGTACGGACCTTCGCCATCTCGAATCATGATGCCTTCAAACGCCCACTCTTCGACACACTCATGCTCATAACCGAGCAGTTCATCTTCATCATGAACTTCAAGAGGAAACACCTTTTGACATACAGCTGGAAGTTCCATATCTTCAAGCAGTTCCATACGATCGGTGTATGGTGCGGCAGGATCGATGATATCGAATACATAATATGTAAATTTGGGGGTTCCCTCAACAGTCATAATCGCAGACTGGATTTGATTGAACGACTTTCCATCACAAATGAGTTCTCCGTCCAGATTGTTGGGACAGTCTTTTAGCATTTTTTGGACATGCTTGTTTGGAATAGGTTTGAGCGTTCGTGAGAGTGCAACACCGTCACGAATAACACATCGAATTCCGTCATATTTTGGAGTGCAGAAGACGGGGTAGATAACCGACTTCAACTCTACGTTACTTGCGAGCATTGGTTGAAACTTAGGTGGCATTTTGATCGTACTCTTTATTTTTTCCGTCATTTCAGAATCCATTTTTATGAAGTTTGAAATGTTGTTTCGAATTAGGCGCGGTATAATAAGTAGGAATGGTGGATCTCGCTACTATAATTGCGCGTGAAAGACCGCGTAGTCGGGGTCCATATTACGATCCAGTTTCGACACCGTTTCGACAAATAATCGTAGGGGACGCGTATCGTCTGACTCCACTGTTCATGAAATCGTTTGGTATCACGCATGTCATCAATTGTGCAGACCACGCAGTATGTCCACTCAAACTTCCAGAAAACAGATATGTATGCATTGGAGCACAAGATACAGAAAATGTACATCTATTCAAAACATG
Organism: Sediminibacterium sp.; assembly: GCA_040403975.1. GTDB lineage: Bacteria > Bacteroidota > Bacteroidia > Chitinophagales > Chitinophagaceae > Sediminibacterium. The sequence continues at coordinate 4,412 of JBBAJS010000025.1, forward strand.
GTACGCAAAATTTAAAGAAGCAATGGACCGGTTTTTAGAGGATCCTGAATGTACAAACATTTATGTGCATTGTCAAGCAGGTATTAATCGTTCTGCATTTTTAGCTGCTGGGTATATTCATGACCGATTCAAAGTGCCTATTGACCGTTGTGTTGAACGTATGGTCCGTCAGAGACCCTGCGTGATGACGAATGCGCAATTCTTGAAACAGTTAGAGGAATTTAGTGTATAAACATAATATGGCAGATCTCGGGAAAAACAGTTTGTGGTCTGGACTGCAACAGAGAGGGACAAATGTACTTGATAGAGTGACTGGAAAACCGGCAGACTATTCTGCTATGATTCGTACACCAGAGGCATTAGGTGTGGGCGATAGTGGCGATATCAGTCAAGTGTTTACAAATGCAGCCGCAGTTGGCTCTTATGTTCAACAGTTAACAACTGGTCCTCTTTTGGGAAATGCTTCATTTGCCGAAACAGGTGGTATGTGTAAGGCACCGAATGGTTCAGTTATACCTCGTTGGTCATATGTGAACAACAGAATGAGAGGCGCTGATGTCCTTCCAGAGAATATGACACGTGTTTTGGGAGGAAGTGCAGATGCGTTCAATGGTATCATTCCAGGTATGTTTGGCGATATCAAAGCTCTGAATCCAGTAACTCCATTAAATGCACTCATATTAGATGGTATTCCACCATGTAAGGCATATTCATGTCCAGTTACAAACGAGGATGGTAGCAATGAACGATACGAAACAAAATTTATGAATTATGATTTGGAAGTGTCTATGCAACGATGTAAAGTAGATTCAAACGAAGCAGACCTAGAAAAGGCAGAAGCAGCGAAAATCAAGAAGGAGAGGTTTGGTGATCAGTTTTTACCTTCGGAATATTCTGCACAACCATCCAAATTAATAGAAAGCACTGATTTAACTCAATACGTATGGTGGGGATTGGCTGTTGCATGTATTTTTGGTGTTGTATTCAAAAAGTTATAGGCGTCTGCGCCGAGTTTTACGAGCCTTTTTCGTGCTACGATGCCGGCGACCGCGACCAGACATTCCCATCATACTCATTAAATGAGTAAGTTCTACCACAGCTGGTTGGTTCATTGTTAGAGAACCAAATATCCCAGCAAGATCATCCATGCCTGCGTCAGGAACGGAAGGCGGCGGAAGTGCAGCAGCTGCGGCAGACGCATCCGCAGCCGGATTTGAAGTTTGTTTGAAACATAATTTAGTTCTACGAGTGGATATACCTTCTGTGAACCCAGGAGGACAAGGAGTACCTGCTGCAACTCGAACAACGATAGCTGACATTTATATTATAACTATGTTTTAGGAAAATCACTATACTTGCCAAAAAATATAACAAAGTAGACAATAGGAATGGCTATGGAAGTTGATGAAGCCGCTAGTATACTTTCTGAAATGAAGTGCGATTTGAATGCTGATTTTGCGAGAGCACTTGAAGCTGAACTAATTGGTGCAATGAGTGGTGGCGGTAAGCGTAGACGTCTTCGCGGTGGTATGAGAATAGTCGATACCGTAAAATCTCTCATGGCAGCATTATGCACAGCTGGTAGTACAGCAATGGACGAAATAACAGACTATCCATTAACGAAGATGCAGGGGATTGCAGATAGCTTAAATCTCATGAAACAAGCAACACCAGAAGGAAGGGCTGCAAAAGCTGCGTTTGGAGAAAGAGTACGTACGGCACTAAAAACATCTGTTGGAGGTCTTGCACTTGCAGATTTATCATCACCGCAATCACGTATTGTAAGGTTAGCAACTGTTATCCTACGCGTATTAGAAGATGTATTTCCTCGTGTGTTCCATTCATTAGATCGTATACCTACGTTGGCATCTAACTTGGCAATAATCGGTGCAAATGCTGCACCTGTAATAGGCAGCGCTCTTGTAACCGCAGCAGCAACATGGGCTATTCGAATGGTTTACAGGAGACTTGTTAAGCCATCAGCTGAGCGGGCAGCGGCGATAGCTATCGTCAGCCGTGACTTTTTGCTATCAGATGCAAGTGTTGATGCAGTTGTAGACCATGTCATTGGACAGGTTCCTCAACTAGCAGAAATGGCATTACAGGCAGGAAGAGGAGCGGTAAGAGCTACTGGAACCGTTTGGGCAGGTAGACTTCGATCTGCAAGAATTGAGGCAGCATCTGTTGCAGGAGCGATAGGTGCATTAGGTGGACGCGGTGCTGCTGTTGCCGCACTTGAAGCTGGCGGAGAGGAGCATTCACTTGCAGAAGCAGAAGTAGCTGAGTTGCTCGCAGACATGCCTGGTGGCAGAAGACGCAGAACTCGCAAGCATCGCAAGAACCACAAAAAACGCACTTTAAGAAGAAAATACTAAAACTCATAAATGAGTGACGTTTTCAAAGTAAAAAAGGCACGTGAGACAAACAGTGGATGTACAAAATCGAAAGGAACTCTCGATTCTTTGCATCAAACACATGTTGATTCTATTCGTAAAAAGATGGAACCAACGCATATTGAACAACTAGAACTAGATATACAAAATCTTCAAAAAGAGATTTCTCAGATCCCAGAAAACTCATTTGATTTCGACCATGTATTCAAACGTTCATTACTCGAAAAACAACTAGACTATTTGCAGACAGAATTAACAAGAGACAAAAAAGGTCAAGAACTTACAGAGTACTATCTGAATAACGCAGACATCATGCTTGAATATTATTCACAATCCAAAAAAATGGCTGTTCCAAAAGCTGCAAATCTTTCAATGTCGGGATCACTTACAACATTTGATAAACTATTTCAGCCAGTTGAAAGTGAATCGATTGCTCCCACAAAACGCAAGATTTTTGATGAATATGTGAGTAGAATGGGACTTTCAAATGGAACAATTATTGCAGATGCCGCTGAAACACTCAAAAAGATGGCTGAACATTGTAATGTGTGTAATGTTGCTCGTGAAGAGTTGACAGCAGAAGGTATTCTTGTTTGTCCAAAATGTGGATCGGAAGAATATTCGCTTGTTGTGACAGATACTCCTGGATTCAGAGATCCTCCAAAAGAGAGAAACAATTATGCATACAAAAAGATGAACCACCTCAATGAAATTTTGAATCAGTTCCAAGCAAAAGAAAGTACAAAGATTCCCGATGAAGTTATGAATGAGGTTATTTGTGAAATTAAGAAACGTCGTATAGAAAATATTGCAAGCTTATCAGAGCAAGATATTCGCGATATTCTGAAAAAGTTGGAGAGAAATAGATATTATGAACATGCAACTCACATTCTTTCAAGACTGAATGGAAATCCTCCTCCAACGATTACTGCTGAGATTGAAGAAAAAATACGCGCAATGTTCCAAGAAATTCAAGCACCTTTTTTGTTGTACTGTCCAGATGATCGTAGAAATTTTCTGAGTTATGCATACATTATTTACAAATTTTTGGAGCTTCTGGAACTGGATGAATATAAAGTGCATTTCACACTTTTGAAATCGCGTGATCGATTGATTGCGCACGACCAAATATGGAAAAAGATTTGTGATTATTTACAGTGGGAGTTCATTCAAAGTGTCTAAACCGGTTTCATTAGTATTTAAGTTGAAGAGGTATCACATATAAAATGCCAATCTTCTACGCATCCGAAGTTGCAGCCCTTATCGGGCTTAATAAGTTTAAGACAAAAGATGAGGCACTCTTTCGAGTTATCTCATCGATGCCAAAGTTCAAGCCACTTGTACAGAGTATTAAAGAGTCCACTGGTAAAAAGACTGAACGCGAGCATGTTTCAGAGGCTCCTCCCGAAGTGAAGGAGAGTCTCGCAAAGGCTGTGGAATCTTCTATTGGAATGTCCAAGACGTCTGACATTCAAACAAAGATTGAGGAGTTCAAGAAGGAAACAACATCTCAGTTATTGAAGGGTGCTATGGAAGGAAAAGCCGCACCTGTTGAATTCAGGATCGCTGCTGAGAGAATTGCAAAGAAAGAGACGACTGTTGAAAAGGAAACAGCAAAACTTGAACATTCGATGGTTGTCGATTCACTGAGTCGAGAGATTCAGAAGCAGAGGGGTACGAAGTTGGAATCTGTTGCAGAGGATAAGCATGCTGTCGATACTGGAAAAGCAGTGTTTGATCGTGGTGGTTCTGCACGATTTGAATGTTCGGAGTATATTATTTGTGGGTATATCGATGGAATGCAGGATGGTTGTGTTGTTGAAACCAAAAATAGAAAGCGTATGTGGGGAGCACCCCCAAATTACGATCTGATTCAACTAAGATGTTACATGAAGATGCGAGGAGAGATTGATGGGCTGCTTTTGGAGTCGTTCCCTGATGGTACTACTCGTAAAACAAAGCTATCATGGGATCTAGATGAGTGGGATGCAATCCATACAAATCTGGTCGCCGTAGCTGATGAAATCACATCTATGAGCGCTCACACAGCAGAGCATATCATTCGCAAGTGTCTACTATAAAAAACGGATTCATTTTTTAGTCTGGACAGAGAACATCGTAGGAGCAAAATGCCACCGACCTGCAAAGCAATCTTAGCATCAGGACTTCCGTGCACACATCGTGCACGCGAACATGACAAATGCGGTACTCACAAGAATACCGACGTAAACGCAAGTATCGATCATCTTCAAACCCGTAAGAGGTTCATTTACGAGATGGATTATCAGAACTCCTTAAACGGAGTTCGTAATCCGTTACATTGGAGACCTGCAACGATTGAGGCTGGGTTAGAGCACATCAGCGTTATTGAAGCACTTATCCGACCACTGTATCCTGGTTGGGATCGACCCTTTATCCGTGCGGATGCAACTGCAATTCGCCTTCTCACGGGTGATTACAGAATTGTTGCTGAGCGAAATATTCCTCCGGGTATTATTGCTGTCGGTGGTCAAGCTGCGATTATGCATGGATGGTACAGAGCCCTTCGAACTACCATTATTGCAACACATACCCTGAATGAAGATCAGATTACTGAACGTGATGTATATGATGCGGAACGTTTTGTCGCGACTGTTCGCCCAGCTATCGTTGCAGCATGGAATGGATATACTCGTGTACAGAAAGAGTGGTTTCGGCGCCTTGTACACAATATGAGGATTTTGAACCAAACGCATTTGTATGACCTTCGAAATCATGTTGTTCTACCTGTTGCACCACCTGTACGAGGAAATGCCTTTGTAAACGACAATCAGAACGTTCACTGCAAGAGTACTGTCGATTACATTGAGAAGGTATTTCAACAACTGCGTAAAGTACCGATTCAAGCCGATCAGAAAACGCTTGGAGAGATTTTGGTTCACTGTGTTATGAAGCCAGAGGCACAAGTGCAGATGGTACGATTCTACCATGCAAATGAGCCAATATATGAACATAGCCGAGCATACAAACGTGCGCTCGATGCTGTATGGGCGTATATCCGTCGTCACGAAAACAAGGCAGAGCTATATCTTCGTCTTGCACAGGAGATGAACGATAACATCGGCATGTGTGCCCAAGGAAATCTGTCACGAATCTGTAATGTTCTCTGTGGGTATATCGATGGGTTTGAGCCTCCTGTTCCGCAGGGAACTCTCGTTCAAAATAAGATGGCTGCGATTGCAGGAGATTCAGAGGGCGATAAAGTAAACCGTGCGAAGATCGCTCTCCGCGAATTACTCGTACCCGAAGATCAATGGAGCCCTTGGTTGGAGGCTCTCGAATAATACATAAAAATGGATTCACAAATGCATGTTTTTTTATTTGGATTGGTAACAAGATGGAATCACTATTACACACGATCTTTCTACGATCACCCACAAATTTGTGGGATGAGTTCGAATCCGAATGTCGAAAGTTTTACGAATCGCCTGCGCACTCGTTCACTGAGATGAGGACGCGCGATAACAAAAAAGTCCGTGGAGATATCTTTGAGGACTTTTGTGTTATATATCTTCACAAGGTACGTGGTTATACAAATGTGTGGAGGCTTCCAGATGTACCGTCAGATATTCTGGAAACACTATCTTTAAAACGTCCTGATATGGGTATTGACATCATTGCAGAAAAGGATGGAAAGTACACAGCCATTCAATGCAAATACAAAAAGCAGACAGGCAAGACAAACATTGTTACATGGAAAGCTCTGTCTACGTTCTATGCGCTCTGCATGCGAACTGGACCATGGGATAAATATATTGTGATGACAAACTGTACATACACTCGTCATATGGGAAAGAAGACACCGAAGGATCTATCAATCTGTCTGCGAACACTTCAAAAAATAACGAAAGAGCAATGGACACAAATGTGTGGGATTGAAGGGAGTAAAGTGGTTGAAGAGATAAAAACTGTAAAACCAAAGTCACCAGAAGAACTTCGTGCAGCTAGGTTAGCATTCTTAAAGAAATTAGATGCACCTACAACAGAATCTAAATAATGGACCAACCTATGGAAAAGGTATTGTATAACTATGGACGTTTAGAATGGAATTCAGGCATTAGTTATGGTATCCCAATTGGAATTGGTATTGGATGTACAATAACATGTTGGGTTATGAATAATATTTGCAGATGTTATCCGATTATCTGAGCACTCTTCATTCTCTGTTGTAGAAAATGCATAACAGCATCTACATCTTCTGTATCCACTTGTAGTAATGATTTTTGTTTGTTGTTATCATCCTCATTATTTAG
>JBBAJS010000025.1:11196-56072 GCA_040403975.1 Sediminibacterium sp.
CTGCTTCCTCATCTTCATCATGATATTCTGCAACAGTTTCATTATCAACTACTGTATCCACTTGTAGTAATGATTTTTGTTTGTTGTTATCATCCTCATTATTTAGGTTGACAACTGCTGCTTCCTCATCTTCATCATGATATTCTGCAACAGTTTCATTATCAACTACTGTTTCACCTTCTTCTTCATCGTTTATCTCTGTCTCTTCTTCGATAGTGCTCAATCGAGTTCTGACTTCTTCTGACTCGTGTATATTTTCAGGTTGAGATGTTGGTCTTGAACGCATCAATTGTGAACCTGCCAACCCCAATGCACCTAAAACAGTAACAGATCCCAACGCAATTCCGATTAATCCATTCGAGTTTGTTGGTTCAACAGGTGTTATTTCAGGCGATGGGGTTGGATTTGTTTTCTTAATAAAAGGTTGAACTACCGGTATTTCTGATTCTGAAATAGTTGGAGTTACTGATGATGTTGATGTTATTGTTACGCTTGCAGAAGCAGACGAACTTCGGGAAGGAGATACACTTGAAGACAAACTGACCGAAGGTGTTTTTGACACCGTTGGAGAACCAGCTGGTGTAAAACTAGGTGAAGGTGACGGTGTTGGACTCACTGAATTAAAATTAATAAACATATTGAATGTATATCTGCATACAGGGCTCTCATTTACAAATGTCATGGTTGTTGTTGCACCGTATTGATACCGCAATGTTGCAGCACGAGTATATGGGCATGAAAATGTAGAACCACCGGTATATGCACATGTACATATTCCAGGAGATTCTGTACAAGTTGGATTTTTACCTAATATAATTGGTGCAGGATTGTACGCGTGTGACGCATTGATACCATGCACGACTGTATAATAACCATCAGTGTACACCTTTCCATACAGAAGATTATGTACAACGTAACACATTCCAGAAGGAGAAACTGTTGGAGATACAGTGACCGAAGGTGTTGGAGAAGGTGATGGAAAACAAGGATCGCATATAGTTGACAGTCCTCCGTTCTGATAATACAAATTTACACTCGAAGTTGAATTAGCAGAATAATTCCCAATAAGTGATGTCGAATCAGTAAAACAGTTGCATGGACCCAGTGGTTCTTCAAACGAATAATATTGGTATGAGAGTGCAGGGGGTCCGCAAATTTGATCGCATTCGATAACCGGGTATACATACGATGTTAACGCAGAATTTGCGAGTGGGTCAACAGTAAATGTACAGGGACATTGTGTTGCTCCAAACACTCCTGCCAGAAATCCAAACAAAAGTCCATACCGCATTGTTTTTAAACAGAGAACAAAACGAACTCACAGATTTAGAAGTAAACGATAGAACATTCAAAATGCTGAAAGTAATCGATATCACGCAAACGCCCCCCGAAGTTGAGAACCCATATCCCTATCCGCTGGATCCATTCCAAAAATTTGCTATCCATGCAATCGACAAGCACGAGAATGTTCTTGTCACTGCGAAGACTGGTTCTGGAAAGACTCTTGTAGGAGAGTATCAAATTCGGGAATGTATTTCACGCGGACTACGTGTATTTTACACTACCCCAATCAAGTCCCTTTCAAATCAAAAGTTCAATGATCTGAAAGAGATGGGTCTGGATGTTGGAATTATGACTGGCGATGTAAAGTTTGCACCACAATCACAAGTCGTTGTCATGACGACAGAAATTCTGTGTAATCTGCTTTACAAACGTGGAACGCCAAACGAACAGTTTGTTGATCTGAGTTTGGATGATGTTGGTGCAGTCGTATTTGATGAGGTACATTACATCAATGATCCTGATCGTGGAAAGGTATGGGAACAGTGTTTGATGCTTCTGCCGAAGGGTATCAACCTTGTTCTACTCTCTGCTACGATCTCAAAGCCTGAACCTTTTGGCGAATGGCTAGCATCTGTACGCGGAACCAACGTTCATCTGATCTCAACAACGTATCGTGTTGTTCCTTTGATGCATATGGTCGATGATGAGATTATCATGGACTCTCGTGATAAGTTTCATCCGGAGATTTATAATCGCTGGTTGAAGAAGCTAGAACAGGACAAGAAAGGCATTAAAGATCATAAAGACAAAGTGCATAATCGGCGGCTTGGCGGTTATGACGATGGTCCTGTTTCTCGAAATGATGAACGCGATCACACGTTTCTGTTTCAGATGAATCAGAAAGTGCGAGAGCTTCAAGAGAAGAATCTGCTTCCTGCACTCTTCTTCTCGTTCTCACGCGCAAAGTGTGAAGAGTATGCTTCCAAGATTGAAACAGATCTCTTAACCAGTTCCGAAACATCTGCTGTGAACAATATTATTGAGTTCCATTTGCATCGGTATCCGCATGTGATTGCGAATCCTCAATGTCATAATCTGCGTAATATTCTTCGAAAGGGTATTGCGTTTCATCACAGCGGTCTTCTGCCGATGCTGAAAGAGATTGTAGAGATTCTGTTTGCAAAAGGGCTTATCAAGTTGCTGTTTGCAACAGAGACGTTTGCAGTCGGTATTAATATGCCTACAAAGACGGTAGTATTCACTTCGTTCAAGAAGCATGACGATACCGGAGTCCGTATGCTGCGAACGGATGAGTATATTCAGATGGCTGGACGTGCAGGACGTCGTGGAAAGGATGATAAGGGGTTTGTGTACTATCTTCCAGACCGCGAACCCTCAACACTCTTGGAGGTTCAACAGATGATGACCGGTGCACAAATGACTGTCCAGTCTCGTATGAAGTTTGATTATGACTTTCTGTTGAAGGCGGGAGAACATTGGAAGGATATTGCAGAAAAGTCTTATTGGAGGCAACAGCATCGTAAAATGGTAGAGGAAGAGCGTAGGACACTTTCCGACCAAGAAGTACGACTTGATAGAATTCGTTCAAATATTGATAGTACTCGACTATCAGACTTATACGAACGCTGTGAGCTTGAACTCAAAGTAAAAAATGCAGTCAATGCAACCAAAAAAGAAGCACAACGCCAACTTGAACAGTGGAAGAATAGGCACATGGGACCACTCTGGAAATCATTGTGGGAATTGTTCCAAGAGTTCAGGATCATGGAAGAAGGGTACCACAAGTTGCAGACTCAACTCGAATATCTAGAAGCATATGAAACTGAAATCAATCAAAAGATTGAGTTCCTCAGTAAGTTTGGGTTTGATAAAGTTCCACTATCGCACATGGCTGCGAACATGCATGAAGGTCATGTTCTATTGACGCCGGTTACTTTTCATAAAAAGCTATTCCACAACCTTTCACGGAAACAGTTGATTGGATGTTTGGCATCGTTCATTCCTGTTGAAAAGCGCGGAGAGGAGTTTGAATGCTATTCGGTACTACTAGCAGAAGACTCACGTTCTGCATTGAATAAAGTCCGAGAGATTGCAGAAACTATGGCAAAGGCAGAAGAAGAAATGCAGATTGATTTCAGTAATTGGTGTATCAACTATTATTGGATTGATGTTGTGCTTGAATGGATGAATGGAGTAGAGGTTGCAGATATATGTAAAAAATATGAAATCTACGAGGGAAACTTTGTGCGTACCATCTTAAAAATTGCAAACATCGTAGATGAATGGGTCACTTTGGCAACTGTGTCAAGGGATCTAGAAACCCTAGATCTTCTTCGGAATATTCGACCACAGATTGTCCGGGGAGTAGTAGTTCCGGACAGCCTGTATCTTCGACTCTAAACACTAAACGTTTCTTCCAGTTAATGTTGTTGTATTCCAGAAAGTATTGAACGTGTACAGTTGTCCCTTCATCTATTTTTACATTTGGGATTGTTATAATTCTCTTCCATTCAGCGATCCACAAACGCGTTCTCGTATCATTCATATCAATCGAAATTCCGGTGATCTCGTTACTTTTTGCATATGCAAGTGTTTCCATGAAGAACATATCCCGTTCATACTGTTTTGCATTTTTACAGACAAGATTCAGATTGTCTATGTCAAACACAAACGGTTCTTGTTTTTTAAGAATTGACTGATTGACAACATCTGCCCATCTGCGAATTGGTGAAGAGGCATGACAGTACGATTCACTTCCTAGACCCCAATGTTTCGAAGCGTATGGAGTGTATATTGCCGATTTTTGTGCAAGGAACTCGATGCCTGCACCGTAGCTTTGGTACTTTGTCAACTTGTTATAGTCTGGTTCGGTATGACCTCTCCAAATACCTTTACCGTATTCTGTGAGTAACATTGCAGATTCACGATTATAGAAGAGCATCATTTGTTCGATCCATTCATGTGGATCATCTGTTTCATGACCAGCCATCCAAGATGCAACTTCTTTGAGAGTTGCGACTGGAAAGTCTGTTGCCGATTTGATGTTGTCGTATGTATACGATTTCTTGTTAATAATTGTTGTTGTTCTGAGATGCATGTTGATAATCATTGAACCAGTCCATTCAAATTGAATAGTCAGTCCGAGACGCTTTTCTCCTGGAATAAGAGAACAGTAATTTTCCGATAAGATAGGTGGAAGCATTGGTATCACAACTTTTCCATCAGCGTAGAATGTTTGTCCAATGAAAGATGCTATCGGTATAAGACCTTTATTGAATACTAACCACTCATGTACGTCTGCAATGGTGATTGCTACAAATGTTTTGCCAGACTCATTCCAAATAGAAACACAGTCATCGATATCCCGACAACCTGGTGGATCAATATTGATAGTCGAAACGTCCAACAAATGATGTTTCTCAAATGAAGGAACTACTATATCTGGGATACCTTTCCATCTGTTGGGTGCGTATCTCCATAGTAATGCCTCTTCTTCTAATCTTACAATTCCGCACGGACCAATAATTCGTTCAATGAACCCTTTGCGTATTTTTGTTCCCTCTTCTGATACACATTTGCACACAGCGAGAAGGTTTCGCGATCTGTCTTTTTCTGAGCATCCTACCATGAATGGTTTAATGCTATCATCAAATGGTTGAAACATATATATGGGTGTCTTTCGAGACGTGAACCCATATATAGTTTTGGACGTTAAATGTACGACACCTGAGATCATATGGTTTCAATCAATGTATTTTTTGAGTATAGTTTGGTTCGTTTTACTTAAAAGAATGAGAATCCACTTCCACCCTTTTTCGCACAAGGGCAGCCGCTCTCAAATTTCTCTTTAAGAACGGGAGACGGACAGTTCTTAAAGAACGCGCGATATATCACATACACCGCAAGTAAGCCGATAATAATCTTGAATATCAGTCCGAACCAGTTTGTTGGAGGAGGAGCAGGAGCGCCGAAGAGTTGACCACCACGTGACATTTATTATAGTGCACCTATTTTCATACAGCCAGCGAATAAATGCATGGGCATTCCGTATTATTTTGCAACACTTATCCGACAACACAAAGAGATCGTAAGCAAGGTGAAAGGATGTCAAAGTCCAGACGTCTTTGCAATTGATTTCAATTGTTTAATCCATACGTATATGGACGATTCAAACCCAATTCCAAGTATCATTGCGGCTTTACGGTATATTTTAACAAATGTCTGTAAGGCTACAAAATTTGTGTATGTTGCGATGGATGGATTGGTACCCTATGCCAAAATGGTACAACAACGTTATCGTCGTTTTCGAAAACAAGATAAAGTACCTGAATTTGATCGTCATCAAATTTCACCCGAAACACAATTTATGAAAGATCTGGCATCAGCTGTTCGGTCTGCGTTTCCAGATATTATTCTTTCAGATACAACAGAGCCAGGAGAAGGTGAACATAAACTCCTAAACTGGTTGAAGACTCTTCCAGAAAATAAACGACGTTCTATCTGTGTGTATGGGTTGGATGCAGATTTGATTCTGCTGTGTTTGGCTCAACGTGAATTATCTATGCCGTATTCATTCACTTTGTTGCGTGAAAATAAAGGGTTCAACCGCGATGATCAAGGATTTTCAACATTATCTGTTTGGAGACTTGCAGACAAGATTGACATTCCTGTTGATCAGTATTTAGCGTTGTCTCTTCTGTGTTTTGGAAATGATTTTATGCCAAATATAGGAATGTTTTCTTTACGAGAAGGCGGTCATGAACGAGCATTGTCAATCTACAAAGAAGCAGGTAATCCTAATTTGTCTACTCCGATAGGAATCTGGCAATTTTTAAATGGAGCTCGTGAAAAAGAGTTATCGTTCTATATTGAAAAAGTGAAATCGAGAAACAAGAAATGTGAACGAACTATCATTTCAGAGGATGGAAAGTTTTATGTTGAACGTTATATTACACATGTTTTAGATGGTGCAAAACAGGAAGATGTTGTTAATGCGTATTCAAAAACATTATCCTGGACAATTGAATATTTTTTCACAAATAATGTCCCAGATTGGGAATGGTTTTATCCATATGCGGATGCACCACTTGTTGAAATGTTTTATGAAACGGGTTCGATTGAAAAATTTAAAGAAAAAATAAAAGAGGTTGAGTTCAGTAAAAAACTCACATATTCAACTATTCATCAACTTCAATTTATTCTGCCGAGCAGTTCTATTCGAAAGAATAAAAAGAGGGTAGCGTTTCCAGATGAATTTTATAATGAAGAAATTGAAACTCGAATGCCATGGATGAAACGATATGCATGGGAATGCAAACCTCGTATTTCACTCCCATGGCACCCTAGCGTGAAAGAAACGAAAATCGAGGCTTGGAACCCGTATTCATAATCGAAACAGAAGGGTTTTTTGGTTGAGGCACTTTAAAGGCGAAAATAGATGATTCTTTCCTGCGAGATGCAAGCGGTTCTACATTTTCGTCTTTTATTAGATTTTGAATATGATTCCAATCGAGACTTCGATTTCCCCAGTAATCAGTTTCTGTTATCACAAGATCTCGAATATATTTTGCAGCACTTACAGCATCAAGACCCATAAGCTTACTCCATTCTGCACGAATATGTACGATATAACTCTGTCGTATTAGATGTGCTTTATCCATTGGGATATTCCGCTTCATATGCTCAATAGCTTCGGAAGCAGACAACACAGGACGCCCAATCTGTCGAACATTTACAGTGTTGTGTGCACGAATAACAAACAGTGAAAAGTTTTTACGAGAAGCGTTCCAATCAGGGTGTATTGCAGTATATTCATTCAATAATGTTGTGAAATGTGTTTTACATTTTTCGCACACGATGCACGATCTGAATGAATCAATCCATCTAGATACAAGCGCACGTTCAAGATCAGATGGGGTGTCTGGATATAACGCTGCAACTGAGTGCAATGTTGCCCAACCGAGTGGACCCCATGTTTTTGTCATTGTTTAGCGGAGACAAAGTTCTTAGTTTATTAATCCCGCACCAACCGAATCAGCATAAAGTGTTCGCAAGACAGCCGGAGGAATATTCTTCTTATCAGGAGAAATAATCTTCTTCTCAATCAACTTTTTACGAATAGTACCAATATCGGTTTTAATAGCTCTCTGTTTGGCTGTTTTACGAGCCTCCTTAATCTTATTGTTTGAAACAATCAAAACAGCTCTTTTGCGTGTTGGGGGAGCCTTCGAAGGGTTCTTTGATGGAATAATCTTATGAGACTTTCTCAGAATACCGCGAGGGAATGTGCGAGTAGTCTTCTTATGTCTTCTTCTACCACCAGCAGCCGGGTCACCGGGTTGAAACCCAGGTCCACTTGGCATTCCTGTTGGATTCACAAACTCTGGACCAATCTTATACTCTCCAATCATCGGTGCAGCACCTCCTTTTATAGGAGAAACTCCAAAATTTGGATCATCACTCTTTATGATTTTGTATTGCATTCCTGCTTTTCCAGGTATCGGATCTCCCATTATTATTCAAAACGGATATTCTTATTTACGCACACGAAATTGACTATCAATAACATGTGGGACGACGCAATTTCAACATTCTTTAAGAACGGTGTACGACGTTTCTCTGAGGCTCAGGTTGAGCCTTTTGAAGACTTTCTATACAATAAGATCCCCCTTGTTCTACGTTCCACTCCACCGATTGTGGTTTGGCACGAACAGGATGAGACTACTAAGAAGTATAAATATGAATTCCGCCTTTCGTTCGATAACGTCTCATACATGAAGCCTCGTATTCAAGAGGCAACTGGGAGATTGAAGCAAATGCTTCCGTACGAAGCGCGTGTACGCAACTTTACATACGCATCACAAATGTTTGTAGATGTCAAGTTTACCGTTCGTTCATACAGTGGACCCAAACTCACTGATGTAACGGAACAGAGTAAGACATTCGAAGGCATTTCTATGGGAAAGATTCCGATCATGCTCGGATCTTCTTTGTGCGTACTTCAAGATTATCCTATGACACTTTCTGAGCTCGGAGAGTGTAAGAATGACCCGTTTGGCTACTTTATCATCCACGGCAGTGAGCGCATCATTCTTTCGCAAGAGAAGGTTGCAGATAACCGGAGTATGGTCTTCACGAATAAGAAGTCCACTTCAAAGTTTACTCACTCTGTCGAAATGAAGTCTCTGCACGAGTCGTTTACCATGCCTCCAAAGAAGGTTGAGATCCGTATCAGCTCAAAGTTCAATGGTATGGGCTATCCTCTGAACGTGTGCATTCCTCGTTTCCGTGAAGATATTCCACTGATGGTATTCTTCCGAGCACTTGGAATTACGGGTGACAAGGTCGTCTACGATCTGATCGGAGATGGTGCATCCGAATATCTTGCACCATCATTCAAGGAGGCTGCGGATATGAACATCTTTACGGAGCATGATGCTATTGAGTATCTGACTCATCATCTACAATATCCTTCAATGGCAGAGGATAAGCATGCGCATATTCGTAATCTTCTACAAACAGAATTCCTGCCCCATGTGAATCTTGCAACCGAAGAGCTGACACCTGAGGTCATCAATGCTCGTAAGATTCTCATCCTTGTCTCGATGATGAAGAAGCTGTTTGCAACTTCTCGAAAGCAGATGCAGATCGATGATCGCGATGCATATCCAAATAAGCGAGTAGTTACGACGGGTGCACTTCTCACACATCTGTTCCGTCAACTGTTCCAGAAAGTGTGCAAGGATATTCGAAGCAAGCTTGTACACGAGATCAACAACGATAACTGGAAGCGCGCTGGCAAGCCACTGGATGCTCTATCCATCTCAAATCTGTACAAGATCTTGAAGGTGTCCTCCATCGAAGGAAAGATGAAGCAAGCACTCGCAACAGGTAACTTTACCGTACAGGGACTTGGTACTTCGAATTCTACTGCTCTCTCAAACGCTACAAAGTCTGGTGTTTCTCAGGTTCTGAACCGAATGTCATACTGTGCTACTCTGTCACATGTACGACGTATTCAGACGCCGGTTGAGAAGTCGGGTAAACTACTGGCACCTCGTAAGCTTCATGGTACTTCATGGGGATTTGTATGCCCGGTAGAAACGCCTGAGGGTCACTCTGTTGGTATTGTGAAAACAATGAGCCTCATGACTACCGTATCTAGTCATGTTCCATCGTTCGTAGTCACAAACATGCTTCGAGAAATGCCTGTTGTTCGATGGGTATCGAATATCTATTCAACCGGAGAGGTAGCAATCGTAGTCAATGGTGTGATCATTGCACATACAGAGTCTCCGATTGAGGTGTATCAGACTCTGCGTGCAGCAAAGACATCGTGCAAGATCCATCCTTACATCTCAATTGCGTGGAACGTGCTTTCAAAGTGCATCATCGTTGAGACGGATGCAGGGCGTCTTGTTCGACCTGTATTCCGAGTAAAGAATGGAAAGCTACTATCTCCTCCTGAAAAGAAGGAAGATTGGAATGCTTGGGTGTCTACATGTGTAGAATACATTGATCCTTCTGAATCTGATGTTATTCGTGTGGCAATGGTCCCAGAAGAGATCACTGCCCATACTACGCATTGTGAGATTCATCCTCAGATGATTCTTGGACATATGGCTGCAACGATTCCGCTATCGGATCATAATCAGTCACCCCGAAATACTTATCAATCGGCGATGGGTAAGCAGGCGATGTCTATCTATGCAACAAACTATCATAAGCGTCTTGACAAGAATGCATATATCATCTGCTCTCCTCAACGCCCGCTTGTAGAGACTCGTATCACTAGTATTCTGGGAATGCAAAGTATGCCATTTGGCGAGAATGCGATCGTGGCAATTGCGTGCTATTCAGGCTACAATCAAGAGGATTCAGTCATTCTGAATCGCAATTCGTTGAAGCGTGGTTTTATGCGAGGTCTGTATTATTCAGTGTACAAGGATGAAGAGCACCGTAATGTTGCATCTGGTCGCGAGGAGCGATTTGCTCGTCCTCGCCAAGAGTCAACGCGTGGTTATAAGAATACTTCTTATCATGCAATTCAGGAGAATGGTATTCCTGCTAAGAATTCGATTATCAAGGAAAACGATGTTATTATCGGAAAAGTCGTAAATCTTCGAAATGATCCTCATGGATTCCAGTATAAGGATCTGTCTACTACTCACAAGAGTGCAGAAGCGTGTCGTGTAGACGGTGTGTGGCAGGATAAGAACTCGGATGGATATCCGTTTGTGAAGGTCCGTGTTGTATCTGAGCGGTTCCCTACGATTGGAGACAAGTTTTCGAGCAGACATGGTCAGAAGGGAACTGTCGGGATGATTCTGGATGAATGCGATATGCCGTTCACGTCAAGCGGTCTTCGTCCGGATATTATTATGAATCCTCATGCAGTGCCTTCGCGAATGACTATTGCACAGCTACTAGAAACGATGTACGGACGTATTGGAACACGCAAGGGAACGGTTGGAGATGGAACACCTTACTCTCATTTAAAAATGGAAGAACTGTCTTCTCAGCTAGAAGAGCTTGGACTTCATCCGTATGGAAATGAGATTATGTACAACGGTATGACGGGTGAGATGATGGAGGTAGAAATCTTTGTGGGATCGACCTTCTATCAGCGGCTGAAACACATGGTAATCGATAAGCAGCATTCACGCGCACGCGGACCTATCGTATCACTCACTCGTCAGCCTTGTGAGGGTCGTGCACGAGATGGTGGATTGCGTGTTGGAGAGATGGAGCGCGATTGTATGTTGACGCACGGTGCTTCCATGTTTACGAAGGAGCGTCTGATGGATGTATCAGATCCTTTCACTACTGGTATCTGTACAAGTTGTGGTTCGCTTGCTACATATAATGAAGCAGATGCTATTTATGAGTGTCGCTCATGCGGAAAGAAGACTGGATTTGAAAATAAGACAATTCCGTATGCAGTTAAGCTGTGGCTACAAGAGTTGGAGGCAATGCATATTTCTCCGAAACTAGTGTTTGCAAAGGAGACGGAGGAGATGAAGTAGTCAACAAATTATAAGAAAAAGAAACGTAAAACACATTCCTGAACCCGAAAGATTTCAGAAGTTCGCCAGCATTTCTAGCACGATGTCCAGTGTTGCAATAGATCAAAACTGTGCTATCTTTTTTGATATGTAGGCGTCTAAGGCTAGATTCCGTAAGCATTCCCATAGGAATGTGTTTTGCATTTGTGTAATGCCCTTGTGTCCACTCGGAATCGCTTCGAACATCGATTACGTGCGCTATTGGGTTTCTCTCTAAAAGTCTCCTTGCTTTGCCCACTGTTAACTCATGTGCACCTGAAATAGTATACCATTTCCCGAGACCATAAAGTGAGTATGATCCTGTTGACGCACCCGTGCGTACATATGCCAAAGGATTCATATGGCTTATTTGTCAAAACGAATAGAGATTTTATGGCAACCATCCTATAACAACAAATGTCGCTCGAGATTGTTTGTGGTCCAATGTTCAGTGGAAAGTCTAGTTATATCTATACGATCGTTAATCGGTTTGCATCTATCGGCGTTGAAACGCTAGTTATCAAACCATCAAACGACACTCGTTATTCTGATAAACCCGAGGTTGTAACGCATGATGGCGTCAAGTTTGGATGTCTTTCAACTTCGCATACTTTGATGAACATTCCAAATAATATTACAGAGCGACCAAAGGTTGTTATTGTTGAAGAGGCTCAATTCTTTGAAGATCTTGTACTATTTGTTCGATGCCTAGTTGAGAACTTTGGAAAGAATGTTGTTGTAGTCGGGCTGGATGGGGATTCAAACCGAAAGCCGTTCGGACAGGTACTTGACTGTATTCCACTGGCAGACAAAGTAACACGTCTGACTGCAATGTGCTCAGGATGTGCAGACGGAACGCCAGCACTATTCAGTTATCGTAAAAAGAAGATTGATACACAGGTTGCAGTGGGCGGAGCAGATATGTATGCTCCGCTATGTCGTCGATGCTTCATTAAATCGGAGTAAATACAAGTGCAATAACACCATCTGAACCGTTCCCTGCTGTGACTGGAAGTCCGTTGAGACCGTATGCAACATTCCCACTCGCATCGATAGTGTCTATACCTGCACCACCGGCACCATAATAGAAAGCATTGCAAAAGTCATATTTTCCATAACCGCCACCATGTCCGCCACCACCGCCTCCACCACCCACTGCCTGACCAGAAACGTTCCTATACGCGCCTCCAACACCGGCAGCAATACCTCCTCCATTTCCACCATTGGAATTATATGCATTTTTTCCTGGTTCTATTGATCCTGAACCGCCGATTCCAAGTCGTAATGTTCCGAATCCACCTCCACCACCGTATGCGCCCTCACCGCCAATTCCACCTTCACTTAAATTTAAGTTTGGTACAGCTGCGCCGCCGCCTTCGGATGTAATGGTCTGACCATTTATAACTAAAATTGTATTATTACCATTTGTTGGAATTTTATATGATGGAGCCCCGAGACCGCCTGCCCCTCCACGTCCTACAAGAAAGTCAAATGTTGATGCAGGCTGTACTCCCAAAACATACCCATCTATAAATTGTGTCCCCGCGCCACCTCCACCGCCAGCATTGCATCCAACACCGCCGCCTCCACCGGCGCCAATAATAGAATATGTCAGATTTGCAGGATTTGATGAAATGTACTGATAAGGTGAAATAGAATTTGCATTCAGTATTTCTGTAACAGGCGTCGCAAGGGTTGATATTCTGCGAATAACATTATTCTCGTTATCTGCAACATACGCAAGCGACGGCGACACTGCGCACACTTTGAATGGAAACGAAAAACTGCTGCTCAAATCAAGACCGTTTGTGAAACCTTCTGTACCATCTCCTGCAAAAATCACATTACAATTTGATGAATATCTGATAATGCGATTCAAGCCTTGTTCTGTAAAATAATAGTTTTGTTGGGAATCGAAGCTGCCGCCAACTGGTGCATAATAGTCGCGAAGTATTGTAGACACATTATCCCCTTCAATTACACGTATCGCGTTGTTCGTGGTATCTGTAACATATACAGTATTTGTACTTGGATTAAAAGCAACTGATGTAGGATTATTAAATTGAGCACCAGTTACATCGAGTCTATTTCCATCTCGAAATCCGGGGTATTGTCCAGCATATCTAGTTACAACACCGGTTGATGTGCAGAACCGAATGGTGTTGTTCAATGTATCTGCAATGTATAAATTCTCGGATAGATCGAGTGCAATATCAAAAGGAAAATTAAAACTAGCAGAAGTACCTGTATCGTTGTTGCTACCTGCTGTTGCATTTCCTGCAAGTGTTGTCACAGAGCCGTTTGAAATCTTACGTATAGAGTTGTTCAAAGCATCTGCTATATACACATTTCCATTAGAACTAACAGCAACACCTGTCGGATTCCAAAATGATGCAGACAAAGATGTACCATTTGTAAATCCAGAAATACCAGTTCCTGCAAATGTTGTTACAAACCCACTGGTATCAATCTTTTTGATTTTATGGTTACCAGAATCAGCAACATATACATTCCCAGAGGAGTCAACTGCTATTCCAGTAGGAAATGCGAAACTTGCAAGATTTACAATACCGTCATCATCGCCTGCTCCTCCAAACCCCGCGTATGTACATACATTCAGTGGAGGAGGAGGTATAGGTTTTTCAACAATAGTATCGAGCTGTCTACAATTGCTTCCTACTGGATTTGCACCCCAGCTCCAAAATTCTCGCGGATTGAAAAATGGCACAGCTTTTTTGATTGATGTTGGTATTGGTGTTTCACATACAGGTATTTTCTGCCGTTGAGGAGGTGCGGCAGGATATGGTCTGCTCATTACAATTACATATGAAATGGATTTTAAAGTATTAAATGCATGGTTAATCAATATGTGGAAAGATATATGTGGTTTTAAAAACAGATATGAAATAGATGAGGATGGCAATATTCGCAATAAAAAGACATCTAGAATATTGGTTCAAAAAATAGACAAATATGGGTATTCTCAAATAGGATTACGCAAACTTGGTGAACGTAGTAAGATTTGGTTTCGAATACATAGACTCGTCGTTCAACATTTTCACAGTAGTCTTCCATCAAATTGGGAAGAATTTCAAGTAGATCATATCGACCATATTAAGTCGAATAATAGTATATCTAATTTGCGATTAGTTACATCAGTAGAAAACTGTATTTCACGAACTCTCAAACCTTGGAAGACAAACAAGACTACTGGCGAACTTTACATTAGCAAGTATAAAAATGGGTTTATGATTCGAATAAACAGAAGCGATTATAAACAGCAAAAGTGGACACTGACGCTCGATGAAGCAATATTATACAGAGATAAATTTCTGGATGAAATTCGCGCACTAAGGGGTAAAAACGGTTGATCCGCCGCGGTCTCGAAAATATTTTTCTGGCATAGAAGCATAACAACAAAATGGGTGGTAAACAGCATTAACTGCCACCAAGAGTCATACGAAAAGGTATGGCTAGTTCAGTGACACAATTGGAGCAACACTGTCAAATTGCAGGGAAGTCCTGGCAGGTTACAGCTACCACCTGACGTCCGAAAGGTCGCCACGGAACCATAGGGAAACTTATGGGCACGGTAAAAATGCTGTAAATAGGGATTATCCGCAGCCAAGTCCTAAATCGAAAGATATGGATGCAGTTCAGAGACTAAATGTCAGTGGACCGAAAGGTTTAAGATATAGTCCATCCGCCTCGAAAGAGGAGTTTCAAGAGGAAATATACATTGTTGTCACTCAGTGTATATGGAGAGCTTGAAAGACATATTTATATGTTGGATTTAATGGGTTTAATGCAACTCGTAAGCTACGGCGCTCAGGATATCTACATCTCCGGTAATCCCCAGATTACCTTCTGGAAGGTGCTATACAAGCGCCACACCAACTTCGCCATGGAGGCGATTGAGGTGACCTTCAACGGACAGGCTGACTTCGGTCGCCGTGTCACTGCCGTCATCTCCCGTAACGCTGATCTGATGTACCGCACATACATCCAGGTCACGCTACCTCAGATTGCGCTCATTGGTGTTGGTGATCGCTTCCGCTGGCTCAACTACGTTGGTCACCGCCTCATCAAGCAGGTTGAGATTGAGGTCGGAGGATCTCGTATTGACCGCCAGTACGGTGACTGGATGCAGATCTGGACACAGCTTACCCAGCCCGTCGGCACCCAGACTTCTTTCGATGAGATGATCGGCAACTCTGCTGACCTCGTCCTATTGAAGTCTTCTGCCGGTATTGCTCTGGATGCTACTTGTGCTGCGTCTGAGCTCACCAACAGCTGCATGCCTCGCGCAGGCTGCCCCATGAAGACGCTGTACATTCCCCTCCAGTTCTGGTACTGCCGCAACCCTGGTCTAGCGATCCCTCTGATTGCCCTCCAGTACCACGAGGTCCGTATCAACGTCGAGTTCGAGCAGAACTACAACTGCTGCTACGCCGATAACGCTATGACTTATGGTGTCGCCGCCGCTCGCCCCGGTATTACATCTGCGTCAAGCTCCACCATCGTTGGTGGTCTCGGCAATGGTGTATCCACTGTTGCACAGCTCCAGCTGGTCGCTGCCTCTCTATACGTCGACTACGTATACCTCGATACCGAGGAGCGCAGACGCTTTGCCCAGCAGAGCCACGAGTACCTCATTGACCAGGTCCAGTTCACTGGTGATGAGACCGTCACTGCTTCTTCCAACAAGATCCAGATGAACTTTAACCACCCCGTCAAGGAGCTAATCTGGGTTGTACAGCGCGACTCATTCGTTGACTGCAACTCCCCTCCTACCCCCTGGATCCAGGAGGCGGCTGGACAGCAGCCCTTCAACTACTCTGATGACTGGAACACTGAGGGCATCGTCATGAATGTCCTCGGAAACGGTGCGTACGCCACTGGTGGTGCTGCGGGTACGGCTACTGGTGCGGCTGCCTGGCAGGCGACCTCTGGAATCTATGTACCCGCCGTTGCTGGCTTCCCTCTCAGCGGTAACATTAGCGCTGCTCTCGGCACTGGCTCTGGTATATACACCACCCCTGGTGACTTCGCTGATGATGACCGCATCTTCGAGGGTACCACCAACTACCTCCTCGCCAAGGTCATCCTTGCCTCTGGTGTCAAGTGCGAGGGCAAGAACCCTGTTGAGGTCGCCAAGATCCAGCTCAACGGTCAGGACCGATTCTCTGAGCGTGAGGGACCTTATTTCGACAAGGTCCAGCCTTGGCAGCACCACACTCGTACCCCCTCGGTTGGTATCAACGTGTACTCCTTTGCGCTCAAGCCCGAGGAGCACCAGCCCAGCGGTACGTGCAACTTCTCTCGTATCGACAAGGCTACGCTCAACCTTACCCTGTCGGTCAACACGGTCAAGAACCAGAACACTGCCAAGGTCCGCATCTACGCGGTTAACTACAACGTGTTCCGTGTAATGTCTGGAATGGGTGGTATTTCATTCAGTAATTAAACTGAATGTGCTATGCTACCAAGAGTGCTACGAAAAGGTAGTGCTAGTCATATGGTTAAATGTGGCAACATCGTCAAATTGCGGGAAGGTCCTGCTAAGTTTTAGATACCGTCCTAATACCGAAAGGTCTGATTAGTGACACCACAGGGAAACTTGTGGGTATGGTAAGAAGTCTAAAAATAGGGATAATCCGCAGCCAAGTCCTTCATCGAAAGATATGGATGCAGTTCAGAGACTCAATGTCGGTGGGCGAGTAAAATCGCATAAGATAGAGTCCGCCCCTCTGGAAACAGAGCTTTAAAGAGGAATAGTGTATTGAGCCATACAATATACTAGGAGAGCTTTAGAGGGTCTGAAAAGACTGGAACAAGCGCTAGCATACTCCAACTAAACAACTTAATACGAAAGCTTAGGTTAGTAATAAAATTAATTAATTAAAAAAACGGATCTTGTTAATCAAGATTCAATATAAGTCATAACTTATGATTCATATTGAAGGTGAAACTAAAAGTTTAGCGGGTAGAAAACCTCCTCTTCAAAACTGTTGCCTCTTTCAGAAAAACTAAAACAGGCAAAAGAGAAACTTGAAGAGTTGTATGTTACATATCCATATTTGAAACAAGCTGACGTAGAGAGTTCAGATTATAATAGCATAATTGAATTAACTACTTAATCTTACGAATAAACACTTGTGCATCACGATAACCTAGATCTCGAATACGTTTATGATACCCACGCTTGAAGGAATCAATTCCACATGTTACCATGTCAGGACCTCCCCAGCCATAATCGTCGAAGATAAGAATGCCGCCTCTTTTTAGCTTTCGAAATGCAAGAACACCATCTTCTAGGACATATTCGGGCTCATGATTACCATCAATATAAATAATATCAAAAAAATCATCATCATACTTCAAGAGCTGTTTGTTAGAATATCCTCGATCAACGATAATCTTAGATTTATGTTCTGAATTATTCAGATTTTCCATAAACGTTGAATAAATTCCTGGCTGTTCTCCTTTGTATTCAGGATAATCTGCGTAATCTTCCCATGGATCGATACAGTATAGCTTACTATCGGGATGCGATGCATATGTTTTTGCAACAGATAGCAGATTTGCACCGTAATATGTACCAATTTCGATATAGTTTATTGGTTTAGATGAAAACTCTTGTACCGGAACATTGTTGAACCAGTTATCTGCTAAGCGATATGCTACTCCATTGAACTCATTGGTCATTACATATTAAGATAATATATATGTAAATAGTTTACAGACAGAAATATATTATAACCCATAAATGGATCTTGATAGTGGTGCAGCTTGGTTGACACAGAAAATAAGACATCACTTATCATCAGATTTAGGTTTTGCGATCGGAAAGATTGGAGAAGTAGAACTTCGAGGAATCCTATGGTTTTTGCAGAATAGACCTCAGCATCCTTATCCTGACCAACTGCGTATTCATTTTAGAGGGTCTGGACTTTTAGAAATACCTGGATCAACCATCGATACAGATATTGATACGTGGGCAATAATTATGCTTGAATCTTTATCTCACATGGACGGTTGTGCAGAATGGAATGGAAATGCAATGTTTGAGAAGTTTGTTCTAGATCGTTATGCACCCACTAGTGCACGTTTTGATATGAGGGTGTTTGAAGCTTTTTACACACCAAATATGGAATATACAAAGGAAATTAACAAAGATATATGTGTTGTAAGTCCATTCAGTGAAAGTGTTCAAACACAGTGGGAAAAGAGAGAACGTCTCTTCCCAGGTAATGGGTTATGGTCGGATAATGTAGGGAAACTGTTTACAGTACAAACAGGATTTACACCTTTTTTGAGTGGAGCAAACCACCGAACTCGGTGGAACGCAGAAGTTGAAGCAGGCGGATTCCGTAAGGCAATTCAATATATGGTAGATGAAGTTTGCAAGACGACTGCTTCTGTGGTATTTATTGGCGTAGGAGTATTATCTATTCCTCTTGCAGCAGAGCTAAAAAAGAGAGAAAAAATTGCAATTCATACGGGTGGCGGAACTCAGATTAATTTCGGTATCAAAGGAAAACGTTGGGATACGCATCCTACTATCTCAAAGTTATACACATCTGATTGGATTAGACCAAGCATTCAAGAGGTACCTGGAAATGCTATACAGTTTGTTGATGGTGCAACATACTGGTAAACGCTTTGAGAAGTCTTTTACCATTTCCCTGAAAATGTAGATTGTTTAAACGTACTGGTTTACCATCTACTGTTTTTGCGTATACGGTGTTATCTTTGATTTCTAATTCTTTGACTCCACTTACAAGTTTGTATGTATAATCTCCGTTAAATCCGTATGGATCATGAATATTAATGTCAAATGAGCTCATATCGTTTCTAAGATCTGTTAAATTTATAACAGGTATCATTTTAGAAATAAAGTAATACAGTGTCATATCGCATATACCACCGGGAGAACCCGTTTGTCTATGGAAATCAATTTTTGGCTGAATAATATGTAACTTTGTTTTGTTCACATAAATGTCAAAACAAAGTTGTACAAACACGTCTAAAAATTCTGTTGTAACGCAAGAAATAGCTATATTTCCAGCAGCAATATTATCATTATCCTTTATTACCATATATGCGAGCGTTCCATCAAACAGTTTATCAACATTATCTAGAATAATGCAATCACTGTCTAGGTGTACAACATATTTGAGATTTTGAACCCTCATCCATTCGCGTAGTATAAACATTCTTGAAAAACAGAATCTTTCGTAATCCGCAGAGTTTGATGAATAGTTTGTAAACTGTGTTTCAAATATTCTGAGTTCGGGAGTATACAAATCCTGAATATTGTAATGTTCATGTGCACCTGCGCTCAAATTCGTATCATCGCCAATTAAAACTACACGTCTACAATGTTTCTTTACATGCTGAATTGCATGGTGCAGATAATCCTGATTGCCCTTATGGATAAATACAATAGGAATTGTCATATTTAGTTAGTAAAGAGATTACGATACGTAAATATTAAATATTTCGTTTACTGACTTTAAAGAATCAAGATAGTGAATATAAAATGAAGCCGAGCTGCATATGTACGTTTGCGACAAACCAGTGCATTGATGATATGAAGCTTTTTATACTTTCACTGTCAGAATCAAACCCAGGTTCAAATATTGTTATATTTGTAGATAGCGATACGAACAATATGGTTACAAATTTGAAACATACATTAGATCTTGAAATTTGCAATAACCTTGATAGATATTCAAATAAGAATCGTAGTCAAATGGAATATGAAGGTATATGGGCGGATTTTCAGATGGTAAAATCATTATTGATCGATTACTGTCTTCTTAAACATCCGGACGTACTTTTCCTCGATAGTGATATTTTCGTTATTAATGAAATTCAATTTCCAAGTGGTTATGAACTTGGTTTAAGTCCTCACTATATTAAAAAGTCTGATACAGATATTTATGGTTATTACAACGGAGGTGTAGTATGGACAAATCAAAAAACACTTGGAGATAAGTGGAGAGAGTATACAAAAACATCACGATACTTTGATCAATCCTCGTTAGAGGACTGTGCAAAAGACTTTAAGATGTTTGAATTTCCTGAAAATTGGAATATCTCCTGGTGGCGAATCAATCAGAATGAAGAATCTCCTTCAACGGTAACATCATATTTCACAGCAGATAACTTAAATATTTATTACAAGGGACTACCCATTGTATTTGTACACACTCACTTCAACAATAACTCGTCACTATATAGTGGGTTCAATAACATAGTGCGCGCACTATTATTAAGGTGTGAAACAAAGCATCAATTCAGAAGTCTTTTGACTATGTAATCGGACATGCCATCGTATGTAAACAGGCGAGCATTATCTTCATAGTACTTCAACATTGCGTCGTATTGAGAATCACTTATACTGCTCAAAATTGAGTACAAATTAGGTATCTGGCTGACGTGTACAAGAACCGCAAGCTTGTTCCAGTCAATTATATCAGTATACGGCAAAAGAAGATCATCATATACATATACTGGGACTGATTTAAGTTTAAATGCCTCATATAACCGAAATGATGTGCGTCCATATCCACGTGGAGCAAGGGTAAACTTACTTCTGCTTGTAAATTCTAAAAATTCTGTCTGTTTATGAGCCGGAATCTTGTTTGTCCATCCTTCAATAGATAGAACCACACCCGGTTTTCCTTGAAGAACATTACACATTTGTACACGGCAAGGATGTGTGTTTGCGCCAACAAAACTGCAAAAAATTGTTTTTTCGTTGGAAGCATAATGATTGAAAATTCGAGGATTATCGTATATTAGTGCAAGTGGAATATCGCCTTTTCCACCAAGAAAAAATACATCTGTGTTTTGAAGTTTGTTATGTATTCCATCTGCATGTTGAACAATTGTAAAATAACGTCGCCCATCTTGTGGAAGAGAATCTAGAATAGTTTGAAGCTTATTGATGTCATAACTCATATTGTTGATCTCGGTCCAAAACACAGGAATGTACCGTTCGAGAAGTTCGGGGTATTTTTGGATATAGTTAAAAAAATGGCGTTCAAAGAAATCAAGGGAAAAAGGTGGATATACAATACCCGATATTTTTCGGAATTCTTCAAATTTTTCGTTCATTTACGTATTTAATGATACTGCGTGTTTAAATATAAATGTTCAAACTCGGAACAGAATATGGTGGATGGGTTGTACCGCAAAATCTAGAACTGAATAAAGATAGTGTTGTTTTTGGCGTTGGTGTAGGAGAAGACATTTCGTTCGATATTCTATTGAACCATATTTACAAATGCAACGTATTTCTCATTGACCCTACATCCCGTTCTAGTAAACATTTTGAAGAAGTAAAAGATTACAAACGAACATATAGTCCTTCGTTTTCTGGGGATATTCAACCTGATTATCTATTTAAGATTCAAGATACTAGACCAGATTTTACAAAATTTACATATATCAATAAAGGTCTGTGGAACGAAGATACGACTCTAAAATTCTATAAACAGACCAACCCAAAGTATGTTTCACAGTCACTAATATCAAATATGTTTGGGGATGAGTACGATACCGTTGAAGTGACTACCATTTCAAAGATTATGTCAGATTATGGTATTTCTAAAATAGATCTGATTAAGATGGATATAGAGGGTTCAGAAATACAGGTATTGAACAATATGTTGGATAATGGTATATATCCAAAATACGTTCTAGTAGAATTTGATTTGAAACTAAAAAATAAGGATATCAACTCTGAAACTGAAAAAATAATTTCAAGACTTCAAAATTCTGGCTATTCCATATTTTGTAATGATAACTATAACATTACATTTATTAAGCAACATTGAATCCATACTTTGCAGAGGTGTATGGGTTCTTATTTTTTTCAAGATACCATACTAGTGGGTATTTTGGACATGTATTCTTTATAGATGGATGTAAATATAGAAACTCTTGTACAAGTTGTTTATCGAGGAATGGATACCTGGTTTCATAACCAATGGATCCGGCAACATATTCGTCGCTAAGCAAATAGTTTCGCATCGACCCTTCAAAGAAATTCCTCCAAGGGAA
The DNA here is from genome assembly GCA_040403975.1 of Sediminibacterium sp. GTDB lineage: Bacteria > Bacteroidota > Bacteroidia > Chitinophagales > Chitinophagaceae > Sediminibacterium. Next base: position 33,621 of record JBBAJS010000025.1, read on the forward strand.
CACCGTAGATAGATCATCTGGAAAGAAATCTACTTGTCCTCGGTTCGGGCGATCATAAGCTGCATGTGTGTTCATAACTTCGTCTGCACCAATCCCACTGAATGATACTCTTGCATTTTGGATTTCAGAACGAGCTGTTTGTAATAGAAATATTTTTCCGCCATTACATTCGTCCTCAATCATATGTTTTGAAGGTGTTATTGCCCATGTATGTGTATGCGGTTCACACGTAGTTTGAAGGAACGAGTTATATACAAAGCGCTGATTGGGTGAATAATTGAGTATCATATGACTATTCCCATAGAGTTGTTTTCGCCTATTTAAAACACTAACATCCTCGTTATTTGGTATAGACATTGCCATAAACCGTTTACCATATTTATGAAGGCAACAGCATATTGTTCCACTGTCCATTCCGCTGCTAAGAAGAACTACTGGTGGATTTTCAGGATTAAATCTTTTTAGAATTGCAGATTCAAGTGCCTTTTCCCAATCATCAAGAGTTGTCTTTGTCTGTGTCAACTCAAATGTGCATACCGCATGCTTTTCAATGACTGTTCTACTACTAAGTGAAAAAACAAGTGTTTCGTTTGGGTTTACGATTGTATAATCATTCTCAAAAGATATACCTTTGCATACAGACACATAACTTGATACGATTATAGCACGCGGAGACACATGGTAAAACAATGGTTTTGTTCTAAATATATCGCTAGAAATCAAAATTATATCCTTATTAAAATCAAAAATAACAATTGCAAACTCGCCATCTAACATCGATGTAAACTTGGATCCATGTTTAAGATACATTGGAATAAGACATTCGCCATCACTCTTCGCAGAATCAACAAGATCTTTATAGTTGTATATTTCCCCGTTAAACATTGCAACCACGGAACCATCTTCACTTACAAACGGCTGTTGAACGCGCTCCCCGGTTACATGTAATAGATAGTGCAAAAAGGTCACACCATGCATCTCAAATTTACTTGTGAGATCCGGTCCTCTGGTTCTTAATTTCTTGTCAACTTCTTTCTGTTTTTCGGGTGTTAGTGTTTGATCTGTAACAATTATACCACACATTATCGTTTATATAGTTCGTACTATTAAATCAGTTAAATATAGCGCATATTTTCAATAAAATGAAGATCCTCATAAAATTTCCATCTAGGGGTCGCCCAGAGAAATTGTGCGGGGCTTTTTCAAAATATGTTGAGTTTGCAGAAGATCCCTCAAATATCACTTTCCTTGTTAGTTTGGATGAAGATGATATAACAGTAACAAATGCTTCCAAGCGGTTTATGAAGATTCTACATCCAGACACCCATATAGTTGTAGGTCCATCTTGTGGAAAAATAGGAGCAGTCAATCGTGATATGGACAACGCCCCAGAATATGATATAATTCTACTTGCGTCAGATGACATGATTCCTGTCACGAAAGGTTACGATAGAATTATTCGTGAGAAAATGGGACAATTATACCCTGATACAGACGGGGTACTCTTTTTCAGAGACGGTTATCGCCGCGATTTGAACACACTCTGCATTCTTGGACGCAAATATTATGAGCGTTTTGGTTACATTTATCATCCATCATATAAGTCCGAGTGGTGTGACAATGAGTTTATGGAAGTAGCAAACAGTTTAGGTAAACAGACATATTTCGATGAAGTAATCATTAAACATCAACATCCTATTTGGACAGGCTCTTCGAAAGATACAACATATATTGAAAACGATAAATATGCCAGCCAAGATTCCTCAAACTTCAAAGAACGAAAGGCGGCAGGATTCCCGAAATAATTCATATAATTTTAAATAATGCGGATTTTGATAAAACTTCCGTCAAGATCGAGACCAGATAAACTTCTTGAAGTCACTACTAAATATGTCGAATGTGCAGAAGACATGAGCAATCTCCGAATGTTGATTAACATGGACGACGACGATCCCACGTTTACAAATTCTCTTAAACTGTCACTAACGAGTATACATTCGAATATAACGGTTATTGGTGGTACATCAACTAGCAAAATACATGCTATTAATCGAGATATGCCAGACTCATCCACATTTGATATTGTACTATTGGCATCGGATGATATGATCCCTCAGGTGAAGGGTTATGACCGAATCATTCGCGATAGAATGCGAGAATTCTATCCTGACACAGATGGTGTTCTCTTTTTCAATGATGGTCACAATGGAAAAGACTTAAATACTATTTTAATTTGCGGATCAAAATACTACAAAAGATTCAATTATCTGTATTTTCCTGAATACAAATCATTTTTCTGTGACAATGAATTTATGCATGTTGCAAATAAATTCCATAAACAAACATATTTTGAAGAGGTCATCATCAAACACGAGCATCCAGTAACAAACAAAGAAATTGAGATGGATGAGCTATATGTAAAAAACGGAGTTCATATTTATGATGATCAAGCACTTTTTGAAAAACGTTCAAAAACACAATTTGATACTCCGATTAAAATTGGAAAGATACATATTAGTAGACATGTATCTCCTGGGTTGCGACGTCTCTTTTCTACTTGAACTTCAAGAGTAGATCTTCCATTTCCTTTATTTTTGCCTTTCTACGACGTTCTGTTTCCTGAGCTTGTGTTTCAGCATCTTTTATCAACTGTCCTTTAAGTGTTTCTACTTCTGCAAGTTTTTCTTGTCTTATATTTTCAATTTCAACATTCAACACATCCATCATTCCAAGTTTCATAACATCTTTAATAGATTCCACTTCTTTCTGAATTTCAGAGAGTAATGATGAACGCATCGTGTGTGTGTCATCATTTATCTTTTTCAGTTGAGTAATTCTCTCATTCTCCAAAAACTGTTCAAGTTCTTCCTGTTTAGACTTTTCTAATTCTGCGATTCTAGAACGTACATTTTCAGTAGCAGTTGGTTCAATCTCGCTTTCCAGTTTTCTTGTTTTGTCTTCGATTATTCCTTTCATTTCAGAAGTTATCTTGTCGTCCACTTCACGTAGTTTTGTCTTGCGATAATCTTCACATTCAAGTGCAATTTTATCCAATATATCTTGTTTAGCTTTTCCAACATCCACATTGATTGAAGCTAATGCATGTTCTTTTGCTCTAATAAGTTCGAGTGCCATACGGCTCTGTTCCCGAGCATGGTAATTGAGGCGAGCTTTTTCGAGATCCTCGACCTCTCTTGCGAATGTCTCAGCAAAGTCACATTTCTTTGATTCGTATGCTTCTCTCATCTGTTCCTCTTTCTGAAAGAATTCTTCTTTGAGTTTTTCATCCGTCTCATTTTTACGTTTATTGTACCATGTTTCCAATTCTCTATCCTTCTGCATTTTTTCAGACTCAATCCGCAGAGAATAATGATGTTTCGACTCTTGCAAAATCTTCTCATGTTCCTCTCTAATTTTAGAAATTTCTGTCCGTTTATCATCTTCTATCTGTCGAATCATATGCTCTTTCATTTTCAGATACTCAGACTCAACAAACAGTTTTCTGGAATTTAGAAGTTCCTCTCTCAAAAATTCATCCTCTCTCTGGTATTTTTCAAGAGCCTGTTTGCGTTTTTCTGACATTTCAGAATCGATCTGTTCTTTGTGTTTTTGAATTTCAGTATCAATCTCAACTTTCTTGTCTTGCAACTTTTTGTCTAACTCACCAAACTTCTTAACATGCTCTGCATATTTTTCGTTGTATTTTCCGACAAACTCTTTTTGAAGTTCTGATTCCTTCATCTTCTGAATCGAAGCAAGTTTATCTACTATGATGTCTTCTCGCTCTCTCATCAATTTTTCGACATACTTCTCTTCATTTGCAGCCACACGTTTCTTCATCTCATCCATCATCGATTTTTCAGAATCCTCAATCCTCTTTTGCATTTCCAATTTTTGTGCATTCAACTCATTCTCAATATTTTGAATAAGGTCATTTCGAATAACATTAGACTCAGCGTCTGCTCGTGCAACAACTTCCTTCAAAAAGTCTGAGGCTTCTTTGTTGACTTTACGAGTCTCTTCTATTCTCATCTTGTCAATCTGTTCATCCAACTGGCGTTTCTTGTTTGCAAACTCTTGTTCCATGCGATGTTTTACTTGCATATCGATCTTTCCAAATTCAGAATCTTTGTGTCTAGTCGATGCATCCGATATCTTCTTCTTTTGGACGCATTCATAATCGACTAAAAGTGCAAGTGCTTTATTTCTTTGTAAACGCTCCCATATTTCAATTTCTTTGAATTTCTTCTGTTTGTATACATCTGCTTGTTCATCAATATCATGAAGTATCGAATTCTGCCGTTCTTCAATCTTCTGATTCATATGTATCAAACTTTTTAGATACTCGTCATTATATTTCTTGATATATTCTGAACGAATTTCAATAGAAATCTTATCTTGCAAATTGCTTCTCATCTCATCAACGTTCTTTTCAAGAGACTGTTTCATTTCTGCAATTTCTGATTCAACCTCACTGATTTTATTTGAACGAATATTTGCAATGTCTTCATCCACTTCTAGTTTTCTATGAGTTTCATACTCATTTATTAATTTATGTTTTTCTGCTAGTTTTTGAGAGTATTGAACTTCAAGTGTATCAAACAAAGTTTTCGTTTGAGACTCTATTTCTACCATTTTCTTCGCTCGAATAAGTTCGCATTCTGTTGCAACTGTTTTCTCAATATCCTTTACCTTTCTGTTTTTCACTTCTTCAAGATCTTCAACTATCTTTTTCTCGATTGCAGCATATTTTTGTACAATATCCTTAGATTTTTGAGTTAGCTCATTTTCCAACTTTGATTCTCTTTCCAATTTCACAGTTTGTAGACTTGTATCAATATCCGAAACTCTTCTCTCGAAAAGTTCATTAAACTGAGAAAGTTTCAATGCATACTCTTTCTGCATTTTACTGTAAAAGTTTGTCCGAACAGCTCTTTCAAATGTTGCAAATCCCAACTGTTCGATAAAAGGAATGTATGTTGAAATATCTGTCTGAACATCTTCAAATGTAACAGTCGAATCCACAGGGATTGTATCTCTATCTTTAAAGATGTCATCTTCATCAATTACAATGTTTATATCCAATGACTGAACTTGGGGTGTAACAATCATCAACGAAAATGATGGTGCATGAAAATATGTATCTACCGTACTGTAATCTGCGTTCGCTTCAAGCATGTAACAAGGAAGTATATGTGCGAGATTTACAATGTTATATTTTGAAGCATAACACTTTTTAATGAGCATATGTTTAGAACCAAAAACGTTGGGATAATACGGCAGGTCAATGTTTGGACGTCCGAATACAATGAACCCGTTAAAATTATCGATTTCATATGTGTATACTGAAAAATCATTGAATACTAATGGATCCTCGGGAACGGGGCTTTTAAGTTTCTTTGAAGAGAGAACACCAAGTGTGTTTGGTGTTATATGCCCAAGATAATCAACCCATACCTGATCTATTACAACAGAATCGTACAACAGAATATTGATTGATGTTGGGTCAAAACTCTTTATTATATCAGTGTATGTGATCGCACTTCTCGTTTTGTAAGGTATTATTTCACATTTAATAGACGGATCTACAAATGTGTCTACATGCTTAATGAGTTTCATAGATTGAATATGAGGATTTGTACTATTGATTTTGATAGCTTCAACAACTTTTGAGGTTAGTGTTGTTGGAAGGATATGGTATAAATTTACCTTTGTACACAGTTCTTCTATTTTTTGGAGAACACCGCTTGCTACGATTGCAGGAGGACGCGTATCCTTACATTTTTCGGTAACAAATTGCGTATAAATTGAATGATAATCTATGTCATTCATTTACAATTTATCGAGTATGCATAAATTAATTCGACCAAATTTAATTCACAAAGTCAGTAGAAGTGCTCCACCTGTGGCGCCACAGGCATCGTACGTTTCATTCAACAATATTCAAATGTTACAGCAGAAGCCAGCTGTAAACATTGCTGAAAATGCAGATGCTACATATCCTTTTACAGTATGTTTATGTACAATTCTTCATAATAACCAAAAGGATTACGAAACTATTGTATCAAATATACGATCTTTTCAGCGTATGTTCAAAAAGAGTTTTGTAGTATTTGTAGAATCGAAGTCTACCGATAATACTGTTGAGCTTTTTTCAAAATTAGATAATGCTCTATTTATTCGAATGGATGCAACATCAACAGAAGCGGAATGTAGAAATGCATATCTCGCATTTGTGAAACGCAATACCAGTCTCTTCGATATGATAGTTGTAGCAGATGTTAATATAGCATTCAAGAACCCGATTTCTCGTGAATCTCTTGAATGTTTTAAAAAGCCAAACAAGTGGAGTGCTCTATTTGCAAACCAGTCATATCGATATTATGATATTCAATCTCTCCGAACAAAAGAGTGTCCTTCTGACTTATCTGAACTGGATGATGAAACACGTAAAACCAGAGTACGAACATTGCGTAGACATATACCACGTGATGAAAAATTCATAAGCGTTGTTTCTGCATTTGGTGGATTAGCAATTTATAAAACACAATATTTACTTGCATGCGAATATGCAAATGATGGTCATGTAACATTTAATATTCGATTTAATGCTGTATCCAAAGATATGTTTATAGATCCAAATCTTGTACTTGAAACCCTAGAAGAGAATGTAAGTCTGTATGTATGAACTTTTTATGAAGAACAACACAATTCGGATATAGCTTTGGTATATTTGGTGTGTTAGCATCAACACCTGGCGATAAATTAACAATCAAATTTGTTTTAATTACATGCTTATACACTTTTTTCCAGTCGTTTGTTTTTTCTGTACTCATGCTTTTGAAAATCATACGCATGAGTGCAATATCGTATGCCAAAAAGGGTGTATCTTTAACAGAATCGATAATATATGTACTTAGTTTTTCCATAACATACCAGAATAAAGAGTCGCCTGTCTTGTACAGTGCTACCCCGTTCAAATGATGAAAATCAGCAGTATAACAATCTGTTTGTTTAGCTATTCCATCATATGTTGTTCCGGCAATCAAGAATCCTCCTGAATAACGTGCGAACATATCAAGCTCAAATAAGAACGAAGGTTTAATAGTACAATCTGCTTCAATCAAAAATGTCGTATTGAACTTTTTACAGTAGTCCATGCATGATAAAAATAGAATATTCGGTCCAGATGCAAACCCATAGGTTGGTGTTAATTTACCGTTTGTTGGACCTGGCATATAAACATCATCCTCGCTTGAAATGTTTGCATACACCACTTCAACAGAAGAGAATTTTGGTTTTACGAGTTCTACCAGAGATTTTATATCACGAGTATGATTTATATTATTTATCATTATTACGAATGCTATATCCGTTACAGGTATTGAAGTTAATTGTCGAATGAATCTTTCAAATAAACGATTATCTATTTCTTTCGATGTAACTGGCAGAACCATTGCTTCCAGCCTATTCATTGATAATACTCGGAAATTACTTTTACATTCATTTAACGCCATATCATTATTCAAGACAATGCACAACAAATAGAAATGACAGTTTTGCCTCTACAATAAATACTTTGTATTTAGGGTTATTCGATAAAATGTAGTGAACACCATACCAGTTACTTATCACTTCTTTGCCAATATCTTCGATTACTATCCAGCCACCGGATGCAATATGCTCTAATGCAAAAATAAGAGTATTGAAGTTCGAAGCAAACGAATGTAAACCATCGTCAATGAACATATCATACTTTTTGTTTCCAAACTTATTTTGCATAACATCGAATGTTGATGTTTTCATCTGATCTACGAACGAGGTTCTGATTCTGCCAGAATTAAAAAGAATATCGTTGTCTATGTCTGCACCATAAATATTTGCATGTGGGAGATACTGTTCCCATGAATACAACGATGCTCCCGGACGTCCGTGTACACCCATAGATGATAGCATACTTGGATTATTCGTACCAAGCCCGATTTCTAGAACATCAAGAGATCGTTCTTTTCCTAAATCGTTCAAAATATAAGAATATAGAATATGATAGTTATGGTGTCCAGCTTTATCTGAACGATTCGAATCTAGAATGGTTTTTAGGACTACTGCGTCATTATTATCAAAATTAGATATAGATGTGAAATTCGGAACATATCCACAATGTTTTAACAAATTATTTGTTAGATCTCCGATCATTCCTGCACTGTCAATCCACAATTGAGTATATATAGGATTTTCAATTGCGGTAGTGTACTTGTGAATCGGTGTAAAACTATATGACATCGTTTATCTTAAGCGAAAAAAAGCCCAGAAACACTGTTTGGTGAATCTGGGCTTATTTTTTTTTGATTTTATTGATATTTAGTTAGCGATTGCTATCTGACTGTTTAAGCAGTCTTGATGAAGTGAGCCTTCAGGTAGGACTGGAGGTTGAGGTACGTGACCGCATCCTTGTCAGTGACCTTAAGGAGCTTGGAGAGAGCACCATCGGGGATGATACGGCGCTTGTTGGCGGGGTCAAAGCAGCCGTGAGACTTGACGTACTGGGCAACCTGCTTGGTAACCTCAGTCTGAGAGCGCTGAGAACCAGCAGCGATGCCGAGGAACGCGCAGAGCTCAGGGGACAGAGGGCGGGGCTTGAGGAACGCGTTGTTCGCACGACGAGCCTCCCATGCAGCCTTCTCCTCGGGGGTCATATCGGCAACATCCTTCTTTGCACGGCGCTTCTTGCCAGCAGCCTTGACCTCACGGGCAGCAGACTTGGCAGCAGCCAGAGCCTCACGGATAACCTCCTTGAGCTCACCAGAGACACGGTTCTGGATCTCCTTGAGGCGGTCAGCAACAGAGGCAAAAGAGGGGGCAGCACCAGCCTCAGGAGCAGGGGCATCCTTCTTCTCCTCAACAACGGGCACCTGAACCTCAGTCTTGGCAGCGGGCTTGCGTCCACGCGCCTTCTTGTCCTCGGCAACAGGGGCGACAGGAGCGGGTGAATCCTTCTTCTCCTCGGTCTTCTTGGTTACAACCTTCTTGGTCTTGATCTCGGTGGTCATCGTGTTTGCATTTGAGTGAGAAGTAGTAGAGGACATTTCTAACGCGGGTTATATATACATATCCCCTGCATGCCGTAAATAGGTTACAAATCCGCGGCGAGCACATCGGAACTGACAAGTGCGCTCAAAATGAAAAATACAAATTCTGTCGGGTCGCTCATATCGTTCAAACACCCCAGAATTAAACCGGATATATCATTGCTCAACGATATTTCATCAAGATATGTATGTATAGTATTTCTCATGACACGCAATAAACAGAAATATTTCCATCGTCTTGATCTCACTAAACACTGGTCTTCGTCTCGTACATACATCCAGTTTTTAACCTGTTCAACCAACTTTCCCATAAATTCGATGTATTGTTCAGTTTCCATTCCAATACAGTCATTCGGGTGTACGGTTTCATCCATCCCGCATTCATTTATAATTTGTACAATTCGCAACCATCGAATATCTCGATGTTCTTCTTTTGTTCGTGTATCTGTTTCAGAATGAGTTATGGGCATGTTTTTGCGAATTCTATGCATCCGCAGTTTCCGTAATCTTCGACAATCATTCGGAGATAATACTGTACGAGTAAAGGGATTTGTTATTTCTATATTCTTTTCTGACCAGTCAATCATACTTTTTTGATCGAACCACCATAATTTACCGTCTTCTTCAATTGAAAAATAATCGAATGGATGTATTTTGTCCTTTGAATCACTTGTCACCAACTCATCTTCGTTATGACAATGTTTGCGACATAGAACACCTTTCCCAGCAAGACCGAGAATACGTTGCACCAAAAACCGTCTCCAAACTGCCTGTATTTTTATAATTTTCCTTTTAACAGATGGATTGAAATCTGCCCAGATCCTCGAATGTTTTGCTCGCATGTGTGTAGCGCAAAACATACAATTTTTTATAATACGCTTGTCACATCGCTCTATCGAATCCTTATTTCTACAAGATAGACATCTCATACTACTCTTATTTTGCGCTTAGCATAATTTGGTGAGTGCAAAACGGATCGGCTTATTTTTGGAGGGATGTATCTTACAACCAAGACAATCAACATGGCTGCCCCCGCTACTATCAACGTTACTAAGATTAATGCTATCGATATTGAGTTTTCTGATCCTCGTAAGAATAAGAACAATGGAAGCGTATCAATCGGTCTAAAATACAATAAGCAGAACGTTCAGTTCCGCATTCCTCAGATTTCATTCCCTGGCGGACTGCAAGTCAAGGACAATGAGAACAAGGATGGTTCTGTATCAACTTCCTATATGCTGTCCGCTTCAATGTCTGGCGGCGATCCTTACAACAAGGATCACAGCGAGGATGCATCCGAGACTGCAAAGATGTACAACTTCATGCACGATTTCGAGGAGCACATCATCAACACTGCTGTCAAGAACTCTGCCAAGTGGTTTGGTAAGGTTCGATCCGCCGACTCGATTCGCGATACGTTCAATCGCTTCATCAGTCTGAGCGTTGACAAGGTGGACGGTGTTTGGGTGCCAAATGGCAAGTATCCTCCGAGCCTTCGTCTAAAACTTCCTGTCTATGATGGGAAGGACTCTGGAAAGAAGATCATTGCTATGGAGGCAATCGACAGTGATGGAAATGATATCCCGCTCACGGTCGACAACCTGATTTCGGTATTCTCTAAGGGAACGTCTGCGAAGATGGTTCTGCAAGCGTCTATCTATATCTCTGGTCAGGGATTCGGTATTACTTGGAAGCCCTCATATGCTCAGGTGTACCAGCGTAAGAAGGCATCTGCTCGTGACTTCTTCAAGGCTGATGAGGACGATGTAGAGGCAGAGATTGAGAAGGAGGACGAGGAGGATGAGGAGACGGTTGATAAGGATGATGACGAGGTAGAGATTCATGTACCTGCTCCTACTTCTGCTCCTGCACCAGTTCCTGCTGCATCATCTGATGAGACTGCTAAGCCTCGCCGTGCTCGCAAGGTTACATAAACACTTGTATCCGAAGGAGGCGTATAAATAACACCATCATCATCTACAAAAACAGTTGAATAAATATCAAAATTGCATGTTTTTCCCTGTAATAAACATCCCTTCTGTCTACGCCCCATACATCGACTGCATTTATCGGTAGGTGTGAAATCACCTGTAACATCAGAAGGAGTCATTATAGTAAGATGAGTACGCTCGGCAACTTTTTGTATTGTAGTCCAACCATGTTTCATACAGTCTTCATATGCAGCCTGTGTCATCAGGGACCATAACGTTTTATCCTGTGCCTCCCAGTCCTCTTGTAACAGAGTACTGAATACGTTATTTTTATACCACAGACAAGTGTGTTCTTCTGGGGTATGTTCAACAAGACCGATACGCTTACAATTGGTATCGTACAACCAATACACTTTAACATCCTTCGTTGAATTGAAGTTATCTAGATTTCCTCTGAAAACGAATTTACCATCATAGTTATATTCTTCTACATCAGTGTCCATATCGGTTTCTATAATATCTTCTGAAACAGGATAAACCTTACCTGGATTTCTTACTGACAACATTGTGAAATATTCTGATTCTATTTCAATATGGACAACGCACGAAACTCGTACGCTATTGTTGAGGTAATAACCCGATCAGCATCATATGCGTGCGTAGTATGTCAACAACAGCTGGAATCAGCTCCCATCAAACTGCAATGTGGATGCACTATCATGGCACATCAAAAATGTATAAATTCGAAATGCCCTTCTTGTAAAAAAAACAGTATGTGTGCTGGAAAGAGAGACATTATATTAGCAGTATTTGCACTCCTAATATGCTGCCTTATAACTGTAATGATAGTAATACTAGTTCTTAAATTTGGTTACAAAGTTATTTGAAAGTTACCTTCATGGGTACATCATGCTTTTTTAGACTTTTGGTAGCAGAATGAGATAGCTCATGTCTCTTCTTGCGAGTACCACTTGATGCCTTTGACTCTTTTCCAGATCCACCCATACGAGTTTCCATATCTGCATGAATCTCTTCACGATGCTCTTCCAGATAGTCTAAAATACCATCTTCCATAACCCATGCAAAAAAGTTAAGTTGACCAACTGTCGTAGAAATACCATGGAAATCGATACGATCCCATCGACAGAAAGGATCAAACATCTTTTTTGAGTATGCCTTCAAATGTGACTTGTACGATAAATACACAATCACATGTTTTCCTGCGGATGTCACATACGATATATTATTCTTCTTTGCATAGTTTGTAACAAACCAGTCCAAAATACGTAATGAAATATTTGTTTTTCCATCGAGAACATCTCGTAGCTTTGTGGTCCGATCATCGATTGCATAAAAACGTTCTAGTCTGTGGAGTACCCACTGTTCTTGCGTTGTGATTTCAGTAGTCATTCTTATAATTTACTAAGTGTAATTCTGTAAATCGGATTAGAAAGAAGCTACCCTACAATATAAGTTATGGACATTTTCGATTTACCGCTAAATACAAGCCATCTTCGGCATTATATCAAATATATAGCACCCCTCAAAGGGGTGTCGTTTACAAAGTATAATAAAGAGGTAAACAGTATACTTGCTTCTGACCTTGGAAAGGTTTGGACACGCAGACGGATTATTTATAGACTTCTTCAAAAATATGGTATAAACGATCAACGTTCAGCAGAATGGCATTCCAAACGTTCAGAAATGATCACTGCATCAGAAGTTACAAAAGCATTCAAGACTGCTACACCATCCGCTCGTAGAGAACTAATTCTCAAAAAAATAGAGGGTGCAAAAGAGAGTGATGGTAGTGGAATGAATACTGCATGCGCATGGGGTACTCAGTTCGAACCGGTTGCAAAACAGTTATATTGTAAGCTAAATGGCGGTGGAGAAGTTGTAGACACTTCATGTGTAGTACACCCAGTTCATAAATTTCTAGGTGCCTCGCCAGATGGTATTTACTTTACAGAAAGCAGGTCAGATCCTCGATGGGGTAAACTGATTGAGTTCAAATGTCCAATCAGTAGAAAGTTTGATGAGAATACACCCATTCCAGATGCGTATTATCACCAAATGCAGATGCAGATGGAATGTGCGAATATTGACGAATGTGACTATGTTGAAATGCGATTTGTTACAATGACTCAGACAGAATGGACTGCTTCTACTGCGATGTTCAAGGGTAGATTTGCAGTTTATGATTCTGGGAAAGTACTATATGAAACCGAGATAAGCCCATCATGGAGAAAGTCATTACCGGATGATGATGAATTCAGAGTCATTCATTGGGCGCTTGGAAATTGGAGAGTAGCAAATGTGAAACGAGACTACACTTGGTTGCAGACACATATTGGTGATCTTCAATCGACTTGGGATGAAATTTTACATCATCGAAAGAATGGAACTATTCCTGAAAAGATGGAAAAAGTTAATGAAACAGTCCATTGTGAGCTTCAAATAGTCCGACCCGCACCCCCAGAGACCGCCCTTCCGGAGGTAACTCCTGATCCCCAGCCCGCATATTGTTCGTCTTCTGTTCATAAGAAGAATGCCAAGACGCTGTCGTTCGATCTTGGTTAGTACGGTCCAAAAACTCAGGAACTCCAAACCTCTCGCGATTTGAAATCATCCAATATACCATGATGGCTGCAAACAGTAAAATTCCATATACTGAGAAATTGGAGAGTACCTTTTTCATTATGTTGAAGACGAGAAAATGGATTACGATGTAAACAAAGTATATTAACAACATAAGATGGAAGTTCTTAAACTTATGCTCTCTCAACGCGGTGTGAACACTACTGTTTCTGAAAGTATCGAGACTGACTTCCCGGCAACGATTACAAAGTTCGATAAAGTGTTCGTGTATACCTCTTCACGTTCTCGAATTAGCGATAAAGATATCGATTCGATGATCGAAATTACGCAGAAGAATGGAGGTGACCTATCTATTGTGGTAGTGCCTATTCCTCCCTCTGCAAACATTTTATCAGCACTCCGTCAGCGAAGTGATAAGATCCAACTGTTCCATACTGGTCAGCTTCAATTTGATATTACAACTCATCGTAAAATTTGTCCTCATCGTATTTTGAATGACGACGAGAAAAAGGCATTCGCAGAAAAATACCATATCAAGGATGCATTGAACCAAATGCCAATGATTGATTCACAGGATATCATGGCACGATGGATCGGTGCAAAACCTGGCGATATCGTTGAGATTATTCGTAAAAGTGAGTCTGCGGGTGCAACACCATACTATCGTGTATGTGTCGCAGATGTAACTCTTTAATCTCTGTTCTCCACAATGGAGGAGTTCAACAGATTGCTTGACGAATATAAAAACCAATATCTCAACTTTTTGTCTTCTGGGAGTGCAGAAGCAAAAGCTGCGTACCAACGTGTTATGCAGGGGATTGAGGAAGCGCTCTCAACAAAACGTGAACAAGTAGACTCTGAAAAACGTGCAATGAAACATTTTGCAGGATCATACGAGAAAGATAATAGTGATCTAAAAAATACTATGGAAACCGCAAATACTCTTTCTGAGAACGCTCAGCAAATTAATGACGAATATGTTGAGTCTCAAAAAAGATTTGATGAATGGACATCGTCTCCTACACCAAAAGCTGAATTAGTCGATATATCGAACGGTTATTCGATTATGATGAGAGTTGGTATATTTTTGTTGATGTTACCTATTCTTTTTTACATAGGATTGTATACACCTATATTTGGTCAACAGTCTGCGCCTTCTTCAATGTTTTCAGTAAGTACACCTTCAACACCATTTTTCAGTTCTTCGGCTATACATAACCGGTAGTAGGTGGAGGCGCTATAACATTTGAAACAGTCTCGGTAACAGATGAGACAACCGATGACGCATATGAATATACAAAGAACACAAATACGATTATCAATAACACTAGAATAGCTACAATGTATCCATAGAACGTTTTACGGTCGCTTGCATTTTCATTTGTAAGGGTGTTAAACAGTGTTTTTAGTTGAGCAAGTTGATCATTTCCGGAACGAAGCTCTTCAATATCATGTCTAAAATCTTCGAGTTCTTTCTCGAAATCGGCTACTTTGTTCTGCGCGAGATCACTATATTTTGTATCCCCCTCAGTCCAAGCTGCAACAAGTCCCTGCACAACACGTGTTAAACGTATATTTTCAGCCTCGATGGTTTTAATATATTCGTCACGCTTTTTAGGATCCTTTTCAGATATAGCTTGCCTTACCATGCGCTGATAGTTACCCTTCGCGTCCTCATAATCTTTGTTTGCTCTATCGAGCTCGGTAATTCGAGATTCCTCAAACTGTTTGGCATTCATTATCTTCTTCTGGACGTTAAAATAATGAAGGAGGATCCACCAAAAGAACTGGATCAGTTTAGTAGAAGTACAACAGGTATCATTGAATATCTAAAAAACCAACTTGCGTCATTCGGTATGTGGACAAATATTAGAGGAAGTCTTGATAATGTTTCATCGTCGTCAAAGGGCTTCGTGTGGGGCTATAAGGCAGGAAGCATATTCACATGCAAGGAACCGTGCTCATCTGGTGAGTGGGTTAAAGTCCCGGCTACATTCACACCGCAAGATATTGCTACTGATAGTACCACGGTATATGTTCTTCATTCTTCAAACAAGATTGCCTCCAAACTTGTTGATAATACTGGAAGCTGGTCTGAGATATCACTTCCCTTCAATGCTACAAAGTTAACGGACACAAATGGTTATCTCTGGATCTCAAACGGAGCCAAAGTTGCGTACTGTGGGAAGCCTTGTACGACTGGAAACTGGAATGTAAAAGATGATAATCACGATCTTCTTGGCGGTGGAGGTACATCTGTGTTTGGTGCTGCACCTGGTGTAAAGGGAGTATTTAAGAATGATGAAACTGCACAAGCTGGATGGAAACCCGTTGCTGGTCTAGATGGTATAAACACTTCAACATTAGCAGCCGATGCAGATAGCAGCGTCTTATATGCAGGTGATGCTGCAAAGGTATACAGATGCGAGGGCTCCTGCGACAATAAAAATAAACTTGAAGTAGTGAACTCAATGGGGTTTGTACCGTTACAGAAAAAGGGTGCTCTTGCCATAAATCCTTCATCCAAAAACGTATGGATGGCTTCAACAACACCTTCAACAGGTGGAAATCTGTTTTCTAGATTAGATGCTCCCGGGTCTGGACCTATTTTGGATTATGTAACTGAAAATCAGTCAGAACGTGATAGAATTTTCAATTCGTTAGGCGATGACCTACATGTTCAAACTGCAAAAATTGCAGGAGAGATGGCAAAAACAGAAGCTGCAAATACAGTAGTCCAAGCTATCGATCTGTCAGACGATAAAATGAAAGTTGCACAAGAAATAGAACTTACAAAACGTCAAGTTGAACAAGCTAGTTCGTCATCTGCCGGGTACGAAGAAAAGAAGAAACCTCTGATGATATTACTTGTTTCGTTAGCAGCGGTTGTATTGATGTATATTACAGTTGGATGGTTTTTGCCCTATTCGCTGAGCATGGGACTTGCAGTCATTGGCTTGGGTGTTGGATTTGGGCTGGCAATCTACTTCTCTACCAATAAATAATGGTAGATCAGTCTCAGGAAGAGATGAGAAAGGCAAGGGCTCTCAAAGCATTCCAAGATGCAGCCCGAAACAGAGATAGTGATCCAGATGAATATGAAGCTGCAAAGATGCGATACTATTTTTTGACAAAGGGTCCAGAGTGGTGGCAGCAAGAAAAACAGAAAATTGCTTCGAATAAAATCGATCCTGTTATTGCTGAATATCGCGATATGTACTCGTCTCTTGAAAATGAAGCCAGTGTACAAAAAGGTTACACCGATAGTATTGAACTTATCAAGAATAAACAAAGTACTATCAAAACCGAAGCTGAAAAACAGACATCATTTTTCGATAAAATGTTGGATGAGCAAAAACAGAAAAAGAGTGCATTCGATCGATACGTTGAACTCACAAGCCCTTCGTACGCTGCTCAGCCTAGTCAACCAACTCAGGAAGTACCGTTTATTGTCAAGTATTTTGCTTCATTCCCTTCGTCATTCAACATGATACTGAATATTTTGTTAGGACTATTTGGCGTTATTATTCTGTGGATGGGTCTCAGAAAAGCACGAGTGTTCAGTAGAATGTCATGGAACAGTTTCAGACAGCCAGTATCTTCTGGGATAACATTCGTACAATCTCCAATCCCGTCTAGATTTGGAAGTCCGCGATAACGATTTACCGGTAAAACAGGTCTTATATACAAATGGATAAAATTAATGATTGGTTTAACTGTACCAAATATGGACCAAGTCCACAGCAAGTCGTAGATGAAATGGTATATTATTTTTGCAGCGATGTGAAGGAACTAAAACTAGGAATGTGTGTTTCCAAACAACATTTTTACAGTATTCTATGTGAGGGTATGTGTGTTCTGTATGATCAGAATCTTAAAAATGAATATGGACATCTTAAAATTTCAAATACTTCATATTTTGAACAACCGCCCGGATGGAACCAAGAAGTTGAGTCTATCTGGATTGATTATCTGAACTCTCGTATTTTCGATGCAGATTACTGGGATTGTTTCTGGGATTATTTTGGTACTTACGAATGGGAATCAGAAGTGTTCAATTGGCGTGCTGAGTTTCAAACACTTATGCCATATTATGTTAGTCGTTCGATGTACATGCTTCTATCTGAAAGTATTGTAGAAGCACATGATGAAGAAACTGGTTCCACTAGCAGTGTAGGCGATTCAGATTGCGATGATCATAACAAATAATGTGATGTATATGACGGAGTAAAGTACATATTATGAGCGAAGATTGCGCTCACACCCCATGGGCTAAATACTCTACAATATGCGCCTCCAATCAAAAACCCATTAAATGAAAAAATACTAGAAAATGATGTATACCAAACAATATCATCATTGGGGTCAAATAACAGTTTGTCTCCAAAGGTGTTTTGGTACATTTTGTAGCCAGCCATATTCCCGTGGAATCCTTTTGAAGAAATGTCAGTGATAGGAATCTCTATCCACATATCTGTCGAAGAAGGTACAAACGGAATCCATCCATAATGATACCTACACAGCGGCTCTGCACCTTTTTTGGTTAAACTTTGAGGTATAACATCTGCTTCGAATAAGAATGTCATTGATCCCCATAATTTTGCAGACTCATTCCCAACAGACTGAATTAAATGGGTTGCCAGATCTTTACCTCTGTGTGAAGGATCAACATACAAATAATTTATAAACACTACGTTCTTCGATTTATTTTCGCCAATCCACTTTCCATATTTTGCAGTAATTGTTCCTTTTGTAGGAATCCATCCTATAAGATCAGTATCACCTATTGGATCTCTTACAGTTTTGAAAACAGAATGCCATATATGCTTACACCACTTTTTGACATTGGATGGACAATATTTCCATGTTGAGACCTGTACGTCGCCAAACCTTTTGTAAGTATACTCTCTATTGATCAGTGATCCTTCTATTCCATCCTTGTTCGAATGTGTTTGGATCGGAAAGGAATTCCACATTTCTTATGACATTACAAGAGATGGTATACTGGATTTTAGCACTTACAATTCTTTTGCTTCTGCTCGTGTCGACTATGCATCGCATGGATAAAGAGTTCTTTGACAACGAAGAAGAGAAGGGAGAGAAATCAAAAGTTCTCGAAGATCCAACAGATATTTACGATAGCTTTTATGCGAAGGTTTATGATCAACTGTTCACTACACCTGAGCGTATTTCATTTGAAAAGGGTGTAATCGAAGACTATGGGTTATCCGCCTGGACAGTGGCTGAAACAAAACTATTGGATGTCTGTTGCGGAACCGCCCCGCATGCCGAATGGATGTGTTCAAAAGGCGTAAGCGTTGTAGGCGTAGACTCGTCAGAAGCTATGTTACAGAAGGCAAGAGAACAATGCAAGAATGGACGTTTTTATAGGGGCGATATAACACGTGCAGAAACATTTTCACCTAAATCATTTTCGCATGCGATGTTTTTATATTTTTCAATCTATCAATTCAGAAACCCCAAGATGGTTTTGGATAATGTTTACTCTTGGTTAAAACCCGGAGGTGTACTAATTATTCATCTGGTCGACCCAGATAAATTTGATCCTATTTTGGATGCTGCTTCTCCGTTTATGATGTTTTCATTACAACGGTATTCAACTGAAAGAGTCATAGATTCGTCTGTTTCATTCGATATGTTTAAATATAAAAGCAGATTTGTCAAGGAAAAACACGAAGATGAAGCGACATTCGAAGAGGTTCTAACATTTGATAACCCCGAAGATAACGGTGGTCTAAAATATCGCGAACATAAGCATCGCTTGTATATGCCTTCAATAGACGCAATGTTAGAGATCATAAAGTCAAGCGGATTTACACGTCACGAGATGGTTGATATGACTCCCGCAGGATATGAGTATCAATATATTTTGTTGTTTACAAAGTAAACCATGTCGACTATTTCCGCCGACTTTATAGTCGCTAGAACAAATATAAGTTTGGGCTCGAACGCAGCAGGAGCGGGAAGAATCTTTTCTGATGCATTCGGAAATTTAAACCTTTCTGGATTAAATACTGTAAATGGTGCTGCTTATGTAAATCCCGTGACGGCTGCAAGCGAGTGGTCTACATATTCTGCAACTGCAAATATGAACATTCCTGCACCTTATTCACTCACGATGGGTGCAGGTATCAACGTGAACGGTCTTGCGAATATTAGTGGAGCTATTGTTGCTAATAATTTTACGGTAAGTGGATTGACGACCCTCAGCGGTTTAACCGTTCGTAGAAATCTGATCGTTAGCAACACTACCAACTTAGCAACTGTGGCTGTTACAGGTCCTGCTACGTTCTCAAACACTGCTGTATTCAATAGACTAGTAACTATTTCTGGCTTAACAGTTTCAAATAACCTGAGTGTTGGAGGTACCGTTTCTCTAAATAATCTTTCTACAACCGGAGATCTTACAGTAAATGGTACAACTACACTTTCAGCTGCCACCATAAATGGTAATTTCAATTTGTATGCACCTACAACCACAGTCGGTGGAAACATCCTACCTAGAACGGATATTAGTGGCGCAACATACAACATCGGTTCTTCTTCTGCAAAATTCAATGAGCTGTATGTGAAGAGACTCTATGTTGATCCTTCTACCATTTATATTGGAGGTGTACCTCTCAGTTCCGACGGAACAAACATTCAGATGAACAGCGTGTCTATCGCGGGTGCACCTATCACATCAGATGGTACAGTGATTACTATGCCTACTGGTTCTACCCTAGATGGTGTGCCGATCGGTTCTATCAACATTCGTGGTGCAGTTGCAGATGAAGCTGAACTAGTATCGCATACCGAAGCTAGATTAGGTTGGTCGTACATTTTGGGTACACATTTGTGGGTCGCTAATGTAGATTTCCCACAAAATATCAGTGGTTGGTCTGATGTTGGTGAAATCAAGGGTCCCCAAGGTCATACAGGTCCCCAAGGTGTGATAGGTTCAACTGGTTCAACTGGTTCAACTGGTTCAACTGGTTCTACTGGTGCTACTGGTTCTACTGGTGCTACTGGTCACACCGGTTCTACTGGTTCAACCGGTTCTACTGGTGCTACTGGTTCCACCGGTCCCCAAGGTGCGTCTGTTATCATCAAAGGTACAGAGGCAAATACTACAAATCTAGTGGCTAATCATCAGAATGCAGCACAGGGTGATGGATATATTGTTGGACAGAACTTATGGGTAGCTACAAAGAACAACCCGGCTGTACTATCTGATTGGGCAGATGTTGGACAGATTGTTGGTCCCACTGGTCCACAGGGATCCACTGGCAACCAGGGTGTCCAAGGTATAGCTGGTGCCACTGGACCTCAGGGTTCTACTGGTGCTACTGGTTCTACTGGTGCACAAGGTATCCAGGGTATAGCCGGTACAACTGGTGTTCAGGGTATCCA
Organism: Sediminibacterium sp.; assembly: GCA_040403975.1. Taxonomy (GTDB): domain Bacteria; phylum Bacteroidota; class Bacteroidia; order Chitinophagales; family Chitinophagaceae; genus Sediminibacterium. Next base: position 54,655 of record JBBAJS010000025.1, read on the forward strand.
AGGTGTGACAGGTTCAACCGGTGCTGCCGGATCACAAGGTATTGCAGGTGCCACAGGTGCCACAGGGTCTACTGGTCCTCAGGGTCCTCAGGGAGATACTGGTTCTACTGGACCAGAGGGTATTCAAGGAAGTCAAGGTCCCCAAGGTGTAACCGGTGCTACTGGTGCCCAAGGTATCCAGGGTAATCAGGGTATCCAGGGTGTTACGGGCGCTACTGGACCTCAGGGTGTTCAGGGTATTCAGGGTATTCGCGGTGTAACAGGCGCTACTGGACCTCAGGGCAACGAGGGTATACAAGGTCCTATTGGTGTAACTGGTGCTACGGGAGCTCAGGGTATTCAGGGTGTTACGGGTTCTACTGGTTCTACTGGTTCCACCGGTTCTACTGGTTCTACTGGTTCTACTGGTTCTACTGGTGCTCAGGGTATTCAGGGTGTAACAGGTGTAACAGGTGCAACTGGTTCAACTGGTTCAACTGGTTCAACTGGTTCAACTGGTTCCACCGGTTCCACCGGTTCCACTGGTGCTACCGGTTCTACTGGTGCACAGGGTATTCAGGGTATGACTGGTTTAACTGGCTCTACTGGCTCTACTGGTTCTACTGGTTCTACCGGTTCTACTGGTGCACAGGGTATTCAGGGTATGACTGGTTTAACTGGCTCTACTGGCTCTACTGGTTCTACTGGTTCTACCGGTTCTACTGGTGCACAGGGTATTCAGGGTATCCGGGGTATAACAGGTGCCACTGGCTCTACTGGTTCCACTGGATCTACTGGTTCTACTGGTTCTACTGGATCCACTGGTTCTACTGGCGCTACCGGTTCTACTGGTGCACAGGGCATTCAGGGTGTGATAGGTGCTACTGGTTCTACTGGCTCTACGGGTTCTACTGGTTCTACTGGTTCTACTGGTTCTACTGGTTCTACTGGTGCCACTGGTTCTACTGGTGCTAATGGTATTCAAGGTGATACCGGACCAAGAGGGTTTCAAGGCGAACAAGGTCCCACTGGACCACAGGGTATCCAGGGTATTCAGGGCGTAACTGGTTCTACTGGCGCTACTGGTTCTACTGGTCCTCAGGGTATTCAAGGACCTACTGGTCCTACTGGTTCTACTGGTTCCACTGGTTCTACTGGCGCTACTGGACCACAGGGCGATACCGGACCAAGAGGGTTACAGGGTGAACAGGGTCTTACTGGCATACAGGGTATTCGGGGTGTGACAGGTTCTACTGGTTCTACTGGCTCTACTGGATCGACTGGTTCTACTGGTTCTACTGGTTCTACTGGCGCTCAGGGTATTCAGGGTATTCAGGGCGTAACGGGTGCCACTGGCTCTACCGGTTCTACTGGTTCTACTGGATCTACTGGTTCTACTGGTTCTACTGGCGCTCAGGGTATTCAGGGTATTCAGGGCG
>JBBAJS010000025.1:56172-60597 GCA_040403975.1 Sediminibacterium sp.
TAACGGGTGCCACTGGCTCTACCGGTTCTACTGGTTCTACTGGCTCTACTGGTGCTACCGGTGCTACTGGTGCTACCGGTCGCACTGGTGCTACTGGTGCTACTGGTTCTACCGGCTCTACTGGTTCTACTGGTTCTACAGGTTCTACCGGCTCTACTGGTTCTACCGGCGCAACTGGTTCTACGGGCGCTCAGGGTATTCAGGGTGCAACTGGTTCTACTGGTTCCACTGGTTCCACTGGTTCTACTGGTGCTCAGGGTATTCAGGGTGTAATTGGGTTAACGGGTTCTACTGGTTCTACTGGTTCCACTGGTTCTACTGGTGCTACTGGTTCTACTGGTGCGCAGGGTATTATTGGTCCTGTGGGTCCTACTGGCTCCACTGGCTCCACTGGATCTACTGGTGCTACTGGTGCGCAGGGTATTCAGGGTATTCAGGGTCTAACTGGTTTCACTGGCTCGACGGGGTCGACTGGTTCTACTGGGTCGACTGGTGCTACCGGTGCTACTGGTGCTACCGGTCGCACTGGTGCTACTGGTGCTACTGGTTCTACCGGCTCTACCGGTTCTACCGGCTCAACGGGTTCTACGGGTGCTACGGGTTCTACTGGCTCCACTGGTTCCACCGGTGCTACTGGTGCTCAGGGTATTCAGGGTATTCAGGGTGTTACAGGTTCTACTGGTGCTACTGGTCCAGCTGGTGCAAATGGACAGTCGGCTAACTTGTTCAGTTCCACTTTCAAGACTAAGACTTCAACCCCGCCTGATTCACAGTCCATATCATATGATAGTGGTACTGTTGCAAACGTACGCCATATTTACATTGATCACTTAGATGCTGGCGGTATTGATATTGATGTATTCTTAGCATTGATCAACACTGGAAACACAATAACAGTACAGCAGTCGAACAACAGTGACAACTTCCAAATATTCGATGTAACCGGTACACCCACAAGTACTGCAAACACATACACTTCAATCCCTGTATTAATTAAATCAACTGGTGGTACTGGAAGCTCAGTCTTCTCTGATAGTACGCCTGTGATCTGGGCTGTGTTCTCACCTGCTTTACCTGGACCTACTGGTCCTCAGGGTGATACTGGTGCTACTGGTGCTACCGGTCCTCGGGGTGTAACAGGAGCTACTGGTCCCATTGGCACTTCTCCATTTGTAATCAAAGTACCCAACGCTGGTACAAATTATAACTTCCAAGGGGCTACTCATAATATTCCTACACGATTTGGAACATATTCTGCTCCTTCTACCGACACAAATGAATTCACTATCACTCTTAATTCCGGAGTTACAAAGCCTGTAAATGTAGCAATTAGTGCATGCACGTATGACGGTACAAAATATAGATATTTTCCTAGACTATTTGGATTTACAAGTACAACGGGTGGTGCAATTATTGACTTAACTGGTAGTGCATTACGAGTATATGGAATAGCTAAGACAACTTTCCCCGGTGGTGCAAACGATGGTAGTGGGTTCGCTCTATACGTATACATAAATTGGTTTGAATAAAAATATTGATACATAAAAATGCCCACCCTTGATCCTCCTATTTGCATGGAGTGTATATTTACAAATGTAGTACAGCCTGATCCGCTTGGTACTCCAAACATTTATACATGTACGCTAGTCACTGATGGTCAATCTTATAACGGAGCTCTTAGCAGTTATACAGTTTCAGATATTGCACAGAACATGTGGTGTGCAAATAACTCATTTGGTAAATCATTTAAAATTAATTCTATATCAAATGTGACCCCTGGTTCTCCTGGAACAGTTGATGTAGAACTTGAAGATATCAATGGATTAAATGCAAGTATTGATCCAAGCGGAGATGGCGGTGGACCATCGGAAGGCGCAGTTGGTTACGTTTTTCAATTAAACTCGCAAGGGTTACCTGTATTGAATGCTGTTAACGCTCCACCAAATGTTGTATGGACAGATTCCCAACTTTCTAGATTTTTGTTTACTCAGCCCCAGGTTATAGGCGCTACTGGTGCTACCGGTTCTACGGGTCCCGCTGGTGCTACTGGTTCCACGGGTGCCACCGGTTCTACTGGTGCACAGGGTATTCGGGGTGTGACTGGTTTCACTGGTTCTACTGGGTCTACCGGTTCTACTGGTTCTACTGGTTCTACTGGTTCTACTGGTTCTACTGGTCCACAAGGTCAGCCCGGAACAAAATACAACATTCCAAGTGCAGTATTTTCTACTGGTACCCTAGTAATTGGAAACTCTGCATATTTTGACTATAATGAACCCGATGTACTATATCAGACAGGTACGGAAGTATTGATTTATGATTCAACAGATAGTAAACGCTGTACTGCAACTGTTGAAACATACAGTACTACTCAGATTCGTGTTAAGTTTACGTATATTGATCCCGGATTTACTTTGGACGTTGCTCACTCATATTCAATTAGTTTAACTGGTGTTCAGGGACGTACGGGTGCCACTGGCTCTACTGGTGCAGACGGTGTAACTGGTTTTACAGGCTCTACTGGTTCTACTGGTTCAACCGGTTCTACTGGTTCTACCGGTTCTACGGGTGCGACGGGTGCTACTGGTTCTACTGGTGCGCAGGGCATACAGGGTATAACAGGGGATACTGGTGCCACTGGTGCCACTGGTGCCACTGGTGCCACTGGTGCCACTGGTTCTACTGGTTCAACCGGTTCCACTGGTTCTACCGGTTCGACGGGTGCTACTGGTTCCACTGGTTCCACTGGTTCCACCGGTTCTACGGGCGCGACGGGTGCTACTGGTTCTACTGGTTCCACCGGCTCTACTGGTTCTACTGGTTCTACTGGTTCTACTGGTTCTACTGGTTCTACTGGTGCTGATGGTATAACTGGCTCTACTGGTTCTACTGGGTCTACTGGTTCTACCGGTTCTACCGGTGCTACTGGGTCTACTGGTTCTACTGGTGCTACTGGTGCTACCGGAGCTCAGGGCATACAGGGTATAACAGGAGATACTGGTGCCACTGGTTCTACGGGTTCTACGGGTTCCACTGGTTCTACGGGTTCTACTGGTGCTACTGGTGCTACTGGACGTACTGGTGCTACTGGTTCAACAGGCGCGACAGGTGCTACTGGTTCTACCGGTTCCACTGGTTCTACCGGTTCCACTGGTTCTACTGGTTCTACCGGTGCTACTGGTGCTACTGGTTCAACAGGTTCTACCGGTTCCACTGGTTCTACTGGTGCCACTGGTTCTACCGGTGCTACCGGTGCTGCATATCCTTACAATCCATGGTATGATGCAGATGGGTTCAATACACATGTAATACCAACATACGGAGGATCTGACGTAACATTTACTACATATCTAAATGGACACAGTACTCAGTCGCAGCTTGTGTCTGGTCCATCGCAGGGATTAGTAAACTTATTCGAAATACCTTCTGGATTTTTGTCTGCGGATGCAGCTGATTATTTTATCTTCGAAAGAATGAGAGTTGATACTCCATCAGACACAATAATCGATGATATATACTTCAACAATGGCATAGCTGAGTATGAAGTCGGAGGCACGCTACATGGTTCGTTTTCTTATACCACAGGAGATAGCATTGGCTATATGTATGATGGTAATACTACTGTATATATTTACAAAAACAATGCCCTACAAATCACATATTCAAATCACACACAGGGAAGACATTACTTCAAATTAAGTATAAGTAAAAATAGTGGAGTATCTACACCGTACAATACTGTATTTAACAATTTCTATGTATACAGAGATGGCGTAAAGGGCAATACGGGTGCTACCGGTTCTACTGGTTCTACTGGTTCCACTGGTTCCACTGGTTCTACTGGTTCTACTGGTTCCACTGGCGCCACTGGTGCTACTGGTTCTACTGGTTCTACTGGTTCTACCGGTTCTACTGGTTCTACGGGTGCTACTGGTGCAACAGGCGCTACCGGTTCTACTGGTTCTACTGGTTCCACTGGTTCTACTGGTTCCACTGGTTCCACTGGTTCCACTGGTTCCACTGGTTCTACCGGTGCAACAGGCGCTACTGGTTCTACTGGTTCCACTGGTTCTACTGGTTCTACTGGATCTACTGGTGCACAGGGTATCCAGGGTGTGACAGGTGCTACTGGTTCTACTGGTTCTACTGGTTCTACTGGATCTACCGGTTCTACGGGTGCTACTGGTTCTACGGGTGCAACAGGTGCTACTGGTTCTACTGGTTCTACTGGTTCTACTGGTTCTACGGGTGCCACCGGTTCTACTGGTGCACAGGGTATTCAGGGTGTGACTGGTTTCACTGGATCTACTGGTTCAACTGGTTCTACTGGATCTACCGGTTCTACGGGTGCAACAGGTGCAACTGGCGCTACTGGTTCTACTGGTTCTACTGGTGCCACTGGTGCCACTGGTGCCACTGGTGCTA
>JBBAJS010000026.1:0-52720 GCA_040403975.1 Sediminibacterium sp.
GCTTTTCTACAATCCATCATACCGGCACCTGTTGCCTGACGTAATTTATTGATCTCTGCTGCTGAAATTGTTGCAGTTGACATATCTTTTATATTGAATAGTGATTAATGAACGATACAGAATCGTTTGATTCTGTATCGCTATAAATTAAAATTGAAAATAGTAGTTGAATTATCTGCTTCCACCACCACCGCCAGCTGGGCGACGATTTCCTGGAACACGACGCTTAGGAGGACCACCAGCTCCAGGGCCACCTGCAGGTGCACCTGCACCACGACCGCCTCTTCCACCACGACCAGCTTCAGCTTGCGCTTCTGCTTCCATTCTGCGTGCACGTGCTTCGTTTTCGTTGTTGCTATCATCAGACTCATCTTCATCTTTAGAAGCTTGACGTTCAGCCAAACCTTCAGAAATAGCTGCAACTATATAGTTGGTAATGATTGCAATAGATTTTGTTGCATCATCATTTGCAGGAATAGCAAAGTCTACTTTGTTAGGATCACAATTGGTATCTACCATACCAAATGTAGTGATGCCTAAACGCTTAGCTTCAGCTAATGCAATATGCTCATGACCAATATCAACAAGGAATAAAGCTGCTGGTAAACGACCCAACTGAGCGATACCGCCCAATACTTTTTCCATTTTATCTTTATCGCGAGTTAATGTTAAACGCTCTTTTTTGGTAAGGCTTTCTGCACTACCGTCGTTCAACATTTTTTCGATGCTCTGCATTTTCTTAACACTCTTACGAACAGTGTTGAAGTTGGTTAACATACCACCCAACCAACGCTCTGTAGCAAAAGGCATATTTACACGCTTTGCACACTCAGTTACGATTTCTTTTGCTTGCTTCTTAGTAGCAACAAACATGATTTTTTTACCGCTTTTTGCAATTTGTTTAATTGCTGCAGCAGACTCTTGTAAGTAATCTACTGTTTTGTTTAAGTCGATAATATGAATGCCTTTTTTCTCAGCAAAGATGTAAGGTAACATCTTAGGATTCCACTTCTTTTTTAGGTGACCAAAGTGAACGCCGGCCTCCAGTAATTGCTGTTGTAGTGAAGTGTTATTTTCCATTGTGGTAAATTATATAATTTTAAATAATTTGATTTTTGTTGATATTCAATACAACGATTAACGCTTACTGAACTGGTAGCTTCTACGTGCTTTCTTATGACCGAACTTCTTACGTTCAACACTACGAGGATCACGTTTCAACTGACCTGCAACTTTTAATACAGGACGGAATTCAGGATTCACTTCCAACAAAGCGCGGGCAATACCCAACTTTGCTGCTTCTGCTTGTCCTTTTAATCCACCACCGGTAGCATTGATAACGATATCAAATTTACCAACTACATCGGCTGTTTTTAAAGGAGCTTCAACCTGGTTTTGTAAATAAACCAATGGGAAATAAGCTTTGTAATCTTTGTCGTTTACAGTGATCTTACCTTCGCCCTTGCTAATGAAGACACGAGTAACGGCTTCTTTACGGCGACCAACTGCGTTTTTTTGTTTTTCCATTTTATTATTATTGGGTTCGCTGAAATTCAGCGTAATGGTTTAGAATTTAAGTTCTTTAGGTTGTTGTGCAGTGTGCGGATGAGCTGTTCCAGCATACACAAATAATTTTTTGATCATCTTACGACCTAAACGATTTTTAGGCAACATCCCTTTTACTGCTCTTTCCATTACTACTTCAGGACGACGCTTTAATAAATCACCTGCAACTTCTTCTTTTTTACCACCTGGGTAACCAGAATAGTTCAAGTAGATTTTGTCTTCTAATTTGTTACCAGTGAAAGTAACTTTATCAGCATTGATCACAATTACATAATCACCACAGTCTACGTGTGGAGTATAATATGCTTTGTTTTTGCCGCGTAATACAGCAGCAATCTTAGATGCTATGCGTCCGACAGTTTGATTAGTACCATCAACTATATACCAGTTGTGTTGAACGGTAGCTTCATTCGCATGCTTGGTGGTGAAATGGAGTTTACTCATAATAGTTTGTTTTAATGAAACCGGCGCTATCCCACCGGAAAGAATGTTCCCATTTTTTGGGAGGGCAAAGGTGCAGCAGTTCAACGGGAAAACCAACAATTTTGAAAACTATTTTTCATAGTCCCTTTGTAACTAATTGATTTTCAATAATAATTTAGTATAAAAAATAAAATAGCAAGGAGAAAAGGGATTGAATTTGACCAAAAATGAAGATTATCATGCTTCTTTCAAAATGAGAATGACGAAAGTTGGTAATTTACCAACCGTTTTTTACCTTTGATAATCAGGTAGTTGCCGTGTTTAATCTTTTAAATAAATACATTTTCTTTATACATGAAAAATCAATGGTACATATTTGAAAATGAACAAGATTATGAGATTGCAATGAATCGTTTTCAAGAAATTAAGAATGAAAAAAAGGGTAGCTTAGAATATAAAGAGACGATTTTGTTTGCTTATCTCATTAGTGATTATGAAAAAAGAACTTCGACATTACCCGAATTAGACCCTATCGAATTCATCAAAATAAGAATGGAAGATTTTGGCTACAAAGCAGCCGACTTAGCAAGAGTATATGGAGATAAAGCAACGGTGAGCAAAGTATTAAACTACAAGCAAGCCCTTTCATTAACCATGATCAGAAAGTTTAGTAAGTTGCTGCAAATTCCACCAGAGGCATTAATTAAAGAATACGAACTACAATAAATTGAGCTATCTAAAATTTTCAGCCGATCAAATTTTTACAGGGACCGAATTATTGTCCGATCAATTAGTATTGATTACTGATAAAGCAGGAACGATCATCGATCTAGTAGCAGAAGAAAATGCAGGTGGCGATATACAACACCATCAAGGAATACTTTCCCCGGGTTTTGTAAATGCACATTGTCATTTGGAGTTGAGTCATATGAAGGGATTGATTCCTGAACATACTGGCTTACCTGAATTCATTTTAAAAATTGTCAACGAAAGACATCACTCAGAAAAGCTAATACTTCAAGCAATTGCCGACGCTGAGCAATCAATGATCAACAATGGAATTGTAGCTGTTGGTGATATTTCAAACAATGCCCTTACAATAACACAAAAGCAATTAGGCAATTTGGCTTACCACAATTTTATTGAAGTAAGTGGATGGAAGCCTGCAATCGCATTGCCAAGGTATGAAAACGCTTTGCAGGTATATGCAAATTTTAAAGATACTTTAGATGTTGAGCAAAGAACAAACAGTCATTCAAAATCTGCAAACATTTCAATTAACCCTCACGCACCATATTCGGTCTCGAATGAATTATGGGAATTGATTCAACCACATTTTGAAGGTGCAGTTGTTACTATACATAATCAAGAAACACCAGCTGAGAATCAACTCTTCAAAGATGGAACAGGCAATTTTGTTAGTATGTACCAAGCAATGAATATTGATCAAACTCATTTTATACCAACTGGAAAAACTAGTTTACAATCGGTTTTGCCGAAAATGCAAAACGCCAGTAATGTCTTATTGGTACACAATACAGAATCGAATCCGCAAGATATTTTAATGGCTAATCAACAAGCCATACTAAACAATCAAAGGATTTTTTGGTGCTTATGCCCCAATGCTAATTTGTATATCGAAAATAAAATGCCCGATATAGAACTGTTAAGAAGATACAATGCCAATATAACCATTGGTACAGATAGTTTAGCCAGTAACCATCGATTGAGTGTTCTCGACGAACTCAAAACAATTACAAATCATTTTCCTGAAATTCCTTTGGAAGAATTATTGCAATGGGCTACTTACAATGGAGCAAAAGCATTGCAGCTAGACAATCAATTCGGAAGTTTTGAAAAAGGAAAGAAGCCTGGGGTAATTTTATTAAGTACAGATGAAACAATCAATCAATCTTCGGTAGTTGAAAGATTAATATAATAATTTGATAGAGCAATTATTGTTATTGAATCTTTATAAATGATTTATTTTGGATAATTTTTAATCAGCTAACCTGTTTGGAATATCCATTTGTGCATGAAGAATTCTAATTACATCAAGCTCTAGATCATTAGAAATATAAAATATCAAATGGGAATTGATTTTATAAGATCTATACCCTTTCCGAATGTGTTCTTCAGACTTACCTGTTCCGGGCTCTTCGCAGAGAAATTCAATTGCCTCAATGATATCATTGTAATACTTGTCGGCCTGTCGTAAAGACCAAGTTTCCAGTGTATAGTTCCATATATTTTCTAGATCAGAATAAGCTTCTTCTCTAATAAATAATCCTAATTTCTTCATTTTAAGCGACTATGTAATTTCTTAAGATGCGCCTTTGGATCAAAGTTTTCTACTCTTGGGCTTTTCTCTCCAACAATGAGTGCTTTAACAAGCAATTTCTTTTTTTTCTCTTCTTCTTCTAACATTCGAAGAGCTGAGCGGATTACTTCACTTGCAGAACTATAGCGACCTGAAGAAACTTCCTTAGAAATAAATTCGTCGTAATGAATCCCTAATAAAATTGAAGTGTTTCTTGACATAAAAAATAATTTACAATTCAAATATACCAATTATTGGTATAATAAAAAATATCCTAAGCCAACACCTCTTGCAATATATTATAACTTTTCATCTGCCCAAAATTAGAAATATGTAAAGACAAATACAATTGAAAAGCTTCAATTAAATGTCTGCGCGTTTGTTGGTTGAGCATGATCGTTTCGAGTTCATTATAAAAACCCAGATTGGCAATCAATGAAGTGGTTTGGGCCAGTGACCCTTCTAAAAAATAAGGATGTGCAGGTTTTTCAGGTACAAACATTCCTTCTTGCAAATCAACGATTGGTGTAGAAACGGCGTAAGATCCTTGCAATTGAAAACCCAGTTCTGCAGCCAAATGTAAAGTGAAATACAAAGGCAAATTACCAGTTAATGTTGCCGAACCCTTATCCAATTGCTTGAGCGTATCTTCAATCAAATAAAATAATTCAGGATTGGCTTCTGGTTGTTTTAAACTGTGTTGTAACAATTCCATTACATACATAGCCACAGTGTTTTTTACTACATCAAATAAGACTTGTTCGTACATATAGGCCCAACTAAATTCTTTGATGAATTGAAGTTGTTTCAACTCATTATGATGAACCTCCAATGCCAATATAGCTCCTGGCTGAAAATAACTGGCTTTTCCTGCAGATGTTTTAGTGCTTTGTCTAACTCCTTTTACAATGTATTGCTGAATGCCAAACAATTCTGTGTAGATACTAGTAATAATACTCGTATCTCCATACTTCACTGTACGCAACACAACGCCCTTTGTAGCATGAATCATTCAAAAAAGATTGGTTCAAAAATACAGCTAATATGCGCGAATTTGTTTATCCAGTTTTGGCTAATGGAACTTTGTTGATGGAAACCTTTGGAAGCGCAACTGGAATCAATTGAATAATTCCAACCGCGTTTAACCCTCGCATCACAAAAAAAGTTAGATCAAACTCAAACCATTTTTTGGCAAAATTGGCATCGTCTTTGGCATAATGATGGTTGTTCTGAAACAATTCACCCATCAATAAAATTCCCCATGGTGAACTATTTTTTGAATGATCACCATTATCAAAATTGCTATAGCCGTATTTATGTCCGCACCAATTCACTACAGCACCTTGTATTGGGCCCATTAAAAAATGAATCGGCAATAATAAATACCACCAAGCATTTGGTGCGAAGAAATAATAGAAAGCAACATATCCTACCATGAAAACAATTCTTGTTATTGGATGGTGGCCAAACTTATCCAACTTATCCCAAACAGGTAAATAGTCTTTGGTAAACTGTGCTTCAGGTAAATTCTTTCCAGTTAAAAAACCACGAAAAATAACAATCGTGCTTTGCATCATTTGATATACATCTGTAAAAAAATGAGGTGAATGCGGGTCTTTCTCTGTATCACTATAAACATGATGCATTCTATGCATCACTCCATAAGCTCGAGGAACCAAAAAAGAAGAACCTTGTACAAACCAGGTGGTTAAATAAAAAAACCGTTCCCAGTTTTTACTGGTAGTATACATTTTATGAGAAGCAAAACGATGCAAGAAAAACGAATGGAAAAACAAAGACAGGAACCAATGGGCTCCAAAAAAAATTAGTATTGCAAGCATCGTTGGGGAATTTGAGTTTCGTAAGGTAGTTGATAAAAACTACAATCTCACTTTATTCAACAACTTGAAGCTTATTTAAATAAAAGCTTAAACAACTCCTGTAAACTGTTTCAGAAAACGAACATCGTTCTGTGAATATAATCTTAGATCATTCACCTGGTATTTTAATTGAGTAATTCTTTCTACTCCCATACCAAATGCAAAACCAGTATACTTATTAGAGTCGATTCCAAAATTTTCCAACACTTTTGGATGAACCATTCCGCTTCCTAAAATCTCTACCCATCCTGTATGTTTACAAATATTACAGCCCTTGCCTCCACAAATCAAACAACTAATGTCCATTTCGGCACTTGGCTCTGTAAAAGGGAAATAACTTGGTCTGAAGCGTACTTTCACCTCTTTGCCAAACATTTCCTGAACAAAAAAGTAAAGAGTTTGCTTTAAATCGGCAAAGCTTACATTCTCATCTATATACAATCCTTCTACTTGATGGAAAAAACAATGTGCTCTGGCACTTATAGTTTCATTTCTATAAACTCTACCAGGACAAATCACCCGAATAGGTGGTTTTTGATGTTCCATTACCCTTGCCTGAACACTACTTGTATGTGTACGCAATAACCAGGTTGGACCATTTCCATCTTCAGGCTTTCTGATATAGAAAGTATCTTGCATATCGCGTGCAGGATGGTCTTCTGGCAAATTCATAGCACCGAAATTGTGCCAGTCATCTTCAATTTCAGGACCTTCTGCCACTACAAAACCCAATCTCTTAAATATAGATACCATTTCATTTTTCACCAACGTCAAAGGATGTCTGCTTCCTACAGAAACGGAATCGCCGGGTAATGAAAAGTCGTATGTAGCTGAGCTAGCATTAGCAACTGGCGCAAAATTGCTTTGTAACTGGTCGAATTTGGCTTCAGCAAAGAGTTTGAACTCGTTCAATAATTGCCCAAAAGTCTTTTTTTGATCATTGGGAACATTTTTCATTTCGCCCATGATGGATTTTACCAAACCCTTGGTACCCAACCATTTGATGCGAAATTGCTCCACATCTTCTGCCCCTGAAGCCACAAAAGCTTCTATTTCTTGTTTATATGCTGCTATTTGATTCAACAAGTGTTCCATAGCGCGAAGATAAAAACTAGATTCCGTAGACTGAAAAATGATTTGAAGCCCCCTACAATGTGTATATTTGTTACTGCAACAAGCAATTTTACATGGATTATAATACAAGTAGGAATTTTTTAGGGATGAAGGAATATGGCCGCCACGTTCAGAAAATGGTGGAATATGTACTTACAATCGAAGACAGAGAGAAGCGCCAGCAACAAGCGCAAGCGGTGATTGAATTGATGGGATTTTTGAATCCGCATTTAAAGAATGTGGAAGATTTTAGACATAAATTATGGGATCATCTTTTTTTCATCAGCAATTTTAAGCTAGATGTTGATAGCCCATACCCTATCCCGACAAAAGAAACGTATAAATTAAAACCAGATCCATTGCCTTATCCTAAGCGTCATCCAAAATATGCGCATTTAGGAAAGAATTTAGAAGTGGTGATTGATAAAGCGTTGAAAGAAGAAGACCCAGAGAAAAAAGTAGGCTTTGCCAATGCCATTGCTTATTACATGAAATTATCTTACAGCACTTGGCATAAGGAATTGGTACACGATGATGCCATTCGTTCCGAATTGAACAGCATCACTGGTGGACAATTAGAATTTAGCAATACTCCTTATATCAAACACCGTAACCAGAATTTTGTAAGTGACGATTATCCACCTGCTCGCAGTGGTGGAAGATGGCAACAGAATTTTGGAGGAAGAAATAATCGCCCTGGTGGTGGCCAACAACGCAATAATGATAACAGAAATGGCCCAAGAAATAATCGTCCAGGTGGAAATGGTGGAGGACAGCAACGCAATAACGATAATAGAAATGGCGGAGCTCCACGCAATGATAGAAATGCAGGTGGAGGATTTAAGAAAAGGTATTAATTATTTTTTTCGATATTTATATAGCATCAGTAATCACTGATGCTTTTTTATTTAACTTACTCCCAATAACCAATAATTAACAATGAGCAGTTTCGAGGTCATCGGTGGAAAAAAGTTAAGCGGCACAATTGTTCCTCAAGGTGCTAAAAATGAAGCCTTACAAATATTATCTGCAGTCGTATTGACCGACCAGGTAATTACTATTTCCAATATTCCTGATATTGTTGACGTAAACTTATTGATTGAATTACTCCATGAGATTGGTGTAAAAATCAATCGTATCAATGCAGACACTTATACTTTCCAGGCAGATCAAATAGATATCAATTATTTAGCATCGGAAGATTTCAGAAAAAAAAGCGGAAGACTAAGAGGCAGTGTAATGCTTGCTGGGCCTATGTTAGCGAGGTTTAAAAAAGCATATATTCCCAAGCCAGGTGGAGATAAAATTGGAAGAAGAAGACTGGATACCCACATCATTGGTTTTGAAAAATTAGGAGCAGCCCATGCATATGATGATGCATTGGGTTGTTTTACATTATCATCCAACCAATTGAAAGGAACATTTATGTTATTGGATGAGCCATCTGTAACTGGCACTGCCAATATAGTAATGGCAGCAGTATTAGCAGAAGGTATTACCACTATATACAATGCAGCATGTGAGCCTTATTTACAACAGCTTTGTAATATGCTAAATCGGATGGGAGCAAAAATTATGGGCATTGGCAGTAATTTATTGACCATTGAAGGTGTTTCAAAATTGGGAGGCACCGATCATCGCTTATTGCCAGACATGATTGAGATAGGCAGTTTTATTGGATTAGCCGCAATGACTCAAAGTGAAATCACCATTAAAAATGCAGGTGTTGAACATTTGGGAATTATTCCTGAAAAGTTCAGGTTACTAGGAATTGAGTTTGATATAAAGGGTGATGATATTTATATTCCTGCTCAAGAAAATTATACGATTCAAACTTTTATGGATGGAGGTATCTTAACTATTTCCGATCATCCATGGCCAGGTTTTACACCCGATTTATTAAGCATTGTTTTAGTAGTTGCTTCACAAGCTATTGGCAGTGTGCTCATTCACCAGAAAATGTTCGAAAGTCGTTTATTCTTCACCGATAAATTAATTGATATGGGAGCGCAAATTATTTTGTGCGATCCACATCGAGCAACCGTTATTGGTTTAGGAAGAAAAAATAATTTGAGAGGAATTACCATGAGTAGCCCCGACATCCGTGCTGGGCAAGCTTTGCTCATTGCGGCACTAAGTGCTGAAGGTAAAAGTACCATTCAAAATATTGAACAAATAGACAGGGGGTACCAGTTCATTGATACTCGCCTGCGTGCTTTGGGGGCGGATATTGAAAGGAAATAATTTTATTTCAACTTTCCTTCTAAACCAGCCCAGCCTCCGCCATTATATACTTCTGTAAATCCATTAGACAACATCCAGGACTTTGCAGAACCACTTCTCATGCCAGAAGCGCAACAAGTAATCACGGGTTTATCTTTTTGTAGTTTCGAAGCTAGCTGTGGCAAACGATCCAACGGTAAATTGATTGATCCTTTGATATGACCCGAACGATATTCACCTTCGGAACGAACATCTACAATTTGTGCTCCTTTACTCATAAGATCGGCATAGTCTACTGTAGGGCCTACACCGAATAAATTTTTCAAAAATTCCATCATTTAATTTGTTTTAATTTTTAAACAGTTTCAAGAACAGATTGATTGTTATAGACCATCGCACCATTATACCATATCTCCCAGGTTACAGGTAATATTTTTTTAAGCATATGACTCACCCCACAATACTTTTCCTGTGAATCCATAATAGCTCCAATAGAAATTTCCTTGTTTGCAAGGTCTCCCTTCATTTCATAAACCACATGAATGGCAATATATTCAATGGGTGCTTGTTTACTAATTTCTCCTATCACTTTGATATTAAAATCATCCAGCGGTTTTGCTGCTTTTTTTAAAATTGCCAGAACATCCATTCCTGTGCAACCAGATAAAGCAGATAATATAAATGGTTTTGGAATGGGTCCATGATCTTCTCCGCCTACTCTCTCGGGTGCATCCATCACTATGGTATGACCATTTACCAATGCATTGAACTGCATTTTCCCCATCCATTGTGCTTCAATTTCGTGTTTCATATTGTTGATATTTGAAACACAAAGTTGAACCAAATGGAGTTGCCGAACAGTAACTTTTGTTACATAAAAATCCCGGCTACTAAAAGCAACCGGGATTTATTCATCTGTCAACTTATTTATGGACGATCCATAGATTAGTTCACCATCCTAATTTTTGATCTCTTTCATCAATTCTTTCACTGCAGCTTCTAATTGTTGATCCACTCCTTTCTTCACAATTTCATATTCATTCATCAACTTGATATCTGGTTCTGTTTGACGATTCTCCAGATATTGTCCGTTGTTGTTTTTAACTCCAACAGATGGTGCTCCCCATCTAATACCTGTATCCATCAAAGATTCCCATGCCGCAAAAGTACAAGTGCCCGGAACTGGCATTCCTACGAGTTTATTTACTTTCAATTCTTGGACCATAAATGCATAACAATGTCCATCACTGTAATTGGCTTCATTGGCAATGGAGATACTTGGTTTTGTCCATTGGAAATTTGGTTCATAGCCAGTACTTCTAATATCGTTGGTGTAATTCATAAATTTCTTACCGCTCAAGAACACTGCTAAATCTGCTACTAGATCTCCTCCTCCATTATTACGAGTATCTATAACAACTCCTTTCTTATCAAAAAACTTACCCATAATATCTTCATAAGTGCTTCTAAATGCGCCGTCATTCATTCCAGGAATATGCACATACCCCAATGTTCCATTACTCAAACGATCTACTTCATCAGCATTTCGTTTTATCCAACGCTTGTACAACAAACCATTTTCTTCGCCAGCAGAAATTCCTTTTACGGTAATTTCTCTTTTATCCGCACCTTCGGTGATCGACAATAAAATAGTTTTTCCTGACTTGCGATTTAAATATTGTGCAAGGTCTTTATCGGCTGTGATGCTTTCTCCATCAATAGATTCTATAATTGCACCAGACTTTATATTTAGACCTGCTTTATCCAGTGGACCATCTTTGATGATTTCCTCAATTTTTACACCTGCACCTTTATATGTAGCATCATAAAATGCGCCCAGCGATGCTGTTATATCTCCATTGGGATTAAAGCTGCCATAACTGCTACCGCTATGGCTCACATTCAATTCACCTAATAATTCAGCCAACATTTCACTGAACTCATAATTGTTTCCGATGGAAGGAATGTATTTTTCATAATCGGGTTTATAACTATCCCAATCTATGCCATGATAGGTTTTATTGTAAAATGTTTTCTTAGTTCTTCTCCAAACATGATCAAACATAGCCTGACGTTCTGCTGTAGCATTCACCATCATTTCTCCATTGATGCCCACTCTGTCTTGTTTGCTTGTTGCAGGATCTAATTTAATAATACCTCCATCACTGCTGATGAAAATACTTTTCTGATCCTTATCCCATGCCATACTGGCTCCTCCGGCATTCAATGGAACCAACATTTTTGTTTCTTTGGTTCTTAAATTGGTTGTCCAAAGATTCATTCCTTTTTCAAAGCGTGCTAAATAATACAATGTTTCTCCGTCTTTGCTTAATAAAGCATCACTCATAGAAGATGAGTGAATGGTTACTTTAGATTTACGTTGAGACAATCCTTCCCACTCAATTACCACACTGTCTTTCACAACTACTTTTTTCTTAGAGGTATCTGCTTTTGCTTTGGTTTCTTCCATGTCTTTCACCAGTGCAAATTCATCTTTAGTTAATTTAAAACGATCAAATGATTCCTGGGTAAAGAACATCATATAAGCATCGCTTTGTGCTCCACCACTCATTGCAGCTGCACGCAAACCATCTCTATTACTTTGCCATAGCATGGCTTTACCGCCCATCACCCATTTAGGTCTGTAATCGTTGTACCCACTTTCTGTAATATTCATCACCTTCTTTCCATCCACACTTGCTAAACCCACTTCACCAACTGCGCTTCCTGGAATAGAATAATCAAACAACAACCATTTACTATCTGGGCTCCACTGATAATATTGGTCGTTCTCTACAAATGCAAATATTTGATTGATCCCTAAAATTGTTCTGGATTGTTTTGATGCTAGATTATAAATACGCATTGTATTTCTATTTTCTACAAAAGCAATCTCTTTTCCATCTGGAGAATACAATGGCTGTGTATTATCGTTGGTGTTTTCTAATACTGCAGTTTCTTTAATTAATGTAGATGCATAAAAATAAGGTTCATCTGATCGAACAATTTTTGATTCATACACACTCCATTTATTATTTCTTTCTGATGAATAAATAATTGACTTACTATCAGGAGAAAAACCAACGCTTGTTTCTTGTTCTGGTGTATTGGTAATTCTTTTTGTTATTCCACCATCAACACTGGTTACAAAAACCTCTCCTCTAAAAACAAAGGCAACTTCTTTGCCGTTTGGTGCAACACTAATTCCGCTTCCGGTTGCTACCCTAATTACTTGTTCATCATTCTTTCGATTATCTGCCAAAATACTTACTGCTACTTTCTTTGCGCCAGAGCCCGCTTTCATGGTATAAATTCCTCCATCGTATCCAAAGCAAATAGTACCATCATTGGCACTGCTTAAAAAACGAACAGGATGCTTTTTGTAAGAAGTAAGCTGTTCACTTTTACCACCAGACAAATTCATTTTATGGATATTGAAACTTCCGCTTTCCTCACTTAAATAAATCATCGCTTTTTCTCCATCTGTAAAAATAGGCGTACGGTCTTCTCCATTGAATGAAGTGATTTTTGTATGCTTGGAAGCTTTTACATCATATACCCAAATGTCTCTGGTAATAGCAGATGTATGGTGTTTACGCCATGTATTTTCTCCCCCTTTTTTATCGTGATAGATCCACTTAGAGCCATCCTTGCTCACTTTTACATCTTCAGCAGGTGTAGTTAATAGTTGAGTTGGTCTGCCTCCATTTACTCCAACACTGTATAGCTCGGGCATAGATCCTGTTGGAAATTGACGGTTTGTTGCCAGATCCATTCTGGAAGATCCGAATACGATATTCTTATCGTCTTGGGTAAAATCATAAGGATATTCTTGTGCTGAATGATAAGTAACTCTTTTGGCTTCTCCTCCATTCACAGAAATAGTGAAAATATCAAAATTGCCAAAACGATCACTGGCAAAAGCAATGGCTTTACCATCATGACTCCAGACTGGCATAAAGTCGTGAGCTTCATGCATTGTTAATGCAACAGCGGTACCTCCTGTACTTGCTACTTTATAAATATCTCCTTTAAAGGTAAATACAATGGTTTTGCCATCTGGTGAGATGGAAGAATAACGCATCCAGGTAGGATCGGATTGCGCTGATACAAAAGCGGTAAATAATACCAATACTCCAACGGTTAATATTTGTTTCATAAATTGATTTATGACTGAAAGATAAGTACAAAAATTATTCGTTGAAAAGGATTATCTACCTTTCTATTATGAATGTTTCCAATTTAGACATTTATCCATTGGGAGATCAGGCAATCACTATTCAATTGGGCGATTCTATTAATGCGTCTGTTAATCAAGAAGTGATACAGATTTTTAACCATTTGCAAAATCATCCAATAAAAGGAATTACCGATATTATTCCTGCCTATTCCAGCATTACCATCGTATATGATTTAGTACAATTTTCACTTCCTTCTTTGTATTCAAGTAGATTTAACTGGATAAAATCAAGATTACTGCAAGAATTGGAATTGATCGATTCCTTTCAAACTTTAAGTAAATCAATTAAAATACCAGTTTGTTATAGTAATGAGTTTGGGCTTGATTTAATGGACCTTTCGATGCACACCAAACTCTCCATTGAAGAAATTATTGAGCGGCATATAAATAAAGTCTATACCGTATACATGATCGGTTTTTTACCAGGCTTTCCTTATATGGCTTCTGTTGATCCCAGCATACAAATGAATCGTAGAGCGGCACCCAGACAAATTGTTCCAAAAGGATCAGTTGGAATTGCGGGTGAACAAACAGGTATTTATCCTTTGGATTCGCCCGGTGGATGGCAATTGATTGGGCAAACACCGTTGAATTTATTCGATGTAAGTAAAGAGAGCCCTTGTTTACTATCTCCTGGAGATTCAGTTGAATTTTATGCTATTGCAGAGATGGAATTTTGGGAGATTAAAAAAGCAGAAATCGAATGAGTATTGTAATTATAAAACCAGGATTATTCACCACCATTCAAGACGAAGGCAGAAAAGGCTTTCAGCATTTGGGCATTAATCCAAACGGGGCAATGGATACCTGTGCCATGCAAACGGCTAATGCACTGGTTCTTAACGATGTTTCAGAAGCTGTATTGGAATTTTATTTTCCTGCACCAGTTTTACAATTCAATCGGCCAGCATTTATTGCTTTGAGTGGAGCTGATTTTACTGCGGAGATCAACGGAATTGAAATACCTATTAACCAACCTGTTTTTATACCAGCAAATGCATTGCTTCAATTCAAAGCAAAAAAATGGGGTCAGGTAGCGTATTTATCGGTGCAGGGTGGGTTTGACTTAAGTGAATGGTTAAACAGTTATAGTACCAATGTAAAAGCTGCTGCAGGTGGGTTTGAAGGGAGAATTCTAAAACAAGGCGATACGATTGAATTAAACCTTAAGAATGCATCAAGTGGCAATAGCAAAGATTGTTCAGTAATGCCCTGGAAAGCATCTGTTCAGCAATTTTATCATACCAATGTTTTGAGATTTATTTCAGGACATGAATTTGAGCAATTAACTACATCTTCTCAAACAATATTATGTACTGGAGATTTTAGCATTTTACCCCAAAGCGATAGAATGGGATATCGATTGCAAGGCCCAGGATTGGAGCAATCTACCAAAAAAGAGATGATCTCTACTGCAGTAACAAAAGGTACTATTCAATTATTACCCAATGGACAATGCATTGTTTTAATGGCCGATCATCAAACAACCGGAGGCTATCCAAGAATAGGGCATATTATCTCCGCAGATTTACCAACAGTTTCTCAGAAAGGCAGCAATGATAGGATTCAATTCACTCCTACAACTATTGAAGAAGCCGAAAAAATATTGATGCTACAAATGCAACATTTGCAACAATTAAAGAATGCCTGTATCTTACAACTCGATGCATACCATAGACATTAATTGCGATTTAGGAGAAGGGTTTCCACACGATGCAGAGCTGATGTCATTTACTAGTTCAGCCAATATCGCTTGTGGTTATCATGCAGGAGATGATGATACCATTAAACGGACCATTGATCTTTGCTTAATTGAAGAAGTGGCCATTGGCGCGCACCCTGGGTTTAATGACAAAGCCAATTTTGGGCGAACAAATTTGGTATTAGCTGATTGTGAATTATATGATCTGGTAGCCGAGCAAATTGCATTGATGCAAGATCATTGCAGAAGAGAAGGATGTTTATTGCATCATGTAAAACCACATGGAGCTTTGTATAATATGGCAGCAGCCGATGAAAAAATGAGTTATATTATTGCATCGGTGATAAAAGAATTAGATGCTTCATTGTACTTATATGGTTTGAGTAATAGTTATTTAATTAAAGAAGCAAAAAAAATAGGAATAAGCACAGTATCAGAAGTTTTTGCAGATAGAAGGTATCAACCAGATGGATCACTTACGCCAAGATCAACATCAAATGCGTTAATTGAAAAAACCGATGATGCACTGAAACAGTGTTTACAAATGATCGAACAAAAAAAAGTAACTGCTTCAGACAATTCCATTGTAGATATAAAAGCAGAAACAATTTGCATTCACGGTGATGGAGTTCATGCTGTAGAATTTGCAAAAGCCATTCACCATGGTTTTACTAAAAATAATATTCACCTTAAAATACCCGGTGAATGAAAAAAAATAAATCATCAGCAATTACAGGTGCAGCATTTTTAATGGCCACTTCTGCAATTGGGCCTGGCTTTCTTACACAAACAACCGTGTTTACACAACAGTTGGCCGCTAGTTTTGGTTTTGTGATTTTACTATCGGTCTTATTAGATATTGGTGCTCAATTAAATATTTGGAGAATCATTGCAGTAACCGAAATGAGGGCCCAACTTATTGCCAATACTTTAGTGCCTGGTCTGGGATATTTTTTAGCAGGATTGATTGTTTTAGGGGGCCTCGCTTTTAACATTGGCAATATTGGAGGATGTGGATTAGGACTTCAGGTGTTAACCGGACTAGATCCAATGTATGGAAGTGTTTTTAGTTGCATTATTGCACTAATGATTTTCTGGAATAAAGAAGCAGGCATTGCCATTGATGGATTTACCAAAATATTAGGCATGCTCATGATATTGCTAACCCTCTATATTGTATTTAAAGCAAACCCACCAATTGTTGCTGCTATTCATTATAGTTTTTTTCCAGCAAAATTATCCGCATTGGCAATTGTAACATTGGTAGGTGGAACGGTTGGTGGCTATATTAGTTTTGCGGGCGGACATCGATTATTAGATGCAGGTATTAAAGGAGTGGGGTCTTTAAAAGATGTAAATAAAAGTGCTGTTACAGGAATTATGGTTACTGCTACCATGCGCTTTTTGTTATTCCTGGCTGCATTGGGTATTGTTACAAAAGGATTGATACTCGATCCCTCTAATCCTCCTGCTGCAGTGTTTAAATTAGCGGCAGGTGAAATTGGTTATCGCTTTTTTGGAATCGTCATGTGGTGTGCCGCCATCACATCTGTTATTGGCGCTGCATACACTTCTGTTTCATTTTTAAAAACTTTTCATCCAGCAATTGAGAAAAATGAAAAAATGGTCATTAGTGCTTTCATCATTTTATCTACCCTTGTTTTTAATTTGATAGGCAACCCTGTAAAAATTTTAGTTACTGTTGGTGCGTTGAACGGATTGATTCTGCCAATTGCTTTAGCAGTAATTTTAGTTGCTTCCAGAAAAACAAAATTAGTACACGATTATAAACACCCAGTCTGGTTACAATTAGCTGGTTGGATAGTAGTGATCAGTATGAGTTGGATGGGCTTTTTGACGATTGCTAAGTGGATCGCTCAATAATCGCTAATGCATTTTTTTGGTCATCCACTTTTTTGCAAGGAATGTTTTGAACCATTTTGATTGCTTCCTCTCTGCGCATCAACCCTTTTTGATACAATTTATCATAATAATGAAGCAGCACCCTAAAGCATGAAGTAATATCATCTTCTATCAATGCATTTATAGCTGTTTTGGTTTCTAAGCCGCCGAGTTTTTTCTTGATGCGAATGATGGCATTCACCAAATTTTCTTTTTCAAATTGCCCATAATGAGCAGTGATAAATACCAATCGTTCATCGAATGGAATATCTAAAAAATAGACTTTGGTTTCTCGCATTTGTTTAAAAAAAAGTGGGGGGATATTTACAGTTCCTATTCTTTGGCTTTCATCTTCAATAAATAAAACCTCCTTTAGAGATTGTTCATTTAAGGAAATGCTAGAATCCTCTTTCCCAGAAATTCGGGTTGTAATAAATGCCGATAATGCTTGTGCCAATTTATTTTCAAACTGCTCTTGAGAGGGCTGAGGAAGCTGCCCTAAAGCACCAAATGCAGAACCCTTATGATGTGCTAGTCCTTCTAGATCAACTGTTGAAAAACCTTTGGAAGCGAGTGAATGCAACACTTCTGTTTTTCCTGAGCCAGTATATCCCCCAATAATAGCAATTGGATATTGTGTTTCAAATTGTGCCAATACCCATTTACGATATGCTTTGTAACCACCAACCAATGAATACACTTTAAAACCATATAGATCTAATAACCAGGCAACACCAGCACTTCTCATTCCACCACGCCAACAATGCACTAAAACTGTTTTCTTATCGGATGAATCATTTTTAGTAAGCCCTTCTACTTCGTCCACCATTTTCACCATCTTGGCTCCAAAATATTTCAGCCCTATTTTTATGGCTTTCTCTTTGCTTTCTTGTTTATAAGCAGTTCCAACTATTTTGCGTTCTTCATCCGAAAATAAGGGCAAACTATTGGCACCAGGAATATGCGCATGTATATATTCTCCAGGACTTCTTACATCTATAACAGTATTTGTACTAGCTAAAGCTAAAAATTCCTCAACGGTAAGTCTTGTAATTGCCATTGGTACAAATGTACAAGGCATTTTTTGTAACTTTTCAGCATGAAACAATTATTGCTGGTCAGACATGCCAAAAGTAGCTGGGCCAATATAGGTCAGGATGATTTTGATCGGCCATTGAATGACCGAGGCTTGAAAGATGCCCCTTCAATGGCAGAGCGAATAAAAACGAAAGGAATACAAATAGATCAAATCATTTCTAGCACAGCTTTAAGGGCAATCACTACTGCGAAATACTTTGCTGAAGCATATGAACAAAAACCATCTCATATTTTACAGCTCAAGCAATTATACCATGCACCACCTGCTGTATATTATCAGGTAATTCAACACATTGACGATTCTATTAAAACGGCGGCAATATTTGCTCATAATCCAGGCATTACCGATTTTATAAATGAGCAGGAATTAAACTATGTTCCCAATATGCCTACTTGTGGAGTGTTTGCAATCAATATTGAAACCGATCATTGGGCTGATTTTAATACAGCGAAAAAAACATTCTGGTTTTTCGATTATCCTAAGTTGCAGTAGCTACGGACTTTTTAAAATTTACAAGATATACTCCTGTAAAAATCAGTAATGCAGCAATGGCTTTTGAAAGAGTAAAATGTTCTCCGGCAAAAATGGTGGCAACTATTGCAGCAAAAACTGGCTGAGTATAAATAAACGCACCAGTTGCAGAAGATCCAATTGACGAGATTGCATAGACCGTTAATAAATAAGCAATAAAAGTTGTTGCAATGGCTATATAGGCTAATGCAATTAAATGACTTGCTTCAAAAGCGATCCAGTTGGTTTCCAAAAAATGTGGTAAGCCAAAAGGAATAATTCCAATAGCACCAATGGTAAACACCCATCTCAATACTTGAATACCAGAATATTTGGCCATCAATGGTCTTACAAGCACCAAATAGAATGCATAAGAGATGGCGTTGATTAAAATAAATAAGTCTCCAATCAACATATTCGAACTTGCCTTACTATTGTCTTTCATTAATATTAAGATGGCAGCACCACTAATTCCCAGGACCAGGCCCGCAGCCTTAGCTGCATTAAATCCTTCTCTTAATAACCATGCAGCAATAATGGTTATGAAAATGGGTGTAGCTAATGAGAGTAATGAACTGTGAATCGCCGTTGTTAATGATAACCCTTTGATAAAAAATATTTGATTAATGGTTACACCAGTAAGTCCACACAACAAAAACCGAGGAATATCTTTTTGATCGATGCGCGTTTTTCCTGGTTTAAAAAAATAGAGTATCCAAAATAAAATTATGCTCACAGTTACCCTAACAAAATTCAGTGCAAAAGGATGAATAAAATTGGGTGTGATATATTTTACAACCGCATAACTACTGCCAAAAATAAAATTGGCTACAATTGCTGCAGCGAAAGCTTTGTTCTTGATTTGCATGCTGTACAAATGTATAAGTAGAATATTAAGATTCTACATTTTTAATCAAATTCACTAAAATATTTTCATCGAATACCTTAAAAGACGTTTTTTTGAAATCAGCTGATTTGGCTTGATCAAAAAGATGAGCCAGGTCAATAGTCGTCTGATTGGCAGACAACACTATTCCCTCATTTGAAAGTTTATCAGCCAGATATTCCTGCTCAGTTTGCCCAGGTGTTGGCACAACAATCAATTTCTTTTTCAATATCATCAAATCCATTAGGGTAGAATAGCCGCTTCTACAAACAATGTATTCGCTATCCTGAATAGCTTTACTTAAATCATCTGCATTCAAGTGATTGTATACGGTTATATGATCGGCGATATAGGGAACTGATCTTTCCAATGGCATACCCCTTACTAATAAAATAGACCCTTTGATTTTTTTGATTGATTCAACAACAATCTTTTCAAATACAGTTCTTTGAGGCTCTGGTCCTGAAAGCATGATACAGTAATCGAATTTTTGTGCTGTTTCAATCGGTTTAAACCTGCTCAATAAATTGATAAAATGAACAGGTATTTTAGGCATTTTTATAGGATGAGATAATTCTCCAGCAATATTTGCCGCTCCTTCCATATCTGGCACCCAACACTCAGTAAACCGATTGATATAGGAATAATTAATTTTCCGCAATAAATGTTCCAGCCATTTAAATGGTGCTTTAATTGTTAATTGGTGCGTAATAAATATGCAAGGAATTGCTTCATTGTATAAACCATAGCGATTATCGGAAATGACTAAATCAATTTGATGTTCTTTTATTTTTTGCTTCAACCATTGATTTTCATATGCAATGGATTGAAGTATTTTGGGTAATTGTGACCCTATTTTAAATGCAAAAAAATGAGAATAAGCACTGTATTGAATCTGATATCCTTTCAATGTCAAAAATGTCAACTTAGGAAAAGCCTCCTTTAAAAGAGCAGCTTGTGCTCCATCTGAACCAATAATTACCTGATGCCCCAGTTGAAGTAGATGAGTAATAATAGGAATGCAACGGGTAGCATGACCAAGTCCCCAATCTAATGGAGCAACTAAAATTGTATATTTTTTATCATTATTCAATAGCTTCTCCATGCTCAAATCGATACTAATTCCTTAATTTGTAGAACAAATATGAAACTCAAATTAAACCAAATTATTCTTTTGTTGTTACTTACTAGTGCAATTGCTAGTTCTTGTGGTATTTTTAAAAAATCGAACAAGACCGCATTCTGTGCATGTCCAAAACATTAGTTAACCTGCAACTATGCCAAGAGACTTATTGGTTCTATCATCAAAGCATCTGTTTTCTCAACAGGAAATTGATCGGCAAATGGAATTGTTGAACCTTGTGTTGGTACCTGTAGAAAATTGGGGCTGTTTTTGTATCGCCAATGAAATTATCGATATCAATCGCAGAAAAATAATTACTAAAGAGCATTTAGTGCAAAAATTATTGAAAGACCATCCCAATAAACCATTCGTTTTTATTTGCAATAAAAATTAACTCAATTGCTCCAAAGCGGTTGCTAATTTAGCCAGCATAGCAGGTATTTCTTCTTTAATGCAAGTTCCCACACTCAATCTGTACCAACTATTATCGGCACTTGCGCCAAATGCAGAAAAAGGTACCACTGCAATTTTAGCTTCTCCTAAAATATAAGAAGTAACAGCAGATTGACTCTCCAATACTGCACCACTACTCGTTTTTTTACCTACTAAATTCAATTGAATGGTCAAATAAATAGCTGCTTGTGGAGATACCGCATCCACGGAATAGCCTTTTGATTTTAATGCAATGATGCCTGCATAAATAGTTTGTAAGCGATATTCAATCTCCGATTTAAAATGTGTTAAATATTGATCGATAGCAGTTGTCATTGGAAGATACTTGGCTACTGCTTTTTGTTCTGCCATTGGAGCCCATGCACCCAGATGACTCAATATTGCTTTCATTTTAGCAATTACATTTTCCGGACCCAATGCCCAACCTACTCTTACACCTGTTGCAGAAAATACTTTAGAAATTCCATCTATATAAATGGTATAAGGTTTCATTGCAGGGTTCAAAGAAATAGGATCATAATGAACAGTATCACCAAATGTAAGTGTCCAATACATTTGGTCGAACATTAAATATAATTTTTTAGCATCGGCTCCACGCTGTTTGTTTTCTTCGATGATTAAATCGCATATTGCCGCCAATGAATCTTTGGAAAGCGTTGTTCCTGTTGGGTTTTGAGGAGTGCACAAACAAATCAATGTAGCCCCTTTTATATTTTCTTTGATGGCTTCAACAGTAGGCATAAAATTATTTTCTACGCTACAGTTTACCAAACAATGTTCTCCATCGGTTAAATGAACATAGTGATTATTGTTCCATGACGGTACTCCATAAATTACTTTATCGCCTTTATCTACTATTACTTTAAACAAAGCATAGATCAATGGTCTTCCGCCAGATGCTACTTGAATTTCGCTGGGAGAAAAATGCAAACCCTCTCTGTCTTTAATAAATTGACTAATAGCCTGACGTAACTCCAATATACCTTCTGCTGCAGGATAATTGGTATAATGTTGCTGATAAGCTTCAATAATTAATTGTTCTAATTCAGCAGGAATGGGAAATATATTTGGATTAAAATCTCCAATGGTAAAATTGTAAATGGTTTCCCCATTCCGAATTCGCTCATTAATAGCGTTCCCCAATTTTACAATTTCACTCCCAATTAATGTTTCTGCTAAATGACTGAGCTTACTCATTGATTATTCAATTTTCGGCGAAGTTACAGTTTTGGTATATTGTTGCCTCGATTATTCCTTTCTTTTAAGCTGAATCATCGCTTTAATCAATTACAATAAATTGATTAACTTTAAAAAAAAGTAATACCATGGGAAAAGCAAAATCTACGAGAAAAAAGACGAATAAACCAGCTACCGCTTCAGGAATGGTCTCTAAACCTGCAGGCCCTACTAGTACTTTTGGAAAAGCAGCAGGAGCAATGGGGAATAAGAATTTCTCTTCTTCCAAAAAAGGTGGTGGATTTTCTGTTACACCAAGAAAAGCATCATAAGCTAAACAGCCTATATAAAAAGCCCTCTGTCTACTAAAACAGAGGGCTTTTTCGTAAAATTGTTGATTATTCTTTATTCAATTGGTTTATACTCTTTAAACAATTTCACTGGAGCGGCTTCTGCCAATGTTCTGTATTGCTTCCATACGCCATCAAATAATGTGTTGGCTTTCTTTATAACACCGTCAAGCGCTTCTTCTCCATAGCTCATTAATCGATCTTCTTGTGGACCAGGAATAGTTGTTTTACCCATCACTACTTGACGAGCTTCTCCCAAAATACCTGTTACGGTTTCTTGAGGAATATTGCCATAGCCTTGTTTTAATTGAGGCTTACCATTGAGCATTTCTTTAATGTCTTTGATGCCATCAGCTACCTGCTTTCCAACTTTACGTAATGTATCTGCATCTTTTCGTTCCATATTAGCATATCCTGCTTCTACTTTTTTCATAATATCTTCCGCTTCTGTAATGCGATCATTCAATGCATTTAATTTTAAGGTAGACTTTTCCATTCTTGCATTGGCTTTACGAACCGCATCTCTTATCTCTTTAGAAGTAGGTGCATTTGGATCATCATTTACCACCACCATCATACTATCGGTCATGTCTTTTCCTAAAGTCAATACCACTTTATAAGTGCCTGGATCTACAGGAAGACCACCAGGTTCAGCAGCACCACCGCCGCCACCACCAAATCTTCCACCACCACCGCCACCTCTTCCACCGCCGCCGCCTTGGCGAATACCTCTACCTTCCAAACCCCAGTAAAAGCGATTGAAACCTGTATCGGCTTTAGCACGTAGATTTCTTACAACTGCACCACTGGCATCTACAATTCTAACTTGAACCGTATCGGCGATTTTATTTTTACCTGTATCGGTTGCTAATTTATTTACAAAGAAACTCAACGGCGCACCAGTTCTTTTATTCTCACCCTCATAAGTTCCATATGTACTGTACTCAATACCCGAAGCATTTTTCATTTTTGCTTGATAAGCTTGAGGGGCATCAAAGGCAGTTATTTTTTTGGCAAACACTTGGCCTTTATTAGCAGCTGCTTTTCTTAATGGTCGAATATCATCTAAAATCCAAAGTGCTCTACCAAAAGTGGCTATTGCTAAATCAGCTTCTCTTTCTTGAATGGCAAAATCATAGGTTGAAACAGATGGATAGCCATTTTTAAATTGCTGAAAATTTGTTCCGTTGTCTAAGCTGATCCAAAGACCTTGTTCTGTTCCTACAAAAATTAAATTCGGTTCAACCGGATCTTGAATAACGCATAATGCATACCCTACTACTTTCTTTTCATCGATCATTCTTGTCCAAGTTTTTCCAAAATCAGTAGTGCGGAAAATATATGGCTTCATATCGCCACGGCGATAATCGTTTGCTACAACAAATGCTTCACCTGCATTGTAGCGAGATGCCCTGATCTGAGGAATCCAAGCGCCCAAAGGCATTCCAGGGATTTTTCCGCGGAAATTGGTCCATGTTTTTCCGCCATCTCTGGTCAATTGTAAATTACCATCATCGGTTCCTACCCAAATAACGCCCTTCTCTTTTGCTGATGGTTCAATCGCTAGAATCGTACAATAATTTTCTGCACCAGTAATATCAATGGTTATTCCACCATTACTGCTTTGATCGATTTTTACAGAATCATTAGTTGTTAAGTCACCAGAAATTTGTTCCCAAGAAGCGCCTTTATTGGTGCTCTTATTTACAAATTGACTTCCATAATAAATAGTGGCTTTATCAAATGGATCTTGCGCAATAGCTGCGTTCCAGTTAAATCTTTGCTTGACATTTTTATCAGGTCTTGGCGGACGAATGCTCCATTGCTCTCCAGTTGCTCTATTGTAGCGAGACACAGATCCACCTTGGCTCATAGTGTAAACCCAATTCGGATCTTCTGCATCAGGCATTACATCAAATCCATCTCCACCACTAACACCTTGCCAGAATGCATTGCGCAATCCACTACGAACCCAAGCATATGCAGGACCATGCCAGCTACCATTGTCTTGCAAGCCACCCATTACATTATAAGGAATTTGATTGTCTACATTGATATGATAAAACTGACCCAAAGGCAACTTCTCATCAAACTGCCATGTTTTACCACGATCTCTTGAAATGCCTATCCCACCATCGTTTCCGTCGATAATAAAATTGGCATCGTAAGGATGAATCCACCATGCATGGTGATCTGGGTGAATACCGCTATAAGGAATCACAGACTTAAATGTTTTTCCTCCATCATCACTTACAGAAATCTCTTGATTGATATTGTAGATTCTGTTTTCGTTTTTGGTATCAACTGCAATGTCTTGAAAATAAAATGCACGATTGGTAACAACCGCTGGATCATTATTCACCATTTCCCATTTAACACCACCATCATCTGTACGGTACAATGCATTTTTAGTAGACTCTACCAATGCATACACTCTATTTGGTTCTGATCTGCTGATGCTAATGCCAATTCTGCCATATTCACCATCAGGTAATCCATCGGCCTTACCTAATTTCTTAAATGTTTTACCTCCATCATACGTAACGTAGAAGCCACTTCCAGGACCACCACCTTTTAAACTCCAGGGAGTACGTTTGTGCTGGTACATGTTCACGAATAATTTATTCGGATTCACCGGATCCATTACCATATCTCCAACACCAGTTGTATCATTGGTATGTAAGATCAATTTCCATGTTTCACCACCATCAGTTGTTTTATACAACCCTCTTTCAGGATGCTCCATAAATGGATTGCCCATCACACCTGCATATACTACATCCGGATTCGTTGGATCTACAATGATGCGATGAATGTTACGGGTTTTTTCTAAACCCATACGCTTCCAGGTTTTTCCTCCATCCAAACTTTTATAAATGCCTTCTCCTAAGCTGATTGAATTACGCGGATTACCTTCTCCAGTTCCTGCCCATACGATCGATGGATTGCTTTGAGTGATGGCAATAGATCCAATATTTTGAATCGGTTGTTCATCAAAAACAGGCGTCCAGCTTGCACCACCATTTTCAGTTTTCCATACTCCACCGCTGGCTGTTCCCAGAAAGATCGTATTCGGACTATTCCATACTGCATCAATGGCAGTTACTCTACCACTCATTCCAGCAGGCCCGATATTACGAGGCTTCATTGATTTGAAATGTTTGGAAAGATCTATTTGTTGAGCAGTAGCGCTTAGAACAAATAGTAACCCTGAAAGGGCAATCAGCATTTTTCTCATATCAGTTGATTATTTGGAAATTGAAATATCTGAAATAATCGGCCATTTACCAAATAGTTAGGACGAGTGGCTTATATTTATAGGTGAAACCCCGATTCACTTAACCCGAATAAACTGCATCAGCTGTGGCAGATAACGCATCAAGCAAACCTTTTCAACTCAATTCTTTTCAGACAGGTATTTATGCTGCAATAGTGGCCTTCTTAACATATACCATGATCTTTGGTTTCAGAAAATCCTATACTGTTTGCACTTTTGATGGAATGGCATTTTGGGGATTGGGTTATAAAACCTTGTTAGTATTGAGTCAGATGATGGGTTATTTGATGGCCAAGTTTTATGGAATCAAATTTATCTCGGAGTTGAAAAGATTGGGCAGGTATAAAATTGTTTTACTCTTAGTGGGCATTGCCTGGATGGCCTGGTTGTTTTTTGCATTAATACCAGCTCCTTATAATATTGTGTTTTTATTCATCAATGGATTTCCATTAGGTATGTTATGGGGAGTGATCTTTTCTTATATCGAAGGAAGAAAAACAACCGATTTCATAGGTGCTGCTTTGGCAGTGAGTTTTATTTTTTCTTCGGGATTTGTAAAATCTGTTGGAGGATGGTTACAATTGCAATTTCATTTAACGGAGTTTTGGATTCCGTTTGCAACAGGATTGGTATTTGCCTTGCCGTTGTTGTTCTTTATTTTTTTGATGGAAAAAATTCCGCCGCCAACCGCGGAAGATATTTCATTGCGCATGAACAGAACACCAATGGATGCGGCGCAAAGAAAAGCATTTATCAAAACCTATTTACCAGGCATTATTGCAGCAGTATTGATCTATTGCTTCGCAACTATTTTCAGGGATATCAGAGATAATTTTAGTGCAGACATGTGGAAGGAAATGGGTTATCTAAATCAACCAGCATTATTTTCGAAAACAGAAACCCCTATTACATTAGTGATTCTCATTTTGATAGGCAGTATGGTAATGATCAAAAATAGTTTCAAGGCATTTATGCTAGCGCATTTTTTTATAGCACTAGGCTTTGTAATTGCAGGCGTTTCCACTTATTTATTCTCTAAAGAAATTGTAACACCTTATTGGTGGATGACACTCGTAGGGTTGGGATTATATATGGTGTACATTCCATTTAATTCAGTTTATTTTGAAAGACTGATCGCTACATTTAGATTCACGGGTAATGTGGGCTTCTTGATTTATGTAGCCGACTCATTCGGCTATTTAGGAAGCGTAAGTGTTTTGTTAAGCAAAGAAATTTTTAAAGTGCAATTAAACTGGGTGCACTTTTTTTCGAACAGCGTGATGGTATTATCAGTGGCCGGAGTTTTTATCAGTATCTATGCGGCAAGGTATTTTTCTAAGAAACAGGCGGGAAAGCCAACTTTTTTATAGTTTACTTAGAATTTGTCACTATACTTTATTTAAAACCTACTCAACTTTTACTAAATTTATGGTATGAAAGTTTCAAGTGTGCTTTATAAAGGTGATTATTCAGTTCATGTATCATTTGAAGATGGTATTGAAGGGATAATTAACTTAAGCGACTTGGTTGAAAAAGGTGTATTTAGCTCTTTAAAGGAAAAAGAAAAATTTTCAACCGTTTACACCACAGGGTATTCAATAGCATGGTCTGATGAATTAGAAATTGATGCAGCAAATATTTATGCGGAACTATCTGGCAAAGATCCATTAACTAGCTTTTCACCTTCACCAATATATGCCACAGATTAGCTATTTTCTTGGGGTAATAATTAGGATGTTTTATCGTGATCACAACCCTCCCCATTTTCATGCAGTTTATGGAAAATATGAAGCATTAATTGATATCAATAATAATGAAGTTATTGGAGGTTATTTACCTCCTAGAGTTTTAGGTCTTGTTACAGAATGGACTGCCTTACATCAAAATGAATTAATGGATAATTGGGAAAGAGCAAAAAATCATCTATCTCTACTTTCAATAGAGCCACTTACTTAAAGTATTAGGGATAATTCCATTAGTAATATTTTGTACCTTACTAATCATATATCATTTACATGAAGCAATTTTTACTGATTGATAAATTAACCATGAGAATATATCATTGTTTATTTGTCTTATTTTTTTTAGTTTCTAATAAAACAAATGGTCAAAATTATTTTGATCATTATAAAGTAACCCAATACGATACAAAAAACGGGATGCCTACTGATTTTGTATTGAATACTTATCAAACCAAAGATGGGTTTATTTGGATGAGTACCTACAATGGATATTTAAAATTTGATGGTAAACAATTTATAAATTATAGCACCAGCAATACCCCCCAACTTAAAACTGATAATAATACCAGTTTGTTTACCGAATCTGCTGACAGTACATTGTGGTTGCCTACGGGAGCAAGCTTACTCAGTTATAAAAATGGCATTTTTAAAAATTACTTATTCGACTACCCGAATCTTTTTTTAAGAGGTAAAACAAATTCAGGTGAACTCATTTTCAGTTCAGCTGAATTGAATACGAAAAAAATGGTTTTAGTATTCAATACACTTACACATCATCACAAAGAAATATCGGTAACACTTGAAACCTATTTGAACCTTTTATCTAATACTGGTTCAAAGCAACAATTGGAAAAAAACAATTGGGTTTCTACTCTAGGCAATATTTACCACAAATCGAAAGAAGGCATTTGGGAAAAAATTACTGAAAAGGAGGGCATTCAACCTAATATGTTATTTTCCCCAGATGATATTTTTGTTGATCATCAAAACAGGGTATGGTTAAACTCGGGATATGGAATTTTTCTTTGGAATGGAAGCCGTTTTAATCTTTTCCCAGGGATGGAAAAAGTAGTTGTAACAGCAGCCAACCCAAGTTTTGGATATATGTCAGAAGATAATCAAGAAGGAATTTGGGCTTCATTCAACAATACATTGGCCTATTTACCCAAAAATGAGAATCGTTTTCGTGTATTTCCCAAAGAATTACTCAACATTCAAACACTTCACAATATTTCAATTGATAGAGAACAAAATATTTGGGTAGCCACAG
Source organism: Sediminibacterium sp. (assembly GCA_040403975.1). Taxonomy (GTDB): domain Bacteria; phylum Bacteroidota; class Bacteroidia; order Chitinophagales; family Chitinophagaceae; genus Sediminibacterium. The sequence goes on from JBBAJS010000026.1 coordinate 29,256, forward strand.
ACCGTGGTGTTATTAAGATTTCAAAAACCAAAGTAATTAATTATGCTGCTGCAGAGGGTATTAGCAACAACAGAGTATCGAGTATTAGTGAAGTGCTTAATAATAAGTTTTTAATTACTACGCCAACCGACAAGTTATATTGGTTAGAAAATAAAACCATCAAACCTTTTACTTCAACAAATAGCAGCATATTTAATTCGGCTTTTAATTTCATTGCCAATAAAGTGGATAGTAAAGGAAACACATGGTTAGGATATCAGCGGGGAATCATAAAATACAATCAATCTGGAGCAATAAATATTGTAACACCCAATCAAGTTAGGTATATAGAAGAAGGGATAGATGACAAAATATATGTAGCCGTTGCATTTACTGGTATTGGTGTAATAGAAGGCGAATCCACCCTAAAAATGTTGTCTCTTCCAAATGCAGATTTGAAAACTTTTTATTTCAGTTCATTACATCAATTAAAAGACGGTTCATTTTTGGCAACTTCATATAGAACAGGTGCCATGATCATCGATAAAAAAGGAAATGCTAAAAAGTTAGATCTATTTAATGGCATAGAAGGTATTGCCATTTTTAATGCAATTGAATTACCCAATGGAAACATCTGGTTTGCAACAGGCAAAGGATTGGTAAAATGGGTAAATGGTAAAGTCACTATTATTGGTACTGAATCTGGATTAATTGAACCTTCTGTCTTTGGAATACTAATTGATAAAAAGGGAGAATGGTGGTTGCCTTCTAATAAAGGAGTAATTCATGCTCCCTTTAATGAAATTGAAGCTTATTCAAACAATAAAAACACTATCATTAATTGGAAAATAATTGATGAAGCAGATGGTATGAATAATCGCCAATGTGTCGGAGCAAGACACTCTATTGTTGCCAAAGATGGAAAAATATATGTTGTTGGAATTGGAGGATTGGTTGAAATTAATCCCGATAGTCTCTCTAGCAATAAAGTTGCTCCATTAGTAACTGTTAATCATTTAAGGGTTGATGATTCTTTGTTTTTTGCAAAGCAAACAAATACAATTAAACCAGGCAATCATCGATACATATTTGACTATAGTGTTTTAAGTTTTGTTTCTCCTGATAAAAATCAAGTGTATTTTAAATTATCAGGCCAGGATAAAGACTGGATTCGTTCAACCGGAGACAACCGCGCCATTTATACCAATCTTGAACCAGGTAAATATCATTTTGAAGTTAAAGGCACCAATAACGATGGAGAATGGAGTGCAAAACCTGCTGTAATTGAGTTTACTGTTGAAGCATATTTTTATCAAACTATCTGGTTTAAAGTATTGAGTGTAGTGTTGATGATCGGATTAATTTTTATGCTTGTTCGTTGGAGAACTAAATCAGAAAGAGAAAAAAATATTTGGTTAGAAGATCAAGTTAAAAACAGAACCAAAGAATTGCAAACATCAATTGATACTTTAAAATCAACCCAATCTCAATTGGTTCAATCCGAAAAAATGGCATCACTCGGAGAACTTACTGCAGGCATTGCACACGAAATTCAAAACCCGCTAAATTTTGTAAATAATTTTTCTGAAGTAAGCAATGAGTTAATTGCCGAACTAAATGAAGAAAAACAAAAACCTACCAACGAAAGAGATATTGCATTGGAAGATGATTTGCTCAAGGATATTTCAACCAATTTAGAAAAGATCAATCACCATGGAAAACGAGCGGCTGATATTGTAAAGAGTATGTTACAACATAGCAGAACAAGTTCAGGTCAAAAAGAGCCTACTGATATCAATGCACTTTGCGATGAATATTTTAAATTGTCTTATCATGGTTTGAGGGCGAAAGACAAATCATTCAATGCAACACTGGTAACTGACTTTGATCCTTCCAATCCAATCATCAATATTATACCACAAGATATTGGCAGGGTAATTTTGAATTTGATCAATAATGCATTTTATGCAGTAACCCCCCAACCCCCTAAAGGGGGGGCTTCAAAAGCTTCTGAAAATTATGAGCCAACTGTTTGCATATCAACAAGATCGATTCAGCCCCCTTCAGGGGGTCTTAGGGTTCAAATAAAAGTATCTGATAATGGGGGTGGTATCCCTCCATCCATCCTCGAGAAAATATTTCAACCTTTCTTCACCACCAAACCGACTGGCCAAGGTACAGGTTTGGGATTAAGTTTAAGTTATGACATGGTAAAAGCACATGGTGGAGAATTGAAAGTAGCAACCAAAGAAGGAGAGGGAACTGAATTTATTATTGAACTTCCTATTTAATATACCAAGTAAAAAAAACATTATGTCATCATCACGCCGCCTAGCTGCCATCTTATTCGCTGATATCATGGGCTATACAGCCATTATGCAACAAGATGAATCAAAAGCCATGCAACTGCGTGATAAACTGAAAATGAAATTAGATGAGGAATTATTATTGCACGATGGCAAATTGATTAAGTTTAGCGGAGATGGAGCATTGTGTAGTTTTAATAGTGCTTCAGAAGCTGTGAGAGCAGCCTCTGCTATCCAGTTGTTAATGTTGCAAGAACCAAATGTTCCTCTGCGCATTGGCATACATCAAGCAGATGTTGTATTTGATGAAACGGATGTATATGGGGATGGTGTAAATATTGCTTCAAGGTTAGAATCAATGGCCGAACCAGGCAGTATCTTAGTTTCTGCAAAAGTCATAGATGATGTAAAAAATCAAAATGACATTCAATCTATTTCATTAGGGAAATATTCATTAAAGAATGTTGCAGAGCCAATGGAAATTTTTGCCATAAGTAATGATGGCTTAAAAGTACCTACTAAAAAATTAGAAGGAAAGGCAGAAAAATATGTAGATAAAACAGCTATCAAAAAAAATAGAAACCGTATTTCACTTTTATTCGCCGTTATTGTAATAGTAGTAATTGCAGGATACGCTATCGTAAATCCTTGGATGAAAAGACAAGAAGCAAAAAATGAATTATTGCCTACGATTCAAAACATGGTAAATGATAATTTTATACCTCCTACTAAGGCCTTTGATATGGCTTTAGAAGTTGAAAAAAAATTGCCAAACGATTCTACACTCTTAAAACTTTTACCAATAGTAAGTTCAAAAGTGACCATGCAAACCATTCCATCTGGTGCAGAAGTTTGGTGGAAAGATTACGATAAGCCAAATGATCAGTGGCGTTTGGCAGGAATTACTCCATTAAAAGATGTTCGTTTTCCAAGACCCTATCTGCGTATAGAAATCAGAAAAAAAGAATATCAAACCATTGAATATGCAGGGCCTAGTGCTTTTGGAAGATTATGGGCAGATAGTCCTACAATTAAGCTAGATAAAATTGGTTCTTTACCCGAAGGCATGGTAAGAATTCCTTCCTTAACTGCTGGAATGATCATAGTAGGATTGGAAGCAAATGGAGGAAAAAAAGTGTCAGAATTTTTGATAGACAAATATGAAGTAACCAATAAGCAATTCAAAAAATTTATGAATGCGGGTGGCTATACCAATCCAACCTTTTGGAAATACCCAATAAAAAAAGAAAATACAACAATTTCTTTCGAGGAAGCTCAAAAATTATTTATTGATAAAACAGGAAGGCCAGGTCCTGCAACCTGGGAGGCAGGCACTTATCCTGATGGCCAGGAAAATTATCCTGTTACTGGAGTTTCTTGGTACGAAGCTGCTGCATATGCTGTATTTGCAAATAAACAATTGCCAACTGTATTTCATTGGAGTGTTGTAGCGCAAACTTCAAGAACACAGTATATTGCTGCGTATAGTAATTTTAATAGTAAAGGCACAGCAGAAGTTGGTTCTAACAAGGGGTTTACTTCGCGAGGCATATATGATCTTGCAGGCAATGCAAGGGAATGGTGCTATAATGATAATACCGAAACAAATGGCACCCGTTATATTCTTGGTGGGGGTTGGAACGATCCCATCTATTCTTTCAATGATACTTATTTAGCACCTGAAATAGATCGAAGTATTTCAAATGGATTCAGATGTATCAAAGAAATGCCAGGCGACACGGCTTTAGTTCAATTAATGAAACCCATACCAATGGATTTCAGGGATTATAAAAAAGAAAAGCCTGTGGATGAAAAAATATTTGCTATTTATTTACAGCAATTTTTATATGACAAGAAAGTATTGAATGAAAAAATAGAAACAACTATAGTAGGTGAATCTTGGACTGCAGAGAAAATAACTTTTGATGCGGCTTACAACAATGAACGCATGCAGGCTTGGTTGTATTTACCGAAAGGTTTTAAAGGGCCCTATCAACCGATCATACATTTTCCTGGCTCTGGTGATATTTATCTAAAAACTTTTGACCCGAAGGCGAATACCAGGGCAATTGACTTTCTTACAAAAACCGGTAGAGCAGTAATTTACCCAATATATAAAGGCACTTTTGAAAGAAGTGACGAACTACATAGTGATTTACCAAATGAAACTGTATTTTATAAGGATCATGTTATCATGTGGAGAAAAGATATTGGCAGATGTATTGACTATTTAGAAACTAGAAAAGATATACAAGCAGATAAACTCGGATATTTTGGATGGAGCTGGGGTGGTTTTATGGGAGGAATTATTCCCGCCATTGAAAAAAGAATAAAAGCAGTTGCACTGCATGTGGGTGGAATGGCGATGAACAAATCATTACCAGAAGTTGACCAAATCAATTTTTTACCAAGAGTAAAACAGCCAGTGATTATGATGAATGGAAAATATGATATGTTTTTCCCAATCGAAACATCTCAAACACCTATGTTTAATTTTTTAGGCACTCCTAAAGAGAATAAAAAATTTATAATATTTGAAGCGGGGCATCTTGTACCAAAAGCAGATCTATATAGGGAAACTTTAGCGTGGTTTGATAAATACTTAGGACCTGTGAAATAAATATAAAAACAAAAGGGAAATAGGTACCGAGTTTATTATTGAATTACCTATGTAATCAGCAATTTATTAATAATGTCCCTTTATAGAAAGTACTACTATTTTATCTTTCTTAACCTCATATACCAATCGATGTTCTAGTGATATTCTTCTAGACCAACATCCACTTAGTTGATGCTTCAAAGCTTCTGGCTTTCCTATTCCTTCAAAAGGTGTTTGCTGAATTGATTCCAACAAAAGACGGATTTTTTTCAAATGAATTATGTCACCTGCTCTTTTAAGCGTGTTTAATTCTCTTAGAGCTGAAGGTGAAAAAATTATTTCCATATCTGATCTAAGCTGACCTTAACACCTTTTCCTTCTTTAATAAGATGTTGGGCCTTTTTAATCTTAGCAACGAAAGGTTGTTTATAAGGGCTTTTTTCAAAATCAATTTCCATAGCTTTTAAAAAAGCCTTCAATGATTTAAGCTTTTCTGGAGAAGAATGTACGATTAGCGTTTCCATTACAACAAATTTATAAAAGTTTAAGTCAATTTAAATAAAATAAACAACAACTTAATAATTCTTATCTCATATCTCTTAATTCATCTTTCTTAATTCTTCTTTTCATACTTCTTCGCAATCTCTTTCGCTTTTTCGAAATCCAATACCACCCCATTAATGCAATAACGCAATCCTGTTGGAGGTGGGCCATCTTCAAACACATGTCCTAAATGCGATTTACATCTTCCGCATTGTACTTCGGTTCTTTTCATTCCCAAAGTATTGTCTGGAATATAAATGATCGATCCTTTAGAAATGGGTTCGTAAAAACTAGGCCATCCACAACCACTATCAAATTTAGTATCGCTTTTGAAAAGCGCATTCCCACAAACAGCACAATAATAAGTGCCCGCTTCTTTAAACGCTTCAAACTTGCTGGTCCAAGGACGCTCCGTTCCTTTTTCTCTTGCTATATAATAAACTTCTGGTGACAACACTTTTTTCCAGTCATCTTCTTTTACCGCCAACTTAGATTGCTCGGTTTTGGAGTAATATGGGTTTTTTGATTTTTCGGTACTATCCATTTTGTTGGTTTTTGATTTGTTTTCTTGCCCAATACAGGATTGCAGAAGGCAAATTGAACATATTAAATAAATAAATAATTTCATAATTTTATGGCTTTTGTTTCTCTATTTACGTTCAAAGCTCCTTTTAGTTTGTTATCTATTTGCTAAAATGGATGTTTATTTTATAAAATGAATGAATTCAATCATTTCATGCAATTGTTAAATGTTTTTTAAACTACAGGTCTTATATTTGCTCTTCAATTAAGGTTAGTACGTCCATGTTTAATATTATTTTATTCGGACCTCCGGGAAGTGGTAAAGGTACGCAAAGCGAAAAACTTATTGCTGCTTATGGACTAAAGCATTTATCCACTGGTGATTTACTCCGTAGTGAAATTGCTAACAAAACCCCTTTAGGAATTGAAGCCAAAACCATTATGGATAAAGGACAATTGGTTCCTGATGAAGTGGTGGTTGGTATGATCAGTTCTGCCTTAGAAAATAACCCTCAGGCAAAAGGATTTCTATTTGATGGATTTCCTCGAACAACCGCTCAAAGTGAGGCTTTAGATAAACTACTCAAGCTAAAAAATACCGAAATTGGAGTTGTTCTTGCAATGGACGTAAGTGAAGAAGAATTGGTAAAAAGATTACTCAATAGAGGGTTGACCAGCGGAAGAAGTGACGATACGAATGAGGAAGTAATCAGAGCGAGAATTAAAGAATACCAAGTCAAAACAACTGTTGTTGCCAATTACTATGGACAATTCAATAAAGTAGTGCATTTGAAGGGTGAAGGAACCGTTGAAGAAATTTTTTCAACTCTTTGCAGCGAAATAGACAAAAGGATGTCTAATTAGCAAGACTTTTAAAGTTTTTGACCAATAACCAACTGCTTTCCCGTCCTGGATAATACTTGGACGGGATTTTTTTTGCTCCATCTCGGCTTATAAACTATCAATCGTTAGCTTTGTAGCCATTAAAAAATTACTATGTACACGGTTGAAAACTACATTTTAGGTAAATGGATGAAGGGTGATGGAGAAGGGCAGTTATTGTATAATGCATATACAGGGGTACCAATTGCCAATGCAACTACCAATGGGATTGACTTTGCACAAGTGGTACATTATGCCAGAAACCAGGGAAATCCTGCATTACGCAAAATGAGTTTTCACGAGCGTGGTTTAATGCTTCGAGCGTTGGCACTTCATTTAAGAGAACATTTAGATAAACTATATGCGGTAAGCTATCAAACAGGAGCAACAAAGGCCGATAGTTGGGTAGATATTGAAGGTGGTATTGGTAATTTATTTGCATATGCTTCCCTCAGAAGAAAATTTCCGGACACTTCCTATTGTTTAGATGGAGAAACACATCCTCTGGGCAAAGCCAATACATTTATGGGACATCATTTATTGATTCCCAAGGAAGGTGTAGCCATTCATATCAATGCATTTAATTTTCCTGTTTGGGGAATGCTCGAAAAAATAGCCGTGAATTTATTGGCAGGAATGCCGGCGATTGTTAAGCCAGCAACTGTCACTTCATTTTTAACTGAAGCAGTTGTAAAAGAAATTATCGCATCAGGAATTTTACCTGCCGGTGCATTACAACTGGTTTGTGGAAGTGCAGGCAATTTATTGGATCAGGTAGGTTCTCAAGACGTTGTAACATTTACTGGATCTGCAACAACGGGTATGATGCTTAAGTCGGGCAAAAAAATAATGGAAGAGAATGTTCCATTTAATATGGAAGCCGATTCTTTGAACTGCATTGTTTTAGGAGAAGATGTACATGAATCAATGCCTGAATGGGATATATTCATTAAAGAAGTAAGAAAAGAAATGACCACTAAATCTGGTCAACGTTGCACTGCTGTTAGAAGAATATTTGTACCAGAAAATAAAATAGAAGCTGTTCAAACGGCATTGCAAAAAGCATTGGCTCAAACAGTAATAGGAAGCCCGCTCAATGCAACTGTAAGAATGGGATCATTGGCTGGAGAATCTCAACGTATAGAAGTAAAACAACAGGTTCAAAAATTACTGGCTAGTTCACAAATTATTTATGGCTCATTAGATAGTGTAAATGCAGTTGATGCAGATGCGGAAAAAGGCGCATTTATGAGCCCGCTATTATTATTGAATGAAAATCCATTCGGCAGTACGGATGTGCATGAAACAGAACCATTTGGTCCGGTAGCAACATTGATGCCTTATAAACATACAGAAGAAGCAATCGTATTAGCAAAAATGGGAAAGGGTTCATTGGTGAGTTCAATCGTAACCGCAGATAAAAAAATTGCAAAAGATTATGTGCTTGGTGCAGGTACCTATCATGGAAGAATATTGGTGTTGAATGAGCAATGTGCTAAAGAAAGCACCGGTCATGGAGCACCATTGCCATTATTGATTCATGGAGGTCCTGGCAGAGCAGGCGGAGGAGAAGAAATGGGCGGACTTAGAGGAGTCAAACATTATATGCAAAGAGTGGCCATTCAAGGGTCTCCTGATATGATCACTGCAATCAGTCAGGTTTACCAGCAAGGTGCTACAGGCAATACCAATACCATTCATCCATTCAAAAAATATTACGAAGAACTGGAAATTGGTGATCAATTGATCACAGAGAAAAGATTAATTACTGCAGAAGACATCAATCAATTCGCCGATTTAAGTGGAGATCATTTTTATGCGCATTTAAATAGTACCGACTTTACAGGAACCATGTTTGAGAAGCAGGTAGCACATGGATATTTATTAATGAGTATTGCTGCTGGTTTGTTTGTAGACAGTTACGAAAAGAATCCAGTATTGTTGAATTATGGAATTGATGAATTAAGATTTACTAAGCCAGTATATCCTGGAAGTGAAATGCATATTCGATTTACCTGTAAAGAAAAAATTCGTCAGGAAAAGAAAGAACCTACAGATATAGATAAAGGCATCGTAAAATGGATGGTTGAAATGATTGATGAAACCAATGAACTAGTAGGCATAGCAACTATATTGACCATGGTTGCAAGAAAAAACTAACTTTATATTCATTATGATAGAAGAAATTAAAGAAGGATACGTTAAAGTAGAAAGTGAACACGGAATAGCTACTATAGAATTTTTCCATCCTCAAAGCAATTCTTTGCCTGGAAAAATCCTGGATGCGCTGGCAAAAGAAATTCACAGCGAAGGGCTAAATGAAAACACCAAAGTAATTATACTCAAATCAGGAGGAGAAAAAATATTTTGTGCAGGAGCTTCATTTGATGAATTAGCAGCTATACAAACCGAAGCCGAAGGGTTACAGTTTTTTAGTGGTTTTGCAAAAGTGATCAATGCTATGCGTACCTGTGGTAAAATCATCATCGCAAGAGTTCAAGGGAAATGCATTGGCGGAGGTGTTGGAATTGCAGCGGCTGCTGATTATGCTATTGCTTGTGAAGGTGCAGAAGTTAAACTCAGCGAATTGGCTGTTGGTATAGGGCCTTTCGTTGTAGGGCCGGCCGTAGAGCGAAAAATTGGTTTATCCGCTTTTTCTCAATTGACTATCGACGCTAGTATGTATCGTCCGGCAGATTGGGCCAGAAGAAAAGGATTGTTTGCAGAATTGCATGCAGACTCTGCTGGAATGGATGATTCAATTGTTCGTTTATCCACTACATTATCTCAGTCTAATCCAGAAGCATTGAAAGAGTTGAAAAAAATATTCTGGCATGGAACAGAACATTGGGATCACTTATTAAAAGAAAGAGCAGGCATTAGTGGTAAGCTCATTATAAGTGAACACAGCAAAAGTTTTATTGCGAAATTTAAAAAGAAATAATCATTAACGTAAAATACCAGCAGACCATTCGATTGAATAGTTAGCTTTCAAATATTTCAATCTTAAGCTGATCAATTTTTCTGCCGTTTCAATCACTTTGTTCTCTCTTGTATTAATTAAAAACAAAGAGCTTTCTCCGTTTTGAAATCGAAGGTTTTCTGCTCTTAGTAAAGCAGTGAATCCATTGAATGCATTTTGTGTAACCCTAATTTGTTGTTGCAACAAATTGGTTTCAGTAAAATAATTTCTTACTTTATTTTCAATTTCCCATTTTTTTGCAGCCAGTTCGTAATTGGTTTCTTCAATCTTCAACTTTGCTTTTCTGTAATCACCTCTTCCTTCTCTTAAGAATAAGGGCACTTTAATATCGATTCCCCAATTGTAATTGTTCTGCAAAAAAGCGCCATTCACTCCTTTAAATACATTGTAATTCTGATTCAGCAAATTGGCTTTTAAATTAATTGTAGGCAATATATTTTGAAACTTTAATTTTCTTTCTACCTCTAATGCATTCAATTTAAAATCATATGATTTTAAAATAGGGTTTTCGGTACTGGCTCTTTGCAATAATTGCTCTAAAGATTGAGGTGATAAGTTTAATGCAAAACGTATGGTATCTGGTACTGCTTTCTCTGGCAACAAATAAGCACTATCCTGATTGGTCCATAAAAAATTGGATAATTCTAAACTCGCCGAATTCAACTTCACTTTTGCATCGGCTTGCAACATTTCAAAATTTTGAATTTGCGTTAATGCTTCAATAGTATCAATCGCAGAACGATCTCCATTGGCAAAAGCCAATTTTACCAACCGATATCTATCTGCACTAATTTGTAAAAATTTGGTGTAGACACTATAGATCTGATAGGTACTGGTCCATTGCCAATATCCTACATAAGCATCAAACAATAAATCGTTGAGCATTCTGTTTCTTTCCTGCTCACTCATCGATCGATAAATTTGCGCTTGCTGTAAGGCGGCTCTTTGTTTATCTATAACCAAGCCTTTTGCTACTGGTAATTCCAATCCGAAATAACTGGATTGACCCGGAGTAACTTCAGTTTCTAAATTGGCGCCACCATTATTCTCCAAACCAGTTTTAATGTTAGCCCCTGCAAATCTTGTAGGTATTTTTAATTCTGGATTAGAATAGAAATAATAATTTTTCCCATCAAAAGTTTTTCTGCTTGCTTCATAAGTAAAAGAAGGATCAAATCCTCCACGTGCACTCAATAAATCAGCTTTTGCCTTTTCAATTTGAATGGCTGCTTGTTTTGCTACAGGATGGTTTTGTCGAACCTGTTCTATAAACGCTTCAGGCGTAAGCACCTGAGCCTTTAAACTGTATCCAATCAACAATAAAAAAATGAATGCCGTTCTTTTCATGCCCACTATTTCTTATTTTTTGATTGTTCTTTTGAGTTATCGGAAGGTTTATAGTACTCTGGTGGAAACCCATTGATATTTCGCCAAATTTCGTAGCCAATAGGTACATCATTTAATAAGGCAATTCCATTTGCTCCGCCACCCATTCTCAATTGCTTTGGCCATGGTTTTTCATTTTTATCTTCAATGACCAATAATCGGAATTTTCCATTTTCACTTACTGAAGTTTCCACGGCTGCAATTACCCCACCAAAAGTACCGTAAGAAGCTTCAGGCCAGCCCGTAAATACAATTGCAGGAAATCCATCAAAAATAAATCGTACTTGTTCTCCAATATGCAATAAAGGCAAATCCATTGGGCTTACAAATAGTTCAACTGCATATTGAATTTTATCAGGCACTACTTCTACAATCATATCTCCTTCTTTCATCACTTCACCAATACCAGCTTTACGTGCTTTGGTTATCTGACCACTTTGAGGTGCAGTGATATAATAGAGTTGATTTCTGATATCATAATTACTAAAGGCATTCTCTAATTTGGCAACATCTGCTTCTCCAGATGCAACACTAGAAAGGGAGCCAAATCGGTCGCCCTGTGCTTTAGCTATTTTATCGGTATACTCTTGAACGGTAGCATTTTTTTCAATTCTCAAGCTGATGAATTCTTGCTTGGCTTGCAAATATTTATTTTCAGCACTTGTTTTTTTAGCAACTGCATTTTGAAAACTTACTTTTCTTCTTTCATAATCTACCAAAGAAATCACACCACTGTCTAACATTTGCTTGGCTGCATCTATTTGACGTTTTGCCACTCCCAATTCATTTACCGTTGCAATCAAATCGATACTATCACTTATAACTTTTAAATCTTGCTGACGAAGCTTAATGTCAATTTGAGACAATTTTAATTTTTGCCCCTCTTCTAATGCAGTTACTTGAGAAGCGGCTGTAGTTGCTTTATTTTGATACCCCTCATTTGCTATTTGTTTGGAGTTGATCTGTTTTTGTGTTCTTTCTAATAATTTAGGATCGAAGTAATCTACTTTCACCTCCCCTAATTGAAGAATCGTATCCCCTTTCTGAACAAAGTCTCCCTCTTTTACAAACCATTTGACCACCCTACCAGCCAATACAGTATTGACCTCTTGTGGCCTTTGTTCCTGACGCAAAGTTGTTACTAAACCTTTTGCCCGAATATTCTGAGTCCAGGGTAAAAACAAAATAATTACCAGCCCTATTAAAACAGCCCACAGCCATTTTTTGGCATTGCTTCTCCTGCTAATCTGATAAACAGATTTATAGGATTTGATAGATGATCCTTCAACTTCTGATTCAATTTCAGTTGATATAAAATGATTGGCCATATTCCTAATTTAATAATGAAGCTATTTGGCTCCATGTTCCGGTTGCTTTTATATTTCCATTTTCTAAATAAATAACCAAATCACATTGCTTAGCAATGTCAATATCATTTGATGCAATAATAACTGTTGCATTTTCTGCACCCAACATAAATTGTGCGACATGCTTTTTATTTACTTCATCCAAAGATGCCAAGGGTTCTTCTAACAACAACAATCTTCTTTTTCCGAGTAATGCCCTTAATAATAGAATGTCTTGTCTTACGGTTGAAGACAATTTATTTCCAGTAGGATCCAATACTGTATCATATCCTTTTTGCAATTCATCCACATAAGTTGAAAGCCCACATTGCTTTACTAAACTAGTTACTTCATCATAGGAGATCTCTTTGTTGCCCATGGTGATATTTTCCCAAATGGTTCCGTTGAAAATATCCTGCTGACTTAATAAAATACCCGTTTGAGATCGAATCGAATCAATGGAATAATTACCAATTGGAATATTGTTAATTAAAACTGCTCCAGTATAATTTTTGAAAGCTCCAGTTAAAAGTTTTAATACTGTTGATTTACCAGAGCCTGATGGTCCCATGATGCAAACTTTTTGTCCGGCCTCAATACTAAAATTAATCTTGTTCAATATTTTGCCTGTATTGGCATATCCAAAACTGATTTCTTTGAAATCAATCGCTACACCTTTTTGAGCTTCAGGCAATACAATAGTTCCATCGGTTTCTACTTCACTTCCGGCAATCTTGTCTAATTTTTCTACAGACGTAAGTACATCATATACTTTATCTAGATTCCCAATCAACTTTTCAACCGAAGCAATCACAGAAAGAATAACGATATCAGCTGCAATGAATTGGCCAATATTAATTTGTTGATCTACTAAAAGCACTGAACCAACAATAAGCATGGCTGCTGTAATCAATAATTTAAAACCAATTAAACTCCAATATTGAGTCATTAAAACTTTAAAGTAGCTGGTTCTTGCAAAGAGGTATTTTTGAACTATTCCATCCGTTTTTTCAATATTCAAAGAAGTGCCTCTTGAATATTTAAATGTTTTAATTACACGAGCCATTTCTTCTAACCAGGCAGCAGTGGCAAATTTTTCATTACTTGCTTCGATACTTGCATCGAAGCCTTCTGGTAAAGTGTACCTTAATATTAAATAAAGAATGAGTAAGAGTACTGCTCCAAATGCAATAAATATTGGGTGATAAAAACTCAATAAAACAACTCCAAATAAAATTTGAATAACAGCAGCAGGAATATCTAATAAAAGTTTTTCAATACCTTTTTGTAAAGTGGAAGTATCGAAAAAACGATTCACTAATTCTGGCAAATAATAGCTATCCAATTTTTCAATATCCATTTTTGGTAAACGATCGGCAAATTCTAACGCATATCGTACAAATATCTTTTGTTGAATTTTTTCTGTTACCTGTTGTTGCCTTACTTGCAATAAGCCATTGATAAATAATGCGATTAAAACCAAGGCTATTAAAATAGCAATAGATGTAGAAAAAGATCCTGCCATTACAAAATTGATAATGGTTTGGATACCCAATGGAGTAGCCAATTGTACCAGACCGGCTAATATGGCAAAAACATAGATAGCAGAAACGTCTTTTTTATCTAGTTTAAGGATGGAAAAAATTTTTTTTGCTGCTCCAGTAGGAGATACTTTGCTTTGTGTAGCCATAATTGGTTAAGTTCGGTATAAATCCTCATTAAAGGATGGACTCATGATTATCAATCATTGTGCCATTTTTAATGTTTTTTTAATGTTTGTAAAATTACAACCCATTTTGACATGAATTTGAATATTTTAATCAGTAATATCACCAATCCTGTCCTATTATTCTTCATTTTAGGGGTTTTTGCCACATTTGTTAAGAGTGACTTGGAAATTCCTGCAGCGAGTGCCAAGTTCATTTCACTCTATTTGCTGTTTTCTATAGGCTTTAAGGGTGGCCAAGAACTGGTGCATAGCGGCATCAATCAGCAAATAATCATTACTTTATTAATAGCGCTGGCATTTTCATTATTTGTTCCATTATATGTTTTTCACTTATTACGCTTAAAACTAAATGTATTTGATGCGGGGGCAGTGGCTTCGGCCTATGGTTCGGTCAGTGCCGTTACTTTTATATCTGCAGCTTCTTTTTTAGAAATGAATAATACGCCATATGGGGGGCACATGGTTGCTGCAATGGCATTGATGGAAGCGCCTGCAATTGTGGTTGGCATGATATTAATCCGTAAATATGATAAATCGAGTAGCGAAAAAGGAAGTATGAAATTGGTATTGCATGATGCATTTACGAATGGATCGGTATTGATGATATTAGGCAGTTTAGTGATTGGAATTATTGCAGATACCAAACAGGCCGAGGGAATTAAGCCCTTTACTTCAGATATTTTTAAAGGGTTTTTGGCCATTTTCTTGCTTGAAATGGGCATCGTTGCAGCAAAAAGATTCAAGGCTTTTATTCAATATGGCTGGTTTGTAAGTGCTTTTAGTATCATCATTCCATTGATTAATGGCAGTTTGGCAATTCTATTAACTAGTTTTTTGAATATTGAAACGGGTAATCGGTTCATGTTGGCCATACTGGCTGCAAGTGCCTCTTACATTGCAGTACCAGCTGCCATGCGTTTAGCTGCGCCAAAAGCAGACCCAGGTTTATACATACCAATGGCATTGGGTCTGACATTTCCATTCAATATCACTATTGGAATGCCACTCTATTGGACCCTTATTCAATATTTTCCTGGTGCCAGTATCTAAAGAGCGGAGTGCTTATAGATCATCAAATTCATACAAAGGATCGATATGAGTTCCTGCTGGCATTTCGAAGACGGGTTTAGTAATTCCATCATGTAAGTCATAAACCCAACCATGAATGTCTGGAGCTTGATACTCTTTCCAGGCCTTTTGAATAATAGATGTTTTAGCTAAATTCATTACTTGTTCTTCTACATTGAGTTCGATCATTCGGTTTAAACGTTCATCTTCATTTTCAATAGCATCTACTTCTTCTCTGTGAAAACGATGTACATCTTTAATATTTCGCAACCATTTATTGATGATGCCTAAATTATGATTGGTCATGGCTGCTTTAACTCCACCACAACCATAATGGCCGCAAACAATAATGTGTTTTACTTTTAATGTTTCAACCGCGTATTGCAAAACGCTTAATAAATTTAGATCGGTATTCACTACCATATTGGCAATGTTCCGATGAACAAATATTTCACCTGGTTGAGTACCTGTAATTTCATTTGCCGGAACCCTGCTATCACTGCATCCAATCCATAAAAATTCAGGCGATTGAATATGAACAAGCCGATTAAAATAATCCGGATCCTCAGCTAATTTTTTTTTAGCCCAGATCTTATTTTCATGCAAAAGCCGTTCGTATCTGTTCATTGTTAATTATCAAATATTTAATCCACCACACACACTCAACACCTGACCTGTAATATAAGAACTTAAATCGCTTGCCAGGAATAAGGTTGTGTTGGCAATTTCTTCAGCTTTGCCAAATCTGCCTAAAGGTATTTTTTGTAAAAATCCAGTTGCAGCTTCTCCTTCTTTTAAATAATGAGTCATGTCGGTTTCTACAAAACCAGGAGCGATTGCATTGCAACGAATATTGCGTGACCCCAACTCAGCAGCAATTGATTTAGTGAATCCAATAATGCCTGCCTTACTTGCTGCATAGCTACTTTGACCTGCATTACCGCGAATACCAATGATTGAACTCATATTAATAATTGTTCCCTGTTTTGCTTTCATCATCGGACGTATCACTTGTTTGGTCATGTTGTAAACACTCTTCAAATTAATATCCATCACATCGTCCCATTGGTCTTCTGTCATGCGTAATAATAAATTGTCCTTTGAAATTCCTGCATTGTTCACACAAATATCAATAGCCCCAAACTCTTTGATGGTTTCGTTTACCAGCGATTCACAATCAGAAAACACCGCTGCATTGCTTTTTACTGCTTTTGCTTTTACACCGAATGCCTCTATTTGTGTAACCAAAGCTGCTGCTTTTTCTGCACTGCTGTCACTCACATAAGTGAATACGATATTACTTCCTTGTTCTGCTAATTTTAAAGCAACTGCTGCTCCAATTCCACGTGCTGCGCCCGTTACAATGGCTGTTTTTCCTGCTAATAATTTCATAAATGAATGATTTAATTAAACTGTGTGAGAGACCAAAATAGTAATTAATACTAAGAAATAAAAATAGTAAAATACAATACCGCTAATCTGTATATATAAATGACAACTACTGCAAAAGCAATTATATAAACGATTGCCTTTATTATTGTCCAAAACCAATTCTGTTGATAAAAAATTTTAAAAGCATGTATAACTATAGCTAGATCAATAATTGTTACAAAAGAAGATAGCCAATAGTTATCGTCATCAAAAAATCTGGCCCATTCATGGTTAATGTTTACAATTACAAAAGAAATAAATGGAATGATTAAATAATGCACCCCTATATAAATACTACTTAGTTCTAAACTAATGATGGCATGGTCGAAAAAATAAAAATGCTTTCTATTAAAAAGAAGCAATAAAATTGAAGCAGCCAATGGAATCATTAAAAAAAGACCAATTTTAGAAATAGAGGGAGATTTACTGTCATAAATTATGGCCAATTGGTTATAATCGATGTTTTTCGTTTTCATCTTTTCTTTAATCAGAGGCACTGCTATCCAAGTAAAATTATATTGCTCAGCTCTATATGTATTTAATTTCATGTTCAACCCTTGAAATCTTGGGAAAAGCAAATACAAAACAACAAACAATAAAAATAAAGAAACGGGTTTGAAATATTTCTTTCTGATTCCATTACAATAATCCAAAGAAAACTTACCCGGATTAGTAAAAACTGTTTTGATGGTAGTTAAAAAACTTCCTTCGAAATGTGTAACAAAATGCATCCCTTCTTCTAAAAGATGTACTACTTTTTTGTCTTGATTGGTTAAAACCTTCTCCCCACATACATTGCAAAACTTACCAACAAATTGATTGGAGCAATTTTTACAAATATGTGTTTGTTGATCCATGCTAGGGTTTAAGAAATAAATATTAGATGAAATCAGTTTTTTATTACTGGTTTATATTTTTTAAGCCTTTTCGTAACAATTCCTATGCAAAGAGCCATAGCGATAACTGCATAGTTAATGAACATCGGATTAAAATTGGTAAAAATTCCGATTACTATAATCACTATAAAAAAGAAAGTCATTATAATAGCTGGATAAATAAACTTTTTATAGTGATATAACTTTTCTACTGTATTTCCCGGTTTTGAAAGTGATGGTTTGATCTTAAAAATATAATGTGTGAGTATTGCATTACTAATAAAAAGCAATACAATATTTCCGATATACAATATCAAAGGAAAACTAAAATCAGGTCGAGCATGTGTTACACCTGTTGCAACAAAAGGGAAAGTGACAATAAAAAAAAGATTCAATAAATTTAAAAAAATGACCCCATTATCATAACTTTTTAAAAAGCTAAATAATTTTAAATGCCTTGCCCAAGATATTCCTATGAAAAAGAAACTAATTATAAACGCAGTAAAATGTTTTAAAACAGGCTTAAACATCTCAAACAATGAAAAGCCATCTTTATAATTTTCTGGTAACTCAGGGAATTTAATTTCAATGATTAGTAGCGTAATAGCAATTGCAAAAACCGCATCACTGAAAAGGATCAATCTTTCCAACTCAAACTCTTTTTCAATTTCCTTTTGTACTTCACTCATACTATACTTGCATTAAGTTTTTTATTTCATCCATGTATATCCTTTCATTACTTAATCTGGGTATTTTATGTTGCCCACCCAATTTTCCTTTTTGTTTTAACCATGCATTAAATACTCCTTTGTCTAATGCATGTACAACAGGTAAACTTAAAGCAATATCTTTATATCGCTTGGCTTCATAATCACTGTTTAAAGACTTTAATGCACAATCCAATTCGTAAGCAAATGATTCTGTATTTGCTGGTTTTGTATCAAACTCAATTAACCATTCATGAGCACCTTGATTATGATCACCAAAATAAATAGGGGCAGCTGTATAATCATTTACCAATAAGCCTGTTTTTGTTGAAGCAATTGCAATCGCCTTGTCTGCATTCTCCGCTATTACTTCTTCGCCAAAAGCATTGATATATTGTTTTAAACGTCCTGTTACTTTAATTTTATAGGGATCTAAAGAAACTAACTGAATGGTATCTCCTACCAAATATCTCCACAATCCACCGTTGGTGCTTATTACTAATGCATAGTTTTCACCAACAACTACTTTATTAAGACCAATTGTTTTAGGGTTTGATTTTCCGTATTCAGCAATTGGCATGAATTCGTAAAAAATACCATTCTCTAAAAACAACAACATTCCATCTTCATCGGGATTATTTTGTGCTGCAAAAAATCCTTCACTGGCATTGTACATTTCTAAATAAGTACAACCTTCTCCAATATATTTTTTAAACTGTTCTTTGTATGGAGTAAATGATACACCTCCATGTATATACAATTCTAAATTAGGCCAAACTTCTTTTAATGTTTTTTTTTCAGTTATTTCTAAAATTCGTTTGATCAAGATCAATGTCCATGTTGGAACACCCGAAATAGAAGTTACATCTTCTTCAATAGTGCTTTGCGCCAATTGTTCAATTTTATCCTCCCACTCATCCATCAATGCAATAGAGAGTTCAGGAGTTCTGATCCAATTAGCCCACATAGGGGTGTTCTGCAATAGCACTGCACTTAGATCACCATATTGCATGTCTTCATTCACCTGACTGATCTGATGGCTGCCACCAATTACTAAAGCTTTACCAGTGAGTAAATCACTCTCGGTATGTGTATTATAGTATAATGTGAGTACATCTTTGGCGCTTTGAAAATGGCCATCTTCTAAACTTTCTTGGGTTATTGGAATAAATTTACTTTTATCACTTGTTGTTCCACTACTTTTTGCAAACCAACTAACCGGCGTATTCCACAATATATTCTCCTCCCCTTGCATGATGCGTTCTATATAAGGCTTTAGGTCTTCATATTCATGAATGGGAACAGCCTCTTTAAATTTTCGGATACTGAATAATTCATTAAATCCATATTTCCTACCAAACTCAGTATACTGTCCATGGGTTACTAAGTCTTGTAAAACTTCTCTTTGTACTATAATGGGATTGCTCAGCCATTGCTCTATCCGCCAGTATCTGAGGCGGGCTAATCTTGATATGGAAGAACTCAGCAAATTCATATTGGGGTATGGCAAAATACACATTCCCAAGCATATAATCAATATCCAATGAAATCAAGTAGGGTAGACTAATAAGCATCCATAGAAGAAGTAGGATTGTCTCTTGCCATATCAATGATCCAGTCTTTGCGTTTTAGTTCGAAATTGGTTCCTAAATACAAGCGGCGAACCTGATCATCTTCGGCCAATTCTTCGGCAGTTCCATGTTTAAAGATCTTTCCTTCGATCAATAAATAAGCTCGATCACAAATAGATAGGGTCTCATTTACGTTATGGTCTGTAATTAAAATGCCGATATTTTTATATTTTAAACGAGCTACTACGGTTTGAATATCTTCCACTGCAATCGGGTCGACTCCTGCAAAGGGCTCATCTAATAAAATAAATTTTGGATCCACCGCTAATGCGCGCGCTATCTCAGTTCTACGGCGTTCTCCCCCACTTAAACTATCTCCATTATTCCCTCTAACATGGTGTAAATTGAACTCATCTAATAAGGATTCTAATTTAGTTTGACGCTCTCCTTTAGTGAGTTTGGTCATTTCTAAAACTGCCATGATATTGTCTTCCACTGTAAGTTTTCTGAAAACGCTTGCTTCTTGAGGCAGATAACCAATGCCCATCTGGGCTCTTTTGTACATAGGAAGCTTTGTAATATCCTGATTGTTTAAGAATACGGATCCTTGATCTGGTTTAATCAGCCCTACCACCATATAGAAACTAGTGGTTTTTCCTGCTCCATTAGGGCCCAATAAACCTACAATTTCGCCTTGCTTTACCGAAACCGATACATGGTTTACAACGGTTCTGCCTTTATAGCTTTTAACGAGATCTTTAGCGTGTATAGTGATGTTCACAAGATTGCTTTGAACAAAAATAACGTTTATTGAATAAGCCCGAAGCACCAAATTATACTTTAACAGATGCTTTTTGAAGCAATGATGGGTTGTATATTGCAGTCCATTTAACTATTTGAGCAAGCATGAAAGTAACTGAACACATTAACCAGGCCAAAGACACACTCATTTCATTTGAGGTTTTACCTCCTTTAAAAGGTAAAACCATTCAACATGTATTTGATCATTTAGACCCTTTAATGGAGTTTAAACCTTCCTGGATTAATGTTACTTATCATAGAAGCGAAACGGCATTCAAGAAAAAAACCGATGGCACATTCGATAAAGTAGAAGTGCGTAAACGCCCAGGAACGGTGGGTATTTGTGCGGCTATAATGAACCATTATCAAATTGATACGGTTCCGCATTTTATTTGTGGCGGATTTAATAAAAGAGAGAGTGAAGATGCTTTGATTGATTTGAATTTTTTAGGGATTGATAATGTATTGGTTTTAAGAGGAGATGCAGCCAAAAATGAAGCCAGCTTTGAAGCAGAAGCTGATGGACACAGATATGCGATTGATTTACAAAAACAAGTAGTGAATTTAAATCATGGTATGTATTTAGACGAAGACATACAGAATGGAGGTAAAACTAATTTTTGTATCGGTACTGCAGGCTATCCTGAAAAACATTTTGAAGCACCGAATTTAGAGATTGATTTGGGCAGATTAAAAGCCAAGGTAGATGCGGGTGCTGATTATATAATGACCCAGATGTTTTTCGATAACCAAAAGTTTTTTGAATACGTAAAAGCTTGCCGAGATATGGGTATTACCGTACCAATTATTCCAGGCCTTAAACCAATTACCAATAAAAAACAACTCTCAGTTTTACCAAGAATTTTCCATGTAGATATTCCTACAGATTTATCGAATGCCATCATGAAATGCAAGACCGATCAGGAATGCGAGCAAGTGGGCACCGAATGGTTGATTCAACAAAGCAAAGAGTTGAAGGCTTTTGGAGTTCCGGTTTTACACTACTATACTTTAGGAAAACCTAAAGTCATTTGGAATGTGGTGAATGCTATAATATAACAAACAACCATTTTCTTGAATGAAAGATTTTTTAAAGAAAATAGCTAAAATCAGCAGTATTCTTATAAATGAATCTGAACTAGAAGATGCTATTAATTTATTATTGAATGAACTAGGCACAAGTTCTTCAGTCGATAGGACTTATATATTCAAAAACAAAGAAGTAGATGGAGATTTAAGATTGTTTTATTCATATGAGTGGTGTGGAAATAATATCACCCCTTATTTAAATAATCCTTCTTTAAGCAACTTGAGTTACCAAGATTTTCCGGGATTATTAGAAGCTTTCATAGAAGATAAATATTTGTTCGGACTTGTAAAAGAATCTAATAATGAGCTGTTTAAGCAAGTGATGGAATTACAAGGAATCATTACATATTTATTTGTGCCAATTTATGCAAAAGATGTTTTTTGGGGATGGATGGGGTATGACAATTGTTCTACCGAATATCAATGGACTGAAGAAGAAGCAGATGTATTAAAAACTGTTGCTAAAAATATAGGTTTAAGAATTATAAGAGATGAGCATGAGAAAGAAAAAACGAAATTAATTGAACATTTTGAATTAACTGTTGATGCATCTAAACAAGGTTTATGGGAATGGGATATTACAAACAATTCATTTCTTTTTTCTGAAAATTATATGAAAATGCTTGGATATACTCATTATGAGTTTGAACATAATTATGACTTCTGGGCTACTCGATTACATACAGATGATAGAATTTTAAAAGAACAATATTTAGAAAAATACCTTACAAAGCAATCTCAAAATTACAGTGTAGAGTTTCGAATGAAGCATAAAAATGGGACCTATATATGGATAAAATCTTCTGGAGTAGCAAAGTGGAACGATAAAAACGAAGCTATTTACTTAATTGGATCACATATTGATATTTCAGAAATAAAATTTCATCAAGAAGAAATTTTATCCCAGAAAAATGAATATGATTTATTAGTGAACAATTTAAATGAGGTGGTCTTTAGACTTGATGAATCTTACAATATTTTATTCATTAATAAAGTAATTACAAAATTATTAGGTTACCATCAAGAGGAATGCTTAAATATTTCGTTAAATAATTTTATAGAAAATAAACACTTAGATAAAGTAAAGGAAAATCTAACATCAATCGATGAACAAAATGAACAAAGTTTTAAAATTGAATTGGAGGTGCTGCATAAAAATCAATATTATAAATGGGCTGATATTTCTATAAAAAAGATTGAAACTACAAACGGGATATTTTTTCTGGGAAGCATAATAGATATTGACGATAAAATAAGGGCTTTAAATAAGGAGAAAGAATTATATGAGTTGAAAAGAAACTTCATTTCATTAACATCTCACCAATTCAGAACTCCTCTTACAATTATTCAATCAAACATAGAAATATTAGAGTTGAAAAATCAAAGAGAAGAATACAAAAAAGATTTTCATAAAAATATCGAAACTATAAAAAAACAAATAACCAGATTGACAGATATGATGAATAATATTTTATTATTAGAATCAGGAAATAATAATTATATCAGGTATAAATTAGAGAAAATCGACTTAATTGGTTTTATTCAAAATATTATTAGTACGTATTTTAGTAATGAAAGAGACGGTAGAGAATTAGAATTAAAAATTCAAGCAACCAATTTAAAAATTAATATAGATGATAACTTATTT
>JBBAJS010000027.1:0-50236 GCA_040403975.1 Sediminibacterium sp.
TTATGATAAAATATTTTTAATACTCAATTTAAGAACTGGAAGAATTTCTTTTCCAAACCATTCGTTTTTTGCTTGCCAGATATTGTTTCTTGGCGAAGGATGAGGAAGAGGAAAATACTTTGGTAAATATAATTTGTAATGATGAACAGTTTCTGTCAATGTGTTTTTTGCTTTGTCTTTTAAATAATAGTTCTGTGCGTAATTTCCAATTAATAAAATGAGTTTTGCATTCGTCATCATTGCCAATAATTTATGATGCCACAATGGAGCACATTCAGGACGTGGTGGAAGGTCTCCGGTCTTTCCTGTTCCAGGGTAACAAAATCCCGTAGGCATTAACGCGATTTGGTCAGCATCATAAAAAATTGTTTTGTCAATACCTAACCAATTTCTAAGATTATCACCGCTTTTGTCGTTCCAGGGAATACTTGATTGATGAACTATTCGTCCTGGAGCTTGTCCTATTATGATTATTTTGCATTTTGGACTAGCAGCAATTATTGGATTCACTCCATCTTTAAGATGTGATATGCATTCTTTACAGTTCCTAATTTGAATGATAAGTTTGTCCATTGGGTGTCTCCTTAAAATTAAGCCTTACTATATGCCATCAAATTTACAATAATTCCATTCTGATCTTTTAACCAAAAAGCGCCTTTCTTACCCTTTGGTTGAATAATATTGGCACATTATATGAATACCTCATTTTTTATAATTTTTTGTATATTCATTGTTCATAATTGCCATTCATGAAAAAAGAAAATGCATCTCGTCGTTCCTTTCTCCGTAACGCAGGTATTGCTGCAGCTGGTTTTTACATTGTTCCTCGTCATGTTTTAGGCCGAGGATTTATTGCACCAAGTGATAAATTGCAAGTGGCTGGTATTGGAGCGGGCGGTAAAGGGGAAAGTGATCTCTGGAATTTTCACCAAAGCGGCAAAGCAGATATCGCTTTTTTATGTGATGTAGATGATCGTCAAACTGCAAAAAGCAGAAGCAGGTATCCAAATGCAAAAAAGTACAAAGACTATCGCGAAATGCTCGATAAAGAGCATAAAAATATAGATGCAGTTTCTGTATCAACTCCCGATCATATGCATGCCCCTCAAGCATTGGCAGCTATGCAATTAAAAAAGCATGTCTATGTTCAAAAGCCACTCTCACATGATATTTATGAAGCAAGAACCATGACCGAAGCCGCCCATAAATACAAAGTAGTAACACAGATGGGTAATCAGGGAGCATCAGGTGATGGTGTTCGCCAATTAATTGATTGGTATAATGCAGGTATCATTGGAGATGTACATACTATTTATTGTTATACCGATCGACCAGTGTGGCCTCAAGGAATTGGATGGCCGATTGCTACTGGCCCCATACCTGCAGAATTAGATTGGAATTTATGGTTGGGAACAGCACCTTACAAAGATTTTGTAGAAGGATTACTTCCTTTTAACTGGCGTGGTTGGTGGGATTATGGTACAGGTGCATTGGGAGATATGGCTTGTCATATCATGGCTCCTGCATTTGCAGTATTAGGATTGGGTTATCCTGTTTCTGCTGAGTGCAGTGTTGCAACCAGATACCTTCAACCTTGGACGAGGGCATATTATCCCGAAAGTTGCCCAACAGCATCTCATATCATTTTAACTTTCAAAGGACAAAATGGTAAGCCTGATGTAAAATTACATTGGATGGATGGCGGCATTCGCCCGGATCGTCCGGAAGAATTAGAACCCAACGAATTAATGGGTGATGGTGGAAACGGAACTATCTTTTTAGGAACTAAAGGAAAAATGATTTGTGGTACATATGGAGCATTGCCTAATTTATTACCAACAAGTAAAAGCAAACAAACCATCGTTCCTCAAACAATTGCAAGAGTTCCCAATGGAGACAATGGGCACTATGCAGCTTGGGTAGAAGCCGCTATTGCAGGATATGGTTCTGATAAAGCAAAACTCTTAAGTTCTAATTTTGATATCGCAGGTCCACTAACCGAAAGTGTATTGATGGGCAACCTAGCTATCCGAAGCAACGATTTACAAAAGAAAAGCGCCAGCGGAAATACCACATATCCTGGAAGAAATATCAAATTATTGTGGGATGGTCCAAATATGAAGATCACCAACTTTGATGAAGCTAATCAGTTTATCAAACGCGATTATAGAAGTTTTTAAAAAGAAATAGTCTTCATATAAGCTGCATCGATTGCTGCACTTTCTATAGGAGTAGATCCTGTGAATGCTTCTTGCTCTACTATATAATATTGCAAGCCTTGTTTTTTAGCTGTAGCCAATATTGATTTAAAATCGATACCACCTTTTCCTAAATGGCAGGACTCAATTCCTGAGGCTGTTTTGGCCTGGTCTTTTACATGACATAATTTAAATCGGTTGGGATATTTTTTAAACCATTCTTCAGGATTTTCTTTTGCAGCAACCACCCAATAAATATCCATTTCAAAATCTACCAGTGATGCGTCAGTTCCTTCCATCATTACGGTTTGAGGCATTTGCCCATCAATCATTTTAAAAGAGTAGTCATGATTATGATACGCAAAACGAATTCCATTTTTTTTGCAGATTTCACCACACTTATTAAACTCATCATTAAATGCTTTGAAATTGTCGATTGATTTTTGTGGACCCTTATAAGCGCATATTAAATACTTCACTCCAATTTCAGCAGCTTCTGCAGCTTTGCGTTCAAAATCAACTGTATTATTACAATGAGATGAAATCAGTTTCATTCCTAAGTCATCCATATATGATTTAAACTCGGTGTTTTTCATTCCCCAAAACATTCCTTTCGGGCCTTCAAAACTTTCGATTTGCTTATATCCGTTACCGGCCAGTTTGGCCAATGTGCCTTTTGCATCTGCTCCCATTTCTGACTTCACCGTCCACAGTTGAATTCCAAATGCAGACAGCTTTTTATATGCCGCAAAATTGTCCAATAGATTACTCTTGCCAGTAAATGGCAATGTTAAACCTGCTGTTGCTAAACCAAGTGTTTTTATAAAATCTCTACGTTGCTGTGACATATTTTTCTATTTTAAACAACTATTATCTCTTAATTCATCTTTCTTCTTTCTTAATTCTTATGTAGCCCACGCTTTATCTCCTTTCTTATAATCAATACAACCTTCGTATTTTCCAGGAACAGCAACATAACGCAATGCTTTGGTGGCGCCTACTTCAGAGGTAAAGAAGCCCCATAAAGTAAGTTCTTTCATCATGCGGAAATAATGCGGCAAATCTTCTTTTTTCTTTTTTTCTTGAAATGCTTTTTGTTCTGCATCTAACTCTACCAATAATTTATGGCGCTCTTCTGCTGAAGCTTCCATAAATGATTTTCCGATTTTTGCTTTTGCATCTTTAAATTTCAAAGCAGCCATACCTTCCATAAATGCTTTTGCCTCTGCTGGCTTATAACAATCTTTCACTATCACAGCCATAAAATCACCCACTTTAGCTTCTTTAGCACCTGGTGTATCGGTTTTAGGTAAAATGGTTTCTGCTACTTCATTTAAAAAAGCAATATCATCTGGAGTAAAAGCCACCACATCACTTGTTGCATTTTTACATCCCGATAAAAAAGCTTCTGCACCAATCAAAGTACCGCCCAATAAAACGGCTACACTGGATAATGCTTCTCTTCTATTCATAATTATATTTTTAAACTGGCTTGATTAAATAATTTGAATCAACTAAGACTATTGAATTATAAATTTCCTTTCTTTAATTCACTCACTGCATAATCTGCTGCTCTTGCAGTAAATGCCATATAAGTTAAAGATGGATTTACGCATGCCGCAGAAGTCATGAAAGATCCATCGGTTACAAATACATTCGGTGCATCCCAAATTTGATTGTGCTTATTCACCACAGATGTTTTAGGATCAGCGCCCATTCTAGCGGTTCCCATTTCATGTATACCTCTACCTAGTACACCATTCGCATCATATCCTTTTACATCTTTAGCGCCAGCATTGGTAAGCATTTCAATGGCATCGGCTTGCATGTCTTTGCGCATTCTTAATTCATTCTCCTTCAGTTCAGCATCAATCTTCAAAACATTCAAACCCCATTTATCTTTTACGGTTTTATCGAGTGTAACAAAATTGGCATGATCAGGTAATACTTCACCAAAACCCATTATACCCATTCTCCAACCGCCTGGTTCAGTTAATGCATCTTTAAAATCTCCACCAATACTCATTTCTGCAATTTGTCTTCCCCATCCTTCTCTACTTGCAGAACCTTGATAGCCGAATCCCCGCTTATATTCACGCTTGTCTCCATTTACATTTTGATAACGAGGTATATAAATGCCGTTGGCTCTTCTTCCAAAATAATATTTGTCTTCATAGCCATCAATTTTTCCATTAGCCCCAGCTCCTAAATGATGGTCCATTATATTATGTCCTAACTCTCCGCTACTACTTCCTAATCCTCCTTCCCACACATCAGTTGCTGAGTTCATTAATACCCAAGCAGAATTTAAAGTAGAAGCGTTTAAGAAAATAATTTTCGCATTGTATACATAGGTTTTGTTGGTTTCCGCATCCAACACTTCAACACCAGTTGCTTTCTTCTTGTCTTTATCGTACAAGATTTTGGTTACAATACTCCATGGGCGCAATGTTAGGTTACCCGTTTTCATAGCAGCAGGTAAAGTAGAGGACTGTGTGCTGAAATACGCACCAAATGGGCATCCTAGCCAACATTTGTTTCTAAACTGACAATTGGTTCTTCCTTCTAAAGGTTGAGTAATATTGGCTGTTCTACCAATAATCATGGCGCGTTGTCCCTTATAAAAATCTTTGATTCTTTTGGCAACATCTTTTTCTACACAGTTCATATCCATCGGAGGCATGAATTGTCCATCAGGTAAAACAGGAATACCATCTCTGTTTCCACTGATCCCTGCAAATTTTTCTACATAATCATACCATGGTGCAATATCTTTATATCGAACAGGCCAGTCTACACCAACACCATCCTTTGCATTGGCTTCAAAATCCAAATCACTCCATCTGTAAGATTGACGACCCCATAATAAGGAACGACCACCAACATGGTATCCCCTGAACCAATCGTATCTTTTTACTTCGGTATAAGGGCTTTCTTTTTCATTGACCCACATATCATATACAGATTCATTCAATGGATAATCGCGATCACGAACAGGGTTATTGGCAATCATCTCCTGTGTTTTTCTGTCGTGATGCGGATAGTCCCATGCTTCTTTATTGGCATTCACATAATCTTTTACGTGCTCTATATTTCTTCCACGCTCGAGCATCAATACTTTCAACCCTTTTTCGGTTAACTCTTTTGCAGCCCACCCACCGCTGATTCCAGAGCCAATTACGATTGCATCAAAATTTTGTTCCGCCATATTATTTATTTAAATCGATTAAACAATTCACTCTTATCACTTCTTATTGTATCTCTTATCTTATATCTTTTATCTCTTAATTCTTCTCTCACACATCGCATATTTCTATTGACTTTTTTAAAGAGGCCAATTTATCTTTTGCAACCGGAATAAATTCCTGGGCAACGTATCCTTTGTAACCTGTAGCTACAATCGCTTTCATTATAGCAGGATAAAATAATTCTTGACTCTCATCAATTTCATGTCTACCTGGCACGCCGGCAGTATGGTAATGACCAATAAATTCATGATTGTTGGTAAGGGTTCTTATAACGTCTCCCTCATTTATTTGCATATGATAGATGTCGTATAATAATTTAAAATTAGGTGAGCCAATTCTTTTACAAAGCTCAACACCCCAAGCAGTATTATCACACATATAATCTTTGTGGTCAACCTTGCTATTAAAAAGCTCCATTTGAATAATGACGCCTTTGTTTTCTGCCAGCGCCATTATTTGCTTTAACCCAGCAGCAGCATTTTTTAAGCCTGTTTCATCATCCATTCCGTTTTTATTTCCTGAAAAACAAATCAGGTTTTTATAGCCCGCTGTAGCAACCAAATCTATATGTTCTGTGTAATTTTTTATTAAGATAGAATGGTATTGAGGATCATTCCAACCCTTTACCAGACTGATTTCTGCGCCATTACACATGCTCGAGAACAAGCCTTGTTGTTTGAGTATTGGCCACTCTTTTGGACCTATTAGGTCAATGCCAGTGATGCCCATTTTTTTTGCCTCTATGCAAAGTTGTTCCAGTGCAAAATCATTAAAACACCATCTGCAAACTGCATGGTTAATATTTCCTTTTAAGTTCATGCTATGGTTTTCCAAAACTGAATTAGAATCTTTTGTTTTCGCAAAGGTTTGCGATATTGGGGTTATAGCCATTGCAGCAGTTCCTGCAAGAATATTTTTAATAGCAGATCGTCTATTTTCGTTCTTCATCAAATGGCAAATAAGAGACTAAATATAATTATAGTTATCGAAAAAAACTTCTTTTAATTAATTAGCTTTACTCCCCTTCTAATTATTTACTTTTATTAACAAAGAACATAAAGTTAAAATTGATCTTATGGCAAGAAAATTAAGAATGGGAATGGTAGGCGGAGGCAAAGATGCTTTCATTGGTGCCATTCATCGTTTGGCAGCAAATATGGACGGCCAAATTGAATTAGTCTGTGGGGCTTTAAGTATAAACCCTGCTATTGCGCAAGAATCTGGTGAACTATTATTTCTTCCGAAAGATAGAATATACCTGACTTTCGAAGAGATGATCACCAAGGAAGCCACTTTGCCATCTGATCAAAGAATGGACTTTGTTACCATCGTAACTCCCAATTTTGCGCATTTTGCTCCCGCGATGATGGCATTAGACAATGGTTTTCATGTAGTAATAGAAAAGCCTATTGCATTTAATTTAGATGAAGCATTACAATTAAAAGCCAAAGTGGATGCCACGGGATTGGTACTTTGTTTAACCCATACTTATTCGGGCTATCCTATGGTAAAACAAGCCAAAGCCATGGTAGCTGATGAAGTGTTAGGTAAAGTAAGAAAGATATGGGTGGAGTATCCGCAAGGATGGCTCAGTAAATTAAGTGAACGCGAGGGTAATGCTCAGGCCGCCTGGAGAACAGATCCCAAAAAATCAGGCAAGAGTGGAAGCATGGGAGATATTGGAACACATGCTGCACATTTAGCGGAATACATTAGCGGAGCAAAAATTTCCAAACTATGTGCCGATTTAAATACAGTAGTTACAGGCAGGGCCCTGGATGATGATGGTGCCGTTTTATTGCATTTTGATAATGGAGCTACTGGCGTTTTAATGGCATCTCAAGTGGCGGCAGGCGAGGAAAACGCTTTGAAAATAAGGGTTTACGGAGAAAAAGGCGGATTGGAATGGGCACAGATGGAACCCAATACGTTAATAGTGAAATGGCTGGATGCGCCTACGCAAATATTGAGAGCAGGATCTAATTATACGGATCGATTATCTAGTTATGCAACATCCAATTGCAGAACACCTGGTGGACATCCCGAAGGATATCTAGAAGCATTTGCCAATATTTATAAAAATTTTGCAGCTACTTTAATGGCTAAATTAGATGGTACTGTTCCCAGTAAAGAAGCATTGGATTTTCCTTCAGTAGAAGATGGAATTCGTGGAATGGCATTTATTGATAATGTAGTTGCCTCCGCAAATTCGAATGAGAAATGGACCACTTATAAAATTCAAAACTCTTAATTCTTAATTCTTATCTCATAACTCTTAATTCCAGATATGACTACAATAAAAGGTCCCGGTATATTTTTAGCTCAGTTTATGGGTGATGAAGCTCCATTTAATAGCTTGGCATCTATTTGCAAATGGGCGGCCTCATTGGGTTTTGTTGGAGTACAGATTCCTTCTTGGGATCCTCGATGCATCGATTTACAGAAAGCCGCAGAAAGCAAAACCTATGCGGATGAAATAAGGGGAATAGTAGAATCAACTGGAATGCAGATCACCGAATTGAGTACTCATTTACAGGGTCAATTAGTAGCAGTAAACCCTGCATACGATGCTTTGTTTGATGGATTTGCACCAGAAGCTATCAGAGGTAATACGACAGCAAGAACTGCATGGGCAGTGCAGCAATTAAAATATGCAGCAAAAGCATCAGCTAACCTGGGCCTCAATGCCCACGCTACTTTTAGTGGAGCATTGTTATGGCAAACAGTCTATCCCTGGCCACAGCGTCCTGCAGGTTTAGTAGAAACAGGTTTTACCGAATTAGCCAAAAGATGGTTACCTATTTTAGACGAGTTTGACGCGAATGGAGTTGATCTATGCTATGAAATACATCCTGGTGAAGATTTACATGATGGCGTATCTTTTGAATTATTTTTAGAAAAAGTAAATAATCATTCTCGTGCATGTTTACTATACGATCCTTCTCATTTTGTGTTACAATGTCTCGATTACAAAACATATATAGATCATTATCATGAACGCATTAAAATGTTTCATGTAAAAGATGCAGAATTTAATCCAACAGGCAAACAAGGTGTTTATGGTGGTTATCAAAGTTGGATCAACAGAGCAGGAAGATTCCGTTCATTAGGAGATGGACACATAGATTTTAAAACCATCTTTAGTAAGTTGGCTCAATACGATTATTCTGGTTGGGCAGTGATGGAATGGGAATGTGCTATCAAACATCCCGAAACAGGCGCAGCTGAAGGTGCACCATTTATTAAAAATCATATAATTAGAGTAACCGATAAAGCATTTGATGATTTTGCTTCTACTGGCGCTAATGATGAATTGAACAAAAAGATTTTAGGTATTTCATAGTTATTGGTTATTGGTTATTGGTTATTAGGTTGCAAACCAATCCATTAAAAAGCGTATTTTTAGAACCATAAAATAAATCAAATTGAAAAAGTTTTTTACACTAATTGTATTTGCAGCAGCTATTGCAGCATGTGGAGGCGGAGAAAAAAAAGAAACAGTTGCCAACCAACCTGAACTGGGTTCAGCTGCTCCAACAAAAGATGATTTAGGAACTAATCCTGATTATCAAAAAGGTTTGGAATTGATTGGTAAATCAGATTGCTTAACCTGTCATAAAGTAAAAGATAAATTGATCGGACCTGCTTATGCCGAAGTTGCAGCTAAATATGAAAATACAGAAGCCAACATTCAATTACTCGCAGGGAAAATTATCAAGGGAGGAAAAGGAGTTTGGGGCGAAGTGCCTATGACACCACATCCGCAAATTACTCAAGCAGATGCAGAGCAAATGGTGAAGTATATACTCTTGCTAAAAAAATAATTTACTTACTTAAATAATTAACGATGTTTACTCTTCTGTTGAGCACTATCACTTTTATGAATATTTTTTTTGCAACACCTGCACCAAAGCCCAATGATTGGGTAAATTTATTTGATGGCAAAACCACCAAGGGATGGCATAGTTATGGAAAGCCTAAAGCAGGTAGTGCTTGGAAAGTAGAAGAAGGGGTGTTGTTTTTTGATGCAGCTTCAAAAAAAACAAATGCAGATGCTGGCGGCGATTTAGTATCTGATGGAAGTTTTTCTAATTTTCATTTGAAACTGGAATGGAAGATTTCTAAGAATGGCAATAGTGGGATCATTTTTTGGGTACAAGACGATACAACCAAATACAAGCAAGTGTGGTTTACCGGGCCCGAAATGCAAGTACTCGATAACGATGGCCACTCTGATGGAAAAATCAAAAAACACCGTGCAGGTAATTTATACGATTTAATTGAAGGAAAAGAAGGTGCGGTAAATAAAGTAGGCGAATGGAATTTAGTTGAAATCATCAGCTACAATGGAAAACTCGATTTTTATTTGAATGGAATAAATGTTGTTTCAACTACTTATGGCGATGCAGATTGGAAAAATTTAATTGCAGGTAGTAAGTTTAAAGACAAAGCCGATTTTGGAAGAGTCTTTAGTGGTCATATAGCTTTACAAGATCATGGTGACAATGTGTGGTACAGAAATATCATGATCAAAAAATTATAATATGCAATTGTTGAATGATGATTATTTCATGCAACAGGCATTGAAAGAGGCACAGCTGGCTTATGATTCAGATGAAGTTCCTGTAGGTGCAGTGGTCGTAATGAATAATAAAATAATTGCCAGAGCACATAATCAGGTAGAACTATTAAATGATTCTACTGCACATGCAGAAATACTTGCATTAACTACTGCTTATAGTTCATTAGGTGCTAAATACCTTCCCGAAGCAACACTCTATGTTACACTCGAACCTTGCATCATGTGTTGCGGTGCTATTTATTGGGGGAAGATTGGCAGAATTGTTTTTGGTGCATCCGATGAAAAAAATGGGTACCGCCGATTAACACAGGAGCAATGGCCATTTCATCCAAAAGCGGAATTGGTAAATGGAGTGCTCGAAAATGAATGCGCTTTTTTAATGAAATCATTTTTTAGATCGAAGCGATAAATTAAATCTTTCGCTGCTAAGAATTACATAATTCTTCCAATTCTTTGCAAATAATAATAGATTCAAACAAATACATCGTTCGCTGCTGAGAAATGTATAATATTTGCCAGTAAATGATAAATAGAGAGGCAAATAATTTAAAAAAACGAGCCTTTGAGAAATGCTTAATTTAATACTCTATAAATTTAGTACCTGCATTTCTCAGTAGCGAGAGTTTTAAATTATTTGATTCTTTGTTTTCATCAAAATTTCGATTTCGGAAACAATTCATTCTCTTAACACGAAGTTTATCTAATGCTCCTTAAATTTGCAGTATCTTAGTAACAAACCAAGAACTTAATAATTAATAACTAATAACTAAATTATGTCATTCACACTCGCCCCTTTGCCTTTTGCTCACGAAGCATTAGAACCACATATTGATACTTTAACCATGCAGATTCACCATGGTAAGCATCACCAGGCATATGTAGACAACTTAAACAAAGCTGTTGCTGGAACTCCTAATGAAGGAAAATCTTTAGAAGAATTAGTAAAAGTTGCAGGAACGATCAGTCCTGCAGTTCGAAACAATGGTGGTGGTCATTGGAATCATACTTTCTTCTGGGAAAGCTTGGCTCCAAATGCTGGCGGAACACCAACTGGTGCTTTGGCTGATGCAATTACGGCAGCTTTTGGCTCTTTTGATGCATTCAAAGAAAAATTTGCAGCAGCTGGCATGACCCGTTTTGGAAGCGGTTGGGCTTGGTTGATTGTAAAGGATGGTAAATTAGAAGTATCATCAACTCCTAATCAAGACAACCCTTTAATGGATGTTGCCGAAGTTAAAGGCGCACCTATTTTAGGAGCAGATGTTTGGGAACATGCATATTACTTGAAATACCAAAACAGAAGAGCTGATTATTTGGCCGCTTTTTGGAATGTGGTTAATTGGAATAAAGTAGCAGAACGTTTCGGAGCAGCAAAATAAACTCCCATTAATATTGTATTTTTATCCCGC
Organism: Sediminibacterium sp.; assembly: GCA_040403975.1. Classification (GTDB taxonomy): domain Bacteria; phylum Bacteroidota; class Bacteroidia; order Chitinophagales; family Chitinophagaceae; genus Sediminibacterium. Next base: position 11,438 of record JBBAJS010000027.1, read on the forward strand.
AGTAAATATTTACTGTGGGATTTTTTTTAAACAAACGATATGAAAAGTTTTATTGCTGGCATTTGTTTAGCCTTTTTGTTTACTGCATGTTCTGGTGATCAAAAAACAGTAATTATAATGAGTAAAGGTTCGGCAGATATCGATTTAAATGCAGGTACTATCAAATCGAAAGACGGCTCAGGCCATGAAGAGAAAAGACTGGATATGAATAGTAAGAAAGTGAGTTTTAAATTGAGTACTCCTGCAGGAGAAGCAACAGTAGAAATGCTCGACAATGGTTTATATATAGTAAATGTAAAGAACGACACTATCATAGGAAGTTACCAGAAATACACCAGCCCTAAATTGCAACAGAATATGATCACACAGGAATCATTGAAACAAAAAATTGATTCTTTGAATTTATTGATTGAGGGCAAGAATGTTTCTGCTGCTAATCGCAATTATTTTATTCTGCCAAATCAGGCGACCAAAATATCTTCCAACCCAGCAGCTGAAGTAGTTGGGCCTTATCATCAAATGCGCTCAGCAGAAATGATTGATGGAAAAGAACCTGAGATCTATCGCTTTTACAGCATCAAAGAAATCAGAGAAATGATCGCTAAAATGCAAGCGCTCAACGTAGCACCGAAGCAATAAGAAATTATTATTCAAAGAAGGTATAAAAATAAGCCTTAGAGAAAAGCCGTTAAAGAATTTTCGAATGAGGCGTAAGCAATGAAAACTGTTTGAGCCACGATTTGTCGGGGCGAGTTTTTTCATTGCAGCCGAAATAAAGAAAATTATAGGCTTTTATCGTAAGCGCATTTTTGTCCTTATTTGAATAATGAAATTGTTTAAGGCACCGGATCCCATCCGGAACCTCCGCCTGGCCTGCATTTGCTGAATCTTTTGATGAATAACCATCCACCTTTAAATAGCCCATATTTTTTAAGTGCTTCTTCTCCGTATTGAGAACAGGTAGGAACAAATCGGCATTTAGGTCCCATCACTGGTGAAATGATGTATTGGTAAATTTTGATGAAGGGAATGAATAAATAACCCAAGCCTTTGGCAATGGAAAAGGAATTTCGTTGATTGTTTATTTCACATTGATCGCACATCAAATTTACTGTTTAGCTGTTTCACTAATTCTTCCAATCAATTTCTCCAATGTTTTTTCCATCGAAATTTTAAGATCGATGTATTCAGGTAATTCTTTTCCTACAAATAAAAAGAAGACATTCAATTCCGAAACTTGCTGAGCAACTGTATTGATTAAATCTTGCTTTTGGGTTCTGTACACTTCCCTTAACAATCTTTTGATTCGATTTCGGTCTACTGCTTTTTTAAAGTTTCGGGCAGAAACACCTACTCCTGCTTTTACAACATCTCGTTCAGTTGATTTTGCTGCTAAGTCGGTTTGATTGATAGGAGCAATTGTATAAAAAACTTTTATTGGAAAAGCATTAAAGGATTTTCCGCTAGCAAATAAAGCTTCCATAGCCTTTCGACTTTTTAGCTTTTGCTCCTTATTGTATCCGTTTAATGTACTCATCTTCTACAAAACTAAAAAAGCCCCGTCAAAGAGACGGAGCTTATATTTTTATCCCTAGCATTTAATTCTCCAATAAATTAGAAAATTAAAGAGCTACCCGAGGGTTGGGCTTATTTTAAACCTTTTTCGCTAGAAACAGATAGTTTCTTGCGACCTTTCGCTCTGCGGCTTGCCAATACTTTACGGCCGTTAGCAGATTCCATACGCTTGCGGAAACCATGTACGGTTTTTCTGCGACGTTTGTGTGGTTGGAATGTACGTTTCATTATTAACTTTTTTTACTAACCCTAAAATATAGTTTCTTTTCATCGCTGCAGTCACCATACCGCCGCTTGTGAAAGGACGGCAAAATTAGGAAAAAAAATCTAATGACCCAACTGAATATGCTCCGATTTTAAGGGTTTTCCAAAGAAAATAGCCCCATTGGCATCAAAATGCTCCACCGAATCAGTGGTACAGAACCGAATTTGACCATTGGCAGCACATTTATTGGCCATTTCCGGGTGTCTTTCTAAGTAATCAACCAGACTTTTGGCAACAATCGTTCCCTGAGAAATTACTTTAACTCCCTTAGGAACAAATTGCTCGATCTTTGGCATTAATAATGGATAATGGGTGCATGCCAATAATAAAGTGTCAATAGCTGGCCCTTTTTGCTTGATCCTTTGCAAATGTTGCTGTACAAAATAATCAGCTCCCGGGTTATTAAACTCGTTGTTTTCTATCAATGGTACCCATAAAGGGCAAGCTTCCTGAACCACTTTTATAGTAGGAAAAAAATGAGCGATCTCTAATAAATAACTCTCGCTTTCCACTGTACCATTAGTAGCCAAAATACCAATTTCACCAGATGATGAGTAATTCCCAATTACTTCTGCCGTTGGTCGAATTACACCCAGTACTCTTTTATGAGCATCTATTAAAGGAAGGTTTTTCTGTTGTATAGTTCGCAAGGCTTTTGCAGAAGCGGTGTTACAAGCAAGTATCACCAATTCACAACCTTGCGAAAAAAACCATTGCACAGCTTCCCAAGTATATTGATACACTGTTTCGAAACTCCTGGTGCCATAAGGAGCACGAGCATTATCTCCTAAATACAAATAATCATATTGAGGCAAAGCATTTACAACATCTTTCAATATCGTCAATCCTCCATATCCACTATCAAAAATTCCGATTGGTCCTTTTTGTATTTGCATTTTTTTGGATTGAAATTTTCTTACTCTTTTTACTTTACGATCTTGCAAATTTGATCAATGGTTCAATATCTCCCTTATCCGCTGACTTTAGTGCGTTTAAATATCCCTTACGAGTATGGCTTGGATCTGCTGTTATTGCTGAGCCCCAAGTGAAAAGAGGTAGTTTAAAAAAATGCTGAATTATTATATCAGCCATCAATCTGCTATGTCGCCCATTGCCATTTGCAAAACAATGAATACTAACCAACCTATGTTTAAAACGAATAGCAGTTTCATCTGCACTAAAAGTATTGTTTGTATTCCAAAATTGTGCGTCTCCTAATAAAACAGATAGATCTGTTGCTATTTGCCATTTATCTACCCCAATATTTTTATTGGTTTTTCGAAACTCGCCCGCCCAAGTCCAAACATTACCATACATGCGTTTGTGCAATTCACATATAAACGCTTCTGTAAAAAGATTATCCTTTTTAAAATTACGTTTTAAGGACCACATAAGGGCTTCTTCTATATTCTGTTGTTCAAATTCGTCTAATTCGCCACGGGTTGATATACTTGGTATTAGCAATCCTTCTTTCTCCTCTTCAGAAAGAGGGGTTTGACCATCATTATACTTTATTTCTAATCCCATAAAGCTTTAGGCATTTCATTTTTGATGGCATTTGTTCTTTCCAAAATGGCTTTTTCGATGCGTTCTTTTGAATTTTCTTGATCCTCTAATTTCATTGTATTACTGGTACGCATAACAATTTGAGTAGCAAGTTCTTTGGATTTTCGATCTATTAATAATGCTAGGCTTTCATCCTTGGGTACAAAACCATAGACCAATTGCATATCCATAGCTTTTGCTACTTCTCGTAATGCATTGATCGTAATAGATCCTTTTTCTTCTCTTCTTTCAATATCCTGCACGCTTTGTTTTGTAATAGTCATCCGATCACCCAATTGATGCATGCTCATACCAATAGCATTACGGATGGCTTTAACCCATCCATTTGATGGAGGAGAGACATTTTTTAATCCAGCAAAAGCCTTAATCTTTTCATCCAACTGCTGTATTTGTAATAGTTGCTTACTCATAATAGTAAAATTATACTTTGACTAAGTAAAACAAAAGTAATACTATAATATGATAAAATAAAATAAAAGTAAAATTATACTTTGACTAAAATTCAAAATTTAATGACTGAAAGCATTGAAAATAAAAAGACCCGCCTAAAAAACGAGTCTTTTTACAAATATTTAATTAATGTTATCAATTAATTAGTTGCTTTCTGTTCGAGGCAACTAAAATTAAAAACAGTCGAATTTTGAGGTATTATTATATCTCCACATACTTTTTCAATTAAATTTTCATAATAAAAATAAAATTCACCCCCTTTGATTTTTTTAGTTTCATCCCTCGTTAAAATTTTACCTAACTCATGATCAGATTTCTGATTTTCTTCTTTTACAAATAAGCTGTTTACTATTTTGCCATTTTCATTGTAATAATAACAATCGCAATCATTTCCGTATTGAATAGGAAAACCTAATTCTTTCATATCGTTTAAATATAAAAAGGTTGCTCTTTTAGAAAGGCTTAACTTTTTAGCTAAACTTGCGATATTTCCAGTCGCTTTTCTACGAATTAAATCATCGATATATTGAATTCGCTTAAAATATTTAATAAAAGACATACTTTCATTATATGGTTTTTAAAAACATATACAATGAAAGTAATGTTTTTTCTAAATTAATTCAACTCTTCTTATTCTAACTCCCATGTCTTCGCCACACCTTTGCAAAGCTCCATATCCTGCTGCTGCAGGGTTTTCATAGTAAAAAGCAGAAGTTCTGCCATCTGAGCATGTATATGTCCACCATTCTCCCCCCTTAATTTGTTTTTGTTCTTCCTTTGTTAGCTGTTTACCCAAATTTAAATTTTTCATAAAAATAAATTTTTGCCTACTCTAAATAGGTTTTCGGCTTCCCCTTTTTTTCGAAAGTGAAATTAGAAATACTGAGTGCAATATTTTTGCACAGCAATAATATCAAAAAAATAGCCCCTCTACTTTTAAATAGAAGGGCTAATAAATTCAATGTAAGTAAAATGATATTTATCCTTTTCCAGCTGGTTTTACTGCAGGTTTAGCTGGATTAGAAGAGTTATTTAAAGTACCACCAGCTGCTTTCCAAGCATCTTCAATTTCTTTTGGTAATGGTAACTTTAATTTAATAATAGCCCTTATAGTTATATTATCAAGCAATGGAGGATTACCCATATATGGAGATATGGTTTCTGCCTTTAATACAAGAGTGTATTTTTGTTCAGCTACTATTTCAGTTACCGCTTGAGCAAGTTTAAGTCTAAATGGATTTACCAATTGCTCATACTTAGCTTCTTCCATTTGCTGTTGGTACTGCTGCCAGTTGACCAATTTATAACGCAATTGCAATAATTCTCTGGTTGCTAATTCTCTTGCTTTTGCAGGCATAGTTGCAGAATCTTTTTTGAAGATGCTGTCTCTGCGCTGAAAATCACCTACTGAATACTTATATTCTTCTTGCAAGGAATCAATACGATAGCTATTCATCAAGGTATCTACTTTACTAAACCCTGGAAACATATACAAGACTGATTGTTCGTCTAAATAACCGATCTTGGTATTCTGTGCGCTAGCACTGTTGGTGAAAAGCATGCTCACTGCAAATGCCACACACACTAAAAGAAATTTGTTCATTGTACTAAAGTTGATTGTTGAAATTTATTGTTTGTTATTTATTGACTAGTTTTTAATACCCATTTCCCTTAGCACTTCATCGCTCTTGTCCAGCTTTGGGTCGGCAAATATAACGGTAATTCCTTCACTTTTATCGAGTACAAAATCATAAAATCGGGCTACAGCTATCTTTTGAATGGCATTGTATACCTTATCCTGTATGGGTTTTACCAATTTTTGGCGTTCTTTAAACAAATCTCCCTCATATCCAAAGCGTTTTTTCTGTAAATCGCGTACTTCTTTTTCCTTTACAAACAACTCATCTTCTCTTTTTTTCTTCAAATCTTCGGTTAACATGAACTGCTCGGCCTCATAATTCTTGTACATTTTATCCAATGCCAGCTGTTTATCATCAATCTCTTTCTGCCATTGTTCACCCACCAATTGCAATTTCTTATCGGCATCCTTATACTCAGGAATTTTGCTCAAGATATACTTGGTGTCGATGATAGCATAACGCTGTTGTGCATGAGCACCCAATGAAATAAGGCTCAATACAAATAAAAATAGTACAGTTTTTTTCATACAATTTTTTTTAAAGGTTGATTATTCAGGTTCAAAACCTAGCATAAAGGTGAAGCGAGCTGCATCTTTAAAGGTATTGTTTCCATTAAACCTATCCAATCCTATGCCATAATCAAATCCAAGCAATCCAAACATGGGTAAAAAGAAACGCATACCTACTCCAACCGATCTTCTTAATTGAAAAGGATTGTAATCTTTCATGCTATACCATCCATTGGCTGCTTCAAAAAAGGCCAAAGCAAAAATGGTACTACTTGGGTTTAAACTCAATGGATAACGCATTTCCATTGTGTATTTATTAAAGATGGTAAAATACTGACTGGCTCTTTGTTGATCAGGGTTAATTCTTGGATTAGAATTATCATATACAGGATAACCTCTGTGTGCAATAATATCAAATCCCAATAAAGCAAACTGGTTACTCAAGCCTGCATCTCCCACTTGAAAACGTTCAAAAGGAGATACCTGTAAATCGGTATTGAATCTGCCTAAGAATCCAAACTTAGCAGCAAAACGCATTACAAATTGTTTGTTTCTGTCTTCGCCATGTGGTTTACCCAATGGTACAAACCATTCTGCATTAAAACGCCATTTATGGTATTCGATCCATTTATAAGGGTTATCAACAGGATTAATGTTTTTATCGCCCAAAGAATATGGTGGTGTAATGGCTAAACTTGCCAAAAAGTTAGACCCCGATTTAGGGAAAGTGGGCTGATCTACTGAAGATCTTTGTAAAGCAATCCTGAAGTTCAAGTTATTTACAAATCCATTATCCAATCCCGGTAAATTCACTGGGTCAATGGCATAATTGCTCAACTTATACCTAGTATAGTTAATCCCCATTGTTAAAGAGAAATAATCATCAGGCCATTTCAATTGTTTAGCAATACTCACAGTGGCTCCTGTAGTAGAAATATATCGCTCGTCGGCAACATTAGGATTGTATGCCCCAGTTAAAGGATCATAGGTTTGTCCAAACTTGGTATTGAAAATACTGAAAGTAAGCGCATTTCTTTTTTTACCCCCCAACCAAGGTTCGGTAAAAGAGAAGTTATAAGAACGGAAAGCTTTACCATTACTTTGTACACGCAAGCTCAATTTCTGTCCGTCTCCCATCGGCAATGGATCCCATGCCTCTTTGTGAAAAATATTTTTGATAGAGAAATTATTAAATGAAACCCCCAGTGTTCCTGTTAAACCAATTAACCCTCCCCAACCTGCACTCAATTCTAATTGGTCACTCGATTTTTCTTCTAAACTATAATTAATATCTACAGTTCCATCTTCTTGATTAGGTACTGGATTAGGGGTGATTTTTTCTTGATTGAAATAATTCAATTGCGCCAATTCTCTAACAGAACGAATGAGTAATTGTCGGCTGAATTTTTCTCCAGGAATGGTTCTGATCTCTCTTCTGATCACATATTCTTTTGTACGATCATTTCCGGTGATGCGAACGTTTTTAATGGTTGCTTGTGGTCCTTCTATTACCCTGATCTCAAAATCGATAGTATCGTTGTATACAGCGGTTTCAACAGGATCTGTTCTAAAGAATAAATATCCATCATCCTGATACAACCCACTGATATCCCCACCATCAGGAGAAGATGATTTACCCAATTTCTTGTTGAGAATTTCTTGATTATAAATATCTCCTTTTCTAATACCCAAAACCTGGCTTAATAAAGAATCAGAATATTTGGAATTTCCTCTCCAGGTAATATTGCCGAAATAATACCTTCTTCCTTCATTTACTTTGATGTCGATATTTAAATTGCCATTACCTGTTGCATAAACTGTATCATTCTCAATCACCGCATCTCTATAACCCAATGTGTTATAAAAATTCAATAAACTTTCTTTGTCTTCTGTATATTTTTTCTCGTCGAACTTTGCAGATGAGAATTTGATTCGAGCGTAAGGATCCAATACTTTCTTTGTTCTAGAGAGTGTGAGATATCCCTTCTCTTTCATGTATTGATCGAAAGTATAGTGCTGAGGAATTACAATCTTTCCACTATCATAAGAAGGATAGAGGGTAAGTCTTGATTTTTCTTTAGATCCTTTTAATTGTTTTTTTAATTTGGCTTCGTCGATTGAATTATTCCCAAAATTGATATTACTGATTTTTACCTTTGGCCCTTTATCGATAATAAAATCTAAGGACAAAGTATTATCGATAGACGAATCTTTTCTTTCAGCAACTTTTACAGAAGTTTCGCGGTACCCTTTTTCTGCATAGAATTTCTTGATTACCTCCGTAGCAGTAATTTTCATATTCTCGGTAACTACTCTGTTTGGCACTAACCCTGTTTTACCACGCAAATCATCTGCCTGCCCTTTAGGTACTCCTTTAAAATAAAAATTAGCCAATCTTGGTCTTTCGGTAACTACAATCTCTATTTCAATTTCCTTGCCCGTTACTTTCGTTACATAGATCTCAACATTGCTGAAATAATTCTGGGCCCAGAGTTTGGTAATTGCTTTAGAAAATTGATCTCCTCCCGGAATAGCAATTTCATCTCCAATGCTTATACTGGAAATAGAAATCAATAAATTTTCATCAAAAAATCGATTGCCTGTAACCTTAATGTTGGCTACTTTATATTTTTTTTGTGTTTTCTGATTGAATAAATTAATCAGGTCTGCTTCAATAGAAGTAATGGTAGTATCCTGCCCAGTTGTCTGCTGTGCATAAGCCGATTGAGAAGAAGATAAAACAACTACAGCGAACAATAATAATTTAAACACTTTCTGCATCCCTTTTCTGTTTGTTCTGTTGCCGGCCTAATAGAATCCGTGCATTCAGCAATTAATTTGGTTATTAGCTGGGCAAATTAGCCCGAATAATGAAAAGGCTTTGTTAAACCTGTATTTGATGGCCTGTTTTTCCAAATCTCCTTTCTCGAGACTGGTAGTTAATAATTGCTTCATACAGGTTTTCTTTTCTAAAATCTGGCCACCTGGTATTGGTAAAATACAACTCCGCATAGGCCAATTGATATAATAAAAAATTACTGATTCTATACTCACCACTGGTCCTTATCATCAATTCAGGATCAGGAAATTCACTTGTTGATAGGTATTGTTCTAACGTTTCTGCATTAATTGTTGAAGGGTCTATCTTACCTTCTTTTACATCAATTCCAATGTTTTTTACGGCATTTACCAACTCCCATCTACTGCTATAACTCAATGCCATTATAAGGTTCAGCCCGGTATTCTTTTGCGTTAAGTCCAGTGCTTCTGCTAATTCTTTAGCAGCAAACTCCGGCAACATATCGAGGTTTCCGATTACATGCAACCGAATATTGTTCTTATTTAATATCGGAACTTCTTTATGGATAGTATCAACCAATAAACTCATTAATCCGTCTACTTCCTGGCGGGGCCTATCCCAGTTTTCGGTACTAAAAGCATACAGGGTGAGGTATTGAACACCTAATTCTGCAGCACCTTCTACAATATCACGAACACTCTCTACTCCATGAAAATGACCATATAAACGCTCCTGCCCTTTTTCTTCTGCCCAACGACCATTGCCATCCATAATGATAGCAATATGTTTAGGCAGTTGTTGCTTGTTTATTTTGGGCAAAAGGTTTTCCTGTTGAACCATGCGTTCGATTTAGGGGGCAAAATTAACAAAATCAATGGTTTCTAAGGATTTAAATGCAATAAAAGCAATAGAAATTAATTAGTTGGGCAACGATAGGTCTGTAAATTGAATGAAAGACCCACTTTTAAAGTGATAAATGAGTCTTTTTTAAGGCTATTTCCTCTCTGTTTGCCTTTTACGCCAATGGAAGAACCCGTTTCATAGCTTCTATCTTGTAATAAAAAGGCTGGTGTTAAAGAGCCATCTGGCAATGGAGGAAAGGCATCGGGTGCATATAATCCACTTACATCATCCAAATAATCGGTATTGGTAAAACGGTACATGACCTCTGCAAAAAAATTGGTTCTGGGATTCAGTGCATATTTAACCCCAAAAGTGAAGGGTATGCTCAACGCTGTAATTGAATAGGGGTTTGAATTTGGATATAAAGCACTCCCCTGACCCTCCGTTCCTAAAGGCCTCAATAAAAATTTTTCTCCGTTCAAATAAGTAAAAGGATCATAGGTGAATACGCCTACTCCCAAGCCCATATAGGGAGTGAAATTATAGCCTTCAAAACCAGGCTGGAAACGAAAAAAATTAAAATCACCAGAAACACCTAATTCCCAAAGATTGGTATTAAAACTGAGGTTTCTTTTTCGGTCTACGGGGTTATTACTATAAATATCAGAATATCCTAAAAAAGAATACTCACCTGTTACACGTATTCCAATGTAATTGGAAATTTGTTTGCGATAAAAAATACCAAAAGCCATTTTTGGGGCATTGATTCTTGCGTCAGGATTTAAATCTCCAAAATAATGACCAACACCAACCCCAATGCCCAATTCGCCCGTATGAACAAAACTCTCCATCAGCTGGGCTTTCGAGCCAATCCACGAGCTCAAAATTAAAAAAATAAGGATGGTTTTTCTTCGCATAGATATGGTTAGTGCTATGTAAAATAGCATCAAATTTCAATACAAAAAATGTTAATTTCTTTTATCAAGACCCCAAGTAAGCTTGGTTCGCAGCGTGGACAGAAAAGTATTTTCATTTAATCGTACCAGATTCACCCCAAAATTTTCTTTTCGTATGGCTAATTGAACTGTTTTTGGTACGATTTCCCTTCTTGCATCCATTGCACAAATAAATTGATCCGCCCTGCCTTCTACTTCAAAAGAAATCACATTATTATCAGGTATAACGATGGATCGAACGTTCAAATTGTGGGGTGCTACAGGGGTGATGACCAAACTGGATGAATCCGGAAATACAATAGGTCCATTACAACTTAAATTATATCCGGTTGAACCAGTAGGAGTGGCAACTATTAATCCATCAGCCCAATAAGTGTTTAAAAATTCACCATTCATATAAGTGTGAATTTTTATCATAGGTGAAGTATCTCTTTTGTAAATCGCAAATTCATTCAATGCAAAAGGAGCATCCGTGAATAATGGCATATTAGAATCTAAATGAATCAAGGTTCTTTTATCAATTAAAAAAGTATGATTCACTAATGCATCTACCGCAATAGCGAGATCCTCTTTACTGATACTTGCTAAAAAACCCAGTCTTCCAAAATTGATACCAAGTAAAGGGATGTTTTTTTCTTTCACTAATGTTACTGCATCGAGCATAGTGCCATCTCCACCTAAACTAATTAAGCAATCGATCGAATCATCTAAATCTTCGGAACCACCAAATGAAATTAATGAACGAGACAAATGTTCGGGAATATGAAACTGCTCCATCAAAGTATTAAACAAAAGAACTTCTGTTTGATGTTTGGCTAATTCTTCTAATAAAATGAGCAATGGATTTTCTTGTTCAATATCTAATCCACGACTATATATAGCAACCTTCATATTTACATGTTGAGATAAGAAATAAGGTGTTGATAATTCTCTTGTAATTCATTGGCATATTGTTCTTCACCAAAAAAGTACCTTACTACATAATCATATCGTTGAAAAGTAGCAACAATATCAGACACTTCAATTTTGTTGATTTTTATGGTAATCACTACTAAACCAGAACCTGGCTCCGTATAAGTATTCAATTGAGTAATATATGCATCATTGGTTTCTACCAATCTACTCAACTCACCGAATGAATAATTTCTTTTATCGGTTTCCAGCACAATGATAGCTCCCTTTTCTTCAATTCCTAAAAACAAAGAAACCGATTTGATCAGTTCTTTAGCCAATACTACACCTACTAATTCCATCTGGTCATTCACTACAGGCAACAAAGACAGATCGAACTGCGATACCAGTTTCAAAGCACTGAGAAAATGTTCTTCTGTTTTAACTGATCTTTTTTGTAATAAATGTGGAGAAGACAAGTGGGTATCTGTTTCTTCCGCATCTAATAAATCATCTTTAGCAACCAATCCTACAAATTTATCTTCGCTCAAAACGGGCAGATGCAATACATCATAATCATCCATCAGCTGCAATGCAAAAGATGCTTTGTCTGCTATGTTAAGCGAAGGAAAACCGGTATTTAATATTTGATTTACAAGCATACCCGGATAAACAATTTATTACACTACAAATTAACTGTTGAATGTGTTGAGTGCTTCTGCAGAAAACCATCTAAAATTTGGTTAAATTCTGTTGGCACTTCCATCATTGGGGCATGGCCACATTTGTCTACAAAATGCAATTCCGAATTAGGAATTAATTTATTGAATTCCTTCCCAACAAATGGTGGAGTGATGGTATCATTATTTCCCCAGATCAATAATGTGGGTTGTTTAATTTGATTCAACTCTTCTCCCAGATTATTGCGAATAGCACTTTTAGCCAATGCAATAATTTTAATTACTTTAACCCTGCTATTGGTAATTTCAAACACCTCATCTACTAATTCTTTAGTAGCTGTTTCGGGATCATAAAAAGTAAGTTGTGTTTTCTTTTTGATGTATTCGTAGTCTCCTCTTTTTGGATAGCTATCTCCCATTCCGTTTTCGAATAATCCACTGCTTCCGGTAAGCGTTAGCGTCTTAATTAATTCAGGATGTTTTAACACATGAACCAAGGCAACATGTCCACCCAGTGAATTACCCAATAAATGAATATTAGAATACCCTCTTGCCTCAATAAATTTTTGAACATATTTTTCTAAACCCCCAACTGAAGTATGAAAAATATCCAAATCAAACAATGGCAAAATGGGTACTACTACTTTAAATTGCTTGCTAAAATGACCTACTAAATGTTCAAAATTGCTCATTGCACCAAATAATCCATGCAACAACAAGAGCGTTTCGCCTTCTCCTTCCTCAACAAACTTATATTTATCGTACTGTTTAATGGTATAATTCATGCAATCCTATTGAAACTATTCAAGCTAAATTACTGAAAATACAGCAAATAGAAGCAGTTCGGCCACCCTTTATCGGTTTATCAAGCCAAGTTCTTTCTTATTGAATCAAAAAATTGGGTGAGTTCTTCAAACATGCCTTTAAAAAAGGGTACCAATTTGCCAAATATATCAATGGCTTTTGGTCCCCAAAAATGGATGTATTGATATGATTTGGAAGATGCAATTACTGGTTCTTTCAATAAATGCAATTGTTCCATATAAAAAATCAACACACTAAAAACGGTAACATAAATACAACAATACAATACAATTCCGCCCAATGAATTTAGCCAGCCCAACATGGTTAATTGCAAAGTGGTTTCTATAATTGCTGCACAAATCCGAACAACGATAGATACTGCAATCATAATAAGTATGAATGCTAAAAATGGCAACCAAGCTGCTTTGATATTTACCGTTTCAGATAACCATCCCGCTACGAGTGTGCTCATTTTTACAGCAGCTGCTAATCCTAAAAAAATAGCGAAAAATGAAAAAGCAGCTACTACTAAGCCCTTCTTCATTCCTTTAAAAATGGCCAAAACGATTAATGCGAGTAAACAAATATCAATAAACATGTAAGAGGTTATTGATTCAATAACGCTTTTACCGAAGCTGCAATTGCTTTGCCATCTGCTTTACCTGCTAATTGTTTGGAAGCTACGCCCATTACTTTTCCTAAATCTTGAATGGAGACTGCTCCAACTGAAACTATAATAGCTGCAATTTCTCTGGCTAATTCTTCTTCACTTAATTGTGCTGGTAAGAATTTTTCTATTACAGCGATCTCCTCTATTTCTTTTTGAGCAAGATCAGCACGATTTTGCTGTTGGAAAATTTCCAATGAATCTTTGCGTTGCTTAACCAACTTTTGCAATAATTTCAATTCGGCATCTTCATTGATAGCGCCATTTGCACCTGGTTCTGTTTTTGCTTTAATTATTTCTGCTTTAATGGCCCTGACTCCTCTTAATAAAGGTTCGTCTTTGGCTTTCATGGCTTCTTTCATTAACTGCATTACTTTTTCTTCTAAGCTCATAGTTGTTTTATTTAGCGTCTTTTAATTGTGATGCCCTGAATTTTTTATAAAAATCTTTTGCAAATGTTTTCATATCATCGGTTTGTTCCTGATTTTGAGTGGCTCTCAAATAAGTATCTGCCATACCCATGAAGGTTTGATAATAAAAATCAGCCATCTCATCTACCATCATGTCTTTGGTCCAAAGATCAATTCTCAATGCGCTTTTATCAGCTGCATCCCAAAAAGCCAGCATCATAGCTCTTGCGTCCTGCTTCATGTCTGCTGTGCTATCAGAAGCCGACCATTGAATATTTTGAGGAACTTTATGTTCATCTAAAATAATATCAACAGATATACTCGATTGTTTCATATAAATAATTTAAGGGGGCGAAATTACTACGAAACACTAACTATTGCTTCAATTTCCTTCAAAAATGCATCAGCTGAATGATCCCAGTTGTAATTTTTTACTCTTTCCAAGCCTTTTTCAATTTGAAGTTGCCGCAATTTTTCGTCTTTGTAGAGCATTTGCATTTGCTCGGCGATTGTTTTGGGGTTTTGAGGATCGGCATATAATGCAGCTTCTCCTCCTACTTCTGGCATACTAGATAGATTGGAAGTAATTATAGGAACTCCAGATTGCATGGCTTCTAGAATTGGCAATCCAAACCCTTCATATGTAGACATGTACAAAGAAGCATAAGCAGCTGCAGTCATTTGATTGAGTTTCTCTTCCTTCAAATAACCAGTCAAAACAACATCTTCTCTGTACTTATACGTTTTTAGCTTCTCTTCAAAATCAGCGAATTGCCAAGCCATTCTACCAGTAAATACCAGTTTCATATTGCTTTTATTCCATTTTTTGAATAAAGAAAATGCTTTAAGCAGGTTCATCATATTCTTTCGTGGATGTATAGCACCTACACAAATAAAATACTCATTCCCATTGGTAAACTCATTTTTTATGGCCGATTTTAGTTCCCAATCGATGGGTTGAAATGAGCTGCGGGCTGCACCTGGTATGACTTGTATCCGATTTTTAGTAAAAGGATACATTGTTTCTATACTATTTTTAGAAAACAATGAAACAGTAATTAAGCTGTTTGCTTTCTGTAAAAAACGAGGCGTGAATATTTTATAGAACCAACGGTGATGCCAGGATACAGATTCAGGAAATGCATGAAACGCCAAATCATGAACAACCAATATTTGAGGTATAGCAGTGGTTAAACTACAAAAACCATAAGGTTGGATCCAAACATCGGGTTTGAATTTTCTTAAAGCCAGTACTGTACTAATATTATACCAGTATAAAAACGCAGGAATATGTCGGGCAGCGGGTTTTACAAGAATCGGAACAATATTATTCGTGCTAATAAAATGATTGCTATACGGCCGATCGAAGATTACTACAAATTGATGTTCTGGGTGACTTGCAGCTAATCGTTGAAGGATAGCCGCAGTATAATGGCCATAACCCTCCATGGTCTTGTCTTGCAAAAAAATTCCGTTAACTGCGATTACCATTCAATAAAGGTACTAAGCGTAAAACTATTGTTCATGAATATGGGTAACACCTCCAGAAACAGTGTACTTCATAGCATCAGCTGCACTAATATTCTTTAATAACTTAACTTTTTCTCTAGGAACCATATAAGTGATTCCTGAAATAGCGTAAGAATGGGGCACATAAACAGTTAAATGATCGATCAAATTAAAATCAATACTACTCTGTTGGGTAATAAAACCTATTCGCCATACATCTGGAGCATCTACATTCACTAAAACAGGTTTATCAAATTTCTTTTTATTCCCTGCAAAAGCTTCTAAAAAGTCTTTAACAGAGGAATAAATAAACTTAATTCCTGGTGTTTTTTCTAAAACAGTATCTAATAGAGCAACCAAACGGCCAACAGCAAATAAAGAAGACAACCAACCAACCAATAAGACGACTGATATCACAACCACAAAACCCAAACCGGGCATTTTGATCAAATTTCCTTCCAAATCTTTTTTAATTAAAGAAGGTGCAATGGCATGAATGATATTGGGTAAAATATCGTCCACCAGATTAAATAAACTGATCACCACCCAAATGGTAATACCAATAGGCGCCAAAACTATCAGCCCTTGAAAAAAGTATTGCAATAAACGTCTTAGAAAGCTCCTGAATGTCATTGGTATGGTCTACCCTATTTATATTGAATGCAAGATGCTATAAAAAATTGATAGAAATAGACTTGAACAACCGAATAGCCTGATAAAATGGAATAATTCGCCAATCAGGTAATACCATTTATCCTCGATTTGGATCGTTAATGAAAATTTAATGCAAAAAAACCGCGGAAACTTTGGTAACGAAAATAGTTTCCGTAGTTTTGCATTCCAAAATTGGGCATTATGGAGCAAAGAATAACCGAAAAAGCACAGGAACTCTTCTTCCGATACGGATTGAAGAACGTGACCATGGACGATATTGCCACCCATCTGGGCATGAGCAAAAAAACAATTTATCAATATTATACAGATAAAGATGCCCTCATTGATGCAGTGGTACAAAGAGAAATTGATAATGATGTGGTGGAATGTGCTGTACACCGCCAAAAATGCGAGAATGCAGTTCATGAAGTTTTTTTAGCACTCGATATGATGCAGGAAATGATGAGTACCATGAATCCAGTGATCATTTTTGAAATGCAGAAATACTATCCTTCTGCATTCAAGAAAATGAATGACCACAAAAATAAATTTCTATACAAGATCATTAAAGAAAATCTCGAACTAGGAATAAAAGAAGAAATGTATCGCGAAGATATCAACCCCGATATTTTGGCCAAGTTTAGAATAGAAAGCATTTTCATCGCATTCAACCCAGAATTATTTCCAACTAATAAATACACGCTATTCCAAATTGAAACCCAAATGATGGAGCACTTTTTATATGGAATATGTACAACAAAAGGACAAAAACAACTCATCAAATACAAAAAACAAAGACAAAAATCAATCAGTATATGAGCATCATTAAAAAAGGAATCAGCTTGCTCAGTTTGGTTTTCATTATCAGTACAGGCCATACACAAACTGTAAACAAGCGTTATGATTTTAACGTTCAACAAGCAGTTGAATTTGCCAATAAAAACAATGTACAGGTAAAGAATGCCTTATTGAATATCAAGGCGCAAATTCAAACCAACAGAGAAATTACTGCATCTGCATTACCAACTATTACAGGTGGAATTGGAACTCAGCACTTTCCAAATGTTGCAGTAACAACACTTCCCAACTTTATTTCACCAGCCACTTACCAAGTGTTGGTTAATGAAGGAGTTAAAGATGGCAATGGCAACCCTATTAAAATGCCAGGCGATTTTGGATTTATTCAAGCTCAATTTGGAACAAAATGGTCTGCAAGTGCAGGTGTTTCATTACAACAATTATTATTTGATGGTCAGGTATTTGTAGGGCTTCAAGCGCGAAGAGCAGCTATCGATTTTCAAACCAGTGCAGCTGAAGTAACTGAAGTGGCTATTAAAACCAATATCTATAAGATCTATTATCAACTGATAGCAAGTAAGATAACAATAGAAATATTAGATGCGAATATTAACAGATTGGAAAAATTGGATTTCGATATCAAGGCCTTGTATAAGAATGGATTCGCAGAAAGAATAGATATTGATAAAATTGCTGTTCAACTGACTAATATTAAAACAGAAAAAACAAAAGCACTCAATGCAATTGCTGTTGGGTACTTGGGTTTAAAAACATTGATTGGCATGCCCGCCAAAGACACATTAGTGTTAACAGAAACATTGGACTACAATAAAGTAAAAGAAGAAATTCCATTGGACGCTCCTTATAAATACGAGGATAGAAAAGATTATCAATACCTTAATTATGCTAAGCAATTAAATGCATACAATGTAAAACGCTATCAATTAAGCTATTTACCTACTATTGCACTGGGTGCAAATTACAATAAGATAGCGCAAAGAAACCAATTTGACTTTTTGAATAAAGGAGATTGGTTTACATCTTCCAATATTGGAGTAAATATTTCGGTTCCCATTTTTAGCGGCTTTGCTAAAGATGCTAGAGTAAAAAAAGCTAAAATTGATCTAGAACAAACTTCCAATCAATTAGAAAATTTAAAACTCAATATTGATGTGGCTGCTGAACAAGCAAGATTAAAATATAATACAGCTATATCGGTTATGGTTTCTCAAAAAAATAATATGGATTTGGCTGAAAGAGTTTATGGTCAAACCAAAAAGAAATACGAGATCGGCACTGGATCAAATACAGAAGTAAATGTTGCAGACACCGATTTAAAAACTGCTCAAACCAATTATATCAGCGCTTTGTACGATGCAATCATTGCCAAAGTAGATTATTTAAATGCAATCGGTAAATTATAAAATATCAACCATAAAAACCAGCACTATGCTTACAATAAAAAAAATCCTACTTATTACAACAACTGCATTCGTTTTTGCGAGTTGTCGTAGTAATGAAAAAAACGGTAATTCTTTAGCAGAAAAGAAAGCTGCACTAGAAAAAATAAAAACCGAACATGCAGCTATTACTGCAAAGATGACTGCATTAGAAGCAGAGATCGCCAAATTAGATACAAACAATGCCAACGCATCCACTGCCAAATTAGTTGGATTAACTACAGTAACTAATCAACCATTTGCACACTATATAGATTTACAAGGAAGTATTAGTTCAGACAATGTATCTTATGTGTCTCCAAGAATGGGTCCAGGTCAAGTGAAAGCCATTTATGTAAAGAAAGGTGATCAAGTTAAACAAGGTCAATTACTTTTAAAGCTTGATGATGCAGTGATGAGACAATCGGTATATGCATCACAAAAAGCATTAGAAACTTTAAAAACACAATTGAATTTTGCTAAAGATATTTATCAGCGTCAAGGTAATTTATGGAAAGATGGTATAGGTACAGAAATACAATATATTTCTGCCAAAAACAATGTCCAGTCTTTAGAAAACCAATTAGCGGCTAGCGAAGAACAAATAAAAGTAGCGCAGGAGCAATTAAAATCTACCAATATCAATGCAGATGTTACTGGTGTAGTAGATGACCTTAATGTAAGAGTTGGAGAAATATTCAATGGTATAGCAGGTGTTACTCCACAAATAAAATTAGTAAGTACTGCAGGATTAAAAGTAATTACTCAAGTTCCAGAGAATTATGCCGGAAAAATTAAAGTTGGTTCTAAAGTAATTATTCGTTTTCCTGATCTAAATAAAACCATTACAGGTACAGTTGCCACTACTAGCAGAACCATTAATACCAATAACAGAAGTTTTGATGCAGAAGTGCATATTGGTTATGATCCTGCTATTCGACCAAATCAATTGGCAGAGTTAAAATTCCAGGATTATGAGACAGCGTCTGCGATGGCTATTTCTGTGAACACAGTTCAAACTGATGAAAAAGGCAAATATGTTTATGTGGCGGTACAAGAAGGAAATAGAATGGTGGCTCGCAAAAAAAACATTGTTGTTGGAGAAATGTATGGCCAAATGATCGAAGTAAAATCTGGACTTACACTCAATGATGCTTTAATTACTGATGGATACCAGAATATTTATGACGGTCAATTAGTAATGGTTTTAAAAAAATAAAATTCTTCTAACTTATTATATATGAATTTCATAGAAGGCATCGCCAAAAAATTCAAAGAATTTAAACCAACCAGTTGGGCAGTTGATAATAGAACAGCAGTTTATATTATTACTATACTCATTTCCTTGTATGGTTTAAATAAATTCAATACGCTACCAAGAGAACAGTTTCCGGATATTGTAGTACCGACCATTTCAATCAGTACGGTATATTTTGGAAACTCTCCAAAAGACATTGAAAACTTGGTTACCAGACCAATTGAAAAACAATTGAAGTCGATCAGTGGAGCTAAAGTAAAAAAGATTCAATCTACTTCTCAACAAGATTTTAGTTTGATCGTAATAGAATTTGATACCGATATCAAAACGGAACTTGCTAAACAAAAAGTAAAAGATGCGGTAGATAAAGCTCAAACTGATTTACCGAATGACCTTACTTCTCAACCCAATGTGCAAGAATTTGCTTTCAGCGAAATGCCCATTATGTTCGTAAACATCAGTGGTAATTTTGATGGCGTTAAGCTCAAAAGTTTTGCAGATAAAATGCAAGACCATATTGAGGAAATGAAAGAAGTAAGCAGGGCAGAAATTGTTGGAGCCCCAGAAAGAGAGATTCAAATTAATATAGATCCTGCAAAAATGGAGGCAGCTAAATTGACTTTCCGTGATATAGAAAATGCAGTCAATTATGAGAATAGAGATATCAGTGCTGGATTAGTGGAAGTGGGTGAAATGAAACGCAATATCAAAGTGAAAGGACAATTTGCCAGTGCTTATGATATGCAAAACATCATTTTAAAGAATATCTCAGGTGCACCTATTTATTTAAAAGACGTTGCTGAATTAGTAGATACTGTTAAAGAAACCCAGAGCTACGCTCGTTTGGGAGGGCTGAATGTAGTAACCTTAAATATTGTAAAACGTTCAGGTGAAAATTTGATCAATACAGCAGATGGGGTAAAAAAGATCGTAGCAGAAATGCAGGCTTCACAAGAACTTCCAAAAGATCTTAAAGTGGTAATTACAGGAGATCAAAGTAACCAAACCAAAACCTCCTTTAATGAACTGGTAAATACCATCATCATTGGGTTTATTTTGGTATTGTTGATTCTGATGTTCTTTATGGGAGTTACCAATGCATTCTTTGTAGCGTTAAGTGTGCCCTTATCAGTTTTCGTTTCTTTTCTGTTCTTGCCAGTTGCTGATATTATTGTTGGCTCACCGGTAACACTCAATTTCATTGTACTATTTGCATTATTATTTGGATTAGGAATTATAGTGGATGACGCCATTGTGGTTATTGAAAACACCCATCGAATATATAATAATGGAAGAGTAAAAATTGCTCGATCGGCCAAAGAAGCCGCTGGTGAAGTGTTCATACCTGTACTTGCAGGTACAGCTACTACATTAGCTCCATTCTTTCCATTACTGTTGTGGAAAGGTTTGATCGGTAAGTTCATGATTTACTTGCCCACCATGTTGATCTTAACATTGACTGCATCTTTAATTGTTGCATTCTTTATCAACCCAGTGTTTGCTGTAAGTTTTATGAAACCGGAAGGACGTGAATTTGAAGAACCAAAAAATGCAGTATTTAAGAAATGGTGGTTCTGGGCATTCGCAGCTTTTGGAATCATCTTTAACCTTGCAGGATGGCATGGATTTGGCAATTTATTAATTACCATTGATCTACTGGTATTATTAGAGCGTTATGTTTTGCGCAGAATCATTCACTTATTCCAGGAAAAATTATTACCTGGCTTTATGAATAGATATGAAACATTATTGCGCTGGATCTTACAAGGAACAAGGCCAGGGTGGTTAATGGTAGGATTATTCTTATTATTTCCTATTTCATTGATCATGTTGATCGCTAGAAATAATCCCAAACCTTTCTTCCCAAGCGGTGATCCAAAATTTGCCTATGTATATTTAAAAATGCCGATAGGTACCAAAGCAAGAACTACCGATTCTGTGGTTAGAATTTTAGAAAACAGGGTATACCAAATTTTAGGAGACAATAAACCAGGAGCAGAAGGCAGTATCGTAGAAAGTGTTATTTCGAATGTTGCGGTGAGTGCCAACAATCCAAGAGACAATAATAGAAGTATTCAATCACATTTGGGAAGAATACAAGTTTCCTTTGTAGAGTTTGAAAAAAGACATGGGAAAAGTAGTGCTCCTTATTTAGAAGCAATTAGAAAACAAATGAATGGAATTGCAGGCGCATCTATAGAAGTAGGTCAAGAAGATGCAGGTCCACCAACAGATCCTCCTGTAAATATTGAAATAGCGGGTGATAATTTTGAATCCATTTCTAAAGTAGCATACGATCTACAAAATCATTTAGATACCAATCGTATTGCAGGTATTCAAAATCTGGTAATGGATGTAGATTTGAATAATCCTGAGATCACTATTAATATAGACAGAGAAAGAGCTTTAGCAGAAGGCTTGAGCACAGCCCAAATTGGCATGGAATTAAGAACCGCCGTTTTTGGAAAAGAAGTAAGTAAATTAAAAGATGGTGAGGATGATTATAAAATTCAACTGCGCTACCAAGATTTAAAACGGAATAATATCACCGATTTAATGAATATGCGCATTGTATTCAGGGATTTCAATTCGGGTCAAATAAAGCAGATACCAGTTAACAGTGTAGCCAGAGTAGACTATACCAATACAACGGGTGGTGTAAAAAGAAAGAACCTGAAACGTACCATTCAAATTCAATCGAATGTGACAGACCCTTCTCTTACCCCAGTAATTAATGCAGAGCTCAAGAAAAAAATTGAAGACTTTAAAGCTAAAACACAAATACCTGCTGATGTAACTATCAATCAAACAGGTGAGAGCGAGCAACAAGCAGAAACATTGTCTTTCTTAGGAATGTCTATGTTATCGGCATTG
The DNA here is from genome assembly GCA_040403975.1 of Sediminibacterium sp. Classification (GTDB taxonomy): domain Bacteria; phylum Bacteroidota; class Bacteroidia; order Chitinophagales; family Chitinophagaceae; genus Sediminibacterium. Next base: position 34,026 of record JBBAJS010000027.1, read on the forward strand.
TTGATCATCTTCTTGATTCTTGTTTTACAATTCAATAGCTTGAGCAAACCTTTCATTGTATTGACAGAAATTTTCTTCTCTATCATTGGAGTGTTCATGGGTTATGCCATTACAGGCATGTCAATGGCAACTATTATGGTTGGTGTAGGAATTGTTGGATTAGCGGGTATTGTAATTAAGAATGGTATCTTATTGATTGAATTTACCGATGAGTTAAGAGGTAGAGGATTCAGAACACGTGAAGCAGCTATTCAGGCAGGAAAGATCAGGATCATTCCAGTATTATTAACTGCATTAGCTACAATACTTGGACTATTGCCTTTGGCGGTAGGATTCAATATAGATTTCGTTTCTATGTTCCAACATTTTGACCCGAAAATTTTCTTTGGTGGAGACAGTGTTGTATTCTGGGGACCATTGAGCTGGACCATTATTTTCGGATTGATCTTTTCTTTCTTCCTTACTTTGATCATGGTACCAAGTATGTACCTGATTTCTGAAAGATTAAGAAGACCGATGGAACGTTTTTACGGAACCAAATACGTTGCACTTTTCGGATTCCTCGGACCATTCTTCTTTATTTTTGTAGGGATAATGTTTGGAGTAAAAAGAATACAAGGCAAAAAAGTATGGCTTGGGCAGTTAAAGCCAATAACGGCAAAAGCGTAAACTTACTCAACTGATAAGATTTATACCCAGCTATTTTCGGCTGGGTATTTTTTTACAATAAAAAATTACCTTTCAAACAAGAAAATATTCGGTTTATAACAAATCAATTGTAAGCAAGCTAATTATTTATGATATTTAAAAAAATAAGTTTATGCAAAATCACGAAATAGATTATAAAGTTTTTGGCGAAGAAATGCAATATGTTGAACTAGAATTAGACTACAACGAAACCGCTATTGCAGAGCCAGGTGCATTCATGATGATGGATGATGGTATTGTAATGGAAACTATGTTTGGAGATGGAAGCGCACAACAAAATAGCGGAGGCTTATTAGGCAAATTACTTAATGCTGGTAAACGTGTATTGGTTGGAGAAAATTTATTCATGACTGCTTTTACCAATGTAAACAACGGTAAACGAAGGGTGAGTTTTGCTTCTCCATATCCTGGTAAAATTATTCCACTGGATTTATCTCGTTTAAACAACAATATCATTTGTCAGAAAGATGCATTTCTATGTGCAGCAAAAGGAGTGAATATTGGAATTGAGTTTCAACGCAAATTAGGCACAGGCTTATTTGGTGGAGAAGGATTTATAATGGAGCGTTTACAAGGCGATGGCATGGCTTTTCTACACGCTTGTGGACATGTGATTAAAAAAGATTTACAGCCAGGGGAATTACTTAAAGTAGATACCGGTTGTATTGTTGGATTTACTGCATCAGTGAATTATGATATACAGTTTGTAGGTGGCATTAAGAATACCATTTTCGGTGGAGAAGGATTGTTTTTTGCAACATTAACTGGCCCTGGTACTGTCTGGATTCAAACATTGCCTATCAGCAGATTAGCTGGTAGAATTTTACAATATGGAACTACCAGACGAAGAGAAGAAGGAAGCATTTTAGGAGGTATCGGCAATTTGTTAGATGGAGATGGGAAATGGTAAAATAGAAATGGGTATTATATAGAATGATACCCATTTCTTATTGCATATACTACCAATCCAATTACATTTTTTGAATTTGTTTTTTCCAATAAACTCAAGCGATAAGTTTCAACTGTTCTAAAACTGATATTTAATTTTTCAGCAATTTCTTTATTGGTCAATTGATTACACAACATAGTAAGCACTTCTGTTTCTCTGATAGATAATTTTAATTGTTTGGTTGGCTTATCCGGCTGATAGCGATTGGCAGCAATTAATTTTGCTAATTTATTGCTAGTGCTGTCACAATAATAATTATCTCCCATATTCACCGCTTTGGCTGCAGCTAAAACTTCATGTTTATCTGTGTTTTTTAATAAGTATCCTAAAGCACCTGCTTCTAATATTTCAACGATCAAATAGTCATCATTAAACATAGATAGTGCAATTACTTTTGTTGTAATTCCGCTCGCCTTTATTTTCTTACAAGCTTCAATGCCGTCCATTTCAGGCATTTTAATATCTACAAAAGCAATATCAGGTGAAGTTGTTTCAATCAAAGCCAATAAAGATCTACCATTATCCGCTTCACCCACCAATTCTAGTTCTGGTTGATTATTTAATAATAACTTAAAGCCTTCTCTAAAAATGAGATGGTCATCGGCAATCACTATTCTTATTGGCAAGTGATTGGAGTTCATTGATTGGGTATTTCAAATAATAAAATAGTCCCTTTCCCTTTTTCCGATTCTATAATAAGATTGCCGCCCATTAATGCGGTTCTGTTTTTCATGCTTACTAATCCTCGGCCAGCATATTGTTGAAACTGTTTTGCTGTATCCATTCCTATTCCATTGTCCTGACAAATCAATTGAAGTAGCCCATTTTTTTCTCTAAAAATGATCTGCAATTTGGTTGCCCCAGCATACTTGATGCAATTATTAATAGCCTCTAGTACAATTCGATAAATCTGAATGCCTTTATCTGCATCAATAAAAATGGAATTGGGATATTCAAGATCAATCTTTAATTCATTGAGTGGTCCGAGTCTGTGAATAAAATCTTCTATGGCAGCAATTGGCCCATTTCTTTGTAATATGGCTGGTAATAGATCATGTGCAATTTCCCTCAATCTTACAATTACTTCATCTAATTGATTGCTGGCCTTGTTGAGTTCAACCCCGTCATCAACCCTAAATTTTATGGTAGAAAGTATTGGACCTAGATCGTCGTGCAGATCAGCCGCAATTCGGGCTCTTTCTCTTTCCATGGAGGTAATTTCTGCGAAAGCTGCAGCTTTTTGTAATTCGAGGTTTCTTCTTTGTTGTCTGATGAGCAAAAAAGCAAAATAGGAAAATATGACCACCATTAAAACAACAGCGATGATCACTGCCAGGTAAATGTTCGCTTCTTTGGGATCCATAGAATAGCTATTGCATAAAGAATATTGGTCAACAAGTTAACATAACTAATGATGTTAAAAACTAAAATTCCAAATTTTTTACTCCCATTGAGCCCATACAAGTAAAATATTTCTACTAATATTTTTGTGGAGAAGAATAATACAAAAGAAATACAAATTAGAAAAACATGATTTTTTGAAATAGCTATTTCTTGCTGGAGAATCAGCAAATTGATCATATGAATAGCCATCAACACAATCATGAAACTGTAGCTAATTCTATAATATGGACCAAACTGAAAGATGCTACCATAAACAAAATTTTCCCAAATCCAGAAGATGCTTAGGCCTCCAATTAACCATTTACAAATTTGCTTATTCGAACCAAACAATTGCCAATTGTTAAATTGGCATACCAGCAAAATAGAAGATATCAATGTATAGATATTGCTAGGGATTGCGTTGGTTTTAAATACATAAGCAGTTACTGTACCAATAATTTCATTAAAAGTACCAACCCATAAAAATGCTATAAAAAAATAATCTTTTGGAAGAATATGTTTCCACCTAATTAAACTAAGCAATGCGCCAATCCCAACTGAATAACTAAGTATATATTTTAAAGTTAAATTCATTAGTTAACGAGCATTAACTATTAAGTGGCGAGTCGGGTGGGCAGTCATTTGGACATCTATTTGCTCCATCCCAAAGATAGGGTTCCTCTTCAGATACATCAAAAGGAGATGTTGGCAAAATATCTTGGCCCTTAGCATCTACTGCAACTAAAATAGCATGAACGGTTAAATCACTTTCCATCCCATAATATATTCTTACTTGTTCGCAACCAGGCACCGCTAATACATCTTCAATACTTTTTTTATCGAAGGTTTCGCAAATTGGCAAAATGGCTTTGCCACGATATTCAGTGGTTAGTATTTCTTCTTTTTCTAATCGATAAAGGGTAGTCATACTCACCCCTCTTTGCAGAGATATTGGCTTGCTCATATAAATTGAATTTGATTTTGCTTTTGATAACTTAACTATTTTGAGTAGATAGAATATCTACCCAAAATAGACTAAGTAAATAATCCCCCCGAATTATTAAAAATAAAATTAAGGCAGAATGAGATAGTTCGCACACGTAGAAATACGGAGGGGCGATTTACAGGTTTTTCAACCCCTGTACCGCTTTTTCAAGGGTTTCTTCTTTTTTAGCAAAGCAGAAGCGCAACACCTTGTTATCTTCTCCATTATGGTAAAATGCAGATACAGGAATGGTGGCAATTCCAAAGTCTTTGGTTAATCGAATAGCCAAATCTTTATCGGATTCTTCGCTAAATCCGGCATAACTATAACACTCAAAATAACTTCCATGAGAAGGAATGCAAGTAAAAGGAGTTGCTTTCATCAAATCCCTAAAAAAATCTCTCTTGGCTTGGATTTGACTTCCCAAATTAAGATAGGCTTCTTTATTACTTAAATAAGATGCTAAAGCAACTTGCTTGGGGCTATCGCAAGTAAAGCAATTGAACTGATGCACTTTTCTAAACTCATTCATTAAAGCCGAAGGGGCAATACAGTAACCCAATTTCCAACCAGTGCAATGATAGGTCTTGCCAAAAGAGAAACAAACAAAACTTCTTTCAAATAAAGCTGGATATTTTAAAATGCTTTGATGCGCAATTCCATCAAATATTAAATGCTCATATACTTCATCACTTAAAATAATGATGTTTGTTCCTTCCACAATGGATGCCAGCTCTTTCATATCATTTTCACTCAACACGGCACCAGTTGGATTATGTGGGGAATTGATCATGATCATTCTTGTTCGGGCAGTTAACTTAGATCGAACAATATCCCAAGGGATAGAATAGTCAGGAAATTGCAATGCTATCGGAATTGCAATAGCTCCATTGATTTCTATATTTGGAATATAACTATCATAAGCAGGTTCAAACACAATTACTTCATCGCCTGGTTGTAAAACAGTAGTTAGTGCTGTATAGATCGCATAGGTTCCACCTGGTGTAATGGTAATTTCAGTTATGGGATTAATTTTTGCATTATACAATTCAGCTGCCTTAACAGCCAATGCTTCTCTCAATGCAGGATAACCTGCCATATGCACATATTGATTGTTGCCATCTTGCATGGCTTTTGCAACAAGACCAGTAAGCTCTTCACTCATGGGAAAATCTGGAAACCCTTGGCCTAAATTAACGGCACCATGTTCTACTGCTAATTGACTCATTACTGTAAAAATAGTAGTACCTACATTGGGCAATTTAGATTGGATGGATGGATTCATAGAAAATATAATTGATTGAAATAATCATATAAAGTTAACCATTGTTTCTTTGCAAGACTGACTTCAATTAGTATTATTGTAATAAAATGATCACTTGAAAAGAAGAGCATTTATAAAAACAACAGGAGCCCTAGGATTAGCAGCTTGTGCCCAATGCATGTTTGGATGTAGTAAAAATGATATGCCTGTAACCAACAATCAACCAGTAAATTTTACTATTAATCTCTCCAATCAACTTTTGTTAATCAATGATATAATTGTTCAACAAAATGTTCGTGTAATTAGAATCGCAAATGGTAACTTACCGGCCTCATTTATTGCGCTTGATCAATATTGTACTCATGCTGCTGGAAATTTGAACTGGGTTGCTACTCAAAATAAATTTGTTTGCCCAGTTCATGGAAGTGAATTTAATTCAAACGGGAATGTAATAGTCAATTCAGGCCCCGCAACAAAAGACCTCAAAAAGTTTTCTATTAGTATTAATGGAAATAATCTAACCATCAATGGATAAATTATTGGTCTGTTAAAGATTCAATAAACCGAATAATGGCTTTCATTTCAGTTGTAGTAAGATTTAATGGAGTTGAAGGAAGTGTTTGATTGTCTAATTCAATGCCTAGCCCTTTACCGCCGCCTTTATTATAAAAATCCATTACAGATTCTAAATCGGTATAAACACCATTATGCATATAGGGTGCTGTTTTGGCAGCATTTCGAATAGTTGGTGTTTTGAATGCATATAAATGAATCGATGATTGATACATTGAATATTTGCCAGAATCAAGATCTATTTTATAAGGAGGTCTTTTGCTTGCAGGTACCCCTAATACTTCTGATTCAGAATTATTGAAATGAGGAGGAACGAGTCCATTAAATAATGGCATAAAATGACAAGTACCGCATTTGGCTTTCCCCATAAATAAATTGAACCCTTTAACTGCTTCATTACTTATTGAATTTTTATTTCCCCGCATGTATTGATCAAATGGAGAATTAAAAGTAGATTTTGAACGAATAAATGCAGCTATTGCAGTTTGAATATTTGATGGGTTAATGGAACTGTCTTTAAACGATTGCAGAAATTGATTTTGGATCATTTTATCTTTTTGAAGAATTCCTGCTGCATTTTTCAAATTTCCATGTAACTCATTTGGGTTTTCTATCACTTGTTTTGCTTGATCTTCTAAATAGACCAATCTTGAATCAGCAAATTGAACTGATTGTAATCCTGCATACAATATGGTGGGTGTATTTCGGAGAATTGGTTTTTTACCATCAAATGAATTGCTTTTGACCTTTCCATCAGTAAAAGCTTTATTGGCTTGATGACAACTTCCACAGTTTCTGGTTTGATTGAATGATAATCGGTTATCATAAAATAATTTTTCACCTAATGCGATCATTTCCTTATTCGATTCATCTTTTTGAGTAGGCGAATAAAACCAAGGATTCCAAGCATTTTGATCAAAAATAGTTACAGCAGATGCTTTTAATGGCCTTGATTCATTAAAATTATCAATACCCATTTTTTGTTGAAAAGAAGCAAGATCATTACTCAATGGATGTAGAAATTCAGTGATAAAGAATGCACGATCAAATTGATCAAATGATTGATTGGATCTTATATAAGCAGTGGCAAATGAAATACGCAACTGTGGTTGCTTTGAAGCAACTCTATTTTCGTAAGCAATTATAAAGTCATTCATTGCTTCTAAACTTCCAATCAATTCAGTCATGGAAGATTGTAAAATGGGAACATCAAAACCAGTTATACCCATTGTTTCCATCCTAACAATACTGGTCTTAAATATGTCAAATACATGTTGATCTGTAAATGTTAAACTAGTTGAACTTGCCTTCAGCCTCATTGCTAAAGATTCCATCAATGCTGCTTGTTCTTGAATTAAACTAGTAGCGTTTGTGTCAAAAAATGGAAACAATTTTTCTTCTATTACTTGGAAACCACTAGGTGGATTTGGTTTTGCCGGATTTTCAGCTTCCACTTCAAACAATGCAGGTCCATTAATGGCTTTTGCAGTTGATGGGTAATAATAATCTACAAATAATTCAATTTTTTTATACGCTATTCTAAACTTTTTAAAATGAGATCTGATCAAATTACTATCTACTGCATCATTTTGAACTATAGTTTTGAATTGTTGAGAAGCAATATAAAATGAATCAACATAATTGGTATATACTTGTTTTACCTGGGCGATCCCTGTTACTTTTGGAGAAGTACAATAGTTAGTAACAAAGATTATAGCTACCAATACAAATATTATAATAGTTTTTCTCATACAACATAAATTGACAAAGGCACTGGAATAATCCAGTGCCTTTTTTTATAAAACGAATTGATCTTATTTAGGTAACCCTTTGATCAAAACAATTTGACTAGCTTGTCTTTCTGCAGTTCTGATCGTTCCTTTATCAGCATTTAAATAACGATCACCTGTCCATGTATGTGGTTGAATACATAATAAGAAAGTGTTTGGAGATCCGGTTTCATCAGAAACGTCAATCAATGAACCATACTCCCAAGAACCATATCCACCAGATGTACCAGAAGTTCCTGCAGGTACTGGATACCCAGAAGAAGAACCAGGAACATTATATTTAGCTGCATCAGCAGCATTTCTTCTATGGTCTAATTCAAACACTTTTTTCAATTGCTTAGTAGCAATATCATATTGATAAATCAATGCATCATGTGTTTGATCGTTGTATCCTGAATTTGGATCTTCTTGAACATATACATAGTTCTGAGTAACCATGATATTGTCCGGATTTTGAAAATCTTTGGCTATACCTGATCTGTTATCTCCATCTAATACTACTTCTAATTTTCCTTTTGTAGGATCTGTATCATTCAAATTTAATTTATACGCACGTCCGTATTTACTTCTTGAATTATCTGCATTAGTCCCTGTATTATTTTGACCAGTTACAGTGAAATACAATTCACGGTTATTTACAGCAGAACCTTTTCTGTAATCAATATCTTCTACTCTACCAAAACGGATAGCATTGGCAGTTACTGAAGCTAAATTCAATTGTCTTCCAGTTAAAGTTGATGCATTATCAATTTTTACGAATTCTACATCATAACTGGTTCCTTCGACCATATCTCTTTCTCTAATATTATTGTTGGTTCTTTTCAACACATATAAAGAACCTGTAGTTAAATTTCCAGAACCATCGCCAACATATAAAACTACTTGTCCGCCTTCTGCATTAGAATCATCATCACCAATAACTATAACTGTTTTACCAGGAAAAGCATTTTTATTCAATGGAACTGCGTTTTCTGCATTCCATCTTCCTAATCCAGCTAATTCTTTAGATTGACCAGGATTAAAATTTACTGCCAATGGATCTATACCATGTGTTCTTGATTCTTCTCCGCTTTCTCCACAGGTTAAAAATAATGGTCCAAAACCATGTTCAGCTTGTGTAGCTAAAGTTGCTGAACACAAACGCCATAAACCTCCTGTGGAATTTAAAATATATTCTCCCTTTGTAGGTTTTAGTGTAGCATCAAGAGTGATTCTTGACACAGCAAAATTATCTTCATGATTCACCAAATAGGTAAATGTACCATCAGCGTTTTTTAGAAAACCAGCACCGTCTGCTGATCCACCGAAAACAAACCCAGTACTTCCTGGAATATCATCATCACTTCCAATAACCGAATACACTTTCACGTCATTAAATCCAGGTAAAACATTTAATAGAGGCGGAGTAACCGATTTGTTTGAAAAAGAGACCATTGAAACATTTGCAGTTTCATCATTTTTTTTACATGAAGTAATGGAGATTGATGCTAGTAAAAAGCTAGCAATTGATAATTTTCTTAAAGTTAGTTGCATGGTTTAAATATTAGATTGCGAAGTTGCATGTCCAATATTGCCGAATTGTTAAGAGATTATTAAGCAATCCTTAAGCTAATTTTAATATGTCGTTTTGTTGAACTAAGGCTGCAATAAATTGGCTAAACGCTTCAACTCAATCTCCGCAACTTTTGCAGTGAAGGCTAAATTAGCCAAACGAAAAGATTCGGTTTCAAAACTTTGTTGTGCAACTCGAACATCAATAATGGTGGCCTGACCTAATTGAAATCTTTGCATCACCAGATCCAATAGTTTGATCGACAACTCATAATTTTCTTTAGAAGTTTTCAATTGATCCAGTGTACTAGTATATGTTTGATAGGTTCTTACCACACCTGTTTCGATGTTTAATAAGAGATTATCGCGTTGTGTTTTAGCGATACGCGTATTTACTTCAGCAACTTGTTGTTGGCGTTTATTGATAGAACCATTATAAATAGGAATAGCTAAATTCAATCCAACTTGAGGGCCATAACTTTGGTTCTGCAAAATGAATCCAGCAGCACTGGTGGTGTTATTCAAGTTAAATCCAGTTGTTGCTCTAAGCGTAGGTGAGCGAAGAGCTGCCACTTCTCTTTCTAAATATTGATTGATGTTGATCTGTTGTTCAGCAGCAATTAATTGTGGATTTTTTTGAGCTGCTGATTTTATTTCTCCAATATTAATCTTTCTATCAATGATAATGGTATCGCTAATTACGATACTTGAATCGGGGTTAACAAAAATCAGATTTAATAGATCCGTTTTACTTTGATTGATCACCAAAGTTTGTGCTTCGGCTTGTTGAACCAATGTGTTTAAATCTAATTGTGCTTGAAAAATATCAGCATTGTTAGCCAAACCTACTTCCTTTCTGCTATTCAAAATAAATAGTCTGTTTCTAGAAACTTCAATGGATTGATTAATGCTTTTTAAAAAGTATTGATGTCTTACAACATTGTAGTAGCTCGTATTAACAGCAGCAAGTGTATTTTGAATTTGTGCATTTAATAAACCTTGGTTTAAACGAGACAATTCCTCCAGTCTGTTCTTAGCAGCTTTTACCCTAAATCCATTGTACAATAAAATACTAGCGGTAACATTTGCAGTCAGATTATTAGCACTGACCCCATCTCTTTGCACATTTCTAGAAGGATCAGGAAATTTTTGGTTGATACTAGTGACTTGTTCATTGTCGATCACTTGGGCGTTTACAATCGGCAATCCGCCAGCAACTCCAATATTATTATTGATGGTAGCGATTTCAACATTGTCTTTGGCTAATTGAATATTGTAACTATTCTTTAATGCGATGGAAATAGCATCTGGCAAAGTCAATTTTCCTTGAGCACTTATACAAAGCGAGAAAGCAACAATACAAAAAAGCAGTAGTGACAATTTTTTCATGCATCCTAAAATTAGGCAAGTATCAAAAACCTGTTTCAAATAATTTATGAATGGGCCATTAGCTTACTAAAGTACCTACATTTCCCCCTTGAACTACTTGCATCAGATTGCCGGGTCTATTCATATCAAATACAATAATGGGCAATTTATTTTCCATACATAAAGTAAAAGCGGTCATATCCATAACTTTTAGGTTTTTGGAAATGCAATCCTGAAAGGAAATTTTATCGAATTTAGTGGCTGTAGGGTCTTTTTCGGGATCGGCGCTATAAACTCCATCAACCCTTGTTCCTTTTAAGATCACATCAGCTTTCATTTCTATAGCCCTTAGAGAGCCGGCAGTATCTGTTGTGAAGTATGGGTTTCCGGTTCCAGCCCCAAAGATGACCACTCTGCCTTTCTCCAAATGACGCAACGCTTTTCTTCTGATATATGGTTCAGCTACCTGCTCCATATTGATGGCTGATTGTAAACGGGTATATACCCCAATCTTCTCCAACATAGCTTGCATAGCCATTGCATTGATCACTGTTGCCAACATTCCCATATAGTCTCCATGGGCTCTCTCAATACCACTATCTGCTTCATTCATGCCTCGGTAAATATTACCACCACCTATCACAATCGCTACCTGAACTCCTAAATCGGTCACCAGTTTGATGTCTTGGGCATATTGCTCTATAATTTGGGGGTTGAAAGGATCACCATTTCTTTGATCACCTAAAAGGGCTTCGCCCGACAATTTGAGTAGTATACGTTTGAATTTGGGGAGCATGGCTACTTTGCAGTTTATTATGCAAATAACCTGAATTTTTAATGAGTTGCCAAATGGAATCGCAGTCTTATTTAACTTTAACTACTTTAAACTATAAATACCACTTTGAAATACTTAATTACAATCATAGTTTCTTGGTTGATGTTTACTACAGTTTTTTCCCAAACACTCAAACAAGATAGCAGTTTTATAAAAATATGTTTAGCAAGCGACACCCAAGCTCCATTGGGAGTTGAGAAGATTTATTTAAAGTCGAACAACAATACTCTGGCAACAAAAAAGATTTTCGAGAATATAGTTCAACAAAAACCTACAAACCTGCTTATTTTAGGTGATGTAGTATCAATAGGCTCAAAAGAAAAAAAATGGAAAGAAATGGATAGCTACCTTAAAGATCTGAGAAATCAAGGTACTACAGTTACTGCCCTACTAGGCAATCACGATGTAATGTTAAATGCAAAAAAAGGGGAGAATGCATTTAAAAAACGTTTCCCGGATGAGGTAAATACTGGTTTTTACAAAATCATCGATTCAATTGGTTTTATTTTACTCAACTCCAACTTCAAAACCTTATCAAAAGACCAATTAGCAGCGCAGGATTTGTTTTATGCTAACACATTAAATAAGATGGATAAGGATAGCGCTGTAAACATGGTGATTGTTGCTTGTCATCATGCACCCTATTCTAACAGCAAAATTGTGGGTTCAAATACCAAGGTTCAAGAAAAACTCATTCCACTTTTTATTCAATCTAAAAAAGCAAAACTATTTATTACAGGGCATGCGCATGATTTTGAACATTTTAATATAAAAGGCAAAGACTTTTTAACCATTGGTGGTGGCGGTGGCATACATCAGCCATTTAAAAAACAAAGTGATAGAATTGCTGCTTTATCTAATGGATATGAACCAGAGTTTCATTACCTCACTATGCTGAGAATTAAAAATGAATTGTCCATTACATCGAGATATTTAACGAGTGATTTTACTGAATTTAAAAATGGATACCATTTTGTAATAAAATAAACAAAAAGCTTTAATTTCATTTAAATGAGAAACAGGCTGATATACTTTGTAACTAATAACTATGCACGTTAAACCTTGGAATTCTTTTAGAATTTATTTTTCTATCCTTTCTTTCTTGAGTTTGTCTATCCTAAATGCTCAAGAAACCATCAAACCCAATGCTGTTGTCGATAAAGACAGTTTTGATATTAGAAATGCAAGCTTTTTATTGCCTCAGCCATTAAAAAAAGGAAAGTTCTCACAGTCATTGTCTATTTATTATGTTGTACCTCCAAAGATCTGGACCCTGGATATGGTGAATGCTCCAATGCTTAATTATTCGGCAAAATATACTTTGCCTAAAGGATTCAATTTACAGGGAGGCATTTCTACTTTGTTTATTTCAAATAGAATCAATGTTGGCCCTTTTTGGAATTATTCAAAAGATCATTTGCATCTGGGTGTAGGGTATCAGGTGGCATTTAATTTGGGCGTATTACAACACTTTGGTTACAAAACTTTATTAACTGGTTGGGAGCAACAGCCATCTGTTACGTTTGGCTATAGCTTTAAACACAGTTCATTGATTGTTAGAAGTGATTTGTATTATACCACTTCTTTAAATCTCAGCGAAGGTGGTCATGTAATTCCCTTTAATGAAAACTTTTTAAATGGTTATAGTGTTACTACTTCATACGAACAAAGGTTACACAAAAAGAAAATAGTATCAATGGGCTTGAAGATCAATTATCTCCGATACCACATTTTAGCATGGCCAGCTTTGCCAGTAAATAGCTATTATTATTATTTCCCAGAATTTCAATTAGGCATACATCTTTAATATTTATTATGCAGCTTTTAAAACTGTTTTATTTTTTACCGTTATTCTTATTAGCTGGTTGCAAGAAAAGCGACATCATCGCTCCACCCAAACCAGATGAAACTAATTTGATCAATACCAGTTCTATTGCAGGATCCACCATGAAAAAAATGGAAGGTATTTATACTTTAGTAAGTGGTAATACCGATCTTGGAACTCAATTTGTTTGTAAAGTATCCAAATTTAAAGTTTCCTTTTTTAGTGAGAAAGAAGGCATTTATATTATTCTGAAGTATGGTCTTAAAAACGCGGATGGATCTATTCAATTTTCGGGTTTCTGGAGGTATTCAGAAAAAGCAGATCAGGGAATTATACAATTCTCCATTGCAGCAGCAGATGGCGCCAGTGATTTATTAACTGGAGTAGTTACTAATTTAAAAATCAAAGGGATCAACTCAGGCAATACAATGGTGTTGCAATATAAACGACCATTTACTGCTCAAGCAATTAATAAAGCTTTTATGGTCATTGGTCATCATGGTGTTCAAACAACTGTGGACCCTCCTTTTGCAGAAAACTCTTTAAACGCAGTGTTGAATTTTGAAGACTATGGCGTGAATGGATTGGAGTTTGATGTAAGAATGACAAAGGATAATGTGCCAATATGTATTCATGATGCTACCATCGATACTCGATTAACGCAGAAAGGTCCATTGATTGGTAGTTGGGATCAATACTCTTATGCATTGATCAACCAATATATTCGTTTGGTAGATGGACAAAAAGTTCCCACTGTTGAACAAGTGATCAATACATTTATTGACAGTACTAACCTCAATTATTTATGGTTGGATCTAAAAGGGAATACGGATATTTTTAAATACCTAGAACCCATTATCAGAAAAGGATACCAAAGAGCTGCAGCAGCAAATAGAAATGTAGTGTTGTTCGCTGGACTTCCATCGGAAGATGTAATAGCTGAATTAAAAAAACAAACGAGCTATAGCGATCTTCCTACACTTTGCGAATTGAGTATAGACAAGGCAATAGAAAATAAAAGCAAGTTTTATGGTCCAAGATTTTCAAAAGGCTTGGTATTAGATGAAGTTGCTAAAGCGAAAGCGAATAATATCAAAGTGATCAGTTGGACATTAAATAGTAAGGGATTGATAGTGGACTATTTAAGAAATGGGCAATTTGATGGATTTATTTCAGACTATCCTGCATATGTAGTCTATAATATTTATACGATGTTTTAAAGACCAGAAACAATGAGCATGAAAATATTTTTTTTGACTATCCTTATAGCCGTTGGAATTGGAATTACTTCAAACTGTAATGCCCAAGAACTTCCCTCGGTTAATACAAAGAAGAAACACAAATACACTTTATATATGGGAGTAGGGCCAAATTATTATTTTAATAATTTAGTACTAGCCAAAGATTATGTACGAGAATTGAATTACTCTTTTGTGACCAGATTTATGTGGGAGCCAGAATTTTTTGTAAGCCTGGGATTTGAAACAGGATATAATAAATTATATACAGTTAAAGGAGACCCTGCTGCTACAAACGGTGCTAAAATTGTAAATGCTTCCATTCCTATTCAATTTATTATTTCAATGAAATTTTTGAAAGATTTCTATGGCAACTTCACCATGGGGCAAGCAATAAGATTGAATAAAGTAACAACTAATGCTAGTGGAGATTATAATGCAAGTAATTTTTCTTTAGGTGATTATGGAATTGGTGTGGGTTATAAAAAAATAATTTCTCAACGCATTTCTTTAGGTACTGAATTAAAAGGATTTTATTCTTCTAAATTAGATGATACAAATATGGCTTTACTTTTTATGGCAGGTTATCGTTTCTAATATTATGTTAAAAAAAATAATTGCTTATTCCAAAATGGAATAAGCTTAAAAAGCAGCATGTTTTTTGCGACTCTTTTAAAAAAAACAATGGCTAATTTAAAAAGTATTCTGCTTGCTTTTTGTATAATGATTTTCTCTGCTGGATTTTCACAAAACTATGTAATTGAACAAATAAGAATTTCAGACGGAAAAACAAACAAAATCAACATTGGCGACAAAGTTTTACTAAGCTTTAATCAACTATCAAGCGAGTCGATTAATCGGCCAAATGATGTATTTATTAATTCAAAAGACACTGGCAAAACACGTACGGTTTTAAAAGCCAGAATTACTAATATTACCCAAAATAGCATTCAATTTAAAGACCGTTCTGTTCACGGAACTAGAGAAATCAGATTGGATAAAATTACTGGAATTAGAAAGTTGACTTTAGGTAAACAAATACTCAGAACAAGTAGTCAGACAATAGGTGCTTTATCCTTAGGAGCTGCAATTGCTTATTTACCCACTAATCTCTGGGCTTCCATTACTTATTGGGTAGGTGGCTTTACTTTTATTGGCATTGCTTCAAATGATTTTAGTACAAAGTATGAAAGGGATTGGACCTTTAAAGTGATTCCCCAATAAAAAAATCCCAACCATTAAATGATTGGGATTTCTATATAGATTTTAGAGGATAATTAACTATCCTAACGCTACTCTCTTAAATTCAGTAACAGTTACATTACCTGCACTTTTTAAATATGCTTCAACAGTAATGCTGCTATCTTTTACAAAAGCTTGAGCCAACAAAGTATTTTCTTTGAAGAAAGCATTCAATTTACCTTCTGCGATCTTTGCGATCATTTCATCAGGTTTGCCTGCCATCTTTGGATCTTCTTTCATGGTGTCTACAACGATCGCTCTTTCTCTATCTACCACAGCAGCAGGAATGCTATCCGCATCAACTGCTAATGGATTCATTGCTGCAATTTGCATAGCTACATCTTTACCAGCTTCTGGTGCAGCAGTAGTTAAGCCAACCAAAACGCCCATACGATTTGCTCCATGAATATAAGAAGCTACATAAGCCGATTCAATTCTTTCGAATTTAGCAACACCAATTTTTTCTCCGATCGAAGCTAATTTATCGTTGATCATATCAG
>JBBAJS010000028.1:0-26647 GCA_040403975.1 Sediminibacterium sp.
CAAAAGCTTTTTTGCCTTTTGTTTAAAAATTGCACTTATCAGTTGAACTCAGCAATAATTTTAATTAAATTGAAATAAGTTCCATTGGGAGCAAGTTATTTTTGTTTAAAGTATTATTCAATCAACCCAAATTTAAACTTATGAAAAAAACCATCATTTTATCTACTACTGCAATTGCATTGATGTTATCAGCAAATGTTTTTGCTAGCTCTTCAGAAACTACTACTGAAAAAGACGCTAAATCAACTTCCACTGAAACAAAAGCATCTATCATGAATGATGCAGTTGTTCAAGATGCTATGCTTCAATTTAAAAGTTTATCTAGAGTAGAAAAGAAAGAGAAATATGCAGAAGTAAAGAAATTAATGAAAGAGTATAAAGCCCAGAATGCTACAGGAGATGCAAGTACCAATACAATTTTATTAGCAATTTTGGCAATTATTTTACCACCCTTGGCAGTTTACTTACATGAGAATGCGTTCAATGGAAAATTCTGGTTGAGCGTTTTATTGACACTGTTGTTTTGGATCCCAGGAGTTATTTACGCTTTGATAGTAGTATTGACTTAGTAATAAACAAAACCAATAACTAATCGATTATTTAAATTCACCATAAACAGATCGAAGGGTGTCAGCAATTTCACCCAGCGTACAATTATTTTCAACGGCTTCAATTACAAAAGGCATCAAATTATCGGTGCCTTTTGCCGTTTTTGCAATAGCTGCTAAACATTCATTTACTTTATCATTATTGCGTTTAGCCCTTAATTTTGCCAGCTTTTCAGATTGAATAGACCGTATACTTTCATCAATTTTAAATCCAGGAACGGCTAATTCTTTATCAACTGTAAACTGATTAACACCAACAATAATTTTTTCTCCACTTTCTATATTACGCTGGTATTCGTAGGCACTTTGAGCTATTTGCTCTTGCATATAACCTTCTTCAATAGCAGCAACACTTCCACCAATTGCATCTATTTTGTTGATTATATCCCAGGCCTTTTGTTCCACTTCATTGGTTAATGACTCTATGAAATAACTACCTGCAAGAGGATCAACTGTATCGGCAGCTCCAGATTCAAAAGCTACAATCTGTTGTGTTCTTAAGGCAATTCTCGCAGCTTCTTCGGTAGGTAAACTCAATGCTTCATCATAGCCATTGGTATGCAAACTTTGAGTGCCGCCCAAAACTGCTGCAAGGGTTTGAATTGTTACTCTACTGATATTATTGAGTGGTTGCTGAGCGGTTAAAGTAGCGCCACCGGTTTGTGTATGAAAACGTAGCATCAAGGCTTTTTCATCAGTAGCCCCCAAGTCTTTCATTATTTGAGCCCACATTTTTCGAGCCGCACGAAATTTGGCTACTTCTTCAAATAAGTTATTATGGGCATTAAAGAAAAAGGAGAGACGCTTGCCAAAAACATTGATATCCAAACCTTTAGCCAATGCTGCTTGAACATATGCTTTACCGTTACTTAATGTAAATGCAATTTCCTGTACAGCTGTGCTACCCGCTTCACGAATATGGTAACCTGAAATGGAGATAGTATTCCATTTAGGTAGTTCATTACTACACCATTCAAAAATATCCGTAATAATGCGCATTGAAGGCTTAGGAGGATAGATATAAGTTCCTCTGGCAGCATACTCCTTTAGTATATCGTTCTGTATGGTTCCTGTAATTTTTGACAGATCAGCTCCTTGCTTTTTGGCTAATGCAACATAAAGGGCCAATAAAATAAACCCAGTTGAATTGATGGTCATAGAAGTACTCACTTTCTCCAATTCAATGCCTTTAAATAAGGTTTCCATGTCATCTAAACAATCTATGGCAACACCTACTTTTCCTACTTCACCATCTGATAATGCATGATCACTGTCATAACCAATTTGAGTGGGTAAGTCAAATGCAACACTTAATCCCATAACGCCTTGTGACAATAAATAATGGTATCGTTTATTGCTCTCTTCTGCAGTTGAAAATCCAGCGTACTGGCGCATTGTCCATAGCTTTCCTCTATACATATCCGGCTGAACTCCTCTGGTAAATGGAAACTCCCCAGGCAGATCATTCCCAGAATCTGAAGCTGGAACATCTTTAGCAGTATATAATTTGTTGATTTCTATTCCACTGTCGGTAAACAATTTCTTGGAAGGCATAGTCAATTATTTCAACCTTTATAAATATTTTTTCGCTTCAAAACTCAATGCTTCACTTACTAATTCGTGCAGATTGGCCTTTGGCTCACTCACTAAAAAATTCAATAAAAATTTTTGCAAATCCATACCTGTAGCATCTGGGGCTAATTCCTGTGCTACCTGATTAATGTAGAGTATATTTTTTTCTTTTAAATTTTTTAATGCATTCCAAGATTCAGGAGTCACATAAATCTGTTGAGTAACATTGTAGTCGAATTCTTCTCGAATATTCTTGGTTAAAACATGCTGCATATCTCTTGCCGATAATCCCTCGCTGGGCGTTCTACTGATTACATTTGGAAGCGCAATTCGATCTACTAATAAAATTAGCCTTTCATAGGCTTGTAATTGCAAAGGACTGTGCTGTTTTGGAGCATTCGAAACTTGTTCTGTTTTTTTAGGTTGAATGACCATTATATACACCATTATTGCTGCAATGGCCAGACCAAAAATGATACTCAACAAAGTAGTATTCTCCATTCTCCAATTGATTTTTACGAAGATAAGGCATATCGGTTATTGGTTATTAGTTATCGGATATTGGGCTATCAGTTATTGATTATTAGTTACAGGTGGAGGATTTTTCTAGATTCGAAAGTGGGTTTTGACAAGAGCCATCACAAAATCGTAACTTTGTGATTCAAATTGATAATTATGGAAGCCACAATAATCGCCAATTCTCCAGTTACCCTCACAATTGGAGCAATTGAAGAAATCAAAAGATTGATGAATGAAGCCGATTTTGATACCACTCAACGTTTAAGAATTGGTGTTAAAGGGGGTGGATGCAGTGGAATGACTTATGTATTAGGATTTGACAAAGTAGAAGCAGAAGATGAATTATTTGAAATTGAAGGAGTGCCTTGTATCATGAATAAAAGCCATGGACTTTACTTATATGGAATGGAAGTGGATTGGCAAGGCGGATTAAATTCACGTGGCTTTACTTTTACCAATCCGAATGCTAGTAAAACCTGTGGATGCGGAACTTCATTTGCAGTATAATATTTCCCGAAAAAAACAGACCCTTGCAAATTAGCAATTTTAAAAAAAATCTACCAAATAAAAAACCCGTTCAATTGAACGGGTTTTCTATTAAATACTTAGGAGATTTACTTTTTAGTTTCAGCTCTTCCCAATGCTCTTCCACCACCAAAATCTACTAGGATAGGGGCTGCTACGAAAATTGAAGAATAGGTACCAGTAACTACTCCAATCAACATCGCGAATGCAAATCCACGTGTTACTTCTCCACCAAAGATGAATAAGATCAAAATGGTCAAGAACACTGTTAAAGAAGTCATGATGGTTCTGCTCAAAGTTTGATTGATTGCTTTATTAATAATAGAAGCATTATCAACCCCAATCATGATCTTACTGTCTTCTCTGATTCTATCATAAACAATCACCGTATCATTCATTGAGAAACCGATTACCGTTAGAATGGCTGCAATAAAGTGCTGATCAATTTCTAATGGGAAAGGAACTACTTTTCTTAAGAAACTAAATACAATTAAAGTAACCAATACGTCGTGCAACAAAGCTACAATCGTACCTAAACTATATCTCCAATCACGGAAACGAATGAATATGTACAAACAAATAGCAAATATGGCAAACACAGTTGCTTTAGTTGCTCCTGCTTTTAAATCGTCGGAGATAGTAGGTAATACAGTTTGAGAGCTTTGCTTATAGACAGTTTCGAAAGTGTTGAAACTGGTTCCTTCAGGCAAATGCTTCTGTAAACCTGTGTACAACATTTTCTCTACCAAAGAATCGATATTGCTACCAGTTTCTTTGATCTTGTAAGAAGTGGTAATATTGATTTGATTCTTAGTATCTACTGTTTTAGTAATTGGAGCTTCACCAAATGTTGCTTTTAACTCATCACGAATTTCATCTGCATTTACAGCTTTATCGAATTTAATAGTATAGCTACGACCTCCAGCAAATTCAACACCTTCGTCGAATCCATTATAGAAAGAAGCAACACCTAATACTAAAATAACTGCAGATAGGCCATATGCAAACTTTCTGTATTCAATAAACTTATAAGAAGCATGTTTGAAGATACTTCTAGAAATTCCAGTGAAATATTCAAAATGTCTGTTCTTATTAGTGTACCAATCTGTAATTAATCTTGATACTAAAATTCCACAGAACAATGATAATAAAATACCAATGATCTGTGTTGTAGCAAATCCTAATACTGGTCCTAGACCAAAATAAGCAAGAATTACAGCAGTTAATAAAGTAGTAACGTGTGCATCCAAAACCGGAGACAAAGATCTTTTGTAACCATCATTTACTGCACTTACATAGTTTTTACCTTTTGATAATTCTTCTTTGATACGCTCAAATATAATTACGTTGGTATCTACCGCCATACCGATGGTTAATACCAAACCAGCAATACCTGGAGCAGTTAAAGTAAAACCTAAAGCACTCAACACACCAATGGTGAATAATAAGTTTAATATCAATGCAATATTCGCAACCCATCCACCTGTGTTGAAATACAATAACATTAAAGAGAAAATCACAATGAATGCAATTAAGAATGACATTGCACCACCCTTGATAGATTCTTTACCCAAAGTTGGCCCTACGGTTTGGCTTTGAACAATTTTAGCAGGAGCAGGTAATTTACCGCTCTCTAAAATTTCAGAAAGATCTTTTGCTTCTTTAATAGTATAGTTACCACTGATTTGAGAATTACCAGTAGTGATCGGGTCGTTAACATTAGGAGCTGAATAAACAAAATTGTCTAACACAATTGCAATTGGCTTACCAACATTGCGTGTTGTCATTTTTGCCCAGATAGCAGATCCAACTCTATCCATATTCATTTTAATAGCAATTCTTCCGCGCTCATCATAATCTTGTGATGCTCCAGAAATATGGTCACCCTCTAATTCAGCTTGACCATTGTCTAAAGTTTTGATTGCATATAAAGTTAAAATGTCTTTTAACTTAGGATCATTCAATTCAGCCTTACCATATAAAAACTGCAAATTAGAAGGGAATTTAGATTTCACCGATTCCATTCTAAAGTAGTTATTTAAAGTACCTGTATCTTTTGTTTGGATATAACCAATAGCTGCCGGGAAAATAGTTTTGCCATTATCCGCACGATAAGGTTGGGAGAATTGAATTAAACGTACAATCGGATTTACATTCAACTTCGCTTTAGCGGTATCTGCTTTTGCAGAACCAGCTTTATTCGTGTCGTTTGCTAATGTTGAAATTGTAGCAGTTTTAGTTGTATCGGTAGTAGCCGCTTTTTCAGTTGTAGCTACAGTTGTATTTTTAGTTGTATCAAGTGATTTTGCACCATTCAAATAATCTTGAACAGATTTATCAGCTGCTACGATTCCACTTTGAACATCATTGCTTTCTAAAGTGTACACTTCAAAGAATTGAAGGTTAGCAGTAGATTGTAAATAAGTTCTAACTCTTTCTTTATCACTCACACCAGCTAATTCAATATTGATTCTGCCTTTTGCAGCATCTGGATTGATATTATTAGATGCAACACCAAAACGATCGATTCTCGTTCTAAGAATTCTGTAAGTATTACTAAATGCAGCATCAGATTGTTTAGCTAAATAGTCTTCTACTTTAGCATTACTGTCGTCAATTTTTAAAGCACCATTACTTCTTGCAGTGAATAGAGGAGCAAGTTTACCCTCCGGACTAACTTTCTTGTATTCCTCTAAAAACAAAGCGATCAAATTAGCGCCGCTATTTGCTTTACGAGCAACTGCTGCATCCAATGCTTTATTTAAATTAACATCTTTAGTATAGTTAGACAAAGATTTAATCAAGGCATCAAGACCCACTTCCATGGTTACACTCATACCACCTTGCAAATCCAATCCGAGCATCAACTCTTTTTCTTTTGCACTACGATAGGTAGTTAAGCCAAATGCTAATTTAACATCCTTGGTACTATCCAACAAACGTTGTAGTCTGTCTTTTTTTAAATCTCCCAATGAATCCGCATAAGCAGATTGCAATTCTTTATTGCCCGGATACTTTTGCTCGGGGCTAGTGAAAGACTTGAGCCAAGTGCTGGCTTTTGCATCCATTTCAGATTCATGATTGCGAACAAACCAAGTAAAAGATAATTGGTAAAGACAAATTAATGTAAGTGCTATTGCAAAAAAACGCACTAAACCTTTCAGTTGCATATTAGTAACGGTTTACGTATTGTTTAATCCTGATTTTTTCAGGTTGGCAAAGATAGGGGAATGAGGTATATTTTGGTCAGCTCTTTTAAGCACCAATATTCAACATATACATAATTTAATATATATCTATCGAACTTGAACCAATGTGACATCAAAAAACAAAGGAGAATTTGGAGCAATTGAGCCAGATCCTACGCAACTATAAGCCAATGCAGAAGGAATGACCAATTTGATTCTACCACCAGCCTTAATTAGCGGAATGCCAATTTTCCAACCTTCAATTACATTGGCAAGCGGAAATGTAGCAGGATTGCTTGTTGCAGCGTCGAAAGTTGTACCATTCATTAATTTACCAGTATATAAACAAGATACTGTTGAAGCAAGGCTAGGAGCAGTGCCTGTTCCCGGGCTTACAATTTCGTATAAAATTCCACTTGGATGTTCTGTATAATTGATACTATTAGCAGTACAATAAGCGATCATTGCTGATTTTTCACTTGCAACGGTTACAGGTGTGCAACCAGAATCAACTGTTTTTCCACAAGACAAAGAGAACACGACCATTCCAATAAAGGCAATAACTGATTTTTTCATTCCTAATTTTGATTTTTAAAATAGACGCAAATTGACCAATTATGGCTGCATCTGTTGATTTTTATTTTTTTTTGCTACGATTTCTAAATAACGCTGTTCTTGCATTTCCCATTTGAATTTTTGATAAATAAATGCAATAAATACAGATATCAACAAAATTGCTATAAACAAAACAAAAGCACTCATTTTACTGTTCGCTTCCATGGTTGCTCGAGGATACCAACCAGAAAGAATAGCTATTAAAAGGGCTCCACCAATTGCAAAACCTGCAGATAATCCCTTAAAAAAAGCCTTTTTATTGCTTTTCTCTTTTTGTCTATTTTTACTCCAATAGTCAAAAAAACGGGGATCATCCATTTGCATTTTGCGAAATTAGCTCCATTTTTATTAATAATTTCCCATTATTTTACACTCTTTCAATAAATGGCTTAAGAATGCATATTATTAAAAAACATGGAATTTTCATTTTTTGGGTAGTGTTATTTGCTCATTGTGCATTTATTTATTACGAAAAAACTGATTTCAGGTATGTCAGTAAACTATTATTAATGCCCATTTTAATTGCTTACCTGTTAATGAATGCCCGTAAAAATGCGTATCATACAAGTAAACGCATCATCTTAATAGGTTTATTTGCAGCTTTTATAGGAGATTTATTATTGATATTTAACGGGACTGCTTTTTTTATTGGAGGAATGCTGGCTTTCATAGTTACGCATATTGCATACACCACCTTTTTTTTAAAATCCAGCAACGTTCGTTTTAGCAAAGCAACTGAATTTATAGTTGCGTCTGTATTGGTCACTATTGTTGCTGTTAAATTATTGGATTTTCTAAAGCCATATCTGGGAGATATGATCTGGCCAGTTAAAATCTATATGGCTGCAATTGCGGTTATGACTGCTTCTGCAGCCAATTTACTGAGTAATAATTTATTGAAAGTAATTGCCACTACTTATTTTGTGCCAGGCGCTGTACTCTTTGTTTTATCAGATGCTGTATTAGCATCCAATCATTTTTTATACAAAGACAATTTCCTGGATGTAGTAGTAATGTTGAGTTACGGATATGCGCAATGTTTAATGGTGCAAGGATTTGCACGATATCTTAAAGTATAAAAGACTCTATTCACTTCATAAAAAAAGTCCCGAAAATTTCGGGACTTTTTTATTATCATTCAAACTGATTTTAGTAACCCATTCCGCCCATATCAGGAGCACCAGCATGAGAATGCGGAGCTTCAGGTTTTGGTTTATCAGCAACTACACACTCAGTGGTGAGCAACATAGCAGCGATAGATGCAGCATTTTCCAATGCAACACGGCTTACTTTTGTAGGATCAATTACACCTGCTTTGAAAAGGTTTTCATACACTTCCGTACGAGCATTGAATCCAAAATCTCCTTTGCCTTCTTTGATTTTTTGTACAACGATAGAACCTTCAATTCCACTGTTGATAACGATTTGACGCAATGGCTCTTCAATTGCTCTTTTTACAATTTGAATACCAGTTGATTCGTCTTCGTTGGCACCTTTTAATTTCTCCAAGCTTTCTACAGCGCGGATATAGGCAACACCACCACCAGGAACAATTCCTTCTTCAACAGCAGCTCTTGTAGCGTGTAAAGCATCATCAACACGGTCTTTCTTTTCTTTCATTTCAACTTCAGTAGCAGCTCCAACATACAATACTGCAACACCTCCGCTTAATTTAGCTAAACGCTCTTGTAATTTTTCGCGATCGTAGTCTGAAGTAGTGTTTTCTACCTGAGCTTTGATTTGATTTACTCTAGCAACGATATCAGCTTTTTTACCTTTTCCACCAACAACAATGGTATTGTCTTTATCGATGGTAATAGAAGCAGCTTGTCCTAAATAAGTAAGATCAGCATTTTCTAATTTAAAACCTTGCTCTTCGCTAACAACAGTTCCTGCAGTTAGGATGGCAATATCAGTTAACATTTCTTTTCTACGGTCACCAAATCCCGGTGCTTTTACAGCAGCCACTTTTAAAGTACCACGTAATTTATTTACTACCAATGTAGCCAATGCTTCACCTTCTAAATCTTCTGCAATAATTACCAATGGACGACCAGTTTGTGCAACTTTCTCCAAAATGTGTAAGATATCTTTCATAGCACTGATCTTCTTATCGTAGATCAAGATGTATGGATTCTGCATTTCTGCTTCCATTTTCTCGCTATTTGTAACGAAATATGGAGAGATATATCCACGATCGAATTGCATTCCCTCAACAACATCAACTGTTGTGTCAGTACCTTTTGCTTCTTCAACAGTGATAACGCCTTCTTTACCCACTTTAGCCATGGCAGTAGCAATTAACTTTCCAATTTCGCTATCGCTATTCGCAGAAATAGTAGCTACTTGCTCTATTTTCTTAGAATCGTTACCAACAGCTTGTGATTGAGCTCTTAAGCTATCAATTACTTTAGCAACTGCTTTATCTATACCACGCTTTAAATCCATTGGGTTAGCACCAGCAGCAACATTCTTTAATCCTTCACTGATAATTGCTTGAGCCAAAACAGTAGCTGTTGTAGTTCCATCTCCAGCAATATCTGCTGTTTTAGAAGCTACTTCTTTAACCATTTGAGCGCCCATGTTTTCAATAGCATCTTCTAATTCAATTTCTTTTGCTACTGTAACACCATCTTTGGTTACCTGAGGAGCACCAAATTTTTTCTCAATAACTACGTTACGACCCTTTGGTCCTAAAGTTACTTTAACTGCGTTGGCCAATGTGTCAACGCCTTTTTTCATTTTATTTCTTGCTTCAATATCAAAAAATATTTGCTTAGCCATATTGTTTAATTTTTAGATGTTAGATAATTGCCAAAAGATCGCTTTCTCTCATGATCAACAAGTCTTGACCTTCAATTTGTACTTCGGTACCAGCATACTTACCATAAAGTACGGTATCCCCAACTTTTACAGTCATTGGTTCGTCGATTTTACCTTTACCAGCAGCAACGATTACACCACGTTGTGGTTTTTCTTTTGCAGTATCAGGGATGATGATTCCACCGGCCGTTTTTTCTTCGGCAGCAGCAGGCTTTACAATTACTCTGTCGTGCAGAGGAGTAACGTTGATTTTCTTAGCCATACGTTATTGATTTTGGTTAATTAAGTTGATTTTTTCTGAATATGTCTATAATTATGCCAAAACGTGTATTAAGCCAATATTTCAGTAAAAGTATAATTCACCGTTTTTGAAGGGTTCAGGCTGACAGAGATAGCCATTTTATCAATTCTTTATGTGCCAAATTTGCATTTTAGACCTATAAGTATTCATAATGCCTTACATTCGCGCAGCTAAAAAGTTCTTGTTGAATGATCAGTAGAAGAAATATACGGGTTAAAGTAATGCAATTGCTCTATATGATTGAGTCTGCAGACAATATCAATACTTTTAAACAACCCATTGAAACATTAGAAAAGCAGTTAGATAAAAGCAGGGAATTGTTCATTTATTTGATCTTTTTTTTGTCGGAAGTGGCCAGGTACGCCGAAACAAATGCGGTTAAAAGAGCTTCCAAAAACCTTCCTTCGCACAGTGATATGAATGTCAATATCAAAATTGCTGGGAATGAGTTTATTTGGGCATTATTGGAGAATAAATCTTACCAAAAAGCCATTGATTCGGATCATCCCGAAAAAAGGATTGATGTTGAATTAGTTAAGAAAATCTACAACCAATTGATTGAGACCCCCGAATACAAAAAATACATTACAGAACAAAATAGGGATAAGGCAAAAGAAAGAGAGATCATTAAATTGATCTTTACTCAACTAATGTTGCCTGTTGAAAATTTCATCAACCATATAGAAGAACATTTCAATAATTGGGATGATGATGGAGAAATGATGGATCAAATGATGCTGACCTTTATTCAAAAGCCAGCCACCACACCATTGGATCAGTTGATGAACCAAGATAAATGGGATTTTGCAAGGGGTTTATTGAGAACCGCGATTGAGAAGAAAGAATATTGCGCGGAATTAATTAAGCCAAAATTAAAAAACTGGGACGCAGAAAGAATTGCTCAATTAGACATGGTGTTAATGCGTATGGGGATCTGTGAATTATTGTATTTCGAAACCATTCCAACCAAGGTAACCATCAACGAATACATCGATTTAGCCAAAGATTATAGCACTGCACAAAGCGGTCAATTTGTAAATGGTATTTTAGATAATATTCATAAAGAACTTACTTCAGAAGGAAAGATCAATAAAATCAGTTTTAAGAACAATACTATTTAAAATGAAATTATTATTGATAGGTGGCGTTTTATTGTTTGCATTGAGCGCTTGCAAAAACAATTCAGATAATGTAGAAGCAGCAAAACATATCGTTGATACTGCTATGTACACGACCATTGGTTTCAAGGATACCATCATCAATTTCGGCACCATTAATATGGGCGAAAAAACAAATATTCTGTTTGAGTTTACCAATACCGGATCAAAGCCTTTGTATTTAACAGAAGTAAAACCAGGTTGCGGTTGTACAGTTGCCAATTATTCCAAAGGAGCAATACCAGCGGGAGGAAAAGGAACAATTACGGCATCTTTCGACAGCAATAAATCTCACCCAGGAACAGTTGCAAAAAATATATTTGTAACATCAAATACGAGTAATGGTATTACACATACCCTTACCTTTAACGGAGAAATTCAACAATTAAAAACACCATAATATGTTTCCTTTAGTAGCAATTATTTTATCTGCCGACCCAAAATCGGGTGGCACAGTTCAATTGATCTTGATGGGTGCCATCATTTTGGTATTCTGGTTATTCATGATTCGTCCTCAAGCAAAAAAAGCAAAAGAGCAAAAAAAGTTCATCGACAATATGCAGAAAGGCGATAAAATTGTAACCATTGCGGGTATCCATGGTACCATCAATAAAATCAATGAAGACGCTACCATTCAAATGGAAGTTAACCCAGGAAGCTACCTAAAGATTGAAAAATCTTCTATCAGCATGGAATGGACATTGGCTATCAACAAACCAGTAGCAGAGAAAAGCTAACTGTATTTATTTAAACAGTAAATTTATTGCCGGTAACGAATGTTGCCGGCTTTTTTATGTCAGTACTTAAAATTGGTTTAACAGGCGGGATAGGAAGTGGAAAATCTACTGTTGCCAATATATTTGCGCAATTGGGTGTGCCTATTTTACAAGCCGATCAACTGGCAAAAGAGATCATGCAACATGATGAAAGCGTAAAACAAAAAATGGTAGCCGCTTTTGGTGCCAATGCTTATATCAATGATTTACCCAATAGAGAATTTATTGCAGGAATTGTATTTAAAGACCCTTTTCAATTATCAGTGCTTAATTCAATTGTTCATCCTGCAACCTTTGCAGCCAGTATTGAATGGGCAAAAAAACAAGATGCTCCTTATGTAATAAAAGAAGCTGCATTGTTTTTCGAATCTGGTTCTGCAGAAGGATTGGATGGAATCATTGGTGTGTATGCACCTTCTGCATTAAGAATTCAAAGGGTAATGAACCGCGACGGATCTAACAGAGAGCAAGTAATCGAAAGAATGAATCAGCAAATAGATGATCATTTAAAAATGAAATTATGTGATTGGGTAATTACCAATAACGAACAGGAATTATTGATTCCTCAAGTAATTCAATTGCATGAGAAACTGCTCCAATTGTCAAACAAATAATTGCATTATGATTTTACAATTTCGAAACACCAACGTTTCAATTTCCCTTCAAAATCAAATGGGGTAGTGGCTCTTGTAATGTCTTTTATTTGTGTTGAATCAATGGATGCTTTATCTATTTCGAATCTAGAAAAATTAGTACTAAAAAAAAGAATCCCTTCGGCGGATATTGCTTTCAACACATCATTAATTAATTCGGCATGGTCTCGTTGAATATCCAGAATATCTTTCATTCTTTTGCTATTGCTGAATGTGGGCGGATCCATGATGACAATATCAAAACTGTTGGGTGTTAATGTTTTTAAATATTGCTTCACATCTGCATGAATGAAATGAAATTTCTTTGGGTCGGTGTATTGATTGAGTGCCATATTTTTTTCAGCCCATGCTAAATAGGTTTTTGACAAATCAACTGAGCTAACTGAAGCAGCTCCACCATCTGCAGCATAGACCGAAAAAGAACCTGTATAACAGAATAAATTCAATAACCGCTTTCCATTACTTAACTGCTTTACTTTTTCTCTGGTGATTCGATGGTCGAGAAATAAACCAGTATCTAAATAGTCGGTAAGGTTCACTAAAAAAAGCTGGCCATTTTCTTTAACCGTAAAAAACTCCTGTTCAGTGGCTAATTTTTCATATTGCCCTTCTCTATGTGATTGTCTTTTTCTTTGTTTACAATACATGTTATCAGTAGGAACTCCCGTAATGTCTTGAATAATTTCGAGACAAGCCATTAACCAGGCTTCATGAGCATCGTCTTCCATTCCATGCCTTCTAAGATATTCCGCTATATAAATATTGTTTTCATACAATTCAATACTGAAGGGAAATTCAGGTAAATCGTGGTCGTAGATACGATAACAGGTAATATTTTGCCGCTTGGCCAATTTGCTTTTATGTTTAAACACTTTGGTCAATCTGTTTTTGAACATTTCTGCCTTACCCGGGTCAATCATTGGCGAAAATTAAGCATAAAATCATGCACCTTTTATCCTTTTTTTGATTTTTCAAGAAACAATTCGATTATATTTATTTCTTAAACATGCTTCATGAGAAAACAATTTCTTTTTGCCATCGGAATGCTTTGTTTTTCGGGCTCCTTTGCGCAGAACTATTCTACTCTTGCTGAGCAACAAGCAAGAATTCAAACCATTGTAAAAGCCTATCCTCAACTGGCTTCCGTTTCATCACTTGTAAAAACCAATGGCGGCAAAGACATTTGGATGATTACTATCGGTACAGGTAAAACCGACACAAAACCTGCCATTGCTGTGGTGGGCGGTGTTGAAGGCAATCATTTATTAGGAGCTGAATTGGTGATTGGATTTGCGGAAAATTTATTAAAAGCAAGTGGAACAGATTCCATTAAAAATTTGCTCCAAAAAACCACCTATTATTTGTTCCCCAATATGAGCCCCGATGCTTCGGAGCAATATTTCGCCAAATTAAAACATGAAAGAACCGGCAATGCAACAGCAACGGATGATGATAGAGATGGGCGTTTAAATGAAGACACTTTTGATGATCTAGATGGAAATGGAAAAATCACTTTAATGAGAATTGAATCTCCTATTGGTGATTTAAAATTACATCCTGATGATGCAAGAGTATTGATCAAAGCAGATCCTACAAAAGGAGAGAAAGGAAAATACCTGATTCTTTCTGAAGGCTTAGACAATGATAAAGATGGCATATTTAACGAAGATGGAGAAGGTGGAATAGCATTTAATAAAAACCTGACTTACAAACACAAAACTTTTGCCCCAGGCGCTGGAGATTATCCTGCAAGCGAAAAAGAAACCCGTGCATTACTGGATTTTTTATACGATGCTTTCAATGTATATGCTGTAGTTAGTTTTGGATCAAACAATAATTTAAGTTCTAATGACGACAAGGCAACCACTATTGTGAGTGATTTATACAATAAAGTATTGGGATCGAAAGATGCTCCCAGAACTACTGTTGCTGGTGGAGATTTTCTTTCCTGGGCTTATCAACATTATGGAAGGTATAGTTTTAGTACGCCAGGATGGTGGGTTCCAAAATCTAAACCTGATACAGCTAAAAAAGAAAAAGCATTTACCGTTGAAGATCCGATTGCCAATTATTTAAGATGGAGTGCTCAACAAGGGATTACCGATGTTTTCACAGAATGGAAAACATTTAACCATCCAGATTTCCCTGGGCAAAAAGTTGAAGTAGGAGGTGTAGATCCTTTTGTATTAATTAACCCACCTTATAAACTGGTTGCTGACCTAGCGAAAAAGCATACTGAATTTTTAATTAAAGCTGCTTCATTTCAACCAGAGATTGATGTGACCAATATTAAAACAGAATCTTTAGCGAATGGACTTACGAGGGTAACTGTAGATGTAGTAAATAAAGGAGCTTTGGCTACACATAGTAAATTTGCTGATAGAAATTATTTCGTTAAAAAAATAAAAGTGGGCCTTACGCTTTCCGATAAACAAAGTTTGGTTGGTGGTAAAAAAATATTATTGCTTAATAATATGGAACCATCTACTAAGCAAAGTTTTAGCTGGTTAATTAAAGGGAAAGGAAAAATAACCATCGATGCTGGTTGCCCTACAGCTGGAACCAAAAATATTGATATTTCACTTTAACGATTAATTGATTGAACATGAAAAAAATATTCTTATCAACCTTATTATTTTGTGCCTTTGCATTTTCAAAAAATGTTTCTGCGCAAAGCCCAGAGCAAATTTTTAAAGCATCGGGCACACCTGCAAATCCAAAAGTAACCGTAATATGGAACCGCTATTACGACCATGGAGGCATTACAGAAATCTGTAAAAAAATTGCTGCTGCTTATCCTGATCTAGCAAAACTACAATCCATTGGTAAATCTTATGATGGAAGAGATCTGTGGTGCTTAACTATTACCGATTTCAAGAAGGGTGTAGAATTGAATAAACCGGGTATGTACATTGATGGAAATATTCACTCCAATGAAATTCAGGGAGCCGAATTTGCCATGTACACTGCATGGTATTTAACAGAAGCTTTTGGAGATACAAAATTTATTCAAGAGTTATTAGCTGATAAAGTGTTTTATATCATTCCAAGTATTAATCCAGATGCTCGTGATAGTTATATGCACAAACCAAACACTTCTTCTTCACCTCGTTCTGGAGTTAAGCCCATTGATAACGATGGAGATGGTTTGGTTAATGAGGATAATTACGATGATTTGGATGGAGATGGCCATATAACATTGATGCGCAGAAAAAATCCGAACGGAAGGTATAAAGTTGACCCAAGAGATCCACGCAATATGATTCAAGTAGGGCCAGATGAAAAAGGCGATTATGAATTATTGGGAATTGAAGGCATTGACAATGATGGGGATGGAAAAGTGAATGAAGATGGTTATGCATTTGAATACGATCCTAACCGCGATTGGGGTTGGGGATGGCAACCGAATTATATTCAAAATGGTGCCTATAAATATCCATTCTCTATTCCTGAGAATAGAGCGGTGATGGAATTCGTAATGAAGCATCCAAATATTGCAGCTGCTCAATCCTTTCACAATGCAGGTGGTATGATCTTAAGAGGGCCAGGTGGGGCAGAAGATGTTGGAACCTATAATGCACAAGACGTTGCCGTATATGATGCCATTGCCAAAAAAGGAGAAGAACTAATGCCAGGCTATAAATACTTAGTAGTGTATAAAGATCTGTATTCGGCATATGGTGGTGAATTGGATTGGTTTTATGCAGGAAGAGGCATCTATACCTATTCAAACGAATTATGGACGCCGTATTTAATGTTCATGAAAGAATCCACTCGTGATCCATTTGACAATACATCCTATAGTTTTGATCGATATCTTTTATTTCAAGATGCATTTGTTCCATGGAAAGAATACGATCATCCTCAATATGGAAAAATTGAAATAGGCGGGTTCAAAAAGAATTTCGGAAGAGCACATCCTGGATTTTTATTGGAATCAGACGCCCATAGAAATATGGCTTTCTCTATTTACCATTGTTATCACACACCAAAATTGGCAGTGTCTTCACTAACAGAAAAAGATTTAGGAGATGGCTTGACAGAAGTAACAGCTGTTATTGCCAATAGCAGAATTATGCCAACACATAGTAGTCAGGATGTAAAGAACAAAATTGAACGCCCAGATTATATTACTTTAAATACCAAGGCTAAAGTAGTAGCAGGTATGCTGGTTGAAAATGCTGACCTCAATTTAACCACGGAACAGAAAAATAATCCAGGTGTTTTAGAAGTAAATAATATTCCCGGATTAGGAACGGTTACCCTTAAATGGATTGTAAGTGGTAAAGGGCCTTTCACTATTACTATTGATAGTAAAAAAGGTGGAGTAGTAGAAGGAGGAAAATAACATCGAATCATTTAAATAAAAAGAGGAGCCTATTACTAGAGCTCCTCTTTTTTTATTTTCAATCTATTATTTTAATAATGCCAATGCATCTCCGATTCTTTTCCAAGCACGTTCGATATTTTCCATGCTATTGGCAAAAGAAAAACGAACACATAAAGGCTCTCCAAATGCATCACCCATAACCGAAGAAACATGTGCTGTATTCAATAAATACATACTAAAATCAGCAGCGTTCTTTATTGTTTCTGTACCATTTGATTTACCATAATAATAACTCACATCCGGAAATACATAGAAAGCACCTTCCGGTTCAAAGCATTTAAATCCAGGGATTGTTTTCACTAATTCTAAACTGCGTTTTCTTCTTCTGGTAAATTCTTCAGTCATAGCTTCTGAAGGACGCAAATCTCCCGTAAGTGCTACCACAGCTGCTTTTTGCGTGATAGAACAAGTTCCACTGGTAAACTGTCCTTGAATTTTTTCCATCGCTTTAGCTATAGTTAAGTTAGATGCGGTATAACCCAATCTCCAACCAGTCATGGCAAATCCTTTGCTCAATCCATTGATCAATACAACACGATCCTTGATCTCTTCGAACTGCGCTATGCTCTCGTGCTTTCCAACAAAATTGATGTATTCATAAATTTCATCGGACAGAATTATAATATTGGGATGTTTTTTAAATACTTCTACCAATCCTGCTAATTCTTCTTTGCTATAAACAGCACCTGAAGGGTTGCAAGGAGAAGAGAACATAAACACTTTAGAACGAGGTGTAATAGCAGCCTCCACTTGTGCAGGAGTGGCTTTGAATTTATTCTCTACTGTAGTTCGTATTTCTACTACTTTACCTCTGGCTATTTTTACCAATTCAGAATAGGTTACCCAATAAGGTGTTGGAATGATTACTTCATCTCCATCATCTACCAATGCTAAAATGGCATTAGCTAAACTTTGTTTTGCTCCTGTAGAGCTGACAATATTTTCTGGTTTATATTCCAGGTGATTGTCCCTTTTTAATTTAGTACAAACAGCTTCTCTCAAATCTAAAAAACCAGGTACAGGAGTATAATGGCTCCAGTTATCGTTAATGGCTTTTATAGCAGCATCTTTTATATGTTGAGGCGTATCAAAATCGGGCTCACCCAAACTAAGATCAATCACATCTACACCACTAGCCCTCAATTCGCGACCTAATTTGGCCATTTTTAAGGTTTCTGGTTCATTAAATCTGTTCAACAGAGAAGAAAGTTCCATTCGCTTGTATATTAATTAATTTATTATATGTACCGTAAAGTTCGGAAAAAGGAATTAAACGGACTAAACAATTCGTGAATTCAATACTGTATTGAATATCCGCTGAAAATTAGTTTTTATGAAACTGAAAGTACTTGAGATCAGGTGCATATTTTCTTTTTCGAGACAATTCATATTGATACACTGCTTGTCCTAGGTTTTTCATGAATGGATAGCCAATTGTATCATAATCATAATGATCATCATTGTAAATGCCATCCTGGTTGCATGAGATGGCAGCACTTAACATAAATTCAATATTATTGGCAAGGTCTACAACATATGTTACGTCAATTAAAAACCCATAAGCATCACCCACTTTATTAAAAATTCTAAAATTATTAGGTTGAGTCCCTTTCTCTGAACCATAATACAAAAACTTACAATAAGCATCCCAATAATGAGCAGAATCATAATTAGGAAAGTCACTTTCTTTTGGGAAAGCACTCATCCATTTTCGAACAAATGCATAATCTTCTTTGGTTAAATTAAATCGTTGTTCTTTTTTCAATTGCTCAGGAAATAAGACAGATTGAAGTATATGATGGAGGTCTTGTAAATAAACCCTGTTCTTTGTAGCAAAAGAGAATGGTTCATTCACCAGTTTTCCTTTACTCATATAACCCTTACCCAGCTTGGCTTCCAGCAATGGATATTGCGCATTACTTATTTGCATTGGTTGTTCATATACTAAAGTACCAGAAGTATCATAAAATTTTACTGGATTGGTAGTAGCATTCTGTTCGAGGGTTCTGCTAATTTGTAATCGATGGCGTATAATGGCATCGGAATAACCTTTCTCACTTAATTTTTTTTGAATGTATTCCTGACCTAAAAATTCATACAAACGATTATATGCATCATTATCGCTTACTAAAAATATTTGTTTGATATAATTTTCAATTGTTGGCCTGCTATCTGCAGCATTGGGCTGTGTATAAACATGATCCTGTGCAACAGCAGCACTATCCGTGATCATCGTGGTTTCTTTGGTTAGCCCTCTTATTTTGAGTTCGTTGAGTTTTTCCAAAGCCAACAATGCAATCGGCATTTTTACGGTGCTAGCCGGATAGAAATAGGTATTGTTATTAAGGTTATAATTATACTCTGTAAAGCTTGGTTTATTGCGTTTGTTTCGATCGATCTGGGTATATACAATTTGAATCCTCAAACTATCTTTATTCAATAAGGCGCTTTTCAATGCAGGGCTTGATTGCAGCAACATTTCCAACGGATTTGGGCTTG
The DNA here is from genome assembly GCA_040403975.1 of Sediminibacterium sp. GTDB lineage: Bacteria > Bacteroidota > Bacteroidia > Chitinophagales > Chitinophagaceae > Sediminibacterium. The sequence goes on from JBBAJS010000028.1 coordinate 19,627, forward strand.
AACTTTGTTGAGTATTTTGAGCAGTTAACATTTCAATGCTCCAAAAAAATACGACCAAATAAATAAACGTTCTCATACTCCAAACTTAAATTAAAAATCCTATATCTTTTATCTTATATCTTTTATCTTATATCTCTTAACTTTACGAAATGCCACATGAATCTATTTCGGTTTTCGATATGTTTAAAATAGGGGTAGGCCCTTCCAGTTCGCATACCCTAGGACCATGGAGAGCCGCGCAGCGTTGTATAGAATCCATTCAAGTAAAATATCCATTAGATCAGGTTGTTTCAATAACTGTTTTATTATATGGGTCTTTGGCTAAAACTGGAAAAGGGCATGGAACAGATATTGCCGTTTTACTAGGGCTCAGTGGAGAAGACCCCGTAACCATCGATGTAAATAGTATCAATGCAAAAATTAAATCCATTGAAACAACACAATCTATTTTATTAGGCGGTAAAATAAGTATCCCATTTATTATTAATGACCATGTTCAGTTTTTAATGAATGAATCCTTGCCTTTTCATCCGAATGGTTTATCGTTTTTAATTGCAACTAAAGATGGCAATCATTTTAGTGAAACCTATTTTTCTATTGGTGGAGGATTTGTGGTGAAAGAAGGAGAGATAGGAGGAGGAAAAGAACCTGTGGATTTACCATTCCCCATTAATACTGCCGACGATCTTTTACATTGGTGCAGGAAAACCGGAATGCATATCAATGAAATTGTTTTAGAAAATGAATTGGCTTGGCATCCAGAATTAAAAGTAAAAGAAGGTGTTTGGAAAATTTGGGAAACGATGAAAGAATGCACTTTCAGAGGATGTCATACACAAGGAGAATTACCTGGAGGATTGCAAGTTCAAAGAAGGGCATTTAGCCTCAATAAAAAATTAATTAATCAACAGGCTTATAGTAACTATGAAGAATGGATGGCTGCCATTAAAAAAGGCGGCGGAAGTTTTCAATATATTTTAGATTGGGTAAGTTGTTTTGCTTTGGCGGTGAATGAAGAAAATGCTTCATTTGGAAGAGTAGTAACTGCGCCTACTAATGGAGCTGCAGGTGTTATTCCAGCCGTGCTTCAATATTATATTGCTTTTTGTGAAAACGTAACAGATGATAGTATTATCAAATTTTTATTAACTGCATCGGAGATAGGAAGTATTTTTAAAAAAGGAGCAACCATATCTGCAGCAATGGGTGGATGTCAGGCAGAAATAGGTGTATCTTCTGCAATGGCCGCAGCAGCTTTAACAGAGTGTATGGGTGGAACACAGAGGCAGGTATTGATGGCAGCTGAAATTGCTATGGAACATCATCTGGGTCTTACATGCGATCCGATTGGTGGTCTGGTGCAAATTCCTTGTATTGAGAGAAATACCATGGGCGCTATTAAAGCCATTACCGCATCTCAATTGGCATTGCAAAGCACACCAGATTTTGCATTAGTAAGTTTAGATAAAGTTATTGCAACCATGTGGTCTACTGCTTTGGATATGAATAGTAAATACAAAGAAACCGCTGATGGTGGATTGGCGGTGCAAGTGCCACTTGGGTTGAGCGAATGTTAAATAGAAATAAGTAATAAGAATTATGAATTACCCACATCTTTTTGAGCCCCTCGATTTAGGGTTTACAACGTTGAAAAATAGGATCCTGATGGGTTCTATGCATACAGGTTTAGAAGAAAGCAAGAATGGTTTTGCTAAACAAGCCGCTTATTTTGCTGAACGTGCCAAAGGTGGTGTTGGACTCATAGTTACAGGAGGAGTAGCACCTAACAGAGCAGGATGGACATCTCCGTTTGGAAGCAAACTATCTACTCGGTCAGAAGCTAAACAACATCAATTAATTACAGAAGCAGTACACGCTGAGGGTGGTAAAATTTGTATGCAAATTTTACATACAGGCAGGTATGGCTATCATCCAATATGTGTTGCACCATCTGCCATTAAATCTCCCATTTCTCCTTTCAAGCCCTGGAAACTAAGCAGGGGTGGTATTCAACGTACCATCAATGATTTTGTAAACTGTGCAAAATTAGCGCAAGAAGCAGGTTATGATGGCGTAGAAATAATGGGGTCTGAAGGTTATTTAATTAATCAATTCATTGTTTCTAAAACCAATCAAAGAACCGATGAATGGGGAGGATCTTATGAGAATAGAATAAAATTCCCGATTGAAATTGTTCGCAGAACTAGAGAAGCAATTGGTAAAAATTTCATCATCATATATAGATTATCGATGTTGGATCTGGTGGAAGATGGATCTAGTTGGGAAGAAGTAGAACAATTAGCAAAAGAAATTGAAAAAGCAGGGGCAACCATTATTAATACAGGTATTGGTTGGCATGAAGCGAGGGTACCAACTATTGCAACCATGGTTCCGAGAGGTGGATTCAGCTGGGTCACCAAAAGATTAATGGGAAAATTGTCCATTCCATTAATTACCACCAACCGAATCAATATGCCGGATGTGGCAGAAAAAATTTTAGCAGATGGTCATGCCAATATGGTTTCGATGGCAAGACCATTTTTAGCCGACCCTGAATTTCCTAAAAAAGCATTGGAAGGAAGAACCGACGAAATCAATACTTGTATAGCATGTAACCAAGCATGTTTAGATCATGTATTCGAAAGAAAAACAGCCAGTTGTTTAGTGAACCCCAGAGCATGTAAAGAATTATCTACTATTGTTTTGCCAGCCACCAACAAAAAGAAGATTGCTGTTGTAGGAGCTGGGCCTGCTGGGCTTTCCGCATCCATTACATTAGCACAACGCGGGCATGAAGTGCATTTGTTTGAAGCCAATGCAACCATTGGGGGGCAATTTAATATTGCCAAAGAAATTCCTGGCAAGGAAGAGTTTGTTGAAACTTTGCGCTATTATAAAAAGCAAATGGAATTGCACCATGTTCAAATTCATTTAAATACTGTTTTTGCAATGGAACAAGCAACGAATTTTGATGAAGTAGTTGTTTCAACTGGAGTGAGCGGAAGAACTTTAACAATTGAAGGAATTAATGATCCTAAAGTATTGACTTACACCGATGTGGTTTTACACAAAAAGCCAGTAGGAAAAAAAGTAGCCATTATTGGTGCTGGAGGAATTGGTTTTGATGTAGCTGAATTTCTAACCAATGAAGAAAGCAATACCATTCCAGCATTTATGGAAGAATGGGGTGTAGATATGAACTACGCTGTGAGAGGGGCATTGCAGAAAAATCATGCAACAAAATCTCCAAGAGAAGTTTATTTATTGCAACGCTCCAAAGGTAAACTGGGAGAAGGTTTGGGCAAAACTACTGGATGGATACATCGTGCCGCATTGAAGATGAAAAAAGTAAAAATGATTGCTGAAGTAAGCTATGAAAAAATAGACAGTGAAGGTTTTCATATTAGCGTAGCTGGTCAAGCTCAAATACTTGATGTAGACAATATTGTTATTTGCGCGGGACAGGTTTCTAATAATCAACTTTATAATGACATAAAAGCAAACTTTCAAAATGTACATTTGATTGGGGGCGCTCTAGAAGCCGGCGATCTAGATGCTAAGCGAGCAATTGAACAAGGTTATCAAATTGGAATCCAATTATAAAATAGTAAAACCAAAATAATGAAAAAGTTTTTTCTGATTACTGCATTGATTTTTTCTATTCAATGTTTTGCACAAAATGAATTTGATTATTTTGCTAAGGCTGCGAAATTTTTTGCTGCAAAAAATTACCAGGAAGCCGCAAGCAATTATTCAGCGGGGATTCAGTTGCAAGGCAAGACTGCCAATATAGATGCAGTATTAGCAGGTACCGCAGCATATGCTGCTGCCAATAATATCGATAGCGCATTTTATCTGATTAATTTACTCAACAAATCTGCATTGGTTTCTCAAGGTGACATCAATTATATCAGCGGCTTGAATGAATTTCAAAATACTAAAAAAGACAATCGATGGGAAGGGATAAAAGAAAGCTTGTTGAAAAAAGCGATTGCTAATTATCCTATGGAGGAAATTATTTATGGAAGAAAAGATGGATTAGCACTTACTATGCTGCAATTAAAACCAAAAGGAAAATCAAATGGTAAAGCAATTGTTAGAGTAATCGCTGGTTCATGGTTTTCCTCCTATAGAAGTGCGGAGTATTATATAAGGCCATCTAGTATGTATTTAGAAAAAGGCTACACTTGTTTTTTAGTAATCGTAGGATCTCAACCAAGGTATCCAATTCCTAGTCAAATTGATGATATAAAAAGAGCGGTTCGTTTCATCAGATACAACGCAGCAAAATATAGTATCGACCCAGATAAATTAGGCATTGAAGGAAGCTCGGCTGGAGGTCATTTATCTTTAGCTGTTGCCACGGCTGATGAAAAAATCAATACCAATGCAGCAGACCCAATCGATCGGTTATCAGCAAGAGTGCAAGCAGTAGCAGTTTTATTTCCACCAACCGATGTTTTGAATTGGGGAGGTCCAGGAGTAAGTTTTGTGAATATGCCTTCCATTTTATATTCCAATAAAATTTATGGCGCTTTGGATTTTAAAAAATTAGATGAAGCAACAATGGCATTGATGCCTATTTCAGACACTGCTCAACGTAATAAAATAGCCAAAGAAATTTCCCCCATTTATGCAGTAAGTGCGGATGATCCACCAACATTTATTATACATGGCACTGCTGATTTAACTGTACCTATTCAACAATCAATCAGCTTTATAGCAATGTTAAAAGAGGTAGGTGTTCCCCACCAATTCATCACTAAAAAGGGTGGCGGACACAATGCCAATGATATGCAACCTGAATTGCAACAATTTGTGGATTGGTTTGACCTTTATTTGAAGTAGAACCTTAATAGAATTAGACTGCTCCTCAGTAAGGTGTAACTTTGCGCAAATGCTTTAGTTATGCAACCACAAAGAATTGTAATACTTGGTGCAGGTTTTGCAGGTTTACAAGTAGCCAGAAGATTAAGCGGCGCTGCTTTTGATATTACGTTGATTGATCAATATAATTTCCATCAGTTTCAACCATTGATGTATCAGGTAGCTACGGCAAGATTAGAGCCCAGTTCTATTTCATTTCCATTAAGAAAAGTATTTCAGCGAAAAAAAAATGTGCATGTTCGTCTGGCCAGTATCCTTTCAATTGATACAAACAATCAAACAGTTGTTACCGATGCTACAATTTATCCATACGATCAATTGATCATTGCAACAGGATGTACTACCAATTATTTTGGCAATAAAAATATAGAAACACATGCGTATCCAATGAAATCTACCAATGAGGCATTGGCATTGCGCAATCATATTTTACAAAATTTTGAAGATGCACTAACAGCAGAACCCGAGCAGCTACATGCCTTAATGAATATTGTAGTTGTAGGCGGAGGGCCAACAGGAGTGGAGCTTTCAGGCTCATTGGCCGAATTAAAAACCAATATTTTACCCAAGGATTATCCGGATATGGATTTCACTGCATTAAATATTTATTTGTTAGAAGCAGGTCCTGCAACACTCGGTGTGATGAGTAAAGCAGCACAAGTAAAGTCTCAGCAATACCTCGAAAAAATGGGAGTACATGTTCTCACCAATACTGCTGTTAAAGACTATGATGGAACAACGATTGTATTGGGAGATGGAAATGAAATTCATTCCAAAACCATGATCTGGGCTGCTGGAATTATTGGCAATGTGCCTGTAGGAATAAACGCTGATAAATTGGTGAGAGGAAATAGAATCAAGGTTGACCAATGTAATCGTGTAGAAGGTTTGAACAATGTATTTGCACTAGGAGATATTGCTTATATGGAAACAGCCGAATTTCCAAAAGGGCATCCACAATTGGCTAATGTGGCGATAGAACAATCAAAAAATCTGGTAAAGAATTTAAATGCCCTTTCGCAAAATAAACCTTTGAAACCCTTTAGTTATAAGAACCCTGGCACTATGGCCACTGTAGGCAAACGCAAAGCAGTAGTGGATTTGCCCGGTTTTAGTTTTCAGGGCAGGCTGGCCTGGTTTGTTTGGATGTTTTTACATTTAATGCTTATTGTAAGTGTAAAAAACAGGCTCTTCATTTTCATTAACTGGGCCATCAGTTATTTTACCAATGACACTACGTTGAGGTTGATCTTGAAGCCGGAAAGGAAATAGTAGGTTATAAGTTATGTTTAGATTAAGAATTTATATTTTTTTTCGTTTTATTAATGTTTTTTTAATATAATTGCTTGTATTAAAAAAAGTATTAAATTACTAATTCACTAGCATTTTCTAATGACTCTTAGCAAGCAACACGCTACACTTAAACAAGCAACCCCTTTTTTAAATGCATTCAGGTTTTTTTATGAAATCAATGAAGCTACTACTGAATTTTTCATAAAAAACACTTTCCCCTTAACCCTTAAAAAAGGAGAGATTCTCCACAAAGAAGGAGTAGTTTGCAATCATATCTATTTTATTACAGAAGGGGCAATCAGGGGTTTTGTAAAAGATGATAAAAAAGAAAAGATCACCTGGATCTCTGTAGAAAATGAAATGGTCACTTCCATCTACAGTTATTATATGCAAAGACCCAGTGTAGAAAATATGGATGCTTTGGAAGATTGTACCTTGTTATCAATGAGCCACGAGAGTTTACAACAATTGTATATTTTAGAACCCAGCACCAATATATTGGTAAGAAAAATTCTCGAAAAATATTATGCCGATGCTGAGATGAGGGCTTTAACATCCAGATTTAGTAATGCCGAAACCAAATACGAATTTTTCTTGACCATGTACGGCCACCTAGCCAACAGAATTCCTCAAAAACATATCGCTTCTTTTTTGGGAATCAATTTAGAAACCTTGAGTAGGGTGAGGGCTAAAAAAAGGTTAAAAAAAGCTAAGTAGCAAATCTTCAAATATTACAAAAATGCATTTATGAATTAATGTTTAATTCTCCAATTAAACATTAATTAAAAGCTGAGTTCAACTGATAAGTGCAATTTTTAAACAAAAGGCAAAAAAGCTTTTG
>JBBAJS010000029.1:0-19156 GCA_040403975.1 Sediminibacterium sp.
TTTGTTGATCTGCGCCAAAACAAAGACAGTAAATTATGCGCGTATGGCGTTGATTTTAGCGAGATGGAAGCCGGGATCAAATACGATTATTCGGAAACCGAATCGTGGTGTAAATTACAGTTTGAAATCGATCGCTTGAAAGACAAGCAAAAAGACGTTGAGGCGTTTTGTAAAGCCCTAAAAGGTAAAGTGTCGATATTGGATGAAGAAACAGGCGAATTGGCTGATTTTTTCCCACCGTCAAAAACCTCTACAACTACAATCAAAAAAGTAATCAAATAACAATCTAACAAATAGCATTATGGCACGTTTTATTTCAATCAAAATTGACCTTTCTAAAATTGACGAATCACGCATTTTTGAAAGTCAAAAAACAGGGGCGCGTTACCTTGATATTACAGGTGTATTAACTGATACGCCTGACAAGTACGAAAACAACGGATTTGTTAAGCAAAATTCAACCAAAGAGGAGCGTGAAGCAGGTTTGCAATTACCGATCGTTGGTAACTTTAAATTGTTGAAAATTTTATCGGATCCGGGCGCACCGGTATCTGCTCAGCCTATCCAACCATCAGCGCCGGTTCAATCGGACGATCTACCATTTTAGCAATGAGAAAAATTGTTGATAGCTACACAACTAGACACGGAGAATTGAAAGCAATTTACTCCGTAGCAACGGCAACTATAAAGCATCGTGACATTGAGATCGGTGCTTTATATGAACTTGAATATCGCTTGGGGAATCAGGTGCTATTTTTGAAATCAGAATTGGATCACGTTACAGACGGAAACCGTACATTGTTTTTCAAGCACCCGGATCCTGAGCGCCGGTTGATCGGAATCCCTATTATGTCAATTATCAGATACGTGAAAAAATGAGCATAGAAACAAAAATTGATTTGGTATTTTATTGGGCTGTTGCGCAAATGTTTTTCACTATTTTAGGCGCATTAATCAATATGTATAATGAGAACAAAAACAAATGAACTAGGATACACGTTCAATCAAGTTTGGGCGCATATCGCAAAGGAATTACAACGTAATTACATTAAACTGAATAAAATTCAACCTAAACAACAAAATTATGGTAACCTTTCAGCAGTATCATCAAAGCAACCCGCATCTATATGAATTGTACAAAATGATTGCTATTAAGCTAATCAGACAAGGACGCAGGAAGCTAGGATCAAAGTATATTTTTGAGCATATGCGATACGATTTTACATTCAGAAGCGAAAACGATCCTTTCAAGATAAATAACAATTTTGCGCCAATGTACGCTCGCAAATTTATCCTTGAAAATCCGCAGTACGGGCATCTGTTTAATTTTAAGCCGCTCAAAGGAACTATTGTTTTATAGATTTTTTTTCTATATTTACGATGTAATCAGCGAAAAAGGTAGGAGTTTTTCGGTGATTAATTGGGTTTAAGAACCACAAAGCCTGTTTGCACTCCTACGCATTCAGGCTTTTTTTTTGACCAAATGAAGAAATTAGTAATAAAAAACAGGTATGCTACAATACCAAACGATCTAGTGAACAGCCATAGGATCTCATTAAAGGCAAAAGGATTGTTTGCCTATATTCAATCAAAGCCGGATGGATGGGATTTTAGCGCTGAGCGGATCGCAAGTCAATTAAAGGAGGGAATGCCCACCGTATCTTCTGCCCTGAAAGAATTGGAAAGTAACGGATATTTAACGCGCGAACGTTACCAAAATGAGAACGGATATTGGATGATTCAGTACATTCTGCACGATAATTCAAGCCTGTATATACAAAATCCTGTCGCGGAAAACCTAATATCAGGAAACCCTATGCAGGAAAATCCTAATACAGGAAAACCATCGAATAATATAAAGAAAGAAAGCAGTAAAAAAGAATCAATAAAAGAAAGTACAGTAAAAAATAGGCGTGACGAAATTTTCGATTTATGGTTCAAATACAAGGCTGAGAAAAAACAACGATATACAGAAACGGGCAAAGCCGCATTATTGAAGAAATGGGAACGCGTTACTGACGATCAGTTGGAACAATACGTCAATCACTCGATGGCAAATAATTACTCAGGGATCTTTGAAAAATCAGTAAACAACAACAACAATGGAAATTCAACAGGCGAAAAACTTGGTACAAGTGCAGCAAGAAACGCCGCACTCAGAAATTGGTAAAGGAACGGCCAATTTGATAATCAAGGCGCAAAGCGCTGAAAATATCCGGAATCGATCCGAAAATGAATTGAAACAGGTTCTACGTTTGGCGATGCTTATGGTTGGCCTACGTGGAGCAAACTTGCCTACGGATGAGGAAAAATTCGTATTGCTTGCCTTTATAAAATCAAACTACGGAAATCAAACGCCTGAGGAAATTGCGATTGCCTTTGAAATGGCCGTAGCCGGGAAACTGAATACTGATTGTAAATGCTATGAGAATTTCTCTTGCGAATACTTTGGACGGATAATGAACGCCTACATTGAATACGCAAGGCAGGAAACTAAAAACGCGAAACGGCCTGAAATTGAGATCCCGAAACCTGTACCAACGAATGAGGAATTGAAATTATTGGCGATCGCAAACGTAAATTCATACATAAAGCGCATAAAATTAGGAGAGAAAACAGGAGAAAAATTTGAGTGGACGGCCGGTGGACTATCTTTTTTGTATGATTATTTAGTTCAATTTGAAATTTGGGAATGCCCGGTGGAACAAAAACGTGAGATCGCGGCAAGATTAAAGCCAAAATTTACTGACGTTACATTATTAACGGCTGCCTGTAAAGCGGAGGCGTACAAATTATTCTGCTATCAATTAGCTGAAATGGATATGATTTTGGATGAAAATGGACAAATAAATTAATACGATGAAAAACGAAAATAATTTAACGATTGAATGTATTGTTGTTTTGGCTAAGCTAACAGATGGCAAAATATATCAAGTTTCTTTAAATGAAGAAGAAGCAAAAACTGTAAAAACTACAATTGGACTACTGCATCAGTGGACGGTCAAAATTGTAGAGGGCGAAATTGAAAGTGTAAGTTTTTAAACCAACCATAACCGACATATGAAAAAGAATTTGATTTTAAGCGCATTAATTATCTCGATTGGATCAATTGTATGTATTGCAATTAATCAGGTCAGGAAACGCAAGGAAAGTGGCAAAAAACAAGTAATTGCCAAACGTTCAGAAGTTAGTCAGGCATTTATGATGGATACATTCAAACCGATTGAGGATTTTGAGATGATTTATTTTGATGAAACACGTGGATTGGTACAAATTAAAACGAAACGATGATGGGTGTTTTAAAGAAAATGAAAAAGCAATGGTTTAGGCTTAATAAAAATAATATTGAAGTAATTAAGCAGGAAAAAGAACGGCAAGAATTAATAAAATTCTGCAAAGAAATTGGAGATATTTTTAATATTAAACCATATAAGCAATGAGAAACGAACACGAACACAGATTGCAAACGGTATTGGCCAAATATCTTGATTTGAACAATTACACGTTTTTTGCAATACCTAATGGTGGATGGAGAAACAAGGCCGTTGCCGCTAAATTAAAAGCGGAGGGAGTCAAAGCAGGAGTGGCTGACCTATTAATCCTTTTGCCAAATTCAACGTTTCACGGCTTATTTGTTGAAGTGAAGATCAAAGGCAATTCTCAGCAGCCAAATCAGAAAGTATTTGAGCAAAAAGCTAGGGAATGCGGCTATGAGTATATCATTGTCAGATCGCTTGACGAATTGATCGAGAAGCTAAAATACTATGAATCGCAAAGATTTATTGAGCAGGACAAAATATCAAACGCTTACCGTTCAGGGTACATTGACGGAAAACTTGAAAATCAAATGACTATCAGATGAGAAAATTATTTAGATTTTTGTTTCCAAAATATGAAATCAGGCACATTTCGTTTCACACAGGAACAAGTGGAACAAAAAGGCACGAAGAATTTATTGAAGCCGTTAATAAATACAATGTCAAAATTATAAATTCATACATTTTGTATCATAGCCATCGAGATAGCCACAAACCTGAATCAATTCATTATGTAATTAAAGTAAAAAAATAAACCTATGACAAATAGACAAAAAGCCATTGATTGGGCAATGGAAAAAATTGCAGATCCTAATTTCACTGAGGATCCGATCCGGATCAACGCGTGGGAAATAATTCACAATCCTAAACTATTTCTTGAAACCTGCGTTGCTAGATTAATTCACGGATCTGAGATTGAAAAGCGCGCAGTGTACAATCGAGTTCGAAACCTTAAAATACATTACAATGAAATTTCAAGATGAGCATATATTTGTTCACGGTGATATTAAATGCACTGAGGGCATAACGCGTGAGGAGGCGATTGAAATAATTGAGGACATACAGGAAATTATGATATATCACAAAATTATCAAAATTGAACTTTGTATTGATCCGTATAAATTCCCAAAAGATTTACTTGATATTACAAACCTATGAAAGCAACAAAAGACAAAATCAGACTTTTAACATTTTTTGCATTATGCCAAAATATGCTAGATTTTATTGACGGATCTTGGCAAGGCCACCCGGCTAACAGGCAGGCCGTAAAAATGGCTACAAAACAAATGATCCGGGAGTTGGAGAAAACAATGACCGTATTATTTCCTAGCAATCGCAATGACGATCCCGAATTGCCGGATGCGCTTGACACGTTTCAAAACGCCTGTACGGCAATGGAATCGTTTTTTATGCTAGGAATGGAAATGGATCAGATGGATCCTACACGCAAGGACAGCCTCAATACTCAGGTCAATATATTGCTGAAATCCTACGGAATTGATTGTTGGGAGAAACCGATGTCAAACCTATGGAAAAATTAAATAAATTTACAACGCAGTTGGGTGATGAATAACTGCCGGATCAAAAGCACATTTTTCCCTAAACAACAAAAAAATGAATTACGTTGAACCTCACGAAAGGGTTGATTTAGTCAATCAGCCTCCGCACTACAAATCAGCAGGCGGTATTGAATCCATTGAAGTTATTGAATCATTTGAATTGAATTTCAATTTAGGAAACGCAATTAAGTACATCCTGAGATGTAACAAGAAAGGCAATAAAAAGCAGGATCTTGAAAAGGCTCAGTGGTATATTAATCGGGAACTAAATCAATTCAAAGGATGATTTACGATCATTTAGTCACGCTTGCGTGGTGGTTAGCAGCAATCGAAATATCGTACATTGCTGTAATGACCTATATTATTTGGAACAAAAAACAAAAATAGAATGATAGAGCACGTAAACATCAAATTGGTTATTCCTCATCCAAATAACCCTAGATTGATCAAGGATGACAAATTTAAAAGACTTGTAAAGTCAATCAAAGATTTCCCTGAAATGCTTGAATTACGTCCTATTATCGTGGACGAATTTATGGTTGTATTAGGCGGCAATATGCGATTGAGAGCGTGTCAAGAAGCCGGATTGAAAAAGGTTCCGATCATTAAGGCCGCACACCTGACGCCTGAGCAGCAAAAAGAATTTATAATCAAGGACAACGTAGGGTTTGGAGAATGGGATTGGGATGCGCTTGCGAATGAATGGGATGCTGAATTATTAGCAGATTGGGGGCTTGACGTATGGCAAAACAACGATGAGCCTGATTATTCAATTCTTGATTCTGAGGATCTAACAGATCAGCTAGGCGATATGGCCGGCGGCGTACGCAAGGCGATACAAATTGAGTTTGAGCCTGAGCATTATGAGGAGGCGCAAGAATTGGTTAAATTTTGGAGAGGCCGCGAATTGTACATTGGTGGATTCTTGATTGAGAAATTGAAAGAAGAGAAATTGAAATAATGTGTTCAATCATTGGTTTTTCGGGCGTTTACGATCGCGATCTATTGACGAAAGTCTTTGAGAATAGCAAAATCAGGGGGATCCACAGTTTTGGATTCTCCTGTTATGACGCCGGAAATCTAGTGACAAACAAATTTCTTGACTATGATCAATTCGTTTTGGCATTACACCAAAAAGCGCCTAACAAATTTATTGCTCATTTTAGATACAGTACGTCAGGCGATTATAGGGAACTTGACAACAATCAACCGTTATCAGACGGCAAAACATCGATTGCTTTCAACGGCGTTATATCGCAGAAAACAAAGGCCGAAATGGAACAGGAATACAATATGTCGCTTCAAGGAGATAATGACGGCTATTTATTGCTACACAAGATGGAAGATCCTGCGTTTTTATCTAGCAAATCAATCACGTTTGCAATGGTTGGTTTATCAGGCGGTAAATTGGTAGCAATGAAAAACTCAAAGCGGCCACTGTATATTGCCGAAAAGAATGGAGATGTAATAATAGCAAGCACTAATGATATTATGAAGCGCTCAGGGATCGATTTTGCGGTTGAATTACCAAATCTTAAAAAAATAGCATTTTAATGTCACACATCGATTATGCTACATATCACCGGATGAGCCTTGATGCAAAAGATATTGATCCGTCAATAACTTGCTTAAAATACCTTTCGGACAGGTTTGAGTTGAACATTGAGCAACGGTATTGGATCGCGTTTTTGTACGGAACTTGCTACTGCGCGCCAACAGTGTTCTACATATACAACGAATTTCCGGATTTTGAATGCGTGGACGTGAATAGGCTTACAAATTGGTGGAACGCTAAAAAGGATAATTGTATTTTTCAAACCGATCGCCAAAGGATCAAATCTAACAATCAATTCGTTGATTGCTTCAAGTCTTACAAGGCGCTTGTCAAGAATAGTCAGCAAAACTATTTCCGATCAAAGAATTGGCAGGAAATGTACAAGAAAATGGAGGCGATCAAGTATTTCGGCCGATTCAGCCTATTTAACTACCTTGACGTGTTAAATAACATTACCGACATTAATCACAAACCTACCTACCTGAATATGCTTGAAGCGGAATCTTGCAGGAACGGGTTGGCATACGCCATCGATCGGATCGATCTAGTGGACAAGAAAATTACAAAGAATGACGCCATTTTGTTACACAATTCATTTATTGATTTTTTACGGAAATATGACGGCAACGTATTTCAGATTGAAACTACACTTTGTGCTTATAAAAAATATCGCAGAGGCAGCCGGTACGTGGGATACTACATTGATCGAATGTATGGCGAAATTAAGAAAATGGAAGCGGCGGTAACAAACGGCGTTTATTGGAACGTGTTATGGCAATTTCGTGAAGAAACTTTTGAAAGAAAATATCTGTATGAGTGTAAAAAATAAAGCGTTTTTTCTTGTAGGAAATTACGGATGCGGAAAATCATCTATCATTAAGGAAACCGTAACGCGGCAGGAAAGTATATTTTTGGAAATAAGGCCAAACGTTTGGGTTGTAGGCACTCAAATCAATGGCGCTGACAGTCTATCTCAATTCGCAAAAGAAAACGTCCTAAAAACAATAATTGAGAACAAAAACAAAAATGTTATCATTGCCGGGAACTACTATTGCCAAATCAAGGATATTGAAATTTTGAATAAGCATTTTAGTGTTGTTTTGGTGTATTTAAAAACAACGTTCGAAAATAACGCAAAACGCATCGCTGAGCGCGGTAAACTGATAAATGTTGATACATTCAATAATAAATTGAAAAATCACATTTCAATGATAAGCAAAACAAACGGGTTGCGTAAATTGTACATAATTGATAATAATCAGCCTTTAAAGCAAACTAAACAGGAATTTTTTAACATAATAGAAAATGAGATCAATTGAACTAGTTAAAATAGAGCATAATGTTAAAATTGGAGATGTTTGCGGCGATATTGAGCCAAATATCACTGAGGACACGATATTTTTGGTAAATGGAGAGCCTATCGGGTTTTACATCAAAAACATTGCAGATTATTCTGAGAGAGCCGCGCAATTAGTCGCGATCGCAAACACGGAGTTTAGAAGCAAGAATGTTCCAAAGAGTACAATGAACAGAACAAGCGGAGAGCAGGGCAATACGGCAAGGGTTCAGCAATTTAGCACGATCCTTGGCAGCGTTCCGCCTAGACCGCATATGAAACGTCCATACCCGTCTATTTCATCCGTTCATCAGGTAAAAACAGCGAATACATTTATTAAGGCAATGCTTATGCTTTGTAACGAAAGTGAGCAGATCATTAAGAAACTGACGCCGAACATTTACGAGAAGCAGTTGGAGATTATTAGCAAAAACGTTGATAAAAAATGGCGGTTTGGTAATTTATTCACGTCCTCAATTTCAAATTACAATATCTCAGCCCCGTTCCACCGGGATGCAGGAAATTTTGAGGGATGTGTAAATGTTATCATTGCAAAAAAAGAGAACGCAAGCGGAGGCAATACAACGGTGCCTGATTACGGCGCAACGATGGATTCTTGCGACAATTCAATGTTGGTTTATCCTGCTTGGAGAAATGTGCACGGAGTTACGCCAATTATTCCGAAATTTGATGGCGGATACAGAAACAGCCTTGTGTTTTATCCGTTGAAAGCATTTAAAGGACTTTAATATGGCAACCATAGCGCGCGTGACTAAAATGAACAAAAAGAAGATGCTTGAAGCATTGGAAAAATCGTTGGGTATCGTAACGACAGCCGCAAAGGCAGCCGGTATAGATCGGACAGTTCATTACGATTGGTTGCGCAACGATCCTGAGTACAAGACGGCCGTTGAATCATTATCCGATATGACGCTTGACTTTGCTGAATCTCAATTACACAAGCAGATCAAAGAGGGAAACACGACAGCAACAATTTTCTATTTAAAGACCAAAGGCAAAAAACGCGGATACGTTGAGCGCACAGAGGTTGTACACGAAACCGGCATTGAATCTGCCATAATAGAATGGACACCGGCAACAATCGAAAACGAATAGCGCAGCAATGCAACGTTCAATTTTTTCAGACGCTAAACAGCAACAAACGTATTAAAGTTCATCAGGGCGGTACGCGTTCGGGGAAAACTTATGCCCTTTGTCAATACCTGATATACAAATTAACGTCCTCAAAAAAGCCGCTTGTTATTTCGATCGTCCGGAAAACATTGCCGGCCTTGAAAGGATCTGTACAACGCGATTTTCTTGAAATCCTAGACAATTTAGGTATCCTGTTTATAGGTCAGCATAACAAATCAGAAAACACCTACACGTTCGGCAATCACGTCGTGGAATTTCTTTCAGTCGATGAGCCGCAGAAAATCAGAGGCCGGAAGCGACATATATGCTACTGTAATGAGGTAAATGAACTTGATTATGAAGATTTCAGGCAATTATTAATGCGTACAACGGATGAAATGATTTGCGATTTCAATCCGTCGGATCCTGTCCATTGGATCTACGATGACGTGATCACGCGTGACGATTGCGACAGTTGGATTTCAACCTATAAAGACAATAAATTTTTACCTGCGGAATTAGTACACGAAATTGAGCGGCTACGTGAAAAGGATCCGGACTATTGGCGCGTGTATGGAGAGGGAAAACGTGCGGTGTTTAGTGACCGGCAGATATTCCCGAATTGGAAATTTATACCAAAGGCTGAATTTCCTGAATTTGATGACGTGTTTTACGGCCTTGACTTTGGATTTAGTCACGATCCAACGGCGATCGTTCAGTTGGCAAAGGTTGGCGATAAATTGTTCATTCACGAAATTCTGTACAAGAAAGGGATGACCAACCGGGACATTGCAGACTTTTTGAAAGAGAAAAAAATCAACGATCATATAATTTATTGTGAATCAGCTGAGCCAAAATCGATTGAGGAGTTGAGGCAGATGGATATATTGGCAATACCTGCGATCAAAGGAGAGGGATCAATCAAGGCCGGAATCAGTTTGCTAAAAGAACACGAGGTGTTTTGTTCAACTGAATCGTCAAATTTATTCAGCGAATTTCAGTTTTATTTTTGGGAGCAATTAAAGGACGGCACGATTGTAAACAAGCCAATCGACAAGCACAACCACCTTATGGATGCGATCCGGTACGGTGTTTATACCAAATACAAAAATCGATCTGATTTTTTTGTAGTTTAAATGTGTATTTTTGAGAAAAAAAAGCGATACAAATGGCATCAATACTTGATACATTGCGGCAATCGATTGCCAAAGCATTGACAAGCGGAACCAATCCGGCGTACAATAATCTGATCTACACTTGGCTAGGTACAAACATCATAATGAATGAGGACAACGAAGACACCTACATTCGTGACGGATACCAACGGAATGCCACTGTATATTCAATCATTAATCTAATTGTAAAAGCGGCAACAACGATCCCAATGACCGTTTATCGTGTAAAAAACGAGCCAACCGCAAAGCAATACAAGTCGATGACGTCAGGATTAATGGACGGCAATGCGATGTACAAAGCAAATATCCTGCGCAAAAGAGCGTTTGAAGAAGTGAAAGACACGGATCTTGAAGCGTTATTAAAGCGCCCAAATCCTGAGCAATCCTTTTCAGCGTGGTTGGGAGAAATTGTTGCTTTCGGTAAATTAACCGGCAACCGTTACATTTATGGAATCGCGCCTGATACAGGGGCAAACGCAGGTAAATTTCAAGAGTTATACAACCTACCATCTCAGTTGGTTGAGATCGTTTCAGGAGGCGTAATGATGCCGGTGGCAGGATACAAAATTCAATACAATTCAATGATTGAAGTGGCACCTGAATTAATTTGCCATATCAAAGATTTTAATCCGGACTACGACAGCAGCGGTTCAAACCTATACGGGCAATCGCCATTGCGCGCCGGCCTGCGTGTTTTATCGTCCAACAATGAAGCCGTAACAACCGGATTAAAGTATTTACAGAATCAGACATCACGCGGTATGCTGATTTCAAAGGACGGGAACCTGACTGAGGTACAAGCGCAGACGTTAAAAGACAAATTTCGCAAGTCCTATCAAGGAGCAGCGAATGCAGGCGATATCATCATTACTCCAAAGGATCTTTCGTGGGTAAATTTTGGTTTGAGCGCGTCCGATCTTTCATTGATTGAGCAATACAACGGTACTATCAAGGATCTTTGTAACATCTACAATATCCCGGTTCAGTTGCTTAATAACACAGATTCGTCCACTTATAACAATATGAAAGAGGCCAAAAAGGCGCTTTATCAAAATGCTGTTATCCCGGAATTGATCAAGATTCGTGACGAATTAAATAGATGGTTGGCGCCTAAATTTGGGGCTGATTTATACATTGATTTCGATTTCACTGCTATCAGCGAAATGCAAGAGGAGGTGGACAAATTAGTCACTCAGCTAGCAAATGCTTGGTGGATCACTCCTAATGAGAAGCGTGACGCAATGAACTACGCAATGGACGCCGAAAATATGTTTATGGATGATTATTTCATCCCTGCTAATTTAATGCCGCAAAATCAAACGATTCAGTCTTTGGAGAATCCAAAGCCACTAAACGTTCAATAATATGCCATTGCCTAAACCGCATCAGGATGAGAGCCGCAATGATTTTATGGGTCGTTGTGTTATTGATACTAACATTGTCAATGATTTTGATTCCATTGATCAACGCGTTGCAGTTTGTAACACGTTGTTTGAGGACGCAAAGGAAGTCAAAGCGCAGGATAATTGGGCTGACGAATTTGAGAACGAATTAACAAAGGCTGAGCGTATTTCAGTGCGCGATTTTACGGCGTTCTATCAGGCCGAATACAACAAGGCAATCGATCTATTTTTGAAGATTAAGTCAATGACGAGCGCAACGGCTCAGCAGTTTTTTCAGGATTCAAAATATATGGATATGTATGTTGGTATGTATTCAAAGATCGGTTTACAATTCGCAAATTGGTACACGAAAAACGTTGAGAAATACCTACCAAAAGCGGATCCGGCAAATATGCAATCAATTTGGCTTAATTCGTTTGCGTTTATGGGCGCTCAGGTAGGCGGACAAAGAATTACGATGGTATCAAGTACGGCTCAGGCTACCTTGACAAATACAATTCGTCAATTTATGGCGGATCCGATTTTTATGACGGCCGGCGAAAAGGTACAATCCAAAATGCTGCGTCAAAAATTCGATTATCTAGCAGACTACCAAGCAAAGCGAATCGTGCGCACTGAGGCAACGAATGCTGCCAATTACGCAACGGAACAGGCGGCGCTCAATCTGTTTCCCGGACAGGATATGACGAAAACTTGGAAATCAGGATATGACGCAAGAGTACGTGACGCGCATCGTGCCGCAAATAATCAAGTTGTAGCATTCAACGGTAAATTCTCAGTTGGTGGCGAATCGTTACAAAGGCCGGGCGATCCTAATGGCTCAGCAAGCAACGTAATTAATTGCCGTTGCTCAATGATCGTATTGCCGAAAGCAGGCGCAAATACGATTGGCGCGCAAATTACCGGTATTGGTTTAGGCTTGGCGCAAGCGGCAGTGATCGATGCTATCAACAGCGCTGAGACAATTACAGGCGCCACTGCTGCAATTATAGCAGGCGAAAATTTAGGCGGATAAAATTAATTTTCATATTCTGTTTTCTAATTAGCTATTTGACTAATTTTGAGCAAAAGATACGTTATGATTTACAAGCAGACATCCATTGGTATTGATGATATTGACGAAGCAAACGGCATTGTGTCCGGTTACGGCTCAATTTTCGGCAATATAGATTCAGACAACGACATTATTTTACAAGGCGCATATGCCAAAACTTTAATGGAAAACGGTTCACGCGTTCGGTATTGCAACCAACACAGAATCGATCAGCCGTTGGGTAAATTCAGCGAATTACGCGAAGACGCAAAAGGGTTATATTTTGTTGCAGAGATCCCGAAAACGAGAATGGGCGAAGATGTTTTGTTATTAATGAAAAATGGCGTAATAACTGAAAATTCAGTTGGAATTATGCCGATCGTTAAGAATTACAGACAAGACGGTGTACGCGAATTAAAAGAATGTAAATTATATGAAATTTCTTGCGTTACATTGGCGGCAAACCCAATGGCCTTAATTACAGACGCAAAAGGACAAATCAATCAGGAATTGTTAGCAAAACGTTTTGACGTGCTAGCAAAAATGATTAAAAAGGAAAACGTATCTGATGAACTTGGATACGCTATTGAAGCAGAATTGATGAAGTTGAAATCTTTGTTTATTGACATTACCACTCAGCCGGCAGAAATTGTCACTGAGCCGGAAATTAAGCAAATGGACATTTCAGAAATTTTTAAATACTTAAACAATCAAATTACATCAAAATAAGATGACAGAAGAAATCAAAAAGCAATTAGATGAATTAAATTCAGCTATTGACAGCCGTATCGCGAAAGCGGAGGGACAAGCAGTTGCATCAGCAACAGGCAAAGCAGATGAGTTGTTGAAATCTGAGATCAAGAATTTAGAAACTAAATTCACTGAGATTCACGGCCGTTTAGATGCAGCAGAGGTTGCAGCAAAGAAAACAGCATCAGGAGCAAACGCTCAATCGTTCAAACAATCTTTGATCGATGGTATCGCAAAAGGTGGTTTAGAGGGATTGATCAATGGAACTAGCCGTGCGGCTAAATTTGAGATCAAGGCAGGCGATATGACTGTTGCGGCTAATTTCACAGGCGAAGTTATTCCGGCTCAATACGTTCCGGGTATCAAGTATGATCCAACGCGTCCTGTACACGTTCGTCAATTATTGGCGCAAGGTTCTACAAATTCTGAGGTTGTTCGTTATGTACGTGAATCAGCATATGATAACGGTGCAGCGCCAACAGCACAAGGATCTACATTACCTGAGTCAGATTTTGATTTGACTGCATACTCTGCGCAAGTTGAGAAAGTTGGTACATATTTCCGTATTTCTGAGGAAATGTTGGCTGACACTCCTCAGTTGACATCGTACTTAGCAGCTCGCGCTCCTGAGAAATTATTAACTGTTGAAGATTCTCAGTTATTATACGGTAACGGTACATCACCGAATATCTCAGGTATCAGCACATCAGGATCTACTGCATTCGCAGCAGGTGCTTTTGCTGACGCAATTACAGCGGCAAATCAGTTTGACGTTTTAACGGTAGCAATCAACCAATTAGCGTTGGTAAATTACCGTCCTGACTACATTATGTTGAATCCAACTGATTTTGCAAAAATCGTGTTGTTAAAATCAACTACTAATGAGTACTTGAATGAGCAGTATTATGCAGGCATTCAGCCAACATTCTTAGGCGTTCCGGTTATCGTTAATACAGCGATCACTGCGGGCACTTATATGGTTGGAAACTTTGCTATGGCTACTCAGTTATGGGTTCGTGATAACTTATCACTTGAATTCTTCCGTGAGGACGGGACAAACGTTCGTGACGGTTTTGTAACAGTACGTTTACAAGAGCGTATTGCATTAACAAACTACGCACCTTTGGCAATCGTTAAGGGTACATTTGCAACGGACATCGCTGCAATCGGAGTTTAGTTTTAACGCAATTCCAAATTAAGAGAGGCCACCTAATTATTGGGTGGCTTTTCTTTTTATATTTGTTCAAAAAATAGCACAATTATGGGCAAAGTTTTAATGAAAAAAACGGTATTTGATAACCGTGCAGGATACCACAGAGCAGGCGAAATTGTAACCGTTTCGGCTGACGTTGAAAGACATTATTTGTTACACGGATACGCAACGTTGCCTGTTGAAGAATTACCGGCAGAAATTGAAGCGAAACCGGAGGCCATTGAGGCTGAAACAAAGGAGCAAAAGATAGTTTACAAAACAAAGGGCAACAAAGCAAAAAAGAATGCGGCAGATCAAGATTAATGACGTAATTGGAACACCGATTATTTCACGCACAGAAGCAAAAAATTACATCCGCATTGATACAATAGCAGATGACACGTTGATCGATCTTATGATTGAAGCAGCCCACACGGCCGCAGAAAATTATATGAGCCGGGATATAATCGCCAAAGAGCGCACCTATTATTTAGACAATTCAGTTGACGGATTTATTGACGTTCCTTTTGGCCCCGTAGCATCAGTGGACGCGGTAACGGTCAAAGGCGTTTCTGTTTCGTTTACGGTGTACGGTTTAGGCGATCCAATGGTTGAGATCAATCCGGACGTCAAAGACATTAAAATTGATTTTACGACAGAGGGAATGAGTGACGGCTTATTAAAGCAGGCGTTGCTTATGATGGTTTCAACGTATTATGATAATCGCACAGATTTTGTTACAGGAATGACTGTGAATGAGGTTCCTAGCGCATCAGCAAAATTATTAGACGGCATCAAATCAGTATTTATCTAATGGCAGCAGGCAACACAGCGTCAATTTTAAAGCAACGGATCATTATCAAACGTTTGGCAAAAAGCGCAGATGGTTATGGCGGTTACACGCCGGGCGGTTACGTTGAGATTGATACAGTTTGGTGCCGGGTTCAGGAAACAAAAGGAGATATTGACGAAAGGATGGGCATACGTCTTAAAAGCACTGAGATTGAAATTACGATCCGAAAGGAAACGGCTGATTTGATTGCTAATGAGGACGTTGTACAGGTTGAGGGATTTTCAGCGCTTTACAGAATCAACTCATGGTTCCAAACCTTTGAGAACTTTTGGGTAAAAATTACGGCAACAAAAATTGAGGGATAATGATCAAAATAAAGGTTGATTCAAAGCAAATTTTAATGCTGCAAAAACAGATTGCAGATTTAAAGTATTTCGCAGGGCAGGAATTGTCCAATGAATTAACTATGACAGCCGCAAAGGCCGTTAAGAGAATGAAAGAAACAGCGCCTCACGACAACGGAAATCTTCGCAATTCAATCGCGTATGAAAGACAAAACGATTCAAACGTAATGATCGTTGCTCGCGCTCCTTATGCGCCATACGTTGAGTTTGGTACAGGTCGTGGAGTTACATTGAGATTTTTACAAGAGGCAGGATTCCCATCGTCATACGCTGAGCAATTCAAAGGCAAAGGAATCAAGAAACAAAATATGTACGCGCGTCCTTATTTTTTCCCGTCGATCCGGACTGAAATGAGATTATTGAATGTACGGTTGTACCAAAAATTAAAACAATTAACCAAATAATGTTAGAACCAATACAATTTATACGCAAGGCGATCATTATGCGTTTGACCAACAATGTTGTTATTGGCGGCGTTACTTTTGGCGTGTATAACCGGGTTCCGTCATCGGCATCATTCCCGTACATTTTAGTGTACTCAGTTTCATCAGATGAGACAGATTTTAATCAGTCTTCATATATCACTGAAACAATCACTCGCATCGAGGTTGTAACGCGTTTTCAATCGGATAGCGGAGGCGAATTAACGGCCAATCAGGCAATCAATAGAATTTTGGAATTAATCAGGACAAGATCGAATGGCTATTTTGATTTGTCAGCTGACGGATTCAATGTATTTACTTGCGTGAAAGAATCTTCAACCTATATGGTGGATGATGAGCGCGATCACACGTATTTTCGTGGAATTATCGAAATAAGCAACAAAATCCAACAAACAGTATAATGGAAACAAGGGATGCCATCATTGGCCTAATATCATCTACAATCACAGCGTTAATTTCGTGGATCTTAGGGAAGCGAAAAGAAAACGCAGACATAAGCACAATACAATTAGAAAATTCACAGCGCGTGATTGATATGGTTACCCAAATGAACGAGAAGTTGGAAGCGAAAGTGGATCAGCTGAGTAAAAAGGTTGATGAATTAACCGTTGAAATTGAAAACCTGCGTGAAGAAAACCACAAGTTGAAGCACGGCAAGCCGGTAAAAAAGAAAGACGAAAACGAGTAATGAAAGATCAAGTTACATTGGACAGAATTAAACTGATGCACCCAAAAGTTCGTGCAGAGGTTGTCACAATTTATGATGAAATTGTAAATGCTTTGAGAGGCAAGGCGTTTTGCAGATTCAGTCATACATTGAGAACGTTCAAAGAGCAAGAGGCAATATATGCTCAGGGCAGAACAAAACCGGGCGTAATTGTATCAAAGGCAAAACCGGGTTTGAGCGTTCATAATTACGGCTTGGCGATCGATATTGTATTGATTGACGGCAAGTCAGTTTCGTGGGATGTTAAAAAAGATTATGACGGAGATGGCAAAGCAGATTGGATTGAAGTTGTAGCCGTATTCAAAAAGTACGGTTGGGAGTGGGGAGGAGATTGGAAAAAATTCCCGGATATGCCGCATTTTCAGAAAACGTTTGGCAAAAGTCCGTCGGAATTATTTGCGATGTATAATGCTAAAAAAATAGATTCACAAGGATACTTGATATTGTAATGAAAAAATTCCTGCTGATCGCGATCGTTTTGTTTGCAAGTTGCAAACCTACAAAAACAATAATCAAAGAATCAACCGTTGTAAAATACGACACTATCCACACGTCAGACGTCATCTATAAAACACAGGCTGTTCACGATTCAATTATCATCGAAAATCCTTGTGATTCTGCGGGCATTTTAACGGCATTTTATTCGAAATTTGTAATACCACAAGGCACAATCACTTTGCGTTCAACACGTGGCAGAATTGAGGCCAAAATTGACATTGATTCAATCGAATCTGTGTACAAATCCAAATACCAATTGTCAAAATCGGACAATGTTCGAATTGTAAACAAAGAGGTGATCAAAAATGTCGTACCTGCGTGGGCCATTATTACCATCTTTTTTGAATCGGTCATCATTATCGGATACGTGTTTTATAAAACGAGGCTGATTATTTTTTAACTTGCATTAAAATAAGCAGGTAAAAAATGGCATCATTAACCGGGAATTTGGTTGCGGAAACCTATAAAGCATTATTAAAGACCATTGATAATGACATCCTAACAGCAAGCGAAAAGCAAATCACAGATGGATTAGGGGGTGGATCAAATGTTTTCATCGATTCACAAGGGTTTTTAAGGGCCAACAAATACAAAGTCACAAACGGATTAGCCACACAATTTTTGAAGGCTGATGGATCATTGGATGCAAACGCATATTTGACATCCATCACAGGTGCGCAGGTCATTACGGCATTAGGTTACACACCGGTGACAAATCAACGCACATTAACAATAAATGGTGTCACCTATAATTTAACGGCAGACAGATCGTGGACAGTTGAGGGGACAGCAGCCGTGTGGGGAAACATCACAGGCACATTATCTAATCAGACCGATTTGCAGAATGCGTTGAATGCCAAATATAATGTGCCAACAGGTACGATTTCACAATACATTCGAGGCGATGGAACATTGGCCACATTCCAAACGATTACAGGAGGCTTGCCAACAGGAGGCGCAGCAGGTCAAATTTTGTCCAAAATAGACGCAACAGACTACAATACTCATTGGATCGATAATTACGCCACACAAACCAAAAATGAGGTCAAATTAGGGTCAGCATTGGCCAAAGGCGCGGCGGTTTATGTTTCGTCTGCCAACGGAACAAATATGATTGTTTCGGCCGCTTCAAATACCACTGAGGCAACGTCATCAAAAACGTTTGGTTTGCTTGAAACAGGAGGCGCACTCAACGATCTAGTTAAATGCGTGACATTCGGATTGATTGCAGGATTAGACACGTCAGCGGCCTCCGCAGGGGATCCTGTTTGGCTTGGTGTAAATGGCGCGTTGATTTTTGGTTTAGCAAATAAGCCGGTAGCGCCTGCGCATATGGTTTACATTGGGGTTGTAACGCGAGTACAATCAAACAATGGAGAGATTTTTGTGAACGTCCAAAATGGATTTGAAATTGAGGAATTACACGATGTGTTGATTCAATCAAAGGCTAACAATCAAGGCTTATTTTACGAGGCGTCAAGCGGATTATGGAAAAATAAGAGCATTGCAACCGTATTGGGTTATACACCTCAGGCTCAGTTGAATGGAACAGGATTTATAAAGGCGTCAGGTACAACAATCTCATACGACAATTCAACGTATTTGACAACAACGGACGCGGCAAGTACATACCAAAGATTGGATAAAATGGTTTCAAACTTGCTTGCAAGCGCAACCGAATACCCAAATTCAAACGCAGTCATTGCAGCATTAGCATTGAAAGCCGATGCGTTGAATCCTGTATTTACAGGATATATGACTATTTCAGGAGCAGAACCTAAATTGTATTTTACAGACACGGATCAAAACCCTGATTATTTTATCGGGGTAGATGCCG
>JBBAJS010000029.1:19256-23934 GCA_040403975.1 Sediminibacterium sp.
AAGTGGGGCAGAACCAAAGTTGTATTTTACAGACACGGATCAAAACCCTGATTATACGGTTTTCATTGATTCAGGGTTTTTCTACATTTATGATCAAACGGCAGGTGCAACAAGATTTTCAATAAATTCAAGCGGAAACATTAGCACAGGAGTTGGAAAAAGCATCACGGCCGGATCATTTGTAAAGGATGGCGGTACATCAAGTCAGTATTTGATGGCTGATGGATCGGTGACAACAGGGCCAAATTTATCAGGATATGTTCCATATACAGGTGCAACGACAAATGTTGATTTAGGTAGTCGCACATTAACGACATCTTTGTTATTTGTTAATCCTGTTGCATCTTTGGCATCAGGGGCAGTTATTAGAACATACAATTATGGTGATCCTAATTGGGGATTTAGTAACACACAGGCGGCAGGTGTTGATTCAAATCAATATCATATTAGGGTTCACGGATCCGGTGGAACATACGGTAATTTAAGGCAATTTCAAGTGATTGATGCCTCCCAATCTAATAACGTACGATTTGCAGTAAATTTTGATGGATCAGGTGCAATTTTTAGTTCAGGATTGGGATTGGGTGGTAATGCCCCAACGGCAGATCGCCAATTTTATATTTCAGGTTCATCATTTACATCAGGAACAAATCAATATCAGGCGGTATTTAACACAACGTTTGTAAATGCAGCATCTCAGGTATTTGGATTGTATTTGAATAATAATACAAATGCAAATGTAACAGCATCCTATGCTTTATATATGCCTGCAACAGGCGGTTCAGGTACAATTGGAACAAAATGGGCTATTTATCAGGCAGGTGGATCAGACAATAATTATTTTGCGGGAAAAGTATTAGTAAATACAAATACAGATGCAGGATATTTATTGGATGTTAATGGATTAGCAAGGGTTAAAACATTATTCCCATCTTATGCCGCATCTACATTAGCAAATCAAAATAGTGGTATAATTTGGACTAATGGAACAATCGGAAATGCGTTTGGATTTGTTGTACAAAGTGGATTATTTTTTCAAGGTGATGCCAACGCATCAAACAATGTGTTTGGAGTTAAAGCACCAACAAGTGACGGCTCATTAGGATCGACAGTATTTAGTGTTTCTGCAACGGGTTCAGCTAGCTTTTCAAGTGGTATTACGACAGGTGGAGGGATAACTATAAATGGTGCATTAACAGTAAATGGTGGTTCGACAGGTTCATTTGCTACTGTAATACAAAGTGCATCAACATTTGCTTTTGGTAGCACAAATGGACGTAGAATTGCAGTTATTAATACAACAAGTGGCGATCAACCCGGATTGCAATTTGGTTATGATGCAACAGATAATACAGGTATTATTGCAGGATCAACACAGGCAAGTGGAGCAGGATTAGATTTTTACACATACAATGGAAGTTCGTGGGGAAGCAGAATAAGAGTAACAAAAGACGGTGAATTAGGTATTGGAGTTATACCATCATCAGGAAACAGATTTTGGGTTAAAGGGAGTGATTCAACAGGTTCAAATTCAACATTAGTTTTACAAAATAGTAATGGAACAATAGTTCATTTAGTAAGGAATGACGGATCAGCATATTTTCAGGGAGGAAACATTGGAATTGGAACTGTTTCGGCTGCTTATTCATTAGATGTTGTTTCGAGTGGAGGTATTGTTGGAAGATTTACAGGTAATAGTGGCGCATATTTAATTTTGAAATCAAACGGTGTTCGTGATTGGTGGATTGCTAATGGTGTTACGTCAGGAACAGATGGTTGGTTTGGACTTTATAACGCAACAGCAGGTTTTAATGCGCTATCAATTACAAGTGGGAATAATGTATTAGTTGGAACAACAACAGACAACGGATATAGATTTCAAGTAAATGGAACAGCAACAGCAACAAATATATTTTTAACAGGTTCAAATTATGATTATCCAAATGCTGTTGTAATGGCAGGAGATACGAATTGGACTTATGGAATTGCGCATCCCGGTTCAGAATATTGGATGCAGGTTAAATACTATGGAACAGGCGATGATTCACGTGGATTCAGGGTTTTAAATGTAAATGGAAACACGATTGATTTCCGTGTAAATGGTGGAGGATCAGGATTTTTCAGAAATTCAGTCACAGCAACAGCATTTTATGAATCGTCAGATATTCGCCTAAAAACTTTAATTGAAAGCAATCCAATTATTGATGGAATCGAAAAATTAGAGGCTAAATTGTACGAAAAGAATGGCAAAATTGAATTGGGATATTTTGCGCAGGATACCGAATTAATTATGCCACACGCAGTTCAAAAGGGTACAGATGGATTTTTAAATTTATCATATCGTGAAGTTCACACGGCAAAAATTGCAAGATTAGAACAAAGGGTTGAGGAATTAGAAAAACAATTAAACGTAGCATAAAATATGTCGTGGGCAGGTATAGCAAGTAATCAGGCTGTTTCGTGGGATAATTTACAGGATGCAGTGAATAATAACGTATTTATAAAAATTGGATTAATACCACCATCAGGTGTTCCGGGAAATAGAGAGGTGACAAAATTAGGAGCATTGACAACCATTGATTGTCAGGCATCGTATTTGTCAGGAAAATCAGATAATCAATTAGTGGTTAAAAGCAATTTAGTTGCAACGGCATACACATATTATCAATTGACAGCGTGTGGCGGTGGGGCAGCAGTTTGGACAAAGATTTTGCCAACATTAGGGGTTGGCCAACGATATGTTTTGCCCGGAATTACGCCATTATTTTACTATTATAATGGTACTAATCAAACAACATTACCGGCAGGATATAATGGATCAATTCAAATTGTAGTTGGATCAACGTATTGTCCATAATGAGTATATTTGCATATTAATAATCTAATCAGCACATAAAATGGCAAAAGCAGAAAAAACAATCAAAAAAAATTACGCAGAAATCCTTGTTTTAGCGCAAGTATTAAAACATTTTGTAGGAGATGGAAAGACAAAGCCTCAAAAGAAATTGGCTAAAATTCACGAGAAATTAAAGCCGTATTTGGAAAAATACGATGAATTAGCGGATGATATGCGCTTGGATTGCGCGTCTGTTGATAAAGACGGCAACCTGATTTTAAAAGAAAATGGAGGCTATGCGTACACAAAAGAGAATTTGAAGAAATTAAACGCAGAATCAAAGAAATTGAATTTAACTGAGGTTGAATTTGAGGTGATTGAAATTATCAATCCGGATGGATTAGAAGAATTTGTGTGGTTGAAAGATTGGACAAATGGTGTTGATTTCAAAGAAATTGAAGTAGAAACAGTAGAAATTTAAGATAATGAAAACAATCGAACCGGTTTCAATTTGGGACAATGGCAAAACATTAAGTGCAACCATTTTAAACGCATATGCGGTGAATGTAACGTTGGGAAAATCGGCAACGTTTTATTATTCATTAAATATGAAAAATGATGATGAATCATTAGGAGCACAGGTTACACAGGGTAATTTGACAATGACAGGCGATGCGTACGCACAATGGACTGTTGATTCATACGCTTGGGATTGGGTAGCTGAGCAATTAAATTTGACGATCACAGGCGAATATATTCCACCTGTACCACCGCAACCGGAAATGGTAGAACCTGCAATTGAATCACCGGCAGTTTAGATGGCATTAGTAAACGGCACAAATGTTGTTTTGTATGAAGGCGATGTGGCATTGGGACATTCCAAGTCAGCCACAATGTCTTTGCAAATGGATATGGCCGAATTTACCAATAAGGATTCACAAGGTTGGAAAGAGGTGTTGGCAGGTAAAAGGTCGGCATCCTTTTCAGCCGAAGGATTGGTGGATTATTCCGATCAGGTCAATTTCAATGATTTTGTGGAAAGAATTATCACCCGATCACAGGTGCAATGGGTATTCCAAACGGCCGGGATGTTTTACTATGGTTTGGGATACATTAACAATGTGGAGCAGGTCAGCCAAATGGAAAACGTTTCCACATATTCGGTTGATTTTACGATTTCGGGCCGTATTTATACCGATGCACGATTGATTTGGAATCAGGTGTTTACCAATTGGGAAAACTTAAATATTCAGTGGCAAAATGTATAATTGAAATTGAATATATTTGCATAAAATAAGAGCATAAAAATTAAACAAAAATATGGCAACATCGGGAGTATTTAACGGCACGAACCTATTGATCAAAGTTGAGGGAACGGCCATTGCACACACAACATCATGCACATTGTCTATTTCACAGGACATTGCAGATGCAACAACAAAGGATTCAGGCGGTTGGTCTGAGGGAATCAGCGGCCTACGTTCAGGCGAAATTTCGTTTGACGGTTTGGTAAACTACGCATCAGCTGCTAATGCTGAGGAATTAGTTGATTTCGTTTTAAACCGTACAATCATCACTTGCGTATTCGGAACGGCTGCATCAGGCGATACGATCTACACGGCAGAGGGTTACATTGCATCAATCGAGCAATCGGCAGAAATGGAGGCAGCAGTGACTTTCTCAGGCTCAATCACTTTGACAGGAGCAATCACAAAATCAACAAATTCATAATTTGCTGATTCATAAATAGATCCCGGCATCAGTAAAAATGGTGCCGGGTTTTAAAGTTTAAACACCTAATCAAACACAAATGGAAGTCAATCAAAAAAGGGGCTATTGTCA
>JBBAJS010000030.1:0-18100 GCA_040403975.1 Sediminibacterium sp.
ATTAAATAAAATGAAAAAGTTTTATAAGCTAGCAATCTTGTTTATTTTTATTCACCTTCAATCTTCATTTGCAAGTTTTAATGAAGCCCTTTTTGTTAAGGATTTACAATGGACACAAAATAGTAAGAAAATTGAATTAGATACTATATCAGCAGTTGAACGAAAAGGTAAAATTGCCATATTGCCTTTTCGAATTATCATCGATAAAATAGTAGCATCTGATGAAGAAGCTATTAAAGGGCAAACAAGTGCCAATGAGCTTTTACAAGGCCATATTGGCGAACTGGTTTTACAAGACGTTAGTGTTACAAATTCTAAACTTTTCAAAGCTGGTATTACACAAGCTAATTTTAAAGGGTATACTTCCAAAGAATTTTGTGAGATTTTAGGAGTTGAATTTGTAGTTCAGGTACTTGCTGAAATTACTTCAAAAGATGTTGCAACAGTCAATTCATCTTCTACAAATGGTGGGAATAAAAGAACCACTTATTCTAAGACGTATGATGCAAAGTCTCAAGTAAGTATTATCAATGATCAGGGGGAATCGGTTTTCAATGATACAAGAAAGCCTTTTTTCATGTTAAATGAAGTTGGATCTTATTTTGCTTCTGTAGCATATTTGCTGAAAAGGTCCCCCATTTATAAACAGTAGAATCAAGTGGACTGTAGTTTTTTTAGGTTGAATTTAAAATCGCCAAATTAAGCTAAAACAATTGGGGATTCAATGAAATACATGTCAATATCGCCTACGTTTTTTGCATAGATTTTACCTCTATGTATACATTTATATTGGTCTTTAATTAAATTATAAGTCGATTCTGATATATTCACTTTCCCTGCTTCTCCATTGCTTTCCATTCTGCTGGCTATATTTACAGTGCTTCCCCAAATATCATACGCATATTTCTTTTTACCAACCACTCCGGCTACAATCGGCCCAACATGAATGCCTATTCTTAAATCCCATGATTCGAGGCCTTTTTCATTTCTTTTTAAATTATGATTAAAAATATGTTCCTGCATTTCCAGGCTTGCTTTGATCATATCAAATTCATGCCCTTCTTTTTCTGTGGGAATTCCCCCAGCACACATATATGCATCCCCAATCGTTTTTATTTTTTCCAATCCATATTTTCCTACAATTTCATCAAATGCTACAAAACAGGTGTTTAGTTCTTCAACCAGTTCTTCAGGAGTCATGTGTTCTGCATGTTTAGTAAAACCTTTAAAGTCACTAAATAATACAGATACTTTTTTATAACTACGAGGAGCTGAATTGCCTGAATCTTGTAACTCTTTTGCTACATCAGCTGGTAATATATTTAATAGCAGGCCTTCAATTTCTGCCTTTTGCTTATCTAATAATAAATTGGTTTTTACTTTTCTTAAATAGTTGCGATACGTAATAATGGCAATAATTAGAATAAGGAATAATCCAACTAGAAATGCATTCTTAGCGAATTTCTGTCTTTTGATATTTTCTTCTTGTAGCTGATTGTCTTTGGTTAATAAATCTACTTCACTCTGCTTCTTTTGAATATCGAAATCAAATTGTAAGCTTCCTAATTTTCTATCTGTTTCTATATTGTATAAAGTATCTTTTATTGCAGCATACTTGTATTGATATACATATGCGTTTTTATAATCTTTAGTTTGATTATAAACGTTTGCAAATTCTTCATAAACAGATTTTAACTCTCCAGAAAAATTATGTTCTAGTGCAATTGTTTCGGCTTGTTTTAGGTAAATTAATGCTTCGCTAAAACTTCTCTTTGAAATGTTGGTTTTCGCAAGTCCCATTAATGATTGAACAATATCTAAGCTTCCGTTTAATTTCTTTGCGATTTCTAATGCCTTATTATGATAAAATATAGCAAGATTATAATTGTTCTTTCTGTTATAAACTTTCCCTAAATTATTATAGGCGTATGGGCTGTTTTCTGAATTATTAAAAGCTTTTGCCGACTTGTTAAAATATACTAATGCTAAAGAATCCTTTTTTTGAACATAATAAATTTCACCCAAATTAGCTGCTGTTGTTCCAAATGTTTCAGAATCTTTTAGCTCTTCGCTTAGCGGTAAAGACTTTAAAAAATACACTAATGCTTTATCATGGGTTACAGGTTTTTCAAAATAAACTCCGCCTATATTGTTTAAGGCTGAGAGTATTCTCATTTTGTCTTTTGTTTTTTCTGCAAGCTTTAATGACTGTAAATAATATTCTAATGCATTGGTTAAATCTTTTTTGTTGAAATAAATGGCACCAATATTGTTTAAAATATTGGCGGTTCCGATCTCGTCTTTAATTGATTTAAATATTTCTAAGGATTGTTTCCAATAGTCCAGGGCTTCCAGGTCTTTTCCTTGATAATAATATGCTATCCCAATATTTTTTAATGCATATGCTTTCCCTTCTAAATATTGAACAGACTCTGCCAATTGTTTTGCTTGTAAAGCGTAACTAATGGCAGAATCTGGGGCTTTACTAAAATAGCTTTTACTAATTGATAAAAGTTGATTTACCCTACTGGTATCTTCTTTAGTAAAAACATGAGTAGAAGCTTCTTGAGAAAACACAACTGAAAATGATAATACAAATATTGCTATTGAAATTAGAAAAAGCTTCTTTTTTTTGATCATAGTTTCAAACGATATTTTTTACATTATTGTTTTATAAATGACAGTACTTCAAGGCCTTTTTTGCTCATTAATTTTACATAATGAACTCCTTTTTGTAAATCGGCAACATCTATTTCTATTTTATTCTTCGATAACAATTTGATATTTCTTTGTGGCATTATTTTTCCAACAATATCAACTAAGATAATTTGATTGACAGATTCAATTTCATTCTCTGACTCAACCGTGATTTTATCAGAAGAAGGATTAGGATATACTTTTGATTTCTTTTTACTTGTAATGGTAAATTCTTCAAATTGAACCTTATTGGCAATTGTTGTTACTGAATTAGAATTGACTGCACAATAGTTATTGTTATCCAAAACAGTAATTAAAGAAACACAACTGGATGAATTGCCTGCTGAATCAGTAACTGTTAATGTGGTAGTTACCGCTCCACCAATTCTATTGACCCAATTGGAATTACTACCATTCATTAATAGTGTTGCAGGGTTGTTGTTTCCGGATGCATCACTAATAGTAGTTCCAGTTCCTTCACTAAATGGATAATATAACACCAATCCAGTTTGGTTGGTATTGGCCTTATCGGCTGCAATTTCTGCTGCGGATAAAGCTCTGTTATACACTTTTACTTCATCTATTGAACCTTGGTATTGTGCTCTATAATCTAGACCATTTGTAGTTGTTTCGGCACCTACAAAGAACTTACTTGCTGTTGTATTTATCGGCCAGCCATGTGAGTTCATAGGGTTGAATGGATATGCCTGGTCATTCATATATAAAATACCCGTACTGCCATCGAAAGTTACAGCAACATAAGTCCAAGTATTCATCGGTACTACCGCTGGTGAAACATAGTCTGCATAAGATCCCCAGAATGTTAATCGATTGCCATTTTGTAATCCTATCGCAAATAAATTACCATTTGCATTTCCGTTGGTTGGTGGTGCCTGACCTTGGCCAATAATACCCCAGTTATTATTCAATGCACTTGGATTTACCCAGGCACTAAATGTTCTTGCACTATTGCCAATTGGAATATTTGCAGTATTATTTGATACAACTACATCTGGAGTTAAGTCAAAACTCAAAGCTTTATTTGCAAGATCTGCACATGAGAACGTTGATTTACTTAAACTCATGCTGGCAATTCCAATATTGTCGGTACTTCCGTTGTTTACCTGTGAAGCAGTGATAGATGCTGTTCCACCTATTCCCAAATTAACAGTAACAGGTTGGCAAATAACGTTTGGTGCAAGTTTGTCAAGCACTGTTATTTTCACATTACATGTATCTTTCGACCCATTTGTTTTTGTAGTAACATATGTATTGGTTGTTATACCAATCGGGAATGGACTACCACTTGCAATACCTGCTATTTGCTCTCTTACGCCTGCAACGTTTGGAATTTCCAAAATATGTCTCCAATTATCATAAACTGGTACATCGTTCCATGTGCCATTTGAATTTGGATCTCCTATACCAATAATGGTTGCATCTTCAAGTCCAAGATAGTTATCTGGCTGTTGGCCATAAATGAAACTCCAATTTGTATAAGTTACAGGTTCGCCATTAGCCCATACAAATGTTCCTTCTGATGCAATATCATTTATTCCAATCCAATATCCTCCTGATGGAACATTGGCTACAATAAACTGGTTTTCAGCCGCTGAGCCGATAGAAACCAAATGACCGCCTCTAGATGTAGCATCAGTTTTGGCAACATCAAAAGAACTTGCGGCATTGGACAAATAGTATGCACTTCCATTGTTTGTACCCATATAAGTATACCCTGGAATTGATGTACTTATGTATGTACCACAAGATGTAGGGAATGGAATATTTACAACCGCAGTAGAAAGAGATGGACTTGAATTGACAGTAATGTCAGCAGGGCAAGCGGGTGTAGAATTGCATACTACAGTAACTACTTGACTACATACAGCACTATTGCCTGATGCATCTTTTACTAATAATGTTACTGGGTTTGCGCCAATATTTGCACTGGTAAAAGTCATCTGTGAAGCAGTAGAAGGTGTTTGTTGTACGCCAAAGATTTCGTAGACGTAGTTGCAATTTCCTCCATATCCTCCACCATATCTGATACCACCAATTGCTGGTATTTCATCAAAATTGATATCTAATGCCAGTACTTTGTTTTGTGTATTTCCATGTACCCCTAATAGTTCTACAGTAAATGGCGCTTTATTCCTTAAATAGAATCCATTGAATATACTTCCTGCGGCCATCGATACCGAAGAACTGTTATTAATTTCACTTGCTGGAATGGTTAACACTACATTTCCGGCAACATCCAATATTTGAATATCGTTCACTAATCCACCATGAACAATGAAAATTTCAGGACCAGCTCCTGGAATAATTGGGCTATCAAAAACTACTTGGTGATTTACTGGAGTTGCATCTCCACAATCTTGAAATGCAGTACCCATATCAAAATCACCCAATACTCTTAAGCCAGTTGATTCATTCATTGCGTTGGCAGATAAATCCCAGAATCTATTGGCATCACCACCTGGTACAGGATTTGCAGTTAGGGTTGATACAACTAATCTAGATCTTATTGCATTCGCAGGAGTAATGGTTTTCTGTTGTCCATTGTGGGTATAAGTAATTCCGGTTATATTTCTTCCAGATATTGTTCCGCTATTTACCGTAGAAACTCTTTGACCATTGTTATTGCCTCCAGGCAGTAAAAACTGATAAGTTAATGGACCACCACTATTATCAGTACTTCCATTATTTACTTGAGAAGCATTAACAGTTGCTGTACCATTTGATGCAAGAGTTAGTGTAACAGGCTGACAAATTACGTTTGGTGCTAAAAGATCAGGCGGTACAAGAGTAATAGTGGCATTGCAAGAAGCGGAATTTCCAGCTGCATCTGTAACTGTTAAAGTAGTTGTAACAGGTTTGTCAATCCAATTAGAACCAGTAGGGTTTTGTATAGATGCATTGTTGTTGTTTCCTGAGGCGTCTACAATTACATTTCCAGCTCCTTCATTAAATGGATAATACAATACTAGGCCAGATGGATTGTTATTAGATCTGTCTGCTGCAATTTCTGTTGCTGACAATCCTCTATCGTACATTTTTACATCATCTATAGAACCTTGGAATTGGCTTAAATAGCCTGCCGTTCCATCTTCTTTTGTTTGCGCTCCTACATAAAATTTACCTGCTATTGTTCCATAAGAACCTACTGTAGGAATTGTAATACTTTGGTTATTTGCATATATTACTATAGAGGTGCCATTATAAGTAGCAGCAACATATGTCCATGTATTTATTGGAACCTTTAATGAAGGTTGAATTACTGTTTGACCACCACTACGGAATACTAATCTATGCGTATTATTGGTTACATCTCTTTCTAGTGCAATAGCCCATTGTGTAGGTGTAGGATCACCTATATTAGAATTAATTCTATAACCATATCCCATAATGTCCATATTATCGTTTAATGCACTTGGATTAACCCAGGCACTAATGGTTCTAGAGCTATTGCCAATTGGTAAGTTGGCTATATTATTCGTTACAACTACGTCAGGTCCTGAATTAAAATTCAGTGCTTTATTATTAAAATCAATAGAGTTAAAAGTAGATTTACTCAAGCTCATATTGGTTATTCCTACATTATCGGTACTTCCATTGTTAACTTGTTCTGCAGTAATTGTTGCTGTACCATTAGATGCAAGTGTTACAGAAACTGGTTGACAAATTACATTTGGTGCTTGATTGTCTATACCTCCTGTAACTGTTAATGTTCCATAGATAAAATTGACAAAATAATTAGGTGGTCTAGTTGAATCAGCTATAACTTCTAAATCAGTTCCTAATAATCCAATTAAGAAATCTGGTGCAGGAGGTGCAATTAATTGTAAGCTAATATTAATTGTATACCTGCCAGCTGGTGGATTTGTACTATTAACAGTTGCTCCCGTACTATCTTTTAATGTATAAACTGGGCTGCCTTTGATTACATTTCCTACACTATCCTCATATTTAAATCCGCTAATAGTATGGTTAAATGTTGGTGTAATTCCAACATTGATTGTAGTATCTTTTGATTTAACTGTAAGAGTTGCTGGTGCTATATTTAGTTGGCCAGTTTCATATGTTACTTCAAAATTTTCAATCATTAATGCTGCAGGAATAATCAAATGTTGACCTACAGTTGTACCTGTAATCATACTAATTGCCTTGAATGCTTCAATTGGATCTTGCTTTAAGCTAGAGTCTCTTGCAAAATCAACATCAGTTTGATCGATAATCACAGCTACTTTAATATTACTTGTATCTGAATTGCCGGCAACCGTATTTGAGTTTACAATTGCCCTGCTATTAACGATGGCTCTTGAGTTTACAATTGCTCTGCTATTCGACAATGGATCTCCACTATAAGTGCCATTTACAATTGCCCTGCTATTAACAATAGCTCTTGAGTTTACAATTGCTCTACTATTTACGATAGCTCTTGAATTTACAATTGCTCTGCTACTGGTTAACGTAGAGGTAGATGTTTGAGTTGATTCATTATAGTTGAAATCTAGTATTACTGACGCAGGAACATCCACCACTTTTGTTGTGTCTTTCACATAAGTGGTATCGTATAGTTGAACATTATTTACAATAGCTCTTGAGTTTACAATAGCTCTTGAATTTACAATAGCTCTTGAATTGACGATTGCCCTGCTACTTACCAAAACTCCCATGTTAACTATGGCTCTACTATTTACGATAGCTCTTGAGTTAACAATAGCTCTTGAATTAACAATAGCTCTTGAATCAACTAGTGCAACAGTGCTGGTATCTAAAATAGATGCATGTGAAAACTTCAATGAATCCGTTAAGCTAGTTCTAATTGCGCTAGAAATATTGGCTGTTGGGTCAATTACATAATTGTATTGAATGTTATTGATCTTATCTCCATATACAAGACTTTTATCTTGAGGGGTTACTTTGATATTTAATTTTTTAACTGTAATTAATCCATTAACAAATTCGTAATTATACAATTCAAGCAAACCAATATCAGTTAATGATAAGTTAGATGAATCAAAAGGAGAGATGGGTTTAATAAAATAATTTCCTGCATTGGTTAATGCATTTACCGGAGTACTAAATTGTAAATTATTTAATTTTAAATTAGCTAAGGTTAATCCAGTTGAATCAAGTGGCTTACCATCAACGGTTACTTTAAAACTAAAATTAGGTAATTGCTCACCATATTTTTTTACTTGATTGTCTGCTATTACCTTAACTGTTTTCTTTGTAATGTTAAACAGTTTTAGAGAATCTGAACTGCCCCCATCTAATAAACTAGTACTTACAGCGTCAGTTGTTAATTGAACACTGGGGTTGCCTCCAACATATGGAGGTATGTCGGCAGTTGCAGAATTTTCATCAATTACGGTAGTAGTTAATCTTACGCCTCTAAATAATATTTTAGTTTCCGGAGATAAATACTTGCCATTAACTTTAAGTTTAGTGCCTGGTGCAAATCCTGCATTGCCAACAGACTCTAATGAAGTCAACATTGGCTTTGGTTTTGCAAATGATTTAAACATTGCATCTGCTTGTACTAATCCTGCACCCATTGCAATGTCATATGTGACACCATTTGTTCTAATACCACTTGATTGAAGTGCGGTTTTAATTTGTGATGGGGTTAATTGTACTCCATCAAATTTCTGTTTGCCTTCCATTAATAGCGCAACTGTGCCTGCTATATGCGGAGCGGCAGCTGAGGTTCCAAAGAAATTAGGAAATGCATCACCGTCAATATTCACTCCTCCCATATTAACTGTAGTATTCACTCCATTTGGTCCGGCAATATCCGGCTTGTTTCTATTTACATTATTTACCAATGATCCACCTCTTGAACTAAATGATGCAGGTGAAGCAACGCCTCCAAATTGAGGAGTATTGGTATACAATATAGCTCCTACAGATAAGGCGCCTGCTGCATTTGCTTGTCCTACGATTGTTCCAGAATTGGTAGCAAACTCATCAATAGTTCCTTCTCCTCTGAAAATTATATACTTGAATTTTACATTAGATCCGGCAGCTTTCACTACCATGATATTGGTTTGTGTTTGCGCATTAACAGTGAAAGGGAGTACTTCAATTGGGTCGCCATTAATATTTGGACCATTCAATCCAAATAAAGCAGAGCCGTCGCTATTCACTAAATAAATATCCAAATCAGTTTGAGTGCCCGCATTGCCTCCAAGTGAATATACATTATCATCCCACTGAAGTACAATAGTATAAGTGCCTGGGGCCAATGTTAATTTTTGAAATACTTTTCCTGATCCAAAAACGTGAGCTTGTCCTGTAACACCAGCTGGAGCTTGACCAGGAACAAAAACGCTTTCATAAGCTTTTGATCCATAATTACCTGCTGCAGATACATAAGTAACTCCGGTAGCAACTACTTCATCTACTGCTTTAGATACAATACCATCTCTGTAAAATGGCTCAGTGATGTAAGTTATATCGTCTACAATTACTTTACATCCTGCAGTTGCTAAATTGCGTATACCTTCTGCAAAATCTCCAGCACTAATAAACCCTGTTCTAAATGCTAAACTAGATTTTGGTGCTACATCATGCACAATTTGTAACATGGCTCTTCCTTCATCAGTTCTCATGCCAGATGGATATTCTTTAAGAACATCAACAGGTGTTGTATTGCCATTAGGATTGGTAAGGCCAGGTAAATCTCCGTTAGTAACATCTGCTAAAGCAGGGTTATTGGGTAGTGTATTATAACTATCAGAAATAACACCAATTTTTACTCCAGATCCATTTACATTGTATCCAGATTTTACTAAATCTGATCTGATTGCAATGTCTCCCTGTGTATTAGTTAATCCAACTTTAGTCAATGGTTGATAAACAGGTCGAGCATACCTGATCAAGTTTATCTGTTGATTTAAGTTCTGTAAATTGGCAATTGGGAAATAACCAGTAATAATTAATGAGTTTGCGCCATTATTAACAATGTCGGTAAGGCCTTGGCTTTGTAAATAAGCCAATAATGCTGCGTACTGACCAGGTTGGGCAACTACTTCAATTAATACTTTATTATTTTGAATGGTAAAAATATTGTTATTAGGAATACTGCTGATCGTGCCAGTATTTGTTGCAAGTTGTGTAAGTGCAACACCTATTAAATCATTTGTTTTTCCAGTAGGAGGGGCAGGGTAGTAAGGTGAAATATTATTCGGTTCGGCAACTAGGGGTGTAAATTTAATTTCTACATTTTTTTCAATATAAATTTTATCGCCACACCAGATGGCACCTTCAAATTTGGCTACTGAATTTCCTGTAGATTTTATTTTTATTTTACCATTGGGAACCCAAAGAGTACCTAGCCAAACTGAACCTGGTGTTCCTGACCCACTTGATATAGAAAAAGCATTATTGTCATCATCATCGTCACCGTCGTCGTCGTCATCCTTATTTTTAACAGCTGGTTTTAGATTGGATTGAATTTCTGTATAAATCCTCGCTGCACTACCACCATTGATAGTGCTTGAACTTACATATTTCAAGTCAACATTTTCTTTTACAAAAATTCGAAACTGTCCACTGCCAATATTGTTGAAATTATAAACAATGTTTACTTTTTTATCGCTTGTATTTTTGATTGATTTAAATGTATAAGTACCAACACCATTCAATGTAAGTGTTTGCCCGTTTGAAAGCACAACATCGCCATAATTTCCAGGGGTAATGGTTTGTGTTCCTGATACTCTTGTAGTGCCTTGTGTAAAACTATTTATTTGAGGAAGTGTAGGAAAAATAGGAAGCAGCAAAATACCTGTTGTTCTTCCTAATGTTGGATTTGGCCCAGAATAAGTTGCTCCCAGCCTTTGTTTTATTGAACCAATAAATGAGCTGCCACTTGATGTAAGTTTTATATTACCATTGATTAATGCATTGCCTGTGATTCTAATATCCTTATCTCCTTTGAGAATATCATTTCTTTCATTCGACAAATTATTGGCAAAAAGATTTCCGGTAACGGAAATGCTTTTATCCAGATCAATAGATTCTCTACTATAGATGTTTCCTGTAATTGCAGATTCTTTTTTAAAGTATATTTTTCTTAAGCTCCCTAGATTTCCTGGAGTAGTTCCATTGGGGAGGACCTTTATTTGTTCATTCAGCTTTAAGTCCTTAGTACTATATAAAACAAAATCCTTGATGGATAATTGCTGATTTTGCGCATTCAAATTAAAATTCGCAAAACATAAAAGCAATAAAACGGATAAGTAAATTTTTATCTTCATAAAGCAGGTTTCAAAATTTATAAAAAACATATTTATTGAAATATGTTTAATTTGATGAAAATCAACCAGTTGTATTTTTCGAATTAAATATTGTCCAAATACTGGTTTGCAATAGGAAATTGGGGGGTACTGAAAACGAGAATTGGTTGTAGTAATATCACTACATGTTAAATGTATTATAATATTTTAATATGGCATAATAAAATGTTAAAATAGAGCGTTCCCTGGCACCTGAGTGGGCGCTAAAATTCATTTTTTAATAAGGTTTACCTGCTATTTGGTAGGTTTTCCAGCACAGAATTTGCTAAAAGTGGGCGATTTTTTGAAAGGGATAGGTATTGAAAGGGATGGGTATTGTTAAGCAATTATTTCATCATTATGGCAACTCCCAGTAAAATGATACCTGCACCTGCCATTTGTTGCATATTGAGTTTTTCGTCCAGAAAATAGTAGTTAGCAAGTACAATGAAGAGTAAAGAAATTAATGTTACGAAGGTGGTTAATGTAGTAGAAATATTGGCCAATCTGGGCACTTTTAAGAAACTATTGTTTAAAAACACATAGCTAACCCTTGCGCAAACAGCCAGGGTCATAGCCAGAATAAATTTCCAATTGAATAAAAGCTTGATGATTGCTGACCATTCTAATAAATTACCTGAAATTAATGATCGGTCTCCCAATAGAACTATGGAAAATGCATTGCATAAACAATAAATCAATGTCCAAAAAAGTATAATCAGCAGCATATTAAAAGTTTAAATATCAATATCAATGATGAATCCTCCACCAGTTAATGGAAATACATACTCTAGTAAATTGATGATTTTTTCGCAAGATTGAACAATTATTTTTTTGATTCCTTTTGAACGCAGTATCAT
Source organism: Sediminibacterium sp. (assembly GCA_040403975.1). Classification (GTDB taxonomy): domain Bacteria; phylum Bacteroidota; class Bacteroidia; order Chitinophagales; family Chitinophagaceae; genus Sediminibacterium. The sequence continues at coordinate 11,843 of JBBAJS010000030.1, forward strand.
TTCAGTATACTTTACATGATAGGGGATAATTTTCCAATTTTTAAATCCTGCAGTTCTGCATAATGTATTCAGCGTTTTATAAGAATAAACCTGGTAATGATCGATATGACAAGACTCTCTTTTGAATAATGCAAGAATCATGTTAGATAAAGAAGTTGTGTTTGGTGTAGAGCAAATGATTTTTTTATTACCGAATTCGTTTTTAATTGTTTTAAAGAAATCAAGCGTATTGGGAATATGTTCAATTAATTCGCCAGCTATTAAAATATCAATTTCAGAAGAATTAATATTTGTTTCTTTCAATGATCGAATATCGCCTTTTATAATTCGGCTAGTTTGAGAAAAAGTAATTCCTTCTTCTGGAAGTAAGGAAGAATTATCGATACCGATATGATTTTTTGCAACAGCATCAATTGCAGCAAAAAGATAAGTTTCCGTATTGTTTTTAATCAATGCAGTTTCATCATAACAGCCAAGATCCAGAACAGTTTTATTGGTACATGCTTCTGTAATGTATTTAATTCTGGTAACAGGGCTTGAAACCTGAATTCTTTCAGTTGGGGTGTATTGTAGTTGTTGCATATTGTCAATTGATTCTGTGTGCTTTTTTATTTTTGATTTTACTTTGTTTGATTTTGAAAATGACTTAATTGATAAACATATGCTATGAAACGGCCGATCGAAGTCCCCCAAATAATTGATAAGATTTCTTTTTCTTCTCTCAATCTTGCGCCATCTTTCATTTCATTGGTTGTTGCTGATTTTTCATGGATCCGATGTTGGATCAATGATTTATTGATATAAACAAAGCTTCCTTTTTGTCTGCTCAACTCTAGCCAGGCAAACCAATCTACTACAAATCGATAATTTGTATTAAATGAAAATGCGCCTAAATTTCTTTTATTAAACGTAACAGTAGGGCAAGAAATTGGGTTGCCAAAAGCGATTAGCCATTTTTTGATAAATGGATTACTTGATTTTTTGGAAAGTAGAATAGGTGCTAATAGTAATTTTTTAATCAATTGATAAATGGAATTACGTTTTATTGTCTGATCAAATAAGTCGGCATAATTGGTGAAACAGATCTGAAAATCTGGGTGCTTATGATAGGCTTCTATAGCTTTTTTTGAAAATCCTACTTCATAAATATCATCCTGGTGTGCAATGGTCACTAAGTTGACTGTTGCTTTTGAAAGTGCAAAATTCCAATCACCTGCTATGCCTGCATTTTCAATATCATTGATATAATAAGGAATATTGTACTTACTGGCAATCAATTTTGTTAACTCAGTAGGGGTAGACGTTGTGATAACAATATCCGATTTAATTGATTGTTGTAAAAGACTTTCAATACATTTCTCTAAAAATGCCGCATTTTGGTATGCTGGTATTACAAAACAATGATCACTCATTTTTATTGATGATTAATTTTCTGATCAATCCCAATTGTTCTGCAATCAAGCCTAATAAAAAAATAACAAAAGCAAATATGTAACCAAATAATGCACCAACGCTCAATCCATTACCTCTAATAAAAATAGGTATCTGCCAAAGAGTGGTTATAAATGCGAATAACAATGATAATGGAATGAATATTTTAAGTGGGTTAAAGAGCATTAAAATATTAATGATTTCTATAACAGTTTGAAATGCCGTTCTAACACCAATCGTACTTGTTCCTGCAATTCTTTTACTGACTTCTATTTTTTCTTCTAACACTAAATGTTTCTGGCTAATAAATATCATCGTAATGATATCACTATAAGCCATTGAGTTAGGACAAAGTGCGATGTATTTTTGTGCTAGTTCGGTATTGTACATTTTTAATCCGGAATTAATGTCCTGCACATTGATGGGCATTAATATTTTTGCAATTTGTCTGATGATCCATTTTCCTGTTTCTCTAAACATTCCAGACGATACACTTCCAATTCTGCTTCCAACAATCATGTCTGCATCTTCAGAAAGCATTCTTTGTAAGATCAACTTTACGCCATTGATTTGATGTTGCCCGTCTGCATCGAATGTAATACAATATGGAGTAGTGGTGTTTTGAATGCCAGTTTTGATTGCACCACCGTACCCTCTGTTTACTTTGTGTTTAATGACAGTAAGCAATGGTTCATTAGTAAATTGATCCAATACATTTTCAGTATTGTCTTTCGACCCATCATTCACAACAATGATTTTCCAGTTTTCTTCCTTACACTTTTCCAATAATGATGGCAACACAGATGGTAAAGATTCGGCCTCATTATAAGCAGGAATGATGATGGTAAGTAAGGCGCTCATTGGTTATTGCTTTTTTAGTTCTGATTTGGCCCAATTTAAATTGCCATTTGCGAATTTATGTTTTGGGTTAAGTTGTAATGCTTTTGTACATGCGTCAATTGCTTTCTGCCACTCTTTTAATTCATTGTATGCTGCTCCAATATTATTATAAGCATCAGCATTATTGGGGTCGATCTTCAATACCTCATTGCATACATCTATGCATTTTTGGTATTGCTTTTCATTGTATAAAAGAAGGCTTTTATTGATTAAATCTGCAACAGATTTAGATGTGCTAGTATTAGTTTCAATGGGTTTTCTTTCTTGCCCATTTTTTAAAAATGTTTTTCCTTTCTCACTGCTTGGGTCGATGGCTAAAATTTTATTCGCAGTGGCGGTCAATTTATCCCATTGAGCAGTCTCACTATAAATAAGTGCTAAGAGTTCTAGTGGCTCTGTGTTATATGAATTGATTTTTTGTGCTGTTAATCCTATAGTTTCAGCTTCTTCATATCTTTTATTGTTTTTCAAAAATGCAGCGTAAAAAAGATAGGGCGATTGAGAACTTTCTTTATTGAATTCAATTGCTTTTTTGAAGTTTAGTTCAGCTTCTTCTGGTTGAAGTGTAGCTGCTTTTAAGATGGCTATATTGGTATACAATACATCATAATAAGGATTATAGATCAATGCTTTCTGAAAATAAATATTGGCGTTAGCGTAATCTCCTCTAGACATAAGTGCCAAACCATAGTTCATTAAACCTCTGCCGTTTGCTGGGCTTTTGATGGTAACATCATACCAAAGTGATTCTTCTGTTTTCCATACTTTATTTCTTTGATAAACCCCATAAGCGTTCAAGCTTAAAGTACAGATTATTGCAAGAATGAAACCGAGCTGAATCAATTTTTGATTTATTTTTTTATTGCTTAATTCGATAAATAATAAATTGATCGTTTGCCCAACAGCTAAGGCTAATCCAATAAATGGGAAAAACATTCTATGATCATTGGTAACTTCAGCGAAAGGAGCTATAGATGTTGGTAGGAGGGTAACAGAAAACCAAATCAATCCAAATGCAATTGGCTTTGTTTCTTGCTTCACTGAAGTTTTGAAAATGGTATAGATCAATCCACTGATAAAAATCAATCCAATAATGATTCTTTCATCAAACACATTCATTATAACTCCCCAGTCGGAGTCGGCAGTCAAATTGGCTGGGATGAAAAATGCAATAAAATATCTTACCCATACATAAGGTTGGGTTAAAATATAATATCCCAAAGGATTTGAAATGTCTTTGGTTGAATGTGCGAAAGAAAGTGTATAAAATTGAACAGCTGCTATGCAAAAAAATAATGGAAGTAGTGTAAGGATTGTTTTTAAAATTGATTGGAACTGCTTCTTTTTGAAATGGTCTGCTATACTAATATTCTTTTCAAATAAATTGATGTAAAAGAATAAAATGATCACTAATGTTAAAACAGTTTCTTTTGTAAACACACCTAATACTGCAGGGATAATATACAAATACCATTTTCTTTTATTTGGGTAAAGTATAAATAGGGAAAAAGACACTAAAATGAAAAATGTAGACAATACATCTGATCTTGATATGATATAATTGATGGTTTCTGCATTGGCTGTATGTAAAGCATACCAGGCTGTAATGAACAATGCACTGTATGCCGTCCACTTAAATTCTATGGATTGATTAATGAGTTTTTGGTAAATGAAGAATAGAATAATGCACAGTAAAATATACCAAATGAATGTAGACAATTGAAAATAGAAGGGATTTAAGCTATTACCCATCCAATAATCTATTGCCAAGGAAACACTTACCAATGGCCTTAAGCCCCAATGCGATGGCAATGAACTGAACATTTGAGGGGAATAGAAAAAAGCCCAACAATTGTCTAAACTTTTTATATAGGGGTTAGATTCAATGGTGTGTGAATCGTCGAAATGAAAAGTGTTGTTAAAGTGGTTGGAATAACTAAGAATGAGCATCCCAAATAGTAAAAAACCAATAACAAAAAAAGGAATCTTGCTTTTGCTGTTATCTTTCATTTATTGTTGTTTACAGTTGTTTAGTTTTAAAATTCGTATGTATAGAACGAATAAAATTGAAAAATCGACATATTTATTATCAGAAATTGTTCGATTTGCTTGTTATCGGCCCGCCTTTTTACCTTTTATCGATTTTGTGTTCAAGTATTCTTAGTAAGATTTTCATTCAAAATGCACAAATCACCTCCCAACTTGTTGGTATTATTAAAAAATGTAACATCTTTTTTTACGCTTTTTAATATGAGGAATCTAACTTAAAAAAATATAAGTTATTGTAAATCAATTATTTGAGTCGTTTTGGTATGTTATCAAAATGTTATATACCCATTACTTGGGATTTTGTAGTCTGATTTTCTAGGCCACATTTGAGTCCTAAAAATCCGTCAAATGAAAGCAGGTAAAAAAGCATTCATCCAATATACATATTCGATTTGTTTTATTGCTTTTGAAAAAGCTAGCTCTCTGACATGGTGGTTTTGGAATAATATGAAAATTGATCAATCTAAATATGTTTAGATTAATTCACATATTTCTGCTTACAGCAATTAGCACTATTTGTGTTAACACTGCTTCTGCTCAAATCAATAGCAAGTTTGTTATTGGTGGAATTGGAAATATGGGATCAACTGATTTAACATATAGCCCTTCTTTTGTTATTGAAGGAAGTATTTGTTTAGATGTTTCAAGCGGGTTGAGAACTTTTTTGAAATTAAACCAGGGCGATTTTACAACGGCTTGCCCTGAGTCTCAGAATAAGGATGTACAAATATCAGCATATCCAAATCCAGCCACAGATTTTTTAGGTGTGAAAGTGACAACTCCAATTAGTCCTAACATTGAAAATGCTTACTACATAAGCATTACAGACCTCAATGGGAAATTGTTGGAGCAAGTGAAGACTGATTTGAATGGTATAACAAATGGTGTTCGAATTCCTGTAATGAAACTATTACAGGGGAATTATATTTTATCCGTATACTCTATTAGTGAACGTTTACAAAGCATTCGGTTTATTAAAAACGGTCGGTAATGAGTTACAAATTTTTGGTCATTTGCAGCCTAATAGTTGCAAGTGTCTTATTTAAAGTTCCCACTTTAAGTGCCCAGAATGTTGGTGTGCCCAGGCAGACCGTTGGGGTGCCTAATGGTGTAATGTTTCAAGCAATTGCTGCTGACCGCAACGGTGTGCCAGCTTCAAAACGGTCTGTTCATGTCAAAATCTCCATCATTCAATCGGCTGCCAATGGCAATGCTGTTTATGTTGAAACTTATAAAGTAACCTCCTCTGCTGAAGGATTATTTACAATTATCATCGGCCAAGGCCAACGTTATTCTGGATTATCTTCTTTTGATCTTATTGATTGGTCTAAAGGTCCTTATTTTTTAAATCTTAAAGCTGCAATTGAACCATCTATTTTTCAGCCAGGATGGAGCGCCGATCAACAATATGTTGATATGGGGACATCCCAATTTTGGTCGGTTCCCTTCGCTAATTATGCAGCTAATGTAAGTGGCTTAGAGTTAAAAATGAATTATTCAGATACAGCAGCTATGCTCAAGCCATATTTGCTAAAGTCTGATACAGCTTCTTTAAGTAAGCGCATTGATAATAAGCTCAATATTTCAGATACAGCAGCTATGCTTCAATCATTAAAATTGAATGCGGTTGGTGCACCTGTTTTTTCTAATAATATCAATGGTTTAGTGCCTGCTCCTGGAACTCCGCGAGGGAGGGTACTATCAGATAGTGGAACATGGATTTCAATTAATAATTTAAATAGCGCCTCTGGCGCTATTGGTGCAACTGGACCTCAAGGTATTCAAGGATTAGCCGGTGCCACTGGTGCGCAAGGAGAAAAAGGCGCAACTGGAGCTACAGGAGCCGTAGGTGCTCAAGGTGTTCAAGGAGAAAAGGGA
>JBBAJS010000031.1:0-17365 GCA_040403975.1 Sediminibacterium sp.
TAACATATAAGTTACCTATAGCAAGTGATTTCTAAAAGCCCCGCCTGATATATGGTGTTAGCAGGCCAATCACCTTCTGAGCCATATACCATTAAGACCACTGGCAAAGTGACATTTCTGAGTATTTGCTTTAGAGCTCCCAAGATCAAAAAAAGATTTGGCTCAATTTTGCGATTTCAGAACAAAAAACGCGCTTCAAAAATCATTTTTTTCGTTTTAAAAAAATAGAAAATTTTTGAATGTATTTTCTGAATTGTGAAGTTTTTAAAATCAATCTATTTTTTGAAAAGTTCGTGAACACGCTTTTTTTACTCTTGAATCATCTTTGCTTACTCAATCAAAAGTAGCGTGGACACAGCATTTTAAAAACCCAAACAATACGAGCTCGCACTAATATCACCGACCTGGCATTAGACCCTGGAATAGTTCATGCGGTAATTAACGATCCTTTCTCCGCAAAATATGCGGAGAATAGCCCTCATAGTAATGGGCGCTCAATAATTTACCCGCCTTACAAGCCCACTAATGATCTTAGTCGCCCAATAATAATGGCGGAGCGGTCTTGCTCTGTTGCTGTTGGATTTAAATGCCATGGTATTTGCGCCATAAAGTCTGGGTCTAGTAGCAGATCTTCGATTTCTTCGCGGATGAATAACTGAACCTCTGCTGAGGCTTGGGCTAACTCACTATTTAAATCTGACTTGCCATCTACTAAATTAATGATGTCTTCAATATCGTGATGAGCATAATCGCCCTTGCCACGATCATGAAACGATTCAAGCTTGCTTGCAATAAATAGTGGCGCCGAAATATGTCGCAGAACCAGACCGCTAGGAAGCGTCATGGGAATGGATGTTTGCATGGCAAGCTCGTGCCAGCGATTGCTAAATCCTAGAATGGTGGGATCAGTCGGCATAAGGTCAACTAACACACGATCTTTTGTCCAGCGGCAGATTACTTGATCATTCTCCTTAAAGCCTGCTTTGCGCAGAACCTCGCACACTCGGTAGTACTCTGCCCGGCCAGATACCTTTGTCACCAAATCAACATCCAAAGTCGGCCGTGCCACCGGTCGACTGGTATCGGTAATGAGAATACCCACCACCGCTCCGCCAACGAGCACAACGCTATTGCGAAGTTCGCCTAACGCTTGGGCAATATGCTCAATGTTGGCAATGTTGGGATCATTTATTAGGTTCACAGCCGTTTTCCAATTTCAGAGATAGCCATTTCACGTTCCCTAGCTGCGCCAGCACGAATGGCATCCACAAGAGCCAGCAATTCGTATAGTCTAGAATCTACTTTAACCGCTTCAGTCACCGAGGGATGCAGGGGTAACAAAGATTGCCCCCTTACAGATCCTTCATGGGCAGGCCAAACAAAGGGGGCTTCATTGCTCCCCACAAAATATTGACTCAGTGGCGCTGCATTGACTCCAGTAGGGACACCGCGCTCAGTAGCGCCAATGACTGCTGGAAACGCATATTTAACGCCATACTCTATAAATTCACGCAAAGCTGGACCGATAAACTCCATTTTCCCGTTTGATCTTGAAACAAGGCGAGACTTTTCGGCCCTAAGAAAAGCAGCGTGGATTTCAGAAATTGGCATTGTTAACTCCAAAGCCAATTGATTAAAGGTAAAATCACGCCCTCGGTTTGCAGCAATTTTTAATGCAACTACCAAATCTTGGGGTTTAAGCAAGGGTTGTTTAGAGCGCATATTCGCACCTCCAGCTAAGTATTCTGTATTCTTGAATTTAGAATTCTACTCAATATAACCAAAAAAGACAATAATTCTAAATTCAAGAATACAGAATACTTGATACCATATTTTCACTAAAGACATATATTTTGGATATAAAATTATTTTTTTGTATGTAGAATGTTAAAAAGTATATATCTTTAGTATAAATCAATTCATACTAAATACCTTGTACATAGATCAGTGCAAATAACGCTCATTTGAAGGTTAGCTATATGGAAGCAAATATTAAAAAAAGAAGTCCTCGTGCACCAGGAGTAGCGCTAAATGAAGCGTTAGATCGCGTGTTCCAAATTTATGAGGCAGAAAGATTGCACCCAGCTCCAACCGATGTAGTGGCGCAAGCGCTGGGATATAAGAATGCAAATAATGGTGCTGCACTCACCCTCCTCGCCTCACTCCGCTACCTTGGTTTACTCAGTCGCCCAAAGGATGGATTCTTAGTGGTAACCAAAGAGGTTGAGGCATATAAATTTGCGCCAGATGAAGCCATGAAGCACTCTTTGCTGATTGGGTTTTTACGTCGACCCCAGTTATACGCTGAGTTATTAGAGCGTTATAGCTCAGGGTTACCTTCGGATGCCAATTTAAAATTTGAACTCATTCAACGTGGATTTGCTCCCAACACAGCAGAAACAGCGTTAACGGTCTTTCGTAAATCAGTTGAATTTGCCGGGTACTTTGATGGCGCGAGCAATCCAATCCTAGAAAATGTATCGATTGATAGCGATGTTGAAACATCAGGCCCTCAAGCCGAATCAATTGAAAAGCAGGTGGTAGAAATAAAAGCTGCCGACCATTTATCCGAGCAGCCAGTTCAGTCGCCCTCAGAGCCAATAAATGTTGACAAGATTCCGGTGCGATTGTCTGGTAGACGGCGGGCATGGTTACATATTCCAATACCATTTTATGAGGCAGATAAAAGTCGTTTAAAAGCTCAGATTGATTTATTAATGACTGAAGAAGATGAGCTTGATCGGGAAGAGTAAGATTCCAGCCAATAGTCTGTACAACAGAGGACAAAAAATATCAATATCAGCTCAAGATAAATTTTAACGTTCAAATGCTTCTTGATCTGATATTGACTTCAAGTAACCAAAATAAGGTCTATTCTTAACGAGCATTGTAAAAGACGCCAGCAGAATGAATTTTCTATTGCATTGCAATATCGAACAATTGAGAACTAAATAATTAAGCTAAAAAAAATAAACTCAACAGCAATAATAAATAAACAAGGCTCTAGGATGATGCCCATCCTCAGGACTGACTTGGATACTTCAACCCCATATGTATAAACATAAGGAAAATTTTCAAAAGGAGATTTATGGTGGCGAAACTAAGAAAGAAATTAGAAAAAAGTTGAAATTGAGAAAGTAGCCACTAGAAGTTTATGAATGTGCCCATGGAAACACTAGCGATTAACATCAGGAAGTCTACCTGTATACTTAAATAAATATCTGAGCATTCCATTAATATGCCAACGGAAATGTCGCCAATTAACACGACTGGCTCTTTGAGCCTCATGAATTACAAATACAGATGGATTTATCAAAACACGATGCCCATTAAGCCAAATTCTCGTGCAAATATCAACATCCTCAACGTATAAATAATAACTTTCATCAAAGCCGTTTAAAGACGCATATGAATCTGATTTAAATAACATACACATACCAGCCACCCATTCGGGGTAAAAAATTGGATCATTAAATCTGTAACGATAGACATCCTTGTGCTTGGTAAATCTTCTAAGCAAAATTGAGATAGGCGAAGGAAATAGTCGAGCACTATCCTCAATAAATCCATCCATATTTTTAATCGCCGGAGAAACTAAAGCAACTTTATACAATGAGATTGAGGAAATCAATTCTGGAAATGGGTTCATTTCTAAAGTGACATCAGGATTTAACACGCAAAAATACTTGTCGATGCAAAATTTAAATGCATTATTGTGATTTTCACCAAAACCCTTTGTAGAAATATTATGAATTACCCTAATACGAGGGGATTGAGGAAGGTGGAGCAATTCAGGGACATTAAATGTAATAATAATTTGGTTAATTTCAGGGATATTTAAAAGCTGACTAACCAAACTAGATACCATCGACCCATGCCCATGACTAACAATTGATACAGAAATCATAAATTAATTAATTTTTCTTGCAGGAATACCAACAATAATACTATTATCGGGAAAGGATTTTGTAACAATAGCTCCAGCTCCAACTACAGAGCCCTGGCCTAACGTAACACCCTTTAGAATTTTCACACCCTCTCCAATCCAAACATTATTGCCAATATAAACAGGCGCCGTAATTAATGCACGAGATGATGGTGCTATTAACAAAGTATCTATGTTGGTATCTCCATGGTCATGGTCAGTTATAAATACATTACTTGCAATGAGAACATGGTCTCCAATGAATATTCTATCAAGTGCTCCAATATGACAATTATCATTTATTTGGACATTACATCCTATGTATAAACTTGTTGAAGATAGCGACTTATTTAATATTGATATTCCAGCCTCAATTCGACAGTATTGACCAGTAGTAAAGCCCTTGCCAATAGACATGTTTTCATAGCCACGTATACGTGTTGGCTGCCTAATTAATCTGGCATGGTTAAAAAATAATTTAGTAATCATTAGAGACCAGGCTATTCTAACCACATCAGGAGGTGAATATTTCCATAAAATTTTATTTATCATATTTTTTTAATTTGAAAGTAAAATAGAACTGAACAATAAATGGCAAATATAAAATAGTATCTGTAAAAAAAGATAGCAGGATAGCTTGAAAAAAAACAGCGTATGAAATGGAGTCGGATAATGAGCCAGAAATTGCGCCCCTATAAAACTTAAAACTAAGATATTGGATAAATAAAACAGGAATAAAACAGAGATAACCATAGTCGGAATAAAATCCCGCGTAAATAGTTGATACATTCAAACCAGCATTGACGAATTCAAACGCATCACTACTTTTAGCAATACCAATTAGATTATAAAAAATGGAAGGTAGCAGCTTTGAAAAAGAATAATAAGGCAAATAATTTGGGTCTATAATATTTGTATTATAAATTAGATTATTAAATCCAGAAGTAAAATAAACGTAGACCCATAAAAAACCAGATGGCAACGTTTGAAATAAATCCAACCAACTATCTTTAAGCAAGCCATAATAAGGATTGCTACCTTGCCTAATATCACCCAAATATCCAAATGCTAGTATCAATGAAAAAATAACAAAAGAAATTATGACCCATTTAGACTTTGTCTGCTTTGTAAAAAGTAAATATAGGCATAATAGCTGTATTGTAGAGACCATTATTACACCTCTACTCAAAATAAAAATTTGCCACAAAAAAATTAATACGATGTATTTATTATATTTATTATCTTTTAATAATAATTTAAAAGAATACATTAAGGATAAAGTAAAAAAAACTATCCCATTTGCTAGGCCATGTAAAGTTGGAATACCATATAAAGTATAATCTTTATCTATACCCATGTAGGTCCAAAAAATTGGGATACCACCAGAATATATTATATCTAATAATGATATTATAAAATAAACTATTAGTAATTTTTTAATGTAAGCATCTATTAACGTGTAATTTTTTTTAATTTTTCCTTTTATTATTTCTGTGTAGTTATAATTTTTTAAATAGATTAGTTGATAAAGCAATAAAAAAAAAGCGAAAATTATATTTATGTATATAAATGAAATATTTAAATGATTTATATCTAAATAAATATCTAAAGTATGAAGTGAATGTAAATATATAACTGATACCCATATTAATATAAACAGTATATTAGGATTCGCAATTTTATTTATTTTCATTTTATTTAAAATTTGATGACAAATATGAATATAAATTTTTTATTGCTTTTATTTTATTAACTTTTATAAAAATCATGCATATAAAAATATTGCTTATCGCTCTTAAATAATATTTTTCAACTAAAAATCTCTCTTTTAGCAAATGAATTCTATTTGCATCACCGGAAATAAAAAGCCTTGCAATCTCTCCATAAATATATCTTTTAAATGCAAGATTTGTAGCATTTAAAATTGCGCCATTATTACCATATCTATAATTAATATATTCCAATGTTTCTTGGATTTCTCCAAGAGTTTCAAATGTTTTTCTACTAGCTCCTTTGGAGTGACGCAGGTAACCCCCATAGACACCATCAACCTTGATTATTCGCCCTCTTAATGCTACTTCTATCAGCATTAACCAATCCGATACACTTGGAAATTTACTAGAAAATCCCCCGGGCGGTAAGGCGTCCAATCTGGCCATAACCGAACACACCCCAATGAGGCCGCCTCGGGAAATAATATCCAGGAAAGAGAGGTAACTTTGCCCCTCTCTTTCCGTGGTAAAGATTAGGCGATTTGAATTGTCTCCGTCGAGAACTTCGACTGAATGATAGCTAAAAGAGCAATCAGGGTTTCCCTCCATTGCATTTACTTGTGCGCTAATTTTGCCAGGATACATAAGATCATCACCAGCAAAAAAAGCGATGTATTTGCCATTACACATTTTTAATAGGGTATTGCAGTTTGATGTGATCCCTAAATTTTTTTCATTTACATTCAGATGAATTTTTCCAGGATTTAGACTGGAGATGCGCTCAACAATTTCCACCGTTAAATCAGTGGAGCAATCATCAGATATCAGTATCTCGATACTCTCATAATCTTGAGTTAGGATCGAATTAAGTGTATTTTCTATAAACTTTTCAGCATTAAAGGTTGGGCAGAAAATGCTCACGAGGGGCTTCTCAGCCAATTGATGATCTGCTTTCAATTTTGGTGTCATATCTAAATATTATGATGTGAGATCATTTTTTTTATGATGAAATGAATTGCTATCCAATAAAATAAGTAATTAAGTGCATAGGCAAATGAGGCTCCACTTAAGCCAAAAAACTGAATAAAAATTAAGTTAAAAACAATATAAGTGCCAGTAAAAATTAACTCGAGCGCGATAAATGTTTTTGTCATTGCTCTGCCAAGCATTAAAAATGAAAGTAACCAGCTTCCAATTTTTAAAATGTCGCCGATCATAAACCAAAAAAATAATTCCCGCATGGGCAAGAAATCGGGCGTAAAAAGCAATTTAATAATATGATCACGTAATAGATAAACTGCAGTTGAGGATATAGTTACAAATGGTAAAACTAATTTGTAACCATTATTAATCTCATTTTTAATTTCTTCATTTTTAATTAACGCCGAAAATTTAGGTAAATAGTACACACTCAGTACCGATGTAAATAGCATCAAATATCCTGCACTCAATCTATTCATAGCCTCCCAATATCCAGCCGGATAACTGCCAAGGCTAGCAACGATCGAATCTCTGACTACTATATTAGCAACAGGAGCACAAGCTGCGCTAGTAGCGGCCATCAGTGTAAATTTAAAAAGATTTTTAGCGGCGCCATATTCAGGCCAATTTAGGAAATTTTTAAGCTTAAACCATGCCGCCTTTTGTAATACCAATATTGTGCTCAAAAATGCAACTGACTGGTAAATTGATAATGCAACTAAAGCACCCCAGAGCCCCATCTCACTTACTAGATATAAGGTAACAAGAAACGAAATAATACTTCCAATAATATTCGCTAAAACGTATAACTTAATGTCGCCTTTGCCACTCATGATAGCTAGCAAAAGAGTATTTAATGCGAAAAAAATAAATCCAATTGCAAGCCAAATGAATATCGATGAATATTTCTTGTCATGTAAAAGCCAAATCGAGGCTTCCACTCTTAAGATAATAAGCAATAGCATGGTTAAGATCGAGCCTAAAAACGAAATGCATAGTGCGGTAGACCATAAGCGATGTTGGCGTTCTTCATTACCCTCATATTGAGCGGTATATTTTGTAACGCCAGTATTGATTGCTCCGCCGCCAAAGGTAGAGATAATCTGAACTAAGTTTTGAAATTGTCCCAAAAGAACATATCCCGATGGCCCAACAAAAATTGCCAATATTTTATTGATACCAAATAAAACCGCCATCCTCGTTACAACTGCAATCGAATTAAGTAGGCTGACTTTTACCAATTTCTGGCGAAAGATATTTTTAACCCTTAAAAGCATTGCAGGCATCAATAACGGTTTTAATCTGCTCGTCATTCAGCGTTGGGCTCATTGGTAAACTTAAAGCCTCTGAATGCAACCATTCGGTAAAAGGTAGTCTTAGATTGGCATATTGCTTATAGGCAATTTGCTTATGGGGCGGTATTGGATAATGTATTAAAGTTTCAATATCCATTTCAGCTAAGAAGCTTTGTAGTTGATCACGATATTCAGTTCGCACTACAAATAAATGCCATACATGCTGCCCTTCTGATGGAGACTCTGGCAAGAGAATAAATTTATTCTCAATCCCCTCCAAATATGCTCGAGCTATCGCCCGTCTTCTACTTGTATCTTGATCCAAATATTTTAATTTTACTGACAGCATAGCAGCCTGGATTTCATCCAGCCTACTATTGACTCCGACCACATTATTTTTATATCTTTCCAATGATCCATAATTTCGCAATGCCTTGACCATTTTAAATAATTCAGGGTCATTGGTCGTAATTGCCCCAGCATCACCAAGAGCGCCAAGATTTTTACCAGGATAAAAACTGAAGCCTGAAGCATCACCCCAGCTACCGGCCTTTTGATTATTAAGTTCTGCGCCGTGTGCTTGCGCTGAATCTTCAAGCACAAGGAGTTTATGCTTTTTAGCAATTTGTAGGATAGATGGCATCTCGACTAAACGACCGTAAAGATGCACAGGCATAATTGCTTTAGTGCGGTGGGTGATTAAACTTTCTAACGATTCCGCAGAAAAATTAAATGTTTTTTCATCAGGCTCTACAAAGACAGGCGTTAAATTATTCTCGGTAATCGCTAAAATGCTTGCAATATATGTATTGGCAGGAACCAATATTTCATCGCCATCAGATAGCTTTCCCATCTCTTTCCATGCTCTCAGAGTCAAAACAAGGGCATCCAAACCATTGGCAACTCCAATACAATATTCAACGCCGCAGTACCTTGCAAATTCGGCTTCAAATTTAGCCAAATAATCGCCTCCTATATACCAGCCAGAGTCAATTACATTCGTAGCTGCCTCAATTAATTGGGACTTGTACCTTGAATTAATAGCCTTCAAATCAAGAAATGGGATCATATTTATAATCTAAAAATTTATTTGCTTGCGTTTATGAATTTTTTAAATTCATTATAGTCGTGGAAATAATCCAATGGATCATATTTAGTAGAAGCCAGCACTAAACAAACTCCGCCTGAAGAAAAATTTTCAACTTCCCTCCACATCCCTTTAGGTATATATAAGCCAAAATAAGATCTATTAAGCTGAAATTTTTTTCTACTGTTTCCGTCATCTACAATCACGTCGAAACTACCCGACATAGCCACTATTAATTGCTGTAGTTCTTTATGCCCATGACCTGCTCGTGAGGAGCCTCCTGGCACATCATATAAGTAATAGACTCTTTTAATATCGAATGGAATTTGATTTTCGCCTTCTATTACAGACAAGTTTCCTCGCTGGTCTGTAATTTTTGGCAAATCAATAATTCGACAGTTATCTATTGACATATTTTTCTCATTAGGAATTTGCAATTTGACTACTATCTACGAATTTTCTTTTGCCTAGCATTGTGCAGCTGTGAGTCCACCAGAATGACCTTTGAAGGAACCTTAAATGAATTGAGCTTTGCGATGCAAGCTGCCCTGATTCTTTTCTTTACACTCTCTACAGTCTCAGTAGATTGCAATAGTACTTTTGCAACAACAATCTGCCCTAGAAGCGCATGCTTTTCACCAAAAATTGCAACATCTTCAATATTATCTAACTCAAGAATAACGCTTTCGATTTCTGCAGGGTAAACTTTTTGACCGCCAATATTAATTAAATCCGTCTCGCGACCCAATATCCTAAAATAGTCTCCATCCACCTCTACTTGATCGTGCGTATTAAACCAACCATCCTCATCAAAATCAGAAGGTGCATTCAAATAACCGATCATCGCATACGAAGATTTTATCCAGAGAATCCCATCAACTACTCTCGTCTGAAATCCATCTCCACCCACTCTCACCCAAGTAGAGCCATCACCTCTAGACTGCGAATGCAGAACACCAACTTCTGAGAGTCCATAAGTTTGGAGCAGCTTAACTTGCGGGAAAGTCTGATGCATTCGATCAAGCGTTGATTGGGGCATAACCTCGGTCCCATAAGTAATTCGCTTTAGAGACGAAAGATCAAAATTCTCATACATCTTTGATGCGATAAGAAGATTCAGGAAGGATGGTGTAGCAGGCAATAGTTCAACTTTATATTTTGATATTGCTTCACAAATTTTAGCAACGGAACGATCAGAAACCGTCACGACCGTACCGAGCCCTGAAGTAATAGCCAAAATGGTATTAATTCCGCCAAAATGATCAATCATTAAAAATGGGATGGCGATAACAGGTGGACGCTTAGTTCTAAATTTTTCCGCTATCCGAACAAAATCATGCAATATTCCCTTGGGCTTTCCAGTAGAGCCTGATGAAAAAAGCACTAAACCTGGAGATTTTTTTTGAATAAATTCCTCAAGTAACTGGTTCCCACTCTTTACTCCCCTATTGTCCGAAATAAAAGCTTCGCCATTAAGATCAAATTTGACATACCAATCGCACCCGGAGATTTCTAAAACAGTTGATTCCTCTATAACTGAATTTGTAGTTAACGGAATAACAATTCCACCACAAAGGGCCAGAGCTAAAATAGCGCAAAAAACTTCTGGCGAGTAATCCCCAACCAAAACCACTGTGTGGCCTTGTTGCACTCCAAGCTCTAAAAAAATATTCTCAAAGTTATTAACCTTTTCAACCACTTGACCATAGCTTACATGCCTACCTTCATGGATGAATGCAGTTTTATCTTGGGCCTCTTTAAAGCGATCAATTAGCCATTGCATAAAATCAAGCTACTCCATCCAATAATTCCCCGAGCACAACCTTAATTAGCTTGTAAGAGCTAATATTTCCGGCATCCTCATCTGGAATGGTGATTTTAAATTCATCCTCCAGGGCAAGGATGAGATTCATGTGTCCCAAGGAATCCCAAGTTTTTATATTATCCATGCTAGAGGCTTCATTGATCGATGAAACGTCGACCTTCAACACTACGGCCATTACCTGCTTTAATTTATCTTCATTCAACATATTCAGTCGTAATCCATAAAGTTGGTGGAGGGGAAAAATCTGTCAGAGAAACACTATATTCTCGGCCAGCATCGAATTGATCTACAACTGGAAGGCCGAGGCGGTCATAAAAATCATTTACAAGTGAATTTTTAGCAGAGCTTATGTACTTAGCGTGAAGATGTGTACAGCCCCTATTAATAGCATTAGCAATAATTTGATGCCAAATTACCATTTCAACTCCACGGCCAATTACTCGGCAACTCATATAAAAATTATCCACTACAGCTTTATCGCCCTCATATTTAACAATCACCACCCCAGTTAATCCAGCATTGCCAAACTTATCTGAAACAACTAATGAGTAAACTGCAAAATTATCGCGGTCCATCATAGATAAAATTTCAGACTCACTATAGCGAGTGGTTGTTAGATTAAATTGATTTGACTTCATTGACAGCTCGCTAATTCGCGGAATACTAGAGCGCAAATTGAGACTCAATTCAACCTTTAAACCCAAAGAAGCCAAATACTCATCTTGATTTTCAAATTGAGCCTTTAGAGCTTCTGCTTCAGAGCGTTGCCGATACTGTAGCGTTTTCGACTTACTTTCCTCAGTAACGCCACCAGCCAAGAATAATTTCTTGATTTCAGAAAACAAACCTGGATAGTCTGAGAGGTTTTTGGGAACCTGAAAAGTTTTTACCATGGGCAGCTGTTGACGAACAGCCTCGCATTCAAAAGATGAATCATCTAGAAAAACCATGCTGTCCAGCCCAATATTCAATTCTTGGGCCAAGGATCTAATATTAGAAGCTTTATTTTCCCAATTGACTTTTTTTATAGCTATATGACCTTCTCGGATCACCATGCTAGGATGTTTTTCTAAGACCTCATCCACATCTGCTAGATTATTTTTAGAGCATAAGCACAGTAAAGCGCCACTTTTTTCTAGCGCTAGGATTTCATTTTGAATTTTCCAAAAGATATTCCCAGGGTAATCATGCTTATCCAATCCAATCCCTGACAATAAATCTTCGCCAATAACACCTCCCCACAAGGTATTATCACAATCTAATATTAGTGCTTTATAAAAATGAGACCCAAATCCACGGGTTGCAAGACATACTCTTTTCGCCAACTCGTCAAGAAATGCCGATGTATAAGGCGCTTTACTGCGAAAGTAAAAGCGACTATCAAATGCTCGCTGGTAACCAATAAAACTCAGAATATCTTCAGTATCAATTACACTAACATTAGGAAATTGTCTCGCCTCCTCCCTGAGGGCAATATTAAATCGATTTAATATGGCTCTAGAAACATCGTTGCCAGAAAAATCAATAAGGGGACTCATTGAATGAAGTGTGCATAAAAATATCACCTTCATCGACCCACCTTTTTGCAAGGCAAGTCTATATCGGCCCCTCAATTCCGCCTCCTTAGATGCAATCAGATCCTCTGACATACATGCAAGCTGAGCCTCAAAAGAAGGCATTAAATTATCAAAAAATGGCAGAAAAATCGCATGATCAACATTATTTTTTAAGAATAAATCAATGTCTCCGAGCGGGTCATCGTAATTACCATTTAAAACATTTATCTTGATATTTGACAGAAGACCGTATTTGCGCAAATATAATCCAAATTGACTCATCGTAACCGATGATGAAACCCCCCAATTTAACTCCCTAGAGGTGTCATTTTTTTCAAGCGCATCAACCGCACTCATAAGCTCGCTTAAAGAGCTTGCGTCTTCCAAAAGTTTAATCGCATTATTGTCTTGAGTATTCATGAGGTCACAATCCCACCATTAACTAAAATTGTTTGCCCAGTAACTTGAGACGCCTCGCTTGAAACAAGATAGGCAACGGCCGCTGCCACATCTTCGGGCTTTGTTAATCTTCGGGTCGGAGTCTGGCGCGCAATCATTAATTGCACTTTCTCAGAAATGCTTCCAATCAATCCAGTCTCACTCATTCCAGGGGATACGCAGTTTACGGTAATTCCATTGGAGCCTAAGTCAGCTGCTAGGTAACTAGAAAATTTGGCTAAACTTGCTTTTGCAATCGCGTAAGAGGTCCAGCTGGGGGTTGGCTCACCCTCAACAACCTGAGAGGTAATGTTGACTATTCTTCCCCACCCCCTCTCGATCATTTTAGGAATGCAGGATTGGCAGAGCAGAAAGCTACCTTTGAGTTGAGTGTTTAATTGATTTTGAACATCTTCCCAGTCCATCAACTCGAAGGACTTTGGATTAATAGCAGAAGATGCATTATTCACCAGCACACTTACACCACCGAATTCTTTAGCGGCTGATTTGTACAGCAACTCCACGCCTTCTTTTGTGGAAATATCAGCACATACGGCAATGGCTTTGCCTTTATTCGAGTGAATCTCTTTAACCACTGAATTGGCTCGATCCACCCTACCAAGATACGCAATCACCACAGCAAATCCGTCCTTAGCTAGACGCAGTGAAATAGCCTTACCAATCCCACCCGATCCACCAGTAACCACTGCCACGCGAAGGTCAGATTTTTCCTCCGTAATTTCTTTGGATAGTGAGGGAGAAAGAACCTTAACCTTTCCAGTACCCGTCAAAACTGTTTGCTGATGTTGATTAACAATTTTGGTCTCTAATTCTAATAACCTCTCGCGCTCGAATTTCTTAAGGACTGTACACGATATTGATAATTCATCCCCAAGTCTTACTGGAAGCAAAAAATCAAAATTTTGAGAAACCCAAAGCGCACCCGTTCCCGGCAGTCTGGTACCAATTACGGTTGAAATATAAGAGGCACCAAGCATTCCATGAACTACGATGTCTTTAAACGCTGTAGATTCAGCATATGCTGCATCAACATGAAGTGGGTTGTCATCCCCAGTCATTTCCACAAACCTACGGACATCGGATTCGGTAATTTTTTTGCTTATTGATTCGCTGTCGCCAACCTGAATTTCAGAAAAGTCTTTAAACATTTTCTACTCCAATTTTTGGGGTATGCCAGCGCCATATAGAAGCCCCAAAATTAAATCCAGCACCTACAGCCGCCATCACAACAATTTGCCCATCCTTTATTAAGGATTTAGAAACGCATTCGCTTAAAGCAATACCAACGGAAGCGGAACCTGTATTTCCAATTTCCTGAACATTGGTATAGGTTTTACTCATATCAAAACCTAATTTACGAACAACGTATTCAATCATATTAAGATTTGCTTGATGAAAAATTAAAAAATCAACATCAGTCAAACTAATTTGACTTTTCTCACATGCTTTTCGAATGACTTTGGGCAAATGGGTAATAGCCTGCCTCCAGGTTGCAATTCCATTCATCTCCATAAAATCTACAGCGGGGTCAAATGGCCTTTCCTGCAAACGAAAACTGGAGCCCCCTCCGCGCATTCTGACGGCCTCATAATTTGAGCTATCAGTAAAAAAATAGGATGCTAAGATTCCCTCTGCCTGAGGAGCCTTTGTTAAAACAACTGCGCTAGCCCCATCACTCATATAAATAGATGTATTCACATCGGAGCGATCAATATAACGAGAATTCATCTCTACGCCAATCACCAAGGCATTGCGCACCTCAGAGTCGACCTTCATTCTGTCGGATGCAACCGTAAGCCCAGTCACAAAACCGCAACAATTGGCCTGCACATCAAATATTTGCGCATTTTTTGCAGCTAAATTTGACTGAACCTTAGCGGAAACAGGTGGGAATATGTAGTCCCCTGAAAAAGTGCAAACAATAATCAAATCAATTTGATCCGGTGTCATGCTGGCAGCTTTTAATG
The DNA here is from genome assembly GCA_040403975.1 of Sediminibacterium sp. Taxonomy (GTDB): domain Bacteria; phylum Bacteroidota; class Bacteroidia; order Chitinophagales; family Chitinophagaceae; genus Sediminibacterium. The sequence continues at coordinate 14,808 of JBBAJS010000031.1, forward strand.
CCTTTTCTGCCGCCAACGTTGCAAAGCCAGTAGCCGTATCTTCAGGTCCAGCTAAATAACGTCTTTTAATACCTGTTTTTTCTAAAATCCATGAGGGATCAACTGTCAATTTTTTACAGAGCTCCTCATTATCTTCAAATCGATCCGGTAAATGATGCCCAACCCCAGCAACACATACCCCTTTACCTAATTGATTATTTAATATCGTCATGTAATTAAACCCAAAAATCTTAGAAGATCTGCATTTTCGCGCTTCAATCTATCCCCCTTAATCGCCTTGCCGTGCCCTGGAAAAATCCATCGATTTGACGTTAAAGTGTCCCAAATACTTAAAATGCTTTTTTTAAGTAATTCAGGCTTCTCACCAGGTAGATCTGACAAGCCCACCCCCTGAGCATAAAGAGTATCACCAGTAAACAATGCATTCCCTATAGACAGAAAGCAAGAGCCGGGAGTATGTCCAGGCGTTAAAGTGAATGTAATCTCAAAACCACCCATATATATCCGCTCCTCATCACTAGCCTGCGTAATTGAAGCAAATTTAATGCGCTCACTAAATCCAAAAGCCATTAAAAGAAAATTGGACATTTTGTATGTCTTCACATCTGCCTTGTGCATAAAAACCGAAGAACCATACTTAGATTGAAAATATTCCGCACTACCCGCATGATCAAAATGACCATGAGTACAGCAAACTAATGAAGGAATTACACCCAACTCATTAAAAACAGCATCAATGGCCTCTGGATCAAGACCACCATCTATCAACAGCGCTCCGCCAGCCGCTCGATTTAAACAAATATAAGAATTCGATGGGAAGGAGCCGCTGGTGATACGCCATATCTCACCACCACCCCAATCTCCCACCAATTCAGCCATTTAATTTACGCCGCCCAAAAAGACTGTTTGAGCAGTAATCGAAGAACTGCGCTCCGAGGCATAAAAATCAATGACATTTAATATGTCGTCTGAGACTGAAAATCTTGCGATAGGTAGACCGGAAATAATTTCTTCAATTTTGTCTCTTGGCAATTGCGAGAGCATGTCGCTTTCAATTGCATTAATTCCAAGTGTGTTGCAAGTTACATTCATCGATGCAAATTCTTTGGCCATCACGTTTGCTAAGGTGCTTAAACCCGCTTTACAGGCTGCATACATGGAATCTCCGATAGGCTCCAAACTAGCAGCCATCGAGCCGATGTTGATAATCCGGCCCCATTTACGTTTTCGCATGAGTTTTGCTGCCTCCCTAGAAACCATGAATGGGCCCATTAAATTTACATTTACCATGGCTTGGGCAGCTGCAGGTGGCATGATCATTGAGTACTGGGAAGTTAAAACTGCCGCATTGTTCACAACAATTTGAATAGAGTCGGTGATTTTTTTTAAAGCTGCAAATCCGCGCACAACTGAATCTGGATCACCAACATCGACCATAAAATGATGATATTGCGGATGCTCGATCGTTGCTTCCTGGCGCGCAAATCCTAATACCGTAGCACCGTTTACTAAAAAATGTTCTGCAATTGCCTTTCCTACACCGCGCCTACTGCCGGTAACCAATACAACTTTATCATGATATATTTTTACATTCATCATGCACCCTCTGCGGCCAAAACCATAATATAGGCGAGCAAAGATTTAACGTTGGAGAATGGCGAAATTTCCTGACTCATTGCACGATCATCGGTGAGGCTAATGGAGTGGCCTAGCAAATCAGAAATATCCCCTTCAACGTCAACAATGACCGATACCAGAGATAAAGAGTCTAATTCTGCATCAGCTCCAAATAAACAAGTATTCTCGTTGACTTCAAAATTATCGCCATCATCCAATTCATCATTCAAATTATTGAGTGCTTTATAGATCACTTCTAAAACTGCTGTTTCTTGAATCATTTTTTATCCGTAATAATATTTTTTAAGTGTTAATTAATCTGTTCATTTTGGGTAAGGCATCTTCGAAGTATTCATAATCAAGAAGCCCGAGCACTATGGCATCTTGCCATTCATTGTTAATAAAGTAATGCTGACGAAGCGCGCCCTCTTCTTTCATTCCTAAGTATTTTTGCCACTTAATCATTAACTTATTTTTAGAAGCGACAGTTCCGTATAAGCGCTTTAACTTTAGTCCATCAAAAGCTATTTGATATAAAAGCTTCATAGCCTCAACAGCGGCAGGAATACCTTTAACCAAGTCCTCCTCACCAATTAAAAAACGCGCTGTCTCTGCATGAAGGTTCTTCGAGTCGATATCAATGAGCGATAGCATGCCAACGGGCTCACTACTCTTAAGCTCAATGATGTAATTAAATTCAGAGGCTGGGCGCGAAAGAATCCACTTCCTTTGATCCTCTACCGAAGGGGCTCCAGCATTAAGTAGCTTTGCTCGGGATGCGCTACGCCATTTAAAGGTTACCTCCGAATCAGTGGCCTCAATAGGCCGTAGGTTCACATAGAGACCTTCAACTCTTTCAAATTTCATTTTCAATTCCGCCTAAATCAACTCAAGCCCGCTAATGCCCGATATCGAGCATCCACCATACACCGATCTCGGAC
>JBBAJS010000032.1:0-15774 GCA_040403975.1 Sediminibacterium sp.
TGCCCAGGTGGGCCCACATAAATTGACCACTTACATAAAAACATGTAGGTGGTTTTTTATTTTAGAAAAAACACGGATAACATGGATTAAATAGTCATTCTTATCTATCTAAATCTGAGTTATCCGTGTTACTATATCTTTTGTCTTCCTAACTATTTGTTCTGATAAATAATGCTAGCATCTCTATAACCAGGAAGGTCTAAATACCAATCTGTATAAAATCTACCCATACTGGCAGCCCATTTAGTTAACAATAAATATGCACCAGTGATATTTTTAGCCTCAATACTGTATGGTATAAAAGCTGGCAGATCTAAAGCCCAAGGCAAATTATTCTTGTCTTTGTAAAATCTTTTGGCCTCCATTTTAGAATCATCGTCCTGCGTTCCAAATTGTTTGGTATCCGCCCTATCGGTAGGCGCTTTGTCTGCTAGGTGCACCTCAGAACTTCTATTTTGGTTAATAATTAAATATGGATTAATCGCTATTTCGTCAATACTTACTTTATCAGCTGCAAAACTGATAACAAAATTAATTGTCTCTGGTTTGAGTACTAACTCACCTGGCAATGCATTCACAAATTTATTACCAGCGGGTTTAGGAACAATTCTCGAGACATTGTCTATCACAATGATATTAGCATATGTTTGTCCAGCTTCAGTTCCATTTGCATTTTCTTTTAACCAGCTAGGGGATTTTGTATTTACACCCGTAACGCCTGTGATCAATTCAGGTGACAAATTATCTAATTGAATACCAAATCCATTTTCATAATTCGCACCAATGGCTCTTATTATTGCTTGTCCTTTTAATTCAACTACATTGTTGCTGGCATTGGTAACAATTGTATAGCGATAACCTAACACTAAATCGTTAAAATCGAAGTCTCCAGTTCGTGGCCAGTAATCTTCAAACATTAAAGTACCCTCAGATTTTCCAGGAATAAAAGTGTTATAAGCCCTTGTGGCATCATCAGGATATGCATCTTCAGCATCTACAACACCATCACCATCAATATCAGCTTTATTGTCAATGGGTAGGCAGCTATTAGCTGGGTCAGAAAAATAAATGCCTGGCATAGAAATATCATCAATAATATATCTTGATGTGCCACCAGTACCTACAAAACTCAATTGAATTTTATATGGCAATCCAGACTTAATAATTTCTTCTGGTACAGGAAAGCTGATTTCTTGGTTAGTAGTAGATAAAGGCAAATCAAAAGTAGTAGAATCAAAACGAACAAACCTGCCTTCTGCAGATTCATTGGCAGCAGCATTGTAGATAATATAAGAAGCTATTATGTATCTGCTTTTGGCTTCTGATTCAGATTCAAATTTTATAGTCAAAGTAATTTTTCCACGACCAGGTTTTAACCAAGGTGATTTAATATAACAAGCTGATGGGTCTAAGCTAGTAGGTGTATTACTATACATACTCCATTTACCATTGACTATTTGTGCATCTTTGCTGGTATAACCTATTTCACCAAATGCCCAACAGTTAGCCTGGTCTTCAGCGATATTGCCTGATTCGGCATCAATAGTTAGGGTTTGTGCATTTGTGGTGGCGGAAAATAATGCCATACTTATGATGGCTACTAATATCTTATTCATTGTAATTGAGTTGGAGTTAAAGTTGAAAACTGCAATAGTTTTTAAATGGATTATTAATTTGACACATTGCGCAAATAATCTGTTTTAACAGATGTACCTGATGCACTATAATTCTTTTGGATGCTACCAAATCTTATTTGCAAAGAATCTGTAGCAGTGGGAATGGTTAATTTCAGTGTCAGATTATCGCTCATTTTGTGTAAGCCCCTGTAAAATGTAGTTCCAGTTTTTACATTAATAACTGAAAATGTACCTTTTACAGTATTAGCTGTACGTAAGCCAGTAACTGTAATGTTGAATTGTTTTGTAACACTCCAATTAAAATTGCGATCAACCACAATAGAGGAGAGAGGAACATTATTGGAGGCGACAGGAACAGTAGCTGTTTCTATTTTTTTGGTACATCCAGCAACAAAAAGAATAACAAGCCATAAAAAGTTTAATTTTTTCATCTAAATGATTTTTTAATTTAGATGTATAATGTTATAAAAAACATGCCACATTACTTATAAATTCTAAGTAATTGATTGTCAACTATATGTAAAATAAACAAAATTTACATGTGTTCCAATTATTGGACATATACTCATTTATAGAAAATATTTCTATTTTGGAATTCAATATCCGATAGTCGCTGCCTAATTTAAAATTTTACAATTTAGCCCCAATAGATAAAAAAAATGTACGGCCGTCAGCTGGCAATGCTCCAGGTCCAGGGTACCCTCCTGCTCGTCTGGTGAAATATCGTTGATCTCCTACATTATTGACCCCCGCCTTTACATTTAATTTTTTAGAAAACTTATAGGAAGCAGTTAAATCAGTAATGGAATAAGATGGAATAAGGCCTAGATTTCCATTTGCAGAACTGACCATCGTATTATTGGCATCACTAAATGAATTTCCTACATAACTAAATTGTAGGGTGAACAAAAATCCTTTATAGCCATAACTAATACCAGCTCTTAAAATATCTTGGGGAGCATTTTCTACTTTCTTTCCTTTTGTGTTGGCGTCTTTATTATCTACACTATACCTGGCATCATTATAGGAATAGGAGCTAAACAAGATTAAATCCTTGTGTTCGCTATTAGAGAAAGCCCTCATTGGATTAAATTCAATATAGGTTTCAATTCCTTTACTTGAGCTTGCACCCACGTTTGTGATTAGTCTGTAGTTAGCCCCTGATGGTGTAATGATGCCTACACGATTATTGTATTGCAAAAAATATCCACTAATATCAAATTGTAAGAAATTTTTTACCTTACCCCTATACCCTATATCAAAATTATATCCTCTTGCATCTTTTAAATCTGGATCTACAATATCCGTTGTTGGAGGTGCTTGAAGATTGGCAAATTGAATAGGCCTATATGCTTGCGCAAAATTGGCATATAATTCTGTGCTTTTGGTTAGATGATATTCTGAACCTATCCCTCCAATTAAAAAACTTCTTGCTCTTGTGATATCTTGAAGTAGTATGTGATCTCCTGTTGAATTAAATCCATTTCTTCCTGAGGCCGAACCCTCTAGCCATTCATATCTAATACCAGGTATTATATACAGTTTATCTGAAATTCGAAATATGTTTTCAATAAATCCAGCTACATTATTAGACTCAAAAATAACATCCCTTGGGTAAAGCCCGGTAATGCCAATATCATAATTCGATCCTGTACTGCCTTTTCCATCGGCTAATCGATGAGTTGTGCCTGTATATAATCGAATGCCACCCGATATAGTATTTTTCATTTTTCCTATATAGTAATCATTGATGATCCTACTTTCAATTCCGTAATTCCTGTATCGATCTAAATTGACAACTCTATTATTATATTGATTGGTGGCTGGATTGATGCTGTCTTTTATGTTGATTCCTTGTAAAAAACCAACACTATTTCTGTCTCCAAGAGTTCCGAAAATTTTTGTATTCCAACGACTATGTTTATTTATTTCATATTGAATGGTTATAGCTGGAGTAGTCCAAGTAATATCAAACCAATTTCTACTTCTTACACTTTGTTGTGCGTCCTGTTGTATTTGTGCATCTGTCAATCCTCCTGGTTGTTGGCTTCTGATATGAGAATGCATCAATTCAACAGTGAGGGAAAATTGATTGGTGAAATTATAAGTTACAGATCCAAAACCTGCTTTCGTAAAAAATTGACTGTTGTTTCTCCAGCCTTCTCCATTTCTTTGATCATAAAAAGTATAATAATTTATTTTTCCTTTTTTACCGCCTATTGCATTAAAGCTGTTTAATAATCCATTGCTTCCAATGGTTTGTTGCGTTTCAAACTCAATAGGCTTGTTAATGTCGCTTCCGTTTTTTAAAATATAGTTGACCAAGCCACCAAATTGTGGACCATACTGAAGTGCCCCCTGGCCTCTAACAATTTCAATTCTTTGAACAGCTTGAAGCTGTGGATTATAATATGCTTCCGGATAACCAAATGGATCTGCTGCAATATCATATCCGTTTTGTCTTATATTAAATTCCCAACTTCTATTTGGGCTTAACCCTCTTGCAGCAATACCAATCTGAATGCCACTAGGATCGCTTTCCCAAATATGAATTCCTGGCACTTTTGCCAAAACTTGACGCATTGTATTATTCGCAATATTACCTTGTACATTTTCAAGTACAATTAATGCTGATTTTTTTCCAGCATATATATTGGTACCAACAATTTCAGGCATTTGTTGGTAATCAGATTTACTAGATCGGCCAACAATGGTAACATCTTTTAAATAATGCCATTGGGCTGTATCTTTTTCAATTTTAATTGCTTGAGCTTGTATATGTTGAATAAAACCAATTATGAATGCTATACTTATTATGAATCTATCGTTCCTTATTTTCATGCCGCAAAACTAGCTTTGCAGATATCTCTACATTTACGGAATCAGGAATGGACTTTATGAAATAGGGAAAATCTTCAACAACATTTTTAAGTATAAGTGGACAAAAAAAGCGAAGCCAGCACCGACTTCGCTTTTAAAACATAATGGCGGTAACCCAAAACTAAAAATTAACATAAAGAATTATGCGAAAAGAATTGCCATTAATACAATGAAGAAAGTAATTATAAATCCTCTTTCTTTGATTTTTCTGGTCCTGGTTTTATACATGGAATCGGATATTTATGAGCACAATATAATATGCCTTATCCGATGAAGCTACAGTGAAATAACGGAATTTAATGTAGTTGAATCACTACATTACTAATGAGTAACCTAAATCAATTTATTTTCAGAATTTTTTAGCAATACCAATCCCAATAACCCATGTATCATATGCCTTCCATTTTAGGTCATAACTTAATGTTCCAAACACTTCCCATTCTTTGGGTAGTTCTGCAGCATATTCTATACCAAATCTATTCAGGAAAAAGTTTTCTTCTTTGGCAAACTCAGCACCTGCGCCGAATAAAAAATTCCAATGCTCCGTTGCTTTGTACAAGCCCATTATAGCAGGGGCAACAGGTTTGCTTCTTTCAATCACTTCACCGGTACCCAAATGTTTTTCTACTTTAAAATTTTCAATGATGATATCGGTTTGTAATCCAATTGACCATTTAGGTTTGAACTGGTACATATAATCTATACCTATAGCTGGCAGTGTCAATAGCTTTTTTTTACCAGAAGCATCTCTGCCATCAAACACATGAGCATGGCTTAATACAAAACTTAAAGAGCTCTTAGGCTCAAAATTTTTTTGACTCTCTTTTTTCTCAGTCTCCTTTTTTTCTTGTGCATTCGTTTCAGCACATATAATAAACAATGAAAAAAAAGCTATAATCAGTTTGATCCTTGCGTATTTCATATTAACTCATTTTGGCTTAATCCAAGTTCATATAAAACTATATAATTAAAAAAGGGGATAGAAACTATCCCCTTTTATCAAAACTATTTTCCAGTTGCTTTCTTTACTTTAGCCAACACATAATCATAAAATTTTTCACGATTGGCTGAGCCCATAATCGCATCTAATTGCACAGAACGTGCAGCTAGTGCAGCTTTTGCGTACTGCTCTTTTGCAGTAGCATCTTTTCCATAACGATCAATTCTATCTAAAGAAGAGATAAAACAGATATTTACATTATCAATATCATCCAATTGTGTAGGAGACATTTTCAATGTGTTCTTTAAATACTTCTGGTTGTCTTCTCTGAAGCCAGCAGCTTTGCTCAATTTTTGTTCGTTAGACAAATCAGCCCATTTTTGTGCATTAACACCGGATATTGCTAGGATGCATATCAAGGCAAAAAGAATTGTTTTTTTCATTTATTTGTTTTTTAATGATTGATTAAATGTACAAAAAAAAGGGATTAAAAATGATTCAATCCACCATTTAATTATTACCTATTGTCCTTTTCTCAACTGCTCTTCAATTTTTGTTAAATTGAAAGAACCTGGTGTTTGACTTGGAGGATATTCTTTCATAGTCATCAAGAATTTTGCTGCCAAGGCCTGAATTGGTACAACTACGAATGGTCTATCTAAGAACCAATCGTTATAAGTATTGGAATTATGTTGAGCCTTTTCAAAAGGATCTCTTCTGAGATTAAACAATAATGGAGCTCTTAATTCTACAAAAGGTTCACGCCAAACACCAAATGCCTCGCCTCTGTTTTCTAGAAAAACTACTTTCCAATCTTGATAACGAGCAGCAACAACTTGTGCGTCATCATTTACATACCAAAACTCATTTCTTGGAGAAGCTTTTGCTTTTCCAGACAAATAATCCAATTGATTGTATCCATCAATATAGTTTTTATATGATCTTCCATTAAGCGTAACACCTTTTAATAGTTTCTCTTTAACATCTGTAGCACCTGCTATTGCAGCAAATGTTGGCAACCAATCTTCATGAGAAACAATTCCATTTAAAGTAGTTCCAGCCGGAAAATGTCCTGGCCATTTGATGAATGCTGGTACTCGATAAGCGCCTTCCCAGTTAGAATTTTTTTCACTTCTAAAAGGAGTGGTACCTGCATCTGGCCAAGTGTTATAGTGTGGGCCATTATCTGTAGAATACATCACTACAGTATTATTAGCCAAACCTAGATCATCAATTACTTTTAATAATTCTCCTACATGCATATCATGCTCTACCATTCCATCACTGTATTCGTCTTGACCAGAAATTCCTTCATGCTCTTTTTTAACGTGCGTACGGAAGTGCATTCTAGTTCCATTCCACCAGCAGAAAAATGGTTTACCTGCTTTTGCCTGGCGAGTAATGTACTCTTTTGCAGCAGCCACTGTTTCATCATCGATGGTTTCCATTCTTTTCTTTGTAAGCGGGCCTAAGTTTTCAATTGTCTGACCACCATTGCCATCTGCTTTGGTTTTTAAGATTCCACGTGGGCCAAAATTTTCACGGAATGTTTTTCCATTGGCCATTACCATAGTACCTGGATAATCCCTGTTCTCTGGTTCTTCTTCGGCATTCAAATGGTATAGACTTCCCATGAATTCATCAAATCCATGCATAGTTGGTAAATGCTCATCTCTATCTCCCTGGTGGTTTTTTCCAAATTGTGCAGTGGAATAGCCTTGACTTTTTAACACTGTAGCCATGGTTACATCTGTTTTTTGCCATCCTTCTTTAGCACCTGGCAAACCAACTTTGGTCATTCCAGAACGAACTGGTACTGAACCACTAATAAATGCTGCTCTTCCTGCAGTACAACTTTGCTGAGCATAGTAATCAGTAAATGCTACTCCCTCTTTGGCAATTCTGTCGATATTGGGTGTACGATAACCCATCATACCACGATTGTTATGGCTGATATTCCATGTGCCAATATCATCTCCCCATATCACCAAAATATTGGGTTTTTGTTGAGCTTGTGCTTGTGTGGCAATCATAAGCGATAGCATTGCTAAAAGCATGAATCTGTTTTTCATACGCATTTGTTTACTTTAAAAATGAAGTGTTTATTTAAATTATTGGGGGGAATTAAAAAATAATAATAATTGAAATACCTCATTGGGTATTTTCATATTTCTTGTTACAAATTAGAAATTGATACTAATTTATAAAAAATGAAGCCAAATGTTTATAAAAATGAATGCTTAAGATTCATTTGATAGTCCGTTTGAGTTAAAATAGTCTGAGGGATTCTCTCCAGTAAGTTTTTTAACTGCTCTTATAAAAGTAGTTCTGTTTCCAAAACCTGCTTCTAAAGCAAGGCCTTCTAATGTAGTGTTTTTAAGTTTTTCAAGAGAAATATGCTTTTCTAAATATAGAATACGCAGTTTATTAATATAATCATTAAATCGCATATGATAAATTCTATTCAACACATAAGATAAATGATGCTGGGGTATATTTAATTCCAATGACAAGTCGCGAATGGAGAAACTAACTTGCAAGAAACTGGTTTTAGTTTCTGCATATTGATTAAGCATTTCAATGTATTTGTCAAAATCAGCAGGATGGTCTTGAATGGCAGGTTTTTCTTTTTTCTCAATCACCAAATTGGGTTTAGGTATACCAAACATGAAATATGGCCTTCGCAATAATGTGATACAGGTAATGATCTGAGTGAAAGCAGAAGTAATTTCAATCAATAAAGACTTAACAACAGGGGGCAAAAGATTGGGAAAAGCAAATGAAATAAAAATGGTTGCCGAAAAAATGAATAATGCATACCCAAATAGATTCAGCCAAGATTTTAGTTCAATAAACTGATAGGATTTTGGATTGTTCGTTTTAAAAGTGTTTCGTAGTTCCTTAAAAATAAATACACAATAAATAAGGCCAATAAATCCTCTCAAAGCATTGTGTACATAACTAGGCAACATTCCTTCATTGTGTAAATAGTTACCCAAAGGATTATTATATGAAGCAATTAGATTAGATTTTTTGTTGGCAATCGATGAAAAATAATAAGGCATCATTTCAACAATATGCAGAATGGCAGGTATAAAATGAAGCCAATCCCATTTTCGCAACTTCGATTCATCTTTTACCAACATTCTAACGTATAACCAAGCAGATGGAAACATTAAATAATAAATGGGGCTAGGAATTCTAAAAAGCCATGGTATATCTTCTAAAATATGGGTATCATAGAGATAGATCATTAAATTGACCATCCCCATTCCAAATATGAAAATGATCAAAAAAAGATTAGCTGGAGAGGAGGTTTTATAATTTCGAATCAATAAATAGATCAACAATAAATTATTGAAACCTGCAATAACATTAATCCCATTCTTGATTTCTAAAAGATGCTGTATATCCACCTAACAAAGTAAACGAATGAAAAACGAAGGGCAAAAAATAAATGCATAAATCGAATAAATTAAGGTTAAGTATATTTGTATTAAATTCTGCTTATGAAGAGAATAGTTTTCGCAATCTTTTTTTTGATCGTATCATTTGGCGCTGTTAATGCTCAATCGACTTTAAATAATTCAAAACCTTTAGCTTCCTGGAATGAAGGAAGTGCCAAAAAATCGATCATCGACTTCGTCAATAAAACAACTACAAAAGGAAGTAAAGATTTTATTCCATTAGCAGACCGTATAGCTTGCTTTGATAATGATGGCACTTTATGGAGCGAACAACCTTTGTATTTTCAGTTTTTCTTTGCTATTGACCGTATTAAAGCTATGGCCCCAGAACACCCTGAATGGAAAAATAAGGAACCATTCAAATCAATTTTAGAAGGCAATTTAAAAGCAGCATTGGCAGGTGGAGAAAAATCAATTGTAGAAATCGTGATGGCTACTCATGCCGGAATGAGTACTGTTGAGTTCGATAAAATTGTGGGTGATTGGATAGAGACTGCAAAACATCCTGGCACAGGTTTACGATTTGTAGATATGGTTTATCAACCAATGCTTGAATTATTGAATTACTTAAGATCGAACGGATACAAAACATTTATTGTATCAGGAGGTGGAGTAGATTTTTTAAGAGTCTGGGCTGAAAAAGTGTATCGAATTCCTCCTTACCAGGTTGTTGGAAGTTCTGCCAAAGTAAAATATGATAACAGCAGTAACCAACCTGGTTTAATCAAATTACCCGAATTGAATTATATAGATGATAAATCCGGGAAGCCTGTTGGCATACATCAATATATTGGTAAAGTACCCGTTTTTACTGCAGGCAATTCTGATGGTGATTATGAAATGTTACAATATACCAGTACAAGATCTACACCTCATTTTGGATTGATCATCAGACATACCGATGCTGCAAGAGAATTTGCTTATGATCGCAATTCTTCCATAGGAAAATTGGACAAGGGATTAGATGATGCTACGAAATACAATTGGTTGGTAGTTGACATGCAAAAAGATTGGAAGCAAGTATTTCCAAATAAGAAAAAATAAATGAAACCAGCATTATTCAATCAGTTTATTCAAAAATATATATCGGTAGCTCTTCCCTTTATACTAACAATAATTGGCGTAAGGGCTTTTGAGTATTTGATCGTTGCACAAAAAACAATTATTGAATACGCTGTTTTGTATGAATTGGGTGGCATTTTTTTTGATATATGGGCTATGCTCATTTATTGCATTATCATTCTACCATTCATATTGCTCTTTTTTTGGATGAATAAAAAGTTAGGCATTTATATTTTCCATTTCTTGAATATATTGATGATTACAATCTACATTTCTTTAATAATCACTTATTCCGAAAGAAGCAATCCATTTGATCATGAATTATTTAACAGAACTTTTTTTGAATTATGGTCTACTACCAAACAAATGATTACAAGTGGAATGATTGTCTTTATTCCATTCTTTTTTTATTATATCATTTACTGGTTCTTGTATAAATCTACTTTTTCAAAACTGATTTATTCTCATTTATTTATAAGCATATCGGGCGCAATAGGAATCATTGCATTAGTATCCATCAATTTTGCGAACCCTTCTTCTAACCAATTTCAAAATAGAAATGCTTATTATTTAACCTGTAATAAATTTGCTTATTTTATTTCCGATTCATATCATTTCTTTTATACAAAAAATGATTTTGATGCGAATAGGCTTAACTCCAAAGAACTACAAAAGGCCATTGAATTTTACCAGCAGAATCAACCATTTAATTTCACCAGTACTGAATTTCCTTTACTGAGAAAAAACGATGATCCGGATGTGCTTGGGTCTTTTTTTAATTTGAATCCAGCAAAGCCGCCGAATATTGTCATTATTGTTACGGAAGGTTTATCCAAAGATTTTAGCGGAGACAATGCCTATGCTACCAGCTTTACTCCTTTTTTAGATTCACTCAGTAAAAAGAGTTTGAGTTGGGATAATTTCTTAAGCACTTCGCCAGGCACTTTTGCTGCACATCCTGCTATAGAAGGATCATTGCCTTATGGCAAAACAGGTTTTTCATCTATCAATATAATGCCTGATCATTTATCATTAATTAAAATAGCGAAAGCCAATGGCTATACTACTCGATTCTTAACTGGGTCGAATACCGATTTTGATAATATGGGTGGATTCATTCGATTACAAGGAACAGATATGTCTTTGCTGCATTTTAATAAGAAATATAAAAAAATGAGTGCTGGCAATGAAGGCTGGGGCATGGGTTATCCAGATGATGCACTGTTCAATCAAAGTTTAGAACTATTGGAAACTGAACCTACAACACCATATTTAAATATTTACCATACCGCAACCACACATGTTCCTTATTTATTTGAACAGAAACCCAAATACGATAAACTATTCGATCAAAAATTAAAAACGCTTAAGGTAGGCCGAAGCATTAAAACCATTTTAAGAGAATGTAAAAAGGTAATGGTCACTTATATGTTTGCAGATGATTGTTTCAAAGATTTTTTTTCGAAGTACAAAAAAAGGCCCGAATACAATAACACCATTTTTATTATTACTGGAGATCACCATATTGGCTCTTTCCCTTCTACTTCTAGCATAGACGATTATCATGTTCCCTTAATTATTTACTCGCCTATGCTCAAGGCACCAAAAAAAATGTATGCTGTAAACTCACATAATAATTTAGCACCTACCATTGTTTCGATGTTATTGCATCAGTATCCAAATTTACCCTATCATCCTGCAAAAGTAAACTGGCTGGCAAGTTCACTAGATACCAGTGCTGCATTCAGGAATCAGCAAAGCATGCCCTTCATGTATTCCAATCGTTCCATTGAAGATTATATCTGGAAAGACTATATGATTTCTGATAAAGAATTATATAAACTCAGTGCCGATTTAACGATGATTCCTTTTAAAAATGATTCTATTAAATCCCATGTAACAAGTCTGTTGAATAATTTCAAAATTATCAACTCCTATGTTTGTTATAATAATAAAATATATCCCGAAAAGGAATTACAGGAACTAGGAAACAAAGATTTATTATTTGAATCAAGAGACAGTAGTATCCAAAAAATAACTACTTCTATTTCGCATGTTAGTTTAATGAAGGATCTGCTGTATTCAAAAAAATACACCTACATTATGGTAGGTGTATCTGCCGAAATTCGATATGGTAAATCTGCTTCTACCGATTTTACTTCTTTTCTTTTTTCATTGATCGATTCTACCAATAATAAAAGAAATTTTAATTTTTACTCCAATCATGAATTGGTAAAAATTACCAAAACAGGCGAATTCAATGCATCCACCTGGAATAGTGTTGCTACCAACGACATGATCGCTTTAAAAGATGTTGTTAATACCAATACCCCTTATTTTAATGTTTCTCTTTATTCAATGAAACCAATTGATTTGGAAATCAAGAATCTATCAATCAAGGTTTGGGGCATTAAATAATTTACTCCTCCCCATACAATTGATTGAATAACATTTTATAAGTGCTATGTGTTTGCCCACGGAAAGTAATTTCAGGACCATACACCAATAATTTACCCTTACCAACTTTAGCCGAAAAAGCAGCGACCCCATCTTGTAAATAAGATTGTCCGAAAGCCCATCCGCTTCTCAATGTTTTATCAGAAGCAAACCAAGCTAATGGAGTGATATCTCCATTTGCAATAGCATCTGGTATTAAATTAAATACCGGGCTTGCACTAAAATATACATCAGCTGTATTCTTCATTCCCCAATTGGCTTTGTGTTGAGGATTCACTGCTACTTGCATAACCGATCCTGGTATATAGAATTTTTCTCCTGGCAATGGGCGCTCTTTTCCACTCACCATTTCAACCAATGCATTACGAACAGGTAATTTAAAATGATAGGCTAAGTTGGCGCTACTTCCTATTGTTACAATCGTTCCGCCAGCATCAGCAAATTCCTTCAATGCAGGAATTGATTTTGCTGCAGTAATTCTACCCAAACTAGATCTAAATTCTTCTGGTATCTCCGATTCATTCGGCTCTCTTCCTTCAAAACCTCCGCCACCACCAGCTGCTGGAGCTTCAGTGCGAAGAGCAGGAATAGCTCCTCCTACAAATACAATTACATCATATTTGTTTTTTAAGTTACCTGCATCAATTTCTTTTGAATAGACAACAGTAAATGGAAAACGGTATTGCTCAAAAATCCATCTCGTCCAACCAGATGGCATTGATCCTCCATATACATCCCATAAAGCAATTCTGCTTGATTTTAATTTTACAGATTGAGTTTTGGATGATGAATTTGCAGCTGTGATTTTTACTCCATGTTGATTTGCCGCTTTTTCTAAAATAGGTAATGCTGCCGCACTTGATGCAACAAAAAATTGTTCATTGTTTTTTTCTACAGCGATTCCAGCTTTTAATAGATCATTTACTAAAATAAAGCTTGCATTGTCTTTTGTAGAGAAACTATATCCTTTTGTTTCTGTTGATTTTTCAATTGCTCCTACTGATTTCTGTTCTACACCATATGGCAGCGTTTGAAAGGGGCCATCAAATGGCTCTAATACCCTGTCAAATTCAACTCCCATAGTGAAAGCAGGTGTCCAACCAGCTGCATCGTATGGACGCACTGGTGGTCCGCCAGGATACTGAAAATCGTTTGGATGATCTTGAGGATCGAACATATCAATCACATGTGGTCGGAAAGCTTGATTGGTTTTTACTATATACGATCCGGCTAAATATTTTTTATTTCCCACGGTAAAATCTGCTGTGGCTTTTTCTACGCGTATTCCACTCTTAATTAAAATGTTTACAAAATTGGTAGCCGTTGTAGTTTGATTTATTGGAATGATATATCCTCTTGGATCGCGCGATTCTGGATTTTTATATACTTTATCATAAATGCTTAATGCAATAGAATCGTTTCTTTCTGCTCTGGGATCGTTCTTTATTAATTCATTGGCTATTTCAACTTTACTAGGTGTTTTTGTCCAAAAATCTTTACTCCCTGCCTCTATAGAATTTTTACCCATTGTATAGATATTCATCAGCAACTCATCTTTATGTCTTGCTGCATAATTGAGCACTGCATAGTTGAGCGAAACAGAATAATCAATAGAACTTTTGAAATACCATTTTTGTGGGTCAATAGGAAATGGTGTGGCGCTATTCGGAATTAACCTGGATGGAACAAATGGAATTTTCATAGGTGTTGGATTACCGATCATCTCTGTTAATAATCCAATTATATTATGATAATAAGCAGTTGTTCTTAAACCACCATTCCACCAGGTTGAATATACAGAACCGCTCTTCATGGTATATCCTGGTTTGTTCTCCGCATTCAATCTACTGCTCATTACTGCACCTAATTGATCTATGCCTGTAACCAATAAAGGATCATACACATAATTGAATGGATCTCTGTAAGGAGGGCCAGCAACTACTGTTCCTGCAGGGCCTGTCTGGTGGTGATTGTATAAAATTTGAGGCATCCACTCTACATATTGTTGCAAACTCATGTTCTTGGATTCACTCATATTGGTCATATAGAAATCTCGGTTATTATCATGCCCAATATATTTCTGGTATAATCTTGGAAGATTAGCTGTACTTCTTTTCAAAGTATCAGCATTGCGCATGTACCAACTAGATTGCAATTCTTGCCCGTCAGGATTAGCATGCACAAAAAGAATAATAGTAGATTTTAGTATTCGCTTTGTTTCTTCATCTTCACGAGAAAGGATTTGATACAAAGACTCGATCCATTGATGAATGCCCAAGATTTCATTAGCATGTAGTCCTCCATCAATCCAAACAACCGCCTTCCCTTCATTGGCAAGCGTCTGTGCTTCAGCATCTGTAACGCCTTCTGCTCTTGCCATTTTTTGCGAGATGGTTTTATATCTATCCAGCTTAGCCAGATTTGCTGGGTCTGAAACAATGACCATGTATTGCTCACGTCCCTCTTCGGTTTTACCAATACTTTGCAACTTCATTTTTTTTGAAACTGCAGCCAGTTTTTTTAAATAGGCTTCTGTCTGGGTAAATGTGGCTAAATGATAATTATCTCCAATTGAAAAACCAAAATGAGATTTTGGTGTTGGGATATTTTGTGCTTCAGTAACGATTGAAGCGGTAAATAAACATACAAGCAGTGTAGCAATCCTT
Source organism: Sediminibacterium sp. (assembly GCA_040403975.1). Taxonomy (GTDB): domain Bacteria; phylum Bacteroidota; class Bacteroidia; order Chitinophagales; family Chitinophagaceae; genus Sediminibacterium. The sequence goes on from JBBAJS010000032.1 coordinate 15,110, forward strand.
AGCATAGTGTTTAATTTTGGATTGCCTAAATTAAATGAACTAGCTCAGAAAATGCATTTTTCTGGCAACTTTATCCAACCAGCTTGGATTGTTTTAAGTAATTAGCATCAGGGGCATAGATGAATAAGCAAGATTCCCCTTGAATAGTATGAATAATCTGTTGAACCTGATTATTAGGAACCGCAGGACAACCCTGGCTTCTTCCCAGATAACCCATTTGAGCGATTGTATTATTGCTCACATAATTAGCACCATGTAAAACAATGGCTCTTTGTGCTGCTTTGTCATTAATACCATTCTCTATTCCAGTTAATATCAATGACTCTCCATGTTTGCCTCGATAGGTATTGCCAGTGATATAAAATCCTAAACTGCTTTTGTTTGATTCGTTTTTATTGGAAAAATTTTTTGCAAATAAAGTTCCAGAATTTTTACCATGAGCCACCAATGTTTGCAATACCATTTCTTCGGATTCCATATCGATAATATACAAACGCTCTTCTGAACTAGGTTTGCTAAAGTCTGCAATAGTTAAATAGCGCTGATTAAGCAATTTGCCTTGTTCTTTTAATTTTTGATAGCCCTTTATTGCTAATGCAACCGCTTTATCATTGATGTTTAATTTAGAAGCCATAAGCGTTGCATTCATCACTTCATCATTGATA
>JBBAJS010000033.1:0-14299 GCA_040403975.1 Sediminibacterium sp.
CTTACTTCTCCAGACCATCCCTTGTTGAATTTAAATTGCTGACTAATATTGAACATTGCAGTTACTGCACTTTGATTCACTTGATCTCCATTAATGATGCCATTAAATTCATTATGAAATACATTCATATATATATTTCCACTCCACCATTTTGTATACTGATTGGATGCATTTACAGATAAACCAAATTGTTTCTGGTTAGCTATGTTTTCCTTTTTGATATAAGTTTCATTTGCAGCATTATTTTGAATCAACACATCTTGAATAATATCAGTTGTATTGGTATAATTCAAAGTAGTGGTTAAAAACCCTTTAAATGTATGACTCAATTCTATATTATGACTGAATTCAGGCACTAAGTAAGGATTACCTTGTTCAAAAGTATATTTATCCAAAAATTCAACAAAAGGATTCAAACTCTCATAATCAGGTCTGCGAATTCTTTTTCCATAATTGAGCACAAAGCTGTTGCTCTTATTAAGATTATATTGAAAATAAGCTGTTGGAAAAAATTGAATATAATTTCTATCAAACTGAATATTGGTAGTGATTTGATTGCCTCTTGCATGAGTATGTTCTGCCCTCAAACCCAATTGTATGCTGAATTTTTCGCTAAATGGTTTTGAAAAATTTACATAAGCTGCATTGATATTCTCTTTATAAATAAAATGATTACTTCTACCTATATCATTCACTCGCTTACCATTAATTAGACTATCGTAAATAGCATTTGCATCAGTTGTTACATAACTAGATTTTAATCCAGCTTCTAATTTTGCTCCTTTTTTTAATGGATGCGTATAATCTATTTTTGCGCTATATATATTAATTGATTGAGGTAAATAACCTAATAATGTATCTGGCTTAACAGTAGGAATACCTGATTGATTAAAATACGCATTACTTAATGCTTGATTGTTGGAACTATTGTATTTTAAATAATCTGCATCAAATGTTATCTCTCTTCCGGCTGTGTCTAGTAAACGTCTAATATTAAAATTTGATCCAATATTTTTCCATTTATTATTGGAATTACTAATTGCCTTGGTATTGCTTTGTAATGCATGTGATGCGTTAAAAATATTGATATTACCTTCACTCAGTTGTTCATTTGGATTAATAAAGCCATTTATCACTATTCCTATTGTTGTCTTTTTATCAACAAAATAATCTGCACCAATTTTTCCATTGTAACTGCTGTTTGAATTTCGCATGATGGTATTTTGCTCAAATAGAGAAACAATTTTTTTAGAACTATTATCTATAAAACTTCTATTGATACTCAAATTTTGAAAGCTTTCCCGATCGTTATGACCAATATTTCCAAAGACATTTATTTTATTTTTCCTATAATTTAAGTTTACACTTTGATTATTTCTTGGATACACACCCTGGCCATAGCCTATTGTAACAGACCCATTAAAACCAAATACCTTGTTCTTTTTTGTTTTAATATTAATGATTCCTGCTTTTCCTGCTGCATCGTATTTAGCAGGAGGATTGGTCATGATTTCAATTTGATCCAACTGATTGGCTTGCATATTTCTTAATAAATTAGCCAAGTCTTGTCCTGACAAATAAGAAGGTCGTCCATCCATATAAACCATTACACCTTCTTTACCCTTCAGGCTGATATTGCCATCTTTATCAACAGTAATGCCTGGAGATTTTTCCAATACTTCCAATGCATTAGCCCCTACATTAGTGGGTGAAGCATCTACATTAATGACCATACGGTCGGTTAATTGTTGCACTAATGGCTTTTTTGAGTTTACGGTGACTTCAGCCAATTGTTTATTGGTAGAGGCCAATTGTAAATCAGGCAATTGAGTATTTCCATTCCCGCTAAACAAAAATGACTGACTAAACGCTTTTTGATAACCTACCAAATTTGCGGAAATGATATAGTTTCCCACTGCTACTTTTTCAAAAGCAAATTGACCATGTTTATCCGATAAGCTGGTTTTTACCAAACTAGAATCGGTTGATTTTAATAAACTCACCAAAACCGATTCTATAGGAACCTGATTTGATTTTACGGCACCAGTGATTAAATTAGTGTTTTGTTGAGCTTTTGAAGCGAAGCTAATGGCTATTCCCATAAACAGAAATAGGGTTTTTACTAGATTTTTCATTATTCTATGTTTTTTGTTTAGTTCTTGTTAAAGACAATTACAAAATAAAACTAACTACTGTGTTAAACATAGTACAATGCTTTAGCATGGACGGTAAAATAAAAGGTTAAAAGGGGAATATTAAAGGATGAGTATTATAAATAACTAGCAAATAGGCAGATAATTACCAAAGAAATTTTAAAGAAAATATAAAATGAGGATTAACTCATTTTTTTGCTGACCCATTTATTGGATTGTATAAACAAGACAATTCCTCCAAGAATTAGAACAAAGGAGATTAGTTCTGCCTGTGTAGGATTAAATAAGAAATCGTACTTAGTATTGACCCTTATTTTTTCAATAAAAAATCGCTCTAGACCATTGAAAATTAAGTAAAGAGCAAATAGTTTTCCAGGAACTTTTATTTTATTTCGCAAAAACCAAAGTACTCCAAATAGAATTAGACAAATAATTATTTCATACAATGGAGTTGGATAAACAGCTGATGGAAGTTCATTACAAAATTGTCCAACACATCCTGGTATTGGCACACCTTCACCAATTACATTGTGAGGAAATTTATATGCCCATAAAATATCTGGTACCCAACTAAATGGTTTAGGATGGTTATTGACTATTCCCCAATCACCATCACCACTAACCATGCATCCAACTCTTCCAAATGCATAAGCAAACATCATCGTAGTGGCCATTGCATCTAATAAATGAATGATGGCTACTTTATTTTTATGTGCATACCATAAAATGGCAATCCCTGCACAAATCAATCCTCCATAGAAAGTTAATCCACTAAAAGAAATCAACGAACCAATAGGATCTTTAACAAACTCATTCCAATTTTCTAAATTATGAAAAATCTTAGCTCCCAAAAATCCAAATAATGCTGCATAAATTACGATGTCTCCTACTCTATCTTGTGGCCAAATACGGACAATTCTTTCTTCTGGCTTTTCGAGTTGTTCTTTTTTCTTTTCCCACCATTTTAATCCTCCAAATATCAGCGCTACAATCATACCAGTTAAAAAATTTCCATTGGTAGATAATATAAATGCTTGTGGATCATTTAAGGCATCTGGTATTGTGAAAGCCCCTACCAGCTTGTATCCAAACACAAATCCCAATAATCCATTAATTAATAACTCAGTCAATCCTGCAGGTTGACCAATCATTATTTTCTCTTCTGTAAATACAAATAAACCTTGCTGTTGCTTTCTTCTTAATTCAATCGTTAATATCCAGGCAGAAATGATAAATGAAAGGGCTACAAAAAAACCAAATGAATTTACCAGCTTTAAGCCGTTTAATTCAATTCCGAATAAGTCTTTAAAAGCGTAGTATAAATTAGGATACATATATTAGAAACCTATTAAATGAATGGTACTGCAATGTTAGTTAGAAAATCCGATAAATAGTAAGGCCCCACAAAAGTGAGGCCTATACTTACTAACCCATCTAAAAACAATCTTAAAAAAATTAATTACAATGTTCGTTAAAAACAGCAATCAAATGTTGAGCAATAACCTGAGCAGGTCTTCCTTCAATTTGATGGCGTTCTACCATACTCACCAATGATCCATCTTTAAACAATGCAATCGCTGGAGATGATGGAGGATAAGGCAACATATGTTCTCTTACTTTATTTACTGCTTCAATATCAAATCCTGCAAAACTAGTTGCTAAACGATCTGGTCTTTTCAAAGCATTTTGAACAGCCATTACTACACCTGGTCTGCAAGTTCCTGCAGCACAACCACAAACAGAATTAATTACAACCAATGTTGTACCATCCATGTTCAATGTGGTATCAACTTCATTTGCTGATAATAATTCACTAAATCCTTCATCTGTTAACTCTGCCTTCATTGGCAATACTATTTCCGCTGGATACATATCTCACTTGTTTTTCTATTGCAAAGATACTAAAATCATCGAAAAGTAAAAATAGGACTTACAAACAAGACTAATTGTCTGATTCAAATGACAATAAATGCCATATTGGCACTATTCGTTTCATTGTTATGCTATTTTGTACAAAAAAATGGATCAAAATTGAAATGGTACAGCATTTGAAATTCATTCACATATTAAAAACCTTAAAATCAAATAAAATGACATTTTTAAAACAACACAATCAAACAGTATTTGACGAATTAATGAATTCATTTCCGGCTGCCTGGGGCAAAGATGCACCAACAGGCTACCCTAATGCGAGCGTAAACATAATTGAAACGGATGATGCTTATCATTTATCATTGAATGCTCCAGGAAGAACAAAATCTGACTTCGTTCTTAATGTAGACAAAGGAATTCTAACCATTAGTTACGAAAAACCTAGTCAAAAAGAAGAAAGCAATTTCAAAACTATTCGCAGAGAGTTTACTTATCGAAGCTTTAAAAGAAGTTTTAGTTTAGATGAAAACATTAATGCTGAAGCAATCGAAGCAAAATATGAAAATGGAGTATTGCAGTTATTACTTCCTAAAAAAGCAATAACAACAACTAGTCCTAAACAAATTGCGATTAACTAAATAGTTTGGTTAAAGCTGGGTTGGTTAGGCCTCGAGGAAATCTCGGGGCCTTTTTTTATGAATTGTAATAATTGGGGATTTACAACTACTAACGAAATAATGAAACAACTATTCCTATTTCTACTCCCTATTGTTTTAGGCGTATCTAATTCTGGCGCTCAACAAAAAGAAGCATCCTCTTTACTTTGGGAGATCAGCGGTAAAACCCTTTCAAAACCATCTTATGTATTCGGAACTTTCCATCTAATGTGTGCCGCAGACTTTAGTATTGGCAAAGTATTAAGTGAAAAATTGAATTCTACAGAACAGTTTTATGGAGAAATTGATATGAGCAAACCCAATTGGCAGACCGAAATGGCCATGAGTTTAATAATGAAAGACCAAACCATTGAAGGCTTAATGGGCAAATCGGATTATGAAAAAGCAAATTTAAAATTTAAAGAAATAACTGGAATGGATTTAACTATGCTCAATAATGTAAAACCATTTATGAGCCTGAGTTTATTAACACTTAATACCATTCCATGTTCCGATAAAATACAACCAGAAACCATGTTCATCAATATGGTCAATCAACATAAGACTCCTGTATTTGGTCTTGAAACAATTGCAGATCAAATGAATGCTATAGACACACAACCACTCGATTCTCAAATTAGTTCTTTAAAAAAAATGATCTTCAATTTTGATAGTGTAAAAGTTGAAATGCGTAAATTGATTGATGTTTATCAATTAAAAAATGTAGATAGTATTTATCATTACATGAAACAAAATGGTGCTGATGGGGAATTTGAGCAAGAACTCTTGATTAAAAGGAATCTAAAATGGATACCTGTAATTACGAAAGCAATTAATCAAAAATCTAGTTTCTTTGCAGTTGGGGCTGGGCATTTAGGCGGTGAAACCGGGGTACTGAGTTTATTAAGAAAGGAAGGATATCATATCAAAGCAATTAATTACTAATATTCGTAAATGGCTGCAGAGAAAGAATTTATAGGGCTTCTAAAAGAACACCAAAAAATCATATACAAAGTATGCAATTTGTATATGCAATCTCATGCAGACAGGGAAGATCTTTTTCAGGAAATAACATTACAGGCCTGGAAAGCATATAACAGTTTTAGAGGTGATGCAAAATTTTCTACTTGGCTTTATAGGGTTGCTTTAAATACTGCCATAACATTCTTTAGAAAGGAAAAGAAAACAACACATATTTATACTACTGATGAATTACCAGATATTGCTGGAGCCGCATTTGACCCAATTGAAGACCAAACCAAAGCCATGTATGCAGCAATTGGGGAACTATCTAAGGTTGATAAAGCTATTGTAATGCTTTACTTAGAAGATTATAGCTATGCCGAAATAAGTGATCTAGTAGGCATAACCGCCAATAATGTTGCAGTAAAAATGAATCGAATAAAAATAAAATTGAAAGAAGAAACTAAAAAATATTTAGCAACCGCTTAAACATATTCTATGGAACTCGATGAGCTTAAAATATTACTGAACCAGAAATTAGAAACCGATCATTTGCTTCGATCCGAAAAAGATCTTGCTGCTTTGCTTACCCAAAAAGCTCAATCGATTTATGAAAAAATAAAACGTAGTCTTTGGTTTGAGATCATTTCTAGCTTTATCATCATTATTGCTTTTGGATATATTGGTTTTACAAGTAAATACCATTCAATCAATATTTATTTTAGCTTTTTTACTGCTTTATTCATCCCATTTATTTTAATATTTTTTTACTTACTGAATAAAACCACCAAGATTAATGAGTCTAACCAGCCCATAAAAGAAAATATGCAAAGCTTGGTCAATTTAATGGAAGAGTTCATGAAGCGGTATTTCCAGTTTACCATGGCATTGATTCCCATTTGTTTTGTCTTTTCATTTGCATTGGGTTATACCGAGAAAGATGCTATCCCAGCATTGGACAATACATTTAAAGAATATAAAATAAATAAGGGTTTCTTAATTGGGTTTACTATCGGATATTTAGTTGCACTTACAGTTGGTGTATTTTATTTCACCAGATGGTACTTAAAAAAACTATATGGGAACTATGTGCAGGAATTAAAAAAATATATTGCAGAGCTTCAAGAGCAAGCATAATTTATTCAGCGCAATTGCCTTTTCGTCTGGTATCAATGAGGTATTGAATTTTCCATTCATTACGCAAACGAACCAATTGGAAAGAATTTACACCACAGTGGCTGAAAACTCCATTTCTAAAAAACTGATAGGGCGCCCAAACGACGGCTAGTGGCCCATCTACTTTTACTACACCAAATACAATTCTTTCGTCGGCTAGGCCTTTTGGAATTCCGCTGATCTGTTTTACAAATGAAGCAACTTCATCGTTCTTTACGATATCTTTTCCTGTTTTGTCTTGCGTGATTGTTTGTAAAAATGCACTATCAGTAAAACAGTTTTGCAATTTCTTTCCATCAGCTTCAAGCATAGCTTCAAAAAGACGGCTAATAGTTGCCTTCACCGAATCAGTTGCCAATTGAGCAAATGAAGCAGAACTGTTAAGCATGCAGATTAATAGGAATAAAAGCATTTTTTTCATGTGAAGAATTTTTCAATTAGCTAATAAATCTAACCCAAGAACTTAACAATTACAGATCACTAATAACGCACTACTTATAATCCCTATCACTTCTTTCTTAATTCTTAATTCTTATCTCTTAATTCTTAATTCTATCTAAGGTATCCAAGAATTTTAAGCATACTCTGCGCAGACTGTTCTTTAGCATATACCCAATCAATCAGTTTTCCGGATTTATCTTTTTCAATGATCACGTGTTTGGGTGAGGGTATCAAACAATGTTTAATTCCTCCATAGCCACTGATCTGATCTTGATAGGCACCAGTATGAAAAAAGCCAACATACAGTGGTTCTTTATTTGATTCCTCTTCTTTTTTATCGGTAGTCTTAATTTTAGGAAGAAATACTTCATTGATATGTTCCTCTGAATCGTAATAGTCATGACTATCACAAGTAATTCCGCCTAGAACAACCCGATGGTATTCATTATCCCATTTATTAATGGGGAGCATCAAAAACTTTTCTCCAATACCCCATGTATCTGGTAAAGTAGTAATAAAAGAAGAATCAATCATATACCAACACTCACGGTCATTCTGTATTTTTTCTCCGATTACACTGTATATATGAGCCATGCTCTCTCCTACTGTAAAGCTTCCGAACTCAGTATAAATATTAGGCATGGGTACCTTGGCCTTCTTACATGCTTTTTTAATATTGCCTACTATTTCATTGATCATGAATTGGTAATCATATTCAAATCCCAAAGAATGTTTAATAGGAAATCCTCCGCCAATATTAATAGAATCTAATTCAGGGCAGATCTTTTTTAGTTGACAATAAAGGTTGATGATTTTATTCAATTCACTCCAATAATAAATATCATCTTTTATCCCTTTATTCAAAAAGATATGCAACATTTTTAGTTGGAATTTATCTTCATAACCCTCAATTTCATCTACATAAAATTCCAAAATATCTTTTGCACGAATTCCTAAACGGGAAGTATAAAAAGGAAAATTAGGTTCTTCTTCAGCAGCAACTCTAATACCAACGGAAAATGGTGTAGCTGATCGTACACTTCTTTTGTAGGCTTGTAATTCTTCTTTATTATCTAAAATAGGAACCACATTTTTAAAACCAGCATTGATTAATTTTGCAATTCTAGAAGTATAATTTTTCTGTTTGTATCCATTACAAATAATAAAAGTTTCTTTATTGATCTTCCTACGCTGATATAGCTTGTTAATAATTTCTATATCATAAGCATACGAAGTTTCCAAATGGATATTGTGCTTCAAGGTCTCTTCTACAATAAAAGAAAAATGGGAACTTTTAGTACAATAACAATAAAAATATTCCCCCTCATATTTATGCTTCTTAAATGCATTGGCAAACATATTTTTTGCCTTATTGATCTGCATCCCAATCTTTGGTAGATAAGTTAGCTTAAGTGGAGTGCCATGTTTATCAATTAATTTCTTGATATCCACTTCATTGAACTGAAGGTATCCTTCATCGCTAACATCAAATCCTTCTTGTGGAAAGTGAAAGGTCTGGTTTACCAGAGAGGTGTAGGTATTATTCATTCCGGGAATTTCCTTTTAGATGGCAAAAATAGTTCTTGTGATGGAAAGTGGAAATAAAAAAACCGGAGCAATTGCCGCCGGTTTTATTAAATTTTAATTATTTCAACTGCTTATTTAACTGAAGCAACCAAAGCTTTGAAACTAGCTGGTTCATTCATTGCTAAATCGGCAAGCACTTTACGGTTCAAGTCGATTCCTTTAACACTTAACTTATTGATAAATTGACTGTAAGTCATTCCTTCTTCTCTTACGGCTGCATTGATACGAGCGATCCATAATTGACGGTATTCGCGCTTTTTCAATTTTCTACCTACATAACTATAGGTAAGTCCTTTTTCGAGAACGTTTTTGGCTACTGTATAAACGTTTTTACGTTTACCGTAGAATCCTTTTGCTTGGTCGAGAATCTTTTTTCTCCTTGCTCTTGATGCAACTGCATTTTTTGAACGTGGCATACTAAAATGTTTTGAAGTTAGCTGGGCTAACCGTGATGAATAATCTGTTTAAAAAGCGGCTAATTAACCTTTTAGGCGTAATAAGCGTAGAACGAAATCCTTGTTAGTGGATCCAACAATACCTTTCTGTCTTAGAGCACGCTTGCGCTTTTTAGATTTTTTGGTAAGGATGTGACGCTTGAATGCTTTTTGGAAACTGATCTCTCCGGTTCCGGTCACTTTAAAACGCTTCTTAGCGCTGGAGTTTGTTTTTACTTTTGGCATTTAAATAATCTTATTAAGATTACACCCTGCTGGCGGTCCTCCACGGGGAGAACACTTGTTTTGGCCTTACGGGAAAATTTTGGATTGCAAAGGTAGGATTTTGCCATGAACTGGCAAAATCAGTTATTTACTTCTTTTTGCCTGTTTTAGGGGTAAAAATGGCAAACATCCGCTTTCCTTCTAGTTTTGGCATGCTTTCTAATGTGCCAGCTTCAGCCAATCTTTCTGCAAATTTTAGCAATAATAATTGACCTCTATCTTGGAACATGATTGCACGGCCCTTAAACTGAACGTAGGCTTTAACCTTGTTGCCGTCTTTTAAGAAATTTTCGGCATGTTTTGCTTTGAAATTAAAGTCATGATCGTCGGTACTAGGCGTAAAGCGAATTTCTTTGATCTCGCTTTGCTTAGAATTGGCTTTCATTTCCTTTTCTTTCTTCTTCTTCTCGTATAAGAATTTTTTATAATCTATAACTTTACAAACGGGAGGATCAGCTGTTGGAGAAATCTCAACCAGGTCTAATTCCTGTTCTTGTGCAATTTTCAATGCATCTTGAGTAGAATAAATACCTACTTCTACATTGTCTCCTACTAAACGAATTTGGGGAACCCTAATTCTGTCATTAATTCTGTGTTCCGGCTCAGGCTGCCTGTTAAATCTTGGATTAAATCTTCCTCCGCCTCTTGGTGGTAATGCCATTAAAACTTGTTTGGTTTATAAATTATGATAAAGATATGCCTATTTTACGCTATTCGCCTGATTTACGATTTACAATTTCATCTAAAATTTGTTCAACAAAGCTTTCTACAGCAATTGTTCCCAAATCTCCCTTCCCCTGTCTTCTAACCGATACCTGTTTTTCATTCATCTCCTTTTCTCCAATTACCAACATATACGGCACTTTCATCAACTCGGTATCCCTTATTTTCTTGCCAATCTTTTCACTTCGATCATCTACTTCAACTCTCACCCCTGCTTTTCTTAATTGCTTTAATACCTGGTTGGAATAGTCAATGAATTTATCGCTAATTGGGAGAATTTTGACTTGAAGTGGCGCAATCCAAACAGGAAACTTGCCTGCATAATGCTCTAATAGAAATCCTATAAATCGCTCGTGTGTTCCTAAAGGTGCACGATGAATGATCAATGGAATTTCTGGCTCGTTATCTTTATTGGTGAATGATAAATTAAAACTTCTTGGTTGAGCAAAATCAACTTGATTGGTTGCCAAAGTAAATTCTCTTCCAATAGTGCTCCATATTTGCACATCTATTTTAGGGCCATAAAATGCACCTTCACCTTTAACTTCAACAAATGGTACGCCAGTTTCAATTAATACATTTCTTACCAACTCTTCGGTCTCTAACCACAATTCGGGTTCGTTTATATATTTCTGCCCCAATTTTTCAGGATCATGTAAACTCAAACGCATCACATATTTGTCAATACCAAAAATTTGGAAATACTTAATGTACATATCATTCACGGCTTTGAATTCTTCCATGAATTGTTCTTTGGTACAATAAATATGCGCATCATTCATATGCAAACAACGTACGCGCATCAACCCAAATAATTCACCACTCTGTTCGTATCGGTAGCAGGTACCATATTCTGCAATACGGTAAGGCATATCACGATAGCTCTTTGGTTCTGCATCAAATATTTTATGGTGATGCGGGCAATTCATTGCTTTGAGATAATATTTTTCTCCATCCATTTCCATTGGAGGGAACATGCTATCTGCATAATATGGAAGATGGCCGCTTGTGAGATATAAATTTTCTTTCGCGATATGTGGAGTTACTACACGCTTATAACCAGCTTCGTTTTCGGTTTCTTTCGCCAATTTCTCTAACTCCTCAATTATCACAGTACCATTGGGCATCCAAAGAATCAATCCTTGCCCAATATCATCGTTCATAGTATAAATGCCTAATTCTTTTCCGAGCTTTCTGTGATCTCTCTTCTTGGCTTCTTCCAGTAACAACAAGTATTCATCTAATTCCTTTTGAGCAGGAAAACTCACTCCATATAAACGAGTAAGCATTTTATTTTTTTCATCTCCTTTCCAGTATGCACCAGCAATATTGGTGAGTTTAATGGCTTTGATAAACCCTGTATGTGGTATATGCGGCCCACGGCATAAATCGGTAAATTCCCCTTGCTGGTATAAAGTGATCTCACCGTCTTTTAAATTGGTTAATAGATCCAGTTTATATTCGTCTCCTTTTTGGTCAAAATACTGGATTGCATCTGCTTTCGATTTTTCAATTCGAAGAAAAGCATTGTTCTTTTTGGCCAATTCGTTCATTTCCTTTTCAATGGCCAATAAATCTTCTTCAGTGATTTTACGATCCCCTAAATCCATATCATAATAAAACCCTTTTTCTAATGCAGGGCCAACCCAGAATTTCACCCCAGGAAAAATTGCCTCAATAGCCTCGGCCATTAAATGTGCTGTAGAATGCCAAAATGTATTTTTTCCTTCTGCATCATCCCAGGTATGAAATTTAACAGCAGCATCCCTTTCAATGGCTCTTGAAGCATCTACAACTACATCATTCACACTGGCAACCAATACTTTTCTGGCTAAGCCTTCACTGATAGATTTGGCTATATCCAATGCGGAAACTCCTGATTCATACTGTCTAACTGCTCCATCCGGGAAACTAATATTGATCATATATTTAGTGTATCTCTTTTAAATAAGTCTGCAAAGGTAACAAATACCCCAAAACCTTTAACGCTTTTTTATCAGATTCAATCCCTTTGTTCTAGTTAGTTTTGTGCTATGAAGCTATTTTTTACCCTGATTGCTTTATTGATATTACTATTTCAGTTACCGGCTCAAAAAGTCACTGGTATTTGGCGAGGCTATTTCACCTCCTCCAGTGGAGTGTATAGAGAAGGGGTAAGGGAGGAAATGTATAAGTACGAAATTCAGATAAACCAGTTATCCAATAATGGCATAAAGGGGGTTACATTCTCTTATAAGACCACGGTATTTTATGGCAAAGCAACATTACAAGGCATTTATAATGTAAAGTCTAAAACATTATTACTAAAAGAAACTGAATTAGTAGATCTGAAAGTGGGTGATAAAAGTGAACCCTGCTTGATGACATGTTATTTAGATTATAGTAAAGTAGGTAAATTAGAAGTCTTTCAAGGAACATTTATTTCTACGAATATGAAAGACAAGGGAGACTGTGGCAGTGGAAAAGTTTATTTAGAAAAAGTGCCAGTATCCGATTTTAAGAAAGAAGATTTTTTGAAGAAACCAGAAAGCGATAGTTCGCCAACAAAATCAATTACTAAGAAACCGAATATTGCCAAAGACACCATCGTTAAAAAAACAGCACCTGCTCCTGTTCCACCAACCACGCAGACGCCAGTGAAAAAAACGACTCCTCCAAGTCCACCAATAAAAAAACAAAGTCCACCACCAACTACAGCAGCTAAAAAATCGGAACCAGCTCCCAAGGAGACTCCTCCAAAAAAGAATGAAGAAGCTTTGACAATAACAACAAAGCCGCCAGCTGATGCTATAGTACCTGAAAAAAGAAACACTCCTATTCCTAAAGTATTGAAGGAAAGAGAAAATAATTTAGTGAAAACAATCATTACAGATGAAGAAAATATTCAAGTAGATCTATTTGATAATGGCACCATCGACAACGATACTATTTCTGTATATCACAACAATGTGTTGATGATTAAAAGTGGGCGCTTATCTTATAGTCCAATTTCATTCAAGATCAAGAATAGCGCAACGGATGATTTACATGAATTGGTTATTGTCGCAGAAAATTTAGGCGAGATTCCTCCTAATACTGCATTAATGGTAATCACAGCTGGCAAAAAAAGATACGAGGTTTTTCTTGCATCCAATGAAGAAAAAAATGCCAAAGTAGTCATTCAATATTTACCTAAACAATAAGCATTAAAATTTCACATTCCAGGTAACTGATGGAAGTATCGGGAACAAAGAAACCTGTTTAGCAGATACTTGTAAATTTCCCTGAGCAGCAGATCCTTCCTGATCAAAATAAATGAAATAAGGATTAAGTCTGCTGTACACATTATAAATGCTGAAAACCCAATTATCAGTATACTTTCTTTGTTTCTTGTGCTTAGGTGTATATGTTGCAGCAATATCCATTCGATGATATGCATTCATTCTGTAAGAATTGATACTGCTGAATTGCTGAGACAATGTTCCATTGATAAAATAAAATCTTTCAGGAACTGAAATCGCACTTCCTGTTCCATATACAAATACAGTGGAGAATTTCCATTTTTTATTCAATTCATAATTTCCTACAATTGAAATATCGTGTCTTCGATCGTACCTACTCGGAAATTGAAGGCCATTGTTCAAATCCTTAAACTGTCTCCATGTCCAACTCAATGTATATCCTATCCAACCTGTGAATTGTCCTTTCACTTTATTGATGAATAGTTCTGTACCATAGCTCCAACCCTTCCCAAAAACAAAATCTTCCTCCGGATCTTTTAGAGATGGCGTATACCCTTCGCGATACTCTATTTGATTTTGCATGGTTTTATAATATGCTTCTATAGATGTTTCAAACATTCCTTCTTTGAAGTTTTTAAAATACCCTGCCGCATATTGCCAGCTAATTTGTGGTTGCACCCTCAATGTACTGGGAACCCAAAGATCGGTAGGCAATGTAGATCCTGCATTGGTCACCAAATGGATGTATTGTAAATTTCTTGTTACACCAGCTTTAAAAGAAGCAGTTT
>JBBAJS010000034.1:0-13280 GCA_040403975.1 Sediminibacterium sp.
TGCCACAAGTAACTGGATGACAATACAATCAAACGGAAATGTAGGTATTGGAACTACTGCACCAACATATTCTACACTTGATGTATCTGGAAGTATTCGTGTTGGATCTGATACTACTGGACTTGTTAGTTTTGCTAGAACAGGAAATGTAGATTCAGCTAGACGAGCATATATATACCACGATGGAACCAATTTTTCTATAAATAACCAAGAAAATGGGTATACATCATTTAGTGCAAGTAATGTTACGCGTATGACTATATTACCAAACGGAAATGTAGGTATTAATGAACTTAATCCAAAAACTATATTACATGTAAACGGGGGAACAACAAATTATCCGATTGCAAACTTACAAGCAAACGATGCAGCAGCCAAAACTATTCTATCGAATGCTGGCAGTTATGCTACTACATGTCCTATATCATATGGTACGTTCTTTCGTGTATATTGGCGAGATGTAACTACTCAATATTATAGCCAAGTCGCAGCATCAGGTTCTAACTTCTTTACAGGTCAACATGCAAACAATCCAGTTGATATTGATATCAAAACAAATATAGAACAATATTTAGGTCTCATCGTGAGTTCAGCCGGACAAGGATATTATAGTATTCGAAATATATCAGGTGAAAATGTTGTTATAACCGGGTCAAACGCTATTACATTAACAGAATCCCTTCCTAGAATAAAGATTTCAAGCACAGATAAAGATAAATCTGTCTGGGGTGTTGTAACGAACCATGAAAACAGTCAATATAACCCAGACGGATCTGCAATATTAGATGTTCCCAACCCAGAGTGGGGTAATCAGCTTAAACCCCAACTGGTAAGAGTAAACGGTCTTGGTGAAGGTGCTTTATGGGTTACAAACATTAACGGCAATCTAGAAAACGGTGATTATATTTGTTCATCGGTGATCCCAGGTTATGGGCGCAAACAGGATGATGATCTATTGCATAATTATACAGTAGCGAAAATCACAATGAATTGTACATTCGATCTGTCGTCAACTGATTACAAATGCGAAGAAATCGTTCACGAAGGTGTTACTTATAGAAAAGCATTTGTTGGCTGCACGTATCATTGTTCTTAAATTTAAACATGTACAACAACTTCTTAACAAATAATAAATGCCGTATGTTCAGCTCCAACTAGCAAGTTTTGGTGCAACCCAAAAACTAATCCAAGAAAATGAAGATCTAAAATCAAGAGTTTCAGTACTTGAAGGTCTTGTTCAACAACTTATGAGCAACGCACCTTAAACATATAATGGCGGGTATACTCTTCACAAATCAACACGTATTTCTCGCAGGATATAAATCGTTCAAAGGTCATATTACAGGTATTGGTGGAAAATCACATGAAGGAGAAACAGTATTTCAAACAGCTATTCGTGAAACACTCGAAGAGCTTTTAGGCATTACAGAAGTATCTCATTTCTTTATGAATCTTTTTGAAAAGACGCTCCATCCTTTCAAAACGATTCAAAACTCTGGTTACACTCATTTTTTGTGCGATTTTGATGATTTAGGCACACTCTTAAAAATAGCAGAAACTGCTTTCACTTTCTCACCATTTTACGATAAGTTTCCAACAGATATTGGAGATTTACTCACCAAACGAAAAAATACAGAACATGCAGAAATTACTCAGTTGGTGATGTTACCGTTTGTAGGCGATTTGCGTATTGCTAGACATCTGATTGATGATATTAACCTCGTCGCGAAGCCTGCTTCCACGAAGTAGAACAGTATGCACACTGATATAGCCAAACTACGTTGATTTTATCAATTTTCACACCAACTATGTCAGATGTCTTTCCACGGGAAGGACAGGTCTCATTTGGGCACTGAATCGTATTAAACCGAGGTAGTGTTGGATCCTGTGACAGGTAAGGGTTGGTCGCCAGCCTAGCCGTAGTGTCTTCGCGCAGATTGTGTTCATACAGAAGAGCGGGTGAATCCTCGAAATAAGGACACTTCCTGCATTTTAGTTTGACAGAAGAGTCTTCCGCCTGTTCAACAGTATACAGCATATTTTTGCAATCAGGACAGAACTTCATATTGTTGTATTAAAAGTTCAAAATATACTTAATTTATCCATTTTGTCTGAAACGGATTGTTTTTTCTGTTGACTCAGAACATCCCATCTTTCAACATGTCGGACACCGATACTCTTGTAACGTTCTTAAATTCGCATCGCGCTTCGGAAGGAGGAATCAAGACTCACACATCTGCACCTACTGCCGATTTGGGAGCGGGTTCTTACTGGATTCGCGAAGACGAACTTGATCGTTTCTACGATCTCTATTATGACTACGTTGATGGTGGCAAGAGTGTTTGGGTAATCGAACTCTCTTCTACATACAGCCCTATTCGTATCGATCTAGATCTGCTTTACGACAAGAACCAACGCAAGAACTTGCATACACAGGATCACGTGCTTCAATTCTCTAAGCGCTATATTTCGGAGTTGCGCAAGTATGTTGAGGTTCCCACAGACCTAGATGTGTACGTTATGGAGAAGAAGCGTACGACTCCCAAGGTTGACAAGAACGATGAATTGATCGGTCAATCCGGGGGTATTCATCTTCTCATTCCAGACATCGTAACCAATAAACTTGTTCGTAACGAAATCCGTAACGAACTACAAAAGCAAAATATTATCGAAGAGATTTTCGGATCTCTTCCACTCAAAAAGAAGGATGTGTTCGATGAGCCATCGAACTGGTCATTATACGGCAGTCGCAAGTCTAACTGGGGTGACAATCGTTACCTAGTAACTTACAAACTTCGATTCACAGAAGATGATATCGAGGTTATTCCTGCCGAGAACAGTGAGATTACGCTAGATAACATCAAGCTACTGAGCACCCGAGTACTCGATGACTCAAAAGCTACGCCATTCACTGATGCAGGTAAGGAGCGTTTCAGCACTCTTCCTGATACGTCTGGCAATGTTCGTATCTCTGGCGGTGCAGCTGTACGTGCATCTCGTGGGCGCCCTGCTGAGCGGCGTATTCCCGGCAGCCGCGAGTCTTCACCTAGTCACGGTGTTGTTATTCAACCTCTGTCTGAGCACGAACGACAGCTTTATCGCCAACTGGTACTTGCACTTGCATCTCATCGTGCAGACGAATATGCAGAATGGCGTGACGTTGGTCAGTGCCTCAAAAACATTCATCCAGATCTGTATGACGAATTTGAAGAGTTCAGTCGACAGAACGATAAGTTCGATATCTGTGGATGTATTCGTCAATGGAACTCGTTCTCGTATCGTGTTGAAGGTCCTCAACTCCGCGAAGGGTCTTTGTGGCGATGGGTTCTAGAAGACAATCCTGAGCGCTTCAAGGAGATCAAGGAATTGGATATTCGTCACTGGATTGATTCATCTGTTGGCGGTTCAGAGTACGATGTTGCACGCGTTGTATATGCAGTCTATCGTGAAACATTCAAGTGTGTATCATTCGGTAAGAACGTATGGTACAAATATATTGGACCTATTTGGATTGAATTGGATAGGGGTGTTCAGCTTCAACAGGAGCTATCCAAGAAGATTTGGACAGAGTTCCATAAGCGTGCTACCGATTGGGGTAAGAAGATTGATGAGCTTGGAGAGGCTGGAAAGTGTGATTCCAGGGATCCTAAAAAGTGTGCAAAGGACGGTTGCAAGGGTTGCGAGTATTCATTGAAGCAAACTGCGCTTCTGCATGTATGTGAGAAGCTGAAAACCACAAAATACAAGGAAAATGTGATGAAGGAGTGTAAAGAACTCTTCTTGGATGAGAGTTTTGTGAAGAAGGTTGATGAGGATCGTACACTATTGGCGTGTAGGAACGGAGTATTCGATATGGGTACACTCGAATTCCGCGAAGGAAAGCAGGATGACTATCTGTCATTTACTACGAATTTGGACATCGATCCTGATCTGCATTACAGTTCGTATCCGGGTTGGGCAGAGGTTGACGAGTTTATCCGACGCGTGCTTCCAAATGAGATTGTGCGTGAATACTTTATGCGACACATCTCGCTGTGTCTTGCAGGACTGGGATGTCAGCGATTCCATATTCTGACTGGTTCTGGATCTAACGGTAAGTCGATGTTGATGAACTTGATTGAAACTGCTCTCGGAGATTATGCATGTAAGGTGCCTATCTCACTGATTACTCAGCAGCGTAACAAGTCGAGTGCTGCTTCGCCTGAAATTGTTCGACTAAAAGGTCGCCGGTTTGTAACCATGCAGGAACCCGATGAGGCTGTTCCAATCAATACTGGTCTAATGAAGGAAATCACATCATCAGAGAAGATTCTTGCTCGCGATCTGTTTGCTGGATCGAAGCAGATGATCGAGTTTGAGCTTCAATGTAAGTTTCATTTGGCGTGCAACCATAAGCCAAAGGTGAATACCAATGATGGCGGTACTTGGCGACGTCTGATTGTAATCAACTTTCTATCAAAGTTCGTATTGCATCCTGGACCGGGGCAGTTCAAGTTGGACACTTCTGTTGAGAGTAAGGTCAAGTCTGAACATTGGGGCAGACCGTTCCTTGCGTATCTGATTCACCTGTATAAGGAATACAAGGGTGCTATGCCATCACCGCCGGATGTTGTTCTGGAATACACGAATGAATATCGTGAGGAGAATGACGCGATCACTAAGTTTGTATGCGAATGTACTCGACCTATTGTTGAGGGAGAGATTGTAGTTCCTGTGCGTAAAGAAATGATTACAGATACGTTCAAACAGTGGTGGGAATCGAACCGTGGTACTCGTGATTGGAAGATTGCAGAAATGTTAATGAATGTAGAGACAGCGTATGGTAAATATCAGCGTGGTGGATGGAAGAATTTCCAGATCCAACAAGATGAAGAGTAAAAACATCTACTTGCGGCGATGACGACGACCAGCTTTTTTAGTTGCCTTCCTACGGCGTCCCCCCATAAGTTTTCGCATTGTACGTTTAGCACCGGCAATAATCTCTTTCATAGCAGAAGCCATTTGTAGAGTGGGCATATTTTTTACGCACGGCGGGAGTGTTTTCTGCGGTGACGACGACCAGCCTTCATCGTTTCCTGACCGGCTTTCATTGTCTTTCTGCGGTTGCGTCTACGACGACCGGCATACGTTTCCATAGGTCCCGCGGGAGAAGGAGGAGCAGTGGCACCAGGAGAGAGAGGGGCGTAAGAAGAACTGGGTTCCTCTTTCTTGAACCAATTGAGAGGATTTAACCAAGACATATTTATATTCAAAACGGATTTAATTTTGTGGGTTGTGGTGAGATAACATACTACAATATGGTAAACGAAATTCAACTCGCAATCGCATATGCGACGACAAAGTATAATGTCTCAAACGAGTTTGTAACTGATAATAGGGTTTACTATGACTCACATTTTGAGTTGAATCTCTATTATGCCGATGACGATACCCGTGCAGGCGTGGTGCGCGGAAGTATATATTATGATAAACGTATTATTCCAACCACAATCTGTTATATTAACACTGCTCCATATAGTAGTTATGATAACATCGTACGAAACACATCAACATTTGCAAAAGAGTATCAGGGACGTCAATTGTACATGGCATGCAAAACAGACAAGACCAAGTGGAGAGTCGATATTAACCAGAAGCCTGATTGGAAGTATGATATTGATGAATGGAACACATATTTCAAGGTATTTGATTCAAACTGGGATAATGTGGGCAAATACTTCTATGAAGTCAAATCTAAGTTACCATTTAAACTAGTAAGTAGTACGTTACGAACGGATGACAGTGCTGAGCGATGGGTTATTCTCAAAGATGGTATGCTTATGAATCTCGAAAATTTCAGAGATAAGGCTGAGTTTGATGATTCTGTAACACTCAAAGGAATTCCTATTATATATGTTCTGCTTCATATGCTTCCACGTGTTACAAAGTTCGAGTCAAAGGTAGATATCATTCGAAAGGTGAAAGCTCGCATCGGCAACAATTATACAAAAAGTGTACTGATTGAAGTGAAACATGGTGATCTTGCAAAGTTTGAGTTCACTGCTTGCCATGTGTATGGACCTGTTCCAGGAGGAGAATTAAGCGTAGATCAAATCAATAGATTTATTCTTACAAATCCTCGTGTCTGGAATGGTTGCACTCTAAAACGTCTTCCTGTGTAATAAGAGAATGGACACAAGATTTTGGGGTCCATCAGGATGGCAGTTCTACCATGCAATTGCCTATGCATATCCTGATGTACCTGATGAAAAAACAAGAGAGCGGTATGAACTATTTTTTGGTGCTATGAAAGATGTTCTACCATGCAGATTTTGCAGAGAGAGTACTACTAAGTTTGTGAGTGAGGAACCGCCGCGTTTTGAAAGTAAACGAGCGCTCACAAAATGGTTATTTGACCTTCATAACAAGGTCAACACTAAATTACGCGGACAGTGTAAGGAGGATCCCAAAGTGATATGTCCTCCTCCTGATCCGTCTCTTGCGGCTGTTGATGAACTGTATCAAAGGTTGCTAGAATGGGAGCCAACTGCGCCGCTTGGACTCGATTTCTTATTCTGTTTAGCATACAATTATAGATCAAATCCCGCAAGGCAATCATACATGAACACATTCGGGTTGTTACACTCTATATATCCTTTTAAACAACTGCGTAACCTGATCGATATCCTAAAACGTGAAAGTTTGCAAGACGGTTCAACATTTTTTAAATGGTGGTATACGAATGCAAAGCGTTTATGCAAAGAGACTGGATGTAAATTAGGCACAGTCAAAGGAACACTTCAAAAATACGGACGATACAAAAGTGGATGTAATCGCGGTAAAACGTGCAGGAACGGTCAGAAAGTTAGAGACCATCGTAAGACGTTTAAAATCACTCATGACCGACTTCTAAGATTATAACTTCTTGCAAACAGATAATAATTATGGCAGCAACAAATGTAACGCAGACATTTTCCACACCCGGGAGTAGCACATATACTGTTCCTTCCGGAAATTGGTATGTCGTTTCATGCTACATTGCGGGCGGAGGTGGCGGTGGTGGCGCAGGAGCTGATGGTTATGGTGGAGGTGGCGGCGGCTCATCGGCGTTTGCTCTTAAAAACGGCTGCGCGATTTTACTCTCGGGTGGTAACACTATATCCTACACTGTTGGGTCTGGTGGTGCAAGTGGGTCAGACGGTACTGCATCTTCTGTATCATTCAATGGAACGTCATTCTCTACTGGATTCGGGCAAGCTGGAACAGCAGGGTCAGGGAGTGGAGGAGGTATTGGTGGTGGTAGCACTGATACAGGAGGAACCGGTAATGATGCAGGATTTAGTGATGTAGGTGGCGACGGTGCTGGTGGTGCAGCCGGAGGTGTTGGTTCTGTCGGAACAGCTGGTGTTGCTCCTGGTGGTGGCGGTGGTGGTGGCGCAGATGGTTTTTCTGGTGGTGCCGGTGCGAATGGTCGTGTAACATTCACACTGTTGGCTGCGGATGTAATGGGTGCAAATGTTGATCCTTTTATTGCAATTGCCGGAACAAACTTAACAATTCAGGCTTCAACGCTTGTTGAGGGAGATGTCGGTGCTGTCTCTGCTGTTTCTATTACGGATCCTTCTGTTGTTCATGGCACAATCCATACTGTTAATGATTCTGCTACCCAGACTGCAATCACCGATTCTACAACGGTATACAACTTTTTGAGAACGTTACCTGCTATTTCTGATTTCACTGGATTTGCACTGGGAGCCGATGCTGGATCGCCAAATCCTGATTTGCGCTCTTTACCTCCGGGAGTATACTCTTGGTCTGGACTTGCACAGGTAATCAACAATTTTACATTGAATGGTGCGGGTATATATGTGTTCCAAGTTACATCTGGTGGAGGTATTCCCGGTACATTCCGTGTAGAGAACGGTTCTCAGATGATATTAGGAACAGGTGCTAGACCAGAGAATGTATATTTTGTAACACAGAGTGGTATCGATGTACGCGCTTCGGCGAGTGCATTGGGAACGTATTTAACACCTGGTAATATTACAGCAAATCCTGTGGGTACGCTGTTTATGTATGGACGTTTGGTATCTACGGCTGGTGCGGTCACGGTCGGACGTATGGAAGGACGATTGCCTACAACATTCTGTTACGCAAAAAGTACAGGTATCTTAACTGAGCGCGGTTATGTACCGATTGAAGAGATATTACTCGATGATAAAGTTATTGCAAAGGGTTCATTTGGACCTAATGGTAAAGTTCAGTTTATGAAACCTCGATCTAAGAAGGTTACATTTGTGGGTAAATTCACGATTGCGCACATAAACAAAAAGACTGCTCCCATATGCTTCAAGGCTGGATCACTTTCAGAAAATGTACCATTCAAAGATTTGATTGTGTCTCCAAACCATGCAATAGTACACAATGGTAGTAAACTTGGAGCAGAGTGTTTCTTGAACGACGACACAATATACAGAATGACAGAACTCCCGATTATGGAATACTATGTAATTGAGTTGGAAGATCATAGCGTTATTGATGCAAATGGTGCATTATCCGAGTCAATGTTGGGAGATTCGTCTGCATTTATTTCAATTCATGAACCCAAAAAAGTTGAAATGCATCTTCCTATTTCTGCCTAAATAATACTCCACTTTTGAAGAGCTTCTTTGCAAGCATTCTGTTCAGCAGCTTTTTTAGTGGAAGACACCCCCTTACCTAGAACTTCGCCAGTCGGTGTACACACAGCCATGACGAATTCGCCCTTCTTTTCATCGGATGACAGCATCTTATAAACAGGAGTGTAGTGGAACTTTTGTTGACAATATTTTTGCATTCTATCTTTGTAGTTATCATCTTCTCGTAGAAGTGTTGGAATGTCTAAATAAGTCTCAATCATCGTTACAATAAATTTGTAGACAATTGAATACTCTTTTTGACTATCGACCCACAGAGCAGCAATAAACGCTTCTAGAACATCACCTAGTTTTTCAATATTCTGTCTTCCATGTTCTGGCTTCATCTCTTCAACATGTTTTGAAATAACAAAGAACTTGTCAAGTTTTAGATTGTCTCTTGCAAGAAATCCGAGTGTTCTATTTCTAACAATCAGTTTACGAGTATTTGTGAGGAATCCAGGGTTTTCGTCTGGAAATCGAATATGGAGATAGTTTGCTACAACGGCACCTAACATAGAGTCTCCCAGAAATTCAAGTTGTTCATACGATTCTTTTTGAAGATCGAGGACACCTGTGGGACATGGTGCCAGTGTTGCGGGTTGACCTGTGAGCGTTGTATATTCAGATCTCCTAACATATGTTGAGTGTACCATTGCTCGTTGAAAGAGCGATACATCACGAACAGTATATTGATTGATTCCACATGTGCGCAAGATAGAAAGTATATCTTCTGCACATAAGGATACATTTTTGGGGTTGTAAGGTGAGTATTCCATTCCTGATGGGGTTATCATTATTTGATATATAAACAATTCGTTTTAAATTACAATGATCGACTTCGGAGACATACTACTTTATAACTTTCCGAAATATGGATGGTTACTGATAGATGTGAGTCATGTAATACTCGGTTATTTGGCAGGTGTATATCCGATAATTATAGTGTTATTTGTTGTGTATCAAATATTCGACATCAAAAAAGGTGACCATTTACAGCGTGACTTTTTGTTTTTTGGTATTGGCTACTTACTTTCTAAATCTTCAATCATCTTTTGATGATGCTCAATTAGCTTTTTATATTTTTCAACACGACGCTTGTAAACACCAATCAGATATTTAGTGCGCTTTTCCTTTTGCTTTTTACGTTCTATCTCTGAACGCTCAAACAGATGAGGAAGAAGTTCTGCACTAATCAGATCATACAAAGGCTTGTATGCATCGTTGATCTCTTTCGCGACATTCCTCTGATTGTTATAGGAATACCCACATGGTACAGTATATTCTGAGGGTTCAACCAAAGCGGATTGACCTTTCCGGGTGTAATATGATGATGTATATATCGATCCTTTCCTTGCTAGATCGGCATACACATTCTGATAGTTGTTGAAAGCGTTTCGGACATCTTCACGCTCTAATAGATGATGAGTGTATTCCAGCATCGAACAGTAAATCCAATCTGTATGAGGAGTATATCCTTTTGAGTTTGTGAATCCTTTCCAATCTGACGGGATTACGACACCTTCTGCTTTTGAAGTATCGATTGTCATGTTTCCGCCTTGATCACGAGCGACGTTCCACTCATCGAATGACTCGTATGTATTTTTGTTGGAGATATCAAATATCTTTCCATCATTGAGAACCACAGCTGTAATATGATCGGTCTTGTCAGCATTGTAATGTCGTAGAAGAGTTCGAGGAGCGTAAGTAGTCATCTTGGTCGTAGTATATCAAATTACTAATACAGTTCGATCCATTTTTACTTTCCAATCTCCCAAGAAAATGCTCGTAGCCCATACTCTCTTAACAGTTCTTCTGTTACAGCATCTACGCCGGTTTTCATTTTGATATGTTCAATAATCGGTTCTACAATGGGCATTAGTTCGTCTTCCCATTTTGCTTCATCGATTACGTATTTGCAGTTTTCAACCTGAGTGCATTCTTTCAGAAGTTCACCAATTTTGTAAATATAGATATTTCGAAGTGTACCGATGGATATAACGATTTGCTTCGGAGCATCATCGAGCGTTTCAACGTTGTCTTCCTCATCTGCGAAGTACTCTGACATTTATAATTTAAAACCCAAAATCATTTTTGCTCTGTGGTCTTTTCGTTTTTACTTCTGTGGGTCGTAATCTCTCAGCAAACTGACCATTCGGTTGGTGTACACGCGCTGCTTCTGCTGGATGTAGCCTTTTCGCTCTTTGCGTAGAAAAACAAAGACCCATTTATATTATATGACAGAAATTGGAGTAAACACTGATAGACCTAAAATAAAATCATATGCAGATGTTGAAAGTTATGTGCAAGAAACATATAGTCCTCCTGAAAAGAATGACTCTATGATTTGTGATATTATGGCGATGTATCTACTGGGTCAGAAAATATTGTACACTGAATCAAAAACATACTGTGAACAGCATTTGAACTTTATGATGCTGCCCGCAATATTTGTGACTGCTCTGTGTGCGATTTTGAGTCTTGTATTGAAAGATTACAACTATGGTGCAACAATAGTGAGCTCATTTAGTGGTGCCAACACATTTCTGTTGGGACTAATTAATTATTTGAAGTTGGATGCGAAAGCAGAAGCACATAGAACGGCAGCATACAAATTTGATAAGTTACATGCAGATATGGTATTCCAATCTGGAAAGATACTCCTTCTGAGAAATGAGAATATGTCAACACTTTCAGAAATCATTAGTAAAACTGAAACAAACGTTCGAGAAATAAAAGAGACGAATCAGTTTATAGTTCCAGAATATGTTCGATACAATTTTCCAAAACTGTATACACTCAATGTTTTTTCAGAAGTTAAAAGAGTCCAAAACAAGGAAATGTTATGTATCAACGAATTGAAAGAAGTTATTAATAGATTGAATAATGAAAAAATGACAGATGAACTTCGAAAGTCTTATGAGGATTTAAGAAAACTGTTGACAGATAAATTTATTCGAATTCAGGTTCAATATTATGACATCGATGATATTATGGAAAAAGAACTAGACAAATATAGAAACAGCACCTCATCGAGATTTCAATTGTGTGGATGGCTTAAAATGTAGAATATCACGCTTTAAAGATGTTGCTGGTGCTGGAATACGTTGAACAGTATACCCAATAACCATTTCAGTATTTTTATCTTCAAAATACGATAGTTCTTTAACAGACAGTTCCACGTCTTCTGGTAAGTTGCATATGAATTCCATCGATGGAGCTTTTCGAACAGTTACACGAACAAATTTGCACTTTTTATTTTTTGTGATTTCAGTTGCACCTTTTGATCTTAGGAAATCATGAGCGTTTATGAGTGTGTCATGAATCTCGAATATGTTTGTGAAACACATTTTAGATTTAAATGTGTCATAGAGTTTACCATTACGGTACTCTGAAATAATAGTCTTAAACTTGTAAATTGATGGCTCCATCTTCAACAGCTATCCTTTAAAACGGATACTAATCAATCCATTTTGTCTTAGAACAAACAAATGAAAGAGTTGTATCGCCATATGATGCAAAAATGTATGGATCGTAACACCATGAAGCCAGCAGACTATACAGCTAAACTACAATCGCTCTGGAAGCTTTCTATGCAAAGCGATCCATCACACGAACTGCCGGCAGATCCGCCAATGCCGTCTCAATCTCCATCTGGAACCCAAACGCACACTCGTCATCCGTGAACGCAAATTCTGTTGGGGAGTAATCTCCATGAGTGATTGCCGTCACCACTACCTTCTTCCCGTGAAGTGTCTTTGTTGATAGCTTGTGATTACAGTTGATCACCTGTCGCGCCTTGATGTTGTTGTATGCAACCGTCTCCACCACTAGGAAGTAATGGATGCGATCGGATGTGAACGTGCGAACACGGTATTGCTTGATTGCCCGAGGGGAAACCCCGAGCTCTGGAACCATCCGCCCCTCATCCCGCTCTTCACGGAGGATAGGTACGGTGTTCCAGATTGTCATGTTGAGTTCGTCGTAGGTATTGTCCATCTTGTTGTGTCGTTGAGATTCAGGTTGAGGTTGTAGTTGGTGGGTAGTAGTAATAGTATTAGGAACAACTGAATTCATTTTGTCTAACAAAAACGGATTTGAAAGTATCTATGTTTTTAGATGTAGTGTGCTGGAAAGCGAAAACGAGTAAGATGACCGACTCAACGAAAATGACAACCATGACGAACGTACCAACTTCTGCCCCTCCTTCTCTTGTGCGCACTATAACGTGCGGAGGAACTCTAACATACTGTGGACATGCCGGATGTCCCGATATGACAAAATGGCGAGATGAGGCGCCCAAAGAAGAGCGTTTAGTATACAAATTTGATAGAGAAAAATACACTGAACACTTTCGAAACAACCCGTATACTAGTGGAACACTGACAGCCACTGCTTCGTGCGGTGGAACTCTAATCTACTGCGGACATCCCTGGTGTACGGACATGACTAAACGATAAACAAAAACGTTTACAACTGTACAGTGCATGTTTTTTGTCTAGTTATCTAGACCATATTTGAACTACCGTGTGATAACTGACCACCCCGTTCTGTATACCACCCCAAGGGTATAAACAAAACGGATCGGAGAGTTCCCAACCCTTTCCATACAGTGTGTTGGAAGCT
>JBBAJS010000035.1:0-1544 GCA_040403975.1 Sediminibacterium sp.
ATAATCGCCTATTCCGGCAACTCAGCAGTATGTAGAAGAACAGTTAATCAAAAAGTCGTCATTCTAAATGCCCCTAAAGCAACTTTTACAGATATCAGGGATATCTGTTATGATGCTGCTCCAAGGCAATTGAATCAAGGGTCATTTGTTCCGCTGAGTGGAGTAAGTGCTATTTATTCAGGCAAAGGTATTAGTCCTGATGGTTTATTAAATCCTGTTACAACAGGGGTGGGAAATGATCAAATCAAATACCTTGCTACAACAACGGCAGGATGTAAAGACTCGGCTTTTCAACCATTAACGGTTTGGCCATCTCCTGAAGCTAAATGGTCGGTTCAATCTGTTTTATGTGAAAAAAATGACTTAGCATTCACCGATAATTCTGTTGCTAATTTTAGCAATATCGTTTCACGAAAATGGATTTTTGGAGACGGTAGTATACTCACCAATACTGCGGCAGGATCATTCAATAAAAAATATACCAATGCTCAAAATTATTCTGTCAGTTTGCAAGTGTTTACCGATAGTGGTTGTGTGAGTACTGTAAATCAGCAACCCATTAAAGTAAATCCATTACCCATTCCTGCATTTACTTTGCCACGGATTTGTTTGCCCGATGGTCGTGGTACTTTTACCAATCAATCAAGTATTGCAGATAATTCAGAATCTTTATTTAGTTATAGTTGGAATTTTGGCAATCCGAATGATCCATCATCATCAACACTAAGAGAGCCTACCCATAAATACACTGCACTTGGCCCTGTAAATGTTCAATTAAAAATTACTACTAAAGATGCTTGTGTAGATTCATTGACCAAAACAATGAATACCATTTATCCTTGGCCTAAAGCATCATTTTCGGCAACTCCTATGGAAGTGTGTGTGGGCGATACCATTCAATTTAAAGATCTGGGTGATCTGATAAATAGTGGGAACACGGCTAGTTGGAACTGGGATTTAAGCGGAGGAAGCTCTTCAACCGTTCAAAATCCTTTAAGACGATTTGCAGATTCTGGAACTTTTACCATTAAATATTTCTTTTACAATGTAAATGGATGTGTGAGTGATACCGTTAGTAAAAATGTAATAGTGCATCCTTATCCAAAATTAACATTGATTTCAAAAGTAAATGTGTTAGAAGGAAACTCTTACAAAATAGTCCCTAAATATAAATATGGAACTAACCTGACTTATCAATGGACTCCACCAACATATTTAAACAATGATGTTGATTCAACTCCTATAACCACCCCTTTGGCTGATATTCGTTATCGATTATTTTTAACTGGTATTGGAGGTTGTACGGTTTCAGACACTATTTTTATAAAAGTATTATTTGCTCCTCTTGCACCAAATGCTTTCTCTCCAAATGGAGACGGAATCAATGATCGCTGGAGAATTAAGTATCTAGAAAGTTATCCTGGTGCAACAGTAGAAGTGTTCAACAGATATGGTCAATCGGTATTTAGTAGTGAAGGATATGATGTAGATTGGGATGGTACAGTAAATGGAAAGGCATTGCCTATAGGAACCTATTATTATGT
>JBBAJS010000035.1:1644-9462 GCA_040403975.1 Sediminibacterium sp.
ACCATCATCAACGATAAAACTGGGCCGTTGAATCGTTTTGCGGCGTATGGAACGTATGCTTATCATATTGGTCTGTCACCCAGAACTAATTTATCTGCAGGTGTTTCTGTTGGTATGACCAATGTGAGTTTGGATGCATCTAAACTGGATTTTGGTTCTGTAAGTGTAGATCCTGCTGTAGGCAGCAGTGGTGTAATTAATCGATTGAAACCAGACGTAAGTGCTGGGCTATGGTTGTATTCTAAAGACTATTTTATAGGATTGTCCGCGCAGCAAATTGTTCCACAAAATGTTTCCTTTTCGGATAATACCGTTTCTTTAACTGGTGGAAAACTGATCCCGCATTTATTTTTAAGTGCTGGTTATAGAATGCAAATGTCTGATGATGTAACTTTTCTACCATCTATGTTGATTCGATATATTAGTCCTTTACCTGTTGGCTACGATGTTAATGCAAAATTTCAGTATCAAGACATTATGTGGTTGGGAGCTTCTTACCGATACAATGATGGCTTTGCAGCAATGTTGGGAGTAAACCTCAATCATTCCATCAATATCGGATACTCTTACGATTTACAAACTTCTAAACTCAATACAGTGAGTAAAGGAACGCACGAGATTTTGATCGGATTTTTATTAGGGAATAAATGGGGAGATTGGTGTCCTCGCAATTTATGGTAATCAAATATTTTTGATCATCCATATATCACAACCATTATGGCCGCTATTACCCATGGGGCCTTCCAGATAACTAAACCCAAATTGCTCGTATACTTTTACTGCCTTATTTAATTCGGGCATGGTTTCTAAATATACTTTGGAGAATCCTTTTGTTTTAGCAATTTTTAAACAATGATCAATCATTTGCTGGCCGAATCCCTTTCCACGAGCTGTTTTAGAAAGATACATTTTAACCAGTTCGCATGTAGTATTCGGTAATCCTTCAGTAGGATAGATGCCTGCTCCGCCAATTATTTCTCCATTGTATTCTGCAATAAAATAAGCGCTAATTGGTTCATTGGTAAACAGCTCATACAAATGATCGGTGCTTTCATCAAAATAAACAGTGCCTGGTTTATTGGCGCCGAATTCAGTTAATGCAGTTCTGATGATTGCAGCAATTGCTTCGTTATCTTTTTGTTCGATAGGGCGGATAACTAATTGATTCATAAAATAGTTATTTTTTGCTCATTACTTTAAATGCATTGATCAAACCATTGGTAGAACTGTCATGGTCTTTTACTTTATCATCGTTCAATAATTCAGGCAAAATTTTATTGGCCATTTGCTTTCCTAATTCTACTCCCCATTGGTCAAAACTGAATATATTCCAAATGACGCCTTGTACAAAAATCTTATGTTCATACAATGCAATAAGCATCCCCAATGAATGAGGATTGACTTCCTTTAACAAGAAAGAATTGGTTGGTTTGTTGCCAGGAAAAACTTTAAAAGGAGTAATGTTCTGAATTTCTGCTTCACTTTTGTTGGCTTTCATACCTTCCACTTTTACTTCGTTTTCAGACTTGCCATTCATTAAAGCTTCTGTTTGAGCGAAAAAGTTGGACATTAGTTTTGCATGATGATCGCCAATTGGATTATGGCTGATTGCTGGAGCAATAAAATCGCAAGGAATCATTAATGTTCCCTGATGAATGAGTTGATAAAATGCATGTTGGCCATTCGTGCCAGGTTCGCCCCAGATCACTGGACCTGTCGTATAATTTACCGGATTACCTTTTCTGTCTACACTTTTGCCATTGCTCTCCATATTGCCTTGTTGAAAATAAGCGGCAAAACGATGCATGTATTGATCATATGGAAGGATGGCTTCGCTTTGTGCACCAAAAAAATTAGTGTACCAGATGCCCAGCAATGCCATTAAAACAGGAATATTTTTATCAAATTTCTGGTGTCTAAAATGATCATCAGCCATGGATGCCCCTTTGAGTAATTGCTCAAAATTGTTGTAGCCAATGGTAAGTGCAATGGATAAGCCAATGGCACTCCAGAGTGAATATCTACCACCAACCCAATCCCAAAATTCAAACATATTGGCTTTGTCAATTCCAAATTCAGTAACCAATTTCTCATTGGTGCTTAAAGCCGCAAAATGTTTGGCAATGAATTTTTCATCTTCTGCAGTTGCTAAAAACCAAGACCTTGCAGTATGTGCGTTGGTCATTGTTTCCTGTGTAGTGAAAGTTTTAGACGCGATTAAAAAAAGTGTTTCCTCTGGGTCTACTTTTTTTAATGTTTCTACAATATGAGTACCATCGATATTGCTTACGAAGTAGGTAGTAATTCCATCTATCCAATATGGTTTTAATGCTTCTGTTACCATCACAGGTCCCAGGTCACTTCCACCAATTCCAATATTAACGATATACTTAATTTTTTTGCCTGTATACCCTTTCCATTTTCCACTGTGAATTTTTTCGCAAAATGATTTCATTTGCCCCAGCACTTTACTGATCTTAGGCATAATATCTTTGCCCTCAACTAAAATAGGCGTATCGCTAAAATTCCGTAAAGCCGTGTGTAATACAGATCTGTGTTCTGTTTCGTTGATCTTAATTCCTGCGAATAAATCGTGAATTGCATCGCTGAGTTTACACTCTTCAGCTAATTGAAGCAATAGTTGTAATGTTTTTTTATTGATGATATTTTTAGAATAATCAAATACCATTTGATCTAAGCAAAGTGAAAATGCTTGAAATCTTTCAGGGTCTGCTGCAAACAAATCCCTCATATGTTTGCGGCTCATTTCATCTTCAAAGTGTTTCTTTAATAAAAACCAGGCTTGTGTATTCGTTGGATTGATTCTAGGTAACATATATTGGATAAAACAGTTTAAAAATAGGGGGGCAGCAAAGTTATCTATAAGCTATCAATTACCCTAATCGTTTCTGCAACCATTTTTGGACTGATATCTAAATGAACAACAAATCGAATTTGGGTTGAGGTCATCGCAATGGTATTTATTCCATTGTCAAGCAGTTTTTTTACTAAATCTTTAGCAGTGAATCTACCCTTAACTTCAAAAAGTATAATATTCGTTTGAACAGGATTAATAGTGCCTACAAAATCTTTTTGTTGCAAAGCTGCCGCGATCATTTGTGCGTGATCATGATCTTCCTGAAGTCGATCAACCTGATGTTGAATAGCAAAAAGTGCACCTGCTGCAATAAATCCAGCCTGCCTCATTCCTCCACCAAAAACTTTGCGTATTCTTCTTGCTTTTTTTATAAAATCTTTATTGCCCAACAATACACTCCCAACTGGAGCACCTAAGCCCTTACTCAGGCAAACAGAAATAGAGTCGAATACTTTTCCATAATCTGCAGGGTTTTCTTTTTGGGCAACTATTGCATTAAATAGGCGGGCTCCATCTAAATGAAGTTTTAAATTATTTTGTAAACAAACCTCTTTAATTAATTGAAATTCAGTGAATTGATAGCAAGTTCCACCTCCACGATTGGCTGTATTTTCTAAAGAAACAAGGGTGCTTATGGGTTTATGTACATCATCTGGATTGATGGCTTGTTGAACCTGACTTGCATTGATTCTGCCATAATTGCCCTCTAATAACCGAACTGAAGCTCCCGAATTAAAAGCTATTCCACCGCCCTCATATTGATAAACATGGGAAAGCTGTTCACAAATTACTTCGTCACCAGGCTGGGTATGGCATTTAATGGCAATTTGATTGGTCATTGTGCCGCTTGGGCAAAAAAGAGCAGATTCCATGCCGAATAGGCCAGCAGAATAGCTTTCCAATGCATTTACTGTTGGGTCTTCCCCAAAAACATCATCCCCGACTTTGGCTACATGCATAGCGGTTAACATGTCTGGGGTTGGTTTTGTTAGCGTGTCTGAGCGATAATCAATCATATCTTGCAAATCTGCCTATTTTTTTCAATATAAACTGCAAAAATTCGGGCTAAAATGCGTAATTTTGCTCGCTTCGAACAGTTTCAAACAATTTTGCATTTCTTTTACAGCATTTTTGAAACATTTGGAGTCTTATTCTCGTTTTACACTAAAGCAATAATTCAACATGAGGCAACTCAAGATCGCTACACAGATTACCAACAGAGATTCACAAGCAGTAGAGAAGTATTTACAGGAAATTTCTAAAATCCCTATGATCAATCCCGAAGAGGAAACTACTTTGGCGCAGAAGATCAAAATGGGAGACCAGCGTGCTTTGGATAAATTGGTTCAAGCCAATTTACGTTTCGTAGTATCAGTTGCCAAACAATACCAACACCAGGGGCTTTCTTTAAGTGATTTGATCAATGAAGGAAATCTTGGATTGATCAAAGCTGCTCAACGTTTTGATGAAACCAAAGGATTTAAATTCATTTCCTATGCTGTATGGTGGATTCGTCAATCTATATTACAAGCTTTAGCAGAACAAGGTCGTTTGGTTCGTTTACCACAGAATAAGATTGGAACGTATAATAAAGCCAATAAAGCCTATATGGCTTTTGAGCAAGAGCATGAGCGTGAGCCTTCAACTGAAGAGTTGGCAGAGATTTTAGAGATGAGCGAAACCGAGATCAACAATATTTTTCAAAGTAATACCCGTCATACTTCATTAGATGCACCTGTTCACGAAGCAGAAGATGTGGCTATGGGAGATTTATTGGAAGGATCCGATGATACGGACGAAGATGTAATGAAAGATTCATTACGCGAAGAAATTCGTCGTGTATTAAAGTCTTTAAGTCCAAGAGAAGCAGAAATTGTAAATGCTTACTTTGGTTTAGATGGTGAGAATGGTGTTACTATCGAACAAATTGGTATGAAATACGATTTAACCAAAGAACGTATTCGCCAGATTAAAGAGCGTGCTATTAAGCGTTTGCAAAAAGCTCGTTACAGTAATGCATTGAAAGCGTATTTAGGTTAAATAATCAAAAGCAGGGCGATTTCCTGTTAAGAATGTATATTTTAGCGCCTCTGTAAAAACAGGGGCGTTTTTTTAATCTTTTTGGGCTGATTTTTGTTAGGAATAAATAATGAATAGAAAAGTCTACATAGCATTGTTGGTTTTTTTTGCAGGGTTGATTTCCTGTGAAAAAAACATTACCATAACTCCTCCCGATTTAGCACCCAAATTGGTGGTAGATGCACAAATTGAATCTGGTGCTCCACCAGTAGTGGTATTGTCTACTTCACTCAATTATTTTTCTACAATTGACACTGCGGAGTTAAACAATTCATTTATAAGAAATGCAAAAGTTACTTTGTCGGATGGCACTAAAACCAGTCAGCTCAAATTGGTTGATGTGAAAGTACAAGGATTTAGATTGGTGTATTACACCAATGATCCTGCAAATCCGTCAGCTGCTTTTTTTGGTGCTTATGGAAAATCCTATCAATTAAAAGTGGAGCTAAATGGGCAATCATATTTAAGTACAACAACTATTCCTGTACTTACAAAAACCATTGACTCCTTATGGAGCAAGCCTGTTCCGAATAGGCCAAGTAACGATAGTTTTAGGGTAATTTCAGCTACCATTACCGATCCTATAGGGTTGGGTAATTACATCCGTTACTATACAAAAGTGAACAGACAGGAATTTTTACCCGGTTACAATAGTGTATTCGACGACAATGTAATTGATGGTAAAGTTTATTCTGTAGATATACCTAAAGGGGTAGATAAAAACTTTCCTTTAGAAAGAGAAAATTATGGTTTCTTCAAAAGAGGAGACACCGTAAGTATTAAATACAGTAATATAGATAAAGCTACCTACGATTTCTGGCGTACTTGGGAGTATACTTATCAATCTGTTGGTAATCCATTCTCATCTCCAGGTGTAGTCAATGGAAATGTTAGCAATGGCGCTCTTGGTGCATTCTGTGGTTATGCCACGTCGTTTAAAAATATCATTATACCCAAATAAATATGGAAGTACATCATCATGCGCATCCTCATGAAGGGAAAAAAAGTTGGCGTAATTATTTTTGGGAATTTTTGATGCTTTTTTTGGCTGTGTTTTGTGGATTTATTGCTGAATATCAACTAGAGCACAAGATCGAAAAAGATAGGGAGAAAGCTTATATCCGCTCAATGATAGAAGATCTGCAAACAGATACCTTGAACCTTCGAATATCCTTGGAAGATTTTACAAAAAGGGATAAAAACTTTGATACAATATTCCCTAATTTTTCATTAATGAGTAAAGGCTATAACCAAAGCTTAAGAAGCAGTATCGAAAGAATAGTAGGCTATAAAGATTTTTTTCCCACAGAAAAAACCTTGGAGCAATTGAAGAATTCAGGTGGAATGCGAATGATTCAAAAAAAGAAAGCATTGGATGGCATTGTTACTTATGATGCTAAAATTAAGATGTATCAAAAATCATTACATGATCTAGATCAAATGTTTGCCAAGTTTTTAGATATGAATGAATCTATTCAGGATAGACAAATGCTAGAAAAAGACAGGAAAGAGATAGGTATTGAAGCTATGGAAAAAGGGGGCAAAAACTATTTACTAAAGGCCGATCAAGCCACCTTGGGGCAATATTATAATCGAATCAAATTATATCAACTGCTTAGACAGGTGGTTGAACGAAGGATGGAAAGTTTAAGAACTGAAGCTACTAGCCTAATAGGGGTTTTGAGGGAAGCCTATCATTTTGATTAAGAATTTTCACAAAGTTTCCCATAAAGTTGAATAGGGTGACAGTGGCATTGTTTTCTATGTTATTTTTACCAACTAAAGTTTTAATATGAGTGATCTTGCAATAGAAAAAGTACATGTTTTGATTATAGGTTCTGGTCCTGCTGGGTATACAGCTGCCATTTATGCTGCAAGAGCCAATATGAAACCATTGTTGTATCAGGGAATACAACCAGGAGGTCAGTTAACCATTACTACAGAAGTGGAGAATTATCCAGGCTACCCCGATGGAATTCAGGGTCCAGAAATGATGGTTCATTTCGAAAAACAAGCAGCTAGAATGGGAACGGATATCCGATATGGATTGGCTACAAAAGTTGACTTTAATACTCGTCCGTTTAAAGTTTGGATTGATGAAGAAAAAGAAATTCATGCTGACTCAGTCATCATTTGTACTGGAGCATCTGCAAAAT
The DNA here is from genome assembly GCA_040403975.1 of Sediminibacterium sp. Taxonomy (GTDB): domain Bacteria; phylum Bacteroidota; class Bacteroidia; order Chitinophagales; family Chitinophagaceae; genus Sediminibacterium. The sequence continues at coordinate 8,758 of JBBAJS010000035.1, forward strand.
GGTTAGGTATTGAAAGTGAACAAAGATTAAATGGATTTGGTGTGAGTGCATGTGCAGTTTGTGATGGATTTTTCTTCAAAGGAAAAGAAGTAGCTATTGTTGGCGCTGGAGATACAGCTGCTGAGGAAGCTATGTATTTGTCTAAATTATGTACCACTGTACATATGTTTATTAGAAAAGACAAAATGCGCGCCAGTAAAGTAATGCAGGATAGAGTATTGAATACACCCAATATCAAAGTGTATTGGAATACCGATACCGACGAAATTTTAGGAGAAAAGAAAGTAGAAGCTGTAAGAATTAAAAATAATCAAACACAGGTTACCCAGGAAATTCCTATCAGCGGATTTTTTGTAGCAATCGGGCATCAGCCGAATAGCGATATTTTCAAAGGGTTTTTAGACATGGATGAAACTGGATATATCCTTACTCAACCAGGCACCAGCAAAACCAATATCGAGGGTGTATTTGCTGCAGGGGATGTACAGGATAAAAACTATCGTCAGGCTGTAACTGCCGCTGGTAGTGGATGTATGGCTGCATTGGATGCGGAGCGTTATTTAACTTCAAAAGGATTATGAGTTTGCTGCAGATTCATTTAAAAAATTTATCCATTTATGCCTATCATGGAATTTATTCCGAAGAAAGGAAGTTGGGTAATTATTTTGAAGTAAACATAGATATTTGGCATCAACCAAATGCTTT
>JBBAJS010000035.1:9562-10671 GCA_040403975.1 Sediminibacterium sp.
TTTGTATAATGAATTTGAATGGGCAAGACCTTTCAATACAACTTAAAGAAGCGGAAAATTTAGAAAAACAATTGAAGGAGCCTGAGGCATTGGAAAAGTATAAGCAGATTTTGCTAACTAGTCCTACTAATATCAAAGCTTTGGTAAAAGCAGCAGAATTAAATGTTCTTTTAGGTGGAAAGGAAAAAGAAAAGAAAACTAAAAGATTGTATTACGAGTCGGCGCTGGCATTTGCACAGAGAGCATTACAGGCCGATGCGAATAGTGCCGATGCCAATTATGCAATGGCTATGGCATCCGGTAAACTAACTGATGTAGAATCGGAAAATAAAAAAATTGTCGCTTTTGTAAAAGATGTTAAGACCTATGCCGACAAAGCTATTTCCATTAATCCAAATCACGCCAAAGCAAATTACACATTGGGTAAATGGCATTACGAAATGGTCACACTTTCCGGCATAAAAAAAATGGCTGTTAAACTGTTTTATGGTGGACTGCCTGATGGTGACTTAGACAAAGCAATTGCTTTAATGGAAAAATGTAAAACGATTGAGCCCTATTTTGCTCCCAATTATTTAGACTTAGCCAAAGCCTATAAAGAAGCACATCAACCAGCAAAAGCAACAGAAGTATTGAATAAATTAGTTAAACTTCCTACAAGAAGTTCAGAAGACATTGCCATTAAAGCAGAAGGCGCTCAACTATTAGAATCATTACAATAAATCAACCAATATGGAATTAGTAGAATTATTTCAACAAGCTGTAGCAAATAGCAAAACATTGTCAGCAAAGCCCGATAATGAAACTTTATTAAAGCTATACTCTTTATTCAAACAAGGAACAGAAGGAGATAATAATGAGTCAGGTCCTTCCAATGCTTTTGATTTTGTAGCCAAGTTTAAACACGAGGCCTGGGCTAAATTAAAGGGAATTACCAAGGAAGATGCTATGCAACAATACATCGATCTGGTAACTCAATTGAAAGGTTAAATCACTAAGGATTTCCAGCGATTGCTTTTGATATACCAGTAGGAGGGAATAAACATCACTCCCCAATAAAGCCATTCGCTCATCCAGCCAATGGTAATAGGAAGAAAATACCTTTCTAG
>JBBAJS010000036.1:0-9906 GCA_040403975.1 Sediminibacterium sp.
GAGATTTGAACTCCTGAAGGGTTTAACCCCTTACCTCGTTAGCAGTGAGGCGCATTTGCTGCCTTACCACCCGTTCCCCGTGTAATAAGGGAGTTTACACCCCTTTAATTACGTTCCAAATCTATTAGTTTCATCTAATTTCTGGGCAAAAACGGGGCACTAAGTCTAATTAAATTCCTTGGCTGAGACAGGTTTGTACTTCCCCTTGGATTTCTTAACCACCAATGACCATACCGTAGCTAATGAAATTTGATTGCTTGGCATTGTTTCAGTCCATCCATCCCCGGAACGGTATGCAGGACCAATCATCCTTTCTTCACGAAGCCAATTGATTATCGCCTGTTCTGTTGCATGAGCATCGTGACCTTTGTCAAAGACCCTAACTTTATAGATTATCCACCCGTTCCTAAGGTGTTTTTCAATTCTGCGAGCTCCCACATTTCCTATGCCAATCTTGTGTGCTTTCTTTTTCTGGTGGGTGATGAGGTAAAGATACGCAGGCTGGAGGGGCTTAAAACCAAAAACTGTACAGGAACTGCAACCCGCATCCTTGGCCTTCAATTGAAGTCTTGTCCAAGTAGTTGTGTCCACTCTCCCGCATTTAGTGCAACGAACTTTCCACTTTGCCAGTGCGCCTGGGTACTTGTTTATTGGGACCAATCCTCTTGATATTGCAAACTCTCTAGCAGCATTTGCATCAAATTTTTTATCTGAGCAATATATGCATGGCGAATGCCCTCCACGCACATTTGAAAGTCTTGGGCTTATCTCCCGTAAACAAACTGAGCACTTGCACAACCAATTTGAATAAATGCCGTTAAATGGTTCTAATGGAATAACTCCTGCTTTTACCATTATGGACTTTGCTTGAGAATCCATCAGCTTTCTTCCCGCACAATAAGAGCAGGCATAACGCCCATCTTGAATTCTTGATAACTTTCTTGAAACTCGTTCACCGCAATTAAGACACGTTGCATCCCAAGGAGCATTTACCCCTGGATACTTGCCAATAGGTTTCAAACCCACTGCTAAGAAAGCCTCTTTGGCTTCGGTTGGGTGAATCCGTTTGCGAGCGCACCATCCACAAGGGTTTTGTCCGTTTCGCATTCTTCTCAGCGTTGGGTAAATAACCTTGCCGCATTTTAAGCATTCGCATTTCCACTGTCGTGCTCCAGGATAAGGAACTAGAGGTTTAGCTCCAGCCTTTTTGGCAATTGCCTCAGCATCTTTGGGGTCGACTGTACGACGATTACAGTAATTGCAGGCCTTCTTGGTTTCAACAACTTTAACAATCCTTGGGGAAATGATTTTCTTACAAACCAAGCATTGCGATTTCCAAGGTTTCTTATAGCCAGGGTAAGCAACTAACGGTTTAACTTTTGATTCCTTAAGAGTTGCCAAAGCTTCTTTTTCAGTAACACCACCCTTAGCACAATACTTGCAGGCAGCGTGACCATTCCTAACATTTATGTAACTAGGCGTTACCAGTCTCTTACACTTTTTACAGATTGATTTCCATGGGTAACGGCCCTTTTCAAAAGGAGTCTGGGGGGTAACACCTGCAGCAATCATGACCTTTCTTGCCATAACTGGGTCAATCGCCTTAGCGCCCATTATCCTCAACTTTCATTTAGTGCCCAATAAAGATTAATGCCAAAAGTGCAAAGAGTTAGCTATTTCCAAGTAAGCCCATCATCAGTGACTGTTGCTTTTTCTGAATACTCAACATTTCGTTTACTTCTGTATAGTTTCCTTGCAGATGTTTTAGCAAAGGCGCTGGAAGTGGAACGTTTCCTGTTGTATACCTTTGGAACTGAGGGCTGATTGGAAACATGTGTTGGCTACTGTTCTACAAAAGTTTCTTCTGATGCGGATAACATGGGGGTTTTTCAAACCTTGCAAGGTCGACCTAAATGATAATTGCATCTAACGAACTGGACCGTTTCCATAGGTCATATCAACATATTCACCAGTATTACGGTGTAGATAAAAGTCTGCTATCTGTCTTTGACTAATAAATCTATTTCTACCAACTTTATTAGCCCTCAAGTAGCCTCGTGATATCCATGAGTAGATAGTCGATTCTGTTACGCCAAGTTGCTTAGCCACCTGCTTTGGTGTCATCCCAGGTACTGGGGTGTAAGTATCGCTTTGAAAGAAGTTCATCTAACTAGAATGCCATCAACTAGCCTTTTTGAAAGGCTCAACTATCGGAGATGTAACGACAAATGCCTGTTTCCTCAGGTCTAAATAGCCGTAAGTGAAGTTCTGTTGGTTAAGACCATCACTCGCTCGCACTCCCGCAGCTTTCATTGTCTTCCGCAACTCTCGCAAGGTGCGGTCTGGGACCTGAATAAATTCCTGGTCGACATCACGGCAATATAAGTAATAGAAGATTGCTGTTGCTTCATCCAAAGATACACCCAAGGAAAGCAGTGAATTCATGAAATGTGTTTCCGAGAATAGTAGGTCCCCTAGTTGGATTTGTCCCATTGATTTTCAAGAGCCCTTGTAAGCATCTTCTCCTTACATGAAGACAGAGATAGCAGTCCATAGTCACGCATGTCTTTGTACCTTAGGGAAACTTCATACCTCACGTGACCAGGCTTCAATTGAATCCCGTTCTTCCTATCAGCGTCATTCTTGCGATTACGTTTCTTATGCTCCTGATACTTGTCATAAATCTTCATTCTGGCATTCTTCTCTGAGCTTACGTGCGTGACTGTATTAATTCTCTTTCCGTTAATGTGATTAGTAGTACCTCTTGCATAACTAGGACGTCTTAGGCGAAGTTGATTAAGTTGAAACCTGGGGTCATCAACATAGAAATCCTGGGCTAGGTCCAGTTTTGTACACAGCACTTTCGATGACCAATCCGCAGGCCAGGTATCGAATAACTCACCTGTTTCTTCATCTACCAGGAAGTCTGGGCGTGCGGTTGGGTCACCGTATTTAATAACTAGCTCAATAGCCTCTCGACATACATCAAAAAGTTCATCAAATGGACAAGGCGCTAAGAGGTAATTTTTGCGGAACTCCGATGGGTTAAATTCCATACGTAACTTGTACCTAAGCGAACCGTTAGGCATAGTCGACTCTCGCCACTTTATGTGAATTTTTGGACATCCAGGGATTGCAATAAGTCCGCCTGAATACTGCTCCCCTGCGGTGGATGAACTTATTCCTAAATTGGCTAGAAAATCGTAGATTTGCACGCTGTTAGGGTCAAAGCCCACATGAATGGCAACCTTATCGACCCCCCTGCTGCCTGTAACCAGGCGGCAAGAAGACACACATGATTCATCTTGTACAGAAATATCAACAAAAGAACCCCTATTAGAGGATTCCTCGGTTATTTTGTTCAGAATGTGCGCATTGTAAATAATGTCCAGCGACTTATACATGTAATTCTACCACTCGCACCAATTAGGCGCCTAGTGAACTCCCTAATTAATTTTCATGTAAGTCTTTAACGGAACGATATGTCTCATCGGTAGTACCGAGATAGAACTTTCTAACTGTTTGTGGGTCTGCCCAACTTCCTTGCTCTAGTAATTGCCTTTCACTATAACCCCACTCATCGGCAGCAGTAGTCCCATAACGGTCACGCATAGAGTGAATAGTGAACCGATACATATGCATATCTTCGCCATCCGCATTCTGATAAGCAGGCATCTTCCAGCCAAGTGATTCTGATGCAGGACGAATTACTCTTCCATTAAAGGCATTTAAGTCTTTAACCATACCCTTAGGGCTCGGGAAAATAAGAGCGAGTGGGTTAGTTCCAGCAGCTTTCTCCTTCAATGCTTCTTCACATCGATTTGCCAGCCAACCACGTAAATCAAAGCCAGTTGCGATGTTCGATGTAGGAGGTATAACTACCGTGCGAAACTTCTTATTTTTAGTAGTTTTATTGTGTTTATCTTTATCATCAGTAAACTGCCAATGAACCATAACGGTCCCATTTTCAATATCAACAAAGTTACCTAGGCCTTCATCATGTACATCACGAGATGCAGTGAAGATAAAGGTTTCATTTGCCCTTGTTCCTAGATTTGCAGAAGTATGTATAAAACCTTCTCCATATGGGCACTTAACCTGGCACGCCTTTGCAAATGCAATTACTTGCTCATGAGTAGGGACCTCGCCGCCTGCGGACTCAGTTGTACCAAAATGAATCTTAGATTGTTGACGGCGATTAGGTGCAGCACGATATGAACTTCCTTTAGGTGGAGTCCATCTAACTTGGCTTACTTGTTGAAGCTGCTCAGTAGTGAAGTATCCGCTTGCATTCCCCCATGTTACAAAAGTGCGAAGAACACCTAGAAGATGTTTTCCACGAGTTGCGGTTTTAGTTGCTCGAGTAAGATAAGTGCGTAGGTGACTTGGGCGCATCTCCGCACAAGTTAACTTTTGCTCCCTTGCAAGTTTAATGAGATGGTTGAAGTCATCCTCACGGTCGTCTTTTGTACCTTGTTTCCAGATATTATCTTTCCCACCTTGTTCAATGTAATCAATAATTACATCTGCAAGTTGCTGTCCACTATGTTCTGGTAGACCCAATGCACCTGAATGTAAAGAATCAACAATTGCCTGTACTTCGAGGAATGCGGCATTAACCATTCCAAGAGTCTTCCCGCCGCTACGTTCAATTAACTAAGAACGAAAGAAGACCTTCACTCGCCAATTAGAGTGTGAAGCTGTCGGAGGAACAATCGTTATTCCATCCACTTCTAATTTGTCACCAGTCTTCAGTGCTTTTTCCAAACTCTTGGCGAACTTAGGAGTTGGTTCTATTGGCTTACGCTTCGGGGTCTTCATGCAACTTCTTTCCTCTTCTTTTTAGTAACGATGGTGTTCGGCTCATATGAAACATTTGTTAAAGAGCGCAAAACTGGCTGAACCACGCAGCCCTGCTTTCTGGCAAAGTAGTCTTGGACTGCAGAAGCCAGCCATCGGCGGTTTCTCTTTTGATTGTTCAGAGGAAAGGGAAAGCCCTCAGAGTTAACCAACGGATATAGCGAGCGCCTCGGTTGCTTCATGAATTCGCAGATATGCTCTAATCCCCAGACTTCATCGGTAAGGTTGATGAGTCCAGGCATGTCGCTTACTGCGGTTAATGCTGTGGTTGCGTGGTTCATACCATGAGGATAATCATAGACCTCATGGTTATGCAACTCTTGGGGCCCAACCTCATGGTGAATGTCTATTAGAACGCCTAGGATGGTTCTATGGCCGCCTTACCCGAACTACCTGGATGGATTGGGTTCGAGGGACCTTGGGCGGGGTCAGTTCACTTTGTTGACCACCCCGAGAACGAAGAACAAGACAATTTTGGCCCCCTGGAAATCCTCGTCACCAGTCGTGAGGACAAGGATGGTCAGGCTTGGCTACAGGAAGTTCGTTTTCTGCAAAGCGGAACCTCGGGTTTACCCAAGCCGTCAAAATCCAACCGTCTAGGGGTAGCACCAGGCGAATGGTTGAGAAAGTGGATAAACCCAGAAGCTCCATTTTCGTATATTGATGCGAATTCGGTAGATGATGTCCTCGCTAAAAGTATGGAAAGACGTCTATTAACTGGACACCTTGTTGCATTGCGCTTTCATGAACTTCTGATTGCACGTCAAGTGCTCGAAGAAAGTTCAGGCAGTTATGAAGGAAATCTAAAATTCATGATTGCCAAGCATGATGAAACAATTACAAAAGCAACGGCACGTCTATATAAGGAACTAACTCAGTGGGGAGAAATTTCCTCCGCCATGGTGATAGCCGAACTAGAGGGTGTTTCAGTAGTCACCGTAAGGAATAGGTTGCAAAGCGCACGTAAAAGTGGCGACTTGGAATCTCCAGGTTCAGGAGTGAGGAGATAGTGTTTCAGCCTAGCTTTTGTCAGTGCTGATACCTAATATTCAACCATGTCTTTTACCTTCGTTGATTTGTTCGCTGGCATTGGGGGCTTTCATGGTGCCCTGAGTGCATTAGGAGGCGAATGTGTTTATGCAAGCGAGATTGATAAAGATGCTGCACGCATCTATAACCGCAATTGGGGTCTTCAACCTGACGGTGATATCACACTTGCCGCTAACGAAAGTAACATGGATGTGCCTGAACACGATGTACTAGTAGGTGGTTTCCCTTGCCAACCATTCAGTAAATCTGGCAAACAAAGAGGAATGGATGAGGCTCGAGGAACTCTTTTCTGGAACATCGCACGTATTATTGAAGTAAGAAAGCCGAAAATAGTTCTTCTTGAGAATGTAAGAAATATTGCTGGTCCACGACATGAGCACGAGTGGGAAGTAATTATTGAAACACTCCGCCAGTTGGGCTACAGAGTTAGTTCCAAACCGTTAGTGGTTTCACCGCATCGAATTCACCCCGAGTTTGGTGGTCGGCCTCAAGTGCGTGAACGAGTATTTATCGCAGCAACTAGAACAAGTAAGCCTGGTTCACTACTGGGTGAAGAACCTGGACTTCCAAGCATTGAGAAGTTTGAGCATGCGTGGGATATACAAAACTGGAACTTGGCAAAAGACCTTCCTTTAGATTCTAAATTGAAAATTGAAGACAAGAAGTCTTCGGCATTAGGAGAGTCTGAAACTCAATGGATTGAAGCTTGGGATGAGTTTGTTGCAATGTTCAAGGAAGCACATCCAGGGGAGAACCTTCCTGGTTTTCCTATATGGGCCGACGAGTGGGTTCATGTTGATGAACTAAAGATTCCTAGGGGAACTCCCGCTTGGAAATCTAACTTCCTAAAAAAAAATGCGGAGTTCTATAAACAGAATAAGAAGTTTATTGATAAATGGCTGAAGAAGCACAATAACCTAGCGGACTTCCCTCCAAGCAGGAGAAAACTTGAGTGGCAAGCTCAGGATGCTAAATCTTTGTCTGAAACAATTATGCATTTCCGACCATCAGGCATTAGAGCAAAAAAGGCTACGTACGTACCAGCACTTGTTGCTATAACACAAACATCGATTCTTGGAAAACAAAAACGGAGAATAACTATTAGAGAAGGTGCTCGCCTACAAGGATTACCAGAGTGGTTTGATTTCTTGGACCAGCCAAAGTCCCAAACTTTTAAGCAGTTAGGAAATGGCGTGAACATTGGGGCTGTTTACAATGTCATGAAAGCTTTGGTTCTTAGAGACTTAGACTTGTTGGGAAGTGATACGAAGATGGTCAAATCTATTTTGAATGCTCCTGACACACCCGATGTCTATCTCTCTAGATTTCATGGCCTTAAACCGCAAAAGAAACAGAATTCAACGATAAACTTGAAGGTAGCGAAAAGCGTAAGTTAACGCCTACGGGAAGCTGAATTCATTTGGTCAAACTCTTGTTTTTGTGCAAGATACAAGTCGGCTGGGCGGTTTTCAGCGTAAGCCATATACCAACTTGGCATAAATACGAACAGGCCACCTTCAGCCGATTCCTTCGCAAGTAAACCGACCGTGTTAACTGGAAGTAATACAGCCCTGTTGTTTTGGGTAACTTCAATATTCTGGAGTCGTTCTCTCTCAAACACATAAACTCCTGGGTGAGCCTCGTAGTCAATCTCTATTTCACGGTCTTGTAAGTCTTTGTATTTATTATTCGTCGGCTTGGATGAAATAAACACATCGAACTTGTTGGCTGTTGCTTTTGACCAATAACCAATCATTTTGTCCCATATGTGGTCAAGTGGAAGTGCCGTATTAATATCTGGTGCCTCTTTTAGTTCAATAACCTCACGAATTCGCCAATAGACTCTGTTCAGCCGCTCCGCAATGAAGACTGTTTGCCCTTCTTTGATTGGCTTGTTTCTATAGGAAAAGATAGAACTCAACTGAAGTTTTGAATGTTCAGGACTGATTAAATTTGCAGATGCTTTCTTGTAATTTGAAAGCACATAAACCATGGTGCTCTCGTAGGACCAACGTTTATCCTCAGGAAGTTTTACCGTTGCATCCCAGAGTAAAGCTACGGCACCAATTCCCTTGCCTACCTTGTGTGAAAAGTGCTCGCCTTCAAATTGATAATCCCAACCCTTTACTCCTTTGGAGTTGGCCTCTTCTCCATCAGACGCTCTTTCGGGTCTACTAATAGACACATCTCTTTTGTGGCTGTTCCTAAAATTTATTGATGCATCAACAAATAAATCTTCGAGCAAGGCAGCGGAGGTCATTCCGTAATAGTGAATTGGGTATTGAAACGAAGCCGCCACCATAGGAATCAGATACTCCTGGCGTGACAGCATGTCTTCAAAGAAACTAACAAGTTCTCTGCTTTTCCCCATGGATACATAGTAAAGAGCTTGTACGCCTCAATCGTAATTTTGACTTGAATTGTCACCAGGTGGATGTAAGCTATTCGCATGGTAGACACAAAAAGGTGCATAACTGGCCAATTGGTTGAGATTTCCCATGACCAAGGTAGTGAAATTGGGGAGATTTATTCAATCAATTACAGGACTGGCAAAGCACTAATATTTAAGAACGATGAAGCATGTCCTCATTTCTTTACTGCAAATATTTCTCAATTGGATACTACTCTGAAGCTAGTTTGATACTTGTAATACCTACAGAATTCAAGACTGACAATAATTAGTCGATTAAACAAAACGGCACCCATTGTGACGATATAAATCTTGGCTACTGCCTCTATCGTATTCAATCGCCTATCCGTAACAGTTGGTGTAAACCATGTTTTGAGGTCGTTGAAGGCATAGGGTGTTTTTTTAACAAATTTACACAGTATCTTCAATTCATACAATCGGGAAAGGGTAGGCAGATATGAAACTAAATAGGTTAACTCTCCTGGCGGCTGTTTCTTTATTTATAACCCAGCCATTAACTTCGTCGTACGCTGATAACCCGATTCCAAAAGCGCCATATAGCCAGAATCTACTGGTGAACCCAACAACTGTTGCTCCTGGGGGCTCTGTAAATGTCTCCTTCGAGATTATCTCTTCTAGCCCTTTACAGTCAGTCGCATCAATTATCACTTTCACTGGTCCTAGGGGAGTTACCTACAGCAAGATTTATATGCGTTCTAGCGGAACCAATCTAGATGGAATTTGGAATGCTAATGTAATTATTCCTTCAACCGCTCCAGCTGGGGTTTATGACCTCTCCTATAGCATCCCAGTTGATGCGAATGGTCTTTCTGGAGGATTTGCTCAGTCACCCGGAGCTTTAACTGTAACTGGTGGTACATCAACTCCCACAAAACAGGTTATTAAAAATTTTTCCGTAAGTCCTAATGAAATACAACCTGGGGGAGTTACCAAAGTAAGTTTTGAAATTGTCGCTTCAAGTCCCATGCAAAGTGATGCTTCTATAGTTACATTCACAGGCCCTGGTGGGGTTACCTATAGCAAGGTTTATATGCGTACAAGTGGAACTAGCACTGATGGAATCTGGATAGCTGATGTAACAATTCCTGATACTGCCCCTAGTGGTTACTATGCTTTATTGTTCAGTGTTCCATTCGATACAAATGGGCTTAGTACTGGGTTTCAAAGAGTTGCATCTGCTCTCAAAGTGGGGAATGTTCCTTCAGTGCAGGCAACTCCAAGCGCATCACCTTCCCCTTCCGCAGAAGCAACACCTACCTCCCAACCAACACCAATCCAATCATCGAAAACAATGCAGAAACAAAAAGCATCTACGATTGTTTGCTACAAAGGGAAGTTGCTTAGGAAAGTTTCTGGCATAAATCCAACTTGTCCAGCTGGGTACAAATTAAAGAAGTAGCAAAAAGCTGGGCAAAAGTTGGGCGGAAAAGAGAACAAGCTCTTCTTGTAATCCCAAAAAGAGCTTGAAATAAGCGGAGACGGAGAGATTTGAACTCTCGAAGGCTTTTAGACCTTACCTCGTTAGCAGTGAGGCGCACTCGACCGGGCTATGCGACGTCTCCGAG
>JBBAJS010000037.1:0-8569 GCA_040403975.1 Sediminibacterium sp.
TGATACAAATTCCTTGCTTGTCCGATATAATCTAATGCAATATTCGAAATGGCAATATCTTGTTCTAATACAGGCCCATGTCCACACCATTCACTGCATCGGTGCCCAATAATCAAGGCATTATCAGCAAGGTGTAATAAGTAATCTATTTTATTAAGCATTTTCATTTACATGTATTTTACTTCTTCAGGCAAATCGTAAAATGTAGGATGCCTGTATGCTTTGTCATTTGCAGGATCGTATAAGGATCCGGATTCTTCAGGATTACTTGCATGAATATATTTGCTTTCAATAGCCCAAATACTTACACCTTCCATACGCCTGGTATAAACATCTCTGGCATTTTCTATAGCCATTGCTGCATCCGCTGCATGTAAACTCCCGGCATGTTTATGATCGAGCCCTTGTTTGCTTCTGATAAAAATTTCCCACAAAGGCCATTCCTCTTTTGATTGATTATTGGTACTAATATCGGCTGCGCCGTTTTTAGCTTCACCATAATCACCGTAATAATATTTAATTGTAGTAAACGACATATGCTGTAATGAATTAAGAATTAAAAATTATGAATTAAGAGATACATTCAGGAGATATTAGTTATGAATTAAGCGTTGAGAATTATTAGTTAGGCTGCTTTCAATTTATTTGATTTTTTTGCTGCATGAGCAGTAGCTGCAGCTCTTACCCATTCACCATCTGCCCATGCTTTTTTTCTGGCATCCAATCTTTCTTTATTACAAGGGCCATTTCCAGCAATCACTTGCCAAAATTCATCCCAGTTAATTTCACCAAAATCATAATGACCTCTTTCTTCATTCCATTTCAAATCTTTATCTGGCAACGTAAAGCCCAACACTTTTACTTGTTCCGCGCATACATCAATAAATTTCTGGCGAAGTTCATCATTGCTGAAGCGTTTTATTTTCCACTTCATACTCTGAATACTGTTGGGGCTCTCATCGTCTTTAGGTCCAAACATCATGATACTTGGCCACCACCATCTATTAATTGCATCCTGTGCCATTTTACGTTGGGCCGCAGTTCCTTTACTTAACACATATAAAATTTCAAATCCCTGACGTTGGTGAAAACTTTCTTCTTTACATACTCTCACCATTGCTCTTGCGTATGGTCCGAAACTACTTCTGCATAATGGCACCTGGTTCATAATGGCAGCTCCATCAACCAACCAACCAATCACTCCCATATCTGCCCAACTAAGGGTTGGATAGTTAAAAATAGAAGAGTATTTTGCTTTGCCTGTATGTAATTGATCATACATTTCATCTCTGCTGATGCCTAAAGTTTCAGCTGCGCTATATAAGTACAAACCATGACCAGCTTCATCCTGCACTTTTGCAATGAGTATGGCTTTTCTTTTTAATGATGGGGCACGAGTGATCCAGTTGCCTTCCGGCAACATACCAATGATCTCACTGTGTGCATGTTGAGAAATTTGACGAATCAATGTCTGACGGTATTTTTCCGGCATCCAATCTTTCGGTTCAATTCTAATTTCTTTATCGATTTTGTCTTGAAAAATATTTTCCATTTGAATGATTATTTGGTATCAAAATCAATTACAATTTTTTCTGTTCTTGGATGGCTCTGACAAGTTAATATGAATCCATGTTCAATTTCTTCTTGCTCTAAACCATAATGTACATCCATGTCTACTTCACCTTCTATCAATTTTGCCTTACATGTGCAACACACTCCTCCTTTACATGCAAAAGGTAAGTCAGCTCCATGTTTCAAAGCAGCTTCTAAAATACTTTCGCCATCAAAACCCAATTCAAAATCAAAAGCAACTCCATCTTGTTGAATAGTAATTTTGCTTTTCACTTCATGTGAAGAACTTGCAACATTTTTTGATGTTGATTTTTGCTTTTCTCCTACACCAAATAATTCAAAGTGAATTTTTTTAGGAGCAACTCCTATTTTTTCTAAATGTTCTTTTACACTAAAAATCATTTCAGAAGGGCCACATAAAAATATACCTGCTGCAGATAATGGTTCAATTATATGATTGCAAAGCAATTCAGCTTTGTTGGCATCTATTCTTCCAAAATGGATAGAAGTATCTGTTTTTTCTCTCGATAAAATATATACAATACTCAATCTGCCCATATAGGTGTTCTTGAGTGCCTCTAGTTGTTCTTTAAAAATGATTGAATGCCGATTCTTATTTCCATAGATCAAAGTAAAGCTGCTGCCAGCTTCGGTTTGAAGGGTCGTTTTAATGATGGATATAATCGGAGTAATTCCACTTCCTGATGCAAATGCAATGTATTTATTCTTATTGTCTGCATTTAATGGGGTGTAGAATTTTCCGTTTGGAGGCATTACTTCCAGTGTATCTCCTTTTTGTAAAACATCATTGGCATAACTGGAAAAAATTCCACCAGGTACTTTTTTAATAGCAACTCTTAATTCCTTATCGAGAGGACTACTGCAAATGGAATAAGAGCGTCTTACCGATTCGCCATTGATCATTGTTTTAAGTGTAATGTATTGACCTTGTGTATAAAGAAATTGTTCAGTTTTTGATTCAGGTAAATCGAATGCTATAGAAACACAATCATTGGTTTCTTTACGAATATCATTGATAGAGAGAGTTTCAAAATGGTTCATAGTTGATGCTTAAGCAATTCGTTCTATTTTAGTTCCAAGCCACCTACTAAAATGGTAATCATATTATCTGTGAGGTTCGATGCATTTATTTTTTGGGTAGACCTATGCCAACTTTCAATACCACCAATTGCATGTAAAAGAATCAACACAGCAGTAGGAGCATCAATTTTTTTAATTTCTTTATTGCGAATTCCTTCTTCGATGATTGCAGCAAAACGCTTCCTATACATTCTTCGCTGTGTTTGAAAATTGGATAAATAAGGGTCAGCTAAATGTTTCCATTCCCGATCACTAACATAGACTTCTTCGTAATGGTTCACCATTTCAGCAATATGAAAATGAATCAATTGCTCTACTTTTTCAATGGCGCTGTTAGAACCTGATTCTACCTCATCCATTTTATGCATAAACCGATTGGCTACTCCAAAACAAATTTCATGTAGCAGTTCGGTTTTAGATTTAATATGATTGTACAAACTGGCCGCTTCCACCCCAACCGATTCGGCCAGATCTCTCATACTAGCAGCTTTAAACCCTTTTTCTCTAAAGAGAGCAGCGGCTTTACTAACGATTACCTCTTTACGAGAGCTGTTTTTTTCTATTTTAATCCTTGCCATGGGACGAAGATAATATACTAACGGATGTTAGCAAATATTTTGTCTAATTTTTATTGGTTTGTTAGTTTTAAATAGTCAGACAAAGTTGGTCTGACCGGATGAATTCGTTGATTACCCAATAAACCCCTAATTTCGCTCCCCAATAACAAAAATCATTCTATGTCTTTAGTAGTTGTTGGGTCTATGGCTTTTGATGCCATTGAAACTCCTTTTGGAAAAACAGATAAAATCATTGGCGGTGCAGGTACATATATAGCCTGGTGCGCTTCCAATTTTGTTCCAGTTAAGCAAATTTCAGTGGTTGGAGGAGATTTTCCTCAGGCTGAATTAGACGCTTTAACTGATCGTAATGTAGATCTGGAAGGAGTTCAAATTAAGAAAGATGAGAAAACATTTTTCTGGAGCGGCCGCTATCATATGGATATGAATAGCAGAGACACCCTAGACACCCAATTAAATGTATTAGAAAACTTCCAGCCAGTTGTTCCTGAAAGTTTTCAGGATTGCGAATTTTTAATGTTGGGAAATTTGGTGCCAGCCGTTCAAAGATCGGTGATAGAACAATTGCGCAAAAGACCTAAGTTGATTGTATTAGATACCATGAATTTGTGGATGGATATAGCAATGGATGATTTGAAAAAAACATTGTCGATGGTTGATGTGTTGATGGTGAACGATAGTGAAGCTCGTCAATTAAGTGGCGATTATTCATTGGTTAGAGCCGCAGCAACTATAATGAACATGGGACCTAAATATGTGATCATTAAAAAAGGAGAACATGGTGCTTTATTATTCCATGGATCAAAAGTATTTTTTGCACCAGCATTGCCATTAGAAGAAGTATTCGATCCAACAGGAGCCGGAGATACTTTTGCAGGTGGATTCATCGGGCACTTAGCCAAAACAAAAGATATTTCATTTGAAAATATGAAGACGGCCATCATTATTGGAAGTGCAATGGCTTCATTCTGTGTAGAGAAATTTGGAACTGAGCGATTGAGAGAAATCAATAAATCAGATATTGATACCAGATTAGAAGAATTTGTTCAGTTAGTAAATTTTGATATCTCTCTGGGATAATTAAATCTTTTACAATATATTTGTAACTACATGAACACAATGAAACATACAAAACGCACAAAGAAACCACGCTAAGCGGAAGGTACTGAACGTTTGTATATCAACTATATTAACAGAGACCTTCCAAAAATGGAGGGTCTCTTTTTTTTAACCAAAAAAATCTCGGAAACGAGAACTCGGGGGGAACATCATGAAAGTAGCAGTAGTAGGAGCAACAGGTTTAGTAGGAACAAAAATGTTGCAGGTATTAGCAGAACGCAATTTTCCGGTTACAGAAATTGTACCAGTAGCTTCTGAAAGATCAGTTGGTAAAGAAGTAAACTTTAAAGGAAAAGCATTTAAAGTTGTGAGTATGCAAGATGGTATTGATGCAAAACCTGCGGTAGCTATTTTTTCTGCTGGAGGTGGAACATCATTAGAGTGGGCACCTAAATATGCTGCTGCTGGAATAAGAGTGATTGACAATTCATCTGCTTGGAGAATGGATCCTACTAAAAAATTAGTGGTACCAGAAGTAAATGCATCGGTATTAACCAAAGATGATTTTATCATTGCTAATCCAAACTGTTCTACTATTCAAATGGTGGTGGCGTTACAGCCTTTGCATGCAAAATATAAAATCAAACGTGTTGTTGTAAGTACTTATCAAAGTGTTACAGGAACTGGAAAAAAAGCCGTAGATCAATTGATGAATGAAAGAAATGGAGTAGAAGGCGAAATGGCCTACAAGTATCCTATTGATCTAAATGTAATTCCTCAGATTGATGTTTTTTTAGACAATGGTTACACCAAAGAAGAAATGAAAATGGTGAAGGAAACCAATAAGATCATGCAAGACGATTCTATTAGAGTAACTGCAACAACAGTTCGTATACCAGTAATGGGTGGGCATAGCGAAAGTGTGAATATAGAATTTGCGAACGATTTTGATATTGCAGAACTAAAAGCCATTTTAGCAGCCGCACCAGGTATAATTGTACAGGATGATATTGCCAATCAACAATATCCAATGCCTTTATGGGCGCATGAAAAAGACGAAGTTTTCGTAGGGCGTATTCGCAGAGATGAAACTCAACCGAATACCTTGAACATGTGGATCGTCAGCGATAATCTCCGCAAAGGTGCTGCCACCAATGCAGTACAAATTGCTGAGTATTTAATGGAGAAAGGGATTATTTAATTATTTTATAGGGGATGGTAAGGCCAAAGCTATAAAACGATATAAATCAAGTATTTCTACTTAAACTGATACTAAACTTAGTGAGCATATTGCAATTGATTAAAATTTGAGTATTTTGGTAACAAATTTGTTACCTTTGTCCTCAAGTTGTAAGTATTGCATTGATGAACGCAAGGCAAATTATTTTTCAGCTTGAAAAGGATGGCTGGGTCAAGAAAACTCAAAAAGGAAGTCATGCTCAATTTGAGCATCCTATTAAGAAAGGGAAAGTTACCGTTCCTATACATGGGAAAAAGGACTTTCCCCCAAAAACCCTGCATTCAATTTTAACACAAGCAGGTTTAAAATAAATTATCATGCACAAACATACTATTGCTCTAATTCTAGAAAGCGTTGAAGAAAATGAAGTTTTTGGTCGAGTCTACTTTGAAGATAATTTACTAGTTGATTCAGCTTCTACTGTTGAATTGTTAGAAGTTAAAATGAAGAAATTATTATTCAAATTCCACAGATTAAAACCAAATGATTTTTTATTTGATATACAATATGATATTACGGGATTATTTGACCATAAAAACTACTTAAATGCTTCTGTAGTTGCAGACATCGCAGGCATTAGTAGAGGACTAATGCGTCAGTATATTGCAGGTTTAAAATATCCTTCCACCGAACGTACACTTACAATTCAAAAGGCAGTACGTGAGATTGGGAAAGAATTGCAAAAAATTAAGGTTGTTGAATCTAGAAGGTAAATCTACCGCTTAAACTTTTTATAAGTAGGGTCGGTAGGAGCGTACTTAGTTCCCCACAAGGAAGAAGTAATCATTAAGTCAGCAGAATGTCGATTAATGGCCACAGGAATATTATGTAATCTACATTGCCTCAACAACATTTGAATGTCGGCTTCATGCGGATTAGCAGTTAAATCATCGATCAAAAAAACACATAAGTCAATTTTTTCTTCCACTACCATTGCGGCAATTTGTGCATCACCCCCCATTGGCCCAGATAACATTTTAGTAACATTCGACTCAAAATCGGGCCCAACAATTTCCGCTAATGCTTTTTCAATTAATCCACCGGTAGTTCCAGTACAGACCAATTTATTTTTCAGTAATGTTTCTGCATTGAATATCACCCATTGAATCATGTCGCTCTTTCGAGCATCGTGTGCAATCAATGCAATGGTTTTGTGGGTGATCATAATTTGTATTATTGAAGTAAGTTAAATAAAAAAGGTTGGTTAACCATAGAATTAGGTATTTATACTTGAAAACAATTCTTGTTTGAATGCTAAATTTATCAATAAAAAGTCTTTTATAAATGGTATAAATATTTATACCTTTATATGGGGCTTATAAAAAGCTTTTATGATTGAAAAAATTATCAATGAGTAAAATAAAAGTTGTCATTAGTTATTCGGGTAAAAACTTTTGCGCGCATGTGCCAAAATTAATTGGTTGTGTTGCTACAGGTAATTCTCCCAATGCAATAAAAAAAAACATTCAATCTGCAATTGATTTTCATATAGATGGAAGCCTAAAATACGGGGATCCAATCCCTAAAGTATTTAAGAAAAAGGATTATGAATTGATATTTATTTTTGATGCAGAAAGTTTGCTGACATACTATAAAGGTGTTTTTACAAAATCGGCTTTAATGCGGCTTACTGGTATTAATCAACAACAATTACACCATTACTCAAAGGGATTAAAAAAACCAAGACAAACTCAGATAAAGAAGATTGAAAATGCATTGCATAAATTAGGGAACGAATTATTATCGATCGAATTTAATTAAAATATTAAACTCAGGGAATTTAAAATTCATCACACAATATTATTTGCGTTAATCAATCAATTTGTTTGGATTTTTATTATTAGCAATTGCAAATAAAATCCTTATTTCTTCATCTGTATAATTTCTTGCATATTTTAAATAATACCACTCTTCCTTGTTTGTAAGGGTTAATCCATCTTCAAGTTTCTTTTCAATTTCCTCTAT
Organism: Sediminibacterium sp.; assembly: GCA_040403975.1. Classification (GTDB taxonomy): domain Bacteria; phylum Bacteroidota; class Bacteroidia; order Chitinophagales; family Chitinophagaceae; genus Sediminibacterium. The sequence goes on from JBBAJS010000037.1 coordinate 7,516, forward strand.
TTTAAATGTATTCTCATCCATTGAATAAAGTTAAAAAATAGTTGTGATTATAATTCCTGCGTCTTTTTTAAACTTATTAAATCTTTAGTAAATCCAGTATGGTAATGTAGTTTTATATAACAAAAGATGTAAATTTGTAATGGACTCAGATGGAACGGTTCGGCCTGTAGACCGAAGCGCAATCGCTGGGTCGAGTCTTTTTTAGACATAGGTAGATGCATAAAAAAGGATTCAGCGACCACTACACTGATCTGCAATCAGTAAGCTCCTCCGAATCCACTTCAAATTAAATATCTAATAAAGTGCCTAGCGAGTTCACGCAGCTCAAAAAGCGACAGTTCTATCTAGACACACCACAAAGTTAACGATCAAAACTGGATTTAAATGTGATTTGCATTTAAATTATTCTTTGCATTTGTATATAGAGGCTTAATTTTTAGGGACTTAAATTGAAATATTTAGATCATAATCGTTAATACTAAAATGCTTAAATTTGGATTATGAAAGTCGAGACAAATACAATTGAATCACTTGTTAAAGGTGGTTTTTTAGGTGCTGCTTTTGGTGCTTTATTATCGAAAGACAAGGAAGAAGGTGCCCTTATTGGAGCTTTATTGGGTGCTGCATTTTATTCTACATTAAAAGCTAATGAAGAAGCACAAAAAACCAATCAGCCAGTTCTAGTTGCAGAAGAAGGAAAGCTTTATAGGATTTTACCAGGAGGTCAGAAAGAATTTGTGAAAGATTTGCCCAAAGGAATTCAACAAAAACGCGAACGTTTCAAATTAACATAAAATGGCTGTTAAAAGAATGAGGGTTTTTGCAGGACCTAATGGTTCGGGTAAAACAACCATTTTTAAAGGTATTCTTGAAGAAGAAAAAATACAATTGGGTATTTATATAAATGCGGACGATTTAGTTGGATTTGCTTTCAAATCCCGAATTGGCATTCGGGTATAGTAACTTAGTTCTTTCACACCATAAAACCAACCAACCAAAGCCAATAGTTGTGATTTGCTTTCAAATTGTTATAGTAACTTAGTTCTTTCACACC
>JBBAJS010000038.1:0-7885 GCA_040403975.1 Sediminibacterium sp.
ACCCCCGGCACTGACAGAATTGGGTTTGGCTGCTTCGTTCCCGACCTGACCAGGATCAAAAGCGTATGAGGGTTTTAGGTATATGGGTTTCAAGTCGATCTCCATTTAATCTGTATGGTCTAAATTTCAGACCTATATGCAACGAGGCAAGTGGAAAAGTGACACACCTGGGTGACACAGTTGGCGTCACTAAGGGCTTATTGGTAGCCGATCATGGGTGTATTTTAATAAGGCAGGCGGTATAGGAGGGAGGGGTTGGCCAATAGGGGGTAGGGCACCCGTGGGGTCTTTAGGTATCCCGTATAGAGCGCCTAGAAAAATTTGGGCATACACACGTATGTGAGTCCTAAGAGCCTAAAACCTTTCTAATTGCTAACAGTGGCCAAAATAAGATGCTAATAGCAAAAGCTAGTAGATGGCCAACAATATTAGCGCTCTGAAAGCAGAATGAACCATCATCTCTTAATTCATGAAGTTTTTCTTGTACAACTTCATCCAGATCTTTTTCTTTGCGTGCATGTGAGACGTAGGAGATTGCTGAAATAATTATCCCGACAGCAAGGTATAGATAGATGTAGATCATTTAAAAAGCTTTTTCTATCTTTGAGCATTGGAATTCATTTCCAGGCGGCATTTCTGGATACTTCATTTGTAATGTGTATCTATTAATTTCTATTGATTTGTAGCTTAATGAGTGAGACTCACCAAAAATGATTTGATCACTTATTTTTGTAATAGTGAATTTAGTTGCGCCTTCATTGGCATCATAGGATTTTGGAATATATACCTTTCCTTGCTTCTGATTATATTTTTCTTTCCAATCCTCAAGGTATTCGGCTGATAGTTTTTGAAGTACATTTTTATCAATAATAGTTTTTTGCTTTATATCTATTTGAAGTGTCCCCCATTCTCTGCCCTCGGCCGTTTTACAATTTAAAAGAATGCCCTGAGAATGGCCGATTACGGGGGTAGTTACCATTACTACAAAAAATAGCATCAATTTCATTTTTATCTGCATATATTTCTCCACTCATACAAACCCTTTTGCGAGTTATAGACTTGTTGCATATTGCAACTAGAAGTGCCTAGAGGCGGCAGCTGAACGGGCTGGATTGGTTGGACTGATGGGGGGACTAAAGGACAGATCTGTGGTGAGCAAATTGGCTGTAAATCCATGGTGCTTGAGCAAATTGCCTGGACATTTCCGTTAACGCATTTGCATTGACAGGCTGCAACCGATGGCCGGCTCATTAGGCCAATAAAAATAGCAGAAAAGGTATTTAAAAATATAAATTTTTTCATGGAAGTTGGGCTCTTAGAATTTTTGCTTAGCGAGGCTGCAGGCATATGGTGTTAGTTGTACTTTTGTACTTTCATTCCACAGCTCCATCTGTCCCGTAGCTCTGTGTATGATGAAAAGGTAGGGTACCCCCTCTTTTGTGGTTGCATTAAAGACAATTTTTGTTTTGTCAATTTCTGCTGTGCTTTCTCCGAAAACTGTTTTTGCAATTTTTTTGGCTTCATCAAATTCGACTGAAAATGTATGGGTGCTGTTCTCTTTAATACAAGCAAGGGATGTAGGTGCGGCATGTGCAAGACCGGTAAAAAACATAAGTGCACACCCGGGTAACCATATTAAAATCTTCATTTTTGCTCACCTCGATATTGATTGTTAGATAGTTCTCTGAAAATATCCCTCAGTCTGTTATCGGCATCTTTCTCCAATAGATTCATTTGCTGAATCTCTCGAGTCCCATACTGCTTTCGATTTTCCAGTCGCTGTTGTGTTATTGCTTGTGATATAGCTGCTGAATTTGCAGCGCTTGCCATTCCTCGGTTTAGCCCATCTGCAAACCCTCCAGCAAAGTAGCCTGCATTTTGTGAATATGCGTTCGATGCTAGCAATAGACAAAAGACTATAAGACGTTTAAAAAAGATTGTATTCACTTGAATTTCACTTTATCTGGGTGAGTTAAGAAGTTTTGTAATTGCGGTGTTGATATTTTCAACAGTGTTATTTTTTGCGCTATCGATTGAAATTTTGGCTTTGTAAACTTGCCTTGGTGGACTGCTTGATGAGTAAGCAATTATTAATAGGGCATTCTCATAATTTGCGGTAATTCCTAGTTCTGTTGCGTAGTCAAAAAGTATGAAGTAGGTCGGTATTTCCTTTCTTGGATCAACCTCTCTTACTCCAAGCTTTTCTAGATCCTGAGTTAAATGATTTTGAATTGCTTGCGTCTCTATCTTCCCAGCCTTCTTTTTATCAAGGGGGTATATGGCCACTGTTGAACCCTGTATATCCTTAGGAAGTACGCTTATAACCGATGAATTTTGCCAATCTATATTTGAGCTGGCGCAACCGAAGAGAATTGTTGTAATTATTCCCGCTACTGCATATATTTTGATATTCATTATTAATTTTGTATTTAATTGGGTATCTTATCCCGTGGTATTAAAAAGGTCTATAGGCAAAGATTCTGTCTATGGCAAAACCTTCTCCTATCTATGCTGGTGCTAAAGAATTAAAGGCGATTGGGGCGGCGATCCGGGAAATACGTAAAGATCTGGGTTTCTCTCAAGAGGCATTTGCTGACCAGGTGGGGATTGATCGAAGCTATATGGGCGGAATAGAACGGGGTGAGCATAACCTTGCATTAATGAACCTCCTTAAAATCTCAAAAGCCCTTAAATTTCCGCTTAGTCAGTTACTCGCTGCTGCCAAGCTTTGATCAGTCTTTATCTGCCTTTCTTAGGTTTAGGTGATAGTCGATTGGGATAGTGGAGCTTGGAATGCGGCAAATAATTTTCTGTGGCTTGTATGTCCCGTCAGTAATTTTTGCCTGCGTAATAGCATTTAATATGGCTCTTTGAGCCGTGAATCTCGCTGAAAGAGTGGGTATATCTTCAATGTGTTCTGAGTCATCTTCGGCTGGGTAAGGACTATTCATGTGCGCTCCTTATGGTGGTTGTATCGGGGTTAGAGGATTTGATTTATGCGCTTCAGACCTCGAAGGCCTAATTGCTTTTGTAGCTTGATGAGTGCCTTGGCCTCTAATTGCCGCACCCTTTCCTTGGTCAAATCCATTGTTTCCCCTATTTCCTTAAGTGTTCGATGGCTTATGTCAGATTTGAGCTTGGCTGCAGATTTATTCTTCATAAGCCAGGCAGAATGTTAAGGGTCAATAAAAAATACCCTCTGCTAATAGCATGGCATAACTACAGCGATATTATGTAAAACAAGCTAATTTATTTGTACCATCATATGAATTGGCTAAATAGAGTCTTACAGCTGCGGTATTTCAATGCGTCAATGGGGCTAAAGATCTTCTCAGGGGTTTTCCCGCTACTCTCGACTAGTTCAAAGCATTCCCGAAGTCGACTTCCAAGAATGGGGTGATTCCAGTACTCCCGGGCCTGTCTTTCGTCCTCTATGGCATAGCGTAACGACATGGGGCTGGTACCCAACCCTTTTAGCTGGGGGAAAATGAACCACATCCAGTGCGTTTGCTTGTGGCCATTACGCAGCTCTTTGAGAACTTGGCCATAAATTGGATTTTGAGCTTCTAAAAAGTGGTTAAGCATCATTAAATTAATTCCTCTTGAGGGCGATAGTATTCCAGTAGTGTTTCAATACAACTGGCCATATCGTCAAGATAAGTGACTAGAGCTGGAGCTAGAGCGCCCATCCGCTTCTTATTGCAACCTATTTTGCTTGGATATAAATGCTCTATTTGCGCAACGCTTGAATTAAATTGTGAGTTTCTTTGTCGCCATGCAATCCCGATACTTGGATCTATAGCTTCAAATGCTTTAATTGCAGCATTCATCTGAGTACCCACAAACGCTGGTGCATTTTTAAAGACGCCATACCTCTCTTTATCGTTAATACCAATCATTACATTTAAGCCATTTTCAGCCTCTTTCCTTCGCCAGGTTCTAATATCGCTCTCAGTCTTATTTAGTTGATGTTGTGCAAGGATAATTTGCCCTTCAATGGGGAGGTGATCCATTTGGTATGAAAATAAATCCCCGCTCTCTACTCCGGTCTTATGGTCGTACTTGGCATTAAATGGTAGGTTGTTAAGTGTTATGCCCTCCATCCTTGCAGCAACTCTATGTATGGTTATCTGAGCATGTGTGTTTTTGGCTATAGCTATCATTTTTACTCTTTAAATTTCCAATAACGGCGGTTATATGAGCTGGCGACCCAAGATCTTTTGTGGTCAAAACCATGTTTTCTTAAAAGTTGGGCTACCTCTTGTAATGCGGGTTGGTTTCGGTGCCTACCCGTGAGCGAGGCCAGTTTGATGACTTCTATGGTCGTATACGGCCTTTGTAGCTGTGCTGGTGTGAGCGAGGCAATCCAATTCAATAGTCGCTCTTCCAGCGTAGGCGATACTGGCTTTTCTGGTCTCGTGCTTTTACTTGCTTGATTCTTTAGGCGCTGGATCTGTTGATAGAGTGGTTCATCAACTGGTGGCGGCAAGGAATTATGCATTTCCAGATCCTTTAGTGGATTCATTTGCCCGGGTTGACCAGTTTTTCCAGTGGTGTTGCAGAAGATTATTAATAATCCTCATGGAAGAAATAATCTGGATGTGAATTAATTGCCATGGGGTATTTAATATTTTTATTGGAACAGGGTGGGTAGAGTGGTCAATCTGGTTGCCGCCATCTGTAGGCTGGGCTGGAAGTTGACCACCATAACTCTTTTGATGGTCAGATTGGATTGGAGAGGGGTTAAATGCTTGCATCACTCACTCCAATCAATTTTGTCGCCCAAGGTTTCTTCAAACTCTCGTCTTGCCGTTTCAAGACTTGGAAGCAAGTAACCACGAGATCGGGACTTATCCTTATCCCTTCCTTGTGAGCTCGATTTACACCACCTATTCATCAGATGTTTTGCTTGGGCTGCTGAGCTAACTCCAAACCTTCTGCCTGATCGTTGCCTGTAGTCTTCGATTTTTCTCTCAATGTTTTGAGTCTTGATAAAGTCAGGCCACTTGTCGTTACTGATGCCTGCAATGTGCCCATCTTGGAGGCATTCAAGCCACCATGTCTCATCAGGGGAGAGACTGTTAATCTTTTGATTGGTTAATTCGTTGGTATTAGGCTTATTAAAAACAACAAAATGACTAAGATCTCTATGTTGTAGCTCATGCATGAAGGCGCAGATTTCTAGAGGAATCGCATCATTTAATTCCTTCCAGTAAGCGTGATCCCCTTTCTTCTTGTCTGACACCTTTAAGGTCAGGTCTCTGCGGTCATCAAAATCACGATTCCCCACATGCAATTGGTTTGTGGCCGATAAAATTCTATGCAGACTTGGAATTACCCGTTGAGGTTGATTCTTCGGATTGATGCTGACTGTACGTTCAGTGACTACAGACTTTAGGGCCTCAGAAGCTTGCCTATCACCGGCAAATTGAGCCTCATCCAAGAGTACCCAGTAGGATCCCTCCAGCGGAGAATTAAAGTCCCCAGTTACATCCTTAATGCGGTTTGTCTTATAAGTAGTCGCCGACCATATAAATTCTATGATGGTCATCAAGGTACCTTTACCCACGCCTTGACCACCCAGGAGGGTTACCATAACCCCAGGTTTTTGTTCTGGCCTTTGGAGGGCATGGGCAAGAAAATTAACTAGGTACTCGTATACGGCACTATTGCCGCAACATATTATCTCCAGCAAGAAATAGTGAATTTCATGCCAGGTTCCTGCTGCGGGAATGAGTGTTGGCTCAACCCAAAGATTTAAGCAGCCAGACTTTGGTTGCGTTGGGGAAAAATCCACCCCGATATACACACTAGTATTTTTATCTATGAGAAATTTTTTAATGACTGCTTTTGCATCTGCGCCGCTAAAGTTTTCGGAAAGATATCTCTCGAGCAAGATCTTTCCACTTGCCATTTGCATTACTTTTAATCGGTGGTACGCAGGTATATCCGCATTACTTAGCGCTCTCTTATCAATAATTCCGAGGGCAGAGCTTTGATAAAGGGCAAAGTTCTTCTGTAAATTTTCCAGTGGGTCTGGGATATTTGCTGAAAATGGGTTCTCACTAACTGGGTTAGTTATTGCGCTCATAAACCCCCCATGTTTGTGGAGTCGTGAGCTGCTTGCTCTAAAAAACTCTCAATGTCAGATCTGCGCCAGAGGGTGGTGCCTGCAATCTTGATAGGTTTTGGCCATAGGCCGAGTTTGATCCATCGATTGAGCGTGGATTTGGGTATTCCAATTTCCGATTGAATGTCCGCTTTGCGCAGTAGTGATAATAAATAGGCCATTGCCGGGTTCCTTGTATGAAACATCTCGTAAGTGAACCCGGGCTGAAAGCGCCTCACTAGCTTTGCTAGCTGCTTAAATGCTCAGTCTCCGTGCTGCAAATAACCCAGTACAACTTCAATCGGTCTCGACTCTAGAGGCGCTGCATTAGTGAATCGTCCGAACTTGCCTAGTACTGTTTGCATCTTGATGGTATCAAATTGACTGAGCTTTGCAAGTGGCCTTTTATAAATTTTTTGGTGTGTATATTTTTGACATACATAGAGAAGCATATCGAATCTGTTGTATTGCTTTATTAAGATCCTCTAGTGACCTGTGTGTGTATATTTTTGCTCCAATGCTTCCTGATGCTTGATGGCCAAGGAGTGCGTCAATTGTTGGTTCTGGGGTGTTATTTTTTGCCAACTGACTTCTTACTAAATGTCTAAAGCAATGGAAATCAAGATCTTTATTGACGTCAAGTGTTCGCCTGTATTCGCCAAACCAATTTGAAAAATATCCACCTACCTTTTCTTTTCTTTTGGGAAGAAGCGGCCATAGTGATAGGTGCTTGGCATTAATTGTGTCCCGAACATATTCCAAAAATCCAAGTCTAATTAGCTCGGTATGTATTGGGATTCTCCTGATTCCCGCCATTGTTTTAATATGCTGACCTTCTCCGCCGTCTGATATGGAGATGCTTGCCATATTTGGAGTAATTTCTATGTCATCAATGGTGAGTTGTGCAATCTCACTCAATCGTGCACCCGTATAAATTCCAAGAAGGGGGATCCAGTAAGCGGCATCCCCACCAGACTTTTTATCTTTTGGTAAGTCATACTCGGTAAAAATATTTTGACTAAATAAAATTTTGAGTTCAGCCTCTGACCATGGTCTCCGTCTATGCGTTGTTTTGGTGGCAATATCCAGCTTTTCCCATGGACTTTTAGGTATTAGTTCCAGCTCAATGTGTGCATATTTAAGAAGTGACTTAATCCACGTTAAGCGGTCTTTAGCGGTTTTATTAGTAGTCTTTCTTAATGGGTCTTGAAGCCATGACCTAAAGCTATCTCCTTGTATTCTTGTTAAGTCTATGATCGGAGGGTTATTCGTAAACTCTTCAAAGAGCTTTAAAGCTCGCCCACATGCGTTAATTGAATCCCTAGAGCGTGGTTTGGATTCCTTCCAGCGCCTGTATACATCTCTTAAATAAATATGATTTATGTTGGTTTTATGGGCGATTGGAGGGGTCTGCATTGATGAGCGACCCAAAATCTCTGCTCTTTTAATCATCCCAATGATTTCAGCTTCTTTACGCTTTAGTTCGCCGATTGAAGTAATAACCTTGCCACTTTTATAAATGGTTCGTAAGGGGTGTTTAATGGGTAGGACAACTCGAATGTAATAGACCGAGCCGCGTTGAAATAGGCCTGTTAATTTAGCCACGTTGCCCCCAGCTCCAACATGGATTGAGGGCGTTAGGTGACACAGTTAGGTGACACAAATCGCTGCTTTGATCTACTTGTTGGAAGTAAAGCATTAGCAAACAATGACTTACAAAATAAGGTGGACGAGCCCGACCCCCGGCACTGACAGAATTGGGTTTGGCTGCTTCGT
>JBBAJS010000039.1:0-5448 GCA_040403975.1 Sediminibacterium sp.
TATGTATTCAACAAGAGAATAAGAGTTGCAACTTTCCGCAGTAAGGGGAGCGATATCAAAATAAAAAGGTTATACTTGTTTAGTATAACCTTTTTTGATTTTATGAAAAAGTTTTCTGTTTTCCTTCTAATAATACTCTCTTTAAATTTGAATGGGCAATCAGATCAAAAAAGGAATTGGGGGTATTCTAAAGTTGTTTACACCGCATCCTCCAAAAAGAAAACAATTATTACAAATAGCTTACCAAAGGGAGGCGGAATTGTTTCCTATAAAGGAAAAGAGTACAATTATTTCATCTTTTGGACTAATGTAAGTAATGAAGCACCATCGCCTCTGGATTTAAAAATTAAATTTCCTACAATCATTTCCATTAAATCTAAAGAATCGTACGCTAAAGTTGCCTTTACAAAGTCAAATATGACAATTGACAAAGTGCAAGAGTTCGATTATGGTCTTACGGGCATACCATCTCTTTTAAAAAATGAATCAAATCAATTAAAGAATTTGAATAATAGAATTTCACCTTTCAAAAATTATTTATTTTACACCGCAATTTTCATCCATAAAACAAAGTGGCCAGTTAGGGCAGAATATATATTAAAAGATAAAAAACTATTTTACAAGATTACAGCCGGTACAGATGTTGTAATGGTTTCGTGTGGTAGCCTTGATTTTAAAAATTAACTATTACAATTTTTGCTAAAAGAAAATTAAGAAATGAACCTCCTGCAAAATTGTACGAAGTTCAACCCTTTAATTTCCTAATAGTAACATACTCAATCATCGCATTATAGTTGCATCTTTCGTCTGTAAGGGGAGTGAAAATGGCAAAAAGGTTATACTTTTAAAGTGTAACTTTTTTTTCATATGAATCGAATTATTGTCACTACTCTATTTTTGGGCACATTCAATCTATTTTGTTTAAATACAAAAGCACAAGCCACAAATAATATGTACAGGATTGCAAAAATCAAAGTTGTTGCTAATCAATTAGAGAATTACAAATCTGCCTTAAAAGAACAGATGAATGTGGCAATTAAAATAGAACCTGGTGTTTTATCTTATACTGTTGTTGTAGACAAAAAAAATGCAACATTGATAACTATTTTAGAAGTTTACGAAAGTCTTGAAGCGTATCGATCACATATCTTAACACCGCATTTTAAGAAATATAAAGAAACGGTAAAGGACATGGTGTTGTCTTTAGAGTTAATTGATACCGAATTAATTGAAAGAGTGTATAAAGCAGGTTATTAAATTATAAGACTACTATAAAATTTAAAGATGTTTACCCTTTTATATGAATGACCTTAAGGAAATAAAAAACTTTGGGCCTTATATGGTCAAAATATTAAACTTGATAGGAATTCATTCCAGAGAAGACCTGTTGGCTTCAGATTACAAAAAAATAAAAAAGGAATTGGTGAAAGCAGGTGTTACTCCTCATCTTAATATATTCTACTCTATTGAAATGGGTTTACAAGGAAAGAGTTGGAATGAGATAAGTGCTGATGAAAAGAATGAAATCAAAAAAATCTTAATTGACTAATAATCTTTTTTCAAATTTATATAACAATTATATGAAAAGATTTCTTTTACTGTTTATCTGTTCAGTTTTTTATTTAAGCGTTTTTTCTCAAGATACTGGCAAGAAAAAATTAGTCCTGGTTAAATCCAAACCAGTTCTAGAATTAGAAACTGCTTGTGGAACTTGTATGTTTAAAATGAAAGGAAGCGGATGTATTCTTGCTGTAAAGCATGATGGAAAGTTTTATTTTGTCACAGGAACAGATATTGATGATCATGGGGATGCGCATGATAAAGACGGATTTTGTAATGCTATCAGAAAGGCGAAAGTACAAGGGTCTGTTGTAGGCGATAAGTTTGCTGTTACTTATTTTGAATTGCTTAAGCCAATTGATAAAGTAAACAAATACTAATTTCTAGTACCTGATTTTCTTGTTGAACTTCCTGTGTATGCATTCTTTTAATATAGGGCCCCAGAAAATGCATAAATGGCGTTGCAGTAATTCTTTGAGGTGTTGAAATGATTAGTGTTGACCCTTGATTTAAAAAATGTAGAATCATACTATTGAGTGCTTCAAATTGAGAAGGGTCATAATTGATATCACTCAATAAAATTGTTTCAGCATTTATATTCCATGGAAAATGATTCCAATCTATACAGAGTGCAGAAGCATTCTTGATTTTCAGGTAGTTTATATTATTTTGAATCAACGATACAGCATCAGGAGAATAATCGCTAATGATAATAGATAATGTTTTATCGGCAATTGTAAAAGATGGCAGTCCAATGCCAGCGCCTATTTCAAGTACTCTTTTATTTGTAATCCATCGAGGTTCCTTTTGTAAAAACGATGTCATGGCTTTTGCAGCTGGCCATATTTTTGCCCAGAATGGAAAAGGAGTTTCTATTTGTTCAAGTAACTTAGTCTTATAGATCAACTGCACTTGATTGTAATCAGGAATGTAAATGGATTGTTCATTATTTATTTGAACCAATGTGCTAGGATAGATCATTTAGCTGTTTTAGGATATTCAAAAGTTTAATTCATCCATCCGATTAAAATAATTCTCCAATTCCTTCTTTTAACAATCGATAATAAACTTTCTTATTAAAGCTATACAGAAATGGGGCTTTATGCGCTGCGCCAGTAAACAATTTTTCTTTTTTTTCTAAAATACCCAGAGATTGTATTTTTCGATTAAAATTAGGTCGGTCTAATTTTCGGCCCAATATGGTTTCATAAATGGATTGCAAGCTTTTTAATGGAAATGTTGCGGGTAATAAATTTAATCCGATAGGTTGATAATTTAAGTGCTGCTTCATTGCAGTTAACGCTTCTTGAATAATTATTTTATGATCAAAAATCAGTAAGGGAATTTTATCTATATCAAACCAAGCACATGATAAAGAAAGTGGATCTGGAATTGGTGCTACTTTTTCAAACTCCACCAATGCATAATATCCAATGGTAATGAATCGCTGTAAAAACCATTGATCGAGTTCATCATCTAATTCCATCGACTTAACAAGCCCTTTAATTAAATTTTCACGTGAACGCCTTGGATCTCCAAATGTGCTAAACTGTTGTAAGTACACTTTTTTTAATCCTGTTCTGTCCAACAATACTCGTTGAGCAGCTGCGTCTACCGACTCATCCTTTAGAATATAACCACCCGGCAACATCCAATGCTTGCGGTCTTTACATGCCAATAGCAATACTTTCAACTGGTTGTCATGAAATCCAAAAATTACATTATCCACTGAAAGTCCAGATATAAATAAGCTCGTGTCGAGATCTTTTAATTCCATAATTGTTCGAAGAACGGATTTTTTGTAAAGTAAACAAAAAAGACTAACATTGTGTCAAATTGACTCAATAATATTTGTACACCAACTCAACAATTTTATGAAATCGTATTTTGCCAAAATCGCAGCAGTACTTATTGTACTTTTCACAACCAACTATCTAATGGCTCAACAAACTACTCCTCAACTAGGAAAAAATCCTGTGAGTGAAGTTGTTAAAGCAATGACCTTAGAAGAAAAAATAAACTTGGTGATTGGTCAAGGCATGTTCGTGCCAGGTATGCCAATGCCAGGTGCTGGATTAATTGCAACAGATGCTCAAAAAAGAGTAACAGGTGCGGCAGGAACTACCGTAGCTATTCCTCGGCTTGGAATACCTGCACTTGTAGTTTGCGATGGCCCTGCTGGCATTCATGCATTTAATGCTGGGAAAAGTCGTTTGTACTATGCCACTGCCTGGCCTATTGGTACTTTATTGGCCTCTAGCTGGGATACTGCATTGGTGAATAAAGTTGGTGTAGCATTTGGTGCAGAAGCCAAAGAATTTGGTATTGATATTCTTTTAGGACCTGGTATGAATATACATCGCAACCCACTTGGTGCTCGCAATTTTGAATACTATTCAGAAGATCCTGTGATTACTGGAAATATTGCGGCTGCAATGATCAATGGTATTCAGCGCAGTGGAGTAGGAACTTCAGCCAAACACTTTTTTGCCAACAACCAAGAAACCAATAGAAGTTCTGTTAATACCATCATCAGCGAAAGGGCTATGCGTGAAATTTATTTAAAGGGATGGCAAATAGCTATCAAAAATTCAAATCCATGGACGATTATGAGTTCTTACAATTTGGTGAATGGACCTTTTACTTCAGAAAATTTCGAATTACTGCGAACCATACTCAGAAAGGAATGGAACTATAATGGTTTTGTAATGACAGATTGGTTTGGGGGCAAATCGGCAATTGCACAACAGATTGCTGGCAATAATTTAGTGATGCCTGGATTACCCAATCAGAAAAAAGAGTTACTAGATGCTGTAAAGAATGGTCAATTGGATGAAAAAATATTAGATCAAAATGTAACTGAAATACTCAATATCATCGTAAAGACGCCTAGTTTTAAAGGATACAAATTCAGTGACAATCCTCCACTTAAAGAAAATGCCCAACTTTCTCGTGAAGCTGCATCAGAAAGTATGGTACTATTAAAAAACAATAGTAATACACTTCCTATCAAACTTGGTACCCAGATTGCTTTATTTGGAAACAATCAACAAGACCTTGTTGCTGGTGGTACTGGTAGTGGAGATGTTACAAAAATGTATACCGTTTCATTGGCAGAAGGTCTTTTTAAAGCAGGCTATGCGCTTAATACCGATATATTCAGAACTTATAGTGAGTATATGCGTGTTGAAAAAGCAAAACAACCAAGCCGTACACTTATTCAAGATTTAATGAGCCCAATCAAGCCCATTGAAGAAATGAATTGTTCGGATGAAATGATTCGCAAAGCTGCTTTACAATCGAACATAGCGGTAATTGCAATTGGCAGAAATGCAGGTGAAGGAAATGATCGCAAAGAATTGGGCGATTACTATCTTACCGAAAAAGAAAAAGCATTGATCAAAACAGTTTCCAATGCATTTCATGCTCAAAAGAAAAAAGTAGTAGTTACGCTTAATATTGGAGGTGTAGTGGATGTTATGCAGTGGAGAGATGCAGTGGATGCAATTGTATTAGCTTGGCAACCCGGATTAGAAGGAGGCAATGCAATGGCAGATGTGATTTCTGGTAATGTAAATCCATCTGGAAAATTAGCAACTACTTTTCCAGCAAAATACAGTGATGATTATAGTGCTAAAAATTTTCCTGGTAAAGAAATTCCAGGTTCTGAAAAAGCTGGATTATTTGGTCAAAAACAAGTAGATGCAGAAGTAATTTACGAAGAAGGTATTTATGTTGGATATCGTTATTTCACCAGTTTCAAAGTTCCTACAGCTTACCCTTTTGGATATGGATTATCTTATACAAACTTTAGTTTCAATAATCTCAGTATTAGCTCCCCAACTCTTACCGATCAAATTAAAGTAAGCGTTACTATAACCAATACCG
>JBBAJS010000040.1:0-3337 GCA_040403975.1 Sediminibacterium sp.
TCGCGTGGTCTACGACATCAGTGGAAAGCCTCCAGCAACAATTGAGTGGGAGTGAAAACACGATTGTAAGTCATTGATTTATAACGATTTACAAGTTACACAATTGTTTCACACTAATCATTAAGTCGTTGTAATCGTTATAAATTTAATTTATAGTTGTTGAAATAGTTACACTTTTTTGTAGCTATGAAAATAGACAGCTACACATAAATTAAATGCCAACTAAAAAAGTTAAAACAAACGAAACTGAGATTGCTGTATTTGAAGACGCTGTTATTTACAAGCGTGGAGAGTATTGGCACTTTAGGATGTGGCTAGCTAAAGAGCGCAAATATGTACGCTTAAGCTTAAACACTACAAATTTAAATACAGCAAAAGAAGAGGTTAAAAAGCACTATTACGAGCTTAAGGCTAAAGAATATGCTGGCGTTCCGCACTTTAGTAAGACGGCTAAAGATGGTGTTGTAATGTATTTGGAGCAACGTGAAAAGCATATTGGAGTCAACATTACTAAAGGTAGATTTAGCACTATTAAGACGCACTTGGAGCATTGGCTTGATTATATTAAGCGTGATACGAAGTTAAAAGAATTGGGTATTAATGCTTGTGAGAATTACTTTAGTGCAAGGCAGACTGGAGTGGGAAAGAAAAAATCAATCAGCCAAACAACAATAGAGAATGAACAAAGCACTATTAATGCAATGATGAAGTGGCTTTATAAGCATCAACAAGCAAATATAGATGGCTTTGAATTTACAAAACTTAAACGTACTGATAGAGGTGATGAAAGTTTAAGACGTAATAGCTTTACAGATGACGAAGTTGTAGCAATAAGAACTGAATTAGAGAAATATATAACTGACGCACAGCAAAATATTGATGAAAAAAGTAATTTAGTTAAAGCTATTGCTGGTTACTACTTAATGATTAGCTTAATGTTTGGTTTGCGTAGAGGTGAGCAGATACAGTTAGAGTGGCGAGATCACGAAGTTTTTGAGCATAGAGTTGCTGGTGAAGATTATGGATTGGTTAAGTTAACAATTAGAGCTGAAACAAGTAAGGTTAATAGGACACGTAGGATTGTTGAAAAAGACATTGGTTATTTTGCAGACTTGTTCAACTTGCAATACCCACGCATAACAAAGTTTCAAAAAACTAAAGAAAAAAACGAGCAGAAGAAGTTTGGTAATACGCTAATTTTTAGCATTAATGGAGATACAGCAATTAGTAACCGTGCAATTGCTTACCATTTCGATAAAATAATGAAATTAGCAGAAGTTGATAACTTAGAGAAACGCAACATAGTTCCATACAGCTTTAGACACTATTACATAACGAGTAAAGTAAATAGTGGCTTAGCACCAACATCAGTATCGGAAATTGCTGGAACAAGTACTACACAAATCGAGAGCACGTACTATCACACGACAGATGCTAAGCTAATTGCTAATGCTTTTGCAAAATATACACTTAGGGACGGTTTGCTTATCCCAAGCTAACACTAGCAATAGTCTGCTGTGCTTTAGCAATCTTCTGCCTATCACGCTCAGCCTTTAATGCTTTCGTACTAGCCTCCTGCTGTCTCTTAAGTGCATCAATACGAGCTTGCTGTGGATTAGGTGGCTTAATTGCTGTAATTTCAAGTATCTTCATAGTACTAAAGTTGTGTAGGTTGATGTGGCACATTGCCAGTCCCAAATATTGCTTGGAATAGCTTATATGCTTGTGCTTGATTTTGTGCATACAAAATAGTCTCAACCCACATACCACTCGCATTCACAATAGCTTTATAACGTCTCATAAAGTATTTATTGTTTTATTACATTTACGTGCCCCAAATCCTTAAAACAATGGGGCACGTAAATAACACTATTTTTTAAATGCCTTGCGTGTAGCATCACTAACTTCGCTAATTGCATCATCAAATTCACCAGCAATCACAGCTTCCTTTAGCTTGTGCAAAGTACCAATCAAAGCAGTTCCATTCATTAACTCAATAGCATTAGCACCTTTCTTGTTAAGTGGTAGCGTTTTAGCACCATACTTAACAGCCAAGTTAATCTTGCCATCTTCCGTAATCCAAAACCACTCCTTAACACGCTTAATAGTCTCAACCGTAGTGCGTTCACCAGTTTCTTTATTAACAACAGTTTTAAGACGTTTAGGTGCGTATGGTTGCTGATTACGCTTAGCTTCACACATATCTAACTGTTCCTGTACCTTAGCAAGTAGCTTATTGCGACGTAGCAATACTGGTGAAACTGCACTTTGTTTAGCTGTTGTAATTAGCTTTAAGTTTGTAACTATGCTCATTTTTAAGTTCTCCTATAAGTTAATGGGCATAGTTAATATATGGCTGATTTTTAGCTATTCCTACCTAAATCTGCCACTAAATCTCACCTTAAATGTTGTGATTTATGGTTTTTAAATGGGTTGATACGCATATAGATAAATAACTGTATGTCAAACAACCAAGCTCTAAAGCAAGCATACGCACAAACAATCAACCAATACAACCCACGTCTTACGCACGCTGTAACTGTGACGTTTAAAACACGTGCATACGTGCTACCAAAAACATACCAAAAATGCACCCAAAACCCTAACAACGTGTTTATTTCAGCCCAAAAGTACCAGCCAGAAAAATGGAATTGGGGAGATAAAAAGGTTTTGGGTGAGTGGAAGTGGCTAAACGAGCAAGTTGCAGAAGATACATTGCGTTACTTTTACTCGAAATTGGCTTATATGGCTTTTGGTAAGGATACAAAGCGGATAACAACTAAAGCATATTCACAACCATTAATGCTTACGAGTATTGAAGGCTTATACAGCGATAAACGCATACACGCACACTTAGCAATTGGTAACTTACCCAAAAATATTGACGTTAGAAACACAATAGAGCGGGCTTGGCGTAGCTGTGACTTTGCACATAAAAGCATAGTCATCAAGCCACTTACATATACATATGGCTGGCTTGATTACATAACAAAAGAAGCAAACGTTGGCAACGTAGATGCACTACGCATACAGAGCATCAAACAACCCCAAATCTACTTAAGCGACATTGGCGTAGAAAACAGCTTGTAATTAAGTAGTTTTGGACAATTTGGACTAAAAATTGAGCATAGTATTTAATGCTTAATGCGAAGCTTTACCTAAAATTTACTAACAACAAAACACAACACTTCAAATCAACGCTGTAAGCAAAGAACTTAGCAAGCTGAATGCAAGCGTAGCTGAGAACATAAAAAACGCTACTGTGACGCTTTAAACAAGTCAGCTAATTAATGTGGGAATTAGACAACACGACTGCTAAATACAAGAATGTTTATTT
>JBBAJS010000040.1:3437-4737 GCA_040403975.1 Sediminibacterium sp.
GTATTCAGATGTAATTGATGTTGATGGTAAGGTGCGAAGTGAGATTAGGCTTAGGGCAGAAAATACTAAGACTAAAGAAGCACGTACAGTATTTGTTAGTGAGAAGTTGCAAAAAGAACTACAGCAGTACGCTAAGGTGTACAAACCAGCCGATACTAATCTTAAGTTCTTTTACAGCCAAAAGAACAACAGTGATGGTTTTACGCCAAATACTTTGTGCCAGTTGTATTTTAATATCTACAAAGGTGCTGGTTTAAGCTCTTGTTCAAGTCACTCAGGCAGACGTACATTTGCAACAGAGATTGCTAACAAAGGCGTAAGCATACGTGTATTGCAAAAGCTGTTGGGGCATAAGAACATACAAACTACTGCAATTTACGTGGATGCTAATGATGATATGTTGCGTAAAGCAGTAAATTTAGCTTAAATCACCAACCAGACTTAAGTAGTAGTCCAGCCATATCTGTCATTCTTCGAGAGGCTGATATAGCATCGTTAATTAATTTATCATTTGCTTTTTTATAAGTAGGAAAAGATTTATATAGCTTTGCATCACCAATCTCTTTTTCTATATAAAAGTTAAGCGATTTTCCTGTGCTTTCAAGTTCTCTTACAAATCTTTCTAAATGCTCAAAAGACCATTTAAGATGATGTAAGCTGTCTATTAAGTCTTCATCAATAATAAAATGAGTAACAACTTGTTTTGGATATTTTAGATAAAGCATTGTTTCGTGTGCGTCGTTGCCAAAAAAATATAATTCAAAGTAGCTGTAACTATCACCAAGCTGGGGGAATAGTAATTTGCTAAAGCATTCAAAAGAACTTAACAAAGAGCCAGCTTTATCTAGATAGGGCGTTGTTTTGCTCTTACGCTTACCACCACCGTAAAGTACTTTTCCGTTTTTACCAAAATTAACATCAATATCTGTGTATGTTGGAGCTGGATTTTCCCAGTCATATTCTAATATCGCACACTTAACTGACATAATTATTTTGCTTTCTTGGCTTTGCTCTTAGTTAGTTTTTGTAATTTACGTGTTACGTATTCAACCCACAAATCTTCATAACTGCCTAATTCTTTGTATACGCTTACTACTATCGAATTACTCTTTTCACCACCGTGACTAGGTAGCCTTAAGTTCATATGTTTTTTAACTGCACGTAACCAAGCATCAACACTTTGATGTTCTGCAGGAATATTCCAGTTTGATGATGCATAGCAATACTTGTAAACAGGATCAATTGCTGGCATCGTTTCAAAATAAAGCTGTGTTTCAAAATCTTCTTTAGCTTCAATTAC
>JBBAJS010000041.1:0-4686 GCA_040403975.1 Sediminibacterium sp.
ATGCATACTGTATACTGAATATTTGATTCATTTTTTAAACGATAGCAAAAAAACGCTAGAGCAGCATGAAATAGAGTGTAGTATACACATGATTGAAGATAATAATTGGTGTTGCCAATTGTTGCACAGTTGAGTGTTGAAACGCTAAGATTTACACACACTGTAATAAAATGTATACTGTATACTGAATATATGAATCATTTTTAAACGATAGCAAAAAACGATAGAACAGCATGAAATAGAGTGTAGTATACACATGATAATGAAGATAATAATTGGTCAATCACTATGATAATGTCTAAATCCGTGTCTGTGCAGTGGTGGTGTGGTGGTGTGGTGTACATATGTGCATCAAATAATTGTTCCATTTTATTTCTAAACTATTGATTCAGTGCACTTGATTCTGGCACAGCTGGGTGCAGGAGGTTGATCAGCATCATCTCCCATGTCTGCAAAATTAGAATTATAGTAGTGTCATCATACAGTGCTTGAATTATTGTTATGTGATATGTGTGAAGAAGCTTTCCTCTGCTTATACATAACGTTTTTTTTAAGTAGCAGCATGAAGGTCAGCGGGCAGGCGCAGGTAGGGGGGGGAGGCAGCGGCCTGGGCAAATTAAATATGTTGTAAAGTTGTTGTTTATATCTCATCAAAGATGTGATTATTTTGTTCTGGGGCAGATTAAATATGCTGTAAAATTGTTGTTTGTATCTCGACAAAGATGTGACTATTTTTGTTCTGAAATTTTCTAAGCGATATTATCTTTTTGCAAGTGAGGAGCAGGTGACTAGCAATACGAGCGTTATTGTAAACAATGTGCCCTAATCTCGGGTTCTCAATCCGTTTGAATCTTCTCCATATCATGTCTTTTTTAATTTCTGCTATAAGTGTAGCCACTGCTTTTTTAAGTTTTTTTTCCAGTCCTACTGGTTCCCTACTGTACATGACGTCAAACAGGTGTATGTTAAATTCAGTGTGATCTGGTATGCTTGTTCTTGCTACTACAGTTATAATGTTGCTTAACAGTTCCCATAGTGGTTCACTGTACCTTTCGCAATCAAAAAATAAATGCTGAGTGTCTTCCATTATGTTGCAAAGCCCACAAGCTTCAGAGCTGGGCGCCATTCCCCGTGCAGCTGCCATGAGATTTCCTTTTTTTGATGTCCAAATTTGCCTGTTAAGTGTTAAAAAACCCACTTCCCTCGTTTTGGCGGTGAGCTCTAGTTTAAATAGGTAATCGTAACCCTGCATATAGACCGATAGACTAGGGAGAGAAAAGCCAGAATCCCTTCTTGTGAAAAAAGATGGTGGGCCTCTTAGTTTTTTATCTATATTTTTCCTTATCATTCTTCTCATTACCCCGCTATACTTTAGCTGTTCAATAGATTTAAAAAAAGTTGTTGCTATATTTGTAAAGCTGCCATGTCTGCCCCCAGCAAGTGCCCTTCGCAACATTTTGCATTTGTTTACTAGTAGTGAATGTCCATCACGCATTTGCTGGGGGTAAACTATATCTTCCTGGTAGGATTGTCTAAGAGTCAGTTCACATACTTTAAACAGTTGAGCTACATGCGTGAGACCAAAACCTTTGAGGGTGATAGCTTCTGCCTTACTTATTTTGAAGATTAGTGGACTCTTTGAGTGTCCGGCAAGCCCTGCGCCAACCCACCCCTCCGCGTCCTCCTCGTTCATCCGCACCATTCTGGCGCAGCTGAGCGAGACCTCCGCGAGTAGTGGGTGTCGCCTGGCCAGCCGGTGTGCCAATCCTTCCCAAATCTCAGGACCAGCCAATTCCAACATTTCTTTAAGCGACGGGAAAAGTGTGGCGTCTATAGCCCTCTCAAACAACTTAACATAGAATGGTTTTTTCTCTTCTTCCCAATCTATTTTGCTCATGGTTCTTTGTATTAGATTGGCTGTAAGCCCATCTACCGTGTCAGTTGCTGTAGGGATTTGAAGCCCACCCATGTTATGCGATGCGTTCAATCGTGCTTTGGCTACTATACTTCTCCCTCTCTTTATTTCCCCTTGCCTCATTTTGTCCCATAATGTTGTAACTATTAATTTATCAAAATACTCCTCAAATTCAGTTAGGTGACCAAAGCTCATGGCTATGTGGTTAAAACAGGGATATACCACCTGCAGCAGTAATTGTTTCCTGTGAAATAAAGAAATGTATGATGACTGTATCCTGCGGCATTTTTTCTCAATATTGTCCTTAGTTGCTTCATAAGATGCCCGCTTCGATTCCCCATAGTTGCCCCGCAGCTGTATTCCCAGATACCTCATTTTGTTTACTGTTCTGATACCTGTACTAGCCTCAATGTCTCTTACTAGCTCGGGGTCAGTGTTTATAGCAAGTATCTCGGATTTGTTTACATTAAGTTTAAGCCCGCTTACTTTAGAGAAATCCTGGAAGACTTGTAGTATGTCTACTATTTCCTGTGCATTATTAATCTGTGTTACTATCATGTTGTCATCTGCAAAGGATGATACCGGTAACCTTAGCCCATTGAGGAATCTGTACCTGACTTGTTCGCTAGCTTTACTCAACGCTCTTGTCATGGGGTCGGTGCCTGTGATAAATCTGGGTGCGCTGGGTGGATCTCCTTGACCGCTACCTGTTTTGACTTGGAAACTAGTGCTCATTACCGAGTTGACATACACACTAGCTGTGCCCCTGGCCGTGAGCCCGTCCATGGCTTCAACATAGATTTCCGGGAAACCTTGCAACCTCATGACCTGCTTGATTAGTGCTGGACTTATCGTATCAAATGCGCTGGAGAGGTCGAAGGCGATAAACTGTGCTTCCCTACCTTGACTACTTGCTTCATTTAATGCTTCTAATACTGGTATAATGGCTGTTTGACATGATCTATCCCTTATAAAGCCGTGCTGCTCGACTGCAATTGTTTCCTCTAACACAGCTCCTAATCTATTGGCTAAGATTCTACTTTGTATTTTGTACATTGTCTCAAGCATTGACAACGGTCGTAAATTCTCAGGTTTATCAGGCTCTTTATTGGGCTTGGGTATGTAAATTATGTTTCTGTGGAGTAGCCATTTAAAAGCTGGTGCTCCTATCAGCTGAGGTACAAAGGTTAGCTCATTCAGGCAGTGTACAAAAATAAAAGGGATCTCCGCCAGCAGGAACTTAAAAAGAGCAGCTGTTTGTGATGACGGACCTGGTGCAGATTTATTAGAAGCTTTTTGCATTGCTTGCCTTACCTCTTGAATCGAAAATTCCTCATCTAGCCATTCCTTGCTTCCTTCTGATATTTGTGGTAAATGTACGTCGTATTTTTCCATAAATTCCTGTAGACTTGTTTCTGGCTCAAATTCTGTCCCTACTAGCCCTTTATATTTGTTCTCCAGTGTTGTAACTATTCTGTTGTTATCTGTCACTTCCTCCTCTTCTATCCTTAACAATTTGATGTGCTTATTACCTTTGGGTTCTTTAACTATAGTGTATGACTCTGCTTTGTTTTTTCCGTTCTTATCGAGCTCAAAATTTTGTATCCTCTGTCTGCCAGCTGTTTCTATCTGTTCTGCTTCGTCTCTAGCTTGTTGTTGTAGTGCTGTGAGTTCATCGAACAGTGCTGCCTCCTCAGGTGTGCCATGTGTTGTGCTTTCTATCTGTTGGTGCTTGAGTGCTATGTCATGCCTGATTTTTTCTATCCTTTCTCTCCTTTCGTGACTTAATTCATGTTGTATTTTCTTTTGGAGTGCTGTAACGCGGAATAGTATGATGTGCAATAGGTGAGCATAGAAAATACCCTGCTCAGTGTCTATTATCGTGAGCTGCTCCTCATAATCTCTTGGTGGCCTTCCTTGCACAAAGTCTTCCCTGTCTTCCTTACTCACTTGTCTATACTCCAATGAGTGATCTAATATTGTTTCTTCTATAACTTGCCTGGCATTTTCGAGAAATCTGTCTTTTGTGAGTACCCAGTCTTTTAGTCTTACCTGTCCCTTAAGCTTCTCCCCAAGTTGTACTTCAATTTTTAACTGAGCATGGTCATACTTACCCCAGCTTACTTCCAGCTTGGCATCGACTAATGTTTCTGATACTATACCGTAATCTATTCTGGATGCTGCCCTGTTTCTACCTGGCCTTCTCCATGTGTTCTTCCTGTCATTTGCTCCTATATCTATCATACTGTACTGCTGCATCAGATCTCTGACTGTGTTGCATGCCCTAGGTTTTTTATCATGTTTATCAAGATGCAGGTTCCAATCCCCACACAGTATTATCTGTCTTGTGCCAAATAGGTTACACATATCATCTATTTTACGGGACATCTCACTGAATACCTGGTTAGCTAGATTATCTGAGTTACATGCAGGACCGTAAACCCCACCCACTAGTACTCGGGTTCCATTGACACGGTATACTGCCAGTGTGAAATGACCACTAGGAGAATCGAACCGGGAGTCATCACACATTTCAGTCCCTCTTCTAGCAAAGACCATCACGCCTTTGGATCTTTCACCCGATGATGACAATTGTTTACAATAATACCCCCTAAAAACACTGTTGGCATTATAGTCCCTGTCCTCAATTCTATGTTCAGTTATTGTTATAAAGCTAGGCTTGTTTAAATTAACCATTATTCTTGTTGATGAGATATTTCCTCCCTTCCTGTATGTGCCCAGGCTGCTACCTCCCACATTCTGCACCAAGA
>JBBAJS010000042.1:0-4553 GCA_040403975.1 Sediminibacterium sp.
CAAGGGTAGTTCACCCCTCAGAAAGGGGCGGTTTGAGGGGTGGCACTGAACCCCATACCCCTGATGCAATTCATGGTTATCAATGGTACGGCTCTGAAAATTTTTCTACCCATAGTAATTTCCTTCTTGCGGTTGCTTTTCTCCGATAATTTTTTTCCCGAAAATTACGGCAATCCATCTCACCGCATTTTTGGAAAAGTTTTGCTTTGATGCAAAATTGTTGAAAACACAAAAACACTGATATTCTTTCATATTCAGTCTCTCCTCAAAATTTGCGAAAGATCATACATTTTTACTTTTTGTCATGGACTTTGTCCATGGAAGTTATGAGCATTTTGAAAGTTGGTTCAAAGCATATGACTGCTTTTCAATGGCCAGATCGTCATTTCGCAGCGGCATTATATATTTGAAATGCATTTGTTGCAACTATGAAACGCCCATATCCATGCGGAGTGGACAATATTGGAACATTGGAAATTTCCAAAGGCACCTAAAGAACTCGCCTGCGTGTAATGCAATTGTATTCCATCAAAACACGATCCGAATCGAAGTACCAGAGAGTTTTTTGGTTAGTCGGACAATTATTATTATAACTAAATTTATGTCTTATTAGAACCACCAAAGAAGTGTGAGGCCTGGGGCTTTTTATTGCCTATAATCGTGTGATTTTATCCAATGTTTTTATTTTTAAAATTACTTGTTTTTTCAGCACTTAGAAGGTAATGGTGACTCGGTTTCAGAGGGAATGCAGATTTCAAGGATCGATTCTTTGTCAGATTGCAGTGAAGAAGTAAGTTTAATTATATTTGATCTTGGATGGTTATTGTAATCATTAATGTAGCTAAA
The DNA here is from genome assembly GCA_040403975.1 of Sediminibacterium sp. Taxonomy (GTDB): domain Bacteria; phylum Bacteroidota; class Bacteroidia; order Chitinophagales; family Chitinophagaceae; genus Sediminibacterium. The sequence continues at coordinate 847 of JBBAJS010000042.1, forward strand.
AAAATCGTCACCAGTATGCATGTATATATATCCTCTTTGCATTCGATATCATCAAAGTTTATAGAATTGCTTCGTTAAAAAAATGCATGTTGTAATGATACCTTTTTAATTGAATAATATCAAATGAAGTGTTGCTATATAAATAATAGGCAGCTTCGTCCATTTTTAATATCGAGAATAACAATATTGTGAAAGCATGAATAATGTTTTTTATTTTATTTTTGTATATCAGGTCCAAGAGTATGATGGCTTAGGACTATCCCAAATAGATGTTTCATCAAATAATTCGTCGACGATAAATATTGATATGGTAAGTGTAGCAATAATTGAGCCAATGCTTGTCATTTAATGGCTTATAATTATTAATATTGCTTGTTGATATGTTATTATTATTGTTGCTGCTTATCAGCATTATTATTATTTTTGTCATTCTCTTGCTTTGAAATCAGGTAACCGATGTGACTACAACGTCCATATCTACTTTAGTTACAAGAGTGGAATCAATGGAAGTCCGAGTAAAAGCAATGCTGAAAAAACATGGTGCAGATGGAATATGCATCACAGGGACGTGTACACAAGAAGGCTTTATACAGTATATAATTAATTGTGATTACTGTCCACGTGTTTATTACAATTCTTCCAACAATACATGGATATCGAATTGGGAACAGCATGTAGCACCTACAAAGCCAAATAATAAAAGGTCTCAAAAAGATTGGAATCATTTCTCTATGAAAGGATTGTTTGCAAATCAACCTCGTATTAATAACTTTGCTGGCTTCGCATGTAGCTTACCAAGGAAACCAATCACAATAGATCAGTTTGAGGAACCTAATTTAGCAAGTTTATGTTTAGGATTACCAGTCGAAGAAGAGTCCATGGAGGAAGATCTATTGTTCAATATGCGTTATCGTGAAGGAATGGAATTCGTCCCGGTATTTCGGCCCATACCGATATATGTGAAGGCTCTAGAGGGAACTGAGGCGAAAGATAAATATGTAGGGCATTCTTTTCGGCATTCACAATGTGCTGAAACGAGTCCTTTCTTAAATCGCCCATTCCTTAATCACATTTGTGTATTTTGCAGTACTATAGTGCACCTTCGTTCATTCCAAAGGGAAATGGAGAAGCGGGAAAAAGGAATGATTCTCTCACGTGCATATACAGATGATCATGTAGATCATATAATATTTCGCTTGCATGCAGCTGCAAAATCTAATACCTCCATGCGACGTCAATTAAGGCGCCGTATTCAAAGAGATGTTAGAGCACCCCCTACTCTGGAGAAAAGTTTGAAAGTAAGTGTATGTTGCTTGTCGTGCTTATGCATTATAGTGAAGTTACATTCATATGTCTCTTAATGAATTACATTATAAAGAAACAATAATATTATTATATTATCACTTCATTTGCGCTTGTAATAGATATTTAAAAATACTGGTGCGATACCGACGATGCTATACAACTTAAACAAGGCATTTTCGGAAGGGAAGCTGCAAGAGACTGATGTCTTCTTTCACGTGACAAACGATGTAGCAATAAATGCGAATCGTAAGAAGAATGCCCATCGATTTCATATCATTAACAAAAAACTCTCAACAATAATGTGTCTGAGAAGTGGCATCGGAGCCGCTACTATATTGAGCTCGATTACGGGACAGTCCGCTTCAACGATGAAGCGCAGTTTGAAGTCTGCAATTATCGAGATGCAAACAGGATTGTGTGGCACAAATTTTGAACACATTGCTCTGATTTATAGAGCAGAGATGAAAGCAAAGAAAATGGAAGGACGACCTGTGGTCGCTCATGTCTGCACGGATGAAACACCTGTCGAACAAAATATAGCAGTGTCGACGTATATTTGGGATCCTGCGGAATGGCGATGGTCCTATATTTTGGGTGGCTTTTGTGGTTTTAAACAAGGTCAAGATCCTGATGGCAATGATGCTCCTCATAAATGCTTTGCTGCAGATAATCGAGTGCAAGAGCTCTGTCGTGTATCAAATTTAGATGAAATTTTAAATTTATTTGAAGTCTTACAAGTTGCAACAGCTATTAGCGCAGATGTTGTTGTTCCTTTGGAGAATTTATCAAATATCTGCATCAATGTCTCGCCAACATGTATGCGTTTCACCAAAGCAGACGATACTAGCAATTCTGAGGCTATTGAGAGATTTTTTAATGAAAAGTTGTCACCAGTTTTTACATTATTACTGAGTGGTAATGGTTCTGATGGAGCTTTGACACGAGAAACAAAGGGAATGGAGAATATGACTCTGAAAAATCCCAATGGCACATCGCAGCCCACTGAGGGAAGATATATACCTCTTGGCCCTGACTGTCCTATCATCGGAATGGCTGGACATACTGTTAAATTACACAACAGTAACCTTGAGTGCGTCACCAAGATGCACACACAGGATATGAAACATTTGATGAAACGAATGGTTGGTCAAGCGCAGAGTCTTCGAAACCTTCAGCTAGGCGGTTTTAATGTGTCCATACAAATTATAAGTGATGAAGTGGACAAAGCGAACAATAATGGACTCGCCGTGGTTAGAGAGATTAGGGAGGCGCGAGAGGCATTAAATGCCTCTGTGAGCTCCGTTGCATTGAAAAGGGCCGATCGCATGAATGTAGGTCATGTTCAAAATCTTATAAAAATGCAAGTGCAGAACATGCTACTAAACTCTGGGTCCGGAAAGACGGTACAACCTACACGTTTGTTTCTATCAGTAATTTGGAAATTCCGGATGATGTTTTTCGCAATATGGGTACCAATCGAAGAGCGTATAAAGTGGAATGGGTACATAATTACTTTCTTATTTGCTTGGTACCACTATGTGAAGAATACGGAAAAAGTGGATATGAGTAATTTCATTACTATGCAGACGTTTCGTGACATGATCATAACTTGCAATTCGTGGATGCTTTATTTCATCAAGGCTAGAGATATTAATCCAGGTCAAGTAGAGAGTTTCTCGAGAAAGCTAGGATCAGATGCTTGCGAAACACTGTTCTCAGGATTTGGTGGCTGGGGTGCTGTGGCAGGTTGTCGAAACGTAACTGTTTTGGGAGCACAAAAAATGTTCTCAAAAACAGTAACCTTGAAATCTTTACGAAGTGATGAAGATAATAATGGCATTCTTGTTGCAGGGAGAGCAACGCATCACAATGAGGAAACGCTGCAAATGAAACAGGATGAAATAGATCTTGGCTACACCAAGGACACGGCCCAGGAACCGTTTGGAAATTTTGACAACGAACGCATTAAATCTCTGCTTCAAGTTGGTGCTGACGAGGCGATAGCTCACTTTCGAGAAATTGATGCATTTACTTCTCCATGCGAGCATTCGGACACTCTGTACGCGTACAAAGCTCTATGTTATCATAATCAGGTATCCATAACAGATGATGCCCCCTTGTTAGATGAAGATGACGCATATGATAGGCCTAACGATGATGAGGATCCACTTGAAGACTGGAATGATCACAACCATGATGAGGGTGACGACAACCATCCGGATGACAACCAGCAGGATGAGCCGGCTGAGGGCGGCGACAACTACCCGGATGGGCATCATGAGTACATTGCTAGAAGGGTGTTCCGTGCACCTCACGATATTATTATGCCATCGACTGAGCAGCTGCTGGAAGCAGAAGATGCCAACCTATTTGAAGCAGCACAAATACGTGCTATTGTTCTC
>JBBAJS010000043.1:0-3036 GCA_040403975.1 Sediminibacterium sp.
GCCAAGAAACAACCTAGCTTTAATTGATCTTATCACTTGGTGTTTTAATAATCTATATTTGGTCGAGAGTCTTTTGAAGGCTTTTTATTTTTAGAGAACGCCAAAATAGCTAAAGATAGACGCCAAGGTCAGGCGAACATTTTCCTCCCATTCGCTTTCGTGTTTATTTAACTCTGCTAGATATCTATTCCTAATATAGTCATAATCTGGGTTATCTGTTAGGGTGAGCGTTGGGCCATCAAAATTTCCTTTGATGTAAGGCATTGGCCCAAATTCCCCCTGCCTTAATATTTCTTCATCTGCTTGAATAAATTGCAACAAAACTACTTTAGCTCCACAAGATACTGCATCTGTAATCATGGATGTTTGATTGTCCCAGCAGTAGAGATATCTAGTGTTTCGTAGCAATATAGCTAGCTCAGACTTAGTTTTAGGCCAGTCTCCTGGCAAAATTACCGACCCTTCAATGCGGAAACAGGATACATATTTTGGGCCCTTGCCAAAATATGTGAGATCTAAACTACGATTATGGGTGGGTTTTGCATTAACGTCATTTAACAGAGGGCTTCTTATCGGCTTGGTTAGGATTGCGTGGGGCTTTTCAAAAAATACCTTGCTAAACGCTAGACAAAAATCGTTTGGTTGATATTCTGATTTTTTTCCGAAAATTACCCCATCACCATTTAAAAAATATCTCACCACATGCTTTGCATTAAGTGGATTTCCAACAATTATTTCGGGGTATATTGTTATGCCGTTATCTAACACTTGCCTAATATAATTTTCACCTAAGTCGGGTGCTACAGCCACCCTTTGTAGATCTGACCCATAAAAACTTGGATCTTCTGATAAATGAAACGCCCATTCGCTTGTAGAGGTGTCCATTAGGATAACGTGGGCAACATAGCCCAGACGAACAATAGCATCACATAGCTCATGAAGATGCACAATTCCCGCTGAACTATTCTGATAAGGGGGCGTACAAATAAGCACCGTCTTATTTGGGCCTAACGACGCATTATTGGGCATTAAATTTCCTTGAATATTGTTCATTATTGGGTGAATTTTAAAGCATGGATATCAAAGGACTTGGTATAGGGTGGGTGGGGAGGCCCCTAGCAGTAGGACTGCTGTCAAATTTGAATAAAACTGAGCAAAGGAACCGTAAAGCGCATGTAGTTTAATGTACCCTTATCCAGCCTCAAGATTGCATTCATTCTTTTGCGTTACTCGAAGCTGTCAACTATATCAATAATCGCATTAATCAGGGTGGGTACGAGTCTACATTAACAAAAAATCATTTAGAGTGCAGCGGGATCAATATAGTGTTTTGCGGACATCTACTGCCCGAAGAGCTTCTGAAAATAGACTAAAAATTAATTATTTTTTTAATAGCGAACAATTGCAAAGCTTAATGCGCTCAATGCCTAAGGGCAGCCGCCAGACAGGTCAGGAGGTATACGCGGTTAAATCTGATGGTCTGAGAATAATTAGCTTTTGCGAGACTAAAATACCGTCTAAGAAATAAATATGTGCTCTACTTTTAGCCCAGCCTGATATCGTTCATACATTTTAATGTAGGCTGCTTCAAGATTTTTAGTAAAGAGGGGTGTATTGAATAAAGGGGTAGTTAAACGGTTATCTGACAATTTCTGTCTAATAAGCAAAAGTTTTTGGGGATTCTTTGCTAGCTCAATCGCCAAAGCCTCATACTCCTTTTGGGTATGAGTAATCAACTCTGGTAAACCAATTGCATTTAATAAGCTTGCGGCTACACGGCCAGAAAATGATTGCCCAATTAATGTCAGAACTGGCAATCCAGTCCATAATGCATCACTAGTGGTGGTGTGTGCATTGTAGGGTAGCGTATCTAGAAATAAATCAGCCTGACGGTGACGAGCCAAATGCTCTGATAGTTGCATGCGTTCAGCAAAAATAAGCCTACTTGCTTCAACGCCATGAGTTAAGGCTTCATATTTAAGATTATTGACAACCCAATTGTTATCCTGAAGGAGCCATAAAACACTACCTTCCACCGATTTTAATATCCTCATCCAACTTGCAAAGGTTGCAGGTAGTACCTTGAAATTATTATTAAAGCAACAAAAGACAAATCCATTTTTAGGTAGCCCCAACTCTTGTCGTGTAAATTGCCTATCTGAAATTAAACGCTTCCTATCATTGACCTGATAGCTATTGGGTAAATAAACTACTTTTTCTGAGTAGTATGCTTGAGACTTAACTGGAATAAGAGTCGTGTCGGCAGCAATGTAATCAATATAATTGGCCCCCATAGTGCCAGGATACCCAAGATAATTTACTTGAACTGGCGCTGCACGGTACGCAAAGATTCCAGTTCTGGAATCTTGAGTAAAGCCTTTTAAATCCACTGCTATGTCGATCTTGAAGTCTCTACTTAATTGGGCGATTTCAAGATCAGATCTTTTATCTACCTGAAGAAAATGGTCAAATGACTTTTCTATTCGTTGGCGAACTTTATCATTTTTTATTGGACCAAATGAAAATCCCACCAATTCAAATTGACTTTTATCATGTAACTCAAAAAGTTCAGCTATTAAATGTCCTGTAGCATGATTATGAAAATCTGCTGAAAAGTAACCAACTCGAATTCTTTTATTTTCAACATGCTTTGAAATAGACCCCAAGATAGTATTTAACGGATATTGAGATTGAGTGTAAGTTTCAGAGGATTTTTTATGCAGTAAGGCATCATCGCTCATAGCCAGTAGTGAAAAAGGTTGTGAAACTTTCTCATTTGCCATCGTTTTTTTGAAAACAATTTGCAATGAAGCCGCTAAATCTGACCAGCTACATAGTTTCATCTTTGCGTTGATTAAATCTCCATATATCCAATCAATATCAGGCTTCAGATGGAGTGCTTTATCGTAGTGGGCAATCGCCTCGTCGTAGCGTTTAAGTTCATTTAATGTATTGCCCTTATTTGACCAGCCCTCGGCATAATCAGGCTTCAGATGGAGTGCTTTATCGTAGTGGGCAATCGCCTCGTCGTAGCGT
>JBBAJS010000043.1:3136-4233 GCA_040403975.1 Sediminibacterium sp.
TTAAGACTTTGGAGTGACTTCCCACAACCAAGCCAAATCTCGTGATTATTGGGGGATAAAAAAATCGCTTTTTGGTGATACCTTACTGAATCTTTATGCTTACCGATTTCTTGCAGTGCTTTTGCACAATTAATATTAACTTCTAGAGCATCAGGTTTAATTTTTAATGCTTTTAAAGAATAATTAACCGCTTCCTGATGATTATTTTCAATCCCAGAAATAAATCCCAATGCATGTAAAGCATCAAAATTCTTTGGCTGTATCTTTAGAATATAGTTAAAAAGGGGCCTGGCTTTATTAAAATTCGCCTGCTGCATGTATTCAATGGCTTGTTGAAAAATTGATTGCAGTTCAGGTGTCATAGCAGATATTTTACAGTCACAATACTTATTTTTAAAATAAGTTAAAGATTCAATATAAATTCAAACACATTTAGTTGATTGTGTAAAACGGCCCCCTCTTCATCCAGTATGTAGACATGTAGTAACCCCTTAAAAAATGGGGTACAGAGTAAGGCGAGCGCAGAAAGCTTTCAATGGATGCCCATTTTCTAATATGTAAATGCAATACACCTGATTGCTTCGAATAGATTAAACATCGTTGGGCTGTTAAAAAATGCAGAATTCAATTCTTAGCCAGTTGTACTAATTAGATTTGCCGTAACCTAAGCTAGCTAAATAATTTCTATTTTATGTTTAGATCAGTAGCGTCTCTTTTGAGTGCTCTTTCTGCCTGAGGCGACTCGAGGATATCCTGCTAAATCTAGGTATGCCCTCACATCTATTAAACCTGCAGCTTTCATAAGCCCCATCACAGCCTCAGATTGATCAAAGCCATGCTCGACGGCAATTAAGCCGCCCGGTTTTAGGTATTGATCTACACCTGCAATAACGCTTTCTAAGCAGCTCAACCCGCTAGCGTAATCAGTCAGGGCGGATTCAGGCTCAAAACGAAGATCCCCTTGAGTGAGGTGGGGGTCTTGATGGGCGATGTAGGGCGGATTACTCACAATCACATCAAATTGGCTTGGTTCGGTCAGGGCTGCATACCAGCTACCTTGTAAAAACTGGACTTGATCCAACAGATTGAGGGATTGT
>JBBAJS010000044.1:0-3773 GCA_040403975.1 Sediminibacterium sp.
AATTTATTATTGAATCTGGACAGCTGAAATTTGAAATTAATTTACATTTTCACTGCAGCTTTCAAGAAAATAGTTCAAAAATATCACTAAACCTCTCCAAACATTTCATGTCTGTGAAATATTCATTTTTGAAGCTGGAGAGCTGAAATTTTGTTGAAAGGTACACTTCAACAAAGCTTTCAACAAACTATTGTAAAATCACTAAACCTCTCAAAATGTTATATACCTCAAAAATATTTATTTTTGAATCTGGGCAGCTGAAATTTGATATAGAGATACATTTTCAGCTGAGTTTTTAAGAAAATAGTTCAAAAATATCACTAAACCTCTCCAAACCTTACATGTCTGTAAAATAGTCATTTTTGAAGCTGGAAAGCTAAAATTTTGTTGAGGGGACTTAGAAAATCTTTAGTACAACCATTTTATCCATGCAGATAAGTTGATAAAATGTAGTCATTATGATTATGATATTTTTTTCCCTCCATTTGAAGTTAAACTTATTTCATGAAATTTTGTTCCATAAAGAAAACCTGGTAAAACATGCGGAATTTTTTTTACAAATCCGTTAAGTCTGTGTTTGATTTGAATTGGGAGCAAATCTACAATGCTCCATATTGTTAATTTTTTGTTTCATTCAGGACCCTGGTTGTGAAATAAGAGATAAGATGCTCCATGAACAACAAAGTACAGCCTGGATATTTACCAGCTCACTCTTAGGTACAAAAAAAATACTGTATATATTACAATCACAACCTTGTTCTAATTTTACTACTGCTTGCAACCAGAGAAAAGCCATTGGACCTTTTAACTCGTTTTTAATAACAGCACACCACAAAACTTTCTCAACACAGAATACAAAAATGATCATTGCAAGGGATACATTCAAAGCTACAATATCCATCTTTTGTCTAGCCCATTTTATAAAGAATTTCTTTGGTTGTTCAAAAGTAGTCACAGTTATTGGTTATGCTATACAAAAACATTTGCCAACATAAAAAATATAGCAACCTTAAAGACTTACCCCTTTGCTTTTACAGTATGTAAATGCAAATATGAATTACTTTTAGATATTTTTAGTTTTTTAAAAGCTAACTAATCATACAGCTTATTTTGTTTCAATGCTATTTTTAGCTAGACAAACCCAAATGAACTAACTTGTAGTTTTTATTTATCAATAGCACAATAACAGTCTGGAAAAAAGTTCAGTTGGAAAAGGGTACATTCACAGTCTTTTAAACTATTTGTTATGCCAATGCTACCAATAATGATCGGAACTCTATATTTTGTAATACAAGAAATGCAGAGCAGTATAGGTATATTTATTTATATTGATATTTAGTGCTCCCTGTTTTAAATCTCTGTACCACATACTAATTTTTCACTTAAAACAGATCAGATACACTGCCCCAAAAGAATCATATGTGGCATATTTAGTAAACAAACTGCAAAATAGTTCCTCTTTGCTTGTTTTCCCTTGAAATTAAATTGCTGTGTTCTTCAACCATCTGATGATAATAAAATAAACATGCTTTCTATTATTTTTTTTTCTTTGAAATACTGTATATCTCTTTTTTATTTGATGAATTAATTTTTGGTATGTTTCAGGACAGAGAAAATAAAACATTGTTGAAATTCACATAGTTCCTCTCCAGTACCAAGAAGAATCCTAACTGATAGACACGGATTGCTGACATTGTGTCTAAAAATGGAACTGCAGAATAGACATGAGAAAAAGAATCTGAAAGATGAAAGTAGTGACACAAGGATGTTTACTCATTACAACCTTAAAGAAGAAAGGAAGGAAACAGAAGACAGTGACAATGCCAACTCTGATGTCCATTCAGAAGAAGAACAGGACAGAGTTGATATTACACATGACAAACTACAGCATCTGTCAAGAAGCAACACAAAAGCTACAAACTGGAGCATGAAAATGAAGGCGGAATATAGCGTATTGCAGAGTATGAAAAAATACCTATTAGATCACTCTAGTTTCATAGCTATCAGAGGATGCCTGGAAAAACACAAAAGTGAATCTCAGACAAACAACCTACAGCTAGTGCTTAAGTTTGTTAAACCAACAATTCAATCAACAATATATAAACTAGTAAAGAAATGTCCTCATATGTCTGACAATGTATCAGTAACGGTATATGCAGTGACACAACCTGAGCATATAAAGAAATTTCTAGACAGTATATGCAAGAAAAGTAATGAAAACAAAGAAGTTTTTGAGAAAGGAGAATTCAAGTATTCCAGACGTGGCCAGGAGAAAAAAATAGATGCCATGAGCAAAATAGAAGAGATTGGACTGCACAATGCCAAGCTGTGGTGGGCCAACAAAAATCTGTCCTATAAAGAATTCACCAAAGCAGAATCTCAATATCATTGGGTACAGAAAGTTAAAAGATGTGCAGAAATCACAAAGCAACCAGAAGAGGATCAGCAAATAGAGCCCATGAGCAAAATCAAAGAGCTTGGTCTGTCAAAAGCTCGAATATGGTGGGCAGACAGAAATCTGCCTTGCACAGAATTTAAAAAAGCAGAGACTCAGTACCACTGGGTTGAAAATGTTAAGAAATGTGTGGAAATAACAAATGAGTCTTCTGATGGTAAGAAAACAGAGCCCATGAGTAAGATCATAGAGCTTGGGCTGTCTAAAGCTAGCCTATGGTGGGCTGAAAAACATTTACCACACAACGAATTTGAAAAAGCTGATGCTCAGTATCGTTGGGAAGAGCGTGTCAAAAAAAAGAACCTTGCTGAATCAACAAAGGAATCAGAAAGGGACAGCAAAGTAGAACCTATTCAAAAGATTGAAGAGATGGGTCTGTCAAGGGCTGGATGTTGGTGGGCTGAAAACCACTTGCCCTTTGAAGAATTTGATAAAGCTGAAGCTCAGTATAACTGGGAACAAGAGAAGAAAATACGTACTAAGCTGAGAAAACAATCCGAAGAGTACAAGGACAAACTGTACCCATGGCAAAAGTATGTTTATGATATATTCAAGCAAGTACCAGATATGAGAAAAATTTATGTTGTATTAGACATAGATGGTGGAAATGGAAAAACAACATTGCAAAATATGCTGACCGATTTACATCCAGATGAAGTGGTGGATATCAAAAACGGCAAGACAAGAGATATGACATATCTGGCAAAGAACATTGGAAAATATAAAATGATTCAACTAAATCTTACAAGACAAACAATAGGCACTGTGAACTTGTCAGCCATGGAGTCAATGAAGGATGGCAACTTTGCTAGCATGAAATATACACCCAAGAAAATCCGGATGGAACCTCCTCATGTTGTCATCTATACCAACACAGCATTGAAGTGGGAAGATCTTACAGAAGATAGGCTTGAAATAATTCACCTTAGCAGAGAATATAAAGAAGGATTTCAGAAATACACATTGTTAGAATGGAAAGACATCAACAGCAAGAAAGATTTTGATTCTTAACCAGCAAGCATAGAGTTACTGTCAACAACTTTTACCACAACAACTTCCTCCACCACTACTTCCACAACCACAACTTCCACTACTTGCCTTCCCCCCCAACCACCACAACTTCAGCCACCTCCCTTCCCTCCATCACCACAACTTTCACCGCAAAACTTCCATTACCACAACCTCCACCACCACAACTTCCACCCCCCACAACTTTCACCCCACAACATCCACTATGTCTCTTACCCCCACCTCTTCTGACTTGACTGTCAACAGACCTGCTGCAACTCCTTCCACATCTACAGTACTGACTCCGCCC
>JBBAJS010000045.1:0-3492 GCA_040403975.1 Sediminibacterium sp.
CTAAAAAAGAAATGGATTATTGTGTAGACATTAAAAAAGACGTGGAAGAAAGTGTGGAAAGTGAAGTAAATCAAGAATCCGCTTACAGAACAGCCGATCCCAAAATAGGCTACCAAAAGGCTATAGAATTTTTGAATGCAAATGGAGCCAAGATTTTTAAGAATAAAAGAGAAGAAAGAAAACGTAATAAAACAACATCTTCTTATCAACATGTGCAATATATAGCAGTGGCGAGATATCTGCAGTTATTGTTGGAGGGTAACGGGAAGATGGAGGCATCCGATGAGGTGGCAAGAACGCTATTTGCAGAAAAATTTAGTAAAGGCAAACACAAGTCAACAAAAGGGTCTTACATGAGCAGATCAATTAGAAATTGGGCGGATAATATTTTGGACGAAGGATACATAAAAGAACCAAGGCAAGGAAAGCATATAAGAATTTTAAACGTGTTAACGTCTAAAGAGATACAGACAAGGTTAATAGCTCACCTTCAAAACACTCCTGTTGTAAATAGGTGATTCTACTTTAGTTACGAATAATAATATAGCACATTGTGACATTTTAAACTTAATGTGTTCATGATTTTTAACAAGATATCCAAAGCAGTTTATGGAAGATCTCAATACAACTATATTAGCAACAATTGAAGGCGCACCCAAGCAAGTGTCAGAAAATACGGCTAGAAAATGGATGCACCTATTGGGTTTTCACCCTTCGACACATAAGAAGGGGTTCTATGTAGACGGACATGAGAGAGTTGATGTAGTCCAGCATCGAATCATTTTCCTCAAGTACATGGAAACAGTTGAAAGAAGGATGAAGGATTATTCTGGTGATGATAGAAGTAAGGAGATAAAGCCGACTCTTGGTATTGGGGAGAAGGAAGTAGTATTCGTGACACATGATGAGTGCATGTGCTACGCAAATGATGGTGAGTAGCTTGCAGTTGATGCTTTATTTTCTACCTACTTTAAAACTGGCTTCATTTTTTAACCAACAACAGGACAGAAGATAATTTGGATAAGGGAGGGGGAAGTGGATCTCCGTGCGAAATCTAATGGCACATCCATTATGGTGAGTGGTTTCTCTTGTCCATGTCATGGATGGGTATCTGAAGATGGATTAGATTCGTTTAAGATCATTGAGCCAGATAAGGACGGAACCTGGGTAACTAAAGATTTAATAACCCAGCTGGAGATAGTGGTTCCTCTATTCCAGAAAGTGCATCCTGGTTGTGACATAGTGTTTGCCTTCGATAATTCAAGCAATCATGGTGGAAAGGCTCCTGATGAACTAAATGTGAACAAGATGAATTTGAGTGACGGGGGAAAAAAGGTAACTCCGAGACGTGATACTTTTTTCGGTCCTGAGAATACACCACAAAGAATGACAGTTCCAGGTCCCAAAGGTGAAGATATTGCGAGAGGAATTCAGAGCACTTTAGAAGGCAGAGGCAAGTGGAAGAAGGGTATGATATTACAATGTGAGGGTTACACAGTGGATAAATGTCCAGAAGGTCGCGTGGATTGTTGTGCTAGACGGATGCTAAGTGAAGAGCCTGACTTCAAAGCCAGCAAAGTAACGTGTTGGATACAGGAGACTGTTGAAAAGTTTGGTTGTTTTGTGGTTTTCTATCCTAAGTTTCACTGCGAGTTGAACTACATCGAGATGGTGTGGTCATATGTCAAACATTGGCTGAGGCGTAGATGCACTTATGATATAGACGACTTGCGACAAAAATTACCAATGTGTCTCAGGACTATTCCCCTACGTCATTTTAGGAGATATTGGCAACATTGTTCGAAGGTGATGAGTGCATATCGTCAAGATAGGAGGTTGAAAGGGCCATTATTGCAGTATGTCATGACCAAGTACAAGAGTCATCGCAGGGTCCCACCTACCATGGTTTATTCTGAGCAGCTTGTGAGTTACCAGCTTCAATTACAAGACAAGGAGAAACGAAAGTATGGTGACAATGCGGGACGTTATGCACAGTTCAACTACCTCGACAATGGTGATGAAGATGTAGCACGGGTGACATCAACAACCAGTGCTAATTCTTTGCAGTCATTGCTGCATGTTTCAAATAACAACAGAAAACAACATAGGAAAAGAAAAGCAGTTGAAGCCGATGGTATAGCAACAACCACAAAGTCGAAGGTCAGCAAGAACAATAAAGCGTCGGCACCTACCAACCAGAAAACTGCAGTGAAACCACCATTACCCAAGGGTAGAAGCGCACATAACAATCCTGTCGGGCCTGCACGGGTTGCAGAAAATTTTGACAATCATCCACATATTAGCGTTGCTGGTGGTGATGGAATCATGTATACTGCCAATGTTGACGCTGATGCTGGAGCATTTGTTGCTCTTGCTGCTACTGTGAGGATGGAAGATCACAAGTGGATAGGGCTACCAGCTACTTCTGTTGTTGCAGTGAAAAGGCTAACGGATAACATTGTTGCTGCATCCCTGAATGACAATGACCACGAGTGGAACCAATATGGGGCGTATACAGTAACCAGTACGGATATATTACGGCTAAGGACTCGCGATCATCCGTCTGTTGCAAGCGGCTTCGAAGTATGGTTAAACGACGCGATAGTGGATATGAGAGTGTGGATGTTGAGAATAAGAGAAGACAATAAGGCTAGAATGAACAGCAGTTACGTGAAAAAACACATAGCCCTTACCTACGTTTGGTGGAAAATCATCCAAGCCCATTCCACCGGAACAAATGCGGCAGAGAGATTACATATGCTGCGACGAATAGCAAATTATACCCATAAGGACATAGACATATTCAAGATGAAGATATTCCTAATGCCAGCTAACATAGTAAATTCTCATTGGATCTGGTTCTTGCTGCATCCTGAAAGCAAAACAGTGTATGCCTACGATGGTTTCCACAATTCGTACCGAAGATATTATTCATTCATCTTGAATTGGCTTGAAGTAGAGGCAACAAAAGTGGGTTGTACTTTTGTTTTCAACAGAGATGAATGGACTTTCATTGACGCTTTGGGTCCCACGCAAAGAAATAGTTACGACTGTGGTATGTTCATGTTAAAGGGTATAGAATATGTGTGTGATAATTTGCCCCTTACTTACAGCGAGGATAAAATGCCTTATCTAAGGATGGATATGATGGTTGACATGGAAGATGGTCGAATAGGACGAAGACAGCAGGATCCTTTCTCGACGCCAATTCAGGACTATGCTGAAAGGCACAATGAGGACCTTATGATTATTGAGGATGACGACGAAGATGAAGACGATGAAGCAGCACGGAATATGAACATTGACTTGGACTGGTCGGCTGCTAATAATGAGGAACAGGCGAAATTCCTCTCTTCCATCAAAGAGGTAAGGCGTCAGTGATTGGTCTTGCTAGCTATACATATTTGCTTTAACCATTGTTTCCATGATATCGATACTCAATTTCATTCAGGCTCAAAGGAGCTAAACCTGCAGGCGATTTATCGTATTTAT
>JBBAJS010000046.1:0-3166 GCA_040403975.1 Sediminibacterium sp.
ATTGATGTTTAATTTAGAAGCCATAAGCGTTGCATTCATCACTTCATCATTGATAGTTTCTTTTGTTGTAGTATCATATGATTGAAGTACAAAAGAAAAAAGCGCTACAAAAACAAAAACCAATTTTTTCGCCATATCATTAATTTGAATGGCCGCAAAGGTACAATAGCCAAAGGGGCTTCTTCTTTGTATGAAGTTTTATTGGCTAAATTTTTCGTTAAAAATGACCAGCCAAAGTATATGATAAATTGCTATGTATAACAGACTCAATTTAGGGAGTAAGATGGAATAAATCGAGCTTTTAACCATTTTCCAAATTGTGTTTCAATTAGTTGATTTGTTAAAAAACTATAAAATATCAAAACCGAAAGGCTACAAATTAGCACTAACAATTGAATTGTTCCTGTAGGGTTTAATTCGAATATTTGAAACAAAAAATGTGGAATGATCGTAATTACTATTATTTGATTTAAATAAACGGAATAAGAAATATTACCTAAAAATATGAGTGGCTTGATGGTCAATATATTCGTAAATATTCCATCTGATTGCACAATCAATAAAATAGAAAAAGCAAATAGTATTGGTATAATGGCCAATGCCATCATTTGATACAAGTTTCCAGTTTGTTGATGCAGAAAATAGAAAGCGGCAATAATTAGAGGCGGAACTATCAATGAAAGATTGGGCAACCACTTTGATCTGTTGTTGGTAAAATTCCAAACAAAATACCCAAGTATAAATGAAATAATTCCCCTGATATATCCAAAGTCGTCGGTGAAAGCATACATGCCCTTATACACCGAAAAACCAATAGCCGCGAGTAATACAAAAAAGAAAATGAGATTTCTATTCCAGTTCCGTTGAAAAGAAAACAATAAGATGCAACCGAAAAAAACATAGATGATCAATTCGGCCGAAATGGACCATGAAGGAAAATTCATTCCCATATTGCCAACATTAGAAGTATAGAAAGAATTAAATACTAATGTTGAATTTAGAAAAGTCATTGTATCTACATAAGCAAATAATAATGTTGAAACAGATTCCTTTGTACCTAATAAATAAGGAAAGAAAATATTAAATACCAGTTGAAAAATTAAATAAAGCGTGGTTGTATAAAATAACAATGGTGTTAATCGAATCAATCTTTTTTTAAGATAGATCGTTAAATCGGTTTGCGTTTTAATGCCTGCGTATTTACTGGCAATAACATAACCAGACAAAACAAAAAAGAAGTCCACAAAAAATTTAGCTTCTCTAATTAAGGGATTATTATAGAACCAGGTCGGTAGAAATGCTTCATCATAATGATGCAAAACAACCATGATACTAAAAATGCCTCTTAAACTATCCAATTTTTCAATTCGCATAATGATAATTTAAGCACATTAAAATTTATAACTAAGGCCTGCTACAAATCCATAGTCTGATCTTGCGCCTCCGGTTGTTGGTGATTTACTATCGTAGTTATTGTAGTAATTTAAATTTAAAGAAAAATCTGTGATGAGCTCCCAGTTGATATTAATATCACCATCATAACGAGTTCTGCCTTTTTGAGATAAACTTATATACAAAGTTTGAGTGGTGCCTAAAGAAATATTCGGCTTACTGAAAGAAAAGAAATTATACTTCCCCTGTAATACCCATTCTTGGTTATTGGTAGAATTTGCTTTTAAATCTTGTTCTCGGTTGATAGTAAGCCCACTAATAACAAGGCCTTGACTATGTCTGGTTAATAAAAATTTGTACCCAAGAGCTAATCCTTGTTGCCATCTTCTGTTTAATCCTAATTGTGTATTTCTCTGATAATTTAATAATGCTACACCGAAAAATAATTTACTAAAATAATAGTTGTACCGAAAATTAATATTCGCTCTTTCAACGCTAGAACTAATGCTATCTGAAGTAAATATCATATTTCCGCCCAGCTCAATTTCAGTTTTCTCATTGTGATAAAAAAGGGCTCCATCTGCATTGAAACGACCAATTTGACTGGATTTTGTATAGGAGTAACCTGCTCCAATATTACCCGTTATTCTTGTATTCCATTTTGTTCCAAATTTAAACATCGATGAAATATCTCCCAATGCAATCTCCTTACTATCGTAGGCAGTTTTAGCAATAATTTTTCCTCGGTTCCCAGACGCTTCTATAAAACCAGGTATCACATCTCTTTGAACTGTTTCTATTCTAAAATAATTTTTGCTGGCTTGAATGGTGCTTACTTTATCATATTTTACTTTTACAATTCCCACTCCATCACCATCAAATTCTATTCTTCCTAATTTAATACTGATCAATTCGCCAATCAACATCGATTTATTAGTAAAATATAATGTGTCCTTCACTTGGGCATAACTCTGCATTGCAAATAGTATTGCAAATAGTAAAAATACAAATCGAATGTTGGAAGAATTAAAACGCATGTTGATTACAATATTAAACAAAAAAAGAGGAGCATTTATTGCTCCTCTAATGATATTAAATAAGATCTATACTGATTATTTACCTAATTTGAAAGCTAAACCGCCGCCTAAGCCAAACTGATAAACCGAAGAATAAGACGACAATCCAACACCAGCTCCCCCTGTTCCAAAATAGGCTCCACCGCCAAATCCCTGAGAAACTGAAATCAATTGCATTTGTAATTTCAACGCTACTTTAGGAGATGCCCAGATATTAGCTCCAGTTCTTAGACCCCATGCAAATTTAGTGATGCTGCTAGAACCACCTGGATCAGGATTTTTAATGCTAACAATGGCCATACCCAACATTGGTCCGATATAAGGCTCCACTTTTGGATTTGCACCAAAATAACGGTTGATTCCTAACATGATATAATTGATGCCAATATTAAAATCTTTGGTTTTTGCTAGGCCTGCTCCACTTAAATAACGCATTGGCGCTTTAGTGTCGTCACGTAAGTATGATAATTCAATACCAGTTCCTCTGTTGACTTTAGACTCTATACCAAATCCCCACATGAAGTTTCCCAATATTTTACCGTTGTAATAATTATTAGCGTCATAATAAGAATCAATTGCATCGTCAAAAACATATCCCGCATAACCATTTAGGCGGATATCTGGCTTTTTTTGAGCAGAAATTGCTCCAATAAAAAGTACTGTTGATAAAACGAATAGAAAAAACTTTTTCATTTAGT
>JBBAJS010000047.1:0-3141 GCA_040403975.1 Sediminibacterium sp.
ATTGTTATCTAAAACTGATGCTGGGATTTGTGCCGCGGCTGAGTGGCTTATAACGAACAGGGCTTTGTGCAGGCAGGGCATTGTTGATTGTCCAGCCCGGAACTGAAGCCCAATAAAGAAATAAAAGTACAAGTTAACAACTAAAAGCCCAACAGAATTCCGTCCAGCCCGAACCAAAGTACAGCGATGCAAACAGCCGAAGTTTGAACGTCAAGCCCTGCTTGCACAAAACCCCATGTTAGCTGTAGTGCTTCTCAAGTTCAATTCGATTTGGTGTCTTAGTTTTGTCAAACTCAAAAAATACATCAGGATAAAATGTCTTAGGATTTATTTTTCTTGTAAAGCCTTCTGGCAAGTTTTTTACCAAGTTGTATTTCGTTATTAATTTATTGTTGTCAGTAATTGTCGTGTCAAGCTCCCAAGGTGCTCCTAACGGCGAAATAGAGTTGTATAAAAATAAAGCTTGTTCGTGAGTTGAAAGTTGCGCTCTTAGTGTTTTTATATACTCGTACTTCTCGTCAAATGAGAACAATGCTGACGGTTGTCTATTTATGTAAGTTACAGTTTGAAATAGATGTCTTAAATAATGCCCAAGCCTGGATTGATGACCGTCGTAAAGAAAATAGTTTTTCTGCCAAGATTTGTCATTACTTTCTTTTTGATTTTTATGATTGTCAATTAGTGGGTTAATGCAATTTTCTATAAATTTTTTCTCTGCCTTTTCATCAGTAATTATCTCTTTGATTAATTTTTGCAAATAATTTGTAGAACTGTTATCAACTCCAAAAAATAAAATTAGATACGCAATTTGG
This sequence comes from Sediminibacterium sp., assembly GCA_040403975.1. Lineage (GTDB taxonomy): Bacteria > Bacteroidota > Bacteroidia > Chitinophagales > Chitinophagaceae > Sediminibacterium. Next base: position 813 of record JBBAJS010000047.1, read on the forward strand.
ATGCAGTCCTTGTTCCAATCTAATAAACTTTTACCTGATTCGTTTTGTGAATAGCGTCTTTCAACTAATTCGTGTAATTCGTGAAATTCATCTTTCAAATCAATAAATACAGCTCTTCCTTTTTTACCTTTTGATTCAATTTCGTTTACATTATCTCTGTGCAATTGAAGTAACTCAAAAAATCTTGTTTCTACTTGTTGTCTTGTGGAAGTTCTATTTTGTACTCTTAAATTTATTATTAAGAAAAGAACTCCAACTAAAGAAAAAATTGTCCCAACAATACCGCTTACTACACCAGCATAGTGACTCCAGACTTCGGTATTGATTGGACCTAAGTTTAGCTTTGTAGAATTGAAAACAAACAGTAAAGTAAATGTCAGCAATAAAAGCAGTCCAAAAATAATTAAGCGTTGTCCGATTCTCTCTAAATTCATAGTGTGTCAAATTGCATTACAGCTAACGTTTTGCAGCTACCCGAAGGGCGGGACTTTCACCACAAAACTTGATTTGAAAAACTAATGTTTGATTAACCACCAAACTGTCTTTGGAACACGAAACCCCGCCTTTTGGGTAGGTGCTGTTATGCCCAGTGCTTTTGTCTGCATTGATTGCCATCATTTACCAGCTAGTTTTGCTGCTTCTTCAATTCTGTTTGCCAACTTCTCTACGTCAACATACTTGTAAACTTTAAAACCTGCCGCCTCAATTGCTTTTGGAATATCTCCAACGACATCAGTTTCACCTGCATGGTTTTTTAAATGATGAATTTGCATACCAACAAGTCCATTACCACGTTTTAGAGATTGCTCTATTTCATAATTAATAAATTTCCTTCCTGCTGTTTTTGCTCCAATAAATACAACGGTTACAGTTGTGCCTACAAGAGCTTTGTCTATCATACTCTTTATGGCATCATCACTTTTCTTTTTTGCTTCTTCCCATAATGATGCATCTTTGAATCCAGCAGCTGCGTTTCCAGTAATATTTGGAATGCTTCGGATTTGATTTACTCTCCAAATATCTCTTTGATAATGGAAGCTAAAAAAAACTGTTCTTGCCATTTTGATTTTATTTAAGGTAATACATTACAATGATTAGAGTGATAAATACTATTCCGTAAAATAGAATTAAGGTTTTAGAAAGTGCTGCACCAGCCCAGTCAAAAAAGCCTTTGTCAAATTGTTTTGTGTTTAAAGAAAAGTCAACGGAATTTGCTTTACGAACGTGGTCATAAACTTTCCTGAATAATCTTTCTTGATAGAGGTAATAACTGTCAAGTAACCAAAAAGCTATTGTCGGAAAGTATGCAACGATTACAAATTTTTGGTTCGCGTCTTTTGCTGCCAAAGCAAATAGGGCTGAAACCAGCGTAACTGTCCAACCTTTGATTAAGAAAGAGTTTTGTCCCATTCTGTTAATCACTCCCTGTGTAAATTCAAGATGTTTTTCTTTCATAGAATTGATGTGTTTAATTTATAAAGTAAATCAAGTGCAAATTGCGTCTCCTTTGGTATTTTGTTCCATTCAGACTCCCATTCATTTAAGTTGTCAGCATCAATTTTTGTCAAATGTCCGAGATAAACATCATACTTTATTTTCAAGCTTTCATTTATAACACCACCTTTTGAAAACATTCTTGTAATTGCTGGTCTATACTCAGATAATTTCTTTCTCCTAATTAGTTCTGACATTGAAATTTCAGAATAAATCCAAGGGGATTCTGTTTGTGAAATAATTTCTTTTGTCGTAATGGAATTTGGAGTATTGAGAAAGAATAAACATTCTGCCTTATCTATTATCATATTTAAAGCTGTCGAAAGCATCATATGAACGTGACTAGTGGAGTTGTTTCTTTTTTCATAACTATATGTTTCACCACTTGGATTAAGGCAATGTTTATTGTCAATCTGCCTTAACAAATCATTTGAATAACCCCAAATGCAAGAGTCAATAAATGTTGAGATTCCAAATTTTTCGTTTAGCCAACCTGCCAACGTAATTGCCATTTTTTCGTCTCTATGAGAATGTGAAATGAAAATGTCAGCATCAATTTGCGGGAACCAATTCGATTGCATTTTAGAGCCATTTATTGAGCCGTCTGGGGAAATAAAACTGTCAAGAGTTCTTTTAACAGTTAGTTTGTTAGCAGCGTTTAATGTCCTCCCTTTTTGATAAAAAAAGTCATTTTCAAAATCAAGTGTCAAATTAAATCCTCTATACATTACTCATTTCTTTATTGGTTGGTCGTCATTTTAGCATTGGGCATAACGTTTTGCAGATTTGCGATGGGCGGGATTTTTACCACTGAACTTTATGCGGAGCACAAAAC
>JBBAJS010000048.1:0-2802 GCA_040403975.1 Sediminibacterium sp.
CTAAACCCCTATTTTTGCAACCCCAATGGGGAAATTCCTCCTTAGCTCAGTTGGTTAGAGCATCTGACTGTTAATCAGAGGGTCTCTGGTTCAAGTCCAGAAGGGGGAGCGAATAAAAAAAGGTTATACTATCAAAGTATGACCTTTTTTTTAGGCATTTTTATTTAATGTACATATATTTGTACAGATTTAAGTACAAATATGCTAACAACTACACTTTCAGATTTTCGTAAAGACACAAAGGGTTATCTCGACAAGGTTACCCAAAGTTTTGAAACCTTAATTATTAACCGAGGAAAAGATACGGGCGTTGTAGTTATTTCATTGGACGAATACAATTCATTAAGAGCTACACAACATGAATTGTCATCACGCATCAATCAACAAAGATTAGATGCATCAGTAAAAGCATTAAATTCCGACAAGAAACTGTCTAAAAAACTCATTGACTAATGAAGTTTGTTTTTACAGAACTATCCTGGGAGGATTATCTTTTTTGGCAAAAAAACGATAAACAAAAACTTAAGCGAATCAATGAATTATTAAAAGATATTTCACGTAGTCCTTATGAAGGATTAGGCAAACCGGAGGCTTTACGCTTTAATTATGCCGGATTTTGGTCCAGAAGAATCGATGAGGAACACAGATTAATTTATAGGGTTGTTGAGGATGAGATCCAAATTGCAAAGTGTAGATTCCATTACGATTAAATGATAATTGAATTGCAACTTTCCTTATTGAGGGGAGCTTAAAAATAATGCAGTAATGAACGAAAGTTCATTGCTGCTTTTTTATTTGCAATACGATTTGCACCAAAAAAACAAAGGAAGAGTTATGTGATTTCTTCTCGTTCCATGATATATAAGTAAATTTATAATAATGAAATTATTTATATCCTTCCTAGTGGCAAAGTTTTTCTTAACAAGCATACTGTTATCTCAAAATAATCAGCATGCAACAGTTGTTATTATTGGAGTAAGTCATACTGAGAGCAGGTTTATGAATACAGATAGTTTGCTACTCGTTTTGCAAAAAGTTAAACCAGATTTGATACTTGATGAAATGCAGAGCCCATCGGGATTTTATACAAAAGAAAAAGAACTTCGTAAATTGCCTGTATCTGTGAAGCTAAGAACCAAACTCGGTATTGGACAGAAACTTTCTCCAGAAAAAATGGTGTTATATGAATATAGAAAGATAGATTCCAACATAATAATTAGACCATTTGATATCTACATTGAGGATAGGAATAAATACATTCGACAGGACAAAGAATGGGAAAACAAATTCTTTGGCATAGTTAATGACCCTAAAAATTCCAATACATTTTCATTGTATCAAACTGATTTATTCTTACAGTACGTTCGGTTGAATAACTTTGTATATAATATAACCCGAAAAAGTTATTTTGATATGAATCAGCCTGATGTGCCTGATAGTCTTAGGAAAATGATAGCGGTTAGAGATCCTTTTACTCAGTCTATTGTTGATTCTGTAGCAATAGCCCGTTCATTGAGACCTTATTATGAAAAAAATAAAAATTTCTGGCGGGAGAGAAATGAAAAAATGGCCAATAATATTATTGAATACATCCAGGAGTATCCAGGTAAACGAATAGTGGTATTAACTGGATTATTGCACAAACATTATTTAATGGATTTGTTACATCAATCGCCCCAGAGAGACTTATTTAAGGTGGTAGAATTTTATGATCCAGTATTAGCTAGGGAATAAAACTTTTTTAGGGACCAATTTGATCTTGCAAAGATGGGTCATTAACAATTGGAGATAATGGGTTAAGGTTTTATGTGTAATAGGGATCAATGGGTCTGGTATTTCCAAACATCAACTGAAAGATTAATTTTTTTAATTTCAGTGGGGCTTGACATAAGTACTTGAAAACTGCCAGAGTTTTTGCGATGTACTTTATCATTCACTAGAAATTGCAAAATACCTGCTTTTTTTGCAACAATTACCATCCCATTTTTCACTTTTATCCATTCTCCATCAGAAATTCGTACAAGAAGACTTCCGTGTTTAAATCCTCTAATTCTATTATGTTCAGTATATCCATCTATTCCATCAATACTTCCACTTCCAGCAGACAAACCAAATAAAATACTTCCAGAGGCATTGATACCAATACTTTGATCTTTTGAAACAAATATATCTGTAATGTTTGTAAACGAGTTTACTTCATAGGTATTGTTACTGATATATTTTGCAGGAATAAATTCTTTAGTAGTTGGCAAAGGCAGAAAACCTTGCATTATATAGACATGTATTGAATATTTTTTTTCGTAATCATATGATTTAGAAATTACGATTTGAAACTTTTCACTAATAAATGCATACTGATCCTCGTTTTTAATTACTTTCTCTTTATAGTAAGGTTCTTTTCTTATTTTACTTAAAAGCTGATCATGCCATTCTTTGTTCATAAAAGTATATGCAATAGAAAAGTCTTCAAATTTTACAATAGATTCTCCATTATTATTCGAAAATGTTTTAGGATAAAAATACCCTGATTCTATTGTTGAAAAAGCATTTTTAGTTCTATTGTTTAATTCAGTTATATATAATTCTGCTTGTTTAATATCAAGGAATGTAATATTTTCAAGCTCATTCAAAGTAAGGTTACGTTGACAGAAACTAAAAGTAAACCAAAATAAAAAAGAAATAGTTATTAATATTCTTTTCATATAGTTAAATATAAAAGAAAATGTATCGCTCTTTTGTTAAAATTCCTCCAAAGACTATGGATGAAAAAGTAATTTAACCTACTAACTACAGGTACCAGTA
>JBBAJS010000049.1:0-2797 GCA_040403975.1 Sediminibacterium sp.
AATTTTGCCTGTATTTCGGCTAATGGATTACTTGTTTTCTGATTCATCATACATTTGTTTTGAAATTCTGTGTACTGCCTCCCACATTAGGGGATAATTTAATTTTCTTGAAATGGCCATCTGCACATTATGCGCCTCCCATTTGTCTTTTCGTGGTGGCAGAATCCCACGTTTGTTTAAATCATCTGCCACCTTTTGTTGTAATTCCCCGTGATTAATTTTTACCCTCATATCTTTTTTCTAACATTTCCTGAATTGATTCAAATTCCTCTATTCCTGTTTCTTTGCCCCCATGATTTTGCAATTCATTCTCAATGTATTTGCCTAAATCCTCCGTGTTTTCGAAATTCTTTAACACGGTGTAATAACCTGCGCTGTCTTTGAATGTGATTTTGTAGATCATTGCCGTAGTGATTAAATATTGCCAATGATGTACATTAATTGAACGCATATTGCAAGGGCTGTCAAACAGATCACTAATCCTGGAATGTCATTTTTGTCAATTTTTTTTAATAGATTCCACATATTGTTGTTGTTTAAAAGATTAAATATTTCTCATTATATAATTTGCTCCATCATCAAAACCAAATCCATAATATTGATCCCTAATTTTAAAGCATTGTTTTTTTTCCATTTCTTTTGCCTTATCATATAATTTTTTTGCAAAATCTTGATTTCGATTTGGATCATTTAACATTAAAAATAACCAATCAACAGGCGATTCAGAATCATATATTTTTTCTTCCATGTTTTATGAATTTATATGAATTAAACCATAAACATTTTTGCAAAGTATTTTTTTTGCTTTTTTGCTTCTTTCTGTTGATTGCTCTAACAATTCAGAAATTAATTTCCGCTCATTTTGAATTGCAATTTTAACTGCTTCAATAGGATCTACACCGCTAATAATTAAATTGATTGCTGAATTTTCGATTGATTTGCTTAATAAATTCGATTTTAAAATTTTTCATTTTCGTTGTTGTTTTTGATTAGCTTCGTTGCTAACGTGATGTAAACATACAACCTTTTTTCATACTTTCAAACATTTTCAAACATTTTCAAACAAAATCAATAAAAAATATATCAAAAAATTATTTAACGGTCATAAAAAAGGGCAAATCCATCAGAAATGCCCTTTTCATTCAACAACGTATGAATCAATAAACCATAATTACCGATGCAATATTACAAATATTTATTATCAATTTTATGTTCTTTCTCAAAATTTACCCTTGCTTGGTACGCTTCGGCTTCCGTTTTATATGCTCCTAATGAAAGTTTCTTTTTGTTTATCTGTATTTGTGCCCTCCATTTTTGCTCTTTGATGTTAAATGTAACCCCTAAATATTGGCTTGATCTTTTCCATTTCATCACTTTATGTGATTGATTTTCAAAATGTGTCACCCACTCCAAATTTTCAATTGAATTGTTTAATGGATTCCCATCTTTATGGTTTACCTCCTTTTTATTAAATGGGTTTGGAACAAATGCCATTGCCATTAATCTGTGCAATTTCTTTTTCTTACAAAACCCCTTATTTGATAATGAATGGTAACCATATCCGTATTTATCAACAAACATTTTAATAATACGACCTGTTTCTTTGTTTCTTACTTTGCACAGGTTGCTGATTTCGTAATTTTCAAAATCTCCTTTAATTGTGACAAAAAATTCCATGATAAAATAAAAAAACCCATCCGTTGCAGCAGATGGGTTGGCTCATATTTCTATGATTAAACCAAATTAACCGGCTGCAACTGATTAATTTGGTTTATTACATTACAATATTACACAATTTTTCCGTCTTTAATCATTATATTATTAACTTTTGATTTGCCATTTTCAATTGTTACAACTGCAAAACCGTGATTGTGTTGGGCAAAAGGATAATATTTTGGACTTAATTGCGTCAAACATCCGGTTGAATAAGTATGTATGTATTCCTTAAAACCTGTTTTCTTAATGGTATTTGTAGTGCGATGCACGTGACCGATTAATGTGTTGCAAAATGTCTTATTAAATACACTTTGTGATGGATTCATTCCGCCTGCTAGGAGCTCATGGCCATGCCCGACCAACAAATCACCCATTTCAAATCCCTGCCAATCAGGAACGTATGTAAAATCCAACACATCCAATCTAAAAAATTTGTCAAATTGCATTTCGTGTAATTGCGCAAATTCCTCAGCCTGCTCATTCAAATACCTTTGGTATCTGTTTTCGTGATTCCCTGCCTTAAAATAGATCGGAATTGTTGGGAATATGTCACGCAATTTTTGCAGGAAATTACGGCACATTTCAATTTCTTTCGGGAAATCACGCAAATCCTTTTCCTTTTCGTGCCTGCTGATGCTGTAAAAATCAAACGTGTCACCATTTAGATACAGGCAATCAATGTTTTGTTCCCTTAAATGCTTAATGGCGCACACAACGGCTTCAACAGAATGAAACGGAACGTGAATGTCGGATAATATGCCGATTTTCTTTAAATGATCCGGTAATCGTGCTGATGTGTATTCCTTACCGATTGATTGTTCAATGCCAAAATCATCTAATTCGCTTAAATTGAATGATTCTATTTTGCCACTTGGTGTGTTTTCTGCAATGTGTTTATTGCGTTCACGCATCAAAATATTATGCTTTCGCATTACTTTCCGAAAATTTTCAGGGGAAACATACCCATATGTTTCGTAATATTTCTCAGAAAATGATTTGATGTTTAATGGCGATGAAAAAAAATGATCTTTAATCTGATCGTGTTTTTGGCCCATTTGTAGTTTTTTTTCAAAATTAGCCA
>JBBAJS010000050.1:0-2742 GCA_040403975.1 Sediminibacterium sp.
ATTTTTAATGATATTTTTTCCCAGGCGAATAATTTTCCTGTAAAAAATTTTTATATTTTTTGCCTGGTTGCTAGATTTAATAAATCCACCTCCTTCAAGAATGAAATACTCACCACCTACATGAATTTTATTATTTTTAAGTTTTAAAATTTTCCGTATATCTAATTTTTTATTTTTTTTATTATATATATAATCTAAATATTCGACACTAGTACTTTCGGAGGAATCAACTGGATTTAAGTGAGTGTCTTGGACACGGTTTACAGTAATAACAATTGATTGATTTTCATCATTTTTACATGCAAGTTTTGGTCTTTTTATAAACTTTCGTGGGTTATCTGCAAATATGCTTTCTAAATAATAGGGATTTGTAATATTTCCATCAAAACTATTTAAGATATTCTGAATATCACCCTTCCTATAAAGCGTGCAATCTAACTCCCAAGGATAGTTGTAGTGAGCCTCAGTAACGTCAGCCCATTCCCATTCGATGAGTCTATTTATTTTAACAACCGAATTTGGGATTGGCTTAATATTTTTCCCAAGCCTAAAACTGAATCCAAAAATTTCCTTATTTTTTTTCAGTAAATTTTTAGCATACTCAATTGGTAGATTATTTTTGAAAACCACATCATCACAACCAAAAATAATAAACTCTTCAGACTGATCGATTACTTTAATTAAGTCTTTATAAAAATTATCCTCATAGACCCAATTGCAATTTGAGTATTTTTCAATCACTTTTTTATAATTTATTTTTTTATTTTTTTTGTAGATTATTGAAATCTGATTCTCATTTAAATTGGAGTAATACATCAATCCCTCCAAATATGCATCCAACTGCATTGGCCTGTCTTTTGTAAACACAATAACGGATATCATTTCTTAATGCTCATTATTTTTAGTAGCGGGGATTCGACCAACCAATGATGCATATGTACTCACATTACATATCCTTGAATTTTTCAATTCTATGATTCGATCACATTTTTCTAAAGTGGTCAGACGATGAGCAATAATTAGAATAGTTAAATTTTCACTCAAACCCTCTATAGCCTGCATAACAGCTTCTTCCGTATCGCCGTCAAGCGCACTAGTTGCCTCGTCAAAAATGATGACATCTGCTTTCTTATATAAAGCTCTTGCAATACCAATTCTCTGGCGCTGACCGCCTGATAAGCGTACCCCGCGCTCACCAACCAATGTTTGATATTTGTTAGGCCATTTTTCAATGATGTTAGAAATTTGCGCCTGTCTTGCAGACTCCATCATTCGATCGTAGTCCATATCCTCCTTGCTCAATCCAAAGGCTATGTTTTCCGCAATACTACTATCCGCCAAATAAATTGTCTGAGGCACGTGAGCGATGTGAGGTTGCCAGTTACGTGCATTTTCTTCGGTTATGGGCACGCCATCAACAAGTAGCTGACCCTCCGTTGGTAATAACAGCCCCATGGCAATATCAAGCAATGTACTCTTCCCGCTCCCTGTTTCACCAATAAATCCAATCCGACTTCCCTTTTTTACCTCTAAATCTATTCCATGGATTACCCATGGCGTATTTTCCGTGTAACGAAATGAAATACCGCACATCACAATAGCATTTTCAAACTTTAGCGGTGAAGCTGCAACTTCATCAGCATATGCTGGAAGGGGTTGGTCCAACAGATCTAGCGTGTCTTCCAATGAAATTTGTCCACCTTTAATATTTGACCACGCCTCATAAGCTTGCTGTAACGCTGGCAGCAAACGTTGCGCGCCTAAGGCTAGGGCTCCCAAGATAGGAATCGCTGCTGCTGCGCCATCCGCACTTTTCGACATTGCATAAGCCAAACAAACGATGAGCACGATTCCAAGAGCCTCCATGCCATAGCGTGGGCTATGGCTAATAAACAGATTATTTCCTTGAGCCATTCTCAATCGCTCGTCTGTACTCCTGTATACCCGACAAAAAACCTGTTGACTGCCATCTATCAATATATCCCGTATACCACCCAAACCCTCCTGCAGTGATTTAATAACATGGTTTGACTCACGTGAAATAATTTTGCTATTTTCCAAGAGGCGCTTTCGCGTAATTTGAATAATTAGTATGAAAATAATTCCAAAGCCGCCAAGCGCCACCATTGCCACTCTCGAATCGACAAAAAGTAGTGCGGTTAGAATAAAAACTAAGACTACAACTGAGTTCAATAGAATTAATACTGGCCTGATGACGTTATAAATAACACCATCGGCCTTATTGGAAATTCCGTTAATTACCTCACTACTATTTCGCGCAATGTGGATTGAATATGGCTGGTAAAGGGTTCGCCTATAAATGCCATTACTAAGATCAGCGCCTGCAGCAAAAGATAAACGAGTGCTCGCCCAAAGAAGCAGCATTCGCATAAGCCCCGTCAAAATAACTGCCACACCAAAAATTATTGATAGCGGCGCCAGGAGCTGCTCTGGCGACATAATTTTAAAATAATCTATAAATGGTTGCGCAGCGGGCTGATTAAAGATACGGCTTGGGGCAGTTAAGATTGCAAGAAAAGGTAGCACTGCGCCGATACTAATAATCTCTGCAAATGATCCTACGCATATTAATACAAGCAGAAGGCCAAACTGAAAACGTCGACGCCGATTAATATGACGCCACAGTCGCCTCATTGAATGACTAATGGATTGCCCTGAACATTTCAATTGTGGCGTCATAACTAATTACTTAATTAAAACTCAAGCCCGCTAATGCCCGAT
>JBBAJS010000051.1:0-2667 GCA_040403975.1 Sediminibacterium sp.
GCTTTTGGAAAAGTAGTTTGACGATTGGTTTTTTGTATCTTTTATGTAGCAATATTGTCTTTATAGACGTTAGACGAAAAGGAAATAACGAAAATGTATGAAAAATTGTTTTTCTCGACGAAGAATCCGCGGAATGGTATCAAATGTTTTGAACTTTATTATAATTCTTTCAATAGAAAGAAGTTAACGTGTGAGAGGATGGTTGTCAGCATAATCGCTTTGAATTTGATGTCAACTTCACAATTTGAATTGGTCTTTTCAGACACACCATATGTCAAGCATTTTGTGCTTACTTCTGCTTTCCTTGCAGATTTCTTTAAATTACAAGGGTCTCAAATGAATAAAAAGTACCTGACAGCATGGTGATGTTTAATTTTGTAGTGCTTAACACTTCTTACATGACTGAGAAAAAATAAAAATAGTAGAGGTGATGAATCAAAGATATTGTGGCACATTTGCAAACATGTTAATGTCTCAATTTCACATGGATTCAGAAGTAAATTTTTGTATTGGATATAGGGAAGCTACACGGTTCTTTGTACTTGAATATCTTAATCACGACCTAGAAGTGCCTTAGCTTGTGCCACTTTTGCAGCCTTCTCTAGTTCCTTCTCTTGTTTCTTACGCATATTCTCGTCTTTCTTCAGTTGAGACTCCGCCTTTTTCTCCGCTGCTGATAGGCCTTGTTTTCTTTCTTTCTCTGCGAGAGCGGCTGCCTCTTTCTCAATTCTTTTTTGTGCCGCAGCTTCTTCTTTTTCCAGTAACTTTTGAGCTGCTGCTAGCTCTACAACATCAGAATTATGACGAGTTTGATAAATATCCCACTGTTCTTGCACCGTCGCATGGTTAAAAATAACAGCCCTCTGTTGATGCAAAGCTTTTTCATCTTTGGCCATAGTGCCTGCAGGATTAACATTAACAATGCCTCGTTCATTCATCCACTCTTCTGAAATGAATCCGTTGTCACGAAATTCCAACATGGCCAAAGGGACAGCATCTTCCATTGTCTTGTATTCAGCTTCCGATAAACTACGCTGACATTGACTCATTGCCTTTTCGAAAGAGACTGGATACATACCGGTCAATTTGTAACCATTTCTTATAGTACTAGGTCGCCTTACGTCAGCAGTCACTTTCACAATTTTCATCAATGCATGTACAATTTTGGTAGTCTTTTCACTAGAGAATTTTGAAGCTCTACCAGTAATTACAGCCCTTAACCTTCTATCGAGAGTGGCATCAAAGTAATCTTCAACTTCCGTACAAGATTTTACTTGTTTCTTTATAACATTAAAATAGTGCATAACATCAGAAGACTGAGTTTTCCCGCTGCAAGATGCAGGAGTCTTTCCTTGAACGATGTTATGTGCACTGATCATTTCTCGAACATCCTTTTCCATAAATATACGTATTTGTTGCTGTTCTCCGTCGCATGAAGTGAATGCACGTGTCTCCTACCAAAAAAATTGGGTAAAAAAATTTGTATTAAGTTCAAATGGTAATATACGCTAGCTATGCATATTATACGAGGCAATAGCAAAGAAGCTGCAGACTACCTTACCAACGTAAAGTCGTTATCTTCCCTTGTTTTCAAAATAAAAGGCACAATGACACGTTCATTGAACCACTTGTAAAATTGATCGTTGCCAGCTCTGGTCTTTGTGAAGCAAGCATATCCTGTACCATTCCCTTCACACCCGTTCCTTGATAAACTTTTGACCTCGTAAAATTCGAAATCACTTTCACTAAGAGTGTCATCAGCAATCACATACACTGGAGGTGCTATCGTGCCAAATGCATTGTGATAATGATATAATTTTATAAATAAACATGTGTCTCCTGAAGCTAAACCTGTGACTGGTTTGCTGTTATCAAATTCCTCGTCGTTAATATACACTAACGCATCTCCGTCATCTTTTGACACACCAAATGTAGTGGCGTCCCAGTTTAGAATTAGTTTAGAATCCAATCCGCGGCAACATACTGCACACATTATAGCAAACGTGAAAAAATTTCGAGGATCACAAATAGCGTTCACCCGGGCGTTCGTTGTTTGTTGACCCTTCACCTTAATTGCTTTCACTTCAGTTAATACCTTCTTCAACGTCTTTGGATCAGGGGTTTCGGATTTCCCCCATACTCCCTTTCTCTTCGAAGTCTCCCGAACTTGCTCTATAACTTTTGCTTTGACTTCTCTGAACTTGGGCTTCAATATGGGATTCCCGTTGTTACCCCCATTTTTCACGAAATTCTTGATTTCCTCCTTTCCAATATTGTCGATTGAAGGTGGACGACCACCGAACTCGTATATTTTTTTACCTTTTTCGTAAGTTTTTACCCAACGATGAACAGACGTTCTCTTAGATGTAATGCTATGTCGTGACAAAAACTCTTCCAACTTCACAGTTCCTTCAGATAATAATTTTGCAACATAAACCTTCTGTTCACTTGTGAAGAAGTGGTTACTGAAGTCATTAAATCTATTTCCTCGCTTTTCATCAAATATTTCGCAATTATTTACTAAAGCTGGTGCTGCCATTCGAGGGAAAGACGGGATTTTCACCTATAAAGTTTTTCGCCCAAAAAAAGCTGTTAACGACGCATCAAACAAGATATTGCTACATAAAAGATACAAAAAACCAATCGTCAAACTACTTTTCCAAAAGC
>JBBAJS010000052.1:0-2645 GCA_040403975.1 Sediminibacterium sp.
CTCAAATTCAAACGGCTTAACTTCGTACATTTTTAATGTTAATTTTTCCATTTTTTTTGGGGATTTAGTTTACTATAAAAATACTGCTTTACTCTTAATCATTAATATGGGGTAATCGACATTAGCAGTCAATTACATTTTCCTCTCCGAATAAACCTACAAGTTTAGTCTTCAATTTTGCATAACCGAATGTAAAAATATCTACGCCAATTGCAGGAGATAAATCTGTTACAATTGATTTTTTGCCTTCTTCGTCTTCAACCTCAGAATTTAAAGAAACAACAATTAAATCTCCAATTTGAGAATTTTTTGCAGTGTTCATAAAGCTATCCGAATCGCTTTCGCTTTGATAGATTTCAACACCTAATGTAGCTGAACCTGCCTTTTGCAAATTGTAGCTACCAATTCGAACATAAGCCTCAGATGTAATGCCTTTATCTGTTCCGATTGCAGTTGTAATTTTTAATGCCATTTTGCTTTTTGCTTAAACGATTTCAATGTTTTCTTGACCATACAAAGTTGCTAGCTTTTCCCCTAGCTTTTCGTATCCAATTTCAAAAATAGTCTTACCTTCAAAAACAGACAAATCAGAAATTGTCTTTGTAAATTCCTCCTCCATTTCGGTATCAACACCATCAACTTGCTTAATAATTGTTTTGGTATATTTTACCTTAGTTGTCATCTTTACATCAAGTGAAATTCCAATCTCTTTTGATTGCAATTTATTAGGATGAATAACTGGAATGTATGCAGTATCAACCTCGGTTGATTGCTTATCTTTGAATATCTCAATTACAAAAACAACATTGCCATTTTTATTAATATCATATCCACCGATTCGAACATAAGCATTATCTACTATTCCCTCACTTGTGCCTATTGGTTTGTTAATTTGAAATGCCATTTTATCTATTGATTAATTGGTTTACTAATAATTTAAGTTCTGCAATTTGAGCACCTTGGTCTAAAATTAATTTATGTTGCTCTTTTGTTGCCTCTGCTAAAACTGAAACAATTTGAGCGTACTCAACATTGTATTCATCTATTTCCTCTGCATATCTAACTGCCTCAGGTAAAACTAACTCTAATTCCTGAGCAATAAATCCAACTCTTTTGTTTTTTGCTTCGTCGCTTATGTAATTAAAATATACACCACGCATTGCTAAAACTGTATCTAAAGCACCTTTAATTGTGGAGATATTTTCCTTAGCACGTCTGTCTGACCAAGTAGTCCATCCGTATTGTGATGAACCGTATTTAATGCAACGGAAACCATCACCTGAATATGTGTTATCAGTACCTATGCCCCAACAATTATTACCATTGTTATAGAACAAATTCCACCAGTTACCATTCTCAGTTAGGAAACCGTAATCTCCGCTTGTATTAAGCATTAAAGAGAGAATGTAATTGTGGTTAGTTACGTGACCACCCCATCCATTTCTACTACCTTGTATTTTCCAAGTTCCATAAGAATTATCGTTTGGATACCAGTGAGCTCCGTTTGTTGGATTGTAGTGACCTTGATATCCAGTTGACCTAAACCATCCATTTGCGTAAACTTCTTGAAAAGTAGGAGAAGCATTTACTGTAACAGCCTGATTCATATGATAGCCATCAACAGTATCAGAGTTCCCAGCAGAACCTGCTGAACCAGCACTACTTGCATAGCCAGCCGAAGCCGCATAACGTACACCCAAATCAGATGGCTCAATCCAACCTGAACCTGAATACGCTCCGTTGTTATAAACGTAACGAGAGTAATCGACATAGTTTGAACCTTCGCCTCTGTGAGTAGCTCTTGCCGCTAAAAGGTCAGATATATAAGAGCCAGCCCATTGCATCCACATATTGCCATCTGTTCCAATATATGCTCTTTGCGTACCTGAAACCATAAACTTATATCCAGCACCCTCAGTACCAAAAACTAGGTTTCCACTTGAACGATATAAACCGCCACCTTCCCACATATCTCCCATACGCATACTTGCGTTTGCGTAAACATATCCATTAGCAGTTACGTTTCCTCTTGCCCAAATATTAGACGATATTGCAGAATAAGTAATACCATTTACCATCACAAGCAAACCGTGGTCATTTAGGTATCCAGCTTGTCCACCTGCGTAAGGATGCGACCAAGCCATACCGTACAAATTGCCAGGTGTTGAACCATTTCTAGCTAACTTGTAAGCATTACCCATTGAGAATACACCTTGGTAAACCGTAGAAGTATAAACACCTACAATAGAGCAACCATAATTGTAATCTAAATAAAGGTCATCATTTGCATTGACACGAATTAATCCATTTGATGTAAATCCTGAATTTGTAAAGGTTGCCATTGAGCCACCATTACTGCTTTGAATTCTAAATCCAGTACCTCCATAAAAACGCATTTCCTCCCAATCGTCAGAAGCGTTCCACAAATAATGATTTTCATCGCCATTTGTTCTTAGGTATAGCTTGTTGTCAGCTAATGCTAAATTACCAGACATTGTACCGCCTCCTAAAGGCAAATATCCACTAAGTGCAGAAGACGTAATGTATCCGGAATTATTAGTAAAACGAGAGATATTCATATCAAACAATGCGTCTGCATAGTCTGCTCTATAAGCGGTATTTACTAAAATTGCAGTTGCATCCGT
>JBBAJS010000053.1:0-2604 GCA_040403975.1 Sediminibacterium sp.
ATTTACACCGTTGGATCATGGATGGAGGATTTACAACCTGAATCATTAACATTATTGACAAATACATTGATGGAATCACGTGTTTTAGGCAATGACTTGAATGCAGGTGTTCGCAGAAACGTTGAAAAATCCACCAAAAACCCAAAGCAGATCAACCCCTAACGTGGGATCGAATGCTCGATTTTTATATAGGTCAGGCAGGTATTTCACCGGATCAGTTTTGGCGCAATACTTGGAAAGAAAATGCGTTGTTGGGGGAGAGTTGGAGCGTAAACGTAAATTTGAATTGGGAAATGGCCCGATACATTTCCACAATGATTGTCAATTCGAATGCCGTGAAAAAATCACAAATCATCACACCTGATAAGCTATTCCCGTTGCCACAGGATGTATATTTGGAGAAAGGCAAACCGAAATCAACACCGGAACAATTCAAAGCATTTTTACAACAAATTGAAAAAAGTCAATCCAAATAATGGGTTGGCTTTTTTTTTAACTTTACATCATGGCAGAAGAATTAAAAGTCCGAATAATCGGTGATTCAACCGATCTAAATGCAGCATTATCAGATGCGCAGAAATCGTTGGTGTCGTTTTCTAAGCAGGCGGCAGAATTAGGCAAAACAATGTCCACATTTGTAACAGCCCCATTATTGGCGGCCGGGACAGCATCTGTAATGATGGCATCTGATTTCAATGAATCATTGAATAAAGTGGATGTAGCATTCAAATCATCATCACAAGTGGTGAAAGATTTTGCCAAAACATCATTGACATCCTTTGGTATTGCTGAGGGTACGGCATTGGATATGGCCGCATTGTTTGGCGATATGGCAACATCAATGGGATTGGGTGTTGGTGAGGCATCCAAATTGTCCACATCATTAGTTGGATTGGCCGGTGATTTATCATCCTTTAAAAATATTAATATAAAGGAAGCCACAACGGCATTAAACGGAATTTTTACCGGTGAAACAGAATCGTTGAAAAGATTGGGGGTTATAATGACTGAAACCAACCTGAAAACATTTGCATTGTCGCAAGGGATGACAAAGCAATATGAAACGATGTCACAGGCTGAAAAAGTGATGTTGCGTTATAATTACATAATGGCCAACACAAAAAATGCACAGGGTGATTTCGCACGAACAAGTGATGGAGCAGCCAATCAGATGCGTATGTTTGGGGAAGGTGTAAAGCAATTAAGTGCGCAATTGGGACAGGTTATGTTGCCGGCAGTCACATCAATTGTTTCCGGATTAAATTCGATGATTCAGGGTTTTTCAGATTCAAGTGAAGGCACAAAAACATTTATTGTTGCATTAGCAGGGATTACGGCAGGTGTTGGGCCATTGTTGTTTTTGGTTGGTACAATTGTTCCAAAAGTAATTGAGGGTTTTAATTTAATGAGTGCCGCAGCGGTTAAATTTAATTTAACATTAAAAACAGCCGGTGGAATCGCAGGATTAGCCACATTGTTGGGTGTTGCGGCTAAATCTGCATACGATTATGCAAAAGCATTGAATCCTGATAATAAATTGTCAGAAGCAGAAAAAAAAGATGCAAATGCAATCAGGCAAAAAAATACAGAAATAATTGCATCTATTAATTTGCTAAAAAAGCAAAAAGCAATGGCAGGCGCCCCTATTACCGGCATGAATACGGCACAGGGTATGTCAGCGCAATCATTTGATATTCAAATTGCAGCACAGCAAAAATTGTTGGCGCAAAACAATGCATTGATTGCAGGCATAGAAAAGAAAGCGCAAGTAGATGCAAAAGCATCACAGGAAGCCGATAAAGCAGCCCAAAAGGAGCAGGCAAGAATTTCGGCATCATTAGGAACAAAAACCAAAGCGCATCAAGTAGAAAAGGATAATTTACTTGAAATGCAATTGTTGAAATTAAAAAATGCCCAATTGGATGAATCCATTGCTAAAAAGCAATTGGATATTGCCAAATTTCAGGCATTTGGTGACACAAAAAATGTCAAAGAATTGCCGACATTTGCCGGTGATCTTGTAAAGCATTTCGAAAAATTCCCTGCAATCGGTGAAAAGATTATGGGAATAACAACCAATTTAGGCACATTGAAATCGCCATTGTCCGTGATGGATGCATCGGTTGATGCATCAGTTACAGCACAGGGATTAAAATTAGATGAATTAGCCTTAAAATATCAGGCAATGTTGGATATTACCAATATGGTGGGCGATGCAGCGGCAAGTGCGTTCACATCATTGGGAAATTCAATTGTAGATTCAATGGGATTAGCAAAAACAGGATTAGAAGGTTTTGCCGGTCAAATGATGCAAACATTAGTTCAATTAGGGGCAATGGTTGTGAAACAATTAGCGATGAACTTGGCAGCATCATTGGGTTGGGTTACACAAGGCGCAGCACAATCAGGAGCGGCAACAGGGCCAATGGCGGTATTTACAACACCGGCATTTATTTCAACGGCAATTGGTGGTGTTTTAGCGGCATTTTCAGCCATTCCAAAATTTGCAGCCGGTGGTATCGTTTCAGGCCCAACAATGGGTTTAATGGGTGAATATCCGGGCGCAAAATCGAATCCGGAGGTTATTGCGCCATTAAGCAAATT
>JBBAJS010000054.1:0-2598 GCA_040403975.1 Sediminibacterium sp.
AATGCAGTCTCCTAAAATAACTTTACCATCCTTTGATACCAGTGATCGAACCTCCGATCTACTTTCCATAGCCTAATGTGAATTTTTAAGCAATATGAGAAAATAATGTGCAATATATATGTATGTAATATCTATAAAGACACATATATGTACAGAGTTATAAATACATACTTACGTGGCAATAGAACATTGAATGCCTCTCAGTATTGTTACTTATTGCATTTTGAATTGTTGTTTCAATAATATTCAATGTGTCTGTATCGTATCGGCTTAGATGAACTATTGTAGCTGGGTTTAACGCATCAATTCTTTCTCTTAGTTCAGCTTCCCATTGACGCACGCTCAAAGTATTTTGTTGAATCGAAATCCGTACAAGATGAATGTGTAGTAAAGGAAAGATACGCAAGTATTGATGTTTGAATCTTTCTTTCTTTTGCAATATTGATAGATTTCCTGAATTTGATGAACAACCAAACTTGAGTAAACCATCGTACATCATCAAATACAACCAATTCTCTATTTCTCCTTTCTTCTTTTTTACTGTTGAAGCGGTCTCATTGGAAGCCATATCCATGGAACACAAACGTTTCACTGAATTTAATGCACGACGACGTTTGTGAGACGATTCGTGTTCCTTTGAAGATACTTTCCGTTTACCTAACTCTTGAAAACTGCTTGAAACATTGTTTTTACCTACATTGCTATTGTTATAATCCATGTCATCGCCTTCTTCTTCTTCATTATCGTCGTCAACATCATCATCATCATCATCATCATCATCATCAGCATCATCTTGATCAAAATCACTATCGTCATCGTCAAAATCATCATCACCACAATCCTTATTGCATCTGCTGTCAATATCATCACCATGATCCTTATTGAGATCTACAACCTCTACAAAATAATATTTTACGTAATACATAATATATTATAAATTATATTATATTGCATATCTTATAGTGCGTTGAGATTAAAAATATTACCTTTTTCAGTGTCATCAGCATCCACCACACTATCATAATCCTCATAATCTTCTTCTAAGTATTCATGAATTTTTTCTTTGATATGAATCAAAGAAATGTCTAAGTCATGTTCGGTTATGGTGACAGGATAAAAATGTTCGTGTGCACAACGATATAAATAACTGCCTTGAAGAACCTTTCTTATTTCTGCTATTGATAGAGGTCTTAAGAATGGTTGATAAGCATTTTTATCACAGGTGTACATTACTTTGTCATATTCACCTTCATCATTCAGCATTTGAAATAATGTTTTTGCTCCAGAATCAAAATATTTTGAAAATTGCACATTTGCCCATTCCTCTTTGCCATATAACTCAGTAAAAGTTTTTGATGTGTCGCTCTTATTCAAGTAGGTGGCGACTTTTGTCAAGTATTCTAAGATTCTTTCCCGTTCTTCATTTTGATTTTGTACACCCAATTTAACTCGCGTGGAAGCTTGTGCTGTTGTTATTTCAATTGATTTTTCGCCATCAACACTAAATTCTTTAATTTTTTCTGATACGAATTTAACGACAGCTTCCCTATGTGAAGAATTCTCCAAATTTAAAGGACCTTTAGAATTAATGCTACACAAATACATCAAATACAGGAAACAAGCTCCATCACCTGTATTTTGCAATTTTATGAGAATGTCATAATCTTTCAATATATATATTACCAAATGAATCCATTGATTACAAAAAAAAATTTAACCTGGTGTGTTGAATTCATGTTTCTCCAGGGCCGATTGATGTATAAAACAGTCGAATATGGGCACATGTTCAATATACTCTTTAAAGTCAACAATAGTAGAAGATCTGGATGAATGATAATAATTTTGAAAAACATCTGGTTTTTGCATATGTAGCTGAAGCCTGACCATTCCATCACTACTATTGAAATACCTCTTTCTATTATTTTTTTCCAGAAAAGTGTAGTATTTTCTCGCATCACTGTCCCAAAAATTCGTCAATCTCTTTTTTATTTCAGACATCCAGGAGCTTACTACTTTTTTCTTCTTTACTTTCACATCCTCTTCAGTAGTGCATTCAATCTCTTGAGTGTAAAGCTTTCCGAACCAGAGTAATTTTGAGCTCCCAGAAGGGGCATACAAACATCTGTAATCTCTGATATCCTCAAAAAGACTCTCACCATCTTTAAAATTATAATGATGAACATAATGTAGGTACAAATAATGAGCAATGCGGTCTAAGATCGATGTATCATTTGCCCATGCTTGAAAAATTTCTGTCAATGCTGAATTTGCTCCCTCTGTGTTAAAATCTACTGATGTCGTGACAGATGTCCCATTATCTTCATTTACATCATCAACGTCCATTTATCAAACTGCAATTTAATATAGATTTATATTAATAATTATAGATTTATATATTTGCAAAATAATATCCAACGGCACCTTTCAGAACATCAACACACACACTCTCACTATCCCAAAAACATAATTTCTGCCGCCCCACTCCCACACGCAGCACGGACTCTGTTTACGGTACCTACAGCTGCTTCAGACTGCCTCAGCGGGTGGAGAGTCCGAGTCAATATCAGTGGATCCACTGATATTGACTCGGACTCTCCA
>JBBAJS010000055.1:0-2414 GCA_040403975.1 Sediminibacterium sp.
AATAATAATAATAATAATAATAATAATAATAATAATAATTGTAATAATAATAATAATATTAATAATAATAATAATAATGATGTATAGTTTCTTTTAAATCTGTATTGCATATTTTATTTTATTTTTTTTTAATGTCGGCATGTCATAAATTTATCAATTTAATTTTTAAGTCCGAAATTCATTTTTTGAATCTCAATTTCTTCATCGAAAGACTTTCCGAAACAAATTTAATTTTAATATTGTTCTCCATTAAGAAGCGAAGAAACGTGTACACTAATAATTATAATAATAATAATAATGAATACTAATAATGAATAATAATAATGAATAATAATAATGAATAATAATAATGAATAATAATAATGAATAATAATAATAATAATAATAATAATAATAAACCACTCATATATACACACCAAATAATTTTTCAACTCACATATCTCGACACACACAATAGATATTGACCCATTTTGAACATAATATCACATCTACAAACCCTAATACACTTAATAGAAACACTAACCTAGACAATAATGATATTAATATTAATATCAATGACTATGATATTAATGTGATCTTGCATTCAACGGGGTTTTCTTATTGCCTGAGCTAGAGGTTGTGGGTAATGTAATTTGTTTCACCCTTCTAACCCCACGATATTTACAATTATTGCTAGTATCATCTTCATCACTATCATATTTGTTTTTTGTAGGTTTTGAAATGATTACTCTCGGCTCTATAAGTGCTTTCGGTTTCTTGAAATTAAAACTATTTGTATTGCAAAGTATTGTTGGTGTTTGTAAAGAGATCACTTTTTGATTCAACCAAATTTGCAAAACCTTATCATACACTTCTGTTTTCCAAAAAAACTTTACAACTTGCAGTCGGTCTTGTTCCTTAGCTCCCTTGTAAGTAGTAATATGATTGTTCATAACCGCATAAGGTATCATGAATGTGCAATTATAAGATGTCGACGACCTTCTACTTTTTGTATTAACACATGAAGCCATTGATGCAGAAACAGCAGTAACTGATGAGTTGGCATCTATATTACTGATGTTGTACATATCAAATCCAAAAGTATAATCGCTACTAAATTCATTATTTTCGTATGCCTGTTGAAAATAATCTTTTGCTGTCAAACCCTGTTTACTTGTCAATTCGCGTATGGATAAGTCATCTTCAGTAGGGGTCCCGAAGATTCTTTGAAAATTACTAGTCATTTCCATATTTATACTTGAATACAATGATTGCAGTATGTCCTCTTGACGCAAAGACCTTTTTTGAAACATAATGTAAACATTAAATTATAATTTTTAAATGATGATATTCGCAGTCAAACCTTATCTCTACAAAATAGATATCTCGTTTTTTGGGACCGGATTGTTTTCCATCAGTGCATAAGTTACCTCTACAAAAAAGTTTTCGATTTAGTTTTTGAAGACTGAAACCGTTACCTAAACCAGAAGTAATGCTTTTGCTAACGTCATCATTGCAAAATAAATATTGACCTTGCTTGCTGTGGATAGCCTGCTCGATAAATTTCCATGAACAGACATTTCCTAGAGATGCACTCGTGTAAAAAACATGACATTTTGCAATCAAAGAACTTAATTCTGTGTTATTTTCTGTTACGTTATGTGCGGATAATGACAACATATCCGCATGATGTGCTGAAATAGAGTCATTAAAATTAAGCTCCGAAATTTTAGCTTCCAAAACTTTAATGCAGTTGTCACAATTGTCTATGCATATGAAGTTTATGTTGACTTGGTAGAGTTCAGCCAGATAAGCAACGCATAGCACCTCCTCTCCGTAACCACAACCCATCCAAAAAACATAAAAAGTATCCTTCCCTGCCTCAGGAATCATTTCAAAAAATCCCAGTGCTAGGCTAAATGCCGTTGTTGCATCTAAAGGAAGATTACCACCTCCGGAGATGTTGTCTTCAGATCCATAAACGGCATATCCATAGCTGATGGTGTAAATTTTTTTTAAGTATTAACATATAATGGATAGTTATTTATTGCATCTACACACCTGTCGTAAATGTTTTTGCTGAAATCAAGATGTTGCGCTTTCATATTTTCCCGGCCTATTGTATACATCCCAGCGCTAGAACTTTTTTCTAGAGGTAATATGTTACTTCCTGATAATGAATTGAATTCATTATCGTCAGAATCACTTGTGATAAGTCCAGAAGTTTTTTCAATTCCTTCAAAAGTATGTACAATAACACATATTGTGTGAAATAAAAAATGATTATGAAATGATGTCTTGCATTTGTCATACCTACTCTTGCACTTGCCATTTTCACATAATTGGCACCTTCAATTCCACCAAGTTCGTTTATGATATCAATGCAGTCTCCTAAAATAACTTTACCATCCTTTGATACCAGTGATCGAACCTCC
>JBBAJS010000056.1:0-2306 GCA_040403975.1 Sediminibacterium sp.
CGCGACTTTGATATGTCAAAAGAAGTTGGTTTTTTCCCTGACAGGTCGAACAAAACTTTGTTTTTCAAAAGCGACCCTACTGTTCCAGTATTTAGTACAGAGGGTTCATTTCGAAGTGTTCGCTGCATTTTTGTTACCAAATCACAAGAATACCCGTTGGCACGACACTGTTGTCTGCGTTGTATGATGATTCCGAATAGTACTCAGTTCAAAGCATTATTGCACATAGTGTTAGAGGGTCCAAATAAGTATAGACCCATAGAAAACGAACTAGTAGGCCACTTACGAGTGAGGTACAGAGAAAGAGCACGAATATGTAAAGAAATGAAACTACAAATATTCAACTATGCTAAATGCAGAGCTCGTCTCCAGAGGCCAGATATTCTTAAAGTTTTAAAGTCAGATGTGGAAAATGGAGATGTACAATCTTTGATAAAGAATTTGATCTTAGCGTATAAGCTTAATAAAATTTCTACCGCTGATTATTCTTTTGCAAATATGAAAGATACGGCTCAGAATTGGCTTCGTTCTAATCGCGGTTTTAGATATTCTGCTATCGTTAAAAATTTCATGTATGGTGTCGCAGCATTTGGTGGTGAGAGAACAGCGAAATTTGTGGCTATTAATAACAAGAATGGCTCCGCTTCTTCAAGACAGAGGCACAGAAAAAGGGAAGAGGTCGCTTTTACCTTAGGTATTGAAGAGAATAATATGAAAATAGTAGGTGATATTGTCAAGAAAATAAAAGATGAGTTAAAAATTTCACGACCCGTGAATTATGCTCTTGGCCAAGACGAAAGCCCTGTTCCAAAACGTGTAAGTACCTATTATGACGCTGAGAGGAAGCAGCTGTACTTGATTGGCTTTTGTGGTTTGGAGCCAGAAAATGGTGAGGGTCATGTTTGCTTTGGATCTCATAAATTTATGATCAATTCCTTGGACGATATATTTAATGCTTTTGAAAAAGGAAGAATAGCTAACTCAATTTCACTAGTAATGCTGTCCATTTTTCATAACAGTTTTGAAAGTTACCCTCTCTTCATAAGTCCAACTTGTGGTTGTTTCACTCAAGAGGATATGCGTAATCAATGGCAAACTTTTGAAAATTTTTCCGATGAGCATTTCAAGCCTATTTTGCTTACACCCTTATGTGGTGTTGGTTCGGATGGTTGTACAACAAGATCACCTATGCAATTTCGAAAGATGGCTATCAATGACGCGAATGGAATCTATCTTGGTGCGTACATGGATGGCTCTACCGATTTCACCTTGACAGATAGTTGCATTGGGTTACGAGGAAAGCTATATGAAGGATATGCCTTCAATATTCACTTCCAGGACTTTTATCATTGCTTAAAAAAAGACCTGCTATCTACTGATATTCCATCAAGAACACCTATTTTTGGGGGGCAGTACGTAATGTTATCAATGGTTAGGGGTAAAGTTCTAGGAAAATACGGCAACGTGGACGACTGGACTTTTGCACAAACTTTAGAGTCAGACTTGACGAGAGCAGATATTGAGTTCAAGGATCGAATGAACGTACAAATAGCCCAGAAATATTGTTCTCTAGACATTCAAGATTTATTACTTGACGATCCCTCGTGCGTGGCTCTTCGTTTGTATTTGCAAACTATATTTCGTTTTCGCATGATGTTTGTAGCAGTTTATATCACAGTCTCAGAAAGAATTAAATACTGTGGCTTTTGCCTAGGGTTTCTATGGTCGTGGTATCATCATGTAAGAGAGAAGATAGGGTTGACGTTAAGTAAAAACTTTATTACAACACAGGCATTTAGAGATTGTGTCATATCTCTTAATTCATGGATATTGTTGTTAATGTCAGAACGTAACAATACACCAGATGGCGATAGTAATGATTTCCATCCACACAAGTCAGGCTCCAACATGTGCGAGGTCTTCTTTTCAATGTTAAGTGGTTTTGGCAATATAGAAGCTGGAAAACGGGATTGCAATGTTGCGGAAGTTTGTCGACTTGCTACTAAGAGATTAACTCTTTTAAAGTTCAAAAATGATGGTCAAGGATTAAAGGATGTAGGTAGGCGACGTGAACATGATCCGGACCAGAGTCAACTTAAATCGGATGAAATCAAATTAGGTTTCAATGAGGACACAGCGCCTGAACCACTGGCTTTATTCACAGATGAGTACATTCGATCGCACCTGAAGGAAGGTTACGATGAAGCTATCAGGGAAGTTATATCGTTTGGTGGAACTTCTACACTCACTTATGAAGACTGGACTGTATTATGTGACCACAAATGGTTAGCCTACAACGATATGGT
>JBBAJS010000057.1:0-1978 GCA_040403975.1 Sediminibacterium sp.
ATGTTGGTACGAAACTGCTCAAAAGGGAAAACCCACAAAATCACATTTCCATCAGCCTTTTGACTTACAGGCCCCAGATTGCTGATTTTTCTTTTGGACATCAAATGCCACTATATTAGAGATAAGCTGAGCCAATTTTCAGCCCAAACCCACATTTCTTTGCCATGCAAACTGACTCCAGTTTTATGTCTCCAATTTCAGGAAACCGTACTGCATCGTTTTCTAGGTGAGTAAGAAGGACATGTTCATGATATTTTTTATTTGTAAACATTACAACAAGCAATTTGAGATGGCTACCTACACGATTTATAAATAGGGACCCCTTAGAATCGCCACAACGTGGTTGTTGCTGCATTGATAAACAATGCCGAGATTTAACGCTAAAACATGTCTTCAATACAAATTTTATTCGAGTGCCAAGAGATGAAACAGAGGCGAACGTCTGGTATCAATTTTTAGGAACCCCTGCAGAAAAACAAAGCAATACTTATAACCGAGTGGCACTGTGGCATTTTTTCCCTTTGGATATAAAAATATTGAAACCAAGCTCTTCATGTAATGACTTATTATATGAAGAGATCGATTTTACAGATATTACATGTCATGATGATTTGGGCCGAAGTAGTAATAAAGTGAGTCCTCCCCGGCCTTTAGCAAGCAAAAAGGACTTCGAGTCTTCAATTTTTTTCGATATGCGTGAAGAAGATCATAATTACTCATTTTACATGGAAAGACTTGGAAAGCGCAGAGAGATCATTTTGGAAAAAAGGAGGAAGCAACGTGCCAAAAAGGTGTCATCAACAGAAAATGTTGGATATAGTCCGTCTGGAGGTAGACCATCTGGAGATTTTGGTACACCTTTATGTGGTTCGGCTATTGTCAATGTTTGTAGAATTTATGATTTTGGGAAAGCGATGGAAAGCCACGGTAAAAGTTGTGCAGGTTGCCTACTAGCTCGTAGGAAATCAAACTTTTCTTCACGTGGATCATTATCAGTGAAAATGAAATTTGAATGTTCAATGGGTGAAAAATGTAGTGTTTATGAGAATGGTATATATCTTTTCAAGGGTTGTGAATCACAATTGGTTGACGGTAAGAAGAAGCCGGTATCTGTCATTGACATAAAGTTTGCATGTGCGCTAGTATTAACACCTGTAGTGAACAATAGCGCCAGAAAATTAATGAGAGCAATGCAGCTAAATCTGCCATCAAGAACACTGATTCGATCAATAATACGAAATAAAGTGAGCGATTCGATTTATTCCTTAAAGAAGGAAATTGAAAATAGACATTTGGATGAAATAAGAAAATTGGATGCCGTAGTTTTGGGTATGGACACAGCATTTTCTCATGCAAGACAAGCAAAATGCTCAACTACTAGTGTCACTTTCAATGACAGTGTGATATTGACCAGAGATAATGTTGTAGACTCTTCTGGACAGAAGGAAGGCAAAACTATGCAGATTGTGTTGGATGAATTAATTGTAAATGAAAAAGTAGATGTTGCAGTTGTTTGTATTGACGAAAATGCCTCAAATAAGAAAAAAATACAATCGTATACTCGTCAGAATGCACGCAATGTTGGCTTGAGAACAATGACAGTCGATGCAGCTCTTGATGTTTTCCATGAAATGAAACTCATGCCAAGTAACGGGGAGACGCACATGAAGAAATTTGTAAATTCTTTAAAACATGTCATAAAGGATTGTGTGAAAGACCGTCAAAGTACACAAGATTTCTTGTTATGCTACGAAAGGTGCCTTTCCGCGAAGCGATTGCATTATTTTTTTGATACTGGCAACGTTTTCAAAAACCTTGGGAAGGATTCTTTTTTAGAGGCGACCTCATCTCCTTCAGCAATGCAAACTTTTGCTTCAGCCAATAAGTTGACAGATGCATATGAAGCAGAGCTTGCCAGTAAAGACTGGTCACCCGTTATCACAGCATACAATAGTAAGAAAAAAGCGCATGATCACAT
>JBBAJS010000058.1:0-1853 GCA_040403975.1 Sediminibacterium sp.
AAAAATTCGGGCACTTTAGCCTTTTTCGAACGGGATACATATCTATCTCGCGATTTCTTGACCGCCTGATATACATCAGGGTTACAATTATCAAATGCTTCATTAAAAAACTCGTTATCCTCTGCAGAAATCTCCGCTAACGGATGAAATAACGCGGGTGCGTTAAAATGTAGCGAATCTCGCGAAACGCCCACAGATTGTATAATCTGCCTGTTTAATGATTGTACAACAGTAGGTAACAAAAGGGCCCAATCTTGATTTTCTTGTGGCTCTTCTGAGTCATTTAAAACCTTTAGAAAATTTCTTTTGAAACTTTTTATATAATTCTCAGCATTATTTTGAAAATGGCAATAAGGTGTACTGTAATGTATTGACATTGGGGCCATTTTTACCAAAATCTTTGCCGTTTTTTGAAAAGATGTTTCATTATCAAAATATAAAGAATCATACCACCCTACTGTTGCAAATAATGATAAAAATCCTTGCAATACAGAGAAAGCAGTTTTATCTTTTAATGGAAGGGCATACACATACTGACTATAGGCATCTAGGCAGAACAGTATGTAGGAAAATTGCCCTTTTGGCATAGGGATAAGGTCACAGTACAGGTGCTGCCTAGGCCTAGTAGGCCTGAGTGTCCTCTCTGTACTAGTTTTGACCTTCTTCATGTCATATTTCCCGGCGAACAGGCAAGTGATACATGATCTGACATAATCCTTGCACCTGTTACTTGCTCTGGGATGATAATAATACATTTGAAAATTCTTGATAGTGGCTGTCAGGCTAGGATGACCTAACAGAGTATGTAATGTATGGATCACCGATGGCAATAAAATCTCAGGCAAACATATGACAAATTTTGCTGTACGAAAATGTTTGTCATAAATCCTTTTATAAAGGACTGAATTTTTTATAATAAAATTCGGAAAATCATTGGTATTTTCCTGAATAGATTGATATATAATAGAAAAATGGTCATCACTCTGCTGTGCTCTGGCAAATATGTCTCTTGTCATTGCCTGATTACGCAAGAGATCAATGCCTAGCACTGCTAGTTTCTGACACATATCAAAATATAATGATTCTTTCAAGGTGGCAATCTGCTCTGCACTTAATTCCTCCAATTTTTCAGGAGCAATTACCTTGATATTTTGGATATTAATCATCTCAGCATTTAGAGCTGAGGTAAAATCTCCAACCACAGTCTCTTTATCCTCCACAAGCTCCTTTATAGGAACTGCTGTACTATTCTTGATATTGTAGAACTGCACCTCGTCAAGATGGCGTACAGAGTGCAGTACGCTGTACCGATCTACCTCATCCTCTGGTAGACCGATCGGGCACTGTAGATCAATAAGATTTAATTCTGAAGGTGAAGTCTTTTGCAGATACTTGTGCAAAAGTGAAGGCTCCTCGCTTAGAGTACTTATCCCTCTAAGAATGCATCCTGCATTGGAACAGATATATATCTGTACTAAGCATTTTCCCGCAGGAATTGTAACAATGTTACTGCTTAGATTTTTTACAAATAATTTGATAGTAACACATCCATCACTGGGAGTTAATCCAGTGTGGGAGTACAATGCAAGAGAGTCTGGTACTGCTTGCCTGATAACACCATAATGATTATTAGGTAAAATTAGCTGCACTCCCAAGTCCACCAGACGGAGTTCCTGCGGCTGCAATGACAAAGACTGCTGCAATGGCAAATGAATATTAACTCCTTTGTCATCTGCAACAGGCCTGAACTCGGCCTCAGGAGCTAAATTATACCTAACTAAAATATGATTAAGTTCAGATTGCACAGATGTGCAATTAGCAATCGCCTCTTGCTCCAAAAAATCCTTCTCCAT
>JBBAJS010000059.1:0-1839 GCA_040403975.1 Sediminibacterium sp.
TAGAAGAGAGCTAGGCGCACACTACACAAGCGAACGAAACATACTTAAAGTAATTCAGCCATTATTTTTAGATGAATTGCATAAGGAGTTTGAGCAAGCTGTAACTAAGCCTAAGTTACAAGCACTTTACGATAAGTTACATACACTTAAGTTTTTTGACCCAGCTTGTGGTTGCGGTAATTTCTTAGTAATTGCTTACAGAGAATTAAGGCGCATTGAAAACGATGTTATCGCTAAGCTGTACTTTAAAGGTGAGCAAGGTGGTTTGCTAGACGTTAAGGAGTATTGCAAAGTAAACATAGAACAGTTTTACGGTATTGAGATTGATGAGGCAGCAGTACATATTGCACGTGTAGCTATGTATATAACTGACCATCAGCTTAATTTAGAGAGTGGCAGTAGGTTTGGCGAAACACGTGCAACAGTTCCTTTAGTAGCAACTCCACATATACATTGCGGTAATGCATTACGTATGGATTGGAATAGCGTAGTAAAGGCTGAGGATTGCAATTACGTGTTCGGTAATCCGCCGTTTATTGGTAAAAAAGAGCAAACAACAGAACAAAAAGGTGAGCTACTTACGGTAGCTAAAGGTGTAAAAGGTAGTGGAGTTTTGGATTATGTATGTTGTTGGTATTTATTAGCGAGCGAATACATTAAGGCAAACAATAAAATACGCTGTGCATTTGTATCAACAAATAGCATTACACAAGGCGAGCAAGTTGGTATTTTATGGAGCTACTTAAATGCTAGTGGCATCGCTATAGATTTTGCACATAGAACATTTAAGTGGAGCAATGAAGGTAGAGGTGTTGCCGCTGTGCATTGTGTAATTATTGGGTTTAGCATCGAAAATGCAAGTAGGAAAAAAGAGCTTTACTACTATGCTGATGAAGATAATGTTGATAGCAGTAACTTGCATATAGTTGACAGCATTAATCCGTATCTTGTTCACGCTCCGTTTGTTGCGATTGATAAGCGTAGTAATCCCATTTGCAATGTTGCGGAGATGAATTACGGCAGTATGCCAATTGATAATAATTTCTTTACCTTAACACCAGAAGAACGTGACATTTTTATTGCAGAGAATGCTGATAACGACAAGGTTATAAGAAAGTATATTGGTGGTAATGAGTTTATCAATAGCGTAGAGCGTTATTGCTTGTGGCTTGTGGATGTTGAACCCAACTTAATTAATAAAAGTCGTTTAATTAAAGAGCGTATTGAATCAGTTAGACAGTTTAGATTGGGTAGTGAAAGGTTGGCTACTAACAAGTTAGCAAGTTATCCGATGCTTTTTGGAGAAATTAGACAGCCAAAAGCAAGCTATCTTATATTGCCTAAAGTGTCTTCTGAAAATCGTGACTATATGCCAATTGGGTTTGTTGATAGTAGTGTAATAGTTAGCGGTAGTGCATTGGTAATTCCTAATGCAACTTTGTATGAGTATGGTGTTTTGCAAAGTAAGATGCATATGGCTTGGATGCGGGCTGTATGTGGAAGGCTTGAAAGTAGATATCAATACTCTGCAAGCATTGTGTACAACAATTTTGTTTGGGCAAAAGATGTTAGCGATAAGCAAAAAGACGCTGTAGTAACTAATGCTAAAAATGTTATTGACTTAAGAACTACGTTTGTTGGCACTACATTAGCAACGTTGTATAACAACTCTACAAGTCCACCTGCGTTAATAAAGACACACAAAGACTTAGACAAAGCAGTAGATGAAGCATATGGCTACAAAGGTGGCGATGATGATGCAAGTAGAGTTGCATTCTTGTTTAAGCGTTATGAAGAGCTAACTAGCTTGTTACCTGCTACTGTAGTTAAGAAGAAGCG
>JBBAJS010000060.1:0-1801 GCA_040403975.1 Sediminibacterium sp.
CCCATTATATTTAACGTCTACATTGGTATTATTGAAAAACATATTACTGCTTCCTAGCCCAAAACCAAAGCCTACGCTCATTTTTGGATTGGTTTTAAAAGGCTTATCGAACATGATATACATATTAAAATGCCTGCTAAATCCGCCAGTTCTAACACTATCTGGCCTACCTGCCCATGCATCAACACCATATTGGATCATAAAATGATCTTTGGTACGATTAGGCACTGTAATTTTCTTAGTATCCGAAGTTTGAGCCGAAGCAGCCATACCAGTCAGAACTGTAATTAATAAGAAGAATTTTTTCATTTTCGGTTGTTTACAAGATTATTTCTCTTGCAGACGGCAAAAATAGTAGAATTGGCTGCATTAAAGTGGTTAAAAATTAGTCAAAATCCATTCTTTTGGCGTTTTCAGTGAATAAATTCGGGTGTAAACGGCAGATAATTTATATTTATGGTTCGAGATTGATAAAAAAAGGATTGATGAACACGGATTTTTTACAAGGGAAAAGGATTTTAATAGCTGAGGATGATTTCGTCAACCAGAAGTTGATTACGCATTCATTAAAACCTACGGGCGTTTCATTTGACATAGCTGGAAATGGCCTAGAAGCTATTGAGTTACTAAGAAAAGGAGACTACGACCTTATCTTAATGGATATTAATATGCCCGAAATGGACGGTTTTGAAGCAACTCAGATCATCCGTAAAGACATCAATAAAACAATTCCTATCATTGCGATGACCGGTTGGAGTAGCAGAACGGAAGGTGATAAATTTACTAAAGTAGGCATGAATGGTTGTCTTGCAAAGCCATTTGGATTAGATGCTTTATACAAAACGCTCGACGAGATTTTCCATAACAATCCAGATTTCAAAAATGAAGCACCCGCCCCAACCACTGTTGCACCTGTGGTTGATTTGAATATGCTCAACGAATTGGCCGAAGGTGATAGTGAGTACAAGGGAACGATCATTAATATGTTTTTAGAAAGCATGCCCGATACCATTCGTCAAATGGAGGCTAACTTGTCTGCTCAGGATTGGACTGCTTTGTATAAGTCTGCTCATTATGCAAAATCTTCTTTGTCGGTAATTAAAGTAGCTGAAATGTATAAATTGGCTCATACAATTGAAACAGCTTCAAAACAACAGATTCAATTAGAAACCATTGCACCTGCCTTAAAATTATTCAGTAAAAATTTTGAAGAAGTAAAAGCTATATTATTAACAGAAATGGAAACTTTATCCTGATCATCGAATAACCAATGAAACAATTATTTTGAATTTTAGAGAACTCGGATTAGACGAAAAGTTATTAGAAGGCATAGATTCGATGGGATATGAAACAGCAACGCCTGTTCAAGCACAAGTAATACAACCCATTTTAGCAGGAAAAGACATCATTGCTTCAGCACAAACTGGAACAGGTAAAACTGCTGCATTTTTATTGCCTATCATTCATAAAATGCTCACCAGTCACCATGCTGCACACCAAATCAATGCATTAATAATAGTACCAACCAGAGAGCTCGCCATCCAGATTGCAGAAACGATGGAAGGATTGGGATACTTTACCGATATCAGTTGTATTGCTGTATATGGTGGAGGCGATGGAAATTCTTTTGTTACAGAAAAGAAAGCATTGAGCAGTGGAGTTGATATGGTAGTTTGTACTCCTGGTAGAATGATAGCACATTTAAATATGGGCTATGTAAAAATGAAAGAAGTAAACTATCTAGTGCTCGATGAAGCAGATCGAATGCTCGATATGGGATTTAATGATGATATCATGAAGA
>JBBAJS010000061.1:0-1768 GCA_040403975.1 Sediminibacterium sp.
GCAAGCCCAGCAAAAAGCAAACGGCAATCGATTGGGTCATTGTGCTGACTCGGGTACTGCCTGGATGGTAATCGCACCCTCTAAGCATTTTCTTAATCTCCGATCGGGTAATCAGGCGGTCCCGATCAGGAGGCTCAGCCGGCTTTTTGACATCCTTAATGGGATTGTCGTTAATCCACTTCCACTCTTTTCGCACTACCTCCATCATGGCGGACAAAATGCCAAACTCGCGCAATACAGTGCGAGGCTTGACTGTCTTTAAGCGCACATCACGATAGTGGCCAAAGTCATCGGTAGAGACTTGGCCAATCTTCTTATCTAATGGGAGCCATTCAGGATGGCTTAGAAAGGCGTTGATACGAATTTTCTCCCAGCGTGCGCCGGTATTGCGATCGGTGATCTCATCACGATATTTTTCTAGCGCATCCCGAAGGGTATGCTTTTCTCCCGGGGAGAGCTTTTTAGCCAAGATGATGGCTTGCTCGGTATCAAACGCCCAGGCACTAGCCTCACGTTTGGTAGGAAAGGTTTTACTAGTGCGAGTCCCTTGCAATTCCACCTGGGCCTGATAGCCGGTGGCAGTTTTTTTGATATACGCCATGAGGATTTTGGTCGGGATTTTGGTCGGGAATTTATCGGGAAATGGGTTCTAAAATGTTCTTTTTTGTAAGAATACAGTAGAACGCTAAGACCGCAAACCCTTATATTTACTGCTTATTACTTTTTAGTGGGAATTAAAAAGTAATCTTTGGTGCCCGAGGCCTGCAACGTTAAACCTTTAGAATCAATAACTTATGAAGTTTTGTCGGGATTTTATCGGGATATAAAGCGTTTTTTGAATTGCTAATTAAGCATTTGACCTAGAAAAAATAGGTTTAAGATCTAGCTTAAGCTAAAAATGATAACTCAAACGGATCCTTGAATGACGCTTAAATATAGCAATCTAGCTCTTTTTGATGAGCAAACACTAGAAGATACCAGGCAAAATTGGACTGCTTTTGCTGGCAGTCACTCGGTATTTGCATTGGAATGTGGGCCAATATTTGACTGGATGGAGGAAAGGCTTGGAGAGGAAAAGACTTTGGAGACTGTTGCCTATGGACTGTTTGAGTCTGGGTATACTACTGCTGCAGCCATCGTAGAAGTAGTAAATTCAGCAAAAACAAAGGGGCCAATGATTAAAATGCTGAAAGTTTTAGTCAGTCCTCAGTTTTGGGATACAGTTGCTAATAGGCAGGAAGTATTAAATATATTCATTGGGGCTATCGCTGGATGCGTTAACCTTTCTGTTAAGAAAAAGACTAAAATCCTAAAACTTTATGGCAGAACCAATGAATTATTAAGTGTTATGATGGATATTCACACGCGACTAGTTAGTTCGCCAATCAACGGAATATCCGCAACAATCGAAGGTCGTTGGTTAGTATTGGAGGGTTAAAAAATGTCAAATATTAAAAATATATCGTTATCAGCTGCTTTGCATAGTCATCAAGAGTTATTTATTGCGACTCTTAGCGATTGCATTAAAAATGCAACCCAGCATCTTTCGGACGAGGAGTTTTCTAAGGCATTCGTGCCTGAAAAGTTTTCTCAGATAAAGCCTGAAATAATTTTGCTGGCTGCTTAAATTAACCCGCTTAAGCGGGTTTTTTAACGCCCTGAAATTCGCTTCATCTTGATTTGCATCTCATAATCCTCTCGGCATTCAGCATCGCAAAATCTACGATTGGCTAATTGCTGATTGCAAAATAGGCAAAATCCCGTGATC
>JBBAJS010000062.1:0-1762 GCA_040403975.1 Sediminibacterium sp.
CTAGGGGGGTTCACTCTCCCACAAGCCTGGAACCTATGTCTTGTTTTTTAGACTTACTCGTTCTACAAAACATGGTTATCGGCCCATTGCCTCTGAGATTTTGGCTTCCCATACTAATTTGACCCCTGCGGACGTTTTTTTCTCACAACCCTTTTCCTAAAAATTATGGCATTCCTCCGAAAAGCCCGCGGGGATTGATTTTCCGAGCGAAAACTGTTCTACAAAATTGCAGAAAACACGTCGCTGTTACTATTCTTTCATTTTTCGATTGTCCAGTAAATTTTGAACAGTTCATGTACTTTCATTTTCGTCTATGGAGTTAGTCCCTGGAAGTTATAACCACTTTCAGAAGTGGTTCAGGAACGAAAGGAATAAACGCTACAATTCATGGGCTACATCTTTATGGAAGGATGAAAGAGTATTTTTGCAATGCAATAATTGCTCAGTAGAATATCCTATCACTCCCAACGGAAATTATTGGAACATAGGAAACTTCACAAGCCACCTAATGCACTCACCTGACTGTATGTCGCTTAGAGACAGTGATAACACTATCCCGATGGACTCCAGTGACAGTTTGACGGTTAGTTCGACACTTTTTATTATCCCCCACACTAAATATATTTAGGCACCACTATTAGTGGAATATGCGGCTTATTATTGAGTTTAATATTGGGCTTTTCACCTATGATTTTTGTTGTTATTTTTTCAGTACTTGGATGATGATAGGGACTCTGGTTCAGAGGAAATTGAAAATTGTACAATTGATCCATCGTTACAAAGCTCTGAAATAGTAAGTTTAATGATTGTTGTAATACTTAGTGCTGTAATATTAAAGTTGGCAATTTTTGGCGATTACTATTTTTTATATAGAGCACTGAAATGCTAGTTGAAGCAGTATGTTGTGACTTTGAGCGAGATGGAATTCATGTCGCAATAAACAACAAGTGTGTTTCAGTCGTGTGTCATTATTGTCCAACAAAAATGAACTTGGCAATCCACAAAATTAAAAATAATTTAAGACAAAACGTGCAAGAACACATTGGCAGTGTTGATCATCGAAAAAACTCCAATCAATTAAGGGTGACTCAATTTTTCATTTCCACTATCAGAAAAGTTTTAGAGGACTTCGTGAATCCGTTCTTAGCGGCAATTTGTTTAGGATACAGTCCATCGGTACAGGATGATACATATGTACACGAGATGCAGTTAATGCGAGAATTCGATATGTCGAAAGATCACGGTTTCTTCCCTGATTTGCAAAGTCGAAAGCTTTATGTAAAAGCTAAGCCCGATGTTCCGTTCTTAATTGTCTCGGGTTCCTTTCGAAGCAGGCATTGCATCCAAACTACTCAATCGACTGTATACCCTTTGGCAGGACATTGTTGTCTACGCTGTTTGCGAATACCAAAGTCAAGAGAATACAAGTCGTTGCTCCAAATGATAGTCGACGGTCCGAATAAATTTAGACCCATTGAGCATGACTTTGTAGGAAACTTAAGAGAGAGATTGAAAGGAAAAATTGCAATTATCAAAATGCTTCAGCTTCAAATTTTTAATAATGCTAAATACAAAGCTCGTCAACAAAAGCCCAATATTCTCAAGGTATTGAAATCGGATGTGGCCAACGGAGATCTCAAATCATTAATAAAGAATTTGATAATAGCTGATAGACTAAAAAAGATACCAGAGAACTCATACTCTTTTTTCAACATGAAAGATACAGCTCAAAATTGGCTGCGTTGTAATAGGGGAAAACGAT
>JBBAJS010000063.1:0-1760 GCA_040403975.1 Sediminibacterium sp.
AAGAAATTAATAAAGTCTTACAAGAGTATGCTATGTTAGGATATCCTGGGTGTATTGGTTCAGCTGATGTCGTCCACATAGCATGGGATAGGGCACCTCATCTTCTTCGTTGGAAATATGTAGGGAAGGAAGGATATCCTACCGTTGCTTATGAGGTTGTTTGTACTCATACACGTAAAATTATTGCTTGTTCTAAAGGCTTCGCCGGTGCTGATCCAGACAAAACAATCGTGCAATATGACGATTTCATTCAATCCATAAAAAATAAAATAAAATATGCGGATGTTGAATTTTCCGTAGTTGATGAAGCAGGAGAGGAGGAATTTTTGAAGGGACTGTATTTAATTGTTGACAATGGATACCCTAAATGGTGCTGTTTGCAAAACCCTGAAAAATGGTCTACAGATGTCCATGTTATTGCTTGGTCACGTCAACTTGAATCCGTGCGTAAGGATATAGAGTGCACATTTGGTATATTGAAGGGGAGATTTCGTATTTTGAAGATCCCAGTGCTATTTCAAAGTCAGGCTGTTGTTGACAATATATTCAAAACTTGTTGTGTTCTACATAACCTTATTTTGTGTCATGATGGCCTTGATTCAAGATGGGAAGATGGCATGGATTGGGATGGTGTCGATGGATATCATGACTTCCAGGATATTGGTCGAGTGATTGAGATAAAGAAAGGAACGGGAAAAGGCAAAGACTGGGTCCAAACTTTGAAAGTAAGAGTAGATGCAACATTGGATTTCACAAAGAGTAATAATTATGTCTTCCCATCTGAGGCAATCTCGGACATCTCAAAGGGTGCGCATGCAGTTTTAAGACAGAAATTAGTAAAGAACTTTTCTTACAGATTAAAACATAACCAACTTACTTGGTTTTGACTGACTAAACACACCTTGCATGCATTCACATGTTATTGCGTATATATATATTATTTATAGTGAAGTAGTTCATGTTGTTACCTTTAATATCTTTATTATTATTACTATTTTTATTAGCATTTAAAATTTGTTTATTTAAAAAAAATACATTCGCATCCGCAACGTATCAACATAATAAAAAAACGGAAATTTATTCCTTTATATCATGCCGTGTTAGTATCATTGATTTCATTCTAAAGTAAACATTAAAAGCAGCAACAAGCAATTTAAGATAATTTTGTCCATGAGTCTGTGGAGTTTATGAAGGGATCAAGCTTTTGCAACCACAAATCTGCGAAAAAATGTACACTTTCATCACTAACTTTCTTTTTCAAGTCTGTCAAAAATTTAAGTACAGGATTCAAATCAATTACAGGTTCTTTTGGAGCCCATGCGCCTGCAGAAGGGTATCCGAATCTTCCATGAAACACTTCATTGAGATTGGAATAATCCAAAAAAAGGTTGTCAAGGAAAGAAGGCTCTGACCTGCTAACCAAATTATTGTCGGAAGCATTGAGGGAACGGTTACCACCAAACACAGACGTAGTGATTGAAGATGCACTGTTGGACTGACCCATGCTTGAGTTAATGGGTGTATATGAGGGGAACAGGCGTGCATTAGAAGGAGTAGTCGATGCACCTGATGAAACATCTAATCGACTTCTCTTTGATGACTCTTGACTCATACGATTTGAAAGATCGAATAATTTGTTTACCCTTTTACTCTGTGAAAATGCGAGCAATTTATCTTGAACGATCTCACTGTCTTTTCCATAACGATTCTCCAGGAAAGTAATTTCATCCATTTCCGCTTTACGATAATCTGTTTCAGCA
>JBBAJS010000064.1:0-1632 GCA_040403975.1 Sediminibacterium sp.
GGAAGTTAACAGCGGAAATGCGAAAAAAAACATAACTTTTGAAGGAAGAAGGCTAGGCACCTAAAAATTTGACCAGCTTACAGCCAATTCCAAGGGCTACAATTATTACACTAAACAGCTCTTCTCTATCGATACTCAAAACCTTGATTTTTGGCATCAAAGTCAAAACATGACTTCTAGGTTTTTCTATTTTCACAATTATCTTTCCTCAGGACTACCTTACCATCTATCCAATACCAGTTTTAAAATGCCCCATGTACCACATTGACTATGTTAAATTATTTTCCCTCTCAGATCCAGGAGTCAGCAGACACAAACATTATCAGATTCGAGGCGCAGTGCTGCTGCAGCTAGACGGTGGGAAAATGAAGAGCCTTGGGAGCAGCCAGACTTAAAGAAATGCAAGTTTGTTTTGAAAGTAGTTGTGGAACCTCCTTTCGCAGTTGTTACATGGCAAAAACATACTTGCAAGCTTTTGAATATCTTTTTGTCTTTCGTTACGCCAAGCGTCATCAATACTATTTACGACACTTTGAAGGAAGAAGATCGAAGTTACTGGACCGACCATTCACATGGGAGTTTGTACGAAGAAAAAATAACCCCAGGGACAATATACGAGGTGTTGGCTGTTGAAATTTATTTGCAAGGAAGGCAACAGTGTCCGAAAGCAACACGTAGTAAATCTGCTCATTATTCCACAAGGCCTTTGCACGATGATATTCGTAAGGCCCTCGACTTTTTGAAAGATAAGACTAGTAAACCTTCTCGAGGAGTACATTTTATTGAACATGGTATTTGGAAATTCCACATTTCCAGTCAATTCTATTCCATGATTTCAGAAAATTTTCGAAAAAGTATTCTTAGGCTGGGTGAAATATTAGCCTGTGATGAAAAACTATTTAAGTTTACCGGAAATAGTGGAAACATAATGTTAGTGCTCTCCAAACCTGCTCGTATAGGATTGTGGTTCTACGAAGCGTGTGTTCTCCTGGATTGGAATCAATTGTCGTTCCTTGTCGACATGTTTTTGAGAGAAGGAAAAATGGACGAATCAGACTCTTCTACAATGTCTTCGGTCGTGAGTCATTGGGCTGATATTACAGAGGAATTTGATGGCGAATCGTTTTTATGCATGGATTCTCTCTACTTTGATAAGACATCGAGAGTAAACATGCGCAGCAGAGACATTCCCTACTCTGCATCTGCTAGAGCCGACAGAGTTAAGCACATTACCTCATTAATCCACCCACGAATAGAGAAACCAAATGATTGGGGAATACTATTCTGCGAAAAGACTGGAGAGTTGTTGGTGCAGAGGATGGAAGGAGCCAAGGGTTTGGGCCTTAAGACCGTATTTACAACAGGTTACAAGAAGGTAGTTGGAAAACAGCCTGCCCACACTATCCCAGCCTATGATGACTATGGTGTATCATTCAAGTTGTGCGACAATTTCAATAAGCAGTTATGTGATAGTACATGGCCTTATAGACGTGGTGGGCGTGGAAGAGCTGGCGAACGTAGTCATGAACACGATTTTGCATTATCTTGCATCCTTATAAACACTTTCAATCTTCATCGCGCTGTCAACAAAATACCGCTTGAGGTCTACTCGTTTGAAGACTGGTGCATAGG
>JBBAJS010000065.1:0-1630 GCA_040403975.1 Sediminibacterium sp.
TTTTTTTTCTCTCATTACAGTAAGGAGGAGGAACCTCTATATACATAGGGTCCAGTATTAGTATCAGTATCTACACTAGCACGCAGAACTGCATATCTATACTGCACAAATACACCAAATTAAATTAGAATAAAATTAAAAAATTAAAAAACCAGAATTGAAAAACTCCTAAATAAAGTTTTTACATTCTTAACCAAATAAAGGGTTAGTCCAACAAAATGTTGAGCGGCAAAACAAGCAGGTCTCACAGCGTTTCTAGCAATAAATCAATAGATCTAAATGATTATCTAACTGATAATCCACTCAATGAAAATATGAGTGAAGAAAATCCCGGATGCGATATAATGGCTAAAGAAAGCTATATCTTTACTAAAAATCATCCGCAAGGAGCAGCTCTTTTAAAAATGGTTGAAGACATAACAAACCTTGCAAGGAAATCAAATTTAAAAAATATGGCAACTAATGTAGAAGATATCTGCACTAGCTTT
This sequence comes from Sediminibacterium sp., assembly GCA_040403975.1. Lineage (GTDB taxonomy): Bacteria > Bacteroidota > Bacteroidia > Chitinophagales > Chitinophagaceae > Sediminibacterium. Next base: position 489 of record JBBAJS010000065.1, read on the forward strand.
CACAACTCCGTAAGGTTGGAAAGAACTAGAACAAACGATTTAATCGAAAATTCTAATCATGATGTCGAAATGAACATCCTGAATAAAGAATTAAATAGCCATAAAATTAATGCTTCAATCGAGCCGCCTAAAAACTTTAGCCCTATTCCTACAGTGCATACGACACAAAGGAATATAGAGGTCAGTAAAATATTCCCGAAGCCCGGAAGATTTTCCGGATCCACAAAAGATGGAGGAATGGGGATAGTAGAATATTTAAGAAGCTTAGTAGCTGCACAGTCACAATGTGCTCTGTCCGAAGATGAATTTCTAGAAAAACTTCTAGCATCTTCAACTGGACAGGCGCATGACTTAATATTAGAATGGAAAACTAACGGTATGGACACTGCCGCTATTTTCCATAATTTACTTTTAAACTATGATAGACGTCTGACTGCAGAGGATGCTAGAAATCAACTAGTAGGCTATAAGGTACCCCGTAACAGCACCTTAGCCACTGCAGAGGCTCACATAGTAAAATTAATCGGTAGAGCAGCAACAGCACTTCCCACGGGCGCGAGCAGAAATGCGTACTATAACTTGGAAGGCTGTAATGCTTTAATTAGAGCACTTCCTCCATTTGGCAGTCAAACCGCTAGCAATCTTTACAACAATTACACTGCAAAATTAGGAAGGGCCTGTACTCTACTCGAATTGTCCCAAGGCCTTAATCTGCACCGTTCCACTATCGATAGAGATATAAAAGAGAATGGCGCCATAGATTACTTGAGGAACAAAAAATATAAAAATACCACCGGTGGTTTTAAACAGTCTCAAAAATATACTAGCTACAGTATGGAGGTGAATAATAGTAGATCCATACAGAGGTCAAGACCTCAAAATAAAGCCAAAAATGAGACAAGCTATACCCCAAGACCTAAACAATATAATAAATTGGGCTACGAAACAAGACTAGAAGATAAATTTGATACGCAAAAAGATAATGCGTACGGTTATAACAAAACGTATAATCGGCCTACCTATCCCCGCCATAATAGGGGTGGAGGTTCACAAAATAATATAAATAAATGCCTTTTATGTGGTCAAAGATCTCACCAGTCAAAAGACTGTAAAAATATAAGAGACGACCAAGGCAAAGTGTT
>JBBAJS010000066.1:0-1623 GCA_040403975.1 Sediminibacterium sp.
CGTTGTGCGTCATGCTAGCAGACCTCAATAAACTTTAACATAATTAAAACTTTTTTCCTCATGAATAAATTACTTTTTTTTCTTTTTCTGTTAACTTCTTACTCGGTGACTTCGCAAGTTCCAAACATAGATTCCATACTTCAAAAAATTCCTTTAGAAAAAAATGATAGTGCAAGATTTTATTTGGTATTTAGTGCCTTGACAGAATCTGAAACTAATCCTGTGGACGATATGGGAATTGCTGAAAAAATTTTAGTATTGGGGCAAAAGACAAATGACAAAGTGTGCATATTACATGGCTTAGCTTGTTTATCTTACGATTATAAGGCTTTTGGTAATACACCGAAGTCTTTAGAATATGCATTGAAAGCAAATGTCGTAGCAGAAAGTTCAAAAGACAATCGCCTCATTGTACCTGTAAAGTATTTATTAGCTGCAAATTATTTAAACCTAAAAGAGTATGACAAAGCCTTGAAGTATGGCAGAGAGGCAGTGGAAAAAAGTGCCTTGGTAGAAGTAAATATTTTTACCATCATGGGTAACATGTTTATGGGGGAAATTTATTTGGCAACCGACAAACTTGATTCTGCTTTAGTCTTTACACAAAAAGCCTATGAGTTAAGCATGAGTTCAAAAATAACATATTACTTGTGTGGAATTTATGGACAATTAGGAAGTATTCAATCCAGACTAAACAACCCCAAACTTGCTTTAAATTATATGAATATGGCTTTAGAAGAAGGCTATAAAATTAAGTCGTCCAAATACATCAATATTGCTTACAACGCCATTAGTGAATACTATCTTAAAGCCAACCAGAAAGACTCGGCTATATTGTACGCAAAGAAAGCGATTGCATCAGTACAAAAAACAGCTTTTGCTACAATGGTTATCAATCCCTCAAAATTGCTTACTGACATTTATAGAACTTCAAATACAGACAGTGCATTTAAGTATTCTGAAATGAATAAAACTGCTAATGATAGTCTATTCAATATGAAAGCCTTGCAGCAAACTCAATTAATGACATTTGAAGAGGACGCAAGACAACAAGAATTAGCAGTAGTAAATGCAGAGCAAGAGGAACAACGCAAACAAAACATACAATATGCACTAATTGCATTTGTGATTGTTACTTCTATTATTTTGTTCCTAATGCTTAGTCGTACATATATTGTAAATACAAAACTAATTTCATTCTTCTGCGTAATTGCTTTGCTAATTGTATTTGAGTTCCTCAATTTATTGTTACATCCTTTTTTAGAACGAATAACTCATCATAGTCCCGTTCTTATGTTGTTAGCTTTAGTTTGCATAGCAGCATTACTTGTACCCTTACATCATAAACTTGAAAAATGGACAACCAGTAAATTAATAGAAAAAAATAAAGCAATAAGATTATCAAAAGCGAAGAAAATAATTGAAGAATTAGAACAAAAACAAAATCCAGAATAATGCGAATAAGCACGAACGCACAACAAGGGGTTTTGCAATAGTTGGGCTTGACGTTCGTACAATCAGCAGTAGAGGACATCCCAGCTTTGGTTCGGGCAGGACAAGCAACATTGGGCATTAGTTCTTAACATCATTTTTATATCTTTACCCAGCAGCGGTTCCGGGCAG
>JBBAJS010000067.1:0-1619 GCA_040403975.1 Sediminibacterium sp.
TTTGGATCTTTAACGTGAAGGGTTCTTAATCGAATCGATATCCAGATTAACAATTCGATGAGGGCCATCATACGGGGAGACAAATGTACCCACCAGCGTTCGTCATTTTCCAAGAAAGGAATCCCGAAAGTTGTTTTCGCAATGTAAAAGATCAGGTACAGGATGTCCGAGTGCATGCGCATGCCATCATCAGTAAGCATACGAATGTTAATGATGTTTCGAAGCCCAACAAGTTTCTTGCCTGTAGGACCCAACCGATGCATCTCATTACCCATCGGAAGCATTTGGTAACCAGTTACGTCATTTTCTTCATGGCGTAGAAAGTATGGGAGTGCCTTCGGGTCACATCGGAACCTAAGTAAGTCACAACCCTCTCCATAAATACTGTCGGTATCACCGTCTGCCCTGAATAAAAATAGTTGTAGTATACGGTTTAAATTATTATACTAAATGTATGTTTTATGTAATGAAATATACGTTTAAATTAATGAATAATACGTTTTTGTTAATGAAATATACGTTTATGGAACAAAATATACGTTTATTGTAATGAATAATACATTTTTATCAATGATATATACGTTTTTGTACTTACTGTTCCGTCTTGTCTGAAATCATTTGCAGTGTTTTCATGATGTAATCGCCAGGGATTGGTAGTCCATCTGGTTCACAACGCTCATGAAATAACTTCGTCATGCGAAATGGATGAGTTGTGGACAAATCATGCGCAAACATGTCCTTTGGGTCGATACCCCCTAAATCCAATTTGATTTGTTTTAAAAGGCGGGAATCGTAACCGCCCTTTGACTATTTATTAAAAGAAAATACATTAATTTAGGGTTAATATACGTTTTTTAGGTTGAACAATACGTTTTTTAATAGGTAAAATACGTTTGTACTTACCGTTTCCAGCATCTTAAGAGTATCACCCACGTTAACCTTTATCTTCTTAAACAGAGATTCGCAATATCGACCTTTGAGGAACATCGCATTTTTATGGTGGGCGCTTGCGGTCTGAGTAGATGTGATCAACATCTTCACTGTCTGGTATATGATTTTCTCATCATCATGTAGTGCCATTTCGTATAATCCAGGGTAAGCGACATAGATGAGCTATATTTAAGGATTATACTAAGTAAGTTCAATTTTAAATATAAGTAGTAAATTAAATCCATACCTCCATCACAAGTCTGGTAAGCATTTCATTGGAATCAATGCTACCGATGTTTTCAGGATCATGCAAAAAAGCAACAGAAATGAGCAAGTTGACTGACTTTAGAACTAGATCTTTATCTTCCTTGCATAACTGAATGTAATGCTTCCCTGATGTATTCAGCACCATCTCCTTTAAACAATTCTGATAAACAAAAGAGATCAGTGAATACATTAAATATTATAAAAACATACGTTTTTATTTTTCATTTATACGTTTATAAAAAAGATTATATACTTTTTGAAAAATAATTAATACGTTTTATTATACTGATTAATCGTTTTAATAAATGTATTAATGTTTTTTTAAAATTGTATAAATACGTTTTATAAAACGATTAATACGTTTATAAAAACATATTAATCGTTTTATAAAACGTATTAATACGTTTTTCATAAACGTATAA
>JBBAJS010000068.1:0-1605 GCA_040403975.1 Sediminibacterium sp.
TGATCAACGAATGCTTCCGAGAATGCGATCGTTCGATTGGAATAGAGGCAGCAATCGAATGGAGCAAAGACGATAAAGGAATACCATTCCAGTTCCCGGAAGACATTAGTAAGTCAAACGAAGAAGAGCTCAGAAACGTAGGAGGAGATTTGGTGAAATTAGTACGGAAGAAACAAAATGAATTAGCAGAAGAACGTTTCTCAGCGGAGAGGATAGCGGCATGTGTTCCACCAGAGTACCCTGAATACGATAGACTGTTGGACATAGCGCAAGGGGTAGAGTTAGTAGTGAGGGAAGACTTTAAACCATCAGCGTTTCCAAGGGGACCGCTGAGACAGTCTTACCTAAAAGTAGCGCCTGCAGTGAATAAAATTCTATCAGAGTCACACGAAGAGGGTCTCAACATAATATTACCAACAAATGTAGTATTCGGCAAAGAAGGTGTGAACGTAGTATCCCAGCATTGGGCTGAGAACTTTCCCAAGCCTGAAGGAAGATCAATAACAGATTCTTCAAAAGCAAAAAGCATGCGTCCAGAAGAAGCTGTGAATTCATTAGAGGGAAAAGAAAAAATGAAGGCAAGATGGGGAGAGTTGACATTTCCGACAATCAAGGATTTGGCAGAGATGGTGTTACGAGAAGCAGCAAGAGTAGGATGGTCAAACTTACGACTATGGAAACACGATATAAGAAGCGCTTATGGTCAACTATACGTGGCTGCCAAGGACGCAAGTCTATTAGTCTGTGAGTTAACAGATGGCAAGTGTGTGATCCACATCACTAGTGGGTACGGCTTTACAGGAACAGGGTATGCTTTCGGACCCATTTCAAGAATAATAAAAGAAAGAGCGGGAAGATTAATGGAGGGAAGTCTAGAAATCTATTGTGACGATTTCCAGGGAGCATGTGCAGAGTCGGAATTGACAGGCGATAAAGAGATCGCAATTGATTTCACAACGAAGTTGCTAGGCTCAAAGGCTTTCGCTGGAATTGGAGAAAGAAACAAATACAAGGCAGGCCGTCAACTAGAATGGATCGGGTGGCAATTCGACCTAGACGATAGAACAGTTAGTTTAGCATCGAAGAATTTCAAGAAGACCTTGTATGAATTCTTTAACGTGAACGTCGACAGCAACGTATCACTGAGGGAGATGGAAAGGCTAGCAGCGTTCGCATCACGTTACTGTCTAATTGCACGTCAAATGAGACCTTTCGTACATCAACTACATGCATTTAAAAACACATTTAACCGCGAGCGCAAGAAGTCTGAGAGGAAAATGATGACACAGGAAGCAAGACTGGATGTATTTCTATGGAGAACGTTTCTGGTTTTGATGGGATTGAGGAAGAAAGAATACTGTAGAAAAATTGAAAGCTTCGCAGCACAAATAGTAACCGGACTACTAAAGTATGACTCATGCCTAACAGGCTTAGGACTACGTTTATACCGGCTGCGATCAAACGGAGGCATGGAGTTTGTAAGAGTAGCGAGTATCATCACCCCATACAAACTAAGAGGACAGTCCAAATTCCAAAATACGATGGAATTCTCATCAGTGTCAGTAGGTTTTTTAATAATGGCTGAGATGGGTTGGACTGATGTGC
>JBBAJS010000069.1:0-1598 GCA_040403975.1 Sediminibacterium sp.
CAAGGGTAAGTCGCTCCTCTCAGACTGCTGGTATGAGGGGTGTTTTCCAACCCCAATTTTTGTTAGCCTTCATGGCTATCGCTGCTACGGCTCTGAAATTTTGGCTGCCCATACTAATTCAACCACTGCGGACTTTTTTGGGGCACAATTTTTTTGCCGAAAATTACGGCAACTTGAGCATCCGGCGTTTTCGCCCGTCTTGCTCGAGCGAAAACTTGTTAGCCTTTTTCAGTGCTCTAGGTAGAGCAGTAACGATTTCACATTTCGATTCTCCATGAAATTTAGAGCGACTTTTATACTATAAGTATTTCTCATTTCGATGAACATAGAAAGGTTCGCCGCTTTTTCAGAGTGGTTTAAAACTAACAAATATTTTTTAGTTGCAAAACCTGTATTTGAGACTGAGTCATGTCAAATAAAGTTGATATGCATTCACTGTCAAGAAGATCCTTTTACTGTGTACCAGGCAAGAAAAGGTGGATGGAACATCGGAACTTTCACAAGACATTTAAATACAGAAAAGGTGTGTCCGAACCAGGGGGTCCCTGAAGCTTCAAGGTCGATGGATACAATTGATAATGTAAGTATAAAACCTGATTTGATGACACAATTCGTATCTAGATAGGCACTGTCAATAGTAGAACCTGGGACTGATAACCTTTATAGAACTGTGAAAAACATCGTAATAAAGTATTGGTACGTTATCTCCTTGCGTTATCTCATTAGTTAATTATTTGTACTGTTGTTATTTAATCAGTTGAGAGGCGCTGGTGGTGTGGATTCCGAGGAAACACCAGGGGATTCAATGATTGTTTCTTCGTCAACAATGATTACAGAAGTACGTTTATTAATTGTTTGTATCATTGTTGATGTAAATCTGATTTTGGTTATGAATTTTTTTCATTTGCATAAAGGAATGCGAGGCGAGTAGTAGTTCTTCATCAAATGTTCATACTAGAAGTAGAAAGGAGCCCCTGGAACAACGACTAAATGCATTTATCAACAAACATGCAGAGAATGGAATGACCGTATCCTCGCAGTGTAGAAGTGATGGGTGTGTGGTGTACATTATTGGATGTGCTTATTGTCAGGACATTTCTTATCCAACTTCCAATAATACATGGGCTGCGAATTGGGAGCAACACGTGAGTCCTACTCAACCTAATACTCACCATAAGGGATCAAAAGCCAATCATTTCACTCAAAAACAAAAATTTCTCCACCAATCTATTCTGACAAACTTTGGCTTTATATCTTCGTCTATTCCAGTGACTTTAAATGACTTCGAGAATCCTAGTCTAGCGCGTTTATGTTTGGGATTACCAATAATAGAAGGCTCCATTGAACATGACATGTTGTTGAATGTACCATTTCGTTCAGATCATGAATTCGTTCCTTTATTTCGGCCTTTCCCCATATCCGTGACAGCAAAACAAGGCACGAATGCAGAAGGAAAAGTGGTGGGGAACGCTTATAAGAGTATACACTGCCCTGAAACGAGTGTTACGCCTAATAGGCCATTCGCAAACCATATCTGTATATTTTGTAGTAATGTTCCCCAACTGCAACAATTCAAAAGAGAAAGGGAAAAGCGAATA
>JBBAJS010000070.1:0-1456 GCA_040403975.1 Sediminibacterium sp.
TATCCAACATGTCACAGTTAATAATCTAAATGTGGGCCGCAGTCCGGAAGAAACACTTCGAATCTTAGATAGTCTTCAAACGGGAGAACTATGTGCTTGTTCGAGAACTATCGGAGGCGAAACTCTATAAGTCCGTAGGACAGACATAAATATACTAAAAGGAACATTTATGTCTGATCGAATACCCTACACTTATTTTGTTTTACACATACCCACTGGATTGAAGTACTACGGATCTAAATATGGAAAGGGTTCAAATCCCGACACATTTTGGAAGTCCGGTGGGTATTTTACTTCTTCTGTTAAGGTTAAGAACTTAGTAAAAGAATATGGAATAGACTCTTTTAAGGCCGAGGTACGGAAAGTTTTTGAAAGTCCTGACCAAGCACTTAACTATGAATACAGGTTTCTCAAGAAAGTTAGTGCCCTTGACAAGAGTGAGTGGCTCAATGAAAACCTTGGTGGTGAAAAGTTTAGAAATTTTGGGCCAGCAAGTGAAAAAACCTTAGCAAAAATGAGAGGCAGAAAGATGTCTGCCGAATCAAACCAAAAACGATCAAATACACTAAAAGGTAGAGTGGTCACAGAAGAAACTCGCAAAAAAATGAGCGAGGTTCAGAAAAACAGAAGTACAGAACAGGAACAGGCCAGGCGAGACAAAATTAGAAAACACGCAACGGGCCGTGGTCACTCAGATGACGTCAAACAAGCATTGTCTGGTATCGTAAGTCAAACTCGATGGATCAATAATGGCACAGAGCAGAAAAAAGTCCATATAGATGATTTAGAAAATGCCATCAACAATGGATGGAAAAATGGCAGAATATTACAAGTGGTCACTTGCCCACATTGTGGTGCTACTGGAGTTAAGCATAACATTGTGAGAAGACATTTTGATAAATGTAAGGAAAAGAAATGATACATATTACACAACAAGGCGGAGTGATTCGCAATGGTTTGAATTTTTACCCGCCAACGGATAAAAGCAGTTTTGGATTCAGGTTTCGACTGGGACTAAAAGTTTTTTGGTTCCGTTATAGCCGAATCACTCAACGCTGGACCATTGAGAGCAGTAATAATCCGGTTGGTAGTTAAAAATTTACTTTGGTATTGCCCCGAAATTTACTCTGGTATTGTCCTAAAATTTACTTTGGTATTGTCCCGATATAGGTGTAATACTTTTTGCTGACTTGACACAAAATCTATTTGGTTGTATAATATACACATAGACAACAACAAACAGGACTTGGAAATGAATGAACGAACGAATTAAAGAACTTAAACTGCAAGCCATCAAACTGGTTGCGGAATCATATTCTTGCGATATTGAAGATTTCACTGATGCACTTGATGAACGAGTTCGGGCTAAAGTTGATGAAAAGTTCGCCGAGTTGATTGTTGCAGAATGTATGTCCGTTGCCCAAGAATATGATGGTGCTAAACTTGGTGGTCCTGG
>JBBAJS010000071.1:0-1452 GCA_040403975.1 Sediminibacterium sp.
GCATTGGCTCGGTCCCATGTCTGACCAAAGCGATCAACATCGATTTGCATTCCTAAAATGGCCTTGCATTTGGCAAGCTCCATGTTTGCTAATTGAGTCATGACTTCCTCCTCGTTAACTTCTTCAATCCCAGCATCGTGCGCAATTGCGCAAAAGTGCCAAAGGTCGGTGTTTTGAAAGTTGATTTGGTGTTGCATGGCTAAACTATACGCTAATGAATAGATAAAGCAATACGCAAATGAATAATTCTTAAGAATAGGAAACGCATGCCCTAAGTGGCATTAGAGCCTTACTAGATATGAACTAGATCGTTTAGCTCGTTAAAGAGAGATGAAAAATACTAGGGAAAATACTAAGAAAAAAAGGAAAAAAACTGTAATTATTTACATTTTCCAATGTAATAAATGTTTTTTACGGCCTCGGAATACCCAAGATCGATTGCATTCCTACTAATGATTACATACCCATCAGGACACATTTTATTGTCTAATAGCCACATTTCAAGCCAAATAAAGCGCTCTTTTTCGCTGTTTAAATCATTGGCCGGATTAAATATATTTGACCGAACCATATATTTAAATTCATTAGTGTTCCCATTTTTTGTGACTGGCTCAAAAGTGGTGTAATCCATCTTCCCCATTTGCGCACAGCTAGTCAAAAGAAAGATATAAAAATAAGTTAGATTTTTTAGCATTAATTAATTAAAAAAACTTAAAAGGGAAGAAGAGAATCTTAGCTGATTCCCCATTGCTATTAAATTTACGCTGCCTTCTTTTGAGCCTTATGGGTATTGGTATTACTTTTTGACTTGCTTTTATTTTGTGTCATTAACAGCTGGTCAGCCTTCTCCATTAGGCGGCCCTTATTGAAATCAGAGAGTTGGCGGTAATCGGATAATAGCTTTTCCTCATCATTTTTTGTAATTTGGGGATAAGTATTTTTGAAATCTAGACCAGAGAATGAGATTCTTAATACCTTTGAAATGCGTAATAAGGTATCTGTTTCCGGTATTGAATCACCTTTGAGAGTGCGCGAAATAGTCGGCTGGGGAACGCCTGATAGCCTTGCTAACTCAGCTTGTGATAGCCGCTTTGGCTTCCAATCACGCATGGCCTGATCTATTTGTTTGGCTAAATCCATTTCAGGACTATGCACGCTTGTATACCTCATTGCAAAAATACTTCCATTTGCGTATTGCAATAACTATTCATTTGCGTATAGAATGAAAAACATGAGGGAAATACAAACAATTCTGAAGTCAATTTCTGATCACGGACTTTCCGATTCTGAAATTGCAAGACGTGTAGCGCCATGCTCGCAGCCAACAATCCAAAGACTGAGGGTGGGCGTAACCAAAGACTGCATGAGCGCGTTGAGGTCACGTCTTGAAGAGCTATTGACCTCCCTAAACACAAAGGCTGCAAACCAATGAAAAAGCTCCTATGCAAGCTC
>JBBAJS010000072.1:0-1438 GCA_040403975.1 Sediminibacterium sp.
AGTATAACTTCTTATATTGGATCACTATTGCATAATTAAAGAATTGAGTGGTTGGAGATGCTTTAAATCGCATATCAAATCATCCATTTTTGTCAAAATTTACTAAATAATTGGTCACACCAATTTTAAAAAGTTATTACAAACAACATCATAATTAACATCAATTTAATTACCAATTAATCAAACATAAACGCAATCATGCCGATCATCACTAAACGTAACGCAGGTCTACAGAAAGTTAAGTCTCCAAAGAAGAAGGAGTCGACCGAGAAGGCTAGTTCTGTTAAAGATAAATCCAAAAAAAACAAAAAAACTTCTAAAAAAGATGTCATTGAGGAAGAATCTGAGGAGGAAGACGAGGAAGAGGAGGATCAGGAGGAAGAAGATGAGGAGGTAGAAGAAGAAGACGAGGAAGAGGAGGAAGAAGAAGAAGAAGAGGAAGAGGAAGTTGAAAATGAATATGGTATCTATATAAGTTAATATCTATTTATTTTAATTTGATTAACATAAATATATTAGAGGATAACGCGAGTGATGACCATTATGCTCCCTCTGATGCGGAAGGAGAAGATGAGGACGATTCCTCCGATGAAGATGAGAAACGAAAGAAAAAGAAACAGAGGGTCACTTCATCTGGAGTTGGTAGAGTTAGTCGAAAAAAGGCTAAACCAATACAGAAAAGACGTCGTTTGCATAACGACAACGGCATTGCCGACTCGCCTGGTATCCAGGCTGTCTTCCGTAATTGCATACAGAAATACAAACCATTTGAGGCAATTCACTGCCTTGAAAATACAAAGCGGGTATGTGTTTTGTTAATTTTTGTCACAATTTCAATTATTTATACATGACGCATGCTAATAATTTTAAGTAAACTACATAATTTGTATTATTTTTACTAAAAAATACCATATAAATGCTAATCTATATAAATGATACATGCTTAAATTTTTTAGCATGTATCATTTTTAATTTTAGTACCTTGCTTACTTTTTAAAGTATTTGTCCTTATAATATTAGTAAATTTACATTGATTTACTTAGGGAACCATGCAGAAGATGATGTTCAAAAAGAGCAGGAATCAGTACATCGAACTATCTAGGAGTGATCGCGAGGTAGCATTAAATGCCATAAATTTAATGGTAAGCGTTGCTTTTCTTTTTTATCCAGAGAGCATTGGAGCCAAGGCGTCGCTCGAAAAGTTGGTCCGCGAACTAATGAAGCTAATTGTATGTGCGAATCCTGGTTTTGCCTTATCTCAGAGAGGGGATGAAACTAAACTAATTGCGCAAGTAGTTCGCTCAATTGTATGGTGCGCTCATACGAAGGGTTCGCAGGGAATTAGACACACCTATTACAACAAAGGTAGATTCACGGAGACATTAACAAAATTGGTACAAGGAACAGTGTATGGACGACTGGGGTTTGTTTTTCAGGT
>JBBAJS010000073.1:0-1251 GCA_040403975.1 Sediminibacterium sp.
GGGTTCAGCTTTTTATTAAAGTTGAACCCTTTTTTCAAAGATAGTTAAGAACTGATTTAGGATTAGGCCCCAGTTATGTATGGGCATTATCCATTTTTTAGTAGCCTCCCTAAGTGCTAAAAATACCGATTTTAGAACAGCTTCATCAGTAGGGAATGATAATTTGTTTTTAGTGTATTTTCTGATTTTACCATTTAAGTTTTCAATAAGATTGGTGGTATAAATGATTTTTCTAACCTCAAGAGGGAAGTCAAAAAATACAGTAAGCTCCTCCCAGTTGTCTTCCCAGGATTTTATGGCATAGGGATATTTGCGTCCCCAAGTGTTTGCCAGGTCTTCTAATGCAGCTCTTGCGGCTTGTTTTGTAGGTGCATCATAGATTTGCTTCATATCCTTTGTAAACGCTTTTTTATCTTTCCAAACAACGTATCTGCTTGAGTTTCTGATTTGATGTACCACACAAATTTGTGTGTTTGATTCAGGGAATACTTGCTTGATAGTTTCTGTAAATCCATTGAGATTATCGGTGGCAGTGATCAGGATATCGTCTACGCCTCTGGCCTTTAAATCAGTTAATACACCCAGCCAAAAAGAGGCGCTTTCGTTTCTCCCCAACCACATACCCAATACCTCTTTAAGCCCGTTTCTATTGAGTCCTACAGCCAAATAGATGGTTTTATTAATCACCTTACTGTTCTCTCTAACTTTAAAAACAATCCCATCCATCCATACTACTAGATAAACCGGTTCTAAGGGTCTGTTTTGCCAAGCAATAACATCACTAGCCACCGCATCAGTGATTCTAGATATGGTTGAAGTAGATACATTAAAATTATATACCTCTCTAAGCTGTTCTTCAATATCACTCACAGTCATTCCTTTGGCGTAAAGTGATACGATTACATTCTCCAATCCATCTACCATACTTTGTCTTTTTGGAATCAGCATGGGATTGAAAGAGGCGTCTCGATCTCGAGGAACTTGGATCTGAGATTCGCCATAAGAAGTCTTTATTTTCTTCTTGGAATAGCCATTACGGGCATTGACCTCGGAAGTTTTTTCGTGTTTCTCATAACCAAGATGAGCATCTAGTTCTCCCTCTAGGATTTTCTCAATACCGCGTTTTTGTAGTTCGGCTAGGAAGGAATTCAGTTCTTCCCCAGTCTTAAATTGCTTTAAAAAAGCGTCCGATAGCATTTGTTCTTTGTCCATAATCTAAACTGTGTTTTAAAGTTAAAAAAAGTGAGGGAT
>JBBAJS010000074.1:0-1250 GCA_040403975.1 Sediminibacterium sp.
CCGTTTTGTGGATACTCAGTTAAACGTTTATCTGCCTACAAGGAAAATTGCAACTGCTAACCAAACCCAAAAAAAAAAGAAAAAAAGAATCTGTGTAGCTATATTGAATTAAAAATAAACTATAGGTTTGAATTGAGAGAAGAGGGAGAAAATATAAGCTGCTGTTCTCGTCGTCGTTCATTGCTTAATTAAGGCCAAAAGTCTTGCTTGGCAGGGAAAGGGAACAGAGCGAGTAGTGGAATCTCAAAGGATAGGCACTTGAAAGGACCAACTTCAAGAGGATGCAGGGACAAGAGGAATTCTACAGCGAGAATTGTACACGGAGGAGCGAGAGGAAAGGGATTCAATGGCAGCGGAGGAAGTAAAGAAGAAGCCGAAACCGTTGTCCACCAATCGTGAGGAAGAGAAGAGGCCTTCTGTGCTTTTGGTAGTAAGTTTGTGATTTTAGGTTGCTTTCGCTTACGGGGCACAGAAAAGTAGATGAGTCAGCCAGAATGACGCCCCATGGATGACTGGATGGTTAGTAGTAGGATAAGTATTTCTAATAAGGGTAACATAGGCAGTATGGGTATTAAGGTAGTAATCATCACATTACCGCAGTGTCAGAACAAAACAAATAATATGAAGAAAAAAAAATGGATAGAAATAGGCAGGGTCGTATAATATGAAAAATTAAAGGGGGTGATAAAAAGATGAAGAAGAAAAAAGATATGTAAATCTACACAATAGGTCAATATGCATGCTGCAACAAAACAAGAAACACCTGTTGACCTTTGTGATGTTCAAGAATTACCCTTATACAATATTTTCATATGAGAGAAGGTTTTGAGCCGGCGGGCGGCGGATGACCCATACGTAGCCTTGCTTCTGAGGACAATCAAGAAATTTTTCTAAACAATAAGTTTGAAATATATATACATACTCAACCAAAAAGGGCTGTTACATCGCGACAGAAATGTCAGCAGAGAAACTAACTTTTTGATTGTGACCTATAACTTTATCAGAAAGGGCTGTAACATTTATACAGACGTCGAAGAGACGAAACGGACTGACAATATCTTTGTATTTACATACCTTCATTCCACTTATTACTACAAAAACATTTCTTTAATAAAGGATGAGATATAAACCTCTACCTCTACAGTTATGCCTATTTTTCCTTCTTCAAACCAACAAAAGTTATCTTGCAAGTAAGCAATACCGTTTTGTGGATACTCAGTTAAACGTTTATCTGCCTACAAGGAAAATTG
>JBBAJS010000075.1:0-1194 GCA_040403975.1 Sediminibacterium sp.
AAAACATATTAATCGTTTTATAAAACGTATTAATACGTTTTTCATAAACGTATAAACCAAATAGTGAAATATATAAAAAACGTATAATGTTGTGTCGAAAACGATATTTTGTATAAATACCTTCTTATAATTGTTCAAACCCGCAAACTTCAAATAACCTGAGTACTTCTTCCATACCGCTTTGAACACTTCTTGGATCAACTTGCTTGACCTTACGACAACTCCAGGAACTGCTCGGATAGCCGGAGTAGCGGTTGTACGTGCAGTGGAAGGTGTACTAATGTTTGTGGAAGACGTAGGACGTACAGAGGTGGTAGCTTTCTCTTCCACTTCACTTTCATCGTCGCTTGAGGATGATTCGTCATCATTAACATCCCCAGGTTGATAATCATCTGATGTTGCATTACCAGAATGATGTGATTTCTGATCTGACTCATCCCCATCATCTTCTTTTCTCTCATCAGGTGGGGTAGCAAATACACCCATACGATCCGGGTGTTTACTCGAAAGTATAGAACTTTCGGATCCCGATTTAAGACCAGCGTTTCTTTTTGACATGGCGTTAAGTTATTATGAGGTCTATAGAGTAAAAGTTGGTTTGTTTTTATGTGGCTACACTTAATGTTGTCAAAATTTTAATTATTTATATAAAGAAATTTGTTGAAAGTTTGCGACGATTTGTAGCCATGGAAAAACGTATTTTCCAAATTTTCGCAGCAGTAATGCGCGTATTTCAAACTGTATAATACGGTTTAGTATAACCTACATCATACGTTTATGTAAACGGATGATATAGTTTATACAAAACCGTGTTATGGGGTGTTACAAAACGTATTAATATGGTTTGCTATGTATAGCTCACATAGTAATGTATAGTAAATTGGATAGATATTAATCCTTTAATTTGAACAATCAAACTATTTATTATCATAAATTGTTAACCATGTATGTTTGCGCTCAATGTACGAAAGAATATGTCACTAAATGCCAATTAGATGGGCATCGTTCGCAGTGCCAGCATAAGCGGGTGTTAGAAGCAATACCAACAGAAAAAACGAGTAAGAAGGCGCGCGTTCCAACAGTTATAGAGCAGGATACAATAGTAGAGGAGGTGTATGAACCAAGTGGTGATGTAGAAGACTTACAAGCAGACGATTTGGAGGTATATTCATTTTTTTTTTACATTTTTAGTTT
>JBBAJS010000076.1:0-1126 GCA_040403975.1 Sediminibacterium sp.
CCTCTGAATCAAAGGGGAACTACTTACGCCTGGTTCTTACAGGTTGAATAACTGCTCCCTTGGTGGACGAACTTGATGAAGCGGAAGACGACGTTGCTTTCGGAACCGAAGAAGAAGATGACGATTTAGGCTTCTGAACCACAGTGGAAGACGCAGAAGACGGTGTTTCTTTCTCAATAACTTGCGTTTTCTTCGCAGCTGCTGGCGTTGTGTTATCCTTTGTTGGAGCTTTCACAGGCGATCTTACCTTCTTAACTGGTGTAGACTTATCACTTTTCTTCGGATGCGATGTTTTCGAAGTACTTGCTGGTGCCTCCTGATGCTCTTCCTGATGCTCTTGTGAGCCATCAATATGTCCTGATTGTTCATCTTTGATATAATAATAATTAATACATGTAAAGCAATATAAATGTATTTATATGCATTTTTGTTAATTTTTTATGCTTTATTAAATATAAAATATGCATTTTATATGAGAAATATACGTAAAGAATATGTATTTTTATATGAGAAATATGAATTACTATGATAAAAATATGCATTATACCTTCCAATCCTTTAAGGTAAGATTCATACTCAGTGACGAGTGAATGTAAAGCACCATTCGGTTCCTGTTCAGCCTACAAGAAGATACATTAAATGGATCTTTGTAGATAGTTCATGGTTGGTTAGTTACCGCAGTCCATTCTTCCCATTCCTTGATCGCAGCAGGAAAATCCGTTGTTTTTCGTAAAGAATACATGCACTTCTGGACCATCTTGATCATGTCCAGTGTAGTATGTGATGAGCACTTGTCCCAGAAACTTGCGTCACCTAAAGGATTAATGATTTCTGCATTGGTATTCAAAAGTACTGAAATCATGTACTGGAGAAAGAACACTTGCGTGTATCTGATAAACAAAAAATGTCAAATTAATTAAATTTATGCATTTTAATAGATAAAATATGTATTACTTTCAATATATTATGCATCATTGTTGTACATTAGTTAATATAATATGATTATGCATTATAATAATTTAAATATGCATTTGAATAGATAAAATATGTATTTACCTGGCGTCTTTTGTATCAATGAAAGATAAATTTCGATTGCACTGCTTCGAAAACTTCGACATCGGGTTAT
>JBBAJS010000077.1:0-1121 GCA_040403975.1 Sediminibacterium sp.
CAGCTGAGGAAGCATTTGAAATAAATGACACTGATCTAACTCCAGGAAACATTGCGGAAGACAGTGGAATTCTAGTTTTGGAGGTATCTACTTCACCAGTTAGAACCTCATTAGGAGCAGAAGGGTGGAACTGCAATGTGAAGATGCTGAACATTGAAACGAGAAACAAAGAGGAAGTCAGTAAAAAATGGGATATCGAAGTAGACGAGGAAATAGCTATTTTCATCAAAGACGATCTCAAGAAAAAGCTGATTCTCATATTGAATGAAGGGGTAATACTTACCAAGGCTGAGAAGAAGAAGGAATCGAAGCCCATAGGTACAACACATTTGAAGTTATTTGCAAAAACAGAGGCAACGGAAGATGAAAGTAAAGAAGGAAAGAGTACAAGGGAAAACACCTTAAGAATAATCGCCATCAGGAAATCGTTGCAATGGCTGAGAACTACAGTCGGAGCTAAACAGTCCGAGATGGTGGTTCAGGAAGGAGGGTTGAAGAAAGACGTATGGTACCTGTCGAGAATGACGGCAGCGAGCAAAGAGTACCTAAGTCGGAGCACCTCAAGAGTCGAAGACGATAAAGGAAAATGGCAAGGAATCGACAATTACATTCGTGTAGAGAGAGTGAGGATGATGCAAGAGAAAGAAGCATTCCAAGACTACATCGTTCTGGGAGTGTGGGATGTGAAGAAAAGAGGGAGACTACTAGATCAATTTCTTCTAACGACCGATGTCGTAGACGACGATAGCTCGGAGCAACTGTCAACGATCTTAACAAGGAAGGAAATAGTTTTGAAGATGTCTCACGGATTGATTTGGGAAGGAGTATTTAAGAACATTATCGACAGGATCGGAAAGGGTACATTTGGCCGAGTCTGCGCTCAACAGGCGAAGTACACGGTGGAAGAAGTATGGGAATCTATAAGTCGCACACTGAACGAAGACGACAACTTAGTCAGTCTGAGGACAACTGCAGGAACGAAACACTATGATTTGGAAAAGATTGGAGACGTTGTTAGCATGGTTAGAGATCGTTTCGATGGAATTCCAGAAACAACATTCGAGACAAAGAGCGAATTCGAAAAGACGAAACTAGCTCTGAAATCATCGACAAAACCATCG
>JBBAJS010000078.1:0-1119 GCA_040403975.1 Sediminibacterium sp.
GTCTAAAACTAAATTGACTGAGAAACAGTATTATTTTTATGCATGTGCAAATTCGTCCTTTGAGAGGAATGATAAAATAGAGACTGTAAAGTGTTTACAGTAAATTGGCAAGTGCTCAAAAAAATATAACAGTAAACACACACAACAACAATAGAAATTAAAAAAGTCAAGTAAGAAGATTACTAAACACTCACCAAACACGCACAATCAACAACAACATAGCGAGAGCCCTGCTTGGCTGATTTAATGACACAAACACCCTCCTACCATTTATGTGTCCAGTGAAAAGCATTCCTTGAAATAAACATTGAAATTGAAATTTAAAAGAGTATGAAGCTCTTCATACCAAGTACACGAAAAAGACACAGACGCCTCGTAGCAGAGACGAACAGAGCCTTGATAAAATACCAATGAAAAGAAGCATGATCTCACTTTCATTCCGATTTTTGATTAATTCACATCCCCCCTACATTTTCCACACGATTGGACGAAAGAAAGGAACCTGGAGAATCAAAAGAGATTGAAGAAATCCTCAACGTCCTACTTCAGGAAAGAATTTTGGATTCTGCTGAGTTGAAGGATTGTTTGATAAGTACTGGTCTTGGCAAGAAAGTAGTAAAGTAGTATATAAAGGTTTGAGACTTTTTAAACTTTAATACTTTCTTGCCAAGACAAGAGCCTTTATAAACGAACATCAGAAACGAACAGAGCCTTGATAAAATTCCAATGAAAAGAAGCATGATCTCACATAAAGATGGCACAAAAAGATGTATCAGAATTGAAGAAACAAGACTTGATTTTCAAAATTCGCCTGAAATCTGGCACTTATTCTTCGTATTTAAACTATGAAATCAAAATACCTGAATCATATTCCGGATGGCTGGGCTAGACAGAACCGACTAACTCGGGATGCTGCGATAGCTCAAAAGACTCAAATTTTACATTATCGATACACTTTCATTCACATACCACACTCTAAAACAAACATTTACCGACACTCTCTTCAACAATTGACACTCAAACCATCAAGTTCTTGCCCTCTAAAAAAAATAGCCTTTTGCCCCTTCTTCTGAAACTTCCAACACCTAACGTGCCAACAATCTGTAGAAAAATAACGTA
>JBBAJS010000079.1:0-1104 GCA_040403975.1 Sediminibacterium sp.
GGGATGCAATTTGTTGCATAGGCGGGTCTCTTTCTAGTACTTACTTTCTTGAAAGGAAGTGTTGCAATGCCATCGTCATCACTGTCGTTGCCTAGGGTTAGGGTTAGGGTTAGGGTTAGGGTTAGGGTTAGGGTTAGGGTTAATCCTGACATTCGAAAAATCAAGTTGATGGATTGGAAATTAGCGACGATTACTTACATTTATGTAGTTCGGTAGTAAACCTTCGCGCCTGCAAACTTCCTTGTTGAGTATAAAACCTTGTTGAAAAAGAAAATAAGCAATGTTTGTAGAGTATTACGTACCTTATTGAATGTCTTTTCCACTTAGAATCTAAAAATAGCCGTTTTTTTTTTTTTCTGTAAGCGCAGGCACTGTATAACAATCTGTAGGAAAATAACGTAGAATCAAATGTCTAAATTTGTCAAGCACAAAGAATTGTAACAGAAATGTAACATTGTACAATCATTACAAATAACTTTACATCATTGTATTCTTGGTTCTCAACAGTATAAAAAGTGTAGTGCTTTAGTTTTCTAATAATTATATAATTTTTTTTTAACAGGTCCCGAAAGTATGGGTATTGTATGGGAATATCACAACAAGTTTTGCTTCCGAGAGAATGTTTGTGACGAAGAGGATATTGAAAAAGTAGAAGAAGATCTTTTAATAAGTAATCAAAATCTAAGTAACAAGTTTTGCTGAGATGAAGTGTTGTGACGAAGAGGATGTTGAATTAGTAGAAGAAGATCTTTTAATACGTACTCAAGATCTAAGTACATTTGGCTCTGGTATGAGGCAGTAAGATAGATAAGATAAGATATTTAAAAACAATACAAACAAAACGACCACAGGATATTCATAAGAGAGAAATAGAAATTAGATTGAGCAACTAGAACAGAAACAGAGGCTTTTTATAACAGGAATAAAGCAAGAGGAAAATCAAAATCAACGTTTTAAACAATAATAACTCTACATCTAAAAGATAAAATTTTCAATATCAAACATTGGCATATTTATATAAGAGAAGAAACCAACCCGGTTAAAATTTCTATCACTGGTTTTGTGCTAGTTTCCCTTTTGGGACCTTAGTTTTGAACATTTTTG
>JBBAJS010000080.1:0-1099 GCA_040403975.1 Sediminibacterium sp.
AAGATAACTGGGTCGATGATAAAAATCCTACATGGGATTTCAACACTAAATATAGACCAAAGCCAAGCCAAGATCGCATTTTGCTAATGCATCTTATTTGCGTTAAAGGATTGCCGCAAATGAATCCATACGCTAAGCCAAACATTAAATTTGTGTTTGATCACCTAACAGGCGAACCAAAAGAAGTGGAGATATTGAAATGATTGCAATCGAAGAAAACACTTTGCAAAATATGCTAATTGAATCAGCCAGGAGAGGTGCAGAACAAGCCTTTAGAAGATTTGTTCGATACAACTATACCGAGGCAGCAAGATTGCTGAGTATCACTCCTAAGACGTTATCGAAAAGGGTAATGGAGGGAAAGTTAAAGGCTACTGATGGCCTGATTACTGGAGAAGAAATTGATCGGTATTTAAGAGGTGAAAAATGACTACATTTACTAGTGAAGATCGAGAGTCCGCTCAGAAATCTATCTGCAATGAATGTGCAAATAAAGATCATGAAATACAAATTCTAAAAAAATGCTTATATGCATTTCAGTGCGCATCAATTAACTTAGCAAATAATTGCAAAGATTCATACGACACAGTATGTAAACCAAGTATTTGTAATTGCCATAGTTCAGGAGAAAAAGATGATTAATGAATCAGTAAAAGTTATATCAAAAAAATCTATCCAATTTTTATCTGCAGATGCAGATGCTTGGAAAATTGAATCTTATCCATATGATGGAGTCTATTACTCAAATAAAACCCAAAAATATGTTTTTTTGATTTTTAATGGTGTTTTAGCAAGTATGTCAAAAGAATTATTTGAGGGTCTATTTTATGAGGCTAATTCCTCTCCAACTATTAGTAACACCGGATTGAATGAAGAGTTCTTTTTAAAAACTATTGCTATGCTGACATCTAATACTGATAACTATAAAAAGTTATGAGCAGTAATAATCAATCCAATCTAGAGGCTATGTCCTCAGGCCTTGGGTTGTAATAGGTAAGCGCCCTTTTAATATCAGTCCATCCAAATATTTTGCATAGATCTAGCAAGGCCTGCTGAACACTAATATCTTTATTGTTCTTAAACTTCCCAGCCATCCAGG
>JBBAJS010000081.1:0-1098 GCA_040403975.1 Sediminibacterium sp.
ATAGCTCCTCTACGTTAATTTTGCGTATATTTTCAAATCCGACTGAAAAAGTATCCCCCGATTTTGGGTCCTTTAACGTCGCACCTCTGGCCTGTAAATCTATTATACGTACTGGTCCTTTAAATGTAGGGCTTATCGCGCTGTCAGGAACATAAATTCTATGCATGACTAGTTCGTTAATAAAAAATTTCCTTTCTTTTCCAATCTTGTAATGCTCTTTATTCCTTTTCCTACGCTGCATAAATCTACCCATTCTTTCACGAAATGTCTCTGCTAATCTATTCAAATCTTCCTCTAGCGGTTCGAAAAATTCTGTGTCCGTTATCATCGGTAAACTACTCTCCACAATATAACCATAATGAACGCATTCCCTACTCATACCGTACTTTGTTATCATCGCGTTTATCCGACACACCACTAACGGGTATAGTACGTCCCATTGGTTACTTTTAAAAACTTCGTTGTCCAGAATTGCCGCTCTATATGCGTTTTTAAATGTCCTAACTTGGCTCTCGACGGAGTTTTGTTTTTGGCAATAAGGGTAGGACGTCACATGCTTAACGCCGTATATACGTAAACATGTCTCTACTTCGCCTCTAAAACTCTGATCGTTATCGCTATAGAACGTTTTCGGAGGACAATGTGCTGCAAAATATACTCGCAATGCTCTTTCGACTTCCGAACTACTCTTATTTTTAAGAGGGAAAAACGAAATGTATAACGAAAATAAATCAGCTATAATCAATCCATGTGTATAGTGTTTACTCGAATTTGGGAAATATAATATGTCTGCGCTGATGCATTCCCTCGGTTGTAACGGTTTTAACGTTCTGTCTCTACCGATCGGAACTTGCCTTTTGTCTGCATTCTTACTCATGGAACAAACTAGACAAGAAGAACACACTTTTTTAACTACTGACTTCACTAGAGGATGATAATATAATGCAATAAATTGTTTGAACGTTTGTGTCTGGGACGCATGATTAAAAAATTTGTGTACATATACCACTACAGGTAAAAGTATAATTGTGGGTATGTAAACTCCCAAAAAATTTCTTTCTGTGGTCGCAATGCTAAATTCTCTGCATACCACTCCGC
>JBBAJS010000082.1:0-1008 GCA_040403975.1 Sediminibacterium sp.
TATAATATTACAAAACTACATAGGACAAGAACTGACATCCATCATAAACGCAGTTATATCCGTATTGACGGCAATATTGGGTTCTATTCAATTATTCTGAAAAATAAATGAAAAGGCAACGTTTCTAACTCCTTGATCGTGTCTATGAGGCAAATTTCATAAACTATTCATCAAGATCTCAAAAGAATTAAGTATACATAGAGATGGTAGAGCAACAAATGGAAATACATTTTTACAGGATGTATTCAATGAGTACAATGACATTCTAGAAAAAAGTGGGTGTGTCAAGAGTATTTACAAAATATAAGTTGTGATAATGTATCGAATTCTACATTATCGTCTAGAGAATATACCGAATGAAGCAAGAATTTTCAAAATAATGCCGTTCGCTTCTGATAAAAATTATCTTATTATTATTTTTAGGCTGTTTCACTGTTCTACACTCAACTTTCTAATCCTCAATCCGGTATCGTAAAGTAATATGCTGCAAGTGCTCACTCTTCACCCACAACGCACCAATTATACCTCTGTATGGAAAAGATTCGTTTGTTTGTGTTGACTTCCGACTGGCTGACACAAATTGGAAAGATTCCTGGAAGCGAAAGGTACCTAGTTCTTTGTACCGATTATACGGGGGGCGGAGCCCGTGTGGTGACAGGCATTGTTGTTTC
Source organism: Sediminibacterium sp. (assembly GCA_040403975.1). Taxonomy (GTDB): domain Bacteria; phylum Bacteroidota; class Bacteroidia; order Chitinophagales; family Chitinophagaceae; genus Sediminibacterium. Next base: position 672 of record JBBAJS010000082.1, read on the forward strand.
GGTTAACTTAAGTTTTTGGGTTTCAAAGAACGGTCTTGTTTTTGAAAAAACATGTTACTAGTATTCTTAAGTGGTGCTGTTGTAACTGCCTAAAGTTTGTTTTTTTGCAAGCTCTTCGTTGTACTCGTTTCCGTCGAGTCACTACTTCATTTTTATCGCCGATTCGGTATCACTTCTCTACTTTAAAAAGTAACTGTTAAGACGGACCATTTATGATACATAATTATATTTTGCAACTTTAGCTAGGACGATGACCTAAAGATATAAAATACGTAGTTGATGTTGTATAAATGAAGCTGCTGAATTCTAGACATTTCACTATCGCTCGTTTTCGCAA